>CABJAW010000004.1 GCA_902363665.1 Lachnospiraceae bacterium | reverse complement strand
CCTCGTTCGACTTGCATGTGTTAAGCACGCCGCCAGCGTTCATCCTGAGCCAGGATCAAACTCTCTGATAAAATGTGTTTGATTCGGTCAGAATAACTACTTGGCTATTCATTCCTTTTTTACTGTTTTTAAAGGTCAGTTCCTTAAAAATAAAACTTTTTAAGAATTTTCAAGGTTGTTTCACTGTTCAGTTATCAAGGTTCTTAAGTTGTTTCTCTGTTATCTCTCTACCGGAGCAACTCTGATATCATATCATAGCTTTTTCAGTTTGTCAACAACTTTTTTCAACTTTTTTATTTTTGTTTATCGGTGCTGTTCTCATTTTTGAGGTTTGCATCCGGCTTTTTCTGTGTCTCTGTGGTGTCTTCCGCAGCGACGTGTTACATAATACCACCACCTTCCTCAGATGTCAACACTTATTTTTGAAATTTTTCAATTTTTTTGTATTTTATGTTTTATATCTATTTTTTATACATTTCAGACTATTTTATATGCATTCCTGTTTGACCGGTTGAAATGTTTTATATAATAGGTAGATTCTCTTTCTTCTATGTGCTTCTATGTGCTTCTATGTGCTTTTGTCCGCTAAGTTTCTGTATAAATCCGTATGGTTTTTTCGGACATTTCTGTCTTTCTCTCCTGTCGCTTTCTTTCTTTTCGGTATCTGGTTCTCATTTTACTGTTACTTATTTAAGAAACTGTTTCATCGAAAGCCTGCAAAAATCAATGTTTTTACGTATTCACTATTCCTGATACCATATATAAAAAGTATTTTCTTTTCCAACTTTCAGATCGCTGCCATTTCGACCCACGAATCCACATTATACGACTAATGTTCACCTGCATTTGACCTTTTTCGCGTTCCATCTTATAATAGGAAAATGCTACTGCAAATCCCATGACAATAAACTTCTTCACCCGCAAAAGATGCCTGTTTTTGGGCATTGTTAATCCGTTATATTTACTTTGTCCATTACTATCTGGCGTTTTTGGCAAATTGAGATATTATGGAACATAGAAGTATTAATTTGGCAGAAAATAACGAGGCAGAATATGAACAACTTTGATCCATTAAAACGAATTCAGGAACTTTGTGAAGAACGCGGCTGGTCCTGTTACCAGCTCGCAAAAGCATCCGGTATTGCATATTCAACGCTCAGCACTATGCTGAACAAACAGAATATGCCTACTCTTCCCACACTTTTAAAACTGTGCGAAGGTTTCGGTATTTCAGTAACCGATTTTTTTGAGCCGGATCGCAGTCTTACGGGACTGACACCTGAGCAGTCAGAGTGTCTTACACTTTTTACATCGCTGTCAGCAGATCAGCGAAAATGTGCACTTGCATACATGCAGGGGCTCTCAGACGGCAACGGCCGTTAGATTTTTTGAGAACTTATTGTCGGGGGATAACATTGCAAAAGAAAATTGATTTCTTTGCAATGAAAAAAGCCGCATGTACATCTTTTGATGCCATGCGGCTTTTGTATCTTCCGCCGCTCAGTCAAAACAGCCTTTCACAATCCATTTTGCCCTTCCGGCTTCCATCACTGTTTTCTTTATTTTTGTGTCTTTTCATAGGCGATCAGACTCTGCGCCTTCTCTAGGGAATCCACACATCCAGCTGCCGTCATCGCTGCCATTGCGGCTCCGGAGGCAGCCTCCTCGCGGTGACATGGAATCTGAAGCTCCATTCCAAACAGTTTTTCAAAAATTCTCTGCAGATATGGGTTGCTGCGAATGGCATTTCCGCTGCCAATCAGATACTCTGGTGTCCCTGCTCCATCTTTTCGCATTTCCTGATAAAATGTATCCAGCTCTTCTGCCATTCCGCGCAATACGCCGAACGTAAACTCTTCCGGTTTGAAATTTGTTTCACCGAGCCCACTGATTCCCCCTCTTCGCTCCGGATTCACGCGCGTACCACAAAATCGCGTATCTATCTTCAGATCGCCATCTTCCAGCCCCCGCTCTGCTAGCAGCGCATTCATCCGCTCATAAAGCTGGTTTTCCGGTGCTTTTCCGGTCATCAGTTCTACTGTTCTTGCAAAAAAATGTTCCAGAAGTGCATAGGCTCTTCCCCCACACAGACCGGCTCCGACCAGCAAAAACAGATCGCCGCACACCGGACGGAGCTCAATTCCTGCCTGCTGCAATTTTCTCTGCATTTCTTTTCGCATTTTGGCTTCTGGAAGCGTCAGGCACATCGAAACCTGACTGCTCGTTCCAATATTGATCAGGAGACTTTTTTCCATGCTGCGCAGTGCTCCGATCACACTGGCCTGATTATCTCCAATCGCCGCAGCTACCGGTATCTTCTCCGCTGTAGTTCCGACAAGTGAAAAATTTGCTGTACATTCCGGCAATACTGATGCGTCGATTCCTGCCCGCTTCAATGCCGCAGCATCAAAGCACATCGTCTCCACATCAAAACAGCCAAAGCTTGCTGCGTCGCCTGCCGTCATCAGCGGCTTTTTCCGGCCGATAAGTTTCATCGCAATATAATCATGAATCGTACAGAATGTCACCGCCTGCTTTGGCACCAAATTATTTTTCAGATTATAATAGTGCGTTGTCAGGCCAAACCCCGTTGCCATCTGGTATCCGGTCAAATTTGAGAGTTGCTGCGCATAGGTCCGGGGAACAGCTTTTTCCGACTGCGCTTCCATGGCTGCTGTATCACAGGCCGTCGCGGCAGCAGTCTCCTGATCCACAGCTTTTCTGCCGAAATCCGTCCCATTTTCTTTATCCGTATCTGTGACGAAGCGATTCCCGCGTTCATCCTCCCAGGTATACAGTGGACTGACCGCACTTCCCTCCGCATCCACATACACCAGGCCATGCATCTGCCCGGTCAGACCGATTGCTGCGATCTCATCCTCTGCAAGAAAATCCTGATAAATTGCCTGCACCAGCTGCCAGATTCTCGCCGAATCCTGCAGTCTCTCATATGATTCTCCTTTTATCCAGGAATCATTTTTTCTCGTCTGTGTTTTTACTGTTCTTCCGCTTTCAAGGTCGATCAGGACACCGCAGACCGTCGTCGTTCCAATGTCAAATCCTGCCGCTCTCATATTTTTCCTTTCTGTCATCTCTGTAAAACTGCTGCAGGACTACGCCTCCACATGGATCGCGCCCGCTGCACGGATCTGCATCGGATATACATTAGATTTTCCAACAAAATGTGCGATATATTCCACATATTCTTTTGTGTGCGCCTTCGGAATAATGCTCATGATCACGCCTGCGAATCCGCCTCCATGCACTCTGCAGCAGCCATCGCCGATCTCTTTCAGATAATGGCCTGTCAAGGCAAGTGCGAGCGGAATCTGCTGCTCTTTATAATCTCCGATCGGGTAGCAGTTCTGCAGGAACTCAAAGGAAGAACGACCTGACTCATCGAGAATCTGCAGCAGTTTCTTTCCGTTGTTTTCCTTCACTGCCTGCGCCGCTGCTTCCACTCTCGCATTCTCCTCAAAATAGTGGAGTGCACGCAGGATTGCGCGATCATTTCCAACTGTTTTCTGCACTTCTGCGTAATGATCCAGCAGCTGCTCATAGCTGCAGTCTGCCAGCCACTCTCCGCCGAGCACTTTTGCAACTGCCTTCATCTCCTCCGGGATCTCACTGTATACGCGGCTGAGGTCCGCATGACCCTTTCCGGTATTGACAATTACAAGATCGTATCCAAAACGTGCGAAATCAAAATCTACTTTCTCGTATTTTACATCATCGGAGAAATCCAGCTGGATCGGTCCGCCGACTGCACATGCCATCTGATCCATCAGTCCGGATGCCTTGTCCCAGAAATGATTTTCCGCATACTGACCGATCTTTGCATAGTCCGCGCAGGTCATTTTTCCATCGTTAAAGAAATAGTTCATCATTGAGCAGATCAGCATCTCAAAGGAAGCAGAGGAACTGATGCCTGCAGCACTGATCACTTTTGTCGAAATATATGCGTTAAATCCGCTTACCTGAAATCCCTTTTTCTTTGCAGCTTCCGCCATACCTGCGACAAGTGATACCGTACCGCAGTTTTTCGGTGCTTTTTCCAAAGCCGCTGTGTTGACGATTACTTTTTTGTCATACCCCTCGCTGACGATCACAATCGTGTCCGTACCATTCGGATATGCTGCTCCGATTGTGTCAAGGTCGATGCTCGCCGCAAGAATTTTGCCGCCGTTGTGGTCCGTGTGGTTGCCGACGATCTCGGTACGTCCCGGTGAAGAAAAGAATTCCATTTTATCGTTATGGTAAAGCTCCTGATAATGCTTTGCCAGTGATTCGTAACGTGCTTTCCCCTCTTCTGCCGCATCCCCATACAGCGCTTTTAATACGGTAATCTCCGGTATTTTCATAGTTACTTCTCCTTCTCAGTTTTGTTATTTTTCATTCATTCTTTTTCGGGCCTGGTTGTAAGCAGGCAGCAAAGCGTATCGCGAATATCCGCTTTGACTATCACCCCGATAAATTATCACTTTCTATTATAACGGTTTTCGCTGTAACCGCAAGCAGAATATGTGGATACCGCACGATCTGCTCCTGTAGCGCATTCACTCAAAACCGGTATTTGTAACTGTTCAGAGCCAAGCAGATTTTCATGCAAAAGTGTGAATCATGCTTGCATGAATGAACACTTTTACATGGAAATCTATTTGGCGGATACGCCACACCGACGAAATGCGTAGCATTTTGGAGGTTGGCTCTGAACAGTTACCAGTATTTTATTTTTTCCGTCCTGCGCTTAACTGCTCATACGTCACACCGTACTTTTCCGCGATATCCCGCGCATACGAAAGTCCGTGCGGCACCGCCACCCGCACCCGGTACGAACGCTGTCCAGCTTCCGTCTCCGCCACCAGGCTTGCGGCCAGGCTGTCCCCGTCACCCTCTGCATTTAACTCATCCAGCTTTCTGGCCAGCTTATGCATATGCGTATTGTAGATCGTCCGTGCACCGAGATCCCGCAATGCACGCACCGCATCATAGGCAATAAAAAAGCCCTCCTCAAACGAGGTTGTAGAAAAGGATTCATTGAGCAGAAACAGTGCTGCCTGGTCTGCCGCAAGAAAGATATCCCGAAAACGTTTTGATTCCTCCCCAAGACGCCCAAGATCCATCGTCTTGTTTTCATCTGCCGGAAAATGTGTGAAGATATTGCTGGCCGGACTGAATACAAATGACTCGGCCGGCACGTAAATACCTCCCTGCGCCAGCAGAAACGCAATGCCGACCGCCTGCGTGATCGTTGTCTTGCCGCCGCGGTTGGCTCCGGTCAGAATGTAGATCCGGTGTTTCCGGTCAAACACAAGGTTATTCGCAACGATTTCCGACGGCGCATGCTTCGTCAGCTTCAGATTGTACAGCCCCTCTGCCTTCATCATCCGTTTTTTTGCTGACTCTGCCTCCGGCTTGCACATGGCATATCCGGCGCTGCGCAGTTTTTCCACATATTCCGCCCACCGAATATAGTAAACAAGCTCCGGAATGCGTGCGGCAATCACCTGTGTGCTCACAGATACGTGGCGCGAGAGAGTCTGTTTCAGCTTCCGCACCGTCGCGGAGAGCATCGCAGTTGCTGCCCGGTCCAGTGAATGCATGACATCATCACTGCGGCTGTCCGGCGGCGGTGTCACGATTCCCGCCATTCCTGCCCGTCCGCGCATCATCGCATCGGCTGCCTGCTCGAGCGCCGGAGAGCCTGCTTCGCCAGCTCCGGTACGGAAGGTATATTTCTTTTTCCACGTGATATCCGGCGAAAGTTCATCCTGCCGGTTCAGAAAGTCACAGAAATTTGCCAGAATGCCTGACTTTGTAAAATAACGACTGTTGATCGATACGATGCCGATCCCGTTTGGTTCAAACCGGTCGTTCAGATTGACGCCGAGCGTAACGCTTTTGATCTCCGATGCGCCTACCTTCAGCTGCGCAATGTCCTGCTTCAACGCCTCAAACCCATTGTCTTCATACAGCGCCTTCACGTATTCCTTAAGCGCAGTCAGCCCCTCTGAATGAATCTCCTTTTCATTCAGGCAGCGGCAGATCCCCTCCACACATTCGATGTACTCTTTCATCTCATCCAGCCGATGAATCAGTTCCCAGATTCCCGATGCGTCGGACTCCTTCGTAAAGCTGCCGTACGTCCGCAGGAAATCCACACGGTCAAGCAGTGCATGGAGTTCTTCGCGCAGCGCCGGGTAGCGCAGAATATCCTCAAAAATATCGCAGCGGTACTTTATCACCTGCGGATCTCCCGAAATCCGCATCATTGTGCGCCGGATCAGATTGCGCTCCGGCTCCATTTTCGTCAGCTCCGCGCAGATCTGTTCCAGCGAGAGATCGTGTGCCGTCTCCTCCGGAAGCATCTGATACTTCGGATCGACGCCGGGTGGGTGCAGGAGGCTTATTTCCTCATATTTTGCACCTGCAATGTGCACATCAGCTGTATTATCCATTGTATTTTGTTCTGTAGGCAAAATGTGTTCCCTTCTTTCATTCTTCTATTTTATCTGTTTTAACCGAAGCAAGCCAGATCACTTGATTTCCGGGTCTCTCCCCGATCCGCCCACCATCCGTCCGTTCCACCAGATCACAGGCCTGAGCGGTCGCCATTCTCCAGCTCTTCCAGTGCCGGAAGCAGCGCCTGGCTGGAATTTCCGACCGCCTCGCTCATTCCGTAAACGGATCCCTCCTTACGAGATTCCGCAAGCGGGTCCTTCCTTATGATATTTCATAACCTATATCATGAGTGAGGTACCTCACTTATGATACAAGCAAGCCCCTACCCACTGCTTATTGCTCCGCAATTGAAGCAGGGGTCTTGCTTGACTCGATAAAAATACACCGACACAAATCCCTTCAACAGGTCTCCTGCCAGTGTAAATACGCCGCACCGGAAACCGCCCTGCATAAACGCATTGGCGGTTCCCTGATTTTTCTCCCCCTGCTGCCTTTTTCCGGTATCAGTTAAAAGTATCTTATTCGAAAAAGAACCTTCTGTCAATCTTGTGCAGGAAGAATCATTTGTTTTACTCGCTCACCCCGGCTACACCGCTGACCGGCAGCGAAAACAGAAACGTCTTCGCCTTTGATTCCATCCCGGCCCGCTCCATGATCGCACGCATGATGTCGTTTTTCTGCTCTTTTCTGGTCACGATCATCGTCATCTCTTTTTCTGCCGCAAGCGACATGCCGAAAAATTTCCCCATCTCGTTCGTTCCGGTGCCCTTTGCATGAATCACAGTGCCGCCGCCCGCTCCCGCGCTGCGCGCCGCTTCCATGATCGGTTCGATATAGCCCTGATTCGCCACCGCAATAATCATTTCGTACTCTGTATCCGCCATTTCTTCTTCCCCCTCCATCTCAAATTTTCTCGTCAGAAACGTGTACACGCCACGTCCGCCGATGCTCCCCACCGGAAGCAGAAACGCAACGCCTGTGCCTGGCAGATCAATCTGCAGCTTTTTGTGCATGCCCTTTTGCAATTCCCGCCATTTTTCCCGTGTCACAAACGAAAACAGCACCGCCTTCTCGTGGCTTTCAAGACCGAAGGAATCAAGCATCGCGTCGTTCACCGTGCCGCGTCCGAGCGTGACCAGCTGCACCTCTAGTTCGTGCTCCAGATAAAAATTCAGATATTTTTCCCCAAGATGTCTCGTGACGATCGTCACCATCAGGTAGAGTCGTTTCATTCACTGTACTCCTTACCATTCTATAATCTCGTAATCGCCATGTGCTTCCCATACCGCCTGCTCCGGCATTTTCCGTGTCCTACGGTTCGGAAGAAGCTTTGTGAGCACGCCGAGCACCTGAAGCGTGATCAGCGGTGTCATCGCTACCATCGCCACGATTCCAAACGCATCCGTAACCACATTTCCGCCGACCGCATCACACGCTCCGATCGCAAACGGCAGCAGAAACGTCGCCGTCATCGGGCCGGACGCCACCCCGCCGGAATCAAAGGCGATCGCCGTGAATATCTTCGGCACGAAAAAGGAAAGTGTGATTGCAATCGCATAGCCCGGGATCAGAAACCACAGGATCGAAATCCCGGTCAGTACCCGGATCATCGCAAGGCCGAGCGAAAGAGCGACGCCAAATGAAAGGCTGTATCCCATTGCCTTTGCAGAAACCGCCCCAGACGTGATCTCCTCGACCTGCTGCGTCAGCACATGGACCGCCGGCTCCGCCATAACGATAAAATATCCGATCACCATACCAATCGGCACAATCACCCACCGGTAAGGCAGTGACGCAATCGTCCGTCCAAGCTGCGTGCCGACCGGCATAAATCCAACATTCACTCCCGTCAGGAAAAGTACCAGACCAACGTACGTATAAACGAGTCCGACTATGATACGCAAAAGCCCTTTCTTTCCGATCCGCAAAGAAGCCACCTGGAAAACGCCGAAAAATGCAATGATCGGCAAAAGTGCACCCGCAATCTCCTTCATATACTCCGGAAACTCCCTCAGGAACATCCATCCAAGCTCCACGGAGTCCTCCGCTTCCACGAGACCCGTAAGCCCATAGGCGCCCTGCGGCTCAAACAAAAGACCTAAAATCAGCACAGCCATCACCGGCCCGATTGAGCACAGTGCGACCAGTCCGAAGCTGTCATCTGCCGCGTGGCGGTCACTTCGGATCGCCGAGATACCGACCCCCATCGCCATGATAAACGGCACCGTCATCGGCCCGGTCGTGACACCGCCCGCATCAAACGCCACCGCCAGAAAGCTTTCCGGCACAAAGTATGCAAGTGCAAATACAATCAGATAAAAAAATACCAGCAGCCACGGCAGCGCGATCCCAAAAAGCATACGCAGCACCGCAATCACAAGAAATACGCCAACACCGCACGCCACCGTCACGATCAGCGTCAGGTTCGGTACCGACGGCACCTGCTGCGCCAGCACCTGCAGATCCGGCTCCGACACCGTGATGATCACACCGAGCAGAAAGGCAAGCGGGATGATCACCGCAAGCTTCCGCGACTGTGTCATCGCAGTGCCGACACGCTCCCCGATCGGTGTCATCGCCAGATCCGCCCCCAGCGTAAAAAACATCATTCCGACTATGAGCAGCACCGCTCCGATCAGAAACACCATCAGCAATCCGGGCGAGATCGGCGCGATCGTAAAGCACAGAAACAATACGATCAGAATGATCGGAATGACTGCGCGCAGCGCCTCCTCGAGTTTCTCCAGCAGGTTCGTCCGGTAAAATTTCAGCAAATCCTCGTGCCCCTTTCTTTTTCCATATCTACAGCTGACATTTGCAAATCACTTTCGCTGTCTGCAGGAATATAAGACATTCCATGATACATTTTATCGTTTACTGTGTCACTTATCATAGCACAGTCCTTTTGGTTCCTACCACCCCTCCCCTCTGTTCTTAGCATTTTTTTAACCGAGCCACTCCTGATAAGCTGCGAAACAGCAAAGCGAATTACAAAAAAGGCAGGATACTGATTTTGTATCCTGCCTGTGCCCCGTCTGTTATGCCTCCTGCAAAAATGCACAATATCCGCGGTACGCCTCATAGACATCTGTCTTGCTCGTTACCTCCTGCGGTGCGTGCATGTTCAGCACTGCCACGCCGCTGTCGATGACTTCCATACCATAAAGCGCCGTGATGTATGCGATCGTTCCGCCGCCGCCCACATCGATCTTGCCAAGCTCTGCAGTCTGGAATGCAACTCCGTGCCTGTCCATCATCGCACGGATTGCTGCGATGTACTCTGCATTCGCATCGTTGCTGTTGCCCTTTCCTCTGGAACCGGTGTACTTATTAAATACGAGCCCGTGTCCGAAATATGCACTGTTGCGTTTCTCGAAACAGGATGCAAAGAGCGGGTCATACGCTGCACTTACATCCGAAGAGAGCATACGGCTGCGGCTTAAGCATCTTCTCACCTTCAGCTCACTGTAATCTCCCGCGTACTCCATCAGCTCCGCAACGGTGTTCTCAAAGAAATGAGAGCGCATACCGGTCGCTCCGACGCTTCCGATCTCCTCCTTGTCTACCAGCAGACAGCAGGTCGTGCGCTCCTGCACCGGCACATCCAGCTGTGCCTCCAGCGAAGTATACGCACACACGCGGTCATCCTGACCGTACGCCATGATCATGCTGCGGTCCAGTCCGCAGTCACGTGCCTTTGCAGCCGGCACGATCTCAAGCTCTGCGGAGAGGAAGTCATCCTCCTCCATGCCGTACTGCTCTTTCAGGATTGCAAGGATATTCGCTTTTACCGCATCCTTCTGTGTCTTTCCGTCCTCATCTTTTTCTGCGATCGGGCGGCTGCCGACAAGGATATCAAGATTTTCTCCCTCAATCACAACCTTTGCCTTCTTCTCCATCTGCTCGGCAGCCAGATGAATCAGCAGGTCGGAGATAAATACAACCGGATCGTCCTCTTTTTCACCGATCGAAATTTCAACCACACTGCCGTCCTTCTTTGCCACAACGCCATGAATCGCAAGCGGGATTGTCACCCACTGATACTTCTTGACACCGCCGTAATAATGTGTATCCAGGTAAGCCATCTCCGTGTCCTCATACATCGGATTCTGCTTCAGGTCAAGACGCGGAGAATCAATGTGGGCGCCAAGAATGCGCATACCATTTTCCAGCGGCTGCTTTCCGATCTGGAACAGCACCAGCATCTTCTTCATGCCGCAGGCATAAACCTTATCACCCGGTTCAAGCTTTTTACCTGCTTCCTGCACTTCCTCCAGGCTCACATAGCCTGCTGCACGTGCAAGGCGGATGGCTTCCGCCGCACACTCACGCTCTGTTTTTCCTGCGTCCAGGAATTTTTTGTAGCGTCCCGCCAGGGCTTCCAGCTCCGCTTTCTGCTCCTCGCTGTAGGACAGCCATGCATTTTCTTTCATATCAGTTCCTCCTTCTAAATCAAAGCGGATATTCCAGGTCCGCTCCGCTGCCTGCAGAATCACAAGGAATCCTCCTTATGAGATTCCGCAGATGACCCTATCGTAAGTAAGCCTGCCTTACTTGACCTGGTTCAGTTCTCTTATAAATTTTATTGTGTATGGCACGCAGATGGCAAATGAGATCACATCCGCGATCGGCTGCGCCACCTCCACACCGGTCAGACCGATGAAGTGCGGAAGAAGCACGATCAGTGGCAAAAACGCATATCCCTGGCGCCCTGTCGACAGAAATGTCGCAAGTCCGGCGCGCCCGATCGTCTGAAATGTCATATTACAGCAGATATTCAGCGGCAGAAACGGCATGGACAGGCACTGAAACCGAAGGCTCTGCGTACCGATCTTCACCACGTCCGGGGCGCTGCTGATAAAGAAACGGATCAGCTGCGGTGCCGCCAGATAACCAAGCACCGCAAATACTGCCATAAACACCGTTGCCGAGCAGACCATAAACGAAAACGATTCCTTTACTCTGCCATACTTCTTTGCACCGTAATTGTAACCGGCCACCGGCTGATAGCCCTGACCGAATCCGATCAACACCGAGAATACCAGCATAAACACCTTCGTCACAATCGCCATCGCGGATACCGCCGCATCGCCGTAACCCGCCGCCATCTTATTTAATGCGATCGATGCCACGCTCGCAAGTCCCTGCCGGAAAAATGACGGGACACCAGACTGCACGATCTCCACATACATTTTTGCATTTCGCGCGGCGTTTCTGATTCCGAGCTTCGCGATTGTGCGTCCGCTGACAAACATGTACAGAAGAATGCTGAAGCTCACAAGCTGACTGAGTCCGGTCGCGATCGCTGCACCGGCGATTCCAAGATGCAGTCCGAAAATGAAAAGCGGATCAAGAAAAATGTTTAAAATTCCGCCGAATGCAATGCCAAACATTGCAAATCTTGCTTTTCCCTCCGCGCACAGCATCTTATTCATCGTAAACGATGCAATCAAAAACGGTGCCGCATACAGAATGTACTGCGCATACTCCCGTGCATACGGCCGGATCGTCTCCGTCGCGCCCAAAAGTCCGACGAGCGGATCCAGAAAAATCCGTCCAAACACTGCTACAAGAAGGCCGAGTGCAAACGCAAAATAAAATGCACTCGCCGCCACCTGTGAAGCCTTATGATCTTTTTTCTGCCCGAGCAGGCGGGACATCCAGCTGCCCGCGCCCATACCGGTCATAAAACCGATGCTCTGGATCAGCGCCATGAGCGACATCACAATGCCGACCGCGCCCGATGCGCTCGTACCAAGCTGTGACACAAAATACGTGTCCGCCGTGTTGTAGATCGCAGTGACGATCATACTGATGATGGTCGGCACCGCAAGAGAGAGGATCAGTCCTCCGACCGGCTCCTCTGTCATCTTTTTATACTGCGCTTCGTTTTTATCCATTTTTTCCATAAGATCAGCAGATCTCCGCACCGGACGGCATCTTCTTCTCCGGAACCATCAGCGCAAGCTCGCCGTTCTCATCCTCTGCGCACAGCAGCATTCCCTCTGAAAGCACGCCTGCCAGCTTCGCCGGTTTGAGGTTTACGAGTACCATCACCTTCTTGCCGACCATCTCTTCCGGGCTGTAGTGTGCCTTGATTCCGGAAACGATCTGCTTTACCTGGCTTCCGATCTTTACCTGAGAGCAGAGCAGCTTTTTGGATTTCTTTACCGCCTCGCAGGCAATGATCTCGCCGACCTGGAACTGCATTTTTCCGAAATCGTCAAACGTGATCTCTTCCTTCGGCTCGATGTCAATCACCGGCTCTGCGTCCTCTTTTTTCTCCTCTTCCGCCGGTTCTCCTGCTGCAGCCTTCTGTGCTGCCTGGAACTTCTCCGCGTACTCCAGCACCTCTTTGAGATCCTTTCTTGCGAACAGGATCTCCGGCTGCTCCGTCACCTTTGTGCCGGACTCATAAAGTCCGAACTGATCCATCTCTTCCAGCGTACGCTTCTTTGCATTTAACTGCGCGAGGATCTTCTCTGCGGTTTCCGGCATAAACGCTTCCAGAAGGGAGGCACCGATTGCGATACTCTCGGTCAGGTTGTAAAGCACGGTTGCCAGACGGTCTTTCTTCGCCTCATCCTTTGCCAGTGCCCACGGCATCGTCTCATCGATGTATTTGTTGCAGCGCTTGAACAGCGTAAAAATCTCTGTAATCGCATCCGCCACACGCAGCTCATCCATCTTTGCGGTCGCCTTGCCCGGTACGGAAAGTGCAACTGCTTTCAGTTCCTCGTCCACCGGCTCTGTCACTCCTGCATTTGTGACTACTCCACCGAAATATTTGTTTGTCATGGAGATCGTACGGTTTACCAGATTTCCAAGTGTGTTTGCAAGGTCGGAATTCAGACGCTCTACCATCAGTTCCCAGGAGATCACACCGTCGTTGTCAAACGGCATCTCGTGCAGGACGAAGTAGCGGACTGCATCCACGCCGAATACTTCTACCAGGTCATCTGCATACAGCACATTTCCCTTGGATTTGCTCATCTTGCCGTCGCCCTGCAGCAGCCACGGATGGCCAAATACCTGCTTCGGAAGCGGCAGATCAAGGGACATCAGGAAGATCGGCCAGTAAATCGTATGGAAACGGATGATATCCTTTCCGATCAGATGAAGGTCTGCCGGCCAGTTCTTGTTAAACAGCTCACTGCTGTTGCCGTCACAGTCATAACCGATTCCTGTGATGTAGTTGGTCAGCGCGTCCAGCCATACGTATACGACATGGCGGTCATCAAAGTCGACCGGAATGCCCCATTTAAAGGAAGTACGGGATACACACAGATCCTGCAGGCCCGGCAGCAGGAAATTGTTCATCATCTCGTTTTTGCGGGATACCGGCTGAATAAATTCCGGATGCGTATTGATATGCTCGATCAGGCGGTCTGCATATTTGCTCATCTTAAAGAAATATGCCTCCTCCTTTGCCGGTTTTACTTCGCGTCCGCAGTCCGGGCACTTGCCGTCCACCAGCTGAGACTCGGTCCAGAAGGACTCGCACGGTGTACAGTACATTCCCTCATAAGAGCCTTTGTAGATGTCACCTTTTTCATACATTTTTTTGAAAATTTTCTGTACCTGACGCTCATGATCCTCATCTGTCGTACGGATAAATTTGTCATAGGACGTATTCATCAGATCCCAGATACGCCTGATCTCACCTGCCACGTTGTCCACGTGCTGCTTCGGCGTGATGCCTGCTGCCTCTGCCTTCAGCTCGATCTTCTGACCGTGCTCGTCGGTACCGGTCTGGAAAAATACGTCGTAGCCCTGCATTCTTCTGTAGCGGGCAATGCTGTCTGCCAGCACGATCTCATACGTGTTGCCGATGTGCGGCTTGCCGGACGCATAAGCGATCGCGGTCGTCATATAATACTTTGGTTTACACTGATTACACATGTTATTTTCCTCCAATCTATGTGTTGATTCTTTTTGCAGCTTTTCTGTTCTCTGTAACAAAGTGAAAAACTGCTCCCTCTCTGTGAAATGGCTCCTCTTCAATTTCCGCATTGTCTGTCAGGGTATATAAAACCAGCAACCGGTCTGGCCCGGAAATCAAAAAAACCGCCTGTCTTCTTTTATCATACAGAAGACGGACGGACCGTGGTACCACTTCTTTTCATCTGCCCCTTGCGATGCAGACCTTAGCGGGTGCTTCGGGATCTCTCCC
This sequence comes from Lachnospiraceae bacterium, assembly GCA_902363665.1. Classification (GTDB taxonomy): domain Bacteria; phylum Bacillota; class Clostridia; order Lachnospirales; family Lachnospiraceae; genus Choladousia. Next base: position 275,198 of record CABJAW010000004.1, on the reverse strand, counting down.
TCTTACCCTTCCGCTGTAACAGGCGGTCCTGTCGTATCCTAACTCTTTGGCTCAGATACGCCTCTCAAAAGCCATCTTCTCCATCCTTCTCTGTCTCCCCTCTCACCAGCCGGGAATTCTCTGTAGCAGTTCCAGATGGGTACTCTCTTCTTCACTGAGTTTGCGTTTTTCCAGCTTCCGGCCGTTATCAAAGATGCCGATAGCCAGTTATTCACTGCTTTCTAAGGTAGCACAAGCACCATTTTCTGTCAACCCGTTTCGCGCTTTATTCCTAAAATACGCTGCTGTTCAGAGTCAATCAATATTTCATAAAGCAAGTAGCGAAGTGGATTGCGAATATCCGCTTTGATGTCTGTTTTTGAAATAGTTCTACCGCTTTATGTCTCCACATAAACTAGAGCAAGATGCCATTCGGAGTCTGCCATGTCCCGTTCCTTTCCTCATTTCAATTTTCGAAAACGATTACTGCTCCTTCTGATTGCCCTGCTTCTGGCCGGATGCAGCACACTGCACTTTCTCGGCTTTCCTCTCACGCAGGAGAAACGTTTTTCCGAATTCACAAAGGAAGTCTTCTGCTCTGAGCTTGGCGGAAACACTTTAAACCTGCACTACACTGTTGCAAATCCGGAAAATTATGGCATTTGTCAGGAGGAAGTCTCGCTTGGCAGCTCCGATCTGCAAAGCCGGATGCTTTCACTTTCTGCCTGCGAAAATTACCGGACAGCACTGCGGGCGTTTGACCGGAATGAATTGTCTGCTTCCCAACAGCTGACCTACGATATTTTTCTTGATTATCTCAATACCGAACTTGATGCTTCTTCCCTTGTGCTGTACGATGAACCGCTTGGCCCTTCCCTTGGCATTCAGGCGCAGCTGTCGATCCTGCTCGCTGAGTATCCGCTTCGCACAAAGGGCGATATTGAGGACTATCTGGCACTGCTCACCCAGCTGCCCGATTATTTTTCCTCCATCATCGATTTTGAACAGCACAAGTCTGCCGCCGGACTGTTTATGAGCCGTGCAAGTGCTGCGGCGGTCATCAGACAGTGCAGCGATTTTATCAAAGATCCGGAAAACAATTATCTGATCTCTGTTTTTGAGGATAAAATCAACCGCTTCACGAATCTGACCGCGGATGAAAAGATCGCCTACTGCGACCGCTGCCAAAAGTCCGTGCTCACCTACGTCATCCCCGCCTACCAGGATCTGATTGATGCACTTCGCCCGCTGATCGGCAGCGGAAAAAATGAGCTTGGGCTTTCGTATCTCCCAAAGGGGAAGGAATATTATGAGTATCTCGTACATAAAACAACCGGTGATAAACGATCAATCGAGGAAATTGAAGAAGCGATCAAGCAGCAGATGACAGCGGATTTTGCGGCAGCGCAAAAGCTGATGGTGGCTGTGGATTCAACTAGCGCTGAGGATGAATGGACTGTATCTTCTGCTTTAAACGATGACCCGGTGAGCATGCTCAGGGATCTCCGCCAGAAAATCACACAGGATTTTCCGGATTCTCCGGCGGTCTCCTGCGCAGTGCGCCAGGTGCATGCCTCTTTGCAGGAATATTTAAGTCCGGCCTTTTACCTGACTCCCGCAATCGACAGCTATCTCGACAACGTGATTTACATCAATCCAGCCGAGCATTATCAGGGTCTTGAGCTGTATACAACGCTTGCGCACGAGGGGTATCCCGGCCATCTTTACCAGAGCGTTTATTTCCAGTCGCTCTCCCCGGACCCGCTGCGCAGTATTCTTGGCACCGGCGGCTACACGGAAGGCTGGGCCACCTACGTGGAAATGTATTCCTACGGTCTCTGGAGCCAGGATACAAAGGCTGCCGCCATCGCCCAGAAAAACCGCGCCTTCACACTTGGCCTTGCCTCCCTGCTCGACATCGGAATCCATTACCGCGGCTACTCCCTTGAAGATGTCTCTGCTTTTCTGACACAGCTTGGGTTCCGCGAAGATTCCGCGCGTACGTTTTATCAGAATATCCTGCAGTCGCCGGGCAATTATCTGCAGTATTATGTGGGCTGGCTGAATTTCCAGTCCCTGTGTGAAAAGGCAAAAACGGAGATGGGGGATACGTTTACGCTCAAAGCGTTTCATGAGGCGGTACTGAAGGTGGGACCTGCACCGTTTAACATTCTGGAAAAATATGTGATGGAAGAATTAGATGGATAGACAGCCAAAACATTTCCGCTAACTGAAAAACGATCGTCACTGAAAAAATAAAAAAATATTCTTTCCGCTTTGAGATAGAAAAACGTCCTTAGAGGGGGCGGGCAGCGTCCTTATGAACGCTGCCCAAAAAGTGTGTGTGATATTTATTTCTAATCACAGCGAGGCTGTAATTGGAAACCGAAGTGAATGATAAATATAAAAAATGGCGTCTACACCTTTTGGTATAGACGCCTTCGTCATTTGCTTTATTTATGCACATAAACTACCACTGTTTTTTTCATTTGTCAAGCCTTTTTTAAATCTCCTCCAGCTTCTTCGAGCACGTCACTGCAATCGCACCAGGCCCGATATGACAGGATACGCTTAAGGACAGCGGATTTACAATGATCTCATCATGTCCCGGAAATGCTTCGCGCACCTCCTGCTCCCACTGATTGACTTCAGTCTTGTCCGTGCCGGAATAAGCGATCATGATATCCATACCAGTTGCCTGCTCGTCACTTCCAAAGCGCTCCACACAGTCCTTACGGATTCCCTCGATCATCGCGCTCTTTGCTGCCTTGAGTGTACGGCTCTTTGTATACGCATCCAGCCGCTCACCCTGAAGCTGAAGTACCGGCTTTAACCGGAGCAGCGTACCAAGTGCAGCTGCGGCCGGTGTGATGCGTCCGCCCTTCTTCAGATAATATAAAGTAGAAAGTGTGATATAAATGCTGGAGGTCATCGCAGTCTCCTCCAGATACGATTTGATCTTTTCTGCGCTCCAGCCTGCCTGTGCCAGAGCTTTTGCATCCAGTGCCGCCTGCCGCTGAGTCACAGAGATCCGTTTGTTATCGACCACCTGCACACGTCCGTCGTAATCCTGCGCCAGCATCTGTGCTGTCTGGCAGGAGCTGCTCAGTCCGCTCGACATCGGGATGTGTACCACCGCATCGTACGTCTTCAGAAGCTTGTCCCAAAGCCCTGTCACGTCCGGCATCGCCGGCATCGAAGTGGAAATCTCCGCTTTCTCGTTCAGATGCTGATAGAATTCCTCCTGTGACAGAGTCAGATCCTCATAATACAGTTTTCCATTAATATAAAACGGCATCGGAATAATGTGAATTCCAAGTTCTCCGGCCTGTGTCTGTGTAATACCGCTGTTGCTGTCTGTTACAATCGCTACTCTTCCCATGATTCCTCCGATTTGCTCATTTTTCTTTTATTCAGGGTTGAAAGATACGAAGTTGAATCCGCTGTCTCCCTGATTCGGTTAACATATTTAACTATATCACAGATCACGGCAGACCGCAATCTGTTACTGTTCAGGGCCAGGCAAAATTTTATTTGACTCTGAACAGGCGATTTCATGGTTGCATTTCCCCCTTTTTGAGGCTATACTGAATATATTCGGCATTATGCCGCAAAAGAAAAGAGAAAGGAATCCCCATTTATGGAACTTCTTGAAACACTGCTTCATTCTTTCGTAAATCTGGCAATGCTTCTTTTTGAATATATCGGTGTCGGCGTCATCACCTATGCCGGTATTCAGGGCCTTGTCAACTATATGCGCAAAGCACCGGATACGCGCCTCGTCCTCGCCCAGGGTCTTGCAATGGGACTGGAATTCAAGCTTGGAAGCGAGATTCTCCGTACCGTTGTGGTCCGCAGCTTAAGCGAGATCGCAATCGTCGGCAGCATCATCGCGCTGCGTGCCGTCCTCACGATCCTGATCCACTGGGAGATCAAAAATGAGGTAAATGAAAAACAGGTGCCGGAAGCGGCGCAGGCAGCTGCGGCGGAAGATACAGCTGTGATACCGACGACATCAAAAAATGATTCTGATCATGACACTGCAGGCAAAACCGCTATCGCAAAAACAGAAAATGTTATTCCTATAGAAAACAAAGAATTAACCGCTTCGGCTGAAAACGCGGATGCCGATACAGCAAATGATAGTTCAGACTCTCGGCCATCATCTTTGCAGGACTGATCGTATCCACAAAGGCACACGTCAGGCTTTTCTGCTCTCCGCCTTTATCGCAGAGGCAGGCAAATACCATCAGAAGCTTTATCATGACATAAAAAAATCCCGTGCAGCGCAATGCATTACATACAGCATTGTACCGCACAGGATTTTTTATTTGACACTTTCTGTAAAGCGGACATTCACAATCCACTTTCACAGCTGCGCTCTATTTAGCGATAGGACGTAAATCCAAGATTTCTGAGTGTCAGATTTGTATTATTTGCTTTGAGCAGATATGCCCAGGTCTCAAATGAGAACTGCAAATACGTATTTCCGATCTTCTGAAGCTCCGCATTTGTAAATTCATCCGTGATGTTCGGATCTGTGCGCATCGCCACATAGAACTTCTGGTTGCTCCTTGCCGTGTAGGAACCGGTCGCAAATGAGGTACGCAGACCAAATCCCTGATCGCCGTAATCCGGCAGCGTGACATCCACCTGAGCAGTCGCTTTCTTATAAGCGTTGTCCGAGAATACCATTCTCGTCTCTACCTGAAGCGTCGAACCCTCAGACTTGATCTGCACCCGTGTCTTGTAAACGAACTTCTTATTGGACTGATTGTATGCGATCTCCGTAAAATATGTGCTTCCATCATCAAGAGCTCCGGATTCCATCAAAGCAAGGAAGCCTTTTGAATCTACTCCGCCCTTTGCCCTGATCACTTTCAGAAGCTTCTCATAGTTGCCTGCCACTCCGGTCGTAGCAGCCGGTTTGGTGACGGTGACATTGCACGTATATTTCTGGCCATTTACAACTGCCGTGATAACTGCAGTTCCTGCGCTCTTCGCCGTTACTTCTCCTGATGTGCTGACTGTCGCTACAGAAGTCTTGTTGGTCAGCCAGCGAACCGGAAGTGACGTAGCGCGCACATACAGCTGCTGCGTCGTACCCTGTGTCATGGTCAGGCTCTTTCTGGAAAGATACGGTCCGTCGACTCTTAATTTGCAGATATATCTCACTCCGTCAACTACAGCAAACACATTCGTATTTCCGACTTTCTTTCCCGTGATGACGCCGCTTGCGGAAACTGACGCAATCGCTTCGTTGCCAACGCTCCACGTCACCTTCTGCGCCGTACCATTCAGTGTAATTTTCTTTTTCTGATTCTTCACGATCGTCAGCGAAGTGTCGGAAAGCGCCGGTACCTCTACCGTCACCGTCTCAGAAAACTTCTTGCCGCCGACTGTTGCGGAAACAACAGTATCTCCCACTCTCTTTGCGGTCAGGACACCCTGTGCAGAGACAGAAGCAACAGACGGATTGGAGCTGCTCCATCTTACCTTGAGCTTTGTGCCGCTTACCGTAAGCGTCTGCTTCTGACCTTTGATCATCGTCGTCTTTTCTGTCACAAGCTGCGGCTCCTCTGCAAAAATTTTGCAGGTGTACTTTTTGCCCTCATACTGTGCCGTGATCGTTACGGTACCTGCTTTTTTCGCGGTGACAACGCCGGTCTTGCTGACCGATGCCACTGCCGTATTGCTGGATGTCCATTTCACAGTGCCTTCCGCGCCGTTTAATACGAGCGTGGTCTTCGTGCCTGCCACCATGCGGCTGACCGTCTTATTCAATCCGATCGTCTCTGCCGCCTGCGCCGTCCGCGCCGTGCCAAACGGCAGGCACAGTACAGATGCTGAAAGCATCAGTGCCATCAGAAAAACAGTCAGGATCTGGCTGCTTCTCCCTTTTCTGGTTTCTCTTTTCAAGAAAATCCCTCCTCCTTTTTTCACAGATCTTCGTCAGTGCAATCAGATCCCCATGTAAAGCGGATCTTTGCGATCCTCTTTTGCGATTGCCTTCTTTCCATTCGAAGTCTGCACGTGATATAGTAGATTGTACCATACTTTTCCTGTCTTTGCATTAAGTATCTGTAAAAGTTGAAAAAGTGTCCGTTTCTGTCGAAATTTTCACTCACCAAAGCACGTCCGGATCTCTTCCATGCTTTGACCTTCTTTTATTGCGCTGCACTTCCGATCAGTACATGCTTGCTTTCTATAATGTATCTGCCGTCTCCTTTTTCCTCTATCTTATACTCTTGTTCCAGCAACAGCTTTTTCGCATTTTCCTTTAATTTCACGTCGATTCTTACTGATTGCAAATTTTTTAGCGTGTACAAAAAATCCACATTCGAAATTTTATTCATACAGCCCAATTCCAAAGATTTTAATTTTGTAAGTTTTTCCAACACCGAAAAATCTCTGATTTTATTACTATTTATGATTTTGATTTTTTTCAGTGAATTTGATAAACCGATTATTTGCGATATATCCGTCAAATGATTCATATCAATCAGTTCCAATGTTCGCAAATGTGAGAATCCCATGATTCCTTTCAGCGTTCTTAACTCGCAGCAGGATAAACTCATATGCTCTACTTCCGGTGTGCAAGAATAATCAGAAAGCCTTTTCTCCATTTTCCCATAAAACGAAATTTTACGAAGTTCCGGACTTTGGCAAAATTTTCGTTTGCTCTTGGAAATGCCATATGCTTCCACGCAATAAAGAAATATCATTTCTTCCAATTCATCGTAATTATCCACTATAGAAGCGCGATCCAAATTTTCAAGCAAATTTTTATATTTTGTTTTATTGTCATCATAAATATAAAAACTTCCGTTTGCATAATCCAGCAATATTTTCCACGGATCCAGGCTCTTTATCTGAATCAAAATTCCATCCCTGATAGAGTATTCAAACGTAATTCTTTCTTTCAGATTCAGTATTTCCACGCTTCCAAATTCATCCAGACCCATATTTTTATAACAGTATGAGATGCCTGCACTGTCTCTTCCTTGTACACTTGAATGATTATCTTCCATTATATCTGGCCTCCCCTGCTTTTTTATAAGCAGTCTTCGTGTATTTCTTCCGTTCATCTTTGACAATTCGTGTACTTTCTGTTCATCACTTTCGATACTGAATCAGAACAGCTTCCACAAGTATTGCAAGTCGATAGTACACTACCAGCTCATTTTTTTCTATTCCTGTCGATTGATTTATCAATTTCGAAAAAGCTGCCTTTTCGGATTTAGAAATAAACTCGCCTGATTGGAGTTCGATGAATTTTTCTCCGTTTATCAATTGTGTACAATATCCCCCCAGAATCGAATCAATGGCAATAAGTTCGGGAGCGCATTTACGAATCGCTACTGGAATATGAGCTTCTACAAATGCTCTTAAAATGTATTCATGTTGTCTATTCTTCATTAAATTCACCTATACCAGAATAATATCATATCTCAGCACTTGATGTAAGCTTTCCACCACTACTCTTTCCCCACCTAAATTTGATTGCCTCAAATTTTCTCATTTTTCCCCAGGCTAAATATTCTCCCGTTTATTTCCACCCTGTATTCTTCTATAGAAAATTTTTTTATATAAGCATAATAATAGTATTTTTCTTCGGTCACATACCTTGAAAAAACAGAATCCATATTATCACGAACGGTCAGGTCTTTTCCAAATAAACAACAAAATTCCCACAATCACTTCTGAAATTCCAATTATTACTCTCATAAATGTTCTTTTCCCTTTATTCTATCTCTGTCACCCGCACCATATACGCATCGTAATCTTCTCCCAAATACTCGATTTCCAGTTTCTGCCCTTCCGTGTATTCTTCCGGTTTCGGCGCACGGCGATTGATCAGCTCAAAAAAGCTGCCATCTTCTGCATCCAGATAAAGATAATCGTCTGAATTTTCAGAGAACGTACCGCTCACCTGTTTGATGCCTTCTGCGTAGGATTCTCTGGATGAACACGGAGCCATATTCCGGATGATCGGCATTCCATACAGGTCACATAAGTAAGTAACTCTGACATAGTCGCCGCACTCTCCTGAAATGTCCCAGGTCAGTGTGCTGTCAGACACAAAAGAAAATTCCTGACCATCCTCTGTCTGCAACGTCACTTTCGTTTCGTCACCTTCCGTGTCCTTTGCCAGAAGCGTTCCCTGTATCGTGTCTATGGTACTGTAAAGTGCTTCCATATCATCAAGCGGCGTTGTATTTACACCGGTCTGCGTCTTTTCTTCCGAATCGCTCTGCATTTTTATCTTTACCCACGGACTCAGAACCTTCATCCCGCACCATTCGTTCCAGATTTCCGGATCATCCATATATCCCTGCTCGTAACGCGGATACCTGACTGCATACACACCTTCATTTCCTTCTCCTGTCACAGAAAAAGTGTTATTCTCATCATCGGCTGGCGTCTCACCATTTGCTGTTACCTGCAGTTCGAACAGCAAGCCTTCCGCACCTGCATCAGATGCTGACTCATGAGATGCCTTATGGTAAAAACCAACTTTCTCCTCTTCCGGAAGTACAAGAAGGCTGTCCTCCCACTCGTCCGGAATTCTGACCTGCACTTCATCAAAATCATAAAAAATAAAATGATTTTCGTCGTCAACAGACACCGTATAATCCATCGGCGCCGCAAATGCCTGGCTTAACATACTTCCGGCCAGAATTGATGCCGTAAGAACTGCTGTTATAAAATGCCATTTTTCTCTCACTTTTTTTCCTCTCTTTCCTTCATCTTGACATTGTCCATAGAAATAATGTCATTTATTCTTCTGCCGTATTCTCCTGAATCAGAATCGCTCCATCTCCCATCCTGTTCTTCAGGAATCTCCAACGCATTTTTTCTGCACAGATTACATTTCCGCCGTACTCCTGCGGATCTTCCACAAAGCGCTCTGCCTCATCATACCACCAGATTTTTCCGTCCTTTATGGTCAGGGAAGCTTCCAGTATTTCGCAGGTCCATTCTTCCGAGCACGGCCTCATAGTAAAAAAATCAACACCTGAAAATTCCATTTCAATCGTTCCAACTGTTTCTATCTGACTCTGAATAATCAGTTTCAGACATCTCTTTGTATTCAGCGGATACATTCCAAAATCTTCTGCAACGTATGCTCCGCTGACGTAATTCAGCTCTTTGATGCAGCTGTCGTGAAATCCATATACCCTGTTCACAAATTTTTCGGCATCCGCCTCTGTTATTATTTCATTCCACATCTCTATACCATCCTTATTTCTGGCTTTTTACGGGTGATCTACAACGTCTGCATAATCCCTGACAATCTCACTTGCATAATAGACGGCCTGACGTTCATATTTGCTGCGATCTTCCAATTCACACCACGCTTCGTGATCCTTAATCCACCGAAAATAATGACTTAACTCATGTGCAATCGAATGCAATGTTGCTGCCAATGCATTATCTTTCGCCCTTTGATAGTCACCCTCAAAATTTTCTTCCAAAAGTTCTTCGTAATCTCCTGCTGCTATCCGGATATACGGCTCTTCATGCAAATCAAACGGTCCCCCAAAAATTCCTGACGCTGTTTCTTCTGGTTCTTTTACTTTAAGCTGTCTGCTCGCCTTGAAATAAATCGGCACCCTGATTGGAAATTCATATTCTTCTCTCAACCACCAGACAAATTCTGTACATGCGCGCTTTACTTCCGGGTCAACGCCTTTCTCGAAGCGCAGTCGGATTCCCGAACGGCATTCCCAGTCTATGTATTTTCCCCAGTCTTTGCATTCCCATAGTCTTCGCATTCTCCGTTCACCTCAGCCTACTTGAAAAAAGTCAGATAAATACTAATGGCCGGTATTCCAATACTTGCGCCAACACTGCAAAGCATCAGATGCCAAAACGCCCATTTATATAGAACATGCTTTATCCCTGTGACTTCCTCATCCTTACTTTTTAAATACAGCAGCTTTAAAGTTGGATATGCAAATACCCACCAGCCCAAAATCGCTATAACAGGCGAATGAAGTGTGATTTTCAGCACTGTACCAGCTATCCAAAAAAACAGAAGCGTCAATACAATCCTCAATTTCAACTGCTGATATTGTTTTTTCTTCTCCATTTTTCTCAAATCCTTTTCATGCTCACATTGACAACCTTATCAAAATTCTTACTGCACAGTATACAATCATGTACCAGAAAACTATTTTACAACCTTTTTTTATAATTTTCGGTAACTTTTCTTCGCCTCTGACCAGATACAAAATAAATTCCAGAGGCAACACCAACAATATCTGTGTAATGATGTCTAATGGTGCCGAATTAGCTGTAATCAAAACTTCTCTGCCTCCAGAATAAAATGCGACCCATTCCGCAGCAAGAATGCATACCATAATTATATAAGTTATTTTTCTTCTCATTTTCATTTTCTCCAACACTGTTCAATATTTGAAGAAATACTTTTTTCATTTTCTTTGCAATATTATCTTTCCGTTAAAAATAAAAAGTCCGTAAAATATGATTTTGTTTTTCTTCAATTTAGATATTAACATTTGAGGCAACCCGGAGACTACCCTATTTTTAATAATCTCCGGGTCAAAATCACTTTTTAATCAAATCTTTCTCTGTTATATTCCATACAGTCATTGTATATCATCAACAGATTATTACTTAATTCTTCTAAATCAATGCTAACTTCAATTTTCCCTCCTAATCCAAGATATCCTTCTACTCCCAAACTGAAAGTATTATCTTCTCCTTCAAATTTTTGCTGTGCCGGACAGGAACTTTTTTCATTATATGTAGAATGCCAAAAACTGCAGGAACAATTTTCCGCTCCATACAAATGCTGTCGACCTTCAGTATAGCCTATACTCAGGCAATCAAAAGCACTCACGCTCGCAGATGCAGCAGTCGTAATTTTTGTTTCTAATCCATTTGCAAGACTAAACGATGCCGTATCCGTAGTTGCTGCCATAAAACTTACCCCTACTGGAAAATAACCTACATTTGCACTCACTGAACCACCTATTCCCGATCCTACACCAGCCTCAACTTTAATCGAACCAGCAATTGTTTTTGCCATTCTCCAAAAGCCATAAATTGTATGTACTGTTGCCTCACATGCTGCTCTAAAACTTTTAGGCCATTTTCCCGATAAATCTAACGTCTTAATTGGGTTAGAAAAACAGTAGCAAAATACGTTGCTTCCCTTAATATTTCCGCCCACACTTGCCATAATTCCATCTGCACTGATAAATCTCCGGATCTCCACATCATAATACCGGCTCTGCAGATAATACATGCCACTCTCTGCATCGAAGTAGTATCCTCTGTAGCGGAACGGGTTCTTCTTGCCGATGGTCGCTGCAAGTGTACCGGTGATACTGATCGTTTTGCCCCAGCTGTCATATTTGTATGATACGACACGTTTTCCGGCGCTGTCAATCAGCCCGATGATATCATTCTGTACATTTCTCACGTAGTTATAGCGTACTCCGCCAACCACCATTGCCACCAGGCGAGCTGCGCTGTCGTACTGATACCAGATTGTCTCATCACCGGTGCGCTCAGATACGATCAGGCTGCCTGCCATGCGATATTCTGTGGTCACACCGTCAACGACTTTTTTCACACGCGCCCCGGTATGATCCGTTTCTTGTCCTTTTCCGGGAAATCCTAAATCTCATCAGAATAAAGTAACAAGAATACGAAGCACAGCCAGCAAAACAAACATTCGAAATTTGCTTCGCTACTTGCTCATGAATGCTTTTTCAGATATTTGTCAAGATATTTTTCCATATCACAATATATCGGTTCAAGAGACCTTTCTGGAATTCCCATTTCCCTTAACCTCTCCGGACTCACCCCAAACACCATATACCATGGTAATACTTCTTCTAATTCTATACCTTTAGATTCCAAAAATTTTGCTTCATTTGATTCTATATACATACTGGCAGAATATTCATGTGCCGTACTTTGCAGACAGCAATAATTATCTTTGTAAAAGCATAAATCCATTGGAGCATTCGGATAATCCCAGTTAAACAGTCCTCCTACCTGCACAAGCGTCTCCAGACATTTCATGTCTGAACGATAGTAAGCAATTCGATAAATATGCTTTTCATCCCTTGTCACTGTTCCAGGCCATTCCTTTGTATTTTTACTGTAAATTTTATATTTTCTTAGCTCATCCCTGATTTGTTTTACGCTTCTTTTTAACGGTTCCCGCTCATTATATCGAAAATAAATGACTGAAAAGAAATCACTATGTTTTAACATATATTCTATAAATTTCGCATATCTTTCTTTGCTTTTAAATTCAGCTAGATAATACCATTTTAACATTTAATGCCTCCTCATATAATCAAGTGTTTTTTATTGAAAATTCAAGTTTTTTTCAACCTTTCATATCTCAATGAATAAGCCACCGCTATGAGCACTTCGATGTATCAGGTACTGAAATAGCGGTTGAATGGTATACGAAATAAAACGTCAATGATTTTCGCTTTACTGGCCTTGTGTATACCCTTTTCTCCATGGCAGCTAATCCCCCTCATCTCTGTTTCCAGTCTGTCCTAACTTTCTGCCCATAACCAAGGTGTCAGCTATGCTCCTTTGTCAGAGCATGCCCCATGGAAAATATCCCTTTGAATAATGCAATGCATTTAGGCTCCATCTTTAGGCCGGAGATGCAACATCAATTCGACACGGCACACATCGAAAACGCCAAGTCTTCGCCCTCGTACCGTTTGGGTTATGGTATGTCAGTCACTTTCACCATCTCAAGTATCACGACCCTTATGATGGTTCACATATGTTAGCCATGTGCATCAATCCCTTGCAGTTGGACAGATGTGACTTCTGCTTATCCGCGTTTCCCACTGCTTCACACCGTTCATCGCTTACTAGGCATTTCGTGGTAGGGATATCACGAATGGAGGTGATAGCGCATACGCGCACTTCAAGCAACGACCGCAGGTCGCACCGATATGGTACTGGCATTTTCACCTGATATGTGCTAAACTTTTATTGTCTATTTGGATCGCCTCCTTTGATTTTGAGTTTGGCTTGCGACACCATTCTCATTATATCACAGGAGGCTTTGTTTTTTATCCTCACCACTTCCACTTATTCCATTCTCCCAAACATAGCTGGGGGATTAGACTTTTCATTCAAAAAACCAAATATGTACTGATGGATAGCCTATATGATTACGTGTCGGATGATAATGACTGAAAAAATCTTTACCATGTTTTTCTGGTCCAATTGCATTCACATACCCGTTAACAAAAATAATATATTTTGCAGCTTCCTCATTCCGGCATATCACACTTTTTAATTGAGAAACTCTTAAACAAGCTTCTTCTGGTGTTAAAGGATCTCCACCTACAATTATCGTTTTTTTACCTACTGTCACTAAATCGGCAGTCCAATAATTATATTGTTGTTTAAATTGTGCTTCTGTTATTACACGTGATAAAGCCTCTTCAAGTCTTTTCTCTTTTTGACTCTTTCTATACCGGGAAAATTCGCTGACTACCCCCGCAATTGCTTTCGTAAAAAAATAGCTTGCTCCTAATGAAACGATCGCTTCAAAAAAGTAAGCTCCGACTCCTGCAAGAACAGAAAGTATAAAGTGTCCTGACGGATCCTGAAAATTTACCGGATTGTCCGAACAGTACTCATAAAGATTTACATTCTGATATTCTACAGAAGTTCCAGTCACAATAATATTATCCGCACTGATAAATCTCCGGATCTCCACATCATAATACCGGCTCTGCAGATAATACATACCGCTCTCTGCATCGAAGTAGTATCCTCTGTAGCGGAACGGGTTCTTCCTGCCGATGGTCGCTGCCAGTGTACCGGTGGTGCTGATCGTTTTGCCCCAGTTGTCATATTTATAAGATACGACGCGCTTTCCGGTTTTGTCAATCAGCCCGATGATGTCGTTCTGGGCGTTTCTCACGTAGTTATAGCGTACTCCTCCAACCACCATTGCCACCAGGCGAGCTGCGCTGTCGTACTGGTACCAGATGGTCTCATCGCCGGTGCGCTCGGATACGATCAGGCTGCCTGCCATACGGTATTCCGTGGTCACACCGTCAACGACTTTTTTCACACGCGTCCCGGTGTGGTCGTAGTAGTAGCGGATATTTTTGCCGTTATTAATCGCCGACAGTTTTCTGCCCTGTGTCCAGGTAAAGGAGGTGTCTCCTTTTTTCAGCATGTTTCCGCACGCATCGTAGGTCATCTGGGTGCTGCCCCACTTCAGAAGCTTGTCCTTCCACTTTTCATCCATCACGGCTGTGGTCAGCTTCTTCGGACTGCCGGAGAGTGCTTCTGTCGTGTAGTCATACTCCCGCTCCTCGCGCAGATTGCCGCCTTCATCATAATAATAAGTGATCGTCTTATTCAGCAGCTCGTTATTCTCACGGGTCAGGCGGTTCATTCCATCATAGGTGTAAGTTATGGTTTTTCCGCCCTCTTTGATGCTGGTAATGTTGCCGTTGTTGTCGTATGTGTACTCTGTACGGCTGCCGCCGTTTACAACCGCAGTCGGAAGGCTGATAATGTTCTTTCCTGAATCCGGATACTCATAGGAGACACGGAAAATCTGGTTTTCTCCATCTTTCCAGTCCTGTGTCTTTACCCGTCCCCAGGCATCGTACGCGGTATTTCTTGTAATCGCGCCAAGCGTCGTTTTGATCTCCCGGCTGTCCTTGTCATATGTATACGCACTGGTACGGTTCATGCCGTCTGCCTCATGGCGGAGACGGATCATGTTATTATTCGCATCGTAGGTATACTGGTATGCATTGCCCTTTTCATCCCTGACACGCATCAGACGGTCCAGAAAATCATAGGACATCCGGTACGTCTTTCCGGACGCATAATCAGTTGCCCGGTACAGATTTCCTTCGCGGTCATAGACATAATAGTGCAGAAGCTGTTCTTTCTGTGATGCCGCACTGTAATAATACTCTTTTACCAGCCGGCCCTGGGTATCGTACTCGCAGCGCAGGTAATCCCCGTTTGCATACTTTGTTTTGAGCAGTTCTCCGTTGTTTTCCTCATACTCATAAGAAACGATGGACGATCCGGCGACTGCCACCAGTCTCGTCTTACCAAACTCATTGTAGCCAAAACCATAGTTGAAGCCGTTGTGCGTGATCCGGGTCAGGCGGTCATTGGAATAGCCATATTCTACCTTTACCTCCTGATCCTGTCCTTTTGCTTTCACAGTCTTGGAAACTGAGGTCAGGTGTTCCGTCTTCCCGTCATACGTGTAATACGTCGTGCTGCTTCTTGCATCTTTTACGCTGTTTAAAAGATCCTTCTTTGTATCCCAGTCATAGGTGACCTGACAGCCGCGCGCATCCTTTACCGTCGCCACATGATTCTGATCTTCCGTCATCGTCCGGGTCAGCCAGGTACCGGTTGTCTCATCCTCCGGTGATACGGCCGCACTCTTCAGCACATTTCCTTTGTCATCGTAAGTGTAACGCAGGACACATTTTTCCGCCGAAGTACCTTTCGTCACGTTATGATTCTTGTCGTATTCATACTTGAACGAGTTTCCCCTCGCGTCCGTCACTCCGGTCATGTCCTGATTGTCATTGTACTCAAACTTCTGCTTCTGGTTCTGCAGGTCTGTCACCGCGATGATGTTGTTATCCTTGTCGTACGCAAACGTCTGCCCGAAGCCCTCCTTAAAGAGTGACAGGCCGTCGAAAAATGCAAGGTTCGCATTGCGGCAGTAAGTGTAGGAGACCTTCACGCTGGTATATTCAATCTTTGCCACATACACATCGCTGAGAAACTGCCAGTCGAGGATATCCGGGCTGAAGTTGGTGTAATGCACATCCGTAATCTCTTTGCCATCCTTATCCTTGCCAACGAAAACGACTTCCACACCGAACCGGCGGTTCTCATCCGTGGATTCCGGCAGCGCATCGCCGCGTCCCCAGGCGTTGACCATGAAAGTGTCACCCTTCTTTCCTCCAAGGTCGAGTGTCTTCGTCAGCTTCTTGTCCTTTTCCGGAAAGCCCTGAATCTTATACACATGGGTATCCAGCCCGGCGATCTTTTCCTTTACGGAGGTCGTCTTAATGGAATCGCAAACCACCTCTGTCATCACGTTCAGCTGGGTGAGCGGGTAGTATGCAATCTTCTGCCCGGACATCACGCCGTACCAGGTGCTTCCGTCCTTGCGGAAGACCACGCCGCGCAGCGCCAGTCCGTCCCCGACTGCCTTCGCACCGAGAGAGGAGGCGGATGATTTCGGCTCCAGCCGCAGGTTTCCGGCGGTCTTTACCTTCGCGTATGCCTCATTCATTCCGACGTACATCACGGACTCTTCCGGCACATATCCGATATAGCGGGTGGATTTTCCGTAAGAGATGCCGATCCGCACCCATTTCTTTCCGTTTGCGTCTGTCTTTGTATCGCAGATTCCGACTCTTGTGCCGCGGTTCAGCGCTTCGAGTACCGGCTGTGCGCTGTCGGAATAAGAAGCCCTCACGACTTCCCCTGCCACTGCCACGATGCCTTCCCGAATGCCGTCCCCGCCTGCGGCGAAGCTCACCGTCGATGCGGCGCGGATG
Organism: Lachnospiraceae bacterium; assembly: GCA_902363665.1. Classification (GTDB taxonomy): domain Bacteria; phylum Bacillota; class Clostridia; order Lachnospirales; family Lachnospiraceae; genus Choladousia. The sequence goes on along the minus strand of CABJAW010000004.1, from coordinate 258,630 downwards.
TAACCGATCCGGCCATCTTCTGTCTTTACCTGGTACCACATCGTTCCGCTGCTGTCGTTTCTTCTTCCAAGCACGGAAATATGGGTAAATTTCTTCAGGCGCTCCAGCAGGTACTGTTCATCCCCGTCCGGATAGCGCTGGAAGGCCGCCGTATCTGTCACTACCATCGACGCTGCCTGTACCGGGCGGTAAACAGAAGCGCCAACCGTAGTCAGGCCGTCCATTCTGGTCAGGCCGTTTCCTGCAAAGCCGGAAACGGTACCGAGATGGAAATCTCCGTTGTCCACCAGGTTGCAGCGGTTCGGCGTGCTGCCCGGCTCCAGCTGTGCCATATCACCGTAAAAGCTTCCCTTGATGTGGCGGGAAAACAGGTATACACGGAGTACATCGGTCTTCGCATCCTCCGGCACTGTCACCGTCGCTGCCAGTCTGACAAATCCGGAGGTGGCTGCTGTCAGATGCTCACTGTCGGTATTGACTGCATTTCCATCCTTGTCCTCATAGCGCACGCGCAGGCAGGCAAAACCATCGTCTGCCATATCTGTTTTATCCAACCGGGTATGCATCGAGAAGGTATAGGACTGCCCTTTCTTTACCGTGACATCCTGATACCACATGCCGACCGCAGTCTTGTCGCTGCCCGCCACGCACAGGGAACGGGTGCCCGTCTTCACGTAATCAGCATTTGTATTGACCGTCATTTTCATCACATCATGATCAGTCGCACTGCTTTTCCATCCGCAGGTCGCCGCCTGGATGACCGGGTCTTTCAGCAGCTGTACGATGTTGCTCTGCAGCTTCGTCGTGTTTTCAAGGCAGTTCACATGGCTGCCGCTGCGGTTGAATCTTGCACCGAGCGCATGGCCGTAGCCGTCGTGGATGTGCGTCAGTGTGCCGTTGTTGTCAAAGCGGTAGATTTCCTTGCGTCCCTTGTTGTCCGTAAACTTTGTGCTGTTGTAGCCGTAGGTAAGTGACAGGCTCTTGCCGGCCGTCTCCCCGGCATACTCTGCGATCTTTTTCACGCGGTACGGATTTCTTGTGTCGTAGGTGTAGCGCAGCTCATAGCCATCAAAATTCTTCACGGAGGTGAGCATTTTTCTGGTGTCATAGGCATAGGTGCTCTTTTTGCCGTCCGGATCGGTGACTGTCGTCAGTTTTCCGTCCGTGTAGGCAAAGCTCCATACCCTGCCGTCCGGCGCGGTCAGCGTCTTCACCCTCGTCTGCTTTCCGTCCGCATCGGTAAAATACGCCAGCTTCGCGACGCGTCCGGCACCGTCGGTCACTGCGGTGATCTTTCCATCTCCCTTTCCAAACGTCACGGTGATCTGGTTGGCATTCTGGTCAATGATATGGATCAGATGGCCTGCCCTGCCAAATACCATGCGGCTGTGGTCCTTGCTCTCGATCACGTACGGCTCCCTGCTCGTATCGCCGTTGACTTTCAGCGTCATTTCCTTTCCAAGCTCGTCCTTCCACTCCTTTTTCTCCTTGTCGTAGTAGAAGTAACACTTCGTGCCGTCCGCATCGACGTACTCATAATAGTCGGTCGTACCGATCGTCTTTTTGGCAATCGTCTGATGGTAGTTCAGACGGAATCCATAGCCATATCCCACATCCTCCGTGCGGTCATTTGTGTTGTACACATGGGCAATCGACATCGGCATAAGGCTTCCGCCGGTCGCCATATCGCTTCTGATCAGGATCAGGTTTCCGTTGCAGTCATTGACATGCACCGCTCCGGCACGGCCTGCGTCCTGGCTGTGATAGCTCCAGTAGTCCTCCAGACCGGAGTAGTTCATGTACGTCAGGCTGATGTGCGGACGCATCTCCTTGAAGCCGTCATGGCAGTCGGAGGAGAGGAATTCGGTGTAACCGGAAAACTCATACGCATCCTTTACCATCAGTCCATAGTTGCCACCATTGATGTACCAGTTCTTCACAAGATTGGTAATGTCGAGCGTCACGTATTTAATCTCGTCGCCTGTATAGGTCAGGCGATCTTCCACGGTCTCGTCACAGGTCGGACGGTTGTTCCAGTCCAGCGTCGCAGACGACCAGCTCTGTTTCACGCGGTGCACTTCGACCGTGCGGGACTTCTTGTCCTCCGCCAGGGACACCATCATAAGATGTGCGCCGACCAGCATATCACCGGTCTTCAGCTCCGGAAGCCTGAACTTCAGGAAGCTGCGCTGGATGTTATCGCCTCCCATCGTTTTCAGATAAATACTGTTCTGATAATTGGTTCCATAGTTGAGGTTGTCCACATGGGCATCCTCGATCTCCTCCCGTTTTAAAGAGGAAGTGGTGATCGGGTCGACCGTCACCGGATAAATGCGGGATGCATCGCGCAGCCAGGAATGATTCGGCGTCAGTGTGATGCGCCACGTATGCTCAGCGACTTCCTCTTCCAGATGAAGGGCCAGCTGCTCAGAGCGTGAGCCTGCCATATCCAGCATGAGCGGCGCGGTAAAGCAGAAGACTTCCTTTCCGTCCGCATCCACAAATGTGACCTGGCTGCCGTGCTGCAGTGCACTTAATCCCTCTGCATGATACAGGAAAGAAAACTGCTCCGGCACCTGCGCCGCACCTTTGAGGATCAGGTTCTCCTTTACGGCCTGTCCTGCGGTATGGTATTCTGCATCGATCCCCGGCGGGATTTCCGGGTAGACCAGCACCTGATCATCCTTGCGGCATGCCTCTGATCGTGCTGCCTGCTCCAGCTGCCAGGAGACGGTGTGGTCACCGTCCCTGATCGTAATGGCTGACTCGCTGTCTGCGTATGCTGCAAAGGATGCCTGCCAGCGACCCTTGCGGTTCATGAATGCCGGAGCGGCCTCGCCCTGTGTCTTTTCTTCATTCAGTACGCCCGCCTCTTCTGCTTCATCTGTTGCTTCCCATAACGCAGCCGCCCGCTCAACGGAAGCATCCACAGCCTTTTTCTGCGTTTTTTCTGCTGCATTCCCTGTTTCTGACGGTCTCTCCACATCCGCCAGTGTGTCGTCCATCTCCTCCCAGCTTCCGTCTTCGGTCTGATAATGCACCGGAGAGAGATAGATTTCTTTGGTGAACGAATGATCCGGGTTTTCATACGTTTTCGTACTCGCGGTTCTTCGTTCTCTCAGTTCTGTTCGTTCGTCTTTCATGAACATGTCCTCCTTATCTTTCTGAATCATCAGCGATTCAACCTATAAGGAGTCAAAAAAGTCAAAACTGTAAACAAAAATTTTCACTTTTTTGCACTATACCACATTTTTCTTCTTTATAACCGAAGTGTCCGTCAAATGCGGATAAGTGTCCGCCAAACTTTTTTCAAGCAGGCAGATGAAACACCTGACACAGGAAGAACAGCGCCCTCTCTTGAGGTGCTCTGTCTGCTCTGTGACAAACTGGAGGTCGGGCTGGAATATCTCCTGTCTGATTTTCTCTCTGAAAGTAATGCTGAGCAAAATCCTACTATGCACCAGATTTTAGATACATTGAACCATATGGATGCAGAAGATCAAAAATTTATTCTGGATTACATTCTGCTGTATCAAAGCCATTTGCAGGATGTCAAAGAGGGATCGCAGCACTGAGTGTTCAGTGCTTTGATCCCTCTTTGTACAATTCCAGCAATGCATATCCCACTCCGGCCAACCCATTCATAAAGCCCGGATTCTGTGATTCGTATACCAGATCTTTTGCATATTCCGGCATGTGAAGCAGAAGATCAGATAGAAGCGCTTCGTAAGTCCTTACGTAGGTCTGATTGTGCTTTCCATATTTCGATAAATACCGATTCATGATGAGCAGATTGCCTGCCGCACCGTGGCAAAGGCACATATGAGCAGCTGGATTTTGTGTAAATAAAGCAGCTGCCGCAAGCCTGATATCTTTCTCCGTCTGCACACCTGCCTCCTCCAGCTTCATTCTGGCAAGAAGAATTCCCGGCGCTCCATGGCACCATGCGTTCATCACTCTGATTTCTCCAGGCACACGCAGGTCAAGCCAGTTTCCATATTTCTTCGAATACAGGAAATTTTCGTATGCCAGTATCTGTCGGATCTTTTCTTCGTATGTTTTTTCTCCGGTAACACGCAGCAGTTCTGCATATGCCATCAGTATTCCACTGCTCCCATGCGCCATACCGGCAAGCGGAGGACCATCGCAGGTCTTCCAGCCAACACCTTTTACTGCAATAAAAGAATGCTCCCATAGCTCCTTTTCATATCGTTTGGCCAGTTCAATATATCGTTTATTTCCGATATTTTTATATAGTTTTAACGAAAGCAGAAGCTGCCCGGCTCCTCCACCCATATAATCATCTGACTGGCCGCACAGATCTTCCACTTTCTGAAACTGCTTTTCTGCATATCGAAGATAGTCCATTTCTCCGGTGATCTCGTAGAGCATGAGGTAAGCCGCTGCAATGGAACTGTCACCCTCCAGCATTCCGTTTTTTCCATTCTTATCCTCCGGACTTCGTTCCATGTCCGTATAGACAAACAGCCTTCTTTTTACCTTGTCCAGAAGCACGGCTGATGCTGCGTCCGCAAACTCCTTCTGATATGCTGCAAGAAAGACCGCAATGCCGGAAAGACCATCGTACAGCTGCATCCCGATCGGAACCATATTCCACTTTTCTGTGTCTGTAAACTGAAGACCGATCCATCCGATCTCTTCATCTGTATGAAAAGCAGTCTCACAGAACCACGCAAAAATTTCATTCAGCCTTTTTCGTATCAGGATACTCTGTTCCTCTTTGGACAATATCTGATCACAGGTATAGAATTGTGCCCCTTGCTCCTTTTGCAAAAGCCCAAGCGACAGCCGAATCAGCTTCTGCTGAATACGCAGATCCCGTTCTCCAAACTCCTGTATTTTTTTCTTCCAGGCATCGTAAATAGAACATGGGAAGTAATTCGGATATTCCTTTCCATCTCCATCATAAAGGGACGTACCTTTTCCATCTGCCTCAAAATACGGGATATCAAAACGAAACAGTGCTTCTGCCTCATACGTGTGAATCGCTCCCCACTTTCCCTGATCACCGTAAACTTCAAAAAGCAGCTTCCTGCGTGCTTCTGTACTTTCACAGAGTTTCTGATGAATCGATGTAAAGCGATGCATAGCGTACTGCTGAGTATGGCGGAGCAGTATCCTTGTGCGTGCTTCAAAAAAAGGCTCCATTGCTTTTCGTATTGATGTATCAGCAAGATAAGTGCGATACGCCGATGTGAAACCGGCACAAATCTCTTCCTGATAGTCCAGTGGCTGCATCACCTCCCCTTTGCAGGTTACAACACAACCGGAAAACGTGAGTTCTACCGGCTCATGTTCAATATACATTTCCGAAGTACCCTGATTTTTGATGACCGGCATCCGAAACGGTGTCCGCACGGTCGCTCCGGTGCTAAGTGCACTCACGATTGCTCCGTCTCCTCCCCAGATCAGTTCTGGAAGGATTCCGGTTTTTGCCACAGACGAATTGATATAATTCGATATTTGTTTATCAACTGTCTCGCCATCTGCCGCCCCGGCATAACCCGGAAGTGTCTCAAAATCCAGCAAAACCGGGTATTCTCCGCACGCAAGAAAGTTTTCTCCGTGCAGATCTGAAGCAGATAAGGCATAGGCCAGGAAAAGATGGATTCCCATGCGGAGGAAGTAGTGCTTTACCTGCTCCCCGTTTTCACAGTCCCTTTTTTTGACTTCCCCCTCCCAGCCATAGTCACCGCAGTCGAGATATGGCACTTTCCCTGTATCAGTCAGATCTTCTCGCTCCGTCTCACGACTGCAGTCTCTTTGTATTCTGTTTTCCAGCCCAGCCTTTACACAAAGCAGCTCATAGATATCCTGATAGCAGATTGTCTTTTTCAGGCTGTGTGGCTTATAATAGATATTGATTCCGTTGTCCAACAATATCTTTGAGACACTGCGTCCATAGTTGTGACGATCTCCGATATTCAGATCGATTTTTTTGAATGTTTTAAATCCTTTTCCATGGCAAACGTTTTGAACGATCGCCTCATGATCTTTCGCCAGCCGCGTCGTTATCTCCTGATAAAAGGCGTGTTCTTCTTCCTCCACTGTCTGACACAACCTGTAAGCCTCCGGGTATTTCCCGAAAAATCCCTGTTGATACTCAGGATCTTTGAGGTAATGACGGACGAAATAGTCGTATTCTTCCTCTGGCGTATGCCCACAAAGAAGCCCAAGCTTTTTCAGAATATGGAGTTCGGATATTATGGGGCGGATGGCGACGGTAAATAATATTTCCTTTAACATCAGCTACAGCAGACTATTGTAAATATCGGACTACCAAAAAATGTCATTTCCCTGCCTATTTCTTCTTTCGTCCCCAACTGCTTTGCTTCTTCTATTTCTTTTTGAATTTCCTGATATATTTTTTCTGTATATTCCATGCTTTCTCCTCCTATTCTTTATTCATTCATACATTTCCAAATCGTAATCTCTACTCTGAAGCTTCCTGCCTCATACTCAAATTTAATGTCTCCATCATACTTTTCCACGATATGCCTCATACTCTGAATTCCCCATCCATGCTCTTTTTTATTCTTTTTCGAAGTCAGAAATCGACCATTTTTCTGTTCTGGCTCTATTTGCGCTGTATTTTCCATCGTGATCAGAAACATTCCATTTACTTCTTTCAGCCACAAACTGATTGCCCGACTTTTCAACGGACATTTTGCAGCCGCTTCTATCGCATTATCCAACAGATTGCCCATCAGTACAACAAAATCAGATTCATCTATTTTTATCGAATCAATGTCTGTTTTCACTGTGAATTTGATGCCAAGTCCTTCAATTCTGCGGATCTTCATATTCAAAATGAAATCAAGTGTAGCTATCGGGCTCCAGTGTTTTCGCCTCTGTGACTCCAGTTCTGCTTCGTACATGCCTAAAAATGTACGGACTTTTTCATATTCGTCATTTTCCATGCATTCCCTTAAATATTGCATTTTATGGCGCTCGTCATGAATCAGACAGCGATTTTCTTCATAGGCACTTCTCAGTTCTGTGTATTGACGTGCTATTGTCTCACTGCGGATACTGAGCAGCTGCTGTTCTGTGTGAAACGTTTTTTTCAAGAGCAAAGCCAGTAATAAAACAATAGTGAATACCATCGCTCCTACGCTAAGCACAACACTACGCAATTCTTCGTATTCGATTTTTTGTAAACCTACATCCGTAGTAAAATTTAAGATCAGAATTTCTGTCAACCCAATCAAAAACATCTGCCATTTATACTCCAGAAGCGCTTTTCTTAAAATCTTTCCATTAATAAAAACTTTGAAAACGATGAATATAATAATATATAGAATGATTCCAAACGTAAGCCCGGAGAATGTATTCATATTCTCCAGTTCCAGATCAAAAAAGGTACGTCCTGTTGTTCCTGCTTTGCAGAACAGGTATGCACTCTTTAATATCTGGACAAGCCCTAAATACAGCATCTCCCATACGTATGCCTGCGACAATTTGCATTCAAAATACTTACAGCAAAAAAATGGCAGGAAAACATTTCCCATAAGTGCCGCCAATATTGAAATATAAGCCATTCGATAATTCCATGAAATCAAGCCTGTAATTATCGAAAACTCCGTTACAGTTACAATCAATTCCAATGCTTTTCGATATTCTTTTTTAATCTTGCCGCTTTTTACAATTTTCCCTCGATACAGAGCTATCATAAACAGCCAGCACCCTCCCACTGCTATTTTTCCTGGAATCGTCAGACGTTTTTCAAAATTCCAGAAAATAATAAACAGCAGCAGCCCATGCAACGCCATTTCATTTAAAATCAGTCTCCAGCCCCACACCTCCTCTTTTCGTTTGGGAAATGCCTGCGAAAATACCCAGATACCAAGGACATTTTCCAAAAAGAAGCCTGCCGTATTCAGCAGAAGAATTTCACTTCTTGTCATCCCCTCCGCCTCCAATACGCCGCAATCTGCTTCCTGACCTCGGTGAGCTTGCTTGCGCCGACAACAACGGTCTCACCATTGCGAAGCAGAATGCGATGATTCTGCATGGACATCACATGGCGCAGGTTGACAATGAAGCCTTTACTGAGTCGGATGAATTCTTCTGTGGCCAGTTCCTCATAAACTTCACTGATTGCCTTGCGCACCCGTTTCTTCTGCCCGTTTCTGCAGTGAATCACCGTGTAGCGGTCATCTTTCTCCATATAGTAAATGTCATCGTAGAAGATCTTTTCCACGTTTGACTTTTTCTCGATCACGTACACTTCGTTTTCCTGTTCCAGAAGGTGCGGCAGCAGTGCGTCATACGCCTCGGTCAGCTTTTTTTTTCAGCTTCTTTTTTTGAATATAACGCCACGTATTCACTTCATACGCGTCGATCGCGTACTCCGGATAATTGGTCGCAAATATGATGATCGGCTCCGGATATTCCGCACGGATTCTTTTTGCTGCCTCAATGCCGTCCATTTTTTCCATTCGGATATCCATGATGTAAATGTCATACTGCTCCTCTTTAAGACCCCGGATCATCCAGTCCGGATCTTCAAATGGCTCCACTCTGCAAAGAAGCCCTTTTTTCCGGAAATATTCTTCTGTGATCTGCACCTCCTCATTCAAATCCACTCTGTTGTCATCAACGATTGCTATATTTATCATCTGTCACTTCTCCCCAGAAAGCCGTCGATTTTGTTTGCCGTCTTTCTCCTTTGTGCTTTTTAGCGCAAAACGACCGGCCGGAAATTGTGCACCGGCTATGCAAAATGCGGACTGTTGCTCTCAAAACATTTCTGTTAATCTACTTAACTGGCTCCAAAATACTTTCGTATTTTGCTGTTTTGACCTTTGCAACGGGCAGGAAAGAGGACACTTATGATCCGCTTCGCGGCCTATATTTAAAACCCGTCTTTCCTTTTTCGATTCACCGTCACGCACTTCCTACACTATACCATACTTTTCATAAAAGCGGAGTAAGTGTCCGTAAAAAATGAGTTTCTGTCCGTTTTCAATTGCTTTGATACATACGTTCTTATTCTGGCAGATTCATTTTACAGTAGATTTGAATTCCTTGTATATAAAAAAACTTCCGCAGACCCGTTTCTTTTCCGGTCCGCAGAAGTTTCTTTTTTATATTTCTCTGTTTTATCATCTTTCTGTAATTTCATCGCGGCTGCCATCGCGAGGCCATCCATTTTGGGCATATAGATGTCGGATATGATGATGTGCGACCGCAGCTGGCGAATCAGCTCCAGACCCTCGAGACCGTCCTCGGCCGTCTCGACAACCTCGCATCCGTACTTTTCCCATGGAACCATTTTTGAAAGTCCCTTCACGATGACCGGTATAATGACGATTGTCACGACCGCTGCCATCAGGCCTTCCTGAATCAACAGTTTCGAATCATGACTTCTATCCCGATTATCCGCATATCCATTCACCCAGCACGACGCTCGCCGCGATCCCACACACGGTCGCAAAAAACGCACCCGGAAGCGTATACCGTGTCTTTTTTACGTTCACGCTCAGGAAATATACACTCATCGTATAAAAAATCGTTTCTGTGCTCGACATCATCAGGGAGGCGATCACTCCGATGCGTGAATCCGGTCCATATTTCTGATAGACATCCAGCAGCAATCCGGTCGCGGCACTTGATGAAAACAGCCGCAGAATCGCCATCGGAAACAGACAGGCCGGAAATAGGCTGTCTCCTGCGACCTGCTCCAGAAGATGAGCAATCAGATCCAGAAATCCCGAAGCCCGCAGCACACCGGTCGCCAGCATCAGTCCGATCATGGTCGGGATGAGATGCAATACCGTCTTCATCCCTGCTTCCGCCCCTTCCACAAAGCTGTCATAAACCGGGATCTTTTTCCACATGCCAAAAGCGATGATGGAAACGATGAGCATTGGAAGGATTAATTTTGATATGTTTAAAAATAACTGCATGATAGTTTGTATTGCTTCCCGCCATTCTCTTTATTCATTTTATGAGCCTGTGCTTCTCCCAATGTCAAATTTCTCTTTTCCTGTTCAAAGCCGCACTCCCACTGACTCCAGACAGTAACAAAAAACACCTCCGCTTCCCGCTCTGCGCGTTTTGGCGAAGGTGTTTCTTCCTATTATAATAGGGTTGAGAATACTGTTCTATGTTCTATGTTTTATTTTCTGTGTTTCTTTTTCTTTGAGGTGAGAACCAGTCCAAGGATCACAACCACGGATGCCACAAGCACTGCTACATTTGGAAGTATCGGTGTCTCGTCTCCGGTCGATACATCGCCGTTCGTGCTTCCACCGCTTCCGTTTGAGGAATAACCGCTTCCGCCCGGCTCATCACCGATGTTGTTGTCATCTTTGTTCTCGATGCTTCTCCAGTCATCATCGTTTACGGAACCGTAGACTGCGTTCAGCAGGATCGACTGTACTTCGGTGCGGTCCTGACTGAAGGAGGCCGTTGCATTTACCACTCGGATATCGTAGCCGAATTCCTTGCTGCTCTTGACAAGCTTTCCGTTTTTGTCCACCTCAGCCACATAAATCTTCGCCTCAGATGCAGAGCCAAGATTCAGCGTCAGCTTCAGTGTCAGTTCGCTCTTGCCGTTTAACTGCATCGGGATCGGGTTTGCATACAGCTGTGTGAACTCCGGATCTTTAAACAGTCCGGCGTAGAAGGTCTCGTTGACCGCGTACTGGGAAGTTCCCTTGTAGACCTTCTTGGTCAGATACAGCGTTACCTTCGAAATCTTTGTCTTGTTCGTGATTGTCACGCTGGCATCTTCTCCCTTTTTGACGGTCAGCTGCGGCTGATCGATCGTCGGCACATAACCGAAATCAGAATTGTCTGTAATCCGCTGTCCCTGCTCATTTATCTCTGCGATGTAGTAGTTCAGATCATCGCTGCCAGGAAGCAGAATTCTTCTGCGCTCTGATGCCTCTGAAGCATTGTTCAGCGTAACCGGAATGATGGTCGGCGTATCGCTGTAATCCTGCGTACGGTAAATGCCTGCATAGAATGTCTTCGATGCGGCTTCTGCCTCGCCGGAAGAATTCTGCAGTTTTTTCGTGATCGTTAAGGTCGCCGTGTAACGGTAACCTCTCGGAAGCTCCGAATAAACATTCTGGATCTCTGCGGTCGCATTTCCTTTGATCTGCAGCTTGCCCGCATTCGTGTATTTCACGGTGCAGCTGTTGCTGCTCTCAACTACATTTCCGTACTGATCGGTCTCGCCCAGATAGTAAGTGCCGTTTTCCAGCTTGCCAAATGCAGCCGTGCCGCTCAGACCATTTACTGTAATCTCTTTTACATCACTGACTTTCTTCGTCCGCTTTGCATCTGCATAAAGTGCGGTGTAATAGGTGTAACAGCCTTCCTGCGCATACGTTCCGGCGGCTGTATCCTGTGCGTACACCTGATGCTCTCCGCTGTAGACCTGTTTCATGACAGTCAGCGTATTGTTTCCTTTGGCTTTCTTATTTGTCAGAATAACCTCTACCGTCTGTGCCTCTTCCGCGGTAAATATCACATCTTCCGTATTGCTGTAGCCATCCGGCGCGGTCAGCTCTGTCAGAATATAAGAGGTGCCATTTTCCAGCTTGTTCTCCAGTACCAGAGCTTTTCCGGTCGATTCAAAGACTGCCTTCTGGTTTACCGGTACGACCTCTCCTGTTTCCTGCTTTTTCAGTACAAGCTTTGCTCCGGAAAGAAGGGTTCCTTTTTCATCCTCCACCTGAATCTTTACTGTTGAATTGTTCAGCTGGTTCTGCAGGGTACCTTCTGTTTTCTCTCCGCATACTACGGTGAGCTTACCGTCTGCATGTCCCGGATACGTAACAGTGTAAAGGAATTCATCCTTATCGGACGTGATCAGATTTCCGTCTTTATCGACCTCTGCCATCCACACCGGCACACTGCTGTCAGTCATTTTTACTTTTACAGTCTCTTTTACGGATGCGGCATCTTTCAGTGCCAGCTTAACCGGCTCCTCCAGAAGTGCTTCCTCGTGATCTGCGTCTGTGTAGAGCATTGCGTAAAAGTCTTCTGTCACTTTTTTCGCTTTTCCATCGTAATTCTTTACCTGCTTTATCAGGGTAATCGATGCCTCATAACTGAAATCATCGGCCGGATATTCTGTATACTGGTATTCCAGGGCTACGGCTTCTTTTCCGCTCTCTGTTTTCTTTACCGTAATCGTCGTATAGCTCTGGTTCTCTTTGGCTGTCTCGCCTTTCTGCACCAGATTAAAGGACTCATCACTGACCGGATCGCCAAACTCATCGGTCGGTGCAAGATAATACGTTCCTTTCTCCACGCCTGCAACTGCCGCTTTTGCCGTTGTCGTTTTTCCTTCCGCATAAGTCAGCGTGATGACATTGCTTACTTTTTTCTTCAGCGCTTTGTCCTGGAACAGTGCCACATAATAGTGATCCTCATATTCTGAGGTCAATACCGTCTGATTAAAAGTGCTCTGTGCGGTCAGTTCCAGCGTCTGTGCGTCGGATGCTGTCTTTGCATTTGACACGATCAGCTCTACCGGCGCGGCTGCGTCTGCCTCTATCGTAAATTTCCGGTCTGCCGCCGGCTGGTATCCTTTCGGTGCGGAAATCTCGGACAGCAGGTACGTGCCTGCCTCCAGTCCGTTTATGCTGACTTCCTCGCCGTTAAAGCTGATATAGTATTTTGGATATCCCTTTTCATCCCGGATGATCTGTCCGTCTTCATTTTTCAGGACAAATGCTGCTCCGGAAAGTAATTTACCATCGCTCTTTCCGTCTGCTTTCTGACCGGTGAGCCGCAGCTTTGCCTGCACCTTTTCTGTCTTTGCAAGGTCAATCGAAAGCACATTTTTGCTCCAGGTGTACCAGCTGCCGCTCCCTTCAAAGACCGGCTTTCCATTCTCGTCAATGTAAAAATAGATACGGGATGGAATGACGTACGATTCCGTTCCGCCGGAAACAGCCGGTGCTTTGGTCACCTCCAGATAATAGGATCCGCTGTAATGAAGCTTTGCCGATACCTCGGAGGCTTTGCTCCAGGTAAGCTTTGCTGCCTCGTCATCTTTTTTGAAAATCTGCGTTCCATCTTCATCGTAAAGCTCATCCACAGAACGGATTACTGCCTCGCCGCCTGCCAGTGCCTGATCCTTTGCATCGTCCGCATCGGTCAGTTTAAATTTCAGTTCAACACCTTTTTGGGAACTCCATGTGGCGATCGCCCGCGTGCTCAGGAAAGAGTAGAGGGAAATTCCATCGTCGATTGTGATCATAGAATCGCCCGCTGTCTCACTCTGCGGAGTTTCCGTTTCCTCCGTCTGCTGCGGAGCTTCCGTTGTCGGCTCGATCACTGCTTCGGATTCCGTCTCGGTCTCCGTAGTTATTTCGCTTGTGACCTCAGTCTCGGTCTCTGCAGTCGTTTCGCTTGTGACCTCAGTCTCTGTCTCTGCAGTCGTTTCGCTTGTGACCTCAGTCTCGGCCTCTGCAGTCGTTTCGCTTGTGACCTCAGTCTCGGTCTCTGCAGTCGTTTCGCTTGTGACCTCAGTCTCTGTCTCTGCCGCTGTCTCAGTGGTAGCTTCTGTCTCGGTCTCTGTGGTAGCTTCTGTCTCGGTCTCTGTGGTAGCTTCTGTCTCGGTCTCTGTGGTAGCTTCTGTCTCGCTCTCGGACTCCGTCTCCTCCGCCTTCGCACCCTCAATCAGCACGATCCGCTTCAGATCTGAAACGCTGTCCGCCACTGTAATCTTATCCGCATAAACGGCACCCGCCAGATTTGACTTCACTTCCACGTCACCTTCCGGTGCGAGGAAAGTACCCTGTAGTACTTCCGTGCCCGTCAGCGTCACCGTTCCTTCAAACGGAGCATAATTTTCTCCGTCAAGCCATGCAAAATTGTAAAGGATATCGCCCGGCTGTGTCTCATCGGTGTAACGCACCGTCTGACCTGCATTTACCATTGTGTAACCGGAGAAATCAAGGTTTTGATCTTTCTGGTCCGCGATCACATTGACGACCACGTACTGATTGGTCACGTCGATCGTCTCGCTCTGAAATGCATCTTTCAACTGCTTTGTGTCAAGTGTTCCGTCTTTGTCTGCATAGACATTAATCACACGCACTCTTGAAGTGGACTTTCCGTCCGCAAGCTTTTCAGAAAGATTTTCCAGCCCGGAAAGTGCAGTACGGCCTGCGTCTCCGGATGCAATCTCCTCTGATTTTGCAAGGGAATCTGCGCCATTTACTTCCTGCGCTGCGAAGAGATACGGAACTGCACCTTTCAGTCCCTGCCGCAGTGTCTGCAATTCAATTTTCTCGCCATCGTTGACGCGCTCGGAGCGCTCTGTCTGTTTTTCCGTTTCGGTTTCTTTCTCCGTCTCTGTCTCAGAAGAAGTCTCTGTCTCTGTCTCAGTCGGAGCCTGTGTCTCGGTCTCTGTTGCAGGCTGCGTCTCCGGTTCGGTCGGTGCCTGCGTCTCCGGCTCGGTCGGTGCCTGCGTCTCCGGCTCGGTCGGTGCCTGCGTCTGCGGTTCCGTCGGTGCCTGCGTCTCCGGCTCGGTCGGTGCCTGTGTCTGCGGCTCGGTCGGTGCCTGTGTCTGTGGCTCGGTCGGTGCCTGCGTCTCCGGCTCTGCTGATTGTGCTTCTTCCGATGCGGCCTGTGTCTGCACCTCTGTCTGCGTTTCATTCTGTGCAGCCGCCTGCGTCTGTGCTTCTGATGTCTGCTCCTCCTGCGCGATACCTGTCACTGCACACTGCTGGAACAGCATTGCCGCAGACAGAAAAGAGGCCGCTATTCTTTTAAATCCCGTATTCATCAAATCCTCTCCTTTCCAAAAAATGATGGTAACTGTTCAGAGCCAACCTCCAAAATGCTACGCATTTCGTCGGTGTGGCGTATCCGCCAAATAAAATTTCAAAAACAGGAATCAAGCAGATATTCGCAATCCGCTTTCGCTACTTGCTCATAACCGAATAACTGCCTCGCAGTTTATTCGGTTAAAATGCAAGCATTTTCCGCCTGTTTTATGAAATTTTGCTTGGCTCTGAACAATTACAAATGATGTTTTGAATCATTTTTGAATGTGTTTCTTCCTATTATATATAGTCCCGTTCAGACTCAGGTGGAATTTCCAAAACCTGACACTGAACGATCTGCTTACAGAAGCAATCATATGAATCTTTATCGCTTCTACCCTGTCTCACAGTATAATACAATCCGCAATCCACGTAAAGACTCAAGATTCTTAAAAAGTTTTTAAGGCCGCAGAAAAGGCAGGTACTCCCGCACCTGCCTCTCACTTTGTTTGTGCTTATTTTGTACCGAAGATACGGTCGCCTGCGTCTCCAAGTCCCGGAACGATGTAGCCATGATCGTTGAGGTGATCATCCAGCGCACCTACGTAGATATCTACATCCGGGTGTGCTTTTTTCATTGCCTCAAGTCCTTCCGGAGCTGCGATGATGCACATGAAGCGGATATTCTTTACGCCCTTGTCCTTGAGCATCTGGATCGCTGCGATGGAAGAACCGCCGGTTGCCAACATCGGGTCTACGACGAATACTTCCCTCTCGTTGGAATCTGCCGGAAGCTTGCAATAATACTCAACCGGTTTTAATGTCTCCGGATCACGGTACAGACCGATATGGCCTACCTTTGCTGCCGGAATCATTGCCAGCATACCGTCCACCATGCCAAGACCTGCTCGCAGAATCGGAGCAACAGCCAGTTTCTTTCCGCTGAGTTCTTTCGCCGTCGTTTTGCAGATCGGTGTCTCGATCTCTACATCCTGAAGCTTCAGATCTCTCGTCGCCTCATAGCACATATACATTGCGATCTCACTGATCAGGGCACGGAAATCTCTAGATCCGGTGTCCTTTCTTCGGATCAGTCCGATCTTGTGCTGAATCAGCGGATGGTCCATAATCATTACTTTCTGCATTTTCTTTTTCCTCTTTCTTTCCTTTTGTATAACCAAAGCGGATATTCGCAATCCGCCTCGCTGTTTGCAGAATCATAAGCATCATCGTGTCTGATTAATCCTCGTCGATCATGCGGATCCGGCGTGCATGACGCTCTGCACCGGAAAATGGTGTATCCAGAAACGTATCCACAATCTTAAGTGCAAGTCCCGTTCCCACTACACGTGCACCCATGGCAAGAATGTTCGCATCGTTGTGAAGTCTCGTCGCCTCCGCGCTGAAGCAGTCTCCGCACAGTGCTGCACGGATCCCCTTATAACGGTTTGCGGTGATCGAAATGCCAATGCCTGTGCCGCAGATCAGGATACCGCGGTCACATCTTCCCTCCAGGATCTCTTTTACCACCTTTTTGGAGTAAACCGGATAATCCACGGAGTCTTCGGAGTATGTACCACAGTCGACATACTTAAGCCCTCTCTCATCCAGGTGTTTTTTTACTTCCTGCATCAGACCGTAGCCGGCCTGGTCACACCCCAGTGCTAACATAGTAATTCCTCCTCATTGAGCTGTACTACCAGCTTTGAAATCAATGTCTCCAGTTCGGTAAAACACTGCCCATAATCTGCCAGAGAACCGCCATATGGATTAAAAATCTCCTGCGGCACCCCAACGAATGTATTCAGCACCTGCATGCTGTCGGCAAATTCGTCTCCGAATTCTGTGCGTACCTTCTGCTTTACCTCTTCGCTTACCGCCAGCAGCAGGGTACGTTCCCCTGCATCCTCTTTTACCAGCGGGTCACTCATGTGATCCTTCATCGTCAGTCCATTGCTGACCAGAATCGCCTCTGCTTTCGGATTGATCGGCTCCGGAAAAAGAACCACCACGCCCTTTGACGTAATTTCCAGCTCCTCAAGCAGATATTTGCTCTGCAGGATCGCCTCTGCCATCGGTCCGACAGAGGTATCACTGCTGCTTACAAAAATCAGCCTGTCGTATCGTTTCACTGCCTCTGCTCCCTGCTTTCCTCATACTTTAATGATCTGGTGTCCTGCCGCTTTGATCAGACGATTCATGATCGCCTGGCCGATCTTTGGCGTCTCAAAGGATTCGGAGTAGATCACGGAGATATCCGATTCATCAAAGTCGCGCAGAATGCTGTACAGATGCTGTGCGATCGTAATTTCCTCTTTGCGGGAACCGATCGAGCGCACATCCCCCTCCTTATAATATAGAAGAGACTCATCCGTTCCGATCACACCCGCTTTTTTCCCTGCTGCAAGGTTTTCTGTGACAAGCTCATTAATCTTTTCGCGCACCCGCGCCGCTTCGCCCTCCACAATGATCAGATCTGCTTTCGGCGCATAATGGCGGTATTTCATCCCCGGTGCTTTCGGATGCACATTGGAATCCGGTGAGATCAGCCCCCGGTCCATTTCCACTTCATCCAGCACCTGCTCCAGCATTTCCTGATTGATGTAGCCTGGCCGCAGGATTGTCGGTTTGCCCTCGGTCAGATCTACGATCGTCGATTCCAGCCCGATATTGGCATTGCCTCCGTCGATGATCATCTCGATCTTTCCGCCAAGATCCTGTGCCACATGGGCCGCACATGTCGGACTCGGTCTTCCGGACGTATTGGCACTTGGAGCCGCCACATAACCGCCGCCCGCACGGATCAGCGCACGCGCCACCTCATTACTCGGCATCCGGATCGCTACCGTGTCCAGCCCTCCGGTCGTAGCCATCGGCACCGCGTCTGATTTTTTCAGGATCATGGTCAGCGGTCCCGGCCAGAATGCATCCGCCAGTTTTTTCGCTTCTGGCGGAATCTCGGAAGCGATCTTATAAATCGCATCCCAATCCGCGATATGCACAATGAGCGGATTGTCCGACGGTCTTCCCTTTGCCGCGTATATTTTGGCTGAAGCCTGCGCATCGAGCGCATTTCCGCCGAGTCCGTATACTGTCTCAGTCGGAAAGGCTACAAGCCCGCCTTCTTTCAGTATATCTCCAGCACGCCGGATCTGCGTCTCATCAATCCCGTCGTGCATGACTGCTATTATTGTCTGCATAATAAGTTCCTGCCTTTCCAATCGAACCTAGTATACCACCTCAGCGCATTTTTTGAAACTGTTTTCTGCATTTTTACCAAATAATGTTGGTTTCTGATCGCTTCGTGTGCTACAATGTATAGAAAGAATTCGAAAAGAGGTATAACACATGAGTGAAGAAATCAAAGAAGAATTAAAAGAGGCCACCGCAGCCGCTCCGGAGAAAGAAGAAACCATGGCGGATTATGAGGCAGAGATCGCCGCTTCCATGAAGCCGATCCATGAGGGCGACATCATGACCGGCACTGTCATCGGCATTTCTGAGACGGAGATTACGCTGGATTTCGGCTCCTTCACTGACGGCATCATCCGTCTTGAGGACGCAAGCGACGATCCGAACTTCACATTCCGTGATGTGGAAATGGGTCAGACCATCTCCGCTACAGTCATCCGCAGAGATGATGGCAGAGGTCATATCCTTCTCTCCATGAAAGAGGCAGCCGCAGTCCTTGGCTGGGAGCGTCTGACGCAGCTTCTGAAGGATCAGTCCAACATCAAAGTAAAGATCAGTGAAGCAGTAAAGAGCGGAGTTGTTGCGTATGTTGAGGGCATCCGCGGATTTATCCCGGCTTCCAAGCTTTCTTTAGGATACGTTGAAAATCCGGATGAGTGGGTTGGAAAGGAAATCGAGGTGCGCGTCATCACTGCAGATCCGGAGGATCAGAAGCTTGTGCTCTCCGCAAAAGAAATCCTGCGTGAGAAGGAAGCAGAAAACCGCAAGCAGCGCGTTTCTAACGTTGAGGTCGGCCTTGTCACCGAGGGAACCGTAGAATCCCTGATGCCGTACGGCGCATTCATTGACCTCGGAAACGGTCTGAGCGGACTCGTTCATATCTCTCAGATCTGCGACAAGCGCATCAAGCATCCAGGTGCTGTTCTCAAAGAAGGCCAGAAGGTAAAAGTAAAAGTCATCGCGGTCAAAGACGGAAAAATCAGTCTGAGCATGAAGGCACTCGAGGATGTTGCTGCAGTCGAGATTGAGGAAGAGACGTACGAGATGCCGGAGACGGAGGAAGCTACGACTTCTCTTGGATCGCTGTTTAAGAATATCAGGCTGTCCTGATGCAAAAAATATTTCAAAAATGATATGATATTTCACTGAAAAAAAGAAGTCTGTTTTCTCCAAATATGAAACAGACTTCTTTTTATTCTCACCGCAGCGCGTCCTTCATCTCTTTCACGTACGCTGCCACATACGGCACGCAGTCTTTGCCATACTGCCCGCAGAGCTTCACGATCGCGGAACCGACAATCGCTCCGTCTGACTGATCCGCCATTTTTTTCGCCTGCTCCGGCGTTGAAATACCGAAGCCAACTGCACACGGAATGTCTTTTTCAGCCTTTACCAGCTTCACCATTGCCCCGATATCGGTCGTGATGCTGGAACGCATTCCGGTCACACCGAGCGAGGAAACGCAGTAGACAAATCCTTCCGCCTCTCTTGCGATCCGTGCGATCCGCTCATGGGAGGTCGGCGCGATCAATGAGATCAGACCCAGGCCGTGCGCACGGCACACTGAATCAAATTCTTCCTTTTCTTCAAATGGCACATCCGGCAGGATCAGTCCGTCCATACCAATATCTGCCGCTTTTTTTACAAAACGCTCGGTTCCGTAGGAAAAAACGACGTTTGCATACGTCATAAATACCATCGGGATCGCTGTCCTTTTGCGGATCTTTTCTACCATCTCAAAAATTTTGTCGGTTGTGACACCGCCGGCAAGTGCACGGACATTCGCCGCCTGAATGACCGGTCCTTCTGCCGTCGGATCGGAAAACGGAATGCCAAGCTCGATCAGGTCCGCGCCTGCCTCCTCCAGTGCATAGACGAGCTGTTCCGTCACCTCAAGTGACGGATCCCCGCAGGTAATAAACGGAATAAATGCTTTGCCATGCGCAAATGCTTCTGTAATTCTCTTATTCATGAAGATCCTCCCCTCTGTACCGTGCGATCGCCGCGCAGTCCTTGTCGCCTCGTCCGGAAATCGTGATTACCACGCACTGATCCTTTCGCATCTGCGGAACGATCTTTCTTGCGTATGCAACGGCGTGTGCACTCTCGATCGCCGGGATGATGCCCTCGATCCGGGACAGATACTCAAATGCTTCCACCGCTTCCTCATCTGTCACCGGCACGTATTCTGCGCGTCCGATATCGTACAGATATGCGTGCTCCGGTCCGATTCCCGGATAGTCAAGCCCTGCCGAGATTGAGTACACCGGTGCGATCTGCCCGTATTCGTCCTGGCAGAAGTAAGATTTCATTCCGTGGAAAATGCCAGGCCTTCCGGTTGCAATCGTCGCCGCGGTTTCTGCGGTATTGATTCCGCGTCCTGCCGCCTCGCAGCCGATCAGCCGCACATCCTTATCCTCAATGAAATGGTAAAACGTACCGATCGCATTGGAACCGCCGCCGACGCAGGCAAGTACCGCATCCGGAAGTTTTCCCTCTTTTTCCAGCATCTGTTCCCTGATCTCTTTTGAGATCACCGCCTGGAAATCCCGCACGATCGTCGGAAACGGATGCGGACCCATAACCGATCCGAGCACATAATGCGTATCTGCGATCCGGTTCGTCCACTCGCGCATCGTCTCAGAAACGGCATCCTTTAAGGTAGCCGTACCGGAAGTGACTGCGTGCACCTTTGCTCCAAGGAGCCGCATGCGGTAAACATTGAGCGCCTGACGCTTTGTGTCCTCCTCACCCATGAACACCTCGCATTCCATTCCCATCAGTGCCGCCGCTGTCGCAGTCGCCACGCCGTGCTGGCCTGCTCCGGTCTCCGCGATGACACGTGTCTTTCCCATTTTCTTCGCGAGCAGTACCTGGCCGAGCACGTTGTTGATCTTGTGCGCTCCTGTGTGGTTCAGGTCTTCTCGTTTCAGATAAACCTTTGCGCCGCCGAGATCCTCGGTCATATGTGCCGCATAATACAGCCGTGACGGCCGCCCCGCATATTCGTTCAGCAATTCTGTCAGCTCCCGGTTAAATTCCGGATCATCCTTATAGTGATTGTAGGCTTCTTCCAGTTCGATCACTGCGTTCATCAGTGTTTCCGGAATGTACTGGCCTCCATGAATACCAAATCTTCCTTTTGACATGTTGTGTCTCCTCCCCTGGTTTCTAAAATAACGCATCTTCTTTGTGTATCAACTAACTTTCTGTCGTCCGCACGATCTGTACTGCTTCCCGCATCTTTTTCGGATCTTTGTATCCGTCCGTCTCAAGTGCGCTGCTTAAATCCACAGCCCACGGTTTTACCGCTCTGATTGCCTGTGCAAGATTCCCGCTTCCAAGCCCTCCGGCGAGGAAAAACGGACGATCCACCGCGTCCGCCAGCGACCAGTCAAACGTTCGGCCGCTGCCGCCGCTTCCCTGATCAAGCAAAATCAGATCGGCGCTGCTTTTTACTGCGCGGAGCACATCTTCCTTCGTTCGAATCGAAAATGCCTGGATCAGCGGTACATCTGCCTTTATTCTGTTACGCAGACGGCTGATGTACGCTTCGTCCTCCTGCCCGTGCAGCTGAGCCGCCCCGATCACACCACGGTTCAGCAGATCAGCCACCAGACTTACCTCGGCATTTACGAATACACCGACCGGGACGATTCCCGGGGCAAGCGCAGCGCTTAATCTTTCCACCTGTACAGCGCTCACATTTCTGCGGCTTTTTAGCACCTCAATCACGAATCCGCAGAACTCCGGCCGGATCTCATTGACCGCCGCGATGTCCTCCATCCGTGACATCCCGCATAATTTTATTCTTGCCATTTTTCCCCCTGCTGTCCTGCAGCCTTTTCCATTCTGCGGATTCCTGGTTTTGCCTTTCTGAATCCGTCCTGTACCCATTGTGTTTTTCTATCTACTTTGCGAGCGCTCCACCGTTTAACTCCTCCAGCATCTTTTTCTTGTCCTGGCTTCGCATCAGTGTCTCACCGATCAGCACCGCATCGACGTGATTCTCATACAGCCGCTTAATGTCTTTCGATGTTTTGATGCCGCTCTCGGATACGAAAACGGTGTCCGACGGAGCCAGCTCCCGCAGCCGGATGCTGTTTTTCACATCCACCTCAAAGGTACGCAGATCGCGGTTATTGACGCCGATGATCTTTGCCCCGCTCCCAAGCGCCCGCTGTACTTCTTCTTCATCGTGCGCTTCCACCAGTGCGTCCATTCCAAACGACTCCGCATACTGCCGGTAATCTTTCAGCTGTGCGTCATCGAGGAGCGCGCAGATCAGAAGCACAGCAGAGGCACCAAGACTGCGTGCCTGTGCAATCATATACGGATCTACCGTAAAATCCTTGCGCAGCACCGGAATCATCACCTCATCGGTGATCGCTTCCAGATACCGGTCTGATCCTAAAAACCAAAACGGCTCGGTCAGGCAGGAAATTGCGGAAGCACCGGAGTCTTCGTACTCCTTTGCGATTGCAGTGTACGGGAAGTCCGGCGCGATGAGGCCTTTTGACGGGGAGGCCTTTTTTACCTCGCAGATATAAGACATGCCCGGCTTCTGCAGTGCCTCCAGAAACGTCCGCACCGGTCGCTTCTTTTCTCCGCTTTGTTCCAGCGACTCCCGCTCCTTTATTTTTTCCAGAAGCACTTCCTGCGGAACCTGCCGTTTTTCCTGTGCGATCCGCTCTCTCGTTTTCACTGCGATTTCTTCCAGAATGTTCATGGCTTACTCCTCTGCGTTCGACTCGCGGACAAACTCTTCCAGTTTCCGTTTTGCCGCGCCTGTATCCAGCAGCTGCTCTGCCTTTCGCACGCCTGCCTCAACCGTATCGGCCTTTCCCGCGATATAAAGCGCCGCGCCTGCATTTAAGCAGACTGCCTGCCGCCTTGCGCCCCGCTCTTTTCCATTTACAATGTCAAGCGTGATCTGCGCATTTTCTGCCGGAAGACCGCCCTGCAGCTCCTCTTTGCCGCATCTTGTATATCCAAACTGCTCCGGTGTCAGCTCATACGTTGTAAAGCTGCCGTCTTTGATCTCGCATACTGTCGTCGGTGCGCTCATTGAGATTTCGTCCAGGCTGTCCTGCCCGTAAACAACCATGCCCCGCACCACGCCGAGATTTGCCATTACCTGTGCCAGCGGCTCCACGAGCGATGCATCGTAAACGCCCATCAGCTCCATGTTTGCACCGGCCGGATTACTGAGCGGTCCAAGAATATTAAACACCGTGCGGATACCGAGTTCCTTGCGCACCGGAGCCACAAACCGCATCGCCGCGTGATACTTCTGTGCAAACAGGAAACAGATACCGATCTTTTCCAGAAGCTCTTTGCTCTTCTCCGGTGAGATCGTGATCTTCACGCCGAGTGCCTCGAGCACGTCTGCTGCGCCGCACTTGGAGGACGCTGCCCGGTTGCCGTGTTTTGCCACCGGCACACCGCCTGCTGCGATCACAAGGGAGGATGTGGTCGATATATTGAAGGAATTCGATCCGTCTCCGCCCGTTCCGACGATTTCCAGTACATCCATCTCATGCAGCAGCCGCACGCCGTGTGCACGCATGCCGGCCGCCGAGGCTGTGATCTCATCGATCGTCTCGCCCTTCATCGACAGCGCCGTCAGATAAGAAGCCATCTGTACCGGTGTCGCCCCGCCGCTCATAATCTCATTCATCACTGCTTCTGCTTCTGTGTACGTAAGATCCTGCTTTTTTGCAAGTTTGATAATCGCTTCTTTAATCATGTCTGCTTCCTCCTCGTTTTTGATGATGTACTCTCGGAATCTTAATTTCTACCCTGTTGGCTGCTTACCCCCGTGCTGCCTTCATAAAATTCTCAATCATTTTCCGTCCGTCCGGTGTCATGACCGATTCCGGATGAAACTGTACACCGAACACCTGAAACTTCTGATGTTCCACTGCCATGACTTCCCCGTCCTCTGACTTTGCTGTAACAAGAAGTTCCTCCGGAAGTGTGTCACGCACAGCAGCAAGGGAATGATATCTTGCCGCCGGAAACGTCTCCGGCAGATCCCGAAACAATCTGTTTTCTGCGCACTGGCGGATCTCCTTCTGTTTGCCATGCATCAGCTGTTTTGCGTAAGAAACTGTGCCGCCAAATGCCTCACAGATCGCCTGATGACCCAGGCAGACGCCGAGAATCGGCAGCTTTCCGGCGAAATACCGGATTGCCGGAATACAGATTCCCGCGTCCTCCGGCCTGCCAGGACCCGGGGAAAGGATCAGCGCTTCCGGCTGCATCGCTTCGATCTCCCCCAGTGTACAGTCATCGTTTCGGATCACTTTGACCTCCGGCTCCACAGAACCGATCAGCTGATACAGATTGTAAGAAAAACTGTCATAGTTATCGATCAGTAAAATCATTCCAGTCCCTCCTCTGCCCTTTCAATCGCTACGCGTACGGCCTTTGCCTTGTTGCAGCACTCTTCAAATTCTTTTTCCGGCACACTGTCTGCCACGATTCCTGCTCCGGAGCGGATACAGATCTCTCCGTTTTTCTTATAGACCAGGCGGATTGCAATGCAGGTATCAAGGTTGCCGGCAAAATCCAGATAGCCGACCGCCCCTCCGTAAATGCCCCGCTTGCTCTGCTCCAGTTCTTCAATGATCTGGCAGGCCCGGAATTTCGGTGCTCCTGAGAGCGTGCCCGCCGGAAGAATCGCATCCACCGCATCAACGGCATCTTTATCTTCCCGGATCAGTCCTGTCACAGTCGAACCGATGTGCATGACGTGGGAAAACCGCTCAATCTCCATATATTTTTCTACGTGTACGCTGCCGATCCGGCTGATCTTTCCGATGTCGTTCCGTCCAAGGTCTACGAGCATATTGTGTTCTGCGCGCTCTTTTTCATCAGCCAGAAGCTCCCTCTCCAGTGCCTCATCCTCACCGGAATCTTTTCCTCTCGGTCTCGTACCGGCCAGCGGGAAGGTACTCAGCTTTCCATTGTCCAGCTTCGCCAGCGTCTCCGGCGAAGCGCCCGCAAGCTCGATATCATCGCTGGAAAAGTAAAACATATAAGGAGAAGGATTCGTCGCCCTCAACGCCCGATACGTATCAAACAGGCTGCCGCTCGCTTTTGCCCGCATCGGATTCGAAAGCACCACCTGAAAAATATCGCCTTCATGAATGTAGTGCTTTGCTTTTTCCACCATCGCACTGTAGCGCTCCTTTGGAAACTGCGGCTTAATTTCTGATTCTAGTTTTAATTTTTTAAACTGTTTTGGCTCGCCCTCACGGATCAGCTGTGCCATCTGATCGAGATGCGCTCCTGCTTCTTCATATGCTTTTTTCAAATCACCGTCTGTCATCACGCCTGTGATCAGCAGCACTTTCTGTCTGTAATGGTCAAATGCAATAACCGAATCAAACAGCATCAGATCCATGTCGCGGAAATCCTGCTGCTCATGATCTTCCAGCTTCAGCTTCGGCTCGCTGTACTTGATGTAATCGTAGGAAAAATAACCTACCAGACCGCCCGTAAATGGAGGCATTTTCTCCAGTACCGGGCTTTTACAGGCCCTCAGGATCTCCCGAAGTGTATCGGCCGGATGTGCTACCTGCCGATGCTCCACCTCTTCCAGGCCGTCCGGACCGTTTTTGCTGATCTTTACGAGACCGTCTGTGCACGTGATCTCCATTGTCGGATCATACCCAAGGAAAGTGTAGCGCCCCCAGACCTCCGTCTGGCTTGCGCTCTCCAGCATGTAGCAATGCCTGCTGGCCTGCCGTAATTTTCTCATGACCTCAACCGGCGTGTACCGGTCCGCGTACAGCTCTTTGCAGACCGGGATGCGCCGGTAAACGCCGCACGCTGCAAGCTGTGTAAGTTCTTCAAATGATGGATACATGTGATCTCCTCCCCTGGGGTTTCTTTAACCGAGTAGCGAAGCGAATTGCGAATATCCGCTTTGACATGGACGTCTCGAACACAGGCCACAGACCCATTCGCTTCGCGAATGTTCCGCTGCTGTCGCAGCTCCTGCCGTCCGAAACTAATAACACAAAAAGCCCGTCCTCGACAGAATTCTGGTTCTGTCAAGGACGAGCTCAAACTTTCTTTTCACCCGCGGTGCCACCTTGCTTCACGGAACGACCCGTGCGCTTTGCGGAATACCTATATATTCCAGACAACTGACGTATGTCCTACGTCGCAGAATACTCGGCTTTTGCCTTTGACTGCGCCCTCTGCGGTCCATTTGGCAGATTGCTTTTCGATCCGGCTCTCAGCTCCCCGGACTCTCTGTGCGCGCATCCCTGTCTTTATCTCCGCTTCATCGGTTTAGTTGATTAAATTTTTTATAAAACTACCACAATATTTTTCTATTGTCAACCATTTTTTTTTGATTTTTTCGTGCTTTCTTGTTACTGTTCACAGGTATTTGAAAAACAGCCCCGTACAGTATCGGGGCGTCACAAGGGTGCGAACGGTAACAAACGGTTACCTTATTACAGAGAAAAACCACAGAATCGGATCTGTGGCTTCTCCTGAAAGTATATTTATTATCTTATACGGAAATTGGATTCGTCCTTCTCCTGCGCCGCATTCTCTATCGTCTGCTTTGATATTCCATACTTCGTTCTACCAGATTTCGAAACAGTTTATTCATTTCAGGCGCAGATTCCAGAAGTCCCTCCGGATGCCACTGATCGGTCTGCTCATACCTGCACTCCTCTATTTCACCTGATCCAGAATATCCTGATGACAGATATGACGTATCCGTTCCGCATCCAGCTCACGAATAACACTTGCCGCAAGTTTTGTGGCGGCTTCCAGGTCTTCTTTCGCACAGAAATTATAATGGCTGTGCACATAGCGGGATGGCACGCCAAGCACCAGTACAGGAACGGCCTTTCCGGTCAGGCTGATCTTACCGGCATTGGTGCTGCCGCCTCTTCGTACCGTCTCCTGAAACTTAATTCCGTACTTTTGGGCGATCTCCTCTGCATAATCCATAAATGCCGTATTGGAAATATAGCTGTTATCCATCCTGCGGATCTGGACACCGTGCTTCATTCTCCCCTGTGCCTGACCGGCACTGATGAAGAAATCGTCGGACGGAGAACCCTCAAAGACAATTGCCATATCCGGCTTCACCACCTGCGAGGTCACCGTCGCCCCGCGCATACCGACTTCTTCCTGTGCCGCAAAAGCACCTAACACATTGACAGGTAATCTGTCACGGTCTTCATAAAGCATTTTCATAGTATCGACAATACAGGCACAGCCGGCACGGTTGTCAAATGCTTTGCCAAAACAGATCTTATGCTCTTCATCATAAGAGAAAGATACATCCGGCACCATCGGATCCCCGATATGGATGCCATACTCCTGTTCTACTTCCTCACGGCTCGTTGCTCCCACATCGACATACATTTTTTCGATTTCAAGGCTCTGACTGCCGCGCTCTGCAGCCGTCATAAAATGAACCGGTTTTGCGCAGATGATTCCACGAACCATTTTTCCGGTTCTTGTCCTGACCCATACAGAATGAGCCGGAAGGCTTGTAAGATGAAATCCTCCAAGCATAAGAATCCCCAGGCATCCGTTGTCCTGAATGTTCTGCACCATGAAACCGCATTCATCCGTATGTGCATCCAGCTGAATGACCGGAAGCTCCGCAGATGCTCCGGGCATACGGGCATAAAGGTTATTCATCGCATCATTGGAAAGTTCAAATTCTTTACAGTACCCGGCAATCGTTCGGATCACATCTTCTTCAAAGCCGCTGGGCCCGAACGCATCTGAAATTTTGCCAAACATCTGTATATCCATAGTTCTTTTTCCTCTCTTCTCAGGTTTATTGTCTTTCTTAATATACTACAAAACAATGTGCCGTTACAACATCCAGCCATTGATCTGTTTCCAGTTTATTTGTAAACGTATCAACTTTCTGCATACCAGGTACGAGTTCCTTCGCCAGCCGGCAGATCTTCTCATCCCCTGACAGGAACAGAACGGGTACGCCTTTGGAAGCGGCAGTGTAACTGTTGAGCATGCATTCGCTCATGACTTTTCCGTTCAGATGAATGTAGAGACTGTTGCCGGTAGAAGTATGGCTGATTGCAAATTCAGGATCTCCGGCCGGAGCATGATAACCGATGTAAAGCACACCGTCAAAGGTCTCATCAATACCGTACATCATATTGTAGGGATGACCGCTCTTTCCACGGATCAGGGTCACATAGTCCGGCATTCTCAGAGGATCAATATTGGAGGCATCTCCATGTCCGTCCCTTACCACAATCTCATCGGCACCCGCTTCACGGGCTGCTTCACAGGCTGCCAGCACTTCCTCTGTCATCTCTTTTGCAAATGCCTGATATACCGCTTCTGCTTTATGCGTCTCACCGGTCAGTGCCAGACCTGCACATCCCTCGATATCAGCACTTATGAACAGCTTCATGTTTGTTTTTCTTCCAATTTTTTCTTTCTTCCGGAACATCTGCCTGAAATATCCCATTCGCCTCCACCGATTGCATCATTTATCAGAATTTTCCCATCTCCCCCGTTACAGATTTCTGTTTTTGCGGTATAATAGTTCCAGCCAGAAAGCGCGGCGGATTGCGAATCTCCGCTTCACCTTTCCAGAAATGAATTCAGAAGCAACGTGTATTTTTAAACTTACATCGGGAGGATTTTTTTATGAAATACGATTTTACAACGGTCATGGACCGTCACGAAAAGGATGCGATCGCCGTTGATGCAGTCGGAACCGGCGGCTTTGCACCGGGTGCGCCGCAGGAAGGATTTGACGTGATTCCAATGTGGGTGGCCGATATGAATTTTCCGACGGCTCCTTCGATTCAGGAAGCCGTCATTCAGAGAATACAGCACCCGGCATTCGGCTACTTTTCTCTCACTGACGAATATTTCAATTCAATCATCCGCTGGCAGAGGGAACGCAACGGCATTGATTTTCTGACAAAGGAATGCATCGGCTACGAAAACGGCGTGCTCGGCGGTGTGCTTTCCGCACTGAAAGTCTGTGCACAGCCGGGCGATGCTGTCCTGCTGCACAGCCCGACCTACATCGGCTTTACCGGAAGCCTGACAAACAACGGCTACCAGATCATTCACAGTCCGCTCTGTCTCGACGAAGATAACATCTGGCGCATGGATTATGAGGATATGGATGCAAAGATCAAAGAGCATCACATCCATGCGGCAATCTTCTGCAGCCCGCACAATCCCTGCGGCCGTGTCTGGGAACGATGGGAAATCGAAAAAGCCATGGAAGTCTACCGCGCCAACGACTGTCTCGTCATCTCGGACGAAATCTGGTCCGATCTGACGCTTGACGGATTTTCACACATTCCGACCCAGTCGGTCAGCGAGGACGCAAAAATGCGCACTTTTGCATTCTATGCACCGAGCAAGACCTTCAACCTCGCCGGTCTGGTCGGCAGCTATCACATCATTTACAATCCGTATCTGCGCGACCGCTTCCTGGCTGCCTCCTCCAAGTCACACTACAATGAGGCAAATGTGCTCTCCATGCACGCCCTGATCGGCGCTTACAAAGATGCCGGAATGGAGTGGGTGGACGAGCTGCGCCACGTGCTCACTGAAAATATTGATTATGCTTGCAGCTTTCTTGCTGAGCATGCTCAGGGAATCCATGTCAGCCGCCCGCAGGGTACCTACATGCTCTTCCTTGACTGTGAAACGTGGTGCAAGGCACATGGAAAGACGATGGACGAACTGCTGAAGG
This sequence comes from Lachnospiraceae bacterium, assembly GCA_902363665.1. Classification (GTDB taxonomy): domain Bacteria; phylum Bacillota; class Clostridia; order Lachnospirales; family Lachnospiraceae; genus Choladousia. The sequence continues at coordinate 228,939 of CABJAW010000004.1, read as the reverse complement.
CCGGATGGGATGTCGGTGTCGCATGGCAGGACGGACGACCGTTCCACGGCACATACGGAATCCGGATGAACCTTGCGCTTCCGCTCTCCCGCGTGCAGGAGGCGTTTGCGCGGCTGGAGCAGTATGTATTTCATCCAGAGTCTTAATTGATCACTTCCTGAATGACGCACGGCAAAGATATCTGACGCAGGATTTCACACCCTGATGTGCTGAATTACGATGCATTATTTTAGAGGATTGCTATAATACAGCCGGAGCAGATTTTTCCAATCTCACTCCGGCTGTATTTTTGTCATTTTCTTTTGTTTCTTATCTCTTAACGCACATTTATTTCTGTATCATCTGCTCAGTCCTGCTGCTCACATGATCGTTCTTTCTGCGTTTCCCTCAGCTTTTCCGCATGGATTTCCAGTACAGCGCCAGCGCGATCACACCGGTGATCACATCTGAAACTGCCTGCGCACAGATCACGCCCATATAGCCGAGCAGCATTTTTAATACGGCGATACAGCAGGCAAAGATTACGCCCTGCCGGCTGATGGAAAGAATCAGGGCAGAGAGCGCTTTTCCTTCCGCCTGAAACAGCGTCGTAAATACCAGCACGACTGCGATCATCGGTGATGAGATCAGCAGACAGCGCAGCATCAGGCTTCCGGACTGAACGATCAATTCATCTTTCATAAACAGGCGTACGAACTGCGGTGCGAGCAGTGCAAGCACCAGCGCACATACAATAGCAAAACCGATTTCTACCATCAGATCAAACCGGATAAATTCCCTCAGACGCTTTTTATTGCCCGCGCCATAATTATAGCCCAGAAGCGGCTGTGCGCCAAATGCAAAGCCGACCATCACAAGCACAACGATCATATTGACTTTCATCGCGATTCCCATCGCCGCCACTTTTTCTGTACCGTAATCGGCAAGGAAGCGGTTTGTCAGCGCAATCCCAAAGCTCTGCATGATGTTTGTGACGGAGGCCGGAATGCCGATTGCCAGGATGGACGCCACCGCAGCACCGCTGATTTTAATATTTTTCGGTGACACCGTCAGCTTCCGGCTCTTCGTACGGACAAAATAAACGAGAAGCACTACTGATGCCGCATTTCCGATCACCGTCGCGATCGCAGCTCCGCCTGCTCCCATATTCAGGCCGAAAATAAAAACCGGGTCGAGAATGATATTGACAACCGCTCCGAGAATCGTCGCCGCCATCGACTGCAGAGCAAGCCCCTCCGTCCGGATCAGGTTGCTCGGTGTGAGCGCAACGATGATAAACGGTGCGCCAAGCGCAAGATACTGGTAATACTGCCCGGCGTACCAGATCGTCTCATCAGTCGCTCCAAGCAGATGCAGTACCGGTGTCTTCAAAAGCAGAAGAAGAATCGTCACAAGCACGCCGCAGAGGATCGCCGCATAAAAGCAGAATCCGCTCGCCCGTTTTCCTTCTTCATTCTTCTTTTCACCGAACAGGCGGGAGATCAGAGAACTGCCGCCAAGCCCGAAAATATCGCCGAGCGCGATCATTAAGGTAAAGATCGGTGCACATAAGGATACACCGGCCACCAGCTGTGCATTCTGTGTTCTGGCAATAAAAAAGGTGTCTACGATATTGTAGACAAGATTGACCACCATGCCCATGACAACCGGCAGCGCCATTGTAAAGTACGCTTTCGGCACCGGAGCATGCTCAAAAAGTTCATTTTCCATTTTTTTCTCCCGTTCTATTTCTTATAACGTGCGATCAGCTTCGCGCCATTTTGTTCTACCACGATGTGCTCAAGGCTCTTGATATACTTGTTGAACTGAGCATAGCCGTAGTCCCGTATCTTGAATTCCTTATATTTTTCATAGACCTTATTGCCCACGATGCTCAGCTCGATCCCGTCTTTTCCGGCTTTTCGTACAATGCTCTGCACGTAGGCATCGATCGTCTCCTTCATGCCTGCATCTTCCCGCAGTGCCACATTCACAATGTTTCCATGCTTGACCAGCTGAAGCCTTGAAAACTGCTCCAGAAATTTTGAGAGCATGTTGTAGCCGTAGCTTCTCACGTCAAAATCCGGATAAAGGCTGACAAGACGGCTGCCGACCTCTCCCAGTCCGGTTGCTTTGTTGCTGTCCTGATTTTCAAGTACAATCCGGATGATCTCGTCCTCGATCGCTTCCCGGCTCAGTCCATCCTCCGGCTCCTTTTCCTGCGCCGTGCCCGGATCATTCTCGACCAGCAGGTTTTCCAGGATCGTAAACTTGTCACACGCCTTGCGGAATGGTTCCGGCGTCTTATTTTCGCCCATTCCGATCACCATTTTTCCGCTCTCTCTCAGGCGGCTGACGAGCCTCGTGAAATCACTGTCACTCGATACGATACAAAAACCGTTTACGTCGTTCGTGTACAGAATATCCATTGCGTCGATGATCATCGCAGAATCCGTCGCATTCTTTCCTGTCGTGTAGCTAAACTGCTGGATCGGCGTGATCGAATTCGTCAGCAGTTCCTGCTTCCAGGAAGCATTCAGGGTACTTGTCCAGTCCCCGTAAATCCGTTTGTATGTGATCACGCCGTATTTGGAAAGCTCGGTCAGAATCGGCGTAATATATTTTGCGGATACATTATCTGCATCGATCAGCAGCGCAAAATACTGTTCTTCCATAAGATTCCTCCATTTCTTTTGTCCCTGCCACTGATTTTTCCACGACCCTTTTTCCGCCATTCTTTAACCGAATCAGGCACCACTGTGTACACAAATAACCGACGCCGCTTTTATGTATTTCAGGAAATCTGCTCCAGATAAAATCAGCCATGTTCTCTGCGTTCGCTGTCATTGTTTTCTGTCAGTTCAGTCGTCTTCACGGAACAACGCAGGACATACACAATTATAATATCACAAAGCGAAGGAAGATTCCAGAATTTTCCGGGGATTCTGCGCCTGACTCGGGTCAATTCTGCCCGCCTCCGAATGTTCGTCAAGATATTGTAAAATTCCCGCACACACCGCTGCACATACCCGGTCCTGATACGCCTCTTCCTGCAGTCTCGCCTCCTCCTCCGGATTTGAAAGAAAACCGCACTCCACAATCACCGTGGTTCCCTGCGAACGCTTCAAAATGTAATAGCTGGAATTGCTCTTTTCCACTCTTGAACGTGCCTCTGAAAGTTCGCTGTTCATGCGGTCCTGAATGCTTTTTGCCAGCTTTTGCCCCTCTGCCGAATGCTCATAATAAAACACCTGCGGGCCGCTCACTGCCGGATCCTGATAGCTGTTCTGGTGGATGCTCACGGTGATCAGCGGAGCTTCTTCCGCGATGATTGCAACGCGCCGCTGCATATCCTGCGCTTTTTTATGTGCAGCATCCGCATCGTACAGCCCTTCCTCCGTCTCACGCGTCAGCACAACACGGTAACCCTTCGCCTCCAGAAGTGTCTGCAGCTTTTTTGCATAGATAAGATTCAGCTTTTTTTCATTGATTCCACTCTCTCCGATCATGCCGGGGTCGTCACCGCCGTGGCCCGGGTCAAGGACGATCGTGCCCTTTGCTGCCTGCGCGTTCCCGCCGCTTTGCTGACTGTTTTTTAACTGCTGTACCTCCGCCATTGCTTCCTGCCTCGCCGCCTCTGTCTCCTGCTTTACTGCAAGCCGCGGCAGAAAAAAAGCGCCGATCAGCAATACTGCAATCATCACGTACTGCACCGCTTTTGCGGTTACCAGAACTTCTGTTATCTTTTTGAAATCCATTTACTCTCCTTTTCTGCCGAAGCGTTATCATTCCCTTTCTTATTTATCCTATGCATTTTTTCAAAAATTATGTGACTGTCCGGGACAAAAAAACAGCCGCCGAAACATGTCCGACCGCTGTCCATTCCTTTTATAAACTTGATTTGCCCGGCTGATTTCTTACAGATACTCCTGCATCTCCTCCGTCCTCTCTTCCTCAATGCCGTTTTTCCCTGTCCCCTTATTTTTCCTTATAATACAGCATGCAGTGGCAGTATCCCTCAAATTCCGGGTCTGCAATCTGATCACGGAATTCTTTGCACATGCATTTGTTTTCCTCCAGTTTTCCGATGCGGCACGGACAGTAACCGCTCTTCTGCTTCAGGCCTTCCTTCACGCGTTTTACAATTTCCTCATTTTCATTGAATCTTACTTTTGCCATTTGAATTCCTCCTGTTCGCCTTCTTGATTCTTTTCCTCATCTTAGCACAGTTTTGATGTTCTGTCAGCCGCTTCCATCCCTTATTTCTTCCAATGAAGATCCTCTTTGATCCAGATGATAAACCGGCTTGAAGCGCCGCTTTCCTTCGTTCCTCATAAGTTTTCAAAAAATTAAGAGACATTTTATATCTATTTTTCTCTTTCGCGTCTTTGATATGTTATACTCCTACTATATTTGCCGCGCGAGCCAGTCGAAGCGGAGATTCCGGATTATTTTACGCAGATCTTTCCACTTTTCAACGCAGAAACGGAGGAGTTCTCTATGCAAAACGCAACCAAATACGCACTTGAAGCGTCCCTGAAAAAATTTCTGTTAAAAAAACCGGTCGATAAAATCACAATCAGCGACCTGACGAATGACTGTGGAATCAGCCGCATGTCTTTTTACTATCATTTCAAGGATATTTATGATCTCGTTGAATGGGCCTGCTTTGAGGACGCGTCGCAGGCACTGCAGGGCAAAAAAACGCACGATACGTGGCAGGATGGCCTGATGCAGATTTTTGAAGCTGTCATGGAAAACAAGCCTTTTATTTTAAATGTTTACCATGCACTGAGCCGGGATCAGATCGAAAGCTACCTTTTTCACCTGACCTACAATCTGATCGAAGGTGTTGTAGAAGAAAAATCCACCGGAATGAACGTTACAAAGGAGCAGAAGCAGTTTGTGGCCGATTTCTATAAGTACAGCTTTGTGGGGCTGATGCTGGACTGGATCAAAAAGGGCATGAAGGAAGATTATCAGGAAATTGTTCACTGCATCTGCACTACCATGAGCGGAAATATCACGAACTCCCTGCGTAACTTTGAGCGCAGCCAGAGCGTGTCTGAAAAAGGCTTTTCGTGAGCTGCGAATATCTGCTTTGACTGATACAAAAACAGAATAGTTTCTTTACAAAACGGGCAGGATGATAAAAAACTTATCATTCCTCCCGTTTTGTAAATGGAAAAACTATTTTTCCTGCGCTATGATAATGCCATCAAACAGATCAACACAGTGATCCTAATACAAAAATTAAGGTAACTGTTCAGAGCCAACCTCCAAAATGCTACGCATTTCGTCGGTGTGGCGTATCCGCCAAATAAAATTTCAAAAACAGGCTTAAAAATGCAAGCATTTTCCGCCTGTTTTATGAAATTTTGCCTGGCTCTGAACAGTTACAAATTAAGACACAAAACATAGAAAGGTGGAGTTTTATATGTCAAAGACAAACAAAAAACTTGCAGCAGCATCTGTACTTGCAGCCGGACTCGGAGCTGCATACTTCACAAAGAAAAAAAATGATGAGGTTTCTAAAAAGAAACAGCAGGCAGCCACAAACGGCTACCGCAACACAGAACGCGGCCGTTACGACAAAAACGGCAAGGGAATCTATTATTCCAACGGAAACTACGAAGCATTTGCACGCCCGGAAAAACCAGACGGCGTTGATGAGAAAAATGCCTATATCGTAGGCAGCGGCCTTGCTTCTCTTGCAGCAGCCTGCTTCCTCGTACGTGACGGTCAGATGCCGGGCGATCATATCCATATTCTTGAGGCAATGGATATTGCCGGCGGTGCCTGCGACGGTATCTTCGATCCGAGCCGCGGTTATGTCATGCGCGGCGGCCGTGAGATGGAAAACCATTTCGAGTGCCTCTGGGATCTGTTCCGCAGCATTCCTTCCATCGAGACACCAGGTGTTTCCGTACTTGACGAGTATTACTGGCTGAACAAGCATGATCCGAACTATTCTCTGTGCCGTGCCACCAAGAACCGCGGAGAGGATGCACACACGGACGGACGCTTCAACTTAAGTCAGAAGGGCTGCATGGAGATCATGAAGCTGTTCATGACAAAGGATGAGGATCTTTACGACAAGACGATCGAGGATGTATTTGATGACGAAGTCTTCAACTCCACGTTCTGGCTGTACTGGAGAACGATGTTTGCATTCGAGAACTGGCACAGCGCACTGGAGATGAAGCTGTACTTCCAGCGTTTCATTCATCATATTTCCGGACTTCCGGATTTCAGCGCCCTGAAATTCACCAAATACAACCAGTATGAGTCCCTGATCCTTCCGATGCAGCGTTATCTTGAGGCTGCAGGCGTTCACTTCCAGTTCAATACGGAAGTTACCAACGTTGTCTTTGAATTCCGCAATGGCAAAAAGATCGCTTCTGCAATTGAATGTAAGATAGATGGCGTGGAAAAAGGCATTCTGCTCACAGAAAATGATCTTGTCTTCGTCACAAACGGAAGCTGCACTGAGGGTACAATTTACGGCGACCAGAACCACGCACCGAACGGTGATGCAGAGGTACGTACCAGCGGCTGCTGGAGTCTGTGGAAAAACATTGCAAAGCAGGATCCGTCCTTTGGACATCCGGAGAAATTCTGCTCCGATATCTCCAAGACCAACTGGGAGTCCGCTACCATTACCACACTGGATGACCGGATCATTCCGTACATCACCAACATCTGCAAGCGTGATCCGAAGAGCGGCAACGTTGTAACCGGCGGTATCGTAAGCTGTCAGGATTCTTCCTGGCTCTTAAGCTGGACCATCAACCGTCAGGGACAGTTCAAGGAGCAGGATAAAGATAAGGTCTGCGTATGGGTTTATGGCCTGTTCACCGACAAGCCGGGCGACTACATCAAGAAGCCTATGAAGGACTGCACCGGTAAAGAGATCACAGAAGAATGGCTGTATCACCTCGGCGTACCGACTGATCAGATCGAAGAGATGGCTGAGCACAGTGCAGTCTGCGTACCGACCATGATGCCGTACATCACCGCATTCTTCATGCCGCGTGCAAAGGGCGACCGCCCGGATGTCATCCCGGATGGCTGCGTCAACTTCGCATTCCTTGGACAGTTCGCCGATACTCCGCGTGATACCGTATTCACAACAGAGTATTCTGTCAGAACCGCTATGGAAGCTGTCTATGGACTGCTCGGTGTTGACCGTGGTGTACCAGAAGTATGGGGAAGTGTTTACGATATCCGCGAGCTGCTCGATTCCAGCGTCAAACTGATGGACGGCAAATCTCCGCTTGAGATTCAGCTGCCTGGTCCGCTTAATGCACTGAAGAAACCGGTTCTGCACGTCATCCAGGGCACTGTGATCGAGAAGCTGCTGCGTGACCACCAGATAATTAAAGACGGAATGATGTAAAATTCATAACTGTTCAGAACCAGGCAAAATTTCAGTATCTGATAACTGTTTCTTCCAAAAACCCCGGTGTGACTTTTGTCACACCGGGGTTTTCTCACTTTCATAGGCTCACATGTTTCATGCTTGTATATTTCGTGCTTTCATGTCTGCATGTTTCCTATTCACATGTTTACATCATGCGCCTGTCCATTTTCGCATATGCATCATTTCTCGGAATCCAGTCAAGGAACATCGGAAGCTCAAGGTCCCAGAATGCCCACTCATGCTTATAGCCAGGCACACTGTCGTAGCGGTGCTCCACTCCATCCTTTACCAGCTTCTGATGGAAGGCTTCTACCGATTCATAGAGGAAATCGTTGTGTCCGATGCACAGAAAAATCTTTGGAAGCTCTGCCTTTGTTGCAAGAAGATCGTCTACGAGATTCTCTGCCTTCATCATCGGCGGAAATGTATGTCCCAATGCAATTCCGCTGTTCTCCTCTGCCATCTGCGGCATGACAACCGCCGGAGAAAATGCTCCGATTGCCGCGAAACGCTCCGGATGCTTCAGACCATGCACGAGTGCGCCGTAGCCGCCCATCGACAGACCGGCAACGTAGCGGTCCTCTTTCTTATCAGAAATCGGGAAATTCGTTTCAACAAATTCCGGCAGTTCTTTCTCTACGAGATCAAACCAGTTCTCGCCGTACTCGGCGTTCATGTACGCCTTGTTTCCGACGGAACAGAAGACGGCTGCGATGCGCCGCTCCTCCACATAACGCTCGATGGAAGTAAAACGGCTCCAGCAAAGGTAATCATTTCCATGTCCGTGCAGGAAATAAATTACCGGATATTTTTCTGTGATCTTATGCGTCAGCTCCGGCATCACGTCTCCGTCGCACGGGCTGAGGCTCGGCAGGATAATCTGGATGTCGATCGGATAACCGACTGAGTAAGAATAAAAGTTGCAGGTAATACGTGCCATATGTATGCGCTCCTCTCTTGTGGTCGTGTTTTGATCTGTTCAAAAGCATGGGCAAAGCGGATATTCACAATCCGCTTCGTTACTTGTTTGCTCTGAACCATTACCCCTATGATAAAATCAAAATATGCCAAATGTCAAGACAGCCCACGGCAAATTTTGTCGTGGGCTATCGGCTACGTTACTGTTCAGAGCCAGATAAAAATTCATAAAACAGATGTAAATGATTGCATTTTGGAGGTTGGCTCAGAAACAGTAATCAGGTAACAATTGTAACTGGGTGGCAATTTCAGGCGAGGTGGCACGCTACGCGCCGTCCCTCCACCTCACGCAGTGCCGGCTCCTCCGTCCTGCACTTTTCGGTCGCATACGGACATCTGGTGTGGAAACGGCAGCCCTTCGGCGGATTGATCGGGCTTGGAATCTCGCCCTCCAGCAGTGTCTTTTCTTCTCCCCTTAAATGCGGATCCGCGATTGGGATCGCATTCATCAGAAATTTTGTGTATGGATGCAGCGGCTTTTCGTAGATCAGCGAGGAATCGCCGATCTCACAGATCTTACCGAGGAACATGACACACACACGGTTGGAAATAAAACGGACGACAGACAGGTCGTGGCTGATAAACAGATACGTCAGGCCGTACTGTGCCTGAATGTCTTTAAGCAGGTTGAGCACCTGGCTCTGTACCGATACGTCCAGCGCGGATACCGGCTCATCGCAGATGACAAGCGACGGATGCAGTGCAATAGCTCTTGCGATTCCGATCCTCTGGCGCTGTCCGCCGGAAAACTGATGCGGATAACGGTAGAGGAAATCACGCGGCACGCCGACTGCATCCATCAGTTCCAGCACCCGCTTTGTCAGTGCCTCTTTATTCTCACAAACCTTATACGTCACAAGCGGCTCTGCAATAATATCACGCACATTCATACGCGGATCGAGGGATGCATACGGATCCTGGAAGATCATCTGCATCTGCCTGCGGTACGGTGCAAATTCAGCCGGCTTCATGGCAGAAATTTTCACATCCTTGTACCAGACATCTCCGGATGTCGGCTTATGAAGCTGGATCAGCGTCCGTCCAAGCGTTGACTTTCCGCATCCACTCTCACCTACCAGCGCCAGACATTCTCCTTCATATATTTCAAGATCGATATCCGATACGGCATGGACGCTCTTCGTCCGGCTCACCGGAAATTCTTTTACCAGGTGCTCGCAATGAAGCAGCACTTTTTTTTCTTCACTCATGAGCGGCCTCCCTTTCTGCGGGCAAAAAGCAGCGGATCACATGCCCGTTACCCAGATCGTGTAATTCCGGTTTCTTTGTCTTACAGCACTCCATCGCCTCACTGCAGCGGCTGCAAAATGCACAGCCCTCCGGCAGATGCATCAGGTTCGGCACCACGCCGGGGATCGTGGAAAGGCGTTCCGGAAGTTCATCCAGATGGATGATCGAAGCAAGCAGCCCTTTTGTATACGGATGCTGCGGATGGTCGAACAAGGTGAAGACATCTCCCTGCTCAACGACCTTGCCCGCATACATGACGTATACATAATCACACATTTGGGCAATAACACCAAGGTTATGTGAAATCAGAAGGCAGCTCATGCCTGTCGTATCACACAGATTCTTGATCAGCTTCAGGATCTGTGCTTCGATCGTCACATCAAGCGCAGTCGTCGGCTCATCGGCGATCATCAGCTTCGGGCGGCAGACCATCGCCATCGCGATCATTACACGCTGGCGCAGACCGCCGGAAAGCTCATGCGGATAACACTCATACCGCTTCTCCGGCTCACTGATGCCAACCTGGCGGAAGACCTCGATGACACGTTTTTTTGCTTCTGCCTTATCCATCTTCTGGTGATTCAGGATCGCCTCACGCACCTGTTTGCCGACCTTCACGACCGGATTCAGGCTCGTCATCGGCTCCTGGAAGATCATACTGATATCTTCCCCCCGCACCTTCCGTTTTTCTTTCTCAGACAGCTTCGTCAGATCCCTTCCTTCCAGAAGGATCTCCCCGCCTGCCACACGGCCCGGATACTTCAGAAGATCCATAACGGATTTTGCCGTCATACTTTTCCCACAGCCGGATTCCCCGACGATTCCGACAATCTTTCCCTTCGGAACCTGCAGTGACACATCATCGACTGCCGGAGAAATACCCTTTCTCGTAAAGAAATAGGACTTTAAATGTTTGATTTCAAGCAGCATTTCATCCATGACGCATCCTCCTTATGAATTCTTCAGATGTGGATCGAGGACATCACGCAGTCCATCGCCCAGGAAATTGAAAGCAAGTACTACCAACATGATCGCCGCACTCGGCACAAGACTGAGCCACGGTGCATTATACAGGTAGGTACGTCCCATATTTACCATCAGACCCCAGGAGGAATTCGGCAGCTGCACGCCGATACCAAGAAAGCTAAGCGCACTCTCGGAAAGGATGGCCGACGGCACATCCAGTGTAAACAAAACAATCAGGGACGGAATACAGTTCGGAAATACATGGCGCAGAATGATCGTAAAATCCTTTACACCCATACTTCTTGCTGCCTCAACATACTCTGTCTCGCGCAGGGTCAAAGTCTCAGAGCGAATAACACGCGCCACACCGGCCCAGCTTGTAATCGCCAGTGCGATAAAAATACTCGTGATTCCATCACCGAGCGTATACATGATAACCATCGCCAGAAGCAGGGACGGGAATGACAATACCACGTCTGCCAGACGCATGATGACTGCATCCACGATTCCGCCGACATAGCCGCTGATCATACCGAGCAGCACCCCGATCACCATGGAAGCAATCGTTGGAATGATGCCAACTGCGAGTGAAACGCGCGCACCGTAGAGAAGACGCGTCAGAACGTCACGTCCGAGCTCGTCCGTACCGAGCAGATGCTTTGCAGACGGTGCGGAAAGCCTTGAAAGCAGATCCTGATCTTCAAAGCTGTACGGTGTCAGAAGCGGGGCACAGACAGCAAGCAACAGAAAAAACAGAATGACAAAAGCAGAAAATACCGCCAGCTTATTATCCGCCGCCATCCGCTTCATTTTGTCGATAAAGGTATCACTCTCTCCAAGCTGTGCGGCCAATGCCTCCTGCTCGGCTGTATTTTCCAGATGTTCTCTCTTTTTCATGCTCACGCCCCCTTTCTGATTCTCGGATCCAGCACCGTATACAGGCAGTCTGCGATCAGGTTGCCCACGATGACGATTATGGTAGTAAACAGTACCGTACCCTGAAGCAGCGGAATATCACGGCGGCTGATCGCATCAACCGCAAGTCTTCCGATTCCATTAATAGAAAAAATTGTCTCAGAAATAACGGCTCCGGAAAGAAGGCTGGAGATCTGAAGCGCCATCATCGTAATGACCGGCAGCATCGCATTGCGCAGGCCATGCAGGATGATCACGCCTCCACGTCCAAGTCCCTTTGCCTTGGCAGTGTCAATATAGTCCTCCTGCAGCACCTCTACCAGCGTGGAGCGGGTCAGACGCGCAATGCTGCCCGCGCTGTTCCAGCCAAGCGCAATTGCCGGAAGAATAAATCCGGTCCAGGATTTGACGCCGGAAATATCCACCCAGTGCAGCTTATAGGCAATAAAATACTGCAGTACCATCGCTACCATGAAGACAGGTACGGAAACACCGAGCAGGGAAAATCCCATGAACAAACGGTCCAGGATCCCGTCTTTTTTTACTGCGGCAATAATTCCACAGACCATACCGATCACCCACGCAATGACGGCTGCCATAACCGCAAGCTTTACGGTATTTGGGAAAGCCGCGGCCAAAAGCTCCGTCACCGGTTTATTGAGCGTATAGCTCGTACCGAAATTTCCGGTGCAAATATCTTTTAAATAGGTAATAAACTGTACATAAAATGGTTTGTCCAGATTCATCTCTTTTGTCAGACGCGCAATCGTATCTGCATTTGCATGCTCACCCATCATCGTTGTGATCGCATCTCCCGGAATGATCCGAAGCAGGACAAAAATCATGAGTGAGACACAGAACAGCACGATAACCGTCTGCAGTACTCTTTTTCCGATACTCCTCAGCATATGGTATCCTTTCTGAATGTGGTCGTCCAGCCTCTCGTGTATCCTTGAGAAAAACAGCTGGATATTCCTTCCGTCTTTCCCAAAAACACACGTGCCAGAACGCAATTTATCCGGAGCCGGCACAGTTCTGTCCCGCCTCCGGAATCCATTGTCTGCCTTATCTGCCTTTTATTTCATGACAACGCCTGAAATAAAGAAATCTCCATAGCCTGCCCAGTGTGGTGTATAGCTCTCTACATCATCACTGATGGCAAATTCATGATCCAGTGCGAAAAGCGGAACCCAGGAGTAATCCTCGTGGATGATCTTCTCTTCCAGTGCCTGGTACTCTGCATAGCGTGCATCATCGTCGATAATGGACGGAGCTGCTGCCACGCGGTCGATGATGGAGGTATCCTGATAATTATCAGAACGCATTACCGTGTTCTCTACACTTCCGAAGAAGGTTACCATGATATTGGCCGGATCGTTGTAATCCATTGTCCAGGTACCGACGAAGGAATCCATCTCGCCTGCTTTTCTTGTTGCCAGCCAGCTGGACTGATCATAGGTCTTGATCTCCATGTTGATGCCGACTGCTGCGAGCTGCTGCTGGATGATCTGGCAAACCATCTGATTGTTTGCACTTGCGGAAGAATCATAACCCATCTCAAAGGTAATCTCTCCATCCTTGTAGCCTGCATCCTCCAGAAGCTTCTTTGCGCCGTCCGGATCGTAAACGATCTCTGTTGCATTGTCATTGTGTCCAAGAACACCCTCCGGAATAATACTGTTCTCAAGATGTCCCTTTCCTCCGTATACGGAATCCAGGATTGCCTGACGGTCAACAGCCATCTGGATCGCCTGGCGTACTACCGGATCAGAGAGATAATCGCTCTTTGCGTTCATGTTCATGTAAGTCAGGGCAAGACGCTTTCCGGAAACGATATTGTCCGCATACTGTGTCTCATAAGTAGAAGACACGATCGATGCATCCTGGAAATCAAGGTCGATGATATCCAGCTCGCCGTTCTGATACATCAGGTTCTGCGTGGAAGCATCCGGGATAATGTGGATCACGCACGTATCTACCGACGGCTCCTCTCCCCAGTAATTTTCATTTTTTACCAGTGTGATGTGGTCATTGTTTACCCATTCTGTTACGATATACGGGCCGGTTCCGACCGTCTCGTCTACATCAATACCGAAATTGGAAGCACCTTCTACAGTCGTCTTGTCGATAATGCCGACTACCGCAGATGTCAGCTCCGAAACAAAGCCTGCATTCGGCTTTGCCAGCGTCATGCTGATCTGGTAATCACCATCCACCTTGATTCCTGAAACGGTGTCCGCTTTTCCGTCCATATAATCCTGCGCACCTTCAACCTCAAGCGGAATATCCGCATTGATGGACTCCGGGGAAAGCAGGTGCATAAATGTATATTCTACATCTTCAGCGGTAAAATCCTGTCCATTGCTGAACTTTACGCCTTCTCTTAAGGTAAAGGTATAGGTCAGTCCGTCATCACTTACCGTATAATCAGTGGCCAGCCCGTTTACGATCTCAGTACTTCCGTCATCATTTACCTTAATGTCAAACAAACGGTCAAATACATTCATCGGAACCATGTAGTCCTTGCTCGTTCCCATAACATCCATTGTGGAGATATCTGCGCTCAGTGCAATATCAAGTACCTTGCCGTCTGCTTCCTCTGCCATTGCCGCCATCGCCGGGCTGATACTGCCTGCTGCGAGCACCCCTGCCAGAAGCACATTCATCATTCTTTTTTTCATTTACCGCTCCTCCTCTTATTTTCTTCTTCTAAGAACTGAGGGCATAAAGAAGCGCAGCCATCCATTTTCGGAACGGCTGCGCGTAATATCTAAAATCTGCTCTTTTTCAGAAGAACTGCGCTCCGCACCGATTGTGCGACAGTCGGACAGATTTTCTCTGCCAGACCAGCGACCAAAGCCTTACAGAAGCCCCTTCGCTTCGGCGTCCACCCCTTTCTTTTATCTGCCGGTCTGTAACGGCTTAATCGGATAAAATACTCTTGGTCGAACGCGCCTCAGTTTCTTATTGGCGCTATTATACGCCCATTTTTTTTGTAAATCAAGCATTTCTTTTTAAAAATGCAGTGCTTCTGATCTTCTATTCCCTGGCACTTTCTTCCTGCAATCCAAGCCCGCGGCACACATTGAACACAAAGTCCTGTACATTCGTCACAATTCCATGTGCAGAAAGGCTTCCGCGGTCGCTCAGCTTATTGACTGTAAATTCTGAAATATCCACGCAGTAGAAGTACACTTCGCGTACCGTTCCATCCGGAAGCACACGGTAAGACGGCGTCATATTTCCGGTTGCGATCGTATGCAGCATCGTTGCAAGACAGATGACTGTGGTTGCCTTGCGCACACAGCTTCTCATCGCATCCTGCGCTTCGTATACATTTCCATACACCTCCGGCAGCGGACCGTCGTCGCGGATCGAGCCTGCCAGCACCAGCGGCACGTTGTACTTCATGCAGTTGTAAATAATTCCGTTGTCGATGTGCTCTTTCTCGATAAATTCACGGATCGAGCCGCAGGCGCGTACACGGTTGATCGTTGTCAGATGATTGTAATGGCCATTTTCCATTGTCTCCTGCGTATAAATATCCTGACCGAGCGCCGTATTCATATAGGCTCCCTCCAGATCATGCGTTGCAAGTGCATTTCCTGCCATCACGCCGTTTACATAACCATGCTCGATCAGCTTCGAAAAAGCAGCCCTCGCATCCGCATCAAAGCTGAAGGCCGGTCCCATGACCCAGAGAATATTTCCGCCATGCTCTTTTTCATAACGCAGCAGTTCATAGAGCTCGTCATAATCTTTCGAAAAGGACGTCTCTCTGGAGCGGTTCTGACGAAATGCAAAGACGTCTCCCTGCTTTTCTATCGCTCCGAACCCATTTGCATGTACAAAAATACCATCCTGGCACTTTTCGGTTCTTCCAACGACCACCAGATCACCTTTCTTTAAATGGCGTGGTTCAATCACCAGAATTTCTCCGTCCCGGTACACCGGAACACAGTCCATACGGCTATCCTTTGCGAGCAGCCACTGCCCATCTACCTTAAAATATTCCGGAAAAATGCTCATCGCATGAAACTGCTCCGGCGCTACCGTATCCGCCGGTGCCGGAACCAGCTTTACATTCGGAGCTTTCTGAAATATCTCTTTTGAAAAATCAGGTGCCGTATACTTTTTTAACTGAAAACTCATCGCTTTTTCTCCCTTCCAGCAGCAACATACCGGGCATCAGGCCTTTTTTCTCTATCGTGATCCGGCTCTGACACCTCACCCCTAAGCGCAGCTATCTTCCTTATCATACGCACATCTCACAAAAAAAACAACCCTTTTTGTAATCACAGTTGCACATATCCCTCTGAATTGCTATAATATCTTTCAGTTATGATTAACAACTTTTGAGGGGTTTTAAAATGAAAAAAGTAGCAATTGTCACAGACGGATGGGTCGGCGAAGTCACATATGCCTGGTTCAGAGGGATCAGGCAGTATCTGGATTCCTGCGGCCTGGATGCCGACCTGTATTTCTTCCACAGCTTCGGCAATTTCAGTAAAGATGAAGAATATAATGCCGGTGAATATAATATCGTAAAGCTCCCTGATTTTTCTTCCTTTGACGGCATCATTATCGATACCTCAAGTATCTCTTATTCTTCTGTCACAGAGGAGCTGGTCAGGCGTGTACGCAGCTGCGGCGTTCCTGCCGTATCGCTTCAGCTTCCGATTCCGGGTCTGCTTTTTTCCGGAATTGATAATTACGGTGCTATGGAGCGGATCGTGGAGCATCTCATCACCGTGCATGGCTGCCGCACCATCAACTACTGCGGCGGTCCCGTGACAAACGGAGAAAATCTGCTGCGGCTAAAGGCATACCGCGACTGCCTGCTGCGCCACGGTATTCCATATGAAGAAAAACGTGTCTATCATTATAATTATGAAATGGAATCCGGCATCCGCATCTTTGATCACTTCCGTGAAGCAGATCTGATCCCTGACGCATTCGTCTGCGCCAACGACAACATTGCCGTCGGCCTCGCCACACGCGCAAGAGAAACCGGTTTTCGGATTCCGGATGATTTTCTGATAACCGGCTTTGACAATCACGATAAAGCTTCTTATTTTGATCCGCGCATTACTACCGTTGGTTTTAAAAAAGAAGAGCTTATCGTAAATGCCATGCAGCTGCTCCACGAAAGCTGGACCGGGAAACAGACTGATAAAGCAAGGTATGCACAAATGCAGTGGGTCTTTCAGGACAGCTGCCGCTGTCAAAGCCAGAATCCGCCGGACCGTGGGCAGTATATCAATGATCAGATCGTCTCTGAGGTACATACACTCCGCATGCGCAACTGGATGGCACAGCTGAAACGATGTCTGCTCAATTGTGACAGCTATTCGGAAATGGCCTCCTGTTTGCTTCAGTGTATCCGCGAAAATGGCTGCGATGACGTTCTCCTGTTTCTGAATCCGGATTTTTATGCGACTGAAACTACGGAATATTCTCCGGAGCTCCCTGAGGATGAATTTCTCACGGATGGTTATCCGTCCGAAATGGCTCTTGTTCCACCAAGAAACGGCTGTTCACGTATCTTTCCCGGAAAAGGGGAGTTACTCCCACCTTTTGCATCTTCGAAGGGCGGTAATCTTTATCTGTTTTGTCCGCTTCATTTCCGTGAACGTGAAATTGGATATCTCGCTTTCAAAAACTGCGATTACATTCTGAAAAACCAGTTCCTTTTTGAGATGCTCGCCGCATTCCAAATCGCGCTGGAAACCCTGTACGGAAAACTGACCCTGCACAAAATGAATGCGGCGCTGTCGCAGCTTTACATCCGTGACTCTCTGACCGGGCTTTACAACCGCATGGCCTATGACAAGCTCGCAATCCCTCTCTTTGCCAGCTCCATCAGTTCCGGCAATTCCTGCGGTGTTCTTTTTGCAGATGTTGATCAGCTCAAATACATCAATGATACCTTTGGGCACGACATGGGAAATCTGGCCATCAGTACGGTTGCCTCTGCCCTGAAGCAGTGCTGTCCGTCCACTTCCGTCACGATGCGCTACGGAGGGGATGAATTTGTCTGTCTGATCCCGAACTGTAATGAAGAACAGCTGTCTCAGATCAGGCAGAATATTCTCACACTGCTCAGACAGCTTTCGAACCTGAGCACACAGCTTTTTTCAATTGAAGCCAGCATCGGATACGTTGTCACAGACGATTCGGCCTCTTCCTTAAACGATTATATCAACCGTGCAGACGAGGAGATGTATTTAATCAAGAAGGCACGGAAGGCGGAACGCACACGGCACACAAACTGATTGACTCAAGTCCCTGCCCACTGCTTATTGCTTCGCGCAACCTTGCAGAGGACTTACTTGACTCGGTTACACTGAATAGAACAAGAGCCGGCGAAACAGGCGATGATCTCCTGCTTCACTGGCTCTTTCTTATTTCCATCTCAGTTTCTGCTTACTTTCCGGATCTGGCTGCCGCTTCCTTCAGATACGCCGCACGTCCCTCTTCGTACAGGTTGTTGCCCTCGCTGTCAATGATGACAACCAGCGGCATGTCCTCTACATAGAGTTTACGCAGCGCTTCCGCGCCGAGATCCTCATATGCGATCAGCTCGCATTTCTTAATGCATTTTGCAAGCAGTGCACCTGCTCCGCCGATCGCTCCGAAATAGACGCCGGAATACTTCTTCATTGCTTCCACCACTTCCGGCAGACGTGCTCCTTTTCCGATCATGCCGCGGGCACCGACCGACATCATCGTCGGTGCGTAAGCATCCATACGGCCGCTCGTCGTCGGTCCTGCCGATCCGATGACCTTTCCCGGCTTTGCCGGTGTCGGTCCCACGTAATAGATCGTCGCATCCGTTGGGTCAAACGGAATCTTCTCGCCTCTTGCAAGTGCCTCGCACATTCTCTTGTGGCCCGCATCACGGGAGGTGTAGATTGTACCGGTCAGAAGCACACGGTCACCCGCATGCAGTGTCTTTGCCAGCTCCGCCGTCAGCGGCAGTGTGATTCTCTTCTCTTCCATCTCAGATCACCTCCGTTTTGTGACGCGTCACATGACAGTTGATATTGATCGCACACGGCATTCCTGCGATGTGGGTCGGCAGTGTCTCGATGTTAAGGCCGATTGCAGTTGTCTTTCCGCCAAAGCCCTGAGGTCCGATGCCCAGCTGATTGATCTTTTCCAGCATCTCCTTTTCCAGATCTGCATAATATGGATCCGGATTAGAGGAATCGAGCGGACGCATCAGCGCCTTTTTTGCAAGCAGCGCTGCCTTGTCAAACGTTCCGCCGATACCGACACCGACCACCATCGGAGGACACGGATTCGGTCCTGCAGTCTCTACTGTCTCGATGATAAAGTCCTTGATGCCCTGCAGTCCGGCTGATGGCTTGAACATCCGGATCGCACTCATATTTTCGCTTCCGAAGCCCTTCGGTCCGACCGTTACCTTCACCTGCTCCCCCGGAACAATCTCCGTGTAAAGCATTGCCGGTGTGTTATCGCCGGTATTTCCGCGGCGGATTGGATCCTTTACAACGGACTTGCGCAGATATCCTTTGTCGTATCCTCTGCGTACGCCCTCATTTACCGCATCCGTCAGGTCTCCGCCGATAAAATGTACATCCTGCCCAATCTCCAGAAAGACACAGGCCATTCCGGTATCCTGGCAGATCGGTACATTCTCGCTGTCTGCAATCTCAAAATTTTCAATGATATTGTCCAGCACACCCTTTGCGATCTCTCCGTCCTCACAGGCGCGGCATGTCCTGATCGCCTCTTTGACATCGGACGGCAGATGCTCATTTGCCTCGATGCAGAGTCTCTCGACCACATCGGTGAGCATGCTCACTTCTATCTCTCGCATTTTCATTCCTCCTGTCCATGCTCAGCAGACCATCCGTCGTTTTTAACCAGATATTTCTGCATTCTGATTTTCTGCTGACTGTTTTTCTCAATTGTAACAGGTTCTTTTCTTCCTTGCAATCGCTGTAAGATGCTATTCCCGTTTACCGCTCATGTCTTGCGTAGTGTGGCAGCAGCAGCGGTGATACGTCTCCCGTATCCAGTCCTGCCTCTTCCAGCTCTTTTGCATACTGTGTCACATGGTCAAGGTTCATCGTGCCAAGCGTTACGTTCTTCGCCTTTGCAGCCGCTGCCTTTCCTGCGTCGCGGCCGAATACGATGATATCCAGAAGGGAGTTGCCCATCAGACGGTTTCTTCCGTGGATGCCGCCGACTGCCTCACCTGCAACAAGCAGATTGTCGATCACCTTTGTGAAGCCGTCCCCGCCGATCTCCAGACCGCCGTTCTGATAGTGCAGCGTCGGGTAAATCAGGATCGGGAGCTTTCTCATATCAATACCGTAATTCAGGTACATACGGAGCATTGCCGGAATGCGCTTTTCGATCGTGCCTTCTCCGTGCAGCTGCTCAATCATAGGAGTATCCAGCCATACACCGGTACCAAGCGGCGTTGTCACTCCCTTGCCTCTTGCCGTGCACTCACGGATGATCGATGCTGCAGAAACGTCTCTTGTCTCAAGCGGATGCATAAAGGCTTCGCCGTCACAGTTGACCAGCATCGCTCCGATGGAACGTACCTTCTCTGTTACAAGTGCCCCAAAGATCTGTGCCGGGTACGCAACACCGGTCGGATGGTACTGAATCGTATCCTGATACAGAAGCGGTGCGCCGAGACGGTATCCAAGGATCAGTCCGTCTGCGGTTGCCCCGTAATGGTTTGATGTTGCAAAGCCCTGATAATGCATACGGCCTGCACCGCCTGTTGCGATGATGACGGTCTTTGCCCTTGCTACCAGATAATCTCCAGTCTCCATGTTCAGAAGAACGGCACCTGCCACCTGATTCTTCTCATCGCGGATCAGCTCCACTGCGGAGGTAAACTCCACTACCGGGATACCACGGTTGATGACTTCATCACGCAGGGTACGCATGATCTCAGCGCCGGAATAATCCTTGCACGCATGCATTCTCTTTCTGGAGGTTCCGCCTCCGTGCGTCGTGATCATTGTGCCGTCTGCGTCCTTGTCAAACATAACGCCCAGCTCATTCAGCCACTTGATCGCATCCGGTGCCTCCATGACCAGCTTTTTCAGAAGCTCCGGCCTTGCCGCAAAATGCCCGCCGCCAAATGCATCAAGATAATGCTGTACCGGAGAATCATTTTCTTTATCCGCTGCCTGAATGCCGCCCTCTGCCATCATCGTATTGGCATCTCCGATTCGAAGCTTCGTCACGATCATAACATCCGCGCCTGCCTCATGTGCCTCAATTGCTGCGGAAGCACCTGCTCCGCCGCCGCCGATGACAAGCACATCCACATCATAATCGATCTTTGAAAGATCCACGTGGTCCTTCAGAAGACGGCTGTTGGAATGCAGCATATGTACCAGCTCTTTATTTGCCTTCTGCCCTTTATTCGGGCCTACCTTGATTTCCTCAAATGCTTCCGCACGGTAATCCGGATGAAACTCACGAAGCAGCTGATCCTTTTCCTCTGCGCTCATACGGCGTGGTTCCATGCCAAGCCGGGACGCTCTTGTCGCCTCCACCTTTTTTACCGATTCCATCATTTCCGGTGTAAACATGACTGTGTCCCTCCTTATTTCTCAATTTCCCGTGTATTATAAAGCTCTTCCATTTCCGTGATCGGTTTCTGCATGATCTGCTCAATCAGTGCGTCGTACCTGCCCTCGTGAATCTCCTCCACACGCTTCGTCAGGTGCTTTGATTCCGGCTCAATGTACTTTCCGGTCAGCCGTCTTGCAAGCAGTCCGACCATCGGATGAGAAATGCCTGCCGGGCAGCGCACGCTGCAGCATCCGCAGCCTACACAGTCAAAGGACTCCTCTGCGCACTTCTCCAGCTCGCCGCGCTGTGCATATGCAATATACTGCATAACGTTCAGATTCTGCGTACACGCCTTCGTACAGGCATTGCAGCCGATGCAGCTGTAGATTTCCGGATAAAGCTCCATCATCACCTGCTGATTCGGCTTCAGATCCTCGATCTCATACGTTCTTTTATCGGTCGGAAAGAACGGGATGCTTGCCACATACATGCCCTCCTCCACCTGTGTCTGACAGGCAAGGCACGTCTTCAGCTCATTTTTTCCCTTGATCCGGTAAATCGTCGCGCATGCACCGCAGAAGCCGTGGCGGCAGCCGCAGCCACGCTTTAAGGTGTATCCGGCATATTCCATTGCCGTCATGATCGTCAGATCAGCCGGCACACTGTATTTTTTTCCGTAAAAATATACGTTTACCATATTTGTTGTCATTTTCGGTAACTCCTCCTGTATCCGCTTCGTTGCTGCATTCAGAGCCTTTCCAGCCTGTTTCTGAAACCGGCTCTGACCCATCATCGTATACTCTGCATCAATATTCATTTGGAAGCTCATTGAGCTCATCGCAGCGAAATACCGGGCCATCCTTGCAGACATATTTTGAACCGACATTGCATCTGCCGCATTTTCCGATGCCGCACTTCATGCGCAGCTCCAGCGTGGTATAGACCTGGTTTGTCGAAAAGCCAAGCTCCTGCAGTCCCTGCAGAACAAATTTGATCATGATTGGCGGTCCGCAGATCAGCGCCGTCTTATCTGTCGCAAATCCAAGCTCCTTTAAGTAAGCCGGTACAAAGCCGACATGGCCGTCCCAGCCTTCCTGCGGGCGGTCGATCGTCAGATAAACGTGAACATCCTTCGCCTTCATCCAGACCTCCTGAATTTCCTTTAACTGCACCAGATCATCTGCCGACCTGGATCCGTAAAGGATATCCACCGTACCATAATCCTCGCGGTTGTCCAGCACATAATTGATCACGGAACGAAGCGGTGCAAGACCGATTCCTCCGGCAATGAACAGCAGATCCTTTCCTTTCAGCTTATCCTCCACCGGAAAATGGTTGCCGTAAGGCCCACGGACGGTGATCTCATCGCCCACCTCAAGGCTGTGCAGATAGCTCGTCAGGCTGCCGCATTTCTTGATGCTGAACTCCTGATACTCCTTATTTGTCGGCGAGGAGGTGATGGAAAACATTCCCTCGCTTACGCCCGGCTCACACAGCATTGCGCACTGGCCCGGCATATGCTCAAACAGCTTGCCGCCCTCCGGCGCATTGACACGGAATGTCTTTACATCCGGCGTCTCCTCCCGGATATCTGTGATGATGCCGACCTTCGGGATCAGCGTATCCAGACTGTAATTTTTATGACATGTACATTCACTCATTCGTTTTTCCTCCCTGCGCCGCAAATGCTTTGATCACCTTCACAATATTCAGGGACTGCGGACATTTTTCCACGCAGCGGCCACAGCCGGTACAGGAAAACATGCCGTCGTTATTTGCCGGGAAATAAACCAGCTTGTGCATAAATCTCTGACGGAAACGCTGCATCTGGCTCGTTCGGTTGTTTCCGTGTGCCATCATTGTAAAGTCGGAATACATACACGAATCCCAGCAGCGGTATCTCTGGATCCCGTGGCCCGTATCGTAGTCTTTGATATCGTAGCACTGGCACGTCGGGCACACAAAGGTGCAGGTGCCGCACGCCAGACATGGGCGGTACAGCTTCTCCCACAGCGGAGAATTGAATTTTTCCTCAAGCACATCGCCGCCCCAGCCTTCCAGGGAAAGCTGCATATACGGAAGCGCTTCTGCGATCTTGTGGATCCTGTCCTTTTCTGCTTCCACTTTTTCTTCGCCGTCTGCCGCTTCTTCCAGCAGATCTTTTACCAGCTCAGTCAGTGCTTCACCTTTTTCGCTCTGTGCCTTCCAGTACAGGACTTCTCCGGCCGTCCAGACGGCTACATCCGCCTTCGGCTCCGCACAGTCGATCCCAAACGCCTTACAGAAGCAGGAATCCTCCGGTTCGTGACAGGCCATCGCCACGATCGTGCCGTGATCCCGTCTTGCCGCATAAAAAGTATCCACCGGATCTGCCAGAAATACCTTATCAAGCACTTCCACACCACGCAGGTCACACGCTTTCATACCGAATACAACAAACGGCTGCTCCTTAAGCTCCTGTGGTGTGATCGAAATCTTCTTTCCGTCCCGGTAGCAGGTGTAGAGGTTCTCACTCTGCGGGAAGAACGCGTCCTTTGCAGATTTTACTGTCTTTAAGGTATCCAGATCCACCTTTGCATCCTCACTCCACGGCGCATAATTTACCTGGCCGCAGGTTTCTACCGGCAGATACAGTTCCCGGGTCTGCGTAATTTTCCGGAACAGTTCCGGAAGCTTTTCTTTCGCAATCTGATACATGCCTTATCCCCTTTCTGCCACAATTCCAGGCTCTGCGTCCTCAAAGGTGTAGCTCGTCAGCGGACTGCGCTCCACGACTGCTTCGCCTGCCTGATACGTTCCATAAAGCTCATCAATATCCTTGATGAATTTCCGGTTGAAGAGGTGAAGCGGAATGCCCTGCGGACATACGCGGCTGCACTCTCCGCAGTCGGTACATCTGCCAGCCACGTGGAAAGCACGGATGATATGGAACATCTTCTCCTCAAAGGAATCCACATTTGCCTTCTGTGCACTGTCGAACTTGTTGCTGTCAAATACACACTTACGGCAGCTGCAGGCCGGGCAGACATTTCTGCAGGCGTTACAGCGGATGCACTTGCTCAGTTCGCTCTGGAAATACGCAAAACGCTCCTGCGGGCTCATCGCCTCAATCCGCTCTACCTCGGTGAAACGCTCCTGATCCTTCGTATCCTTCGACTCGCCGATCAGCTCGTCATAGATCTGATGCTCCTTGCCCTTGCAGACATGGCAGCGGCCCAGCATTGCATCTGCATAGGCACATGTCTTTTCTCCCGATGCGGTCTCAAACTTTAACGTATCTGCCGCATCCTCCAAAGAAGCACCCTCTATCTTTCTGATTCCGCGGATTCCAATGGATCGAATTTTTTCGATATCAAGCTTGCCCTTGCAGCCGACTCCGACGATGTATGCTTTTTCGCGGTCCACACGGTGCTCGCTGAGCAGCTGGTTGAAGCTGTACGTATCGCACGGTTTTAAACAGACCATCGTCTTTCCGTCCAGCTTTGATGCCTCGATCATCATCTTGCTTAAGTTCGCTCCGCAAAAGCCGTCATATACAAAATCTTTTAACTCTTCTTCGTTTTCAAAGAAAGCCGGTTCCGGATTCCACGGCATGTCTCCGGCCTTCCAGCCAAGCACACGGACTACCGTTCCGTCTGCCAGCAGTTCTTTTGCCCGTCTGATCAGTTCCTGCATCTTATATCCCCCAATCTCACGTTTTTGCCGAGACTGTAAATCTTCTCGACAAATTCATTCATGGTAGCGGAAAACTTCACGCCCTCTGCAGCAGATACCCACTCGACACGGGTACGGCCGTTTTCCACTCCGAGGTAATCCAGCATGGAAAAGAGAAGGGTCATACGTCTTCTCGCGTAAAAGTTTCCGCTGGTATAGTGGCAGTCTCCCGGATGGCATCCGCACAGGATCACACCATCCGCACCCTTTTCAAAGGCTCTTAAAATAAACATCGGATTCACACGGCAGGAGCACGGGACCCGGATGATCTTGACATCTGCCGGGTAGGACAGACGGCTGCTTCCCGCCAGATCCGCGCCTGCGTAGCTGCACCAGTTACAGCAGAACGCTACAATTTTCGGTCTGAATTCTTCGCTTCGCTCTATCGACATATTGCATCTACCTCCGCAAGAATCTGTCTGTTTGAAAAGCCCTGCAGGTCCATTGCGCCGGACGGACACGTTACGGTACATGCTCCGCAGCCCTGGCACAGCGCCGTATTTACCTGTGCGACACGCCGGACTTCACGGATACCGTGATCGTTTACCTGCTTTTCTTCATAGGAAATCGCGCCGTACGGGCACACATTTGCACACTGGGAACAGCCGTTGCATAAAAGCTCGTCCGCCTGCGCCGTACACGGATTCGTCATCAGTTTGTCTTTTGCAAGCAGTCCGATGGCCTTTACTGCCGCCGCACCTGCCTGTGAAACGGTCTCCGGGATATCCTTCGGTCCCTGGCACACACCGGAGAGGAAGATACCTGCAGTCGGAGACTCTACCGGACGCAGCTTCGCATGTGCCTCGGTCAGGAAGTTGTTTGTATCAATGCTTGCAGTCAGCATGGTCGCGATCTTTCTTACATCCGGATTCGGCTCAATCGCCGCTGCCAGAACAACCATATCTGCTTCCTTTAAGATCTGGCGGTTGTCGATCAGATCCACACCGCGCACGAGAAGCTTTCCATCTGGCTGCGGGATAACCTTTCCTACCTGACCCTTTATGTAATTGACTCCGTACTCCTCCACTGCCCTTCTGTAGAACTCATCGAAGTTCTTGCCAGGTGTACGGACATCGATATAAAATACTGTTACGTTTACATCCGGATATTTGTCGCGGATCAGCATTGCATGCTTTGCCGTGTACATACAGCAGATCTTCGAACAGTAGCTCTTTCCGCGGTCGTCCGCGCAGCGGCTTCCGACACACTGGATAAATACCATTTCCTTCGGTGCCTTTCCGTCAGAGAGACGCTCCAGATGTCCCTTTGTCGGACCTGCGGCATTCATGATACGCTCCAGCTCAAGGGATGTGATGACATCCTTGCTCTGCGCATAGGCATACTCGTCATATTTATCAAGTTTGATCATATCGAAGCCCGTCGCTACCACAATCGCGCCGTACTTCTGTGTGATGATCTCATCCTTCTGATCGTAATCGATTGCTCCCGCCTGGCAGACCTTTGAGCAGACGCCGCACTTTCCGGTCTTAAATTTTGTACAGTGCTCGCGGTCAATCACCGGCACGTTCGGAATTGCCTGTGCAAACGGTGTGTAGATCGCGGTCCGGCTGCCAAGCCCGCGGTTGAACTCGCTCGGGATCTTCTTGTTCGGGCATTTCTCCTGGCAGACGCCGCAGCCCGTACACTTGCTCATATCGACACTTCTCGCTTTTTTACGGATATCAACCGTGAAATCACCTACAAAACCGCTTACCTTTTCTACTTCACTGTAGGTATAAAGCGTAATATTCGGATGCGTATTTGCCTCCACCATCTTCGGAGTCAGAATACACGCCGAGCAGTCGAGCGTCGGGAACGTCTTGTCCAGCTGTGACATTCTTCCTCCGATACTCGGAGTTTTTTCCACAATATCGACCGGATAGCCTGCCTCTGCGATGTCGAGCGCCGTCTGGATTCCGGCGATACCGCCGCCAATTACAAGCGCACGCTTCGTCACAAGGCTCTCGCCCGGCTGAAGCGGTGCATTTAAATTTACCTTTGCGACAGCGGCCCGCATCAGGATCACTGCCTTTTCCGTCGCCTCCTGCATATCCTTGTGGATCCAGGAGCAGTGCTCACGGATGTTTGCGATCTCCACCATGTACGGATTCAGACCGGCACGCTTTGCCGCGTTGCGGAAAGTCGTCTCATGCATACGCGGTGAGCAGGAGCATACCACCACTCCGGTCAGCTTTTTGTCCCGGATCGCGTCCTGGATTTTTGCCTGGCCTGCCTCAGAACACATATACTGGTAATCCTCGGCATGTACGACACCCTGCTCCTTAAGGGCCATCTCCACTACTTTCTTTACGTCCACGGTTGCGGCGATATTACTTCCGCAATGACAGACGAATACTCCTATCCTTTGCATCCGCTTACCTCCTGTATCTTCTGAATGCACTTACCAGAAGCTGCTGCGGCAGTTCCGGATCCAGCAGCTGCGGAACTTCATCCGGGGAAAGATACTCCTGCCCTCTCTGTCGCAGGACCAGCTGTCTTGCCGCATCGATCAGTTTTCCAGGCTGCACATTTCTCGGGCAGCGCTCCACGCAGGCAAAACAGGAAAGACATTTCCACAGTGATTTCGAATTTACGAGTGCCTCTATATTTTCGTTCTGCACATAGGAGACAAACTGATGCGGTTTGATATCCATCTCATTGTAGGACGGACAGGATGCAGAACATTTTCCGCATTTCATGCATTTCAGCGGGTTCACGCCGCTGATCTCACGGATCAGCTCCGCCTGATGTTTCGCTGTATTCACGCCATTTCCTCCTTTACGCCGAGCGCCTGAGCAAGCAGCTCTGTGAAGTAAACCACCGGCAGGTCACCGGCCGTCTGTTTTCTGAGATTGTACATGCAAAGTGGACAGGCCGTAATCAGCATTTCTGCTCCGAATCCCTTTGCGCTCTCCATGATATCGGTGCACATGTTTCCTGCAAGCTCTTTGTCCTTCAGGGAAACGTAGCCTCCGCAGCATTCGTTGCGGTACGGATAGATCACCGGCTCCGCTCCGATCGCACGGATGAAATCTTCCAGAATCTTCGGATTCTCCGGATTGTCAAATTCGAGGATCTTTCCCGGGCGGAGCAGCAGACATCCATAATAGGCACCGATCTTTTTGCCGGTAAGCGGATGGACCACCTTTTCCGCCACTTTGTCAAAACCTGCCACATCACGCAGCACTTCCAGATAGTGAAGTACCTTTGTCTCTCCTGCATACGGTTCCTCCAGCTGCAGGTAATTGTTTGCCCTGGTGCGGATATCCTCCACGTGCTTCATATCGTCATTGACACGCTTGATCACATGATGACAGGCCGAGCACAGCGTGACCAGATCCTGTCCTTTCTCTTTTGCGTCATTCAGTGCACGTACGGAGGAGAGCTTCGTCGCGATCTCGTCACTGCCGAGCGGATATACCCCTCCGCAGCACTGCCAGTTCTCGATCTCCTGAAGTTCAAATCCCAATGCACCGGCGCATGCCCTGGCGTACCGGTCCAGATCACTGGCCTTGTTCTTCAGGGTACATCCCGGATAATAGCTAAATTGCATCGTCCATTCTCCTTTGTGATTGTCTTTTTTTTAACAATTTAGGGTAAAAGAAAAAAACCATCGCTAATATCACCAGAAACATAAATTGATCAGTTTTCTCATTTTTTCCGTCTGCCTCCGCTGCATTTTCGGCTAAATGATCAAACGTTTTCAGTTTATCTTCTGATGAGAGTTAAAACTTCTCACTCCGCTTTGGAAGTATTAGCTCCGATTCTTCTTTTCACATTATCACATTGTTATATTGTTAACAAGTATTTTTTTACGTACAATCTGCTTCCCGTTCAGCGCCAGGTAAAATTTTGCAAACAGGTGTGCCTTATGATTTTCATGAACACAGTTGCCACTTGTATTCCTTCTTTTAGTATGCTAGAATGAAAAAATAAATCAACATCAGTTTTTCGTGAGTGCCGGCAGTCGCCGGGTAAAAGAGAAACAGGTGCAACGCCTGTGCTGTCCCGCAGCTGTAAGCAGGAAACGCGTTTCAAAACAGTCACTGGAGTTTTTATCTTCTCCGGGAAGGCGAATCGCTGTATTGCCTGCAAGCCAGAAAACCTGCTCACGGATTATTATCATTCGTCACGAGAGATGGCAGCGATAGTAAATAATTCAGAAAAAGACCCGGCACAGGCCGGTCTGTTTTGTTGCGCTGTAAGCTGTCAAACTGTTTCCGTTTTTATCACGGAAGCTTTTCTGACCGCTTTTTTTGTGCTTTATTTCCCGTGATTCCAGACGGTTGCGCACACTCCGCTTCGCTGCGCAGTTTCGTCTGACCCGCAAAACGGACTCCGCTATTCGTTTTACTGCCGCCCACAAGCCATTTATGTACTCTCGCTCCGAGCGTACATACCCACACAAGGAGGAATCTATGAGAGGACTTTACTCATCCAAAACCAAAATCCGCCATGCGATCTTCACAGAAATCGCACGAATGGCCTATGAAGGGAACGATACATCCACGCTTGAAGAGCTGCCCTACCGCATCGTACCGGGCGAAGTTGCCCTGTACCGCGACGATATTTTTCTGGAACGCGCCGTAGTCGGCGAGCGTCTCCGCGTTGCCATGGGCATGTCACTGCGCAGCATCACTGAGCATGCTCCGGTCTCAAAGGGCGTCGAAGCCAGCGTGATCGAGGAAAAATATTATGAGCCGCCCCTTATTAATGTCATCAAATTTGCCTGCAATGCCTGTGCGGAAAAACGTGTTTTTGTCACAGAAGGGTGTCAGGGCTGCCTTGAGCATCCGTGCCGTGAGGTCTGTCCGAAGGGCGCGATCACGATGATCAACGGAAAATCAAAGATCGATGAAAGCAAATGCATCAAATGCGGCAGGTGCATTGAAGCCTGCCCTTACAATGCGATCATCAAACAGGAACGGCCGTGCTCGCAGGCCTGCGGCATGGGCGCAATCCATTCTGACGAACATGGCCGCGCCGAGATCGATCAGGATAAATGTGTGTCCTGCGGCATGTGTCTCGTCAGCTGCCCGTTCAGTGCAATCGTTGACAAGGGACAGATCTACCAGACCGTACTCGCACTGAAGAGCGAGACTCCCGTCTATGCCATCGTAGCACCTGCCATCGCAGGCCAGTTTGAGGGACTGAAAAATACGCAGATCCGCAGCGCATTCCAGGCACTTGGTTTTACGGATATCCGCGAGGTAGCGGTCGGCGCAGACCTCTGCACGATCGAGGAAGCAAAAGACTTTCTGAAAGAAGTGCCGGAGAAGCTTCCGTTCATGGCGACTTCCTGCTGTCCGGCCTGGTCCATGATGGCGAAAAAGCTGTTCCCGCAGCAGGCAGAATGCATCTCAATGGCGCTGACCCCGATGGTGCTCACCGCCCGCCTCATCAAACAGAAAGAACCGGACTGCAAGATCGTATTTGTCGGCCCATGCGCGGCGAAAAAGCTGGAGGCCAGCCGCCGCACGATCCGCAGCTATGTCGATTTCGTCCTGACATTTGAGGAAGTTGCCGGCATGTTTGAAGCAAAAAATATTGACTTTGCTTCTCTCCCGGAGGGCGAACCGCTCGTCCGCGCCAGCGCAGACGGCCGTGGTTTCGCTGCCAGCGGCGGAGTAGCTGCCGCAGTCGTAAAGGCAGTCCACCGTCTCGATCCGGCCCGTGATGTCAAGGTAGTAAGTGCTGATGGCCTCGCCAACTGCAAAAAAATGCTCCAGATTGCAAAAGCCGGAAAATATAACGGCTATCTTCTGGAGGGAATGGCCTGTCCTGGCGGCTGTATTGCCGGAGCCGGTACGATCCAGCCAATCAAAAAAACGGCCGCTTCTCTCGAAAAAATGAAGAAAGAAGCAGCCTTTGAAGAGTGTATGGATACCAAGTACGAGGCACGGCTTTCGGATCTGGAACAGCTGTAATCAGCTGTTCCCATACTCTTCTTTTACAAATTTCTCAAGCACCGGGATCGACCGCTTCACCTTTTCCGTGTCGATGCAGTATGCCATCCGGAAATATCCCGGGCAGCAAAAGCCGTCCGCCGGTACGAGGATCAGGTCATATTTTTTCGCCTTCATGCAGAATACCTTTGCATCTTCCTCAAGTGCCTTCGGGAAAATGTAGAACGTTCCCTGCGGTTTTACGACCTCAAAGCCAAGACGTGTCAGCGCATCGTACAGAAGATTGCGGTTCGTCTCATAGACGCTCATATCGCTGGTCTCATCGATCACCTCTGCCACTGCCTGCTGAACGGTCGACGACGGGCAGTTGTGGCCAATGCCGCGGCTGATCTGACCGCACATCAAAGCGATCAGATCAGCGTCTGTGCAGGCCGGATTTGCCGCCACGTAGCCAATACGCTCACCCGGGAGGCTCAGGCTTTTCGAGAATGAATAACAGGACAGCGTATTGTCATAAAATTTGCTCAGGTACGGGCAGGTCTTTCCGTCAAACACGATCTCACGGTACGGCTCATCACTGATGATGAAAATGTCGTGACCATACTCTTTCTGCTTTGCACACAGGATATCTGCAAGACGCGTGAGCGTCTCCTCACTGTACACCGTACCGGACGGATTGTTCGGAGAATTTACGAGAATGGCCGCCACATTCGGATTCAGCATCTTTTCAAATTCCTCAAAATTAATCTGAAATGCTTTCGTATCCGCCGGAACCACTTTCAATACTGCTCCGCTCGTATTGACATACGGAAAATACTCCGGAAACAGCGGTGCAAACGTAATGATCTCATCTCCGGGCTTTGTCACACAGCGAATCGCATGCGCCAGCGCACCTGCCGCTCCGGAAGCCATAAAAATATGCTTTGTTTCATAATTCATACCAAACCGGCGGTTCAGGCTGTCAGCCACGATCCCGCGCACCTTCGTATTTCCGAGCGACGGACTGTAACCGTGCAGCGCCATCGGATTTTCTTCCCGGTGAAGCTTTATCACTGCATCCGTATAATCCTGTGTACACGGTACACTCGGATTGCCAAGGCTGTAATCAAATACATTTTCATATCCAATCTCCGCTCCGCGGGCTGTCGCGTACTCGCTCAGCTCACGGATCACGGATTTTCCCTGCAGCATTGCCTTATATGTCTCGTTAATCATGCCCTTATTTCTCCCTTATATTCTGATATGCTCTGATGAAACGCATTCTTTTTGAAATTTCCTTTCGATCAGTTTGCCATAATCTCCTCAAAACCCTGTTCTGCCCTCGCCACCGTGTCTGCGATGATCTTCTCTGCGATCGGTTTTAATTCCATCGCAAGCACTGCACCGATCACCGCATCCTGCTTCTCCTGCGGAACATGGTAAAGCGTAAAGCAGCAGCCCAGAAAACGCTTCAGCTTCTGATCGATCGTAAAATAAAGATCACAGTGCTTCGCCATAAACCCGCGCATCACGCCTGCCGAAGCGATATCCATCTCATAAAAATCTTTTTCCTGCGCGCCCGGAACATAGTCTTTAAATAATGTTCCTACTTTTTTCGCCGTATTCTGATAAATATATTCTGACGTGGTCGGAAGGGAATATGCCATCACATACAGCTCCCGGAGCGGCTCGGAAAGCTCCGTGATATACATCTGAAGCGCCGTTTCCACCGCATACACCAGAAGCGGATCCGCGCTGCTTCCGATCAGCTTTTCTGTATTGTCAAACTGGCTCTCAAACATTGACTCGGTCAGCGTATAAAGGAGTGCTTCCTTATTTTCAAAGGCTGCGAAAAAAGACGATGGCGCCATTCCTGCCGCCTGTGCAATATTGGCTGTCGTTGTCTTTTCATATCCGCCCTCCAGAAACAGCTTCACTGCAGAGCGCAAAATTTTATTTCTTCTGATAATTCCTTTTCTCTGTATTCCTCTCGGCATCGTGTCATCCTTTCTTCTCTTATGCGATTAATCAAATGTGTCTGTGATTCAATATCAGTTTCTTTTTTGTAACCAAGCCCGATTTTGACTACGATCGATTATACCATAAAAAAATCGCGCCTGCAATGTGCGAAGCGCGATTTTGTGTGTCCTGTATTGTGCTGTTACTGTAATTTCCTATTTTTCACCTGAATTTTCAGAAAAGTCAGCTTCACGTGTTAAACCAGAAAAAGCTTCCGCTTCGTTTCTCTCGTCTGATACCGCTTTCTGCTGCGCCGCCTGCTTCTCCCGGAGCTCCCGGATCGCTTCCTGAACAGCCTTTGCTTCCTCCTCCTTCGCGATCTTTCCGGCAAGACGGAGTGTGCGGACAAGATTACCGATCAAAATAAGAGCCAGCGGAATCAAAATAATCGAAATAAAGATCAGTGGATTTGCTGTCAGGCGGGAAAGCTTGCCAATCAGAACCGACGAGCCGACCACCTTTCCGACGAGGTAACAGGAATACGCCTCATACGTATCATCCACGTTGTTGGCATCGCCGCGCGTCGTGTACACCCACTGATCCCCTTCGCGCCGGACTGCCGTCACACGGTGCGTATTGACCGCACCGTCCAGCGCCGGATCAGAGGAGTAAAATGAGATCACGTCTCCGACTTTAATCTCTGATGGCTCCGTTTTTTTCACCACGATCATGGTATCGACCCCGTACGTCGGTTCCATACTTCCCGTCGTGATCCGCAGAAACGAGTATCCCGCAATATTCGGCGTCTTCCCGGACGGTGTGAATACCACCATGCACAGCACCGCGATCGCCGCCGCAATGATCACCAGGGAAAGAAAATTGATGAGGGCAAGAAAAGTCTTTTTTATCATTTGTCATCCTCTTTTTGATTTTTCCGCTCTTTTCGTTCGCGGAGCGCTGTCACCAGATATTTTGACAGACTGTTGGCCTGCGCCTTTGCGATGGCTTTCTCTTTTGCTGCCTCCGCCGCCTCGTATTTCTTTGCAAAATCCTTTGCTTCTTTTGCTGCCTGCTCAGCCTCAAGCTGCGCGGCTGCCGCACTTTTTTCTGCGGCCTCCTTTGCGGCCTCGGCCTGCTTCTTTGCTTCCCTTGCAGCACTCGTTTCCGCCTGTGCAGCCTGTACTTCGCGGTCTGCACTCTGCCTGATCTGCGCTGCTTCCGCCTTCGCAGCTTCCCTTGCAGCCGCCGCCTGTGATTCGGCTTCCTGACGGCTGTGTGCGATC
Organism: Lachnospiraceae bacterium; assembly: GCA_902363665.1. Taxonomy (GTDB): domain Bacteria; phylum Bacillota; class Clostridia; order Lachnospirales; family Lachnospiraceae; genus Choladousia. The sequence goes on along the minus strand of CABJAW010000004.1, from coordinate 195,016 downwards.
TGCTCCTGTGCCTCCCGACGGATGCGTTCTGCCTCCGCTTCTGCCTCCTGCTGCGCTTCTGCAATCTGGCGCTGTGCCTCGGCCTGCAATGCAGCGATCCGGTTTTCAGCATCTTTTTCCGCTGCGGCAAGTGCATCCGTCTTCTCTTTTTCCAGAGCTGCTGCTTCCTGCGCCGCCCTCGCCTGCGCGGCTTCGATCTGCTCTTTCGCTTCAGTCTGCGCCTGCTGCACCTCTTGCGCGGCCTTTATCTGCGCAGCTTCGATCTGCTCTTTCGCTTCAGTCTGCGCCTGCTGCACGTCCTGTGCCGCTTTTACCTGCGCGGCTTCGATCTGCTCTTTTGCTTCGGTCTGCGCCTGCTGCACCGCCTGTGCCGCTTTTACCTGCGCGGCTTCGATCTGCTCTTTCGCCTGCTGCACGTCCTGTGCCGCCTTCGCTTTCGCTTCCTGCACCTGCACCCCGGCCGCTTCTATCGCTTCCTTCGCTTCGTCCCGTGCCGCGTCGATCTCCGTGCGGGCCTGTGCTCTTGCTGCCTCGGCCGCTTCTTCTGCCGCCGTCCGCGCATGCTTTTGCGCATCAAGTTCTGCCTCGGCCGCTGCCTTTTCTCCTTCTGTCTGCATCTGCAGATCCTGCATTTCTTCCAGCTGCCGGTTCAGAAAATCCAGCTGGCTTTGCAGGTCGGAAAGCGACTGCTCCAGCTCCTCACGACGGGCTGTCTCTTCTGCCAGCTTTGCCTCCGCGTCCAGCTGCGCCTGCGTCACCTCCTCGATGATGACCTTGCGCACCTCAACATCCGGAATATTATAATCATCGACAATCTCTTCCTTGATTTCCTTAATAAATTTTGGCTTTACCGGCTCCCGCTTTTCCTGCGCGATCTCGCTCATCTTACGCGGATCAGACTCCAGCAGGCTCTTAAATACCGTATAATTGGTAATCAGGTTGATATACATCTGCAGCAAATACTCTTCATCAAATTCCAGCGCACTGTCCTGCTCCTCGATGGAATAACCGACTTCATCGTAGTTCTCGATAAACTGCCACAGCTTATAGCACGTCCGGTAATCCGGATCCTTCATCATCAGGTTTGTCCGCTGGATCGGGCTGTACACACGTGCGCAGCCATTCATAATATCACAAAAGGAACTCGACCGCAAAACCCGCGACATCCTGCGCACACGGTCGATTCGCTTGAATATGCTCATGTTATCGGTGTCATTTTCCACCAGGCTCTGGCGGTTTCTGATCTTCATTTCCACTTTATAGGAAATTTCCTCATACGCATCATCAATCGAGCTTTCCATACTCATGACATCACACGTTTCATCGCCGGTCGACCAGAAGATGACATCCGTCCGCTTGTCCACAAATGCAAACAACCGCTGGATCAGATGATAAACGAAACGGTTTTCATACAGATCATAGCTTTCCTCCGTCGTCACATTTAAAATCTTCGTCGGCTGGATCTCGCCCTTTGCGTTTGCCACAATAAACTGTGTGTTCTGGCTTAAGTGGCGCACACTGTCCGCTGTAATCTTTTTTGCGAGTGCGACCGGAACGACCTCCTCCGATGTCGTGATAAACCGGCGCGGCTTGTCCACGATATTGAAAATCGCAGTAAGCCCCTCCTCCACTACGCTCAGCCACTGCTCATCGACTACCTTGTGCAGAATCCGGTGCTTTTGCTGTAACGTATTGTTTCCTGCCTGAACGATCTCAAACAGATATTGAAAATACCGGTCATCCTCAAGTGCTTCGCTGATGCCATCCGTATATTTCAGATAGAGATCATTGATCGTAATGTCTTCCATTGCTTTGTTTCTCCCCTTCTGCCGCTCTCACTTTTCAGAGCATGTCTGAACAATCATTCCCGTAATCCTAAGCAGGCTTATGAGATTGTGAGTCCCATTTTGCGATATACGAAAGTCCCCGCCTGCCGTATTTTACACCGCACCAGGTAAATTTCACCTATAGCAATCCTCGTAAATAATGCATTTAAGGCAGTTCAGCAGAGTGCGAAAGACAAGTAAGAGGACTTTCTTTTTTATCAGTACAGATTCTGGATTCTCCGCAGGTATGCCTTGCTGTCCGGCATCTCTGCTTTTCCAAACGTTTTCTCAATGTAATTGATCAGTCCCGTGATCTCATCGCGCACGAAGCTGACATTCATACTCTCAAATTTTTTGAGCACCTTACGCGCAATGATGTAATCCATTCCGCCAAGCTCTGTGCCGCCGCACGCCACATAGACCGGAATGAAATCGTACATCTGCTTCATGATACGGTTTCCGAATGCCAGACGGAAACGTGTCTGCAGATAAGCATCCATCTTCTGCAGCTTATCCATCGCGTCGTCGCTGATCGGATGCTCCACTTTCGCTTTCTGGAACAGATACTGCAGGTGCTCCGCCGTCACATCACAGTGCGGCTCCGGCTCACATTCAAATTCATCCGCACGCTCATTCAGCTCGATCGGCATCGCACGGTCGTATACCTTATCGGTGATCGTAAATGTGGAATCATCATTGTTGGCGGTTCCGACAAACCAGGTCGAATCAGATACGTGGATCTTTCCTTCATCAAGCTTCTTCGGATCACCCGCCCAGGCTGTCGGCACAAGATCAAGCACCCATTCCTCTTTGCTTGGCATTTCAAGCACAGAAAGCATTTCTGCAAAATAATACTCAATACGTGCGAGGTTCATCTCGTCAAGTACGATCAGCGACGGATCCGGCCTGTAATTCGCCTCATACAGTGCACGCAGAAACTCGGTTTCATTGAAACGCTTTGAAAACTCGTTAAAATAACCGAGGATCTCGGTGCGGTCACGGTACGAAGGCTGCACCGAAACGATTGTCGCCGGATTGTCCAGATAGCGGCTGAAGGAATATGGAAGACTCGTTTTACCGGTACCGGAAATACCCTCCAGAATCAACAGCTTGCTCGCCGCCATACCGGCCACGAATCTGCGCACGATCTCAGGTGTATAATACAGTCCCATCTGACTTGCCGCAAAACGGCGGTAACGCTCCACAAAATCCTCCAGCGTGATCTCATTGTCATAGACCGGAAGCACAAAATGCTCATACTTCTCATCCACAAGCGCCAGCTTCGGAAAACGGTGCTCGATATTGTGGTTTGCCTCGGAAATAACAGCCTGCACGACCGGCGCATTCGCCACATCGCCATTCGGTACCGGAATCGATACGCCGGATGCGCTCTGCCCGGTGACCGTTCCTGATCCGGCCGATCCTATGACCACGCCCGCCCGGCCGGAAGCTGTGCCCTGTGCCGCGCCTGAGTGCTCAGAGGCAGCCGCAGCCTGCGCAGCGCCGCCTGTCACCGCTTCCACGGTCGGGATCACATCATCCGTCAGCGCAGAAGCTCCCACATACGGAATCCGCTCCGTGCCGCCCATTGCGTTGACCTTCAGCGCGAGAATGCTGTTCTTCTCATCCATCAGAGAAAGTACCTGCTTGTTCAGCCGTCCGATCTCCCGGTACAGTGCCGCATTGTCCGCCTTATCCGCTTTTAGCTGATGATTCAGAATGATCCTGCGCACCACGATCACAATGATCAGAACCGGAATCGCGATCAGGAGCAGCATCAGCAGCACCGAAAGGATCTTTCCCGGAATGCTAAGTGTCGGAAAATACGTAATAAAGATCAGAAAATACTGTGCCCAGCCGGTCACCAGCACCTTCAGAAGCGCCGCCAGCCAGACCACAAGGTTATAGACAACCTGTGAGAGCAGCTCATACGCAAACTTCAGAAATTCACTCACGCCTTTTTATCCTCCCCGCTGCCGTCTGCCTGCACTGTTTCCGCAGCGCCGGCTTTAGTAGCTTCCTTCGTTGTCTCCTGCTTCGCTTTTTCCAGCTCCGCCTGCGCCTGGGCTTTCATCGCTTCCGCTTCCTCGCGAAGACGTTTTGCCTCAGCAAGCGCCGCCTCGGCCTCGGCCTGCGCTTTGATCGCCTCGGCTTCCTCGCGAATCTTCTGCGCCTCTGCAAGCGCTGCCTGCGCTTCTTCCTTTGCCCGCTGCGTCTCGGTCTTTGCAGATACAGCAGTGTCACTCGTCTGATTTGCGTTTACCGGTGCTGCTTCCGTGTTCTGCATCATATCTGTATTTACCGGTGCTGCATTCTGTTTTACATCTGCGGCTGATTCAGCGTTTGGTTTTGCTGCACCGTTCACCGCCTGCATTTTCGCCGCCTCTACCTCACGCGCTGTCTCCACCGCTACTGCCTTCTTCAGGCGAATACTGATCATGATGAGATGATATACCTGATAAATAAAGAAGAGAAGCATCGGAAGTACGATCACGATCAGGAATCCGGTACTGCTGGAAAGGAAATCCATCACCCTGCCGACGCCCTGCAGGTGTCCGACATACTTTCCTACGATATCGCCGTCTGAAATCACGTGAAGATCGGCCACACCATTGTTGTTATCACCGACCGTCGTGTAGCTCCGCGCCTCTCCAACCGTCTCGATGCTCTTGATTCTATGCGTATTCAGCGCATACTCATTTTCGATAATCGTGTGGAAGCAGATGATATCTCCCTCTTCCAGCGTCGAAGTATCACATTTCTTAATAAAGATCAGATCACCGGCAGAAAACGTCGGTGCCATGGAATCTGATTTTACCACCAGCGGCGTGTAGCCAAGAATATTTGCGACATTTTGATTGTCTCTCGTTGCCATCGTCGTAAATGCATACAGCGCTGCTACAAGAATGACAATCCACAGCACAATGCTGAGCACGACAGTTCCAAGACGTTTCACTACTTTCATTTCTTTTTCTCCCTTGTTTGTTTGCTGTTTCTATGTTCCAGAAGCCCTTTTTGACTCCATATTTCCGTTTCCGATGCTGCACTCATGTCAAAGCTGGGCAGGTACACGCAGCCTTCCAGCCGCGTCATCGGTCTTCGCCGCTTATCAGGAGTGGCTTGACTCGGTTCAATTCTACGTCTCCGCAGCTTCCTGCCCTTCGCCGCTGTCTCCGGTAAACCGCAGCCGGATCGCATACTGGGAGGCCCGCAGCTCATCGGTACAGGTCGGTGCCGTGCCTTCCAGCCAGATGTGCATGATAACTGCCTTGTCCTCTCCCTGTTTTAAGGAAAACATTGCGTTATCGTCAGCCAGTGTCATGCGGTCTGCTCCCGGCAGTCCAAAGGTTTTCATACTCCCCTGTGTACTGCTCTCATTCCCCATGCCCGGATCGTAGATCCAGGTCTGGTTATCCGCGGCAAACGAGATCCGCATCGCTTCCGGAAGCCCTGCCGTCTCCGACAGCACTACCGTTCCATCCGTACTGCTCTCACTGCTGTTCGCGCTGGTCAGATGCACCACCATGTCCTTTTCCGCCATAAAATGCAGCGTCACCTCAAGATACGCACCGCTTTTGTCATCCACAACGCTGCCGTTTTCATACGTAAACGTCACCGCATCATCGGTCGTCACCGGCTGAAGCGGTGTCTCCTCCATCGAAAATCCCTTTTCACTCTGAATCCTTTTTGCAATCGACTCAAACGACAGCGTCTTTACGTACTGGTCAATCGTCTGATGCGGGTCAAGATCCATTCTCAGATCCACATCTGCCACGATCTCCAGGCTCATCGTCCTTACCCTCGCACGGTCTGCGATCGAAAACCATGCCACCGTCGCCGCTGTCACCGCCACAAGTGCAAGAAGCGCAAGCAGCAGCGACGTGTATACACGGCTGCGCAGGGAGCGATCCGGGCTTTTTCCGGTGTCCATACGTTCATCCCGGTTCCCGGAAAAGCTTTTTTTGCTGCTCTGCCCGCTTTCCCGGATATCATTCTTTCTCTGTGTCTGCTTCATCAGCCGCCCTCCCCCCGGTCGATCACGCCGTAAAAGGCGAGGTGAATGTCGGCCTCCTGATCACTCACACTGTCCGAGCAGTCCGGATCACACCCTTCAAGATAAAAGTAAACATCTACTGTATAAATGCGGTTCAGCTCCATCTCAAGAAGCGTGCGCTGCGGCTCCGTGACCGATGCGTGCTCAAACGACACTGTATAATCTGTGATCGCCCGCGATGGATCGCCTGCGGCCCGCACGCCGGTTCCATTCCAGGCAAGCACCTGATTTTTTTCAAGCGTCTGTCCGCCGATCACCGTATTATATACCTGCTGTCCACGCGGACTCTCATTCTCTGTCAGCCGGAGAATCACCGCCGAGGAAGCACTGCCGTCAAACGTCAGCCCCAGCCTTGATGCCGTCAGAAGAGTACCGGAAGCTTCTCCGAGCACTCCGTCACTTTGGTCCAGATACAGCTTCAGTCTCGCAGAGGACGGCCAGCCCGTCCCCGTGGCCCGCAGATAAAGCCTGCCGTGATACAGATATTCTTCCTTTTCCACCTTTTTAAAAGAGGAGGCCATTCCGCCGTTCGTGGACGGCGCATACACAAAATTCACCAGATCCGCCGTAGAAACCGGCATCAGCCGATCCTGGCTCTGGCTGTTCACCTGACGGATTGTGGCAGTCTCCTCACTTCGGAAGCCGCTTCCACCGATGCTGCTGACCTGAAGCTCCAGTGTTTCCTCACCGGTCCTTGCCGACGCCGTGTTCGTCGAGACCTGCCTGTTCGAAGTAAACCAGGCATAAGTCGCCGCCGAAAGCGCCAGAAGAGCTGCGATCGTTGTCACACTCAGGAACCAGATCCTGAATACACGTTTCATCCACTCTCCCCTTCCTGTTCACTCTTCGCATCCACACCGGCAAACGCCAGCGCAAGCTCCGAGCTTCTGCTTTGCACTGCGTTGGAGCACTGTTCATCGCAGCCCTCCAGATACAGATAATATTCAACGGTCGCCACCTCATCCGCCTGCAAAGAGACGAGCGAACGGGCTCCCGGCTTATATTCGTTCTCATTTGCCCCGGCCTGTGCCATAAATTCCGAAATATCAAGCGCCGGATCATCCACATACGACGGCTGGCCATTCCCGGAAATCGCCGAAACGACCGCCGAAGATCCTGCAATTGTCCGCACCGTCTGCGCATTTCCCGTCGCGCCAAGGCTGTTTAACTGAAACAGAAACGTCTGTGTTCCACTATTTGACGTGATGCGAAGCCCCAGCCGCATGGCCGCCAGTGCCTGTCCGTCACTTCCAAGCTTCAGATTTTCTCTGTCAAAATAAACATTGCACGGCGCATTCTGACATTTCAGATAGACCGTACCGTGTACCGCCGCCTGATCCACACGCGCATCCACGTTCTGATACAGGACGGTAATTCCCTCTTTATTCTGTGCCGCTGCCGTAAAAAAGTGCTGCAGGTCAGATGTCGAGACCGGGCTGAGCGATTCCGGATTGCCGGTCAACACGAGATCACACGTCTTATCAAACGGTCCGCCGGATGCATTTGAGATCAGGAGCGCCGCATCACCCTCGCTGATTGAGCCCCCCATCGGCGTCACGTTCGTGGAAGTCCTGCCCGCAAATGTAAACCACGCGTACGTGCTCCCTGTCACGGCCACAAGAAGCAGCACGATCCAGAATATCGACATCCAAAAAGAATGCTTTAATTTCTGAACTTCCGGATTCATGGGCAGAGACCTCCTTTCTGTTTCGATTTCCTGTGCCGGCCGCCAGACTTTTCTGCCCGGCATTTTTCTTTCAGGAGCATCTGTTTTTTGCGGTTTAACCATCTTTTATTTATATTCTGCACTGCCTCACGTGTGGCAACTCCATCTCATATATTTCCATTGTATTCCTACTGGCCCAGTCCCGCGAATGATACCGCCAGATTTCTCAGCGTCGTATTGCACAGATTCGCCGTGCAGTCCTCATCGCAGCCTTCCAGCCAGACGTAAATTTCTACCTGCACCGGTGTGCCTGCTTTTCCATCCGCGGTTCCCTCGACGGTGCACAGTCTGAGTGATTCGTGCTTCAGCGTCACCGTTCCCGTATCCACATCGTAAATACAGTACGCATCAGAATTGTACGGCTTAAACGGAACAGTCGTTCCGTCTTTTTGGGAGGAATCCAGCACATAGCCCTCGCGTCCTGTCGCCGTATTGTACTGTTTTTCCGGGTTCTTTTTGTCACTGATTGCAAAAATATACTCGCCTGTTATGCCCTGATCCAGCCCTGCCTTATGTACCACCAGGCCAACACGGATTGCAGAGGAAATCGGACTTTTTTTATCGCTGTCCTCAAATCCGATGTTTGAAAGGTAAATATCTGTCGCAGATCCGTTTGTCCTCAGAAACAGACTTGTATGGTAATAATCCTGATCCGCTTCCCGGCTTCTTCCGAACAGTCCCGCCACCAGATCCGGCTGAGAACCCGTACCGTCGATAAACTTCGTCACCTTCTGAAATCCGCCGCTGATCCGGTTCGTCGACACCGGCGTCAGACCCTCAAAGCTGTCCACCATCCATTGCATACAGCTGTGCGGTTACGTTATAAGTAATATTATTAAGATTATACCGTTTACTGTCCCCCAGATATAGTTGCAAACCTGAACGACAAAGGTACACGCTCCGGCCTTCTCCGCAAGTGAAATACGCTTAACCGGATAATTCTGATCATCCAGATTCATCTGTGAAAGATAGTTTGAGCTGAACATCGTATCGCTTTGCATTCCGGTCGATACCACTCGTTTCACACTGTTAAAGCTTGTATACGCTGCAAAGCTTCCATATATAGCAAGGGTCAGCACGCCAATGACAAAAAGAATCCCGGCCAGCCTGACCTGCCTGGTCCATTTTCCTGTTTTCTTCTTCATCTTATTTCCTTCCTGCGTTTTCGTTCTCTTTTGTAAGAATATCGATATCTCACCTTATACCTCCAAAAAAGAAGAGCCCTGACCAGGCAAGGCTCTTACGAAACGTTCAGTTTTCTCCTCTTCGGTATATTTTCACCAGCAGCGGTGCTTCCACCACCATCATTCCGATCCAGCCTGCCAGATAGGAATACGGCAGCGCCTCAATTCCAAATCCAAATACAAATACCAGCGGAAGCGCTGCCAGTACCCGCACGCCCATGTTGACAAAGCTGCTGATCAGGGTAACCTTCATATCTCCGATGCCGCGGAAAAAGCCCTGAAAACCGTTGGTCAGCGCAGGAATCACGTACATCACGGAAATCAGGCGAAGATATGTCACGCCATGCCTGATTACCTCCTCATCCCTGACAAACAGAAGCATCAGCGGCCTTGCCAAAAGATAGCAGACAAGAAAAATGAAGATTCCGTAAATGATTTCCAGAATCACGCCGCAGCGAAAGCCCTCCCGCATCCGCTTTTTCTCCCCTGCGCCCTTGTTCTGCGCCATCAGCGCCGTCATCGCATGCGCGATATTCTGCTCCGGCGTGTAGGCAAAATCATCAATCCGGTTGACCACGGCAAACGCAGCCGCCACCGGGACTCCCATCGTATTGACGATCGCCTGAATGCCGATCTTTCCAAGCTGTACCGTCGCCTGCTGCATCGCTGAAGCCCAGCCGTATGCGATCGTCCGTTTCAGAAGTCCTGCATCAAATACAAGCCATTTCTTTCCAAGCCGCAGGATCGGTACCTTTTTCTGAATATAGATGATGCAAAACAGACTGCACAGTGCCTCGCTGAGCACCGTCGAGACTGCACGTCCGTTGCTTCCGGTCTTCAGTACGATAACAAAAAACAAATCTCCGAAAATATTGAGCACCGCACTGATAATCAGAAAATACAGCGGCGAACTGCTGTCCCCCAGCGCCCGCAGCGTGCTCGCAAAAAAGTTGTAGAGAAACGTAAATACCATTCCGACAAAAATAATCCGCAGATACGATTGCGTCATCCAGAAAATCGATGCATCCACCTGCAAAAGGCGCAGGATCGGTCCTGCAAATGCCACGCATCCTGCGGTCAGCAGCAGTGAAAACACCACACCGGACAGCAGCGTCGTACTGATCTGCCGCTCCAGCGTATCGTAATTCTTTGCCCCATATTGCATGCCCATCAAAATGCTTGCACCCATGCACAGTCCGTTCAGGAACAGGATCATCAGCGTTGTGATCGGATTACAGATCCCGACCGCCGCGAGCGCTCCCTTCCCCACAAAATGCCCGACAATGATGCTGTCCACTGCATTGTAGGTCAGCTGAAACAGATTGCCGAGGACGAGCGGAATCGTAAAATTCACCAAAAGCGGCATGATTTTCCCAGTTGTCAGATCTTTTGTCATAGCGTTTCCTTTCCCGTCACCGGCATGACTGCATTTTTCACCTTCGCCATACCTCAATCCATGTCCCCGTCAAATCTTATGCTTCTTATCGTCTTTTCCAACGTCTTCACATCAACCGGTTTTGAAATATGGGCATTCATACCGGCTGCGAGAGAACGCTGAATATCCTCCGAAAATGCATTGGCGGTCATAGCTATGATCGGAATACCGGCTTTCTTCTTATCTGCCAGTCTTCTGATTGCCTGAGTTGCCTTATATCCATCCATGTTCGGCATCTGGATGTCCATAAGGATCAGATCATAGGTTCCTGCCGGTTTCTGTTCCATTCTTGCCACACACTGAATTCCATCCTCCACACGATCGACCACAAGGCCCATATCCTCCAGGATAAACTCCGCGATTTCCGCATTCAGGTCATTATCCTCAGCCAGCAGAACATGTTTTCCACTGATCCTGTTTGTTTCCTCTGTATCCGGGGACGGATCCGTATCCTGCTCGTAGTAACCCTTATCAGCAATCCTGTATTCCATGATAACTGTAAATTTGCTTCCTTCTCCCAGCTTACTTTCTGCTTCAATGCTTCCGCCCATCATATCAACATACTTCTTTACGATCGGCATTCCCAGTCCTGTTCCCGCGACCTTTCCGGCTGTTGTATTGCGTTCCCGGGCAAAAGCCTCAAACAGGGATGGCAGGAATTCTTCACTCATTCCGATACCTGTATCAATTACCTGAGTCTGTATCCGCACATAGTCTTCCCTGTCACAGTCAAGCTCTGTGATCCTTATGGTAACCGCTCCCCCTGAAGCTGTATATTTTACCGCATTGCTGATCAGATTGAGAAAAACTTCCCTGTTCTTTGTCTCGTCGCAGATTACATGTTCATGCTGCACCTCATATTCCATCTCAAGGCGAATACCCTTTTTCTCCGCTTCTGCCTGAAAAATTTTGTAAACTCCCTGATAGATATCTCTGATCTTCACATAATCCTCATCCAGTTCCACCTTACCGCTTTCAATCCGGGCCATGTCCAGCACATTATTGATAATAGACAGCAGCAGATTTCCGGACTGTTCCATCTTCTCCTGATAATCCAGCAGCTTCGGATCTGTCAGCTCCCTTTTCATCAGCTCACTGTATCCCAGCAGGGCATTCATCGGTGTCCGGATATCATGTGACATATTGAAAAGGAAATCTGATTTGGCAGCATTGGCCTTTTCTGCCTGAATCTGGGCTTTTCTTGCTTCCATCATCAGATAAACTATAATCAGCATAATTACCAGGGTCACACTCACAAAACTAATAGAAACTATCCGCAGATTATCCTTTATATAATCTGACAGAGTAACCTTTCCCGGTGTGTTTTCATATACGGAAAACATGCTTGAAAGTCTGGAAGCAGGCAGTGTCTGAATGGTTTTATTCAGGATATTCATTAATGTTGTATTTTCCCTGGTGACTGCAAAGCAGGAAGTGCCGGATTTCGTAAGAAAAATGCTGTGCATTTTGCTATCCTCCAGTGTCTTTAATGACCGTCCTGCTTTCGCAACAAAGCAGTCTGCCTCACCGTCGTGAACTGCCTTCTCAACCTCATCGGAGGAATCATATTCCTTTATTTTCCAGAAAGGATAATTAAAAGAAATATACCACTTTCCCAACAGGTTATTCTTGCTCACTGCCACTGTATTCTCTTTATTTTCATCAAACTTCTTAACACCGGTAATTACTGCAAGATTGAATTCAAAAACAGTATTTGACAATATAATATCGTTCTGCTCAGCCTCATATGGATTCTGATTCATATGAAAAATCATATCAATCCTGTTATCCTTTAATGCCTGCAGCTCTTCCTCCTGGGAATCAAAGCCTGTCAGCTGAAATTCTATATTTCTATCTTCCAGACAGCCGGAAGCCAGACTGATATAATCGTTAATTATTCCTACCGGTTCCTCTGACTCTGCATCCACCAGACTGATACCCACATCACTTTTCAGATATCCAATCCTGACCGCCCCGTGCTGTTCCAGCCAGTTCTGCTCCTCATCCGTAAGAGTCTCAATGGGATTTGCGGAGCGGTACCTCTTATAAAGATCTTCTTCATAAAAAGGATTCTCCTTTTCAATCTTCTGCATTGCCTGATCCAGTTCTTCTTTCAGATCCGGGCGTTTTTTGCTGACTGCAAAATAATTATAGGAGCCGCCGATCAGAAGCGCAGGAGAAATGTTGTCTCTTGCCCACTGTGGAGACTCATTTAAAACAAATCCGTCAATTTCCTGGTTTTGTAGTTTCTGACGGGCATCATCTGTGCTTGTAATATCAACCTGCTGCGTGTCTACTCCATGACTTTTCTCCCACTCACAGAACCGTCTGGCAGAAAGTGTATCCGGCATCACCCCAATTCGCTTTTCATTTAATGTAGTCAGATCTGAAGCTGAGATGTCTGTATTGGAAGGATCCACATACAGGTAATATTTATCCTCACCCATAGGCAGTTCTGAAAAGAGCATGGAAGCGGCACGCTCCTCTGCATAGGAGATACCTCCCAGCAAATCGATCTGTCCCTTTTTCAGCATGTTCATCAGTTCTGCCCAGCTTCCCTCCACATATTCGTACTTCCAGCCTGTATGCGCAGCTACTGCCTGCTGATATTCGTAACTGTAGCCTCTCTTCTTACCGTCTGATCCTGTGGTATTATAAGTTCCTTCATACCAGCCTACTCTGACTATCCGGTTTTTTGTTTCCTCTGCTGATACAGAAAAGGGAAGCACAGTAATATATAAAACAAGGCATAATAAAATGCAGATACATCTCTGTGCATTTATCTTAAACTTTTTCATATAGCTCTCTCCAAATGATTCGATATCTGTTCCAGTGCGGATATCCTTTCTCTTACCGATATCAGTACATATCCAATCTCTCTATTGTACCAAGATGTTTTCCAGAACATCATTCAGCTTATTCATATCCAGCGGTTTCGCAATATGTCCATTCATGCCTGTATTTTTTGCCAGCTGTACATCTTCTGCAAAAGCATTGGCAGTCATGGCAACAATCGGCAGTTTTCCCTGTTCACCAGGAAGGCTCCTGATTGCTGCGGTTGCCTCATAGCCATTCATGACAGGCATTTGGATATCCATAAAAATAAGGTCATACAAGCCTTTCGGAGAAGCTTCCACCTTTTCAACTGCAATTTTTCCATTTTCTGCTGTTTCTACTTCTGCACCTGTCATCTCCAGAATTTCAACAGCAATTTCTCTGTTCAGCTCATTATCCTCGACCAGCAGAATCCTTTTTCCTGTATAATCTGCTTCTGACAGCTTCTCCAGATAATTTCTTGCTGTTTCTTCTTTTTTGCCTGAAGTAAACTGCCGCAGTGTAGCCGCCAGCCGGGAACGGAACAGCGGTTTTGCAATAAAAGCATCTACGCCTGCAGCCCTTGCTTCTTCTTCAATCTCGCTGAATTCATAAGAGGTCAGTACAATAATGGTAATCTCTTTCCCGATCCGTTTCCGGATCCGTCTGGCTGTTTCTATGCCGTCCATATCCGGCATCTTCCAGTCTAAAATAACAGCAAAGTAATCATTTTTTAGTTCATGACGTGCATAGCAGCGCTCAACGGCTTCCCTGCCGGAGAGAACCCATTCGCCTGTAATACCGATTTCCTTCAGCGTGGCAACTGTACTTTCACAGCATGTCTTATCATCATCCACAACCAGAACAGGCAGATTCATCAGATTTCTGTCCTGTTCTTTTTCTTTTTCCTGAAGCTCCAGATAAATCGTTACCGTGATTTTAGTTCCCTTGTGTAACGTACTGTCCACTTTAATATTGCCATTCATCAGATTCACAATATTTCTGCTGATTGCCATTCCCAGACCGGTTCCCTGAACCCTGGTTGTCCGGTGGTCATCCGCACGGCTGAACGGATCAAACATGATTTTCTGGAATTCCGGCGACATACCGATTCCATTATCCTCAATCGTAAATTCATAGCATCCAAGCTCCGAAAATCCATTTGGCTTTTCCTCTATGGAAAAAGTAATATTCCCACCATCCGGTGTATACTTGATCGCATTGCTCATCAGATTCACAAATACCTGCTGGATTCTCAGGCTGTCACCACAGACATCCTCATGTTCAATGTGATTGATGTGTATATCAAAATTATGTTTATGTTCATCAAGCACCGGTTTCGTAAGTGTAATAAGATTATCTACCAGCTCTGACAGATTGAAATCTTCCTGTGCCAGTGTCATTTTTCCGCTTTCAATACGTGCCATATCCAATACTTCATTGATCAGCCCCAGCAGATGGCGGCTTGATTCCGTAATCTTACTGAGACATTCAATGACTCTGTCCTGGCTCTCAATATTTGCTCCTGCGATTGCCGTCAAACCGACAATCGCATTCATCGGTGTCCGGATATCATGGGACATATTGGAAAGGAATTCTGTTTTCGCACGATTAGCATTTTCTGCAGAACGGTAAGCCTCTTTCAGTGCCTGACGGGATTCAATCTCTGCTTTTTTCTCCTGTGTCACATCCATGGATGCCAGCAGTACCTTTTCCAGCTTTCCATTCTTCCATTCCAGGGGAATATAAGAAGCGATTTTATAAGTCTTTTCATCCAGGCTGCAATACTCAAACTTATAAATATCATTTTCACTTTTCAGATTCTTCCTGATATTTTCCGGTGTTATCAGGATATCTATAGCTTCCAATGGTTCCAGTGTCTTATATTTTTCAAGAACCTGCATCTGAAAATCATGATAAAATCCCAGAGGTTTATATATCATCTGTCCATTCAGATTGTAGAATTCATATCTGTCATTTTCCAGATCACAGACAACAAAGCGGTCAACCAGACGCACAATACTCTGAATCAGCTGCTCCATGGAAGCATTGTCCGCTGCCATCTGCAGATGCCGCGCACTCTCTACCTTTGCCTCCGTGATATCCCGCAGGAAGATCATGGCATATTCTGAATCCTCTATCTCACCGCGTATAATCACATTACGGACCCATCGTTCTTCTCCGTCCAGAGTGATACGGCACTCCAAAGATAATTCGGTTTCCAGACCCTTCAGCTTTTCCGCAATATAACCACGGTCATAAAAAGCGGATACCGCATTCTTATCTGTTTCCACAACGTAGGAATCCACAAAATGCCGGATCAGTTCATCCCACGTATGGCTCTGTTCAAAGACAGTCATCAGGGACGGTTCAACCTTAAAGGTATCAAAAGTATTCGTTTCCAGATTTACATAATACTCGCACAGATCTGCTTTCGTAAAAGCCCGGTGGAAAGCAGCAGATTTTTGTGCCTGCATGGTTTCTTTTTTCTCCGCATCAATGTTAATAAAAATCCCGGCAATCCTGCTGGCAGAACCATCCAGACGGCGTGTTACTTCTGCCGATGCCCGAAACCACTGGTATTGATTATCCTTCATTCTCATACGATACTCTACCTGGTATTTTATCTGGTTCGTCTTATCCTTAATTGCCGCCTGAAGCTGTGCCATTACTCTTTCTTTATCCTGTGGATGCAGAAGATCTGACCAGGATTCCAGTTTATTCGGAAAGTCCAGAGTATCATGATAGCCGAGCATTTTTCGGAATTCATGACTCCAGTTTGCATTCACAATCTCACTGTTTTCGTCACAGTCAAAATACCAGAAGCCGGAATAGATAGCCTCATTGAGCAGTGCCAAATTTACATGATCCCAGTTGACCTGTACAGACATAACCCAGATCTGTCTGCCCGCCTCATCTGTCGCATCCTCTTTACAAAGCCGTACATTATTCACTGTACCGTCTGCTGTAAGGATCTGTGCTTCCCCTGTTCCGTGAAGCTGCAAGAAACGGTCCAGGTCCAGTATATCTTCCTCGTCATAAAAGAAGTTTTTCAATGAGCCTTTTGTCTGTTCCATGAAAGTATCGAATGTATGTCCTGTACTGTGCAACAGCAGATTACTCACAGACAAAATAGACAGGTTTTGGTCATAATATCCTGTCATTATACCTACCCCGCCATTATTTTCCAGTGTTTTCTGTACTGCCTGTGACACAGCCTGTGTCTGTGACATCGCCTGTGTCTGTCCCGTTACAGTCTCACCTAAAGAATATATTTTGTCTTCATAATTTCTCATTTTATAAAAATCCTCTTTCCGTCTTATGCCTTCTTCATCCTGCTTTTATCTGTATACAGAGAACCTGTCCTCGCCAGTACATCGTTTTGTAAATAATGATATACTCGTTTTCTTACCTATTTTTACATACAAAAAGGGCACCTGCCAAAATATACCAGTGCCCATTCTACATTTTGTCAAAGCGGATATTCGCAATCCGCTTCGCTACTTGCAGGATCATAAGGGATCCTCCCGCAAGCGGATCCTTCCTTATGATATTTCATAACCGAGTAGCTGCTTCGCAGCTTATCAGGAGTGGCTTGTACCACTCCTGATACAAGCAAGTCCCCATCCACTGCTTATTGCTCCGCGCAACCTCGCAGGGGACTTGCTTGACTCGGTTAAAATCACACACATCCGTATCGTATAAAAGTTATGAAAATCTCTTCCGTTTTCACATCTTTTCCATATATGATATGGAAGCAGTGGCAACCGGCTGACCTGGTCAAAAGTTCTGACTTTAGCCCCTTCTGGCTTTGCGTCCCTGCTTTTCAGCAGGTTTGCCTTTAAATAATTTCTTTTTTATCCAAAATACCATGAAGTTTTTTACACGTCAATAATGCCGGGTAAAAATCCGTATGTTTTTTAACTGAGTCAAGCAAATCCCCTGCGAGGTTGCGCGGAGCAATAAGCATCTCCCTTCTGAGTGTTCTCTTTTCAGTTACATGACTATATCAAAAGTCAGGGAAATAACAATTCATCAGATGTACCGAAAATGCGTGGAGGAGATTGGGGATAGTAGACAGAAACACCTGCCTATTTCACATTTACATTATAATATCCTATAGAACGTGAAAAATGGGTATACGGATTTGACAAGTTGCAACCACTACACACAATATTCACACAAAATTCTCTTTACGTTTTCAATTTTTATAGGCTTTGCCAAGTGAGCATTCATTCCTGCTGCCAGACACTTTTCTTTATCTTCTCTGAATGCATTTGCTGTCATGGCAATAATCGGGATCGTCTCAGCATCTGGATGTTTTAGTGACCGGATCGTTTTTGTCGCAGTAAGCCCATCCATTACAGGCATCATGATATCCATCAGAATTGCGTCAAAATAACCTTCCGGTTTCTCCTGAAACATTCTGACCGCCTGCAATCCATCTCTTGCAACTGTCAGATTTGCACCTTCATCAGACAACAGAGTTTTCGCAATTTCTGCATTCAGTTCATTATCCTCCACCAGCAACAAGTTTAATCCGCTGATATCCATCTGTGTTGCTGTTTTCTTTACTGTATCTGGTGCGGGAGCAAGTTTAAACGGAATCCTGATGATAAAGGTTGAGCCAACTCCCTCTTTGCTTTTAACTTCGATAGTTCCACCCATCTTTTCAATCAGACCTTTTACAATCGCCATTCCCAGTCCGATTCCCTGCTGTGTACTTCTTGCATCCTCTCTTTCCTGCGAAAACGGCTCAAATATATGCTCCTGGTATTCTCTGCTCATACCAATGCCAGTATCAGTTATAGTCCACTCATATGTCGTAATTCCGTCAACAGCTTCTGTATAATCTGACACCGTTATTATCTTGCCGCCAATCCGGTTATACTTAATACAGGTTCCATAAATATTAAGAAATATCTGTCTTAAATGTACCGGACTTCCATAAATAAAAGGATATCGAAGCACTTCCTTTTTTGCACGGAACTGCATCTGGATTCCTCTGTCTTTTGCCCGCTGTTCTATGATAGTCAGAACATCCTGACTTAATTTCTCAAAGTTGATGATTTCCTGTGTCAGAGGTACATTTCCAGCTTCAATTTTGCTCATCTGAAGGATATCGTTAATAAGAGACAATAGATAGTCTGCAGCTACCTGCATTTTTCTGAAATTTTCCAGGACCAATTCCCTGTCATCAAAATGCTTCTCAGCAATCTTCAGCAATCCGATAATTCCATTCAGCGGGGTTCTCATATCATGAGACATCCTGGAGAGAAAATCAGACTTGCTTTTATTTGCTTTCTTTTCACTTTCCAGGGCAATTGATTTGTGCATGAAGTCATTTTTATCCAGCATGAGATTCCAATGTTCAATGGTTCCGTCTTCCTTTATTACTTTCTGTCCACGATCCTCGATGTATTTGTATGTGCCGTCCTTACAGCGTATCCGGTAAATAGTAGCATAATGATCAGAATGAGTATATTGATTTAATGCATCTGCAAGTCCGACCTTCACGTCATCTGGATGAGCAAGACCGATAATATTACCGCCAGAAGCGTCCAACAGTTCCTTTGGTGTTGCGTAACCGAGCATATTTGCAAATTGTTCTGAAATATATTTGAAAGAGTATTCCGGGTCATCATTGCTGATTTTGACGCCGCCAGGGATGGATACGGTAAATAACTCCAGCTGACTTTGCAGTTTTTTTGTCAATTCCTCGATCATAGCCGTATGCTTTTTCTCTTCTGCCAGAAGCTTCGCATACTCTCTGTTTGATTTTTCCAGTGCCCGCTCTTTTTCCTCTAAGCGATAATGTTCTGTACGGTCAAGAACATAATTAACTGCAATGACATCTCCGGTTTCCTCTTCACGGTACAGCGCCATGTGATCTTCTGCAAGCATGGGTTCAAAAGTAGCAGTCCTGGTCCAGTATCGGAACGATATATGCCGTTCACCATTTTCAAACCGATTTAATAAGCGTTCTCTGTCAAACTCGTGCAGAAAATCTTTAAGACCTTCTTCAGGTATGGTCAATGCCCATGCATCCACCAGACTTTGTAAGCTTGAATTTTCCGGCAAACCTAATTGTTCATTCAGATTATATTTTTTCCCATTAACTACCTGATACATGGAACCACGTACGATACTCTTTGTGAGATTGATCACGCAGTATCCATCCGCAATAGCAAATACCGACTCTTCCAAAAAATGATTATTAATAATGTCCTGACTCATTCAACTTCTCCTCGTCAATCTTCTGGCAAGGATTATATCCTTATTTTTGTGTATTCGTCAATAAAAAGGAGTGTGATAGCTAGTGAAGTCCTCACATGACTGAAGTCACGTGCTTCCAGACGCTTTAAGCGTCAGACTAAATATCGGCGGATACGCCTGTAACTTAGGATGTGCGCAGTTATGCGCTTTTTCCTGCCAGATATGGCAGGTCCCCACACCACAGGTAGTCCGCTGTATATCTGCCTGCAGTTATGCTGCTTTTAAAACTTCCATCTGTAAACGGAGTTCCCTTAAGTCTGCATAAGTGCATGAGGTTCTACGCTTTACCGAAGGGACTTTTGCCTCCAGCAAAGACCTTTCCGTTGCCGGAAGGGGTTTTAAAAGTTCTCTTATAAAATATCTTGCACCGATATTATAAGCTGCTGATAAGTCACAATTGTATCTTTTTCCTGTCTGAAACGTACAAAGGCTATGGTTTTTCGGGTCACGGAGCACCTGACCAGAACCATCATACGCCAGTCTGCTGGTATTCCACGCACAGACTCTTGAAACCCTTATTCCTTTTCTGTGTGCCTGGTGTCCGCATCTTTTCTGGATCTCCCGCTTTCTCCACAGGTGCAGCTTCTGTTTGTTCTTTCCGGATATCTTCCCCTGCATTTCCAGATATTCGAATACAATAACGTCAGCATGGTTTTCTTCTGCATATGCTGCAACTGCCCCTGCGATTTTTCTGCCAAGTTCTGTGTTCAGGCGTTTCGTATATGCCCACCTTCCCCCTGCCTGTGCAGGGCCGTGTTCCCGCTGGAATTTTCGGATCCGTCCCAGTGTACGGTACATCCGGTCTTTTTCACTGGGGAAATTGATGAATTTTCTTCCCAGGACAGTTCCGTCTGGCCGCATAATAGTACAGACCGCATCGGTATTGATCCCCAGATCCACGCTGCAGACTACCTGATTTTTTACCGGTGTTTTTGTAAGTGTTACTTCCTTCGTATAAGAAAAACGCAGGAAATATTTACGGTGCTTTTTCTCCAATGTTGGGGCAGATGCCTTTTCCCCATACCAGTTCTTCCGGAGATATTCCATATCCCGGTACATCACTCCGCGGTAAAAAACTGGCATGGCATGGTTTTCATACACAAGCCTGGGCTTTCCGGCTCTTTTCCCTTCTTTTTCCCATAATTCCATCCGTGTTTCATAAGAGGATACCGTTCCAAGCGCATGCTGGATGGCAGACCTCCTGAGATAGGATGGCATTTTGGGAAAGCGGAGGTCAAAATCAAAGCGGGCGGAATTCTTTTTTGTCGTATGTACCAGATGGTCTGCAACATTAAACCGCCTTTTTGCATCCGGAATTACAGACAGCTCTTCCCACACTTTCCCATATACTTCGGTCAGATAACAGACAGCGGAACGGTAAATCCCCAGCGTCTGGCGAAGCGGGATATTCTGTTTTCGTAATTCCACACCATAGCTGGATACTGTCTGCATCTCTTTTCCTCCGGTCAGTAATTGTATTTTTTATCAGAATTTTTTCTTTTCTTTTCCCTTCTGCCCTTCGATATAGGCAAGTACCTGCTCCCTGCTCCTGTCACTGACCGTTATGGCACAGTAAGACGGATTCCACAGATGCCCGCCCCACAGTTCGTTCTTTAATTCCGGATGTACCAGAAACATCCGGCGTGCAAGATTCCCTTTCATAATTTTTATCATATCGGAAAGAAAAGCAGATATTCGCAATCCGCTACGCTACTTGCTCATAACCGTATAACTGCTATGCAGTCATACGGTTAAACTGGGGCTTACAATTTACAAGCAGATGAATATGGTCCGGCATAACCTCCATGGCCAGAATCTGAAATTTATATTCTTCTGCAAGATCCTGTAACATTTCTTTACATTCTGTATCGATTCCGTCTTTTAAAACCTTTTTTCTGTATTTCGTGCACCATACAAGATGGTACTGCAGGGAATAGACATATCCTCTACCATACGTAAGCTCATTTTGATTTATATTAAAAATATCTTTTTCCATATAGGTATTATACCATACGCATCCATTTATGTAAACATTTGTTCTGATGTTTTACAAAAAAATTGGCGCGTCTAACTCATCACTGAAGTAACGAGAATGCGACGCGCGGTTAGTCAATTACGATTTCTTTCTTCTTTCAGCACCCCATGCTCCAGCACGTACTTCCTCTTCGCAAAGGATGCCGCATACGGATCATGTGTCACCAGAATAATTCCCATTCCATTTTCGTTCAGTCCGGTCAGAAGTTCCATCACATTTTTTGTATTCTCTTCGTCTAGATTTCCGGTCGGTTCGTCTGCGATCAGCAGCTTCGGATGATTGACAATAGCACGTGCAACCGCGGCTCTTTGCTGCTCTCCGCCGGAGACCTGTGATGGACGTTTTTTTGCAAGTTCTGCAAGATGAAACTCCTCCAGCACTTTCTGAGCCTGTGCGCGCCGCCGTTTTTTCTTTACGCCACTGTAGCCCATCGGCATCTCCACGTTTTCTTCTAATGTCCGCGCTTCATCCAGAAAGAAACTCTGAAATACGATTCCGATCTGCGTGCTGCGAAATGATGCCAGCTCTCGATCCGTCAGCTTTTTCAGTTCCAGCCCGTTTACTTTGCACGTTCCTTCTTCGATTTGCTCGATTCCGCACAGAATACTCATCAGCGTACTTTTTCCACAGCCGGAGGCTCCCATAATCACACAGAAATCCCCGGACTCCATCTCGAAATCCAGTCCCTTCAACACTTCTGTTCGAGCGTTTCCTTTTCCATAGCCTTTTTTTAATCCACGGACTTCCACTGCAAGGTTCGTTTTTTCTGAGCTGTCTGACAGCTTCTGAACTTCCAGTTCTTCCTTGTTTTCCGCCGCTCTTTTCATATTATCCCTCTGTCCTCTGATTTCTTCTTCCGATTTCCTGTTCCTATAAGTGCATTCATTGCCAGATGTTTTCCTGTTTCTCACTGTGTATCCCGCAAAAGCTGCAGTCCCGGCTTCACCGCAAACAATCTGCGCACCGCGATTCCGGTCAAGATCAGGCCAAGACAGCTGTAAACCACAAAAACCAGCACCGAGACAAGCACCGACGGAAATCGGTCAATTCCGGAAATATGCCCGGCCGCCGCCAGATAAATGCACTGCGCCGCCGCAAATGCAAGCAGCACCAGCAATTCTGATTCCAGAAGATTTTCCAGGCAAACGGTACGTTTCGAAGCGCCGACACAGAAATGAATCCCGATTCGTTTCTGCTCCAGCAATACCTTCGAGCCGATCAGCACGTAAAAATTGATTGCCGCAAACAGAAACAGCATCCCTGCCGGAACCAGCTTTTCGTAGCTGCGCTGTATCACCGACGAAAGATAAATCTGCTGGAAATCCTCTCCTGTCGCAAACTCCGTAAAGTCCAGTACCGTTCCAAGCTTGCTGCGAACTTTCGAAATCTTTGGCCGCTCGTTATAATAAAGCACCGCCTGATACTGCCGATTCTGATTTCCTGCCATCAGAGCAAACGTATCATATGGAAGATAAATCTCTCCATATGTCGAATAATCTACTACCCCGACTACATGGAACGTATGTCCATTGATCTTCAGCGTATCTCCCGTTTTGACTCCCTTCCGGTCCAGACTTCCGCCTGCTTTGATCACGCACGTATTCTTCCGTTCATAAATAGCCGAAATTTCTTTTCCCTCCACAGCGTTGCATCTGTGAAAATCCGTCAGGTCCTTCGTATTTCCCTGCACATTGCAGACGGAAGATCCTGCGTCCGTCTCGACAATCATATTCAGGAAGCTGCAAAACTCCAGTTCATCCGGCTCCAGGCTCATGTTATTGTGAAAGAGGCTGCGGATTGCTTCCTCATCCAGAACCGCCGCAGAACCTTCCGCCATATCCATGCCATCTCCCGCCATTTCCGCATCTTTTTCTTTCACAAAAAATTCTGCAATGTACTCCTGCTTCGCATCTGTCATATGACTGACCGCATACTGCCGCCACAGCGACCACGCCAGATTTCCGGCTGCAAGGGAAGCCAGAATGCTGATCAGACAGATGCCAAACAAAACTCCAGAAGTAAATTTATTGCGCCGCACATCCTTCCATGCATTTTTCAAAAGAAATCCCCGCATGTCACAACCTCATCCTTCCCGCGCCTGCATCAGATAGCTGTATTTCCGGTCATACAGAAAGCACAGCCCCATCAGCGCCAGGCTCATAGCAGCCGCCAGCCCTGCCAGAATTACAATCACAGCATAAAACCATTCGATCTCCATCAGATAGGAAAATACACCCTGACGGATCACTGCAAATCCAATAGCAAGCCCGATTCCTGTTCCGAAAAGCAGCACTGCGCCGATCTCCACCAGCTGCTCCGCGTAAATGCGCCGCTTCGTGCTCCCGCAGAAATAGCTCACTGCCGTATTTTTTCTGCGCCGGTACTGAAACAGCAGCAGCGTACCGATCATACCGGTAACTACCATCAGCATTGTGGCTGCACCGATCCAGATCCAGTAACCCGTCAGCCACTGCAGACTGGCATACTCTTTCTCAAACTGCAGATAAGAATTACTGATTCCGCATTCAATCTGGTACTGATTTACCTCTGTCAGATAAGCCGTGACATCATTTAAAAGATCGAAATCAGCCGCCTTTCCATTGACTCCGCCGGCAAGCAGCTGGGAATAAAAGCCTGGTTCCTCATTTTCATTCTGCGCCTCTATCTGTGCTGCATGAGAAAACGGAAAAATCACTGCCCAGCTCACCGGATACGTTCCCTCAGTCCAAACTTCCGCGATTTCCTGCACCTGATTTTTATTGATCTCTGAGACAGGCTTCACTTCAAAAGCCGGTTCGCCATTTACAAAAAGCTGATCATCCGCAATATACAGTTCCTCGATGATATAATGGCGCGTGGTTTCCCCTTCCTGGCCCGCCTGCACCAGCACCTCATACGCATCATCCCCGACAAAAACCGTATGCTCCCGGTCAATCTGCCCCGCAGTCTGCCCAAACACCTCTTCCACCAACGCATCGTCCATACAGTATTCGCGCACTGTCTCGATCCGCCCGCATTTTTCCAGGAATAAATCATTGACCGCCGTATTGGACAGCGCAAAACTCAGCTTTCCATCGTACCGCCGCTGCAGCTCCTCATACGTATCTGCGCCAACCGGAAACTTCGCAGACTGTACATTCATCGTCCCGGTAATCGCGATTTTTCGTCCCATATTCTGCTTTTCATATTCCCGTCGCTGCTTTTCCCCGGTGAACATCAGATTCAGGCTGATTGAGAGAACCAGGCTTCCGATTGCCATTTCCAGAAACAACAGCACGTACATTTTTCGGCCCGCACGCAGACGCCGCAGGACGTTTTCAAGAAAAAATTCCATATACTCACCCCTCCCTGACCTGAGCCAGATAGCTCTTTCCATGGTCATACCATGCGGCAAACAAAAATAAAACCATTCCGAGCAACGCCGCACCCGCCAGCAAAAACAGGCAGACACTGCTATCCCACCGAATTTCTACGATTGCCCGCAGCATTCCTGCCTTTATAACGAAAAATGCTGCGGCATTTCCGCCAAGCGTTCCGGTAATCAAAACGATGCTGATTTCACACAGTTCTTCAGCATAGAGACGCAGCTTCGTGCTCCCGCAGAAATAGCTGATTGCCGTACTTTTCCGTCTTCGGTACTGGAACAGAAAAAGAGTGCCAAGCAACCCCGTACCAACTAAGAGCCCGGTCAGACCGCCAATCATCAGCCAGTATGTCACCAGTATATTCAGCGTTTCATACTGTCTCGCCATCTCCAGATACCGGTCGGCCACTCGAAACGATATTCCATACTCATTCTTCTGAGTCAGATCCACCACGATCTCATTCAGCTGGCCATAATCCATTTCCTCTTTCTTCTTTCCCGCCTGTAACTGAGAGAAGTATGCATCCACTCTGCCCGCTTCAACTTCTTCTTGCATCTTTTCCGAATAAGAAAGCGGAAAAATCAGCGCATCGTCCAGATCATACGTCATCTCATTCCATACCGCCGGAATTTCCTGAGTTCCATTCTCATTTACTTCTGAAATCTTTTTTATCGGATAGACCGCCTTTCCGTCGATCCAGAGCATTCCGTTTTTAATAACCATTTCATCTGCAAAACCGCCCGATACTTCCACACTGTCTGGATCTTTCGCAATTCCCGAAAACGCATTCCATACATGTTCCCCGGCGAACACGGTATTGCCCCTCTTCGCATCCGTCTCTTCCTGCAAAAAGAGGTTATTGAAAAATGCATCATCCATGCAGTACAGTTCCATATCTAAATCTACATATATCATATCATCTTTCTTTTTTCAACTTTTTTTCGACACGATTTATATACAAAAAACGCCATGCATTTTTGTGCTTTTTTTCTATTGCATCTTTTCCTGTTTTCGATTATATTAAATATAATTATGTACTATAGTGTGTAAGACATTCTGGAGGGGAGATTATGGAACTCTCACAAACCGAACTTTTCATCCTTGAATTTCTCTGGGCGCAGGATGAGCCACAGGGGTTTTCCTCTATTCTTCAGTACTACAATGAAAAAACGAAGAAAGACTGGAAAAAGCAGACAATGAGCACGTACTTGACTCGGCTGCAAAAAGCCGGATTTCTGAAAACAGATCACTCAGATACAAGAAAACGCTACTATCCAGCTATTTCCAGAGAAGAATATTACCAGGATTGTGCCTCCTGTGTTATAGACGAAACCTTCCAAGGTTCACTCAGTTTATTTGTTTCTGCCTTTACCGGCAGAAATCGGATTTCAGAGGAAGAAAAGGAACAGCTTTTAGAATATTTGAAGAGGTTATAGACATGATATTTTTTCTTATGACGATTGCAGGCTCCATTCCGGTTCTTGCCTGCCTTATTTTGTTATGCTTTAAACGGGATTCTTTTTCTGTTCGCTTCGAACTGCTTCTCCTGAAAATGGGACTGTTTTTCTTTCTCGTTCCAATACAGAAGCTCTGGCTGTCTGTACCTGAACCTTTTTATAATTTTGTAAATAGCCTTTTTTCCATTGACCGCTCCAAAACTGGATTTCAGCTTACCTATCATCATATTCAGCTTCCTCTTCCAAACGGCTACTGGATCTGGATTCCAAAATGGTTTGCCGTATCTTTCGTTGTATGGAGTATTCTTTTCTTTTTCTTTCTTTGCTTTCAAATATATCATTATAAAAAATCAACCGCACAGCTCCTGATGCACTCCCATCCTACTTCCGATTCATCCAAAGCTCGCATTCGGGTTCGCAACAGCCGCTATATAGATACACCCTATACTTTTGGATTTTTCCGTCCCTGTATTATTTTACCTGATAACATCGCAGATGCTACCGAGCGCAAGCTAATTGAACAGCATGAGCAATTTCATATTCGACATCTGGATTCATTTATCAAGCTCTTTTGTCTTATTTCTGTGTGTCTGCACTTTTACAATCCCTTTTCTTATTTACTTTTGTATCTTTATAATAAATTATGTGAATTGCGTTGTGATGAACTCGTCATACGAAATTTGCCAAAAGAAGCCAAAAGAAAATACGGAGAACTATTGCTCGCATTCTCTGTACAATCACCAAAACAATCTATTATATGGAGCAATCAGTTTTCCAACCATGATTTCACATTAAAATGGAGGTTAAAAAACATTATGGAAAAGAAATCTGTTACTGTACTGCAAAAATTCAGTACTTGCGTATTATTTTGCGTTTTGCTGCTTTCATCTGCTGCAACGGCCGTTGCGTACAATCCTTTTTCAATACATCCAGAAAAAGAAACCATCACCGATGGGAATACATATGAAATTCATTTTGATGAATATGTAGACCCCTCCTTTAATTTTAATTTTTCCGTATGTGACAACATTTTTATTACCAATGATGGTTCTGTTTTATTTTTTAACAATATTTCCGAAGGTAATAATAATCTTTCTAAAACCATATGTGCTCATATTTATAAAACTGGCACTGCTTTAAAACACACAAAGCTTTCCAATAACAAATGCCTTGTCACAATGTACAATATAACAGCCTGCACTAAATGTAACCATATTAAAAGTCAAACAAAAATCCGCGAAATATCCTATTCGCCTTGTCCTCATTGATTTTCAAGATCATTCAACTTTTTAATCAAAGCGGATATTCGCAATTCGCTTCGCTACTTACTCATAGCTAAACAGATTCCCACCCACTGCTTATTGCTTCTCTCAATTGAAACAGAGACCTTGCTTGACTCGGTTAAATTTAAAAAATGTCTGCATTTGATTATCCCTACGATTCTCAAATACAGAAATTTTTTATACATAGAATCTATTTGTTTCTAATTATAAACCCTTTTCTCCAAAAATGCCCTCCAGTACTCCTCCAGCGTATCATAAACCACTCCGTCGATCTCATCCTCTCCGCTTCGGAAAGCATCATACGCTTCCTGGTACACGTGCTCCTGCATGATCCGGTAGCGGAAAATCGGAGCGGATTTGTGTTCATATTCCTCAAGATCCAGACCTGCATCTGCGAAAGACTGCTGCAATGCATCGTATCCGTCTGCCGTCTTCAGTGCCGAAAGATATTCTTCTATCACATTTTCCACTTCTTCATCCGTACAGGTATACTTCTTTGACGCGTAAGCATACAGCTTTTCTCCATTCTCTATGTCCTGTATCACGGAAGCTTCGGCTTCTTCTTTTGACTGGCCGTATGCCATTCTCTTTTCCGGCTCGGTCGCCAAGTACCAGTCTTTTCCATGCTCGGAATATTTTGCTTCCAGATCGGCATCCGGCAGCTGCATGGAATCGGAAATTTCTACCTGAAATCCGGAGTCTTCTCCGCCATCAGAAACTGAAACATAGTCCGTGCAGAACTTTGCATTCGGATAAATCGTTCCATCCGCTTCCTTCATATACCACGTTTCATTTGCGCGGTAAAATGTATAAAGCTCACGGTCTCCATTTTCATAGCGAAGACAGATGCTGAAGGTCGGCTGTGCCTCTTCCTGCGCGGGTGCATCCTCCGCTGCTCCTGCCTCAATCAGGGCTGCAATCTGACTTTGAAGCTCGTTTGCACGATCCTTTCCAAAAGCAGATACATCCGTTTTGATTGCTCCAAGCCAGATAGTCTGAATTGCAGCTGCGCTCTTAGCTGTTTTCATTTCCGCATCAGCTGCAGGCAATTCTGTCTCCGCTGCTTCTGCTGATGCCATTTCTGTTTCTGCAAATTCCGCCGTTATCTCTTCTGCTTCCGTCTGTGTGCTTTCTGCCACGACTCCAGCCTGTGAACCGGTAATTCCAATCGTCCCCGCAGTGATACAAAATGCAATCAAAATGGCTGTTCTTTTTTTCATTGCAACCCCTCCTCAGAAAACATATCGAAGTGGATATTCGCAATCCACCAGCTTCTGCCCCATTTGTATCACATTTATCTTTCTCATACAACTTCTTTTTGCTATATAGTTCTTATTTTTTCCTTGACATGCACCTTTTCTTAAAGAATGAAATCCCGTAGCAGAAAATTTCATCATAATCGTCTTCAAACTCTTTGGCATACATTCGATCATCGATCTGCTGTAGTGCCAGATCGCATTCTGTGGCAAGTCCATCGAGCGTTTTCGCATACTTTGCTTCGAATATGGCAACACGTGCGCCAATCTCATCATACACTACAACATCGCTTCGTCCTTCACCGTGCTCCCGGTTAGACTCAACCGTATACCCGGCGCCAGCAAAAATTCCGGCAAGAAATGCATGATAAAAATCTTCTTTATAGTCGTGATAGCTGATGGTCTTTCGTAGAAGCTTGTTCATCTCCTGCATGATTCCCTCACTGTTTCCCGCCCACACTGCATCAAACAGTGCTTTTCGATTCCATTCCTTTGCCTGATCTGAAAACCATTTGGCCACCGTGGTCTCAAATATTTCCCGGATTTCCGCATTTGGGATTACCAGTGCAGTGGTTCCCACCGGCAAAGTCTCTGTCTGTTCTGAATCACGGACGCGCGTTAAATAACCGGTCAGATAAAGAATGCTCCACAGGTTTTCTTCTGAAGAATGCAAGTAATCATATGTCAAATTTTCATCGATATGCTGCATAATGCAGCCACCTGCCAGCAGCGTTTCCAGTTTTTTCGTAATATTACTTCCCGCATAATCGATAAAAGAACGGATGATTGCATTGTCGCTGGTATTCTTCCAGTAACTTGCCGGTTTTGCATTCGGATTGCGCTGCAGCTCCAGGACATAGTTCATGACATCCCACGGGCAGTAAACATCAAAATCTCCAAAATGATATCCATCATACCAGTTTTTCATATCGTCCGCGTGATCCTGCGCATCAGCATCTTTCAGAATCTGATCCACCTCGCCCTGTACGAAACCGAAATATTCATTCAGGCGCGAGTCGGTGATGGTATCCGAGACAAAGTTGTTTGTCCCTGTAAAGATGCTTTCCTTTGCAATCTTCAAACAGCCCGTGATTACCGCAAGACGAAGCGCCGGATTGTCCTTGAGCGCCTGCATCAGACCTTTCATGATCTCCTGCATCTCCTGATAATATCCGTTGCTGTTCGCCTTTGCCACTGGAACATCATATTCATCGATCAGAAGAATCACCGGCTTCCCATAGTGGGCCTGCATCATTCCTGTCAGCAAAAGCAGGCTTCCTTTTATCTCTTTTTCAGAGGCCTCCCCTCCGACAATCCGCTCAAATATCTTTTTATCAAACGAGTTGACGTGCTCACTTTCCAGAAGATACAGATGCTTTTTATACAGATCTGAGATCACTAACGTAAACATATCATATGCGCTTGAAAAACTCAGCCCGTCTACCTGACGAAAGGAAACAAACGCGGTCGGCCACTGGTTCATCCACTGGCTGCACAGTTCCGTGCATTCTGAAATCTCAAGCCCGTCAAAAAGCTTTCTGCTGTCTTTTCGAATATCAAAAAAGCTTTCCAGCATACTCATACCAAGCGTTTTTCCGAAGCGTCTCGGCCTGGTAATCAGTGTTACTTTCGTGGCGGCCGTCTGCAAAAGAGCAGAAATCAGGCCGGATTTATCAACGTAGTAATATCCGTTCTGCCGGATTTCCGCAAAATCAGAAACGCCAACCGGAATATTCATCGCTTTCATTTTCGGACTCCTTTCATCCTTCTTTCGCCGTATAATACGTATTTTTTGCTCTTCCGTTCTTTTTCAGTAAATTTTCTTCCAACATGCCTCGTATAATCCGCGCGGCAGTCGATGCACTGACTCCAAGCAGACTTACCACCTCATTTTTTGTGATTTTCTTATGCCTCTGTGTATATTCTAAAATACTTTTTTCTTCTTCTCTTAACGCTTTAGAGCCTCTGTTATCTGATATTGCCTCTGGCTCATTAAGCAAAGTCACCTCTGCCGTCTCACGTATTGCATTTACATTTGGCAGTATAATTTTAAACGTATTTTTTGTCGTTTCAATCCTTGGTTTTACCGTCTGTCTTTCATACGCCTGCATAATTTTGCTGATTCCGGTACCATATGCTTCAATTAATTTTAAACGGTAAAACACGTTTGCAAGCTCCTGATTTCTGCATACGGAAATTCCAGCCATAACATCTTCCAGCTCAATTCCAGGCATTAATCCACCTATCGATACAAACTCGATCCGGTCTTCATACATACTGATTAATGCACTGGCACTAAAAGAATAATCACGATGTACCAGCAAATTCAGCAGCGCTTCTCTTACTGCAATTTCCGGATAATCTCTCTCATCGATTCTTAGCAGCTTTTCTATCGTTGCATGGGTCTGATTCCGAAAATCAATGAACTCATAAACCTCATTCATCTGCTGCAGCAATGAGCCGGAAAATTCCCGCCGGTCCTTAAAGATCACCTGATCCGTTCCCTGAAAAACAGCCACTTTAATCGTATGAATGCACTGATCCGACAGAAGCAGGCCGAGATTGCTGTAAAGGCCATCCTGATCGATCATTTTTAAAGTGCGCATCTGCAAAGCACCAAACTTAACACTCCGAAGTGTGAATTCCTTTTTGCAGGCTTCAAATGAAAGCTCCTGATTCAGGCTGCGCATTGCTTCAAAGCGGTCTCCGTCTGTCTCCTTTATCATACGGCGGATCGCTGCATCTGTAGCAGGAACTGCCGAATATCCCTGCCTTACATATACGCCCTCCGGACGCATTCCTTTTTTTGCAATATAATAAGGACGATCTGTTCCTCGCTGAATTTCCACCTCTACGATCTTTTTCCCATCCTTTTCTATGGTTTCATAATGCAGAAACATCGTAATATCCGGCTTAATTGCATTTCTGACCATATTACTGATCTGAAGTGCAGTACCATCTGGATCTTCAAGCCCCACCACAGCGCCATCATCCCGAACTCCAATATATAACTTACCACCCTCACAATTTGCAAAAGCAACAATTTCCTTTTTGATATCGTCGACTACCATTTCTTTCAATTCTATCGTCTCACTCCCATGCAAAAGCATATGGGCACCTCCTGGCTCGATAAGATATCTTTATTATACTTAATCGTGTCAATCGTGTCAATCGTGTCATTTTAACCGATTCAAGCAAGCAGAAAAGCATGCATTCGCAGCGCGACTTATGCTTTGCGTTCAAAATTTCTCTTTTGCAAAAAAAGATGCTGCCTCACAAACTTAGCCACTCCCGCAGCTCCTCTGTGAATACAGCATCTCTTATGATTACTATTTTAACTTATTTACTATTCAAAGCAGCGCACGAATATCCGCTTCGCCCCTGTCCCGCCTTTTTACAGATGTGTCAGCACGAAAATATCATAAATCGCTTTCACCGCATTCTCGAAATCCTCATTGCGTACACCGATGATGATGTTGAGTTCACTGGAACCCTGATCGATCATCTTGACGTTGATATGGGCATGGGAAAGAGCCGCGAAAATACGGGCTGCAGTGCCTCTCTGAGCACGCATGCCGCGTCCTACGACTGCGATCAGTGCAAGATCCGACTCTAAATCCAGCGTATCCGGATGTACGGCACGGTGAAGACCGGAGATCACACGCTGCTCTTTTTCCATGAATTCAGACTGATGAACGATCACGGTAAAGGTATCGATGCCGGACGGTACGTGCTCAAAGGAAATACCATTCTCCTCGAATACCTGAAGTACCTTGCGGCCAAAGCCGATTTCTGAGTTCATCTGATCTTTTTCAATATTGATCGCGCAAAAACCTTTCTTTCCTGCCACGCCGGTGATCGTAAATTTCGGCTGGCGGCAGGTGCTCTCTACGATAAGCGTTCCCGGGTCCTGCGGACGGTTTGTATTTTTGATGTTGATCGGAATGCCTTCCTGACGAAGTGGGAAGATCGCGTCGGCATGAAGCACGGTCGCTCCCATGTAGGAAAGCTCGCGCAGCTCACGGTAGGTGATCGTCTCAATCGTTTCCGGATTCGGAACGATATGCGGATCGGTTACAAGGAATCCGGACACGTCAGTCCAGTTCTCATAGAGGTCTGCGTGCACGGCGCGTGCCACGATCGAACCTGTGATATCAGAACCTCCTCTTGAGAAGGTCTTGATGCTGCCGTCCGGCATTGCACCGTAGAAGCCCGGAATAACTGCACATTCTGCTGTTTCCAGACGTGCCCGCATCAGATCATTTGTCGTCTCAGAATCAAATACCCCGTCTTCATCGAAACGAATTACCTCTGCAGCATCCACGAATTCATATCCAAGATAAGCAGCCATCACGATACCGTTTAAAAATTCGCCGCGGGATGCCGCGTAATCGCTTCCGACACCCTCCTCAAATTTTTCTTTGATCTCTGCAAACTGCTCATCAAGTGAGAGTTCCAGTCCAAGTCCGTCAATGATTTCCTGATATCTCGCCTGAATCGCTTTGATCTTTCCGGAAATATCTCCGTTTGCGGATGCGGAATTATAGCAGTCATAAAGCATGTCGGTTACTTTGGTGTCTCCCGAATACCGTTTTCCCGGTGCAGACGGTACCACGTAACGTCTTTCTTTCTCTGCATGAATGATTTCGCCCACCTTACGGAACTGCTCTGCACTCGCAAGGGAACTTCCGCCGAACTTTACTACCTTCTTCATTTTGAGGTTCCTCCGATTTTCATACTGTATATCTTCGTTCAACAGGGGCAAAGGGATCTCTTTTCCTGCTCCTGTAACCATTATTTTGAGTGAATTCGTCTCACTCATATCTGCAGGCAAGTCCAAACATACTGGCTTTTGTTCTTCACAATAAACTTTCTTGTCCTGCCTGCTCTGAATTTTACTCTACTTACTCTGTCTTGTCAAAGTAAAAAAGTGGCTCAGCGTGATTTTTCAGCTCACATCTGAATCACTTTCTTACGCAGCGAACCACTGTGGCTCAGATTTCTCCGATTACGTCGCCCATATCGTAAAATCCGGCCGGTTTTCCTGCCATGAATTTGGCAGCCTGCACTGCGCCCTTCGCAAATACGCCTTTTGAATAAGCGGTATGCTTAAATTCTACAATCTCATCAAGACCGGCAAAAATCACCTCGTGCTCTCCGACAATATTTCCACCACGGACTGCGCTGATACCAATCTCATGTGGATCCCTGCGCACACGTCCCTGGCTGCGGTCGTATTTATAATGGTAGGAATTGCCAAGCGCCTCATTTATGCTGTCTGCCATTGCAAGTGCAGTTCCGCTCGGCGCATCCACCTTCAGGTTGTGGTGCTTTTCTACAATCTCGATATCGAATCCGGCCGGAGCCAGCGTCTTTGCCGCTGTCTTCAGCAGCTTCAGAAGCATATTTACACCGAGTGACATATTTGCCGATTTCATCATTGCCACTTTTTTGCCTGCCTCATGGATCTGATCCATCTGCTCCTGTGTGTAGCCTGTCGTGCACAGGATTGCCGGCACGTTATTCTTCACACAATAATCCAGAATTCCGTCCAGCGCCTTCGGTGAGGAAAAATCGATCAGCGCGTCAGCCTGTACATCGCATGCTGCGATATCCGTAAATACCGGATAATCCTGTCCCTGTGCACCTGCCAGATCAATGCCTGCCACAATTTCCGTATCCTGATCTGCCGCCACGATATCAGTCACCACGTGTCCCATATGACCGCCGCAGCCGCAAAGTATAATCTTTACCATGTCTGTCTCCTCCGTTTGTTGTACAGTTCTGTCAACACATTTATTCGCCGTTATCCATTGTCATAACCAAATAGCTGATGGCCTAAAAACCGATATACTTTATTTGTTACTGTTCAGAGCCAAGCAAAATTTCATAAAACAGGCGTAAAATGTTTACATTTTTAAGTCTGTTTTTGAAATTTTATTTGGCGGATACGCCACACCGACGAAATGCGTAGCATTTTGGAGGTTGGCTCTGAACAGTTACCTTTATTTTACTTCAATGCCATAATCGCGCATCGCTTTCTTCAGCTGCTCCACATGTGCATCCTCCATCGGTGACATCGGTGCACGCAGCGGTCCGACTTCTTTTCCGAGCAGGTTCAGCGCGGTCTTGACCGGGATCGGATTGACCTCGCAGAACAGTGCATCAATCAGATCGATCGCCTCAAGCTGAAGTTCACGGCTTCTCTTTACATCCCCTTCAAGATAGGAGGCAACGATCTCATGTGTCTTCTCCGGCGCTACATTGGAGAGAACAGAAATAACGCCACTGCCGCCAAGCGACAGAATCGGTACGATCTGATCATCGTTTCCGGAATACAGCTCAATGTTTCCTTTTACAAGACTCATCAGCTTTGCAACCTGTGAAATGTTGCCGGATGCCTCTTTTACTCCGACGATGTTCTCCACATGTTCCACAAGCCATGCGATCGTCTCCGGCTGCAGGTTGCATCCGGTACGGCTCGGCACGTTGTAAAGAATAATCGGAAGCTTTACAGACTCTGCGATTTTTGAAAAATGAAGCTTCAGTCCGTTCTGCGTTGCCTTATTGTAATACGGAGTCACAACGAGAAGTGCGTCTGCGCCTGCCTTTTCAGCTTCCTGGGACAGATAGACCGCTGTCTCGGTACAGTTGGAGCCGGTGCCTGCAACAACCGGAATCCGATGATTTACTTTCTTCACTGCGTAGCGGATCACATCCAGATGCTCTTCATGTGAAAGTGTGGATGCCTCTCCGGTCGTGCCGCAGATGATGATCGCGTCGGTGCCGCGTGCCACCTGCTCATCAAGGATTTCTCCCAGCTTATCGTAATTGACGGTTTCATCTTCATACATCGGCGTTACGATTGCGACGCCTGCTCCTTTAAATACTGACATAGTTTTAGCCTCCTGTTTTAAATAGGTATTCTCACAAAAAAAGAACCGCCGCAGGCAGTCCCAAAGAATCTTCTTTTAAGATAGCCCTCCATCGAAATTCGATGACAGTCATAGAATTCTTCACTCTATGCCCAAGAAATACAGCCCCAGGTACCTGCATCCTTTCGGCGTGTCTCCCTTTCAAAAGCTGTCTCCTGCACCTGAACGCATCCTGCTTTCTACTGATGAACCACGCAACCTCTATCATTGTGCTTTTTAGTTGTATTTTAATTTTCTCCACTATACCACTGCCTCAAACGGTTGTCAACCCGTAACCAATATAAAAAGTCATGGTTCTCCCGGCAGTACCCCCTGCTGCTTCACTTATGGAAAATAAATAAAGCGGACATTCACAATCCGCTTCGCGCATTTGAAGTGGGGGAATGCTTATCTGCGTTCAGGCAACATACGAACCATAAACATAAAAACTGCCGGCACTGATTTGCAGATTTCCGGCAGTTTTCCTTCTTAATTTTATTTGACCCTGAACAGCTTTTTCCTCTCACAACCGATCTTTTCAACAGATCAGGCTGCCATCTTCTTACTCCTGCTGCTCACTCTGACGGAACGGTGTAACCATCTCCGTGACTTCGTCCACATATGGCCACAATTCTTCACAGCGGCAGTTGCCGGTCAGGTACAGCTCCGTCTCATCACCGACCATATCGATCAGCTTTTTCAGCTCTTCTGCGGTGACGATGCCGCGATCCGTAAGTCCAAGGATCTCGTCGAGAATCAGCACATCGCATTCCTCCGTCTGCAGAACCTTTCTGGCAAAATTCAGGCCGTTCTTTATATTTAAGTTTTCTTCTTCCCTCTCCCTTTCGGTCAGGCTCTCATATTCTTCCGGGAATTTTTCAAAACGGAACAGCCTTATTTCCGGCTCCAGACGTTTAAAAAACTCCTCTACATTTTCTGTCTTTTTTTCTTTCAGAAACTGGATCACGACCACGCTTTTTCCTTCGCTGGCTGCCCTGACGCCTTTTCCGAGTGCGGCTGAGGTCTTGCCCATTCCCGCTCCGCAGAAAATGTGTATATATCGTCTGCCCATGATTCACCTCATCATACTTCTGTATTTTCGTGCCTTTTGGCTAGGCTATCGCTATTTTACTACATCTTCTGGAAGAATGCAACCTCCGCTCACTCGATCAGCTCCAGCTTGCTCACCGACACCTCGTACGCAATTCTTTTTTCTGTCGTCTCCTCATCCAGCTTTTTGACGTACTCGCGGCTCTGGATGCGCCCCCAGACCTGCACGTGTCCGCCAACCTCAAACCCGGCGGTAAATCTCGCATTTCTTCCCCAGCAGATACACGGAATGTAGTCCGACTTGCCATATGGCCTGTTGACTGCAAGCAGCAGATCCGAAATTTCTCTTCCAAGCGGTGTTCTGCGGTAAACCGGCGTCTTGCAGATGTAGCCGTCGAGAAAAATCTGGTTGCTCTTTACCTTGTCTCCTTCCTCTTCTACAAAATTTACTTCCCGTGCAAACACGGACAGTACCAGCCGGTTTTTCTTTTCCTCATGCCTGTTGTAGGAACGGAACTGCCCGTAGATCTGTATGTACTCCCCATCGTAATCCTGCGTAACATCAATCAGCCGCTCCGAAACCATGACCGGAACCACATCTGAAGAATCGCTCAGCCTCTGCACGGACACATCCATCATGTAAAATCCTTCCCCAAACACCTCATGGCTGAATGTAAAACCGGAAATGATCTTCCCCATGATGGATACCTGATTGTTTTCAATGATCTTATCTGTCATAACGATTGTTCTCCCTTCTTCCACCGAAGCATCTCTTCTCGTATTTTTCTCCATCCGGCAGCGTTTTGCTTCCCCATCGCTGCCTCTGTATAGATATGTTTATTCTCTGAAGCCGGATTTTAGAACGGTTCTTTGTAAAAAATCCCGTTTTTTGCTCTTTCCACTTGTAATCTGCCAAAATTGTGCTAAACTGTACCGGGTAGTTTTGAATCATTAATAAGAATCATTAATAATAGGTAGAGAGAGAGTGCTATATGAAAAGAGAAGACGTCAGAAACATAGCGATCATAGCGCACGTAGACCATGGTAAAACAACGCTGGTCGACGAGCTGCTCAAACAAAGCGGTGTATTCCGTGCCAATCAGGAAGTTGCAGAGCGTGTCATGGACTCCAACGACCTCGAGCGTGAGCGCGGTATCACAATTCTTTCCAAAAATACAGCTGTTTTTTATAAGAATACAAAAATCAATATTATCGACACCCCAGGCCATGCTGATTTCGGCGGCGAAGTAGAGCGTGTCCTGAAAATGGTAAACGGTGTTATCCTCGTGGTAGACGCTTTTGAGGGCGCGATGCCGCAGACAAAGTTCGTGCTGCGCAAAGCACTGGAGCTGGATCTTCCGGTTATCGTATGTATCAACAAAATTGACCGTCCGGAGGCACGTCCGAACGATGTCATCGACGAAGTACTTGAGCTGTTCCTCGATCTTGATGCATCTGATGAGCAGCTGGACTGCCCGTTTATTTTCGCTTCCGCAAAGGGCGGTTATGCAGTTCGTGATCTGGCTGATGAACCGAAGAATATGGAGCCGCTCTTTGAGACGATCCTGAATTATATCCCGGCTCCGGAAGGCGACGAAAATGGTCCGACCCAGATGCTGATCAGTACAATTGATTACAATGAGTATGTCGGACGTATCGGTGTCGGCAAGGTAGACCGCGGTACACTTTCTGTCAACCAGGACGTTGTCGTTGTCAACCACCATGATCCGGATAAAAAATACAAGGTTAAGATCAGCAAGCTGTATGAGTTTGACGGTCTGAATAAGGTTGAGGTTTCCTCTGCAACGGTCGGTTCCATCGTCGCACTTTCCGGCATCGCGGAGCTTCACGTCGGTGATACGATCTGCGCGGTCGACACACCGGATCCGATCCCGTTCCAGAAAATTTCCGAGCCGACGATTTCCATGAACTTCATCGTAAATGACAGCCCGCTTGCCGGCCAGGAAGGTAAATTCGTCACCTCCCGCCACCTGCGTGCCCGTCTGTTCCGTGAGCTGAATACAGATGTCAGCCTGCGCGTGGAGGATACGGACGATACCGATACGTTCAAGGTTTCCGGCCGCGGTGAGCTGCATCTGTCCATCCTGATCGAAACAATGCGCCGTGAGGGCTATGAATTTGCAGTCAGCAAGGCGGAAGTTATTTATAAGACGGATGAGCGCGGCAAAAAGCTGGAGCCGATGGAGCTTGTCTACGTCGATGTTCCGGAAGAATTCGCCGGCACGGTTATCCAGAAGCTGAGCCTGAGAAAAGGTGAGCTGCAGGGCATGGGCACCGGCCAGGGCGGCTACACGAGACTGGAGTTCTCCATCCCGTCACGTGGACTGATCGGATACCGCGGCGATTTCATGACTGATACAAAGGGAAATGGTATCATGAATGCCGTATTTGACGGCTACGGCCCGTACAAGGGAGACCTGCAGTACCGCAGCCAGGGTTCCCTGATCGCGTTTGAATCCGGTGAAGCCGTTGCCTACGGACTGTTCAACGCACAGGACCGTGGTACGCTCTTTATCAAACCGGGTGAGAAGGTTTACTCCGGTATGATCATCGGACAGAGCGCAAAGCCGGAGGACATCGAGCTGAATGTCTGCAAAACGAAGCATCTGACGAACACGCGTGCTTCCGGATCGGACGATGCGCTGAAGCTGACGCCGCCGAAGGTGCTCAGCCTGGAGCAGGCACTTGAGTTCATCGATACGGACGAGCTGCTTGAGGTAACTCCGAAAAGCCTGCGTATCCGCAAGAAGATCCTTGATCCGACCATGCGCAAGCGTGCAATGATCAAAAAGAAGAATGCTTAAAACCAGCGAAATGTAAATTTCCATTTGGAAGGTTCATGCAGCAGACTGTCGTATTCTGCTTCGGTGAGGACATCTGAGAGCTGCTGCATTTCCT
This sequence comes from Lachnospiraceae bacterium, assembly GCA_902363665.1. Lineage (GTDB taxonomy): Bacteria > Bacillota > Clostridia > Lachnospirales > Lachnospiraceae > Choladousia. Next base: position 155,422 of record CABJAW010000004.1, on the reverse strand, counting down.
CTTCCTTTACAACTGCATGAAGGCTGTCTGTAAAACACAGACGGGGATAAAGGACACACCACCAGTTGTGTCCTTTTGCTTTGCCAAGCTTAATACGAAAGGCCTCATACCAGCCGGACGGAAAGGTACATGCGCCGTACGTGCGCTCAGGAAAATAGCAGGTAGTAAGTTCAGCGTGCGCCTGATAGGACTGACCTTTTGATGCAAGGACATTGTTTGCGACTGCCTCAAGCTCAGTCAGATGGGCACGGAGGAATTCTTCCTCTTTTTCTTTTGTGTTTTTTTCTGATTCTAAACCACTCATGAAAGAGGAATCATTTTCTGTTCCGGTATTTGCTGTTTCTTTCTTTCCCTGAGTCACACTCCTCTCGATCTGCGCCTCTTCCAGCCAGGCGAGCACCGCATCACGCACCTCCAGTTTCACCGCCTGATCTGCCGCACTGTCACTGTTCGCCAATACATGAAAACGCAGCACTTCTTCTGCGATGCCGCGCTGGAGGAGCATGCGCTGACCGCTCCAGAAGAGGATATTTACAAACAATGCACAGCCAAAAATAAGGACAGTTTTTTTTAAAGTTTCCACATACTTCATTTCTGTATTTTTTCTCCTGCCCATATCTCCGCTTCTTCCATCATTATATTTTCTTTCTAACACTCCGTCTTTTTTTTGCTCATACTCTGATTCTTTCTGATCACATACTCTTTTCTCCAACATAAAAAGCAACCCTCCATATCCGGAGTGTTGCCTTTTTTTTCTTTCTTATTCCAATTTCTGTTACTTTATCAAAGCAAAGAATTATTATCTGCTTTGCGTTTTATTCCGCTTATCAGTCCTTCAGAACAGAATCTTCGCTCTCCGGCAGGATCTGTGCCATAACGATTCCCACTACAGCAGAAAGTGCCAGTCCGGAAATTGATACCGTTCCGGTGATCGGGATGCTGTCACATCCGATACCAAGCACGAGGATGATTGCCGCGATCATCAGGTTGCGGCTGTTGCCAAAGTTCAGACGCTCATTTACAATAATGCGGACACCGACAGATGAGATCATTCCGTAAAGCACAATCGAGATACCTCCGATTACCGGTCCCGGAATACTTGTAATTACGGCACCGACCTTTCCGAAAATACCGAGCAGAATTGCAAATACTGCTGCGATGCGGATGATGGACGGATCATAATTCTTTGTCACTGCTAGCACGCCGGTGTTCTCTCCGTAAGTCGTGTTTGCCGGTCCTCCAAGGAGACCCGCAAGTGCAGTAGCAAGTCCGTCTCCAAGCAGGGTACGGTGAATACCAGGGTCTACCATAAAGTTCTGACCGGTAACTGCACTGTTCGTTGTGATATCACCAACATGCTCTACCATCGTAACAAGTGCGATCGGAGCAACCGACAGGATCGCATGTGCCTTAAATGTCGGTACGCACAGCAGCTGATCACGAATGCTTGTATCCATGAAGGAGAAGAAATGTGCTGTCTTTACTGCTTCAAAATCACAAAATCCCATGAAATAGCTGACAAGATATCCGACAATGATTGCAAAAAGAATCGGCATCAGATTAAAAATACCTTTTGCAAAAATCGATACCGCTACCACGGTAGCAAGTACGCATATGGTAACAACTACTGCTTTGAGATTGAAATCTCCATTTACATAAAACGCATTGTTGATTGCAGAGGAGCTCAGTCTCAGTCCGATGACGATAATGACCGGTCCGGTAACGATTGGTGGAAGCACCTTGTTGACCTTCTCATAGCCAACCAGCTTGATGATCAGCGCAAACACTGCATAAACCAGGCCTGCGATGATCAGTGCACCCTTTAATGACGCAAGCTTTTCCAGGAAATCTGGATCACCTGCTCTGGAATCTCCGATAACTGCCATGATTCCACCCATAAATGCGAAGCTGGAACCAAGGAAAACCGGTACCTTCCGCTTTGTCACAAGATGGAACAGAAGCGTTCCAAGTCCTGCACAAATCAGCGTGATCGAGGTATTCAGTCCGGTCAGTGCCGGTACAAGCACAGTCGCACCAAACATGGCCAGAACATGCTGAATACCGAGAATCAGTTTTCTGCTCGTTGTTTTATTCATTTCTCTCTCCTTCTTATCCTGCCTGAAGCCGCTGAAATTCCGAAACACATTTTACAGTGCAGCCTTTGTTTAAAGCATTTATCACAAAACACTTTTGCGTTCAAAATTTCAGCCGACGGGTGCTCCGCGGCTCAAAAATGCATTGCATTATCTAAGCGGCTCCAAAATCTTTCGTTTCTAGTGTTTTACATCCAGCACTGCCACTGCTGCCGCTGCCGGCTCAAGATACGGATTTTCTGCTTTCGCAAATTCTCCTTCGTCAGAAAGCTCGGTCAGCTTCGGATCGATCGGCAGCTTGCCGGCAACCAGAAGTCCAAGCTCCTTTGCAGCCGCGTCTACCTTGCTCTTTCCGAACACCGGAATTTCCTTTCCGCAGTCCGGACATTTGAGATAGCTGTAGTTCTCTACCACACCAAGGATCGGGATGTTCATCATTTTAGCCATATTGTAGGCTTTCTTGACGATCATCTGTACCAGCTCCTGCGGTGAGGTCACGATCAGAATTCCATCAACCGGTAAAGACTGAAATACCGTAAGCGGCACATCACCGGTTCCTGGCGGCATGTCCACCAGCAGGTAATCCAGTTCTCCCCAGATCACATCTGACCAGAACTGCTTTACCATATTTGCCAGTATCGGTCCTCTCCAGACAACCGGAGCCTCCGGATCCGGCATCAGAAGGTTGATCGACATAACCTTGATATCGTTGTCCGTCAATACCGGAAGAATTCCATTGTCATCCGCCTGTGCCGGCCCTTTCAGCCCATACATCCGTGGGATGGACGGTCCCGTGATATCTGCATCCATGATTCCCACACGATATCCCTTAGACGCAAGAAGATTTGCCAGCGATGCGGTCACCATCGATTTTCCGACGCCGCCCTTACCACTCACGATTCCAATCACATGTTTCACATCAGAATATACGTTCATATCCACTGCGAAACGCTTCTGCTCCTTTTTGGCGCTCGGACATCCCTCACAGCTCTCCTTTGAACAGGACGCGCTGCTGCATTCCTTTTCTGCCATTTTCAGGCACCTCCTTTTTTACACACTTTTTTCATTGTAATCCAAATATGTGTACTGCGCAAGTCTTTTGAGGATTCTTTCTCATTTTGTTACTGCTCAGAGCCAGGTAAAATGTAAAGCGGACATTCGCAATCCGCTTCGCTACTTACTCATGAACGCAGTCGCTTTGCGATCCGCGTTCATAAAGCAGACGTAAAATGCCTACATTTTTTATGCTTCCTCCAGAAGCTTCCTCAGATATCGCCCCGTCACACTTGAAAAGTTTTCAATGGTCCGGATATATGCAAAATCTTTTCCGAAGATTTTTTTCTCCGCCGCCAGATCCTTTTCCTTTCCTGCAAATACTCCCAGTACAAATACCCCCAACTGACGCAGCTTGCGCACCTCATGTGCGGTATCCTTTACTGCATATTCTCCATAGTATGGCTGCGGATTGCGGCTGTTCGGCCGATTTACAATGATATCATTCGGTCTTCCGTCACTGAGCACAATCAGAATTTTCCCCTCCTCCGATCTCGCAAGCAGGCCATCTCCTGCGGCACGGATCGCCAGTCCGTCCCTGTTGTTTGCTGAAGTCGTGTAATCCAGGATCCGCTGATTTTCTGTGCGAGGTGCATCGTACTCTCGGAAGCGCTGAAGGATTGTATAATCCCAGAAGCTGCAAAAGCTCATAATGCGGTGCGGCACCTCACAGATCGAAAGTGCCTCACTGATGATGTACGCCTGAAGCGCCACCTGTCCCTGTCGGTCACGCTGCGAACCGCTTGCATCCATCAGGATATCCACCACGAATTCACCGCTGTACCGCCGCACAGTCTTTTCGAAAAGTGCCCCCGGATCTTCCATCCGTCCGATCTTCCACAGTCTTGATGGTACGATGCTGCCGGTACGCGCCGTATACTGCTCCTCTTCCTTTCGGATGCGAAGCGCACGCATCAGCTCGGCACTCAGCTGTTCCACGCTCCGTTTTATCATATTTTTATTGTTACGGTACATCACCCGGTTCTTCTCACTATGGCGTTTCGCGTTGACATACTGTGCATTGCTGAGGACTGGATTTTTCAGAATCCCGTCTGTAAAATACAGACTGCAGTCTGCGTGTGCACCGCGGCAGAGACGTTTGCACATACTCTTTTGTTCCCGATCATTCAAATACGTTTTCCCATAATTCAATTCTATATAGGAATACATTTTTGCAGCAGCTTTCTCATCGATCACGACCACTCGCCTTCTGCCCTGCGTTTTCTCCTTCTCTTCCTCGTCTTCCATCTCGTCCAGACTGACGATACGGCTGTTTAAACGCTTGAGATATTCCTCCAGAAAATCCTCCAGGCTTTCTTCCTCCAGATACTCTCTCCAGTCGAACTCCTGCAAATCTTCCAGCGTTGTGTCAAGCACCTCACTTAATGCCCCGTGCTTTTTCTCAAAGCTCTGATCCAGCAGCGTATTATAAAGTGCGTCCACCGCCTCAATCAGCTCCGCCGTCGTCTGAGCATGCTCAAGTCCTCGGATTTTTTCAATTCCCTGCATCAGCTTTTTCTCACATTCCCAGCGGCCGTCCAGATATCCGCGCATCAGCGCAATCTTCAATCGGCCCACCAGACTTTTACTCATGCGCTCGAAAGAAAGTTCAAGCACATCCTCAAACGCTTTTTTGCGCAGGGAAACGACGCCCGGCCGCTCCTTCGCTGCCTTCTTATAGACAGCCGCGTCCACACACAGCTGTGCCAGCTCCGTCAGTGGCTGCTCCTGTGCGCCGCAGTACACCTTTTTCACAAGATACATGCCAAATTCATTTTTATCAAAAAAGCGGGCAAATGCCCCCTGCTTTACAGCATCATAAAGGCAAATATACTTTGACCTGAAATAACTCTCCGTATCTACCTTCGTATCAAGCGCATAATCCCCGCTCACTGTCCACATCAGGTTCCGAATCCGGTTTTCTGCTTCTGCCTGAAATTCAAATTCATCTGTTGCTGTCAGCATATTATTTCCTTTCTCTTTCTCATAAAGCAGATATCAGAGCATGTCTGAAAAATCATTCCAACAATCTGCGTTCAAAACAACGCTGCAGCCGTCCACTCTTCCGGAATCCGTGTCATCACAATATCCTCCACAATCTCTCGCTCAAATAAATCGAAGCTCTTATTTACAATTCCCATCCGAAGTGCTGCACGTGGAGAAAGTCCTGCATGCACCGTCTTCAAGGCACCGATAAGACCTCTAAGATCCAGCGGTTTGGTGGAAATCTCATTGTTGTCCGCCTTCAGCTGCAGATCAAGAAACAGACCGCAGATCTGTGAAAGACCTTCTGCTTTGAAATCCGGGAACATCCGTTTTAAAATGTAGGTCAGCGATTCTTCCGTCACAGTCGGCATCTCGATCACAAGGAAGCGGGATACCAGCGCTTCATTTAACTCACGAGTACCGGCATAGCCATAATTCATCGTGCCGATAAAGCGCGTCGCATCATGCAAATGTATCTTATCGTATCCCGGTACATCCATAATCCGCCGATAGTCGAGCGTCGCGTGAAGCACCGAAACCGCGTCATTCTTTGCCATATTGATCTCGTCAAAGATTCCAAAACCGCCGTTTACCGCGCACTGATACACAGGACCCGGCCGCAGCTGCACTTCACCGCCGCGAAATGTATCTGCGCCCACAAGCGCGCTGCTGTCCATGTTGACATGAAAGGACATGTTGTAGGACGGTCTGCCGAACACCCATGCAAGATTTTCCGCCAGAATATTTTTTCCGGTCGCCTTCGAGCCGGTCAGCAGGATATTCTCGCCCTGCAGTAGCGCGTAGGCCGCCATCTCAAATGTTTCTCTTCCATAATAAGGCATGTCCGGGGCAGTGACTCTGTTTTGCAAAGCTTCCTCCACCGGATAATGTGCCCGGAAAGCAGCTATTTCCTTTAAAAGATTTGCTGAAACGCCCTGTTCCTCCAGTGCTTCTATGATTATTTCCATAAATTCCTCCCGCGTACAGTCAAGCGGATATTCGCAATCCACTTTCGCTATTTGCTCATAACCGAGTATCTGCTTTTTTCTATCTTTCTTATCCGCAAAGATAGTAATAGAATGCTTATTCACACTTATATTTCCGTGAATGAATACCGCTGCAGAATTCCCGATGCGTTGATATCATAAATGATCGTCCCATCCTCCAGCTCGCTTTTCTCCCATGTCGCATTTTTATCCTGAAACTTGCGGCGGATAAATTCATCCGTATCATCCGTCTCAATCTCATCGATAAACACATCCCGCATCTGATTGTTCGGGCATTTGTTGAAAATTTCCCAGATTGTCTCGTAGCTTTTTTTCATGGCCGCTCCTTTTCCATTTTCATAACTAACCCACAAAACGGACATTCTCATTCCGCTTTGTTGAAGTTTCCGATCCGCAGCGCCTCATCAACCAGCGCCACAGATACCTCTTCCTTGCTCATCATCTCAAGCTCCCGTACGCCTTCTGCCGTAATCAACGTCACCACATTCGTATCCGTTCCGAATCCTGCTCCGGCTACTTTTACATTGTTTGCGGCGATCATATCTACGTGTTTGCGGGTCAGCTTCTCCTGCGCATGCTCCACCATGTGCTCCGTCTCCATCGCAAAGCCGCACAGCACCTGCCCCTCACGGCGATGCGTTCCGAGCCATGCCAGAATATCCTTTGTGCGCTCCAGATGGATACTCATGTCATCGTCACTTTTGTGAATCTTGTTCTCTGCTACCTGCGCCGGACGGTAATCTGCCACAGCAGCCGCTTTAATAATGATATCCTGCTGCGCTGCCCGTGTCGTCACCGCCTCAAACATATCCTCCGCGCTTTTGACCGGTACGAATTCCACACCGTATGGCGGTTCCAGATTTGTCTTTCCTGAGACAAGTGTCACTTTTGCGCCACGGCGGCGGCACACTCTTGCAAGCGCATAGCCCATTTTTCCGGTGGAATGATTCGAGATAAAGCGTACCGGGTCGATCGCTTCCATCGTCGGTCCTGCAGTCACCAGCACGTGGATGCCTTTCATATCCTTCTCAAAGGCGATCTCGTCCAAAATATGCTCCAGCAAAAGCGATTCCGGCGGAAGCTTTCCTGCTCCCGTATCGCCACAGGCCAGATGGCCGCTCGCCGGTTCGATCACCTGAAAGCCATAATGGCGCAGTGTTGCCAGATTGTCCTGCGTGATCGGATTCTGGTACATCCGCGTATTCATCGCCGGGGCTACCAGCTTCGGACACGTACACGCAAGCAGCGTCGTCGTGAGCATATCGTCCGCAATTCCATGAGCCAGCTTTGCAATCACATTTGCGCTCGCTGGCGCCACAATCGCCAGATCTGCCCGTTTTGCCAGCTCCACGTGCTCCACCTCATATTGAAAATTCCGGTCAAACGTATCGACCAGACATTTCTTTCCCGTCAGTGTCTCGAACGTGATCGGATTAATAAACTCTGTTGCATTTTTCGTCATGATTACCTGTACATCGGCATGCTGTTTTCTGAGCATGCTTGCCAGATTTGCCGCCTTATAAGCAGCAATGCTCCCGGTCACTCCTAAAATTACTGTCTTTCCACTCAGCATAGTGTTCCTCTTTTCTTTTTATACTCCGCAATACCTGCAAAACACAATATAGTTTTACACTGCAGACAATGAAGCTATTTGCAAATCGCATCGCTGCCTGCTTATAACCATTATCTCAGTGAGGCTTCCTCGCTTACGATCCAATCAGGCCATCATCCTCTGCAGCTATCTATACAAAATTATGTTGGAAAAAGAAAACCTTTTATTCAACATATTCTCATATTCTCCTTCCAGCTACTCGTCATACAGTTTAGCATAGGAAACTTTTTTTGACAATCTCCAAGGTATCTGCTTTTCTGTTTGTATTGTTTTCAAAACATCTCTTTTTTTCTTGTGCTTCCGACGCGAAAATGGTATACTCTTGCCTGTAATTGTATTGTATCCCTGTTTGATACGGATGCACTCAGTTTTTTTGTCACACTGCTTGCGGATCATACCGGATGGATGATACCTGGACGAATGGACTGACGAACGCATACGGACTCTGAATGGGAATGATAACAAGGAGGATCTTATCATGAACAAAAAATTCAACACTTCGCAACTCGTACTTCTCGGCCTGATGACCGCAATTCTTCTTCTCATGGCTTATACCCCGCTCGGATATCTGAATATCGGACCGCTTGCCATCACCTTCAATGTGATTCCGGTCGCTGTGGCTGCAATCACACTCGGACCGGTCGGCGGCGCAATCGTCGGGTCTGTATTTGGCCTGACCAGCTTTCTGCAGTGCATCGGCGTCGGCGGAACAAGCGCCATGGGAGCTGTTTTATTCGGCATCAATCCGGTGCTTGCTTTCATCCAGCGTTTTGTGCCGCGTATGATTGACGGTCTGCTGCTTGGCTACATCTTCCGCGGTATGCGCAAGGTATCCAATACACCGACCGCCTGCTTTGTGACAGGCTTTTGCTCCGCATTTTTAAATACGGCGCTGTTTATGTCACTTCTGGTACTGCTCTTTGGCAACACCGAATACATGCAGACGCTGATGGGCGGAAAAAATGTCATCGCGTTCATCTGCGGTTTCGTTGGAATCAACGCAGTCTGCGAAATGGTTTCTTCTACAATTATTACAGGGGCTGTCGGACTGGCGCTCTACAAAGCTCACTTTGTACCAGCTGTTAAACGCGCAAACGTAGCCTGACCCTACATTTTCAGTATTCATTTTCAGGAGGTAACACATGATTCTTGCGGTAGACATTGGAAATTCCAACATTGTACTTGGCTGTTTTGAAAATGATCAAATACTTTTTATTGAGCGGCTTTCGACCAATCAAAATTCCACTGAACTGGAATATACAATTCTCATCAAAAATATTCTGGAGCTGAACAACTTAAGCCACCGTGCATTTGAGGGCGGCATCATTTCCTCTGTCGTACCTTCTGTCACTCACACCGTTCAGGCGGCAATGACACGTCTGACCGGAAAACCGGTCATGGTGGTCGGTCCTGGCATCCGCACCGGACTTAAGATCAAGCTTGACAATCCGGCGCAGCTTGGAAGTGACCGCGTAGCTGATGCGGTTGCTGCGATCCACGAATATCCGTGCCCGCTCATCATCATCGACATGGGCACCGCCACTACAATTTCTGCAATAGACGGCAACAAAAATTTTCTCGGTGGTATGATTATTCCCGGACTTCGTGTTTCTCTGGATTCCCTGACTACACGAACCTCCCAGCTGCCGAAAATCAGTCTTGATCCGCCCAAACGCGTGATTGGTTCCAACACAATCGACTGCATGCGCAGCGGTATTATTTACAGCAACGCATCCAGCATCGACGGTGTTGTCGAGAAAATCGAGGAAGAGATCGGTGAGCAGTGTACCGTGATCTCCACCGGTGGGCTGGCAAAGGTCATTATTCCGTACTGCAAACGGAAGATCATCATTGACGATCAGCTGCTGCTGAAGGGGCTGATGATTATTTATAATAAGAATCGGTAAATTTTTCGCATGAAAAAAGGCACAGAGTGAATCTTCAAGGTTCTGCTCTGCGCCTTTCTTTCATGACTGAAACTTATAGCGATCCTCGTAAATAATGCATTTAAGGCAGTTCAGCAGAGTGCGAAAGACAAGGAAGATATCTGCAGGCGTGCTGACGCACGGCAAAGATATCTGACGCAGGATTTCACACTCTGATGGGCTGGATTAAGATGCATTATTTTAGAGGATTGCTATAGATCTCTCTCGTTGCTTCTTTCAGCCACGCATGCTCTTCTTCCGTCAGATACGGTGCAATCTTTTCGTATACTTCTTTATGGTAATCGTTCAGCAGCTGCTTTTCTTTTACTGTCATCTGATCCGGATCGATCGCATCCAGATCAAACGGCACCATCGTCAGATTTTCGAAGCACATAAACTGACCGTATTCGTTTTTCTCTGCCTTTTTGCAGACGATCATGTTCTCATGCCGGATACCGTAGCCACCCTCCACGTAGTACCCCGGCTCGTTGGAGGTAATCATGCCCTCTTCAAGAACCGCATCCTCGTTACGGTCCGGAAGCCGTCTCCAGCGGAAGCCGTTCGGCGATTCATGAACACTGAGGCAGTAGCCAACACCGTGTCCCGTGCCGTGCTTGAAATCCTCTCCGCGCTCCCACAGTGGCTGACGCGCCAGATAATCAAGGTTGATGCCTGTACATCCGTAAAGGAATTTTGCATTTGCAAGATTTAAGTGGCCGCGAAGCACTGCCGTAAAATGAGCTCGTTCATCGTCTGTGATCTCACCCATAGCAACGGTACGCGTGATGTCGGTCGAACCTTCCAGGTAATGTCCGCCCGTATCGGCAAGCAGCAGTCCGTGCGGCTCGACTTCCACATCGGTCTCCGGAGTCGGAGAATAATGGTTCATCGCTGCATGCTCTCCGTAGGAAACGATCGGATCAAAGCTGTTGTCGACAAAATGCTCCTGCTCTGCCCGCAGATGGTTCAGATAATCCGCTGCTGAGCACTCTGTAATCTTCTCTTTACCGACATTTTTCTTCAGCCAGTAAATAAATTTTGTAACTGCCACACCATCCTTGATGTGCGCAATCTTTTCATTTTCCACCTCAACCGGATTCTTGATCGCCTTTGGAAGAAGTGTCAGATTGCCCTCATTAAGTACCGTGACGTTCTCCGGAATCCGTGCCACCAGGAGATAGTTTGCTTTTCCTTTGTCCACCAGCACCTTTTTGCCTGCCGGAATCTGTGCCGCTTCTTCATAGACCGCGTTGTACGGATGAATCGTCACACCTGCTTTTGCCAGCTTTTCTTTTAGATCATCTGAAAATACAGTTTCATTTGCATATAATCTGACTTCATCCTGACTCATCATCAGATAAGAAAGTACCACCGGAACCGTATGGATATCATTTCCGCGAATATTTAACAACCATGCAATATCCTCCAGCTTTGTCAGTAAAAACAGATCTGCACCTTTTTCTGCCATCTCTTTCCGGATTTCAGCAATCTTATCCTCTCTAGATTTTCCTGCCCATTTCAGGTCAAGCTCCCAGGCCGGTTCACAGGAAAGCGCCGGACGGTCTGTCCAGATCTCGCCGACCAGATCTTCACCACTATCCACGCGCACGCCCTTTTCACCAAGCTCCTTTACCAGCTTTTCCGCCTCAGATGCCCCTACACATCTTCCGTCAAAGCCTAGGCAGTCACCTTCCTTTAATGTATCTTTCAGGAATTCCTCTACCGTTGGAACACCCGGCTCACGCATTTTAAACAACGTCACATTCTCTCCCATCTGACGCTCCGCCTGAATAAAATAACGTGCATCCGTCCACATGCCCGCCATGTTCTGTGTAATCACCGCGGTTCCTGCTGAACCGGTAAAACCGGTCATATAGGCACGGCATTTGAAAAATTCTCCTACGTATTCGGATGCATGGTAATCATCCGTCGGAATCAGGTAGGCATTGATTCCTTTTTCTTTCATGCACGCACGAAGTGCTGCAATTCTTTCTTTTACTGTTGTCATAATTATACTCCTTTGTTTCCCCACAATCCATATTTTCACAGCTTCTGGCTTTCCGGTCAGCCGCACAGGCTCTGGCTTTCCTTACCGTCTGTGAAAATATCTTTTTGCTGTATTTCTTTATACCAGATAGCTGTATAAACCCAGCAATAATTATTATATCACGCAAACCGGCTTCCGTGAAATTAATTTTCTTCTTTTTCCTCTAAAGGGTTACTGTTCTCCATCCAGCTTCCTTCAGATTCCATCTCACGATGAACACCCTTGCTTTCGGCTATATCCTTCCCACTACCTGGCGGATTCGGGAACTTTAACCCGTTAGAAACATACACCGCCAGGCACACCACGACAAAAAGGGCGGCACGCCTAAGCATGCCGCCCTTCTCTTTTCCGCTCATTAACGGAACGGAATCAGGTTCTTTCGCCCTTAATTATCTACCAAACTGTACGTCGTTGTTTCCGCTGTCTGTTGTCCACATCTCAAGCATGTTGATCGGATCGTTGAAGTCAGCCAGCCAGCCGTTACGGGACATATCAAAGTTACCAGCTTTACGCTCGTTCAGGAATACATTCCACTCATTTGTCTCGATGGTCAGATTTGCACCGATTGCTGCAAAATCCTGCTGCATAGCCTCTGCGACTGCAACGTGTGCACTTCCGTCATTTGTGATGTAGGTGATATCGATCGGAGTTGCATCAGAAAGTACTTCATTTCCGTTTCCATCATCAACGAACTCATAGCCTGCCTCTTTCAGAAGCTCAATTGCCTCTGCCAGGTTGTCATCGTATGCTTCATAGGACGGATCATAATATCCAACTGCATCTGCATTCGGATAGGTGTAAGCATCATCGTTCTGACGGAACTCACCGCCATTGCCATCTGCCATACCTGCCGGAACAAAGGTATTTGCAAGCTGCTGACCTGTCTGGCCAATGTTCTCTACGATATAATCACGGTCGATCAGAAGGCTGAGACCACGTCTCATTGCAGATGCCTGCTCCGGAGTCTTGCCTGCAAACAGATCACTGTTTACGTTGAACGCTACATAGTAGGTACCAAGGTTATCAATGATATGGAATTCCGGATTGTCCAGAAGGCTCTGGATTTCATCCGTCGGAACAGTATCTGCGAAATCAAGGTCGCCTGCATTGTATGCGGCATAAATCGCAGTATCATCCGCACTCAGCATGAACTCAAGACGCTCGATCTTAACTTCATCTGCACGATAGTAGTTCGGGTTCTTTACGTATACCATGCTCTCGTTATGTGTCCAGCTCTCAAGTGTGTAAGCACCGCTGGATACAAATCCTGCTTCCTGGCACCATGCGCCCGGGTTATCCTGCCATCCGTCAGCAGCCTCAACGCTTGCCTGCGGAACTGCGTAGAATGCCGGGAATGCGCAAAGGTCAAGGAAGTATGCACACGGAGACACAAGATTGATGGTAAGGGTCTTTCCATCCTCACTTGCAGTTACATCCAGTGTTCCATCGTCTTTTCTTGCGATCGGGTCAAACATGTATGCGTAGTCAGCACCTGTCTCTGCACTTGCAGCACGATTCCAGGAATAAACAAAATCATTTGCGTTCAGATCTGTGCCATCGCTCCACTTCAGGCCATCTCTTAATGTAAAGGTGTAGGTCAGACCATCTTCGCTTGCTTCATAGCTCTCAGCAAAATCCATTGCGATCTCACCGTTCTCATCGTAGGTGCAAAGTCCGTCAAAGCTGTTTACTGCAAGGCAGGCACCATCAACGGTAGAGTTCAGTGCCGGGTCAAGCTTATCCGGCTCACTTGCCAGATTCAGACGAAGTGTCGTAGCATCGCCTGCATCTGCAAACTGGAAATATTTGAATCCGTAATTATTGCAGTAGATACCGGTTACATTTTCCTTCTGAAGATAAATATCATTATAATAGTAAAGCGGAACAATTGCTCCGGTTTCCATCAGCATATCCTCTGCCTGATGCATCATTGCTTCACGCTCAGCCATATCTGTCGTAGTCTTAATCTGCGCAATCAGGTTGTTGTACGCCTGCCAGTCAGGTGCTGCTTCTGAAGATTTGTGTGCAACGTCTGCGCCCTCGATCGGAGCAACATCTCCGTCTGCTACCTCAGCAGCTGCTTCTGTCTCACCTTCTGCTGCTGCCTCTGTAGCAGCCTCAGTAGCTGCCTCTGTAGCAGCCTCAGTAGCGGCTTCCGTAGCGGCTTCTGTTGCAGCTTCCGTAGCGGCTTCTGTTGCAGCTTCTGTCGCAGCTTCCGTAGCTTCTTCTGCAAATGCAGCGGATGCCGGTGCGATTGCTGTCACTGTAGCAAGCGTGATCGCCATGAGTGTTTTTCTCTTCATAATTCTTACCTCCATTTAATTTGTTGTAACCGCCCAGAGCCATCTGAAATTTGTAAAACAATCAGACTCTTCACAGTTATAATTTTTACAACAGGCAGGTTTTCTGCGCTGATGTTTTATCAGTTTAAAGGGGTAATCCCTTAAAACTTCTACATTATACCATCATTTGTTCCAACATGCAACAAAGTGTCCGTTTCCTCTGTCTTCCAATTTCGGGCATTCTTTTGCACACTTCTCTGTCGCATAACGGCAACGGGAACGGAATGCACATCCGGTTGGCATATTCATCGGGCTCGGTACGTCTCCCTCAAGAATAATACGCTTTCTCTGTCTCGTGATCTTCGGATCCGGAATCGGCACAGCTGAGAGAAGCGATGTCGTATACGGATGCTGTGGGTGATCGCTTAATTCATCCGCATCTGCGATCTCAACGATCTTGCCGAGATACATAACGGCGATGCGGTCAGAAATATGGCGTACGATCAGCAGGTCATGCGCAATAAACAGATATGCCACACCAAGCTTTTCCTGCAGGTCTTCAAACATATTAACCACCTGCGCCTGAATGGATACATCAAGCGCAGATACCGGCTCATCACAGACGATAAACTTCGGATCCACGGCAAGTGCACGTGCGATACCGATACGCTGACGCTGTCCGCCGGAAAACTCATGCGCATAACGGGTCGCATGCTCTGCATTCAGTCCGACCAGCTCCATCAGATTCAGGATCTTGTCACGACGCTCTGCTTTGGATGTGTAAAGCTTATGTACATCCAGAGGCTCTCCGATGATATCCTCGACTGTCATACGTGGATCCAGGGAAGAATACGGATCCTGGAATACCATCTGCATCTTCTTGCGCAACGCAGTGATATTTTTATCAGTTACTTCTTCTCCGTTAAAAAGTACCTGACCACTGGTCGGCTCATATAACCTTAAGAGCGTTCGTCCAACGGTCGTCTTACCACATCCGCTCTCTCCGACAAGTCCGAGTGTCTCTCCCGGCTTTATTGCAAAAGAAACACCATCTACTGCTTTCAGGTATGTTGTTTTCATAAATCCGGTCTTGATCGGGAAGTGCTGCTTCAGATCTTTGACCTCTACGAGATATTCGCTGCTCATGCGTTCGCACCTCCTGCCTGTTCTTCCATCATTTTTTTAATATTCATCCAGCAGGCTGCCTGATGCGTTTCACTGATGGATACCTCCTGCGGCTTCTGCTCCAGACAGATCTTCATTGCCTTGTCACAGCGGCTGCAGAATGCACAGCCCTTTGGCATGTTCAGAAGATTGATCGGCGTACCGCTGATCGGGATCAGACGCTCCTTGCTGTTGTTTACGTTTGGAATAGAACGCAGCAGTCCCTTCGTATACTCATGTCTTGCATCATAGAAAATATCATCTGCCGTACCGCGCTCACAGATACTTCCGCCATACATTACCACGATCTTGTCACACATGTCTGCGATAACTCCAAGGTCATGGGTAACCATGATGATCGCCATACCAAGGCGCTTCTGCAGATCCTGCATCAGTTCCAGGATCTGTGCCTGGATCGTCACGTCAAGCGCTGTCGTCGGCTCATCTGCAATCAGGATATCCGGCTCACAGGCAAGTGCCATTGCGATCATGACACGTTGACGCATACCTCCTGAAAGCTCATGCGGATACTGGTTAATACGCTTTGCCGGCTCGTTGACACCGACCAGCTCCAGCATCTCAATTGCTCTCGCTTTTACTTCTGCTTTTGATTTATTTGTATGAAGACGGATCGCCTCCATGATCTGACTTCCGACTGTAAAAACCGGATTCAGGCTCGTCATCGGGTCCTGGAAAATGATACTACAGCATTTTCCACGAAAGCCTGCCATTTTTTTATTGTCATAGGTCGCCAGATCTTCTCCTCTGTATAACACCTGTCCACCGGTAATTCTTCCGGTATCTGCCAGAATCCGCATGATTGAATACGCCGTCACGCTCTTTCCGGATCCTGACTCGCCTACAATTCCCATGATCTCTCCCGGCTTCAGCGTAAAGGATACTCCGTTTACCGCCTTTACTTCACCGGAATCTGTAAAAAATGAGGTATGAAGGTCTTTTACTTCCAACAGATATTCGCTTGTATTCGTACTCATCTTCCTTACCTCCTCAGTTTCGGGTCAAATGCGTCGCGCAATCCGTCGCCAAGCAGGTTGAATGCAAGAACGATCAGACAGATCACAATGGCCGGAAATACCAGTTTATGCGGATAACTCATCATACCTCCGCGGGCTGCGTTTGCCAGAGAACCAAGTGACGGCATCGGCGCCTGTACACCAAGTCCGGCAAAGCTTAAGAAGCTCTCTGTAAAGATTGCGGACGGCACCTGAAGTGCAGTGGAAATGATGATAACGCTCAGGCAGTTCGGAAGGATGTGCTTTTTGATGATCCGTCCCGGCTTTGCACCGATCGAACGTGCCGCGAGAATGTATTCATTTTCTTTGATGGAAAGAATCTGGCCGCGCACAAGACGTGCCATACCGACCCAGTAAAGAAGTCCGAATACGATGAACAGTGAGATCATGTTGCTTCCAAGACGCGCAAGGAATGTCCCTTCAATCACCGGAGTAAGTACTTCTTTTAATACGACTGATAAAAGAATAACCATCAGCATATCCGGTAAGGAGTATATGACATCAACAATACGCATCATGACCATATCGACTTTGCCGCCTGCATATCCCGATATACTGCCGTAGATCAGGCCGATCACAAGCACGAGAATCGCAGCGAAAAATCCGATAAACAGCGATACTCGGGTGCCATAAAGAATACGGACAAAATAATCACGGCACTGTTCATCTGTACCAAGAATATGCGGAAAGAGCTTCTCTCCGGAATCAATTGCCCTCTGTTCATTTTTGGACCACTCAAACGGTCCAAGGTTTTTCGCCGTCTTATCACGGCGTCCGTTTACGGAAATCATCTCCTCATAGCCGTACGGGACGATCATAGGTCCTGCAACTGCCGCTGCAATGACAAGAATCAGTACAATAATGCTTCCAACCGCCAGCGGATTTTTCAGAAGCTTACGCATACCATCCTTAAAAAAGGTGGTCGATTCACTCATAACCTCCTGCTGCGCTTTTTCCTCGTCAGTTGCCGGGGCAAACTTTGCAAGATCGATCTGTATGCTCAGAGGATTCTTCTTTGGAAATTCAGTTTCATTTGTATTTTCTGTATTTGCCATTTCATCCCCTCCTATTCGAATGTAATTCTCGGATCTACCAGCTTGTAAACGATGTCGCTGAGCAGGTTCATGATAACCATCAGTGTGGCAAGGAAAATAGTGGTTCCCATGATCATCGGGTAGTCTCTCGTTGTAATACCTGTAATGAATTTTGCTCCGAGTCCGCCGATCGTAAAGATATTCTCAACGACCAGACTTCCGGTCAGAATGGAGGCAAGCATCGGTCCTACGTAGGTGATGACCGGAATCAGTGCATTACGCAGCGCATGCTTGAAAATCACGAAGATCTGCGGTACACCCTTTGCCCTTGCTGTACGCACATAATCCTGTCCCAGTGCATCAAGCATACTCGTCTTTGTCAGACGGGTAATGTATGCCATCGGATAGAATGAAAGTGCAATGATCGGAAGAATATAATTCTGATTTTGCGTACTCCAGACCGGAATCCACTGCAGCTGAATACAGAATACCAGCAGCAGAAGTGATGCCAGCACGAAGCTCGGAACTGCCGCTGCCAGCGTGGAAAAGAATACAATCACACGATCCGGCCACTTATTTCTCATCAAAGCAGCGGTACTTCCCAGGATCAGGCCGGCGATCAATGCAACCAGTGCTGCCATACCGCCAAGCTTTGCAGAAATCTTGAATGATTCAAAAATTGTGGTTCCGATGTCACGGCCTGTCTTTAATGACACACCGAAATCTCCGTGCAGCAGATTTCCAATATACAATACAAACTGCTCTCCCACCGGTTTGTCCAGATTGTAACGCTCCATCAGTGTTGCTTTTACATCAGGGCTGAGCGCTTTCTCACCCTCGAACGGTCCTCCTGGGATCGCGTTCATGGAAAAAAACGTAATCGCACAGACGATTAATACGGTTACGATGGCCAATAAAACTCTTTTTACTATATATTTAGCCAAATTCCATCACTCTCCTTCTCACATTTTGTTGTGTTATCTACAAATGTCTGTACAGCAAAGACATATGCTAATTACTATAGTCTCTTTCGTGGTTTTTGTCAACAAAAAAAGTTTTTTTTGTAATATATGCATACCGGTCGGAATAGAAACTCAAAAAAGAGCTGCCTAATCAGGCAACTCCGTTAATACTTCCAGTTTAAATCCTTCCCAGCGCTGAGCAGATACATTCCATTCACGCAGGTCGGTTACGATCTTATGATAAAACGCCTGTCCGCCACGCACAATATCGTACGTCCGCGCATCGCCTCTTGCCTCAAGGTGACGACCAAAGCTACAGTTTTCCACACTCTCAGGACCGTAATCGTCCACATCGCCATCCGGCCAGAATATGTACAGCCGCGGGATCTGCTCTGCGCGTTCCAGCGCAATCCCAGCCTGTTCCAGATACTTCCTGCCGACTTCTTCGTAACACGTAAATACATGCGCATACCGCCAAACCGTTCTGGTAAAATCAGATACACGGAACTGTCCCAGCCAGTCCTCGTCCATCATCCCATCCTCCATCCGCTTTGACACGATCAGCACAAGCGGAAACATACACGACGGATCTTTGAGTGCCTGCAGAATCTCGCAAACCTGCTCTTCTCTCATGATCCGGCGCCGGTTGACGCACTCAATTCCGTTCACGATCCCAATGCTGTCCACGATTGTCTTATAATACCCCGGGTAACTGAAAAAGATCATACCCGAATCCTGTACCGTATGCTCGCGTTCCGGCTCCGCATAACCGTTGCAGACCTTCAGCAGCACCCGTTCCAGTGCATCAACCTCCAGGCTTGCCTCGGAATACCAGATCCTGCCGCCGACCTCCATATCCATATGGCGCACATGCATGTGCATTCTGCGGTTTTCCCGGTCATAATTGACCGCTACATGGTACGCAAGAATATCCGCATGATAGGTGCATATCTCGGCAGGCATATTTTTGAACAATCCGCCATACTTTCCGACAATCCACTGATAAATAGAATCTGCCGACTGCTCAAAAATCAAATCCGATGATGGATTTTTTATGTCTTTCATACGGTTTCCATCTACCTGTGTACACATCTGAAAAACAGGATGGCGTGTCAGTGGCTGCATCTCATAATGCCTCGACTCTCCAAGACTTTCTTCCCTGCCGTCATTGTAGACATCCCGCTTTTTGAAAATTGCTGTCAGTCTCGAGTCATGGAACTGGCTGTCGTTGAGCAGCGCAATGATCGTGTTGACATTGATCGGAATCTTACGGCTGCGCCGCAGCAGCTGATCCACCAGTGTCTGTTTGCTCGTCTTATAGATACGTTTTGCCAGGTTTTCTACCTGCTGTTCCACATCCTCATTCAGTACCTGCTCCACTTCCGGATAAAGCACACCTTCGCCAAGCTTCAGACGGAAATGGCTTTTAATCATATCACTCCACCGACCGGATTTGTAAAGGGAGTGTCCAAGATCCTCAAACAATGTCACCATTGACTTATCGCACAGCTCCAGCGTTGCCAGAATGCTGTTAAAATAACGAGAAAAGCCATTGTAATTTTTCCAGAGTTCTTCTCCTTTGTAGCGCATATCATGCTCGATTTCATGCCAGCCCTCAAAAAACATGGTTTTAATCTGGATTTCAAACGTATCATCAATGTACATCTCCCATGTTTCCGGGGAAATCTCTGATCGCAGATACTCTGGAAGACGGCATACACCGTTTAGCTTTGTCGGTTTGAACTCTTCATCGCTGATTTCAGATGTCGACCAGTCAATCAGGTCAAACGTATTTTCCATAATCTTTTTGCAGATATCCACATCATCATCAAAATACAGATTGACTCTCACTCCGATCAGATCCTGAAGCTTTCTGTTGCCTTCACCGTAATCCTTCATTTCGAATTTATGTGCCATCGAAGAAGCCGTCTTAATTCGGGAAAAAACACGGTAATACAAGCCACACTGCTCCAGCCGGTCACTGATGATCCGCTTTAAGTCCTGCTCCACGATCGCCGGGACACGAACCTTTGCAGCAAGCTCTTCTTTCGTATAAATCACTCTTTTTTCTTCATTCAATCCACTACACCACCATTATTCATATCGAATGTTCCATCTCTATTCTGCTCTATAGCATTTTACCCTGTACAAAAAGAATCGCTGCCCCAGACAAATCCTTTTTGCACAGAACCGCCTGTCTTTTACAGCTTATGGAACCTTATCAGATTAATCATACCAGATTTTTATAAAATAAAAAAGAGTTCTTTTTCCTATTCGCAAAATTACCGTTTTCACCTCTTATTACTTTTCCTGCCTGAAGTGGAGAATCCTTAACCGCGTCCAAAATAAAAAAGCCCGGGCGCTTTTATGCGCTCCCGGGCCGGAACATGTCTGAAGGCTATCTGCACTCAAAACTGCTCCAGGGAGGATTTTTTATTTCTCCAACACTTCTGTCTTCGCGTAGAAGCCTCTTGTCTTTCCATCGATCACTCTGGTCTGTGTAATCGTAAACTGATCTTCCAGACGGATATCTGCGGACGATGCTCCGACCTTCACGGTCATCGTGCCTTTCTCCACCGTCCACTCCATGGCTTCGTTTAAGAATGCAAACTGTGTCGCTTTCATTTTAAAACGGACAGTTCTGCTCTCTCCCTTTGGAATAAAGACGCGGGCAAAGCCTGCAAGTTCCATCGTCGGCCGTACCATCGATGCAACATCATCTGAGACATACAGCTGCACAACCTCTTCTCCGTCGTATTCCCCTGTATTTGTTACTTTTACGGTAACTTCCAGTTCTTCTTCCGGCGATAGCTCCTTTTTCGCAATCTCCAGATCCGAATAGGCAAAGGTCGTATATGACAGGCCGTGTCCAAAATAATACAGCGGAAATGCACTGTCATTGATATAACCGTTTTTGTTGCGGATCATACCGGTATGGCCGGCAGCCACATAGCCGGATCCTCTTGGAAGCGCATAATAAACCGGAATCTGTCCTACAGAGCGGGCTGCAGTCACAGGAAGGCGCCCTGCCGGATTATAATCACCAAACAGTACCTTACACAGAGCCTGTCCACCCATCATTCCCGGCTGCCATACCTCCAGAATCGCATCAAAGTGAGACGCTATAAATGCATTGGAAAGCGGCCGTCCGTCAAAGTGCAGTACAACGGTCTTTTTGTGAAGCGCATAAATGGCACGCGCAAATTCTTCCTGGCGGCCCGGCAGGTCAATGTTTGTAGAATCAACACCCTCACCAACCGTTGATGTAATGCCCCAGCCATTCTTTCCGCCGATCGTAAAGAGTACGACATCTGCCTCTGCCGCTGTATTCAGCGCTTCTTCCATTCCGCTAAGATCTGAACCAACTGCATTGATTCCCTTCGCATAAGTGATCTCTGCATCCGGAAGATACTCTTTTAGTGCCTGATATAAGGTACGGCACTTTGCAAACTCTGCCTGCAGCCGCCTCTCCAGACGCGGACTGCAGTCTCTGAGCTGTCCCGGATATTTCTGTTCAATATCATAAACGATCAGTCCAGGCTCGTCAAAACCCTGTCCGTCTTCTTCTCTTGCCATTGTCATATCAAGCGCTGCCGGATAAGAAAATGTGCCAAAGTAGCTGCGAAGTACATCTGCATGCGGTCCGATTACCGCAATTCTTTTTGTCTTTTTGGAAAGTGGCAGCGTTTTTCTTTCATTTTTCAGAAGGATAAAGCTCTCAAGCGCCATCTTTTCATTCAGCTCATCCGTTGATTTCTGATGCAGCAGTGCCTTCAGCCGATCCAGATGCGGATACGGATCCTCAAAAAGTCCAAGCTTTATTTTCTGCGTCAGCACGCGCTCAACTGCCTGATCAATATCTGCCATCGAAAGCCTTCCGTCCTCCACCGCTTCCTTCATCCGGTAGCTAAATCCCTTCGGACGTGGATATTCTACGTCAAGTCCGGCCTTTAAGCTGCGAATTCCTGCTTCTGTATAGTCTGCGGCCACCTGAAACGGATCCACCAGACGGTCTACCGCAACATAATCTGATACAACAATCCCCTGAAATCCCATCTCGCCGCGCAGCAGGTCTGTCAGCAGTTTCCTTGAACCGGATACCGGTTCTCCGTTCATGCTGCAGTAAGAGCTCATAACACTGCCAAGTCCTGCCTCTGTAATTGCCGCCTGGAAAGGTTTTCCGTGTACCTCTCTTAGCTCTCGTTCCGTCACCAGATTGCGCCCCATATTCAGGCCGCCCTCTGTAATCCCATGGCCAATGTAATGCTTTTCCGTGCACAGAAGTCCGTTTTTCAGGTCGTCTGTCTGCAGGCCCTTTACAAAAGCCACACTCATTTCGGCCGTCAGGGTAGGATCCTCTCCGTACGTCTCTGTTGTCCTTCCCCAGCGAGGATCTCTTGCGATATCCACAACCGGAGAGAGTGCCTGCCGAAATCCGACTTCATGCATCTGCTCCCGTATCACTTCTGCCATCTTTACCACAATGTCTGAATGAAACGTCGATGCCTGGGCAATCGCGCTCGGAAAAACATCTGCCTCCGTAAACTGAGCGCCTGCACTAGCTTCACAGTGGATGAGAGCCGGAATTCCAAGCTCCGTTTCCTCCGTCAGATAATGCTGAAGCGTATTGGCATACTCCACGATTTTTTCCACATTTTCCGCCGTGGTAAACGCGCCCACATGGCCGATCCCATTTGGAATATAATCTTTAAAATTCGGAACGTCCGGAGTGATCGTCACCAGACACGTAATCTGGTCAATCTTCTGCTCAAATGACATCCGCTCCATCAGATCACGAACCCGTTCCTCTACAGGAAGGGAAGAATCTTTATATTTCTTCATTTCTCTCATCCTCTGTTTCGGTATTTTTATATCACATTGAAATTATCTTTTCATGCTGTGAAACAACAAGTGTTTCACAGCTGATTTAAAAGTTCCTTTTTTACTCAGTTGCAGCCTCTGTTGCGGCCTCACCGCCAAGATACTCTGCCACATTATCTGCTGTTACGATCTGGAACGGAATGTAAACGTCTTCGATGTCTTTCGGATCCGTACCGTCACGAAGCTCTGCAAAGATCTTCGCGCCTGCCTCTGCCTGTCCTTTTGCATCCTGCAGCGCAGTCATGGAAAGCTCACCCTTCTCAATAGAAGCAAGTGCATCGTCACTTCCGTCCACACCAAGTACCAGAATGTCCTCCAGACGGTCTGCAGACTTCAATGCCTGTACTACACCGAGTGCAGCATCATCGTTCTGGCATACGATTGCATCAAAATCATCGTAAGACATCAGACAGTCCTCTGCCGTACTCATACCAAGATCCTTGGAATTCTTTACATTATACTCATCAAGAATTTCAATATCGTCTCGTGCGGCAAGTGCATCTGTCAGCCCCTGCTTACGATCCAGATACTGCTGATCATTCGGCTCACCGGTAAAGTAAAGAATCTTTGCGTTCTCCGGAAGTACATCCACCAGATATTCGCCCTGTGCCGTTCCCGCATCCACATTCGGAGATCCAACGTAAATATATCCGTCATAATCATCTCCGCCGCTTACCGTAGTAAGGAAGGAAATATACGGAATTCCCGCATCTTCAGCTGCCTTCAGTGCCGGAACAGAACCATCCAGGTCATTGCTGATCGCAGATACTGCATTTGCGTTCTGAACGATAAAATCATCAATCTGACCGTTCTGCACATTGGTATCTCCGCCTGCATCTGTTACCATAATGTCAATTCCCTCTGCCTCCGTCGCTTCCTTTAAATAGGTACGGAATTTTGCACAGTAATTGTACGTATCAGAATTGTTTGCAAAGCCTACAAGATACGAATCTGCCGCCATTGCACTCATTCCCATTGATGCTGCCAGAATTGCCGCCAATGCCAAACCTACACTTTTTCTTTTCATTTCAAAATCCTCCTTTAATTTTAAATAGCTTTATGCTGTTATCCGTTCTTCACGGATTGTTTCCCTGTGATAATTCAGATTCTCTGTTTTTGCTGACTCTTTTACTGACTCTTCTTATCTTCCTTCGTCATTGTATCGATAATTACCGCTCCTGCGATCAGCACGCCTTTGACAATCAGCTGATACTGCGTTGATACATGAAGCAGGTTCAAAATGTTGTTGATCAGTCCTACGATAATGGAACCGATCAGTGCGCCGGTCACGCTTCCGATACCGCCAAGGAAGCTTGTTCCACCGACAACTACTGCCGTAATCGCATCAAATTCATATCCCTCACCTACGGATGGCATACCTGCGACCAGTCGTCCGAGAAGAACGACACCTGCAAGGCCGGTCAAAAGGCTTGATAATGTAAAGATGATCCGTTTCGTCCGATTCGTATTAATACCCGATGCAATTGTTGCTTTTTCATTGCCTCCGATCGAGTAAATCAGAAGGCCAAGGCTTGTATGTTTCATCAATATTGCGATCACTGCCACGCTCACCAGCATGATCACAACCGGAAGCGGAACTGCTCCTGCCACTTTGTAATGTCCCAGCCATTCAATCTTATCAACGCCGCTGATTGCCTGACCGTTTGTGTAAAGCTGTACTGCACCTTTTACTACGTTTGTCATTGCCAGAGTTGCAATAAATGCCTGCAGTTTAAAGCGGGTAACAAGAAAGCCGTTGATCCAGCCGCACAGCGCACCGAATCCAAGTCCTGTCAAAACAGCAAGCAACACGGAACCGGTATTTACCAGCACACCTGCCGCAAAGCACATGGAACCGGTACAGATAAGTCCTGCTGAAAGATCAATCAGTCCGGACACAATCAACATTTCCTCGCCGCATGCAATGATCGTAACCACAGAAATCTGCGTCAGAATGTTGATCAGGTTGCGCGGCTTTAAAAAGTTGTGATTAACAAGAGCTGATGCCACAAACAAGATTATCAGGATCAGAGCGATTCCGTATTTCCTGTAAAATACTGCTGCGCTTCTTCTATTTTCTTTCATTTTAGTTTGCCTCCACGATCATTTTCATCACTTTGTCCTGCGTTGCCTCTTCATGTGAAAGAACCCCCGCAATTTTTCCTCTTGCTACTACTGCAATCTTGTGACTCATGGAAAGTACCTCCGGCATATCCGATGAGATCATAAGAATCGCAATTCCCTGCTTTGAAAGCTCTGTAATCAGGTTATAAATTTCCTGCTTTGCTCCTACATCAATACCGCGTGTCGGCTCATCCAGAATCAGCAGTCGCACGTTTCGTACCAGCCATTTTGCAAGTACGACCTTCTGCTGGTTGCCGCCGGAAAGTGTCCCGACCGCCGTTTCGATGCCAGGCGCTTTGATCCGCAGCTTACCAAAAATATCCTTTGATCGCTGTTCGATCTCCTTATGCTTCAGCCAGCCGTTTGAAGCCAGAAAGTCAAGATTCGGAAGTGCAATATTATCCTCGATCGACCGTACACCAACAAAGCCATAGGCACCACGGTCTTCTGTGATCATTGCCACACCACCTCTGATTGCCTCACGAATCGAATGAAATTTTCTTTCCTTTCCATCAATGAAAATTTTGCCGGAATCATACGGATCCATTCCAAAAATACTGCGTGCCACTTCTGACCGGCCCGCACCCATCATTCCGGCAAAACCGAAGATCTCACCTGCATGGATTTCAAAAGAAATGTCTTCGAATACACCTGCACTGGAAAGCTTTTCTGCTGCAAATACCGTCTGATTCGTATGTGGTGGGAGCGGCGGATAAATATCTTCAATCGCACGGCCTACCATCATCGAGATCAGATGATCCTGATCCGTATCTTTGATCGCTCCGGATGCAATCCATTTTCCGTCACGCAGCACCGTGTATTCATCGCAGATTTCAAACAGTTCGTTTAATCGGTGTGAAATAAAGACGAATGCGATTCCCTTCTGTTTCAGTTCCTTGATCTTACGAAACAGAATTTCTGCCTCTTTGCTCGTGAGCGCCGAGGTCGGCTCATCCATGATGATCACTCTTGCATTTCTTGAAAGAGACTTCAGAATCTCGATCATCTGCCGCTGTGCCACGCTTAAATTCCCCATCTTTTCATTCGGGTTGTAATCCAGCCCCATCATATCCAGCAATGTCTGACAATCCTTCAGCCGTTTTTTCGCATCGACAAAGTATTTTCCCTTTTTCGGTTCGCGTCCGATGTACATGTTTTCCGCGATCGACAGCTCCGCCACATAATTCAGCTCCTGTGCGACGATTGAAATTCCATTTACAAACGCATCCTTCTCACTTTTCATATGGACCGTTTTTCCGTCGATCAGCACTTCTCCCCCGTAATTCGTATACGTGCCAGAGAGGATCTTCATCAGAGTCGATTTTCCTGCTCCGTTCTCACCAGCCAGCGCGTGTACGCTGCCCTCCCGGATCTTCATATTGACCTGATCGAGCGCTACCACGCCCGGGAACTCTTTTCGGATCTCTTTCAGTTCCACTATTACTTTTCCGTCCAAATTAATTCCTCCGTTCAAGTTAAACGCTTAACCTAATGTTTTCTTCCTTTCTTTTTGTTTCTTTTGTTTCCGCTTGTCTTTCAGTTTTCTTTCTGTCCATAATATACGTCATTTTGCTTTATTAGTCAATACTCTCGGTCAATCTTAACAAATTTTGTATAGTTTTCAGAAAATGAATGTAGGATTAAGCGTTTAACTTTAGCTGGAAATTGTGACTTTTCACGAAGAAAAACAAAAAGCGAATCAACTGCCGGTAAGCATTGATTCGCCTGCTGAACTTTTCTCTTTTTACTACTGTCTTTTTACAACACAATCAAAACATCATTTTTCACCAGAGTGTCTCTTTTCTCCGTGTGAGTCAGAACAAATATTCTCATTCTGTTTCATTGCTTACTTATAGCCACTTTCCTGCTCCATGATTCTCCGCACGCTCCCACGCACATAAAGATCCGGCTGGTAATAAATGGTCTTTCGCGTTACTCCTGTATTTTTCATTTCCTCCGGCTGCTCCTCGACCGCACGGCAGATCTGCTCTCCGATAAAGCGCCCCATCTCTCCCGCCGGCACACCGACCGTCGTCAGCGGAACTTCCAGCACGTCATCAAACGGTACATTGTCGCAGCCGACGACCGAGAGATCCTCGGGGATGCGGATTCCGTAACTGCGTGCACTGCGATAAACGCCAAACGCCATCTCATCATTCATCGCAAAAATCGCTGTCACGTGCTGGCCAAGCAGATACGACAGTGCCTGGCTTCCGCTCTCCAGGGTATAATCACCGCCTGCCACCAGTTTTTCTTCCCAGGGAATGCCTGCTTCCTCCAGCGCACGCCGGTAGCCTAAAAGCCGCTCCTGAGTCACACGGTACTCCGGATTTCCGGCAATACAGCCGATCCGCCTGTGGCCGCAGCCCGCCAGATAGCTGGTCGCTTCGTAGCCCGCCTTCTCATAATCAAAACAAATATTCAGCCCGTCACTTTGAAATCCATATCCATCCATCGTAAATACCGGAATGCCAAGCGAGTCTACGGTCTCATAAAGCAGCCGGTTCTCTTCTGTTTTTCCCGGTTCCATCGATTTTGCCCAGACAAGTGCACACAGATTTTCTGACGCGATCCGGCGGATGAGTTCATCCAGTCTTCCCTCGTTTTTATCATTAAAAATATGATTCACAACTGAATAGCCCCGCTCCTGCAGCACCTCACTGATCGCGGTATCCAATTCCGCAATATGAGAATTCCGAATATCATTGATGACAACACCGATTGTCTGGCTCCTGCCTCTGGCCAGATTGGATGCACTGCTGTTTGGAAAATAATTCAACCGCCTGGCGGTCTGCCGGATCTCCTCCAGTTTGCTCTCTGAAATCCGGCCTTTCTTCGCACTGCCCGAAAGTGCAATCGAAACGGTCGCCACGGAAACCTTGCATTCCCGCGCGATATCTTTCATCGTCGTCCTCATCTGTCCTCACCGCCCGAAAAAAAATCGTCGATCATTTTCACTTATACCCTCTAGAGCAGCCGGGCAAGCTCTGTCATAATTTCAGGCGTATTAATATTCTGCGGGCAATGTCCGATGCACGATCCGCATCCTGCGCAGTCCGCCGGCTTTCCTTTTGACTCGATTGCTGCCGCCCCTGCAAGTGCCTGTTCTCCGTCCACTTTATAGCCGTTATACAGTTTCAGATATTCCGGGATATTAATCTCCATCGGGCATCCGCTGCAGCAGTAACGGCAGGCTGTACACGGCACCTGGATCTGATTTTTAAACATGGAACAGGCTTTTTCAAGTGTCTCCATATCCGTTTCATTCAATCCATCGTCGTCAGCAAATGTATCAAGATTATCTTCAAGCTGATCCATTGTGCTCATTCCGGAAAGGATCACCTGCACCTGCGGGAGACTCTTTACAAACCTAAGCGCCCAGGCTGCAATACTCCAGTTTGGATGTGCCGTTTTCAGGACCTCGTTGGCTTCCGGCGTCAGGCTGGCAAGTCTTCCGCCTCTGACCGGCTCCATGACCATGACCGGAATGTTGCGCTCCTCCAGAATCTGATACTCTTCCTTCGCAGAACTATAATTCCAGTCATAATAATTCAGCTGGATCTGTGTAAAATCCCACTGGTGATGAGCAGCAAAACGTCTGAGCGTATCTACGCCTGCATGGCTGGAAAAGCCCAAATAACTGATACGGCCCTTCTTTTTCTGCTCAAGGAAATATTCAATTGCACCACTGTTTAAATACTTGTCAGCGTTTCCGTCGGTCAGGCAGTGTATCAGATAAAAATCGATTCGATCGGTCTGAAGTCTTCTCAGCTGTTCTTCAAAGACCGCCTCATAATCCGGGTTGGCATCAATATGAAATTTCGTTGCAAGATAATAGCTGTCACGTGGAAATACCTTCATTGCTTCTCCCAGACATTTTTCCGAATCTCCGTCGTTGTAGACATAGGCGGTATCAAAATAGTTGATTCCTTCCTCATACGCGCGGCGGATCAGCTTAATTGCCTCCGGGTAATCGATTGGTGCTTTTGAATCCTTTGCATCCACCGACGGCAGACGCATGTTGCCCATACCAAGTCTCGATACTTCAATCTTCTGAAATGCTTTTTTCTTCATTGTGTTTTCTCCTTTTCTTTTATGAGCAGGTGGTTTTGATTTGCAGAGCGGGTATTCGTAATCGACGAATTCTGCAGCATTCCTTCTTTCATTATACACACTGCCTCGTTATAATAAAAGAAATATTGTGGAGATTTTCCGAAAATAGTACCATTTCAGCCCATCTGAATACCGAAAAACAAATTAGAGTTTCATAAACCCGGACATCATACACCCGCCCGCCGCGCCTGCCTTCCTGACCTGCGGCAGGCGTTCCAGGCTGATTCCTCCGATCGCATAGACCGGCAAAGGACAGGATTTACAGATCGCTTCGACAAAGCCAAGTCCCTTCCCTTTCAGCCCTTTTTTGCATTCTGTTTCAAAAATTGTCCCGAGAATGATCTGGGTCGCTCCGTTTTTCCCGGCAAGTTTTACGTCTTCCAGACTGTGGCAGGAAACGCTGATCTCTGCAAAATCCCGCTGCAGTCTGATGCGTTCCGCTTCGCTCATCGCCCCAAGCGCCGGAATGGAAAGATGAATCCGTCTGCATCCCAGATTGTGCGCAATCGCAATTCTGGAATGCAGAAAGCAGCGCACCCCTTCCTCGTCGCACAGGCACAAAATTTTTTCTGCCAGTGCTTCATACGCATCGTCAGACAAATCCTTTTCTCTTAGAATCACCGCATGCGGATGCAGGTGAATCACCTTTTGCATTTGTTTCAGAAAATCGCCCTGTACCAGTGCGCGGTTTGTGATCGCAATGGTATGTTCATATTGTTTACACATAGATGTAATCATTCAGAACCGGCTGCAGGCCGCCCTGCTCCATATCTTCATACATTTTTGCAAAAGAGCGGTCATCATTGATCTCAAACTGCTCATCTCCGACATCTGCATCCTCTTTGCCCTCGTATTTTTCTTCATGATCACCGATTCCAGTGGAAACGCCTGCCGAAACCTTCGTCGCGCAGATTTTTGTGATTCCGTTTCGAAAGGCAGCACTTTCCCGGCTGGATACCGTAATTCCCGCAAACGGAAGAAAGATGCGGTATGCGCACAGTACCTGACAGAGTTCTTTTTCTCCGACATCCCTTGGATTAATCTTGTCATTATTTACGATCGGCCGAAGACGCGGACAGCTTAAAGATAACTCCGCATGCGGATATTTACGGTTGATATAATAGACATGCAGCGCTGTGGCAAGGGCATCTTTCCTGAAATCGTCCAATCCCAAAAGTGCCGAAAAGCCTGCTCCCCGCATGCCGCCCATCAATGCACGTTCCTGAGAATCAAAGCGGTAAGGCCAGACGCGTTTATGCCCCATCAGATGAAGCGTTTCATATTTATCGGTATGATAGGTCTCCTGAAATACCGTCACGTAATCCACGCCACACTCATGAAGATACTGATATTCGTCCACATTCACCGGATAAATCTCAATTCCGATGTTTTTAAAATATTTCTTTGCAATTTTCACCGCTTCCCCGATATACTTCACATCAGAATACGCGCGGCTCTCCCCTGTCAGGATCAAAATCTCTTCCATACCGGTACGGGCAATGACCTGCATTTCATGTTCGATCTCTTCAAACGTCAGCTTTTTCCGGCGAATATTATTGTAACAGTTGAATCCGCAGTAAATGCAGTAATTCTGGCAATAATTTGCGATATATAACGGAGTGAAGATATAGACCGTATTTCCAAAATGATTCTGGGTAATCTTTTCCGCTTTCCTTGCCATCTGCTCAAGGTACGGCGCTGCCGCCGGAGATAAAAGTGCCTTAAAATCCTCAATCGAACAGGACTCATGAGAAAGGGCACGCTCTACGTCAGCGGCGGTATAAGCTGCGTAATCATATTCCTCCATTGCACGAAGCACTTTATCTTTGATATCCGACTGAATGACCTGCATTCCTTCCATATATTCCATATGGTTGGTACGGAAGGATGGATCCTGCTCCAATCTGTGCTTTCTCTCCAGTGCGGCCGGCGGAAGCTTATCGCTGTCTACAAAATAGACCTGATTTTCTTCATTCATCTTACTCGCTCCCTTCTCAGTGCAAAAATCCGGTCAGCGGATCGGATGCACTTCCGCCTCTGGCAAGCACCCTGCCCATTCCGGTCAGATAAGCTTTTCTTCCGGCCTCAATCGCCAGTTTAAATGCGGCCGCCATCTCCGGCACGTCTCCCGCCGTCGCGATTGCCGTATTTGCCATAATCGCGGCTGCACCCATCTCCATCGCCTCGCACGCCTGGGACGGCTTTCCGATTCCGGCATCCACAATAACCGGAAGATCAATTTCATCAATCAAAATCTGAATCATCTCCTTTGTCGCGAGACCCTTGTTGCTTCCAATCGGAGCAGCTAATGGCATGACTGCTGCCGCTCCGGCACTTTGCAGATCTCTTGCCACATTCAGGTCCGGGTTCATATAAGGCAAAACAACAAATCCTTCCTTCGCAAGGATCTCGGTTGCCTTTACAGTCTCATAATTATCCGGGAAAAGATACTTCGCATCACGCATAATCTCAACCTTCACAAAATTCCCACATCCCATCGCTCTGCTCAGTCTCGCAATCCGCACTGCCTCTTCTGCATTTCTCGCTCCGGACGTGTTCGGAAGCAGGGTAACTCCTTCCGGGATAAAATCCAGGATATTCTCACTCTCCTGGGTATTGGCACGCCGCAGTGCAAGGGTAATGATCTCTGCGCCGCCCTGCCCGACTGCTGCCTTAATGAGATTTAGATTATATTTTCCTGAACCTAAAATAAAACGACTCTGAAACTCTTTTCCGCCTAATATAAATTTGTCTTCCATGTTGGGTCTCCTTTTCTGCTTACAAATATCATTCCATGATCACCTGCAGGACCTTGTTCGCTTCGTGTGCGGCGCAGGCTGCCACTCTTGGTGCGATCAGTCCGTTTCCTTCACTGGCACCCGTGCTCTGATCTCCGCACACATACAGCCGCTGCATCATTCGCCGTGTTCTGATCTCGTTTGTATCTGCATATCCCGCCATTCCGTTTCCCGATACGACTGTCGTCTTCGGACACTGGGTGAGAAGCTCCCGCACCAGCATTGCTTTCTGATCCGGCCTGTCGAACGCCTCGCATACGATCGGATATTCCGAAAATAATTCCTTTACATTTTCCGGTGTTACTTTAGTACAAACCGTTTCGTATTCCGTATACGGATTGATCTGAACCAGCAGTTCCGCCAGTGCCTCTGTCTTTGGCCTGCCAAGCTGTGGTATAAAGTACATCTGCCGATTCAGGTTCGTCACATCAACCACATCAAAATCCACCAGAAGCAGCTTCCCGATTCCGCTTCTGGCAAGCATGACCGCAATGTTCGAGCCAAGACCGCCAAGCCCTGCGACTGCAACTTTCGCTGCACGCAGTTTTTCCTGCATCTCTTTCGGAAACCTGGCATCAAATGCACGATCCAGCGCTTCCTTTGAAATGAGTTCCCGCATTTTTTTCTGCATCTCCGTCATCTATTCAGCCTCCTCCAACAAACCGCAGCACTTCAATCACATCTTCATCCTGAATTGTTACGCAGCCCATCTGTTCTTTCGGAACAATCTCAAAATTGCGCTCTACGACCACCTGCTCCGGTTTGAATCCCGCCTCTTTCAGATACTCCAGAAGATTCTTCCCTGCAAGCTCTTTCTCCTCTCCATTCAGTTTTACCATTCTCATACTCCTTCCGCTTTTTAACACCGTATAAATAAGTGAGTTTACCTCATTTATGATGCAGGTAACTCCCTCCCCACCGCTTATTGCTCCACGCAACCCTGCAGGGGACTTGCTTGACTCGGGTCAAAGCGGATATTCGCAATCCGCTTCGCTACTTGCTCATAACCCATATCATGAGTGAGTTTATCTCACTTATGATACAAGCAAGTCCCTACCCACTGCTTATTGCTCCGCGCAACCCTGCAGGGGACTTGCTTGACTCGGTTAAAAAAGGCGCCGGACAATACACTTTCTGTATTGTCCGGCGCCTGAACGATTCTGTGAAAAGTGGTGCCCCCAGTTCACACAAAAAACAGAGAGCAACGGCACACAAGTCCATTCATTTGCGACATGTATTTCCCTACGTTGGCATTATCCAAATCAGGTTTCAGGTCAAGACTACCAAGTCTACTCTCAGCCCATCCATTTGAGCTCCCTATTTCGGGAATATTATACACAAATTTTTTTTAATTTGCAAGCCCTTTGAAACATTCAACATTTCACTGCCACACTGCCGCTATCACCGGATTCGTTTTCACAGTAGGCTTATGAGATACTTTCTATCACTTCATGCAGATACTCATAGCATGCTTTCAGCTTCTCCTGCCCCTCCTCATCGAGCGGAATCTGCAGGGTACGCTCAATGCCGTTTCTGGAAATCACACACGGAAGACTCATGGCAACACCGCGCAGACCGTATTCTCCGTTCAGCACAACAGAGGCGGGAACGACTGCACGTTCATTTCGCATAATCGCCCCGATCAGACGGCAGACGCTCAATGCGATGCCGGAGCTCGTGTAGCCTTTCAATTCAACGATGTCCAGCCCGCTGACCTTCACCTCTGCGAGCAGCTGCTCCTTGTCGATCGGCTCCGGAAGTTCGAACTGACGCTCAAACTGGTCAAACGGAATACCGACAATATTGACCGCGTTCCACGGTATAAAGCTTGTCCCTCCATGCTCGCCGAGCACGAATCCGGTCACATTTTTTGCGTCCACGCCGCAGCGGTCTGCCACCATCTTATTGAAGCGTGCGGTATCGAGAAGCGTACCTGTACCGATCATTTTCCGGCGCGGGTAATCAAACTCCGTCTGTGCGAGATACGTCAGGATATCCATCGGATTCGAAACATTGATGATCACGGCCTCCCGCGTGTAGCGCACGATCTCCGTCATGATACTGCGCATCACCTGCACGTTGGACTGCAGCAGTACCATGCGGTCTCTGGAATTGCCCGGCTGGATGCTCGGACCTGCCGTGTTGATGATGATCTGCGCATCCCGGCAGTCTTCATACGTTCCCACCCGGATGTTTGCATTCGCGCTGTATGCAAATGCGGTTGTATGGCTCGCATCCATCACGACGCCAAGCGCCTTTTTCTCATTTCGATTTATCACGACAATCTCATCCGCCAGATTCATGCGAAGAAGTGAATCCAGTATCGCTGATCCGACGTGCCCTGCACCGATCAGGACCACCTTTCCATAATTGACTGCGCCCATTCTCTTTTCCTCCCTGTGTCTTACAACTGCGTACTGTCAAAGTCATGTTCATATGCTCTTATTCTATCACGAAAAGTCATACCTGTGTATGGAAAGCTGTAAAGATTCATTGCTTTCTATCATAATGCTGTTCCCTTCTTTGGAACAAAGAAATGACTTATATCCGTATGCTCCAGCTCCAGCAGTGCGATTTTTTTATCAATCCCCCCTGCATACCCGGTCAGACTGCCATTTGTGCCGACTACGCGGTGGCACGGAATAATAATAGAAACCTCATTATGCCCCACCGCACCACCTACTGCCTGGGCCGACATATGAGAAGTATTCTGCATTTTTGCGATTCTGCCGGCAATCTCTCCATATGTAACCGTCTGCCCATAGGGAATTTCCAGCAGGATCTTCCAAACTGCCTGCCGAAATGAGGAGCCGCCGGGATGAAGCCTGGGCGTAAATTTCGGTTCTTCACCGGAAAAATATACATCCAGCCACTTTTTTGCCTCTGTAAGAATGGGCGTTTCCTGTGAAACCCATTCCTTTGGAAGTGTATTTGCAAAGTATTTCTGCCCTTCGAACCACAAACCGGTAAGTCCGATTTCATCTGCCGCCAAAAGGATATCCCCCAGCGGTGATTGATAAGTACACGTATATTCCATCTTTTCCTTATATTTTTCGATTACCGCGTGAGTTTCACAATGTACTCCGTGGTACCTTCCTCAAATTTTTTCTGTCCTGTCAATCGAAAACCATGTCTCTTGTAAAAAGCAATTGCCCTGGTATTTCTTTCCAATACCCACAAATGATCCGCATGGAATTCCCTGATTGCAAACTCAATCAGGCTGCTTCCAATTCCCTCGCTTTGGAAAAATGGTTCCACATATAGTTTGCAGATCTCCGTTCCCTCTGTCTGAGTGAATCCCTTTATCAAGCCATCCTCGTATACATACAGATTTCTGAGCACTTCCTCATCTCCAAAGTACTGATCTGCCAGCGAGATAACCTGCAGCTTGCCAAAAGAAAAACTTTCATCATTAAATATGGGAAAATAATTTATTCTGTTATTAAACACATATATTTCGGCTATCCTCGATAAATCATACCGGGTTGCTTTCCTGATTGGATAAAACGTTCGCATCAATCCTGTTGTCGTCAATTCCTTTTCTTCTCCATCATAAATGCTGTCATAATTTTTTCCTTAACATCCCAATAAAACTTATCAAAATCTCCGCCCCCTTTATTACAAAATAAGTCCCAATATTTTTTCATCATAACATAATTCCACTTGATGAACAAGTGGTGATCATCAATCGCTTCAAATAAAATAAAAAAGCCGAAAAACCTTTGATCCTAAAGGCTTTTCGACTTATGTGAGCAGGGGATGAGAGAATCGAACTCCCACTAAGAGTTTTGGAGACTCCTGTCATACCACTTGACCAATCCCCTATGTCTGCTGAACACTCTATATTTATACCATACTCTGCTTTATGTGTCAACTATTTTTTCAAAAAATTCGAAATTATTCCAACTCTTAAGACAAATCGGGCGATTCCGTGAGTTCTGTCACAGAATCGCCTGAATTGCCTCGCGTACATTGCGCACACCGGTCAGATGAATACCATCCACTCGCGCTGCCTGTTTCATACAGCTCATCGGAAGAATCACCGTATCAAAACCGAGCTTCTTTGCTTCCCGGACACGCTGCTCCGGCATGGTCACCGAACGGACTTCTCCGCTTAATCCCACTTCTCCGAATGCAATCGTCTTTTCATCAATCGGAGTATCCTTCATGCTTGATGCCACTGCCAGCACAATGCCAAGATCAAGTGCCGGTTCATTCATGCGGATACCGCCTGCAATGTTGATATAAGCGTCACAGGAGGAAACGCGCAGTCCCGCCCGTTTTTCCAGGACAGCCATGAGAAGGTTGACGCGGTTTAAATCTGTGCCGTCTGCTGTCCGCCGTGGAAACGCAAGGCTGCTCTGACATACGAGTGCCTGCACCTCCAGAAGCACCGGACGTGTCCCCTCCATTGTGCATGCCACAATAGAACCGGACGCATTCTCCGGCTTTCCCTCCAGCATATATTCAGAAGGATTTGCCACCTCCGCAAGACCGCTAGTGCGCATCTCAAACACGCCAATCTCATTCGTCGAACCAAAACGGTTCTTGACCCCCCGCAGTACCCGGTAGGATGCATAACGGTCTCCTTCAAAATACAACACCGTATCAACCATGTGCTCCAGCACACGCGGACCCGCGACCACACCCTCTTTCGTCACATGACCGACAATAAAGATCGTAATGTTTTGTGTCTTTGCAATCTGCATCAGAACCCCGGTCGATTCCCGCACCTGAGAAACGCTGCCCGGAGCCGAAGATACACTTTCATTGTACATCGTCTGGATAGAGTCGATCACAACGACCTGCGGCTGCAGACGGGTAATCGTCTCCCGGATTGCCTGAAGGTCAGTCTCACACAGAATCAACAGATGCTCCGTAAAGCTGCCCATCCGCTCTGCCCGGAGCCGGATCTGCTGCAGTGATTCCTCGCCGGAAATGTAAAGTACCTTTTTGCCTGCATCGGAAAGATTCCGGCAGACCTGAAGCAGAAGCGTCGACTTGCCAATGCCCGGATCGCCTCCGACCAATACCAGGGATCCCTGTACGATCCCGCCGCCAAGCACTCTATCAAGCTCTCCCATTCCGGTGCTCATCCGCGCCGCCTGGTTCATTTCGATCTCAGATAATGTTTTCGGCTGCGGGGTGTCCTTTCGGACATTCCCAGCAGCCGTTTTTTTCGTCGAAGCCTGCGGCTCCTCCGCAAAGCTGTTCCATTCTTTGCAGGCCGGACACTGTCCCATCCATTTTGAGGATTCAAACCCGCAGTTCTGACAGAAAAATATGGTTTTTGCTTTTGGCATTTATAATTTCACAACCTTTACCGGAACGAGGTCTGCCGCGCCGATCTCTACACTCAGTACCAGCTTGCCGCCCATCTGTGTCACCATCTTGCCTACATTCGTATCGTTGATGTAAATTTTATATTCTGCATTATCCTCCAGTCCGAGAATGATCTGTGCATCTTCTTTTCCCTCTACTTCAAAGGATACACCATTCTGTGTGGAATGGAAGTGATGGACTGCGGTTCCCGGTACGGACTCATAAACAAACATTCCGTTTTTCTCAAGCTTTGTGATTTCATCAAAGGTCTTTACCTTGTAAAGATCTCCCTGATACTCATAATCTGATTTTTTTGCTTTCTCTGCAAGCTCGTATGCTCCAAAGCTGAGTGTGCCATCCTCTTCTGTACGGATGAGCTCTTTAATTCCTGACATTTTCATGCCCTCCTGATTTGTTTTTCACAGGCCGGCGAGTACCGGTCCGTCTGTCGCTTTGTTATCTTTCGATGATTGTGCTATTTTACCATAAAATGGGGCGAAATTCCAGCACTTTTTCCATGTATCAATTCCATCAAATCCAACCGCAAAAATGCTGCGTATTTCGCCGGTGTGGCATATCCGCCAAATGCCGCAGGCCACATAAGCATCCCATCTCACCGCTTAGTGCTCCGCGCACTTAAAGCGGGGGAATGCTTATCTGCGTTCAAAAACAAAATGCCCAACATTTCCCGTACTATAGCAATTCAATAAAATAATGCAGGCAAGACGATTTGGCACAGTATTTCACGCTCTGACAGATCGGATGGGATGCATTATTTTGCAGAATTGCTATAATTACCACTCACAAAAGTGATCTTCCCCTTCTGCAGTCCAACGTGCACCGTATCGCCCGCCTTTATCTTTCCATCAAGGATCTCCCCGGCAAGTGCATCCTCGATCTGGCTCTGCACTGCGCGGCGCAACGGTCTTGCTCCGTATTTATCATCAAAGCCCGCCTCGGAAATATGCTTTTTCACAGCTCCGCTGACCTTCAGCGTGATCTGCAGCTGCTCCGTGCAGCGCTTTTGCAGTTCTGACAGCAGAAGCCCTGTGATCTGGAAAATTTCGTCCTTCGTCAGGGAATGGAACACGATCGTCTCATCGATACGGTTCAGGAACTCCGGTTTGAAAATCCGGCGTACCTCTTCCATCACACTTCCCTTCATCGCCTCATAATTCTTCTTTTCATCTTTGCCTGTTCCAAAACCGAGATGCTTCGGTGATACGATCGACTGTGCGCCTGCATTTGACGTAAGGATCAAAATTGTATTTTTAAAATCAACCTTACGGCCATGACCGTCCGTGATATGCCCCTCATCGAGCACCTGCAGCAGGATATTGAAGACATCCGGGTGTGCTTTCTCGATCTCATCAAACAGGATCACAGAATAAGGATTGCGCCGTACCTTTTCAGAGAGCTGGCCTCCCTCCTCATATCCGACGTATCCAGGCGGTGAGCCAACAAGACGCGAAACGCTGTGCTTTTCCATATATTCTGACATATCAACCCGGATCATTGCCTGTTCGCTGCCAAACACAACCTCCGCAAGCGCCTTGGAAAGCTCTGTCTTGCCGACACCGGTCGGCCCCAGAAACAGAAATGAACCGATTGGACGTGCCGGATTTTTCAGTCCGGCACGGCTGCGGCGTACAGACTTTGCAACAGCCTGCACCGCCTCCTCTTGGCCGATCACACGCTTATGCAGCTCTGCATCCAGATGAAGGAGCTTCTTTGCCTCAGCGCCGGCCAGTTTCTGCACCGGGATCTTCGTCCAGACCGATACAATCTCGGCAATGTCCTCCTCTGTCACTTTTGAGGTACGGCCGTCCTGTTTTAACTGCATCCTCCTGTGATGTTTCTCCAGCTTCTCATCCATTGCCTTCTTCTGCCGATTCAGCTCCCGCGCTTTTTCGATCTGTCCTTCCCGAAGCGCCTGCTCCCGGTCTGTAAGCAGTCTCTCGTATTCTTCCTGCATTTTTGCAGTCTGCTCCGGCATCTGATAATAGCCAAGCTGCCGTCTGGATGCCGCCTCGTCAATCAGATCGATCGCCTTGTCCGGCAGAAAACGGTCATTGATATAGCGCTTCGACAGCTTCACTGCCGCCTCAAGCGCCCCGTCCAGGATCGTCACACCGTGATGCTTTTCATAGGCCGGACGAAGTCCCTGCAGAATCTGGAGTGTCTCCTCCTCGGACGGTTCCTCGACGTGCACCGGCTGAAAACGCCGCTCCAGAGCCGGGTCTTTTTCAATGTACTTTCGGTATTCTTCCTGCGTGGTAGCGCCGATCAGCTGCAGCTCGCCTCTTGCAAGTGAAGGCTTCAGGATATTTGAAGCATCCAGAGCGCCCTCCGCGCCACCTGCACCAATGATCGTGTGAAGCTCATCGATAAACAGCAGTACCTCTCCGCTGTCCGTCACCTCATTGATAATCCGCTTGATCCGCTCCTCAAACTCGCCGCGGTATTTCGAACCGGCCACCATCCCTGCCATATCAAGTGTCACAACACGTTTGTTCTGCATCGGTCCCGGAACCTCGCCGCTCACAATCCGCTGCGCCAGGCCTTCCACGATCGCCGTCTTGCCGACACCCGGTTCACCGATCAGGCATGGATTATTTTTTGTCCTGCGGCACAGGATCTGCATGATCCGCTCAATCTCCGTCTCTCTTCCGACTGTCACATCAAGCTTGTGCATCGCAGCCAGATCTGTCAGGTCCCGGCTGTACTGATCCAGAAGCGGAGTCGCGCTTCCGCCTTCTCCTTCTGCCGCAGCTTTCGCACTGCGGATCAGCTCCTTGTACTTTTCGTCCGTCATCCCCGTTACCTGCGCGATATCTGCGTACAGCTTCTGCAGATTTACGCCGATCGTGTGCAGCAGTCTGGCTGCCACGCAGTCCACATCCCTCAGGATTGCCAGCAGAATATGCTCCGTACCAATCTCCGTATCTTCAAAAAAATGTGCCATTTCTTCGCTTTCCCGAAGAATACTCTTTGCCCTTGGCGACCATTCTTTCGAATGCTTCGCCTCTTCCGCCTCCGGTGCTACCAGCTCTCCGATCAGTTCCAGCAGCTTCTGCTCCTCCACGTGGTTCTCCCGCAGGATCGCACCTGCCGTCCCTTCCTGCTCCTGCACAAGTGCAGTCAGAAGATGCTCCGAACCAATGTAGCGGTGCCCGCCCTGCTTTGCTGCCTTCTCAGCCAGCCTGAGCACCTGCCTTGCATTTTCTGTATAATTTAACTGCATCCATTTTCCTCCTGTATCTGGTTACTGCTCGTAGTCGTCGTAGCACTCGTCCACCATCGCGTGGATCTCTTCCCTAGTGATATTTTTGCAGATACCCTTTGCAAGAAGCATCCGCAGGCTGTCCCGAAGCTCTGCAATCGCCTGTGCTTTATTATTATCAAGCGCTACTACGGCTCCTCTTCTGCGGTCGATCGTCACAAAGCCTTCCTGCCGCAGAACAGAATATGCCTTGTTTACGGTATGCATATTGATGCCGACATCGTCTGCCAGCTGTCTTACCGACGGAAGGGTATCCCCCTCCTGCAGAAGCGATGTCGCGATTCCAAGTATGATCTGGTTTCGAAGCTGCATATAAATTGCTTCGTCACTCTGAAAGTCTATCTCTATCAGCATTGCTGTTTCCTCCCTTGTGATAGTCATAATATAACACCGAAGGCATTCTGTCAAGCCGGGCTTCCGGAATGGCAAAAGGGATTGCGGATGTTTATCTGTGTTCCGAAATGAGTATTATGACTGTCGTGTAAACCTACAGCAACCACACAAAATAAGAGACATTCA
This sequence comes from Lachnospiraceae bacterium, assembly GCA_902363665.1. Lineage (GTDB taxonomy): Bacteria > Bacillota > Clostridia > Lachnospirales > Lachnospiraceae > Choladousia. The sequence goes on along the minus strand of CABJAW010000004.1, from coordinate 114,183 downwards.
CCCTCCGCCATTTCAGACGTCCGGACAGAATGTCTCTTTTTGTACCTCTTCAAAATCAGGTAACTGTTCAGAGCCAACCTCCAAAATGCTACGCATTTCGTCGGTGTGGCGTATCCGCCAAATAAAATTTCAAAAACAGGCTTAAAAATGCAAGCATTTTCCGCCTGTTTTATGAAATTTTGCTTGGCTCTGAACAGTTACAAAATCAGATAAAATTTCATACAGTAAGCACAAAGTACCTGCTTTTGCCAGTTTTACAGGTCAATCATATTGATCTCCACATGCTCCGATTTTTCTTTCGGTGGATTGTACTCATGCTCCGGTTCCGGCTCCTGATATTCAGGCATCGGTCTGGACTGTTTCTTTGCCTGGGACGGCTTCGGAACATCCGCCGGATCATCCTTCTTTTTATGTGCGCTCTTTTTCTCTTTGCGGCCTGCTTTCTTTCCGGATTCTTTCACCGGTTTTTCTTCTGATGCCATGTCGCCATCCGGCGCTGCGGTCTCCTGGAAATCAGCCTGATACGGATCTTCTCCATAAGAGGAATCTCCATTTTGTGTATTTTCCCGGAAATTCTCCTGCACCTGGCCTTCATACGGCGCGTCACTATAACTCTGCTCCGACGGATCGATATAGCTTCCGTTTTCTGCAAAGCTTCCAATGCAGCCATCCGGCGCATCCTTCTTACTGTTTTGCGGATATCCCATGCTCAGATAGGAATCACGCTCTGCCTTCAGATCTCGTTTTTTCAAAAGCAGGTTAATCACAACGAACAGAAGTACCACGCAGACTCCGATCAGTCCGTACAGAATCTTCATCAGAAGGCTCTGACGGTCACGGTAGCTGCTGGCCTCGCTTTTTAAGGTCGCGATCGTGTTCTCTGCTTCTTCAAGTGAACTGCGGTCTACTTTGATGTACCGCGGATCTTCTGTTTCCGGCTCAGTCTCCGTCTGTTTTTCCGTTGCCGCCTCGGTCTGCACCTCTGTTGCCGGCTCCACTGCCTGTGCACTCGTATCAGTTGTCACATACAGATAGTAGGAATACTGGCTTCCATTCTCCGCAGATACCGTAATCACAACGGTCGTCGTGCCGTCCTCACCGATATCCTGCCCTGTGATATCCACTATCCAGGCATTTTCGTTGGACGTAACCGGGCTTAATTCCAGCCGTTTCGTCCCTGCCGGTACGGTAACATTGTACTCAATCGTACTGTATACAAAATCCGGTGATACTGTCACGCCCTCCGTCGTGATCCCCAGCGTTGACAGGGAATTGTCCCCGGATCCTCCTTCCTCCGCCAGCACAGGAATGGCAAAGATCCATACGAGTGCCAGAAGGGTAAGAAGGAATGATTTCCATCCTGCTGTTCTCTTTTTCATTGATACTCTCCTCATATACCTGATCACTCAGGCTTCGTCTATCGCTTTTCCGATATCATGACGATAATATTTGTTTTCAAAACGTACCCACTCTACCGCCTTGTACGCATTCGCGCGTGCCTGCTTCAGATCATCACCCTTCGCTGTTACGCCAAGCACACGGCCTCCGTTTGTCACGATGCTTCCGTCCGCGCCGTTTGCCGTGCCCGCATGGAACACATAATATCCGTCTTTTCCTTTAAATGTCTCAAGTCCTTCGATCGGATATCCTTTCTTGTAGCTTACCGGATATCCATCTGACGCCAGTACAACGCAGACCGCCGCATTGTTTTCAAACTCCAGATCGATCTGATCGAGCGTTCCGTCGATGCAGGCTTCAAACGCATCGATGATGTCGGTCTTCATGCGCGGAAGCACAACCTGGGTCTCCGGATCACCGAAGCGAGCATTGTACTCAAGCACTTTCGGACCATCCTCAGTCAGCATCAGTCCAAAGAAAATGATACCCTTGAATTCCCGTCCCTCTGCACGCATCGCATCTACAGTCGGCTGATAAATATGCTCTTTGCAGTATGCATCAATCTCTTTTGTGTAAAACGGGCTCGGAGAAAAGGTTCCCATTCCGCCAGTATTCAATCCGGTGTCTCCGTCTCCGGCGCGCTTGTGATCCTGTGCAGATGTCATCGTGCGGATCGTCTTTCCATCCACAAATGTAAGTACCGATACCTCGCGGCCCGTCATAAACTCTTCAACGACCATACGGCTGCCTGCCTGACCGAACTTTTTATCGGTCATGATCTCTTTTACGCCTTCTTTTGCCTCTTCCAGCGTATTGCAGATCAGGACACCCTTTCCAAGCGCCAGACCGTCCGCTTTCAGAACGATCGGCATTTTCGCCGTCTCAAGATACGCAAGCGCATCCTCCGCGCGGTCAAAGTTTTCATAAGCTGCGGTCGGAATGTGATATTTTTTCATCAGATCCTTAGAAAACGCCTTGGAACCCTCCAGGATTGCCGCATTTTTGCGCGGCCCGAAAACGCGCAGTCCATGCGACTCAAACACATCGACAATTCCACCCACCAGCGGATCATCCATGCCGATCACCGTCAGATCGACCGCATGCTCTTTTGCAAATGACGCCAGTTTTTCAAACTCCATTGCCTTGATATCCACACACTCGGCATATTCTGCAATACCTGCATTGCCCGGTGCACAGTAGATTTTCTCCACCTTCGGCGACTGTGCCACTTTCCAGGCGATTGCATGCTCTCTTCCGCCGCTTCCTACGATCAAAACCTTCATTTGTTTTTCCTCCTGATGCGCTTTTTGTATCTGTTTGTGTTCCGTATTATTCTGCTATGTTTACGTGTCCGTCTTCCACAGAGACTTTTCCGTTTGCGATCAGATCGATCGCCTTCGGAAGAATCACCCATTCTGCCTCCTGCATCACACGCAGCTGAAGCTCCTTTGGGGTATCCCCCTGATGTACCTCCACCGCTTTCTGCAGGATGATCGGACCGGTATCCGTTCCGCCGTCCACAAAATGAACCGTCGCACCTGTCACCTTCACACCACGTGCCAGCACGGCTTCATGCACCCCAAGTCCATAATATCCCGTACCGCAAAAGGATGGGATCAAAGCCGGATGAATATTGATAATCCGGTTTGGATAGGCATCTACCACACACTGCGGAATCACCACAAGGCAGCCTGCCAGCACAACAAGGTCTGCGCCGGACTCCTGAAGTTCCAACAGCAAGGCCCGATTAAACTCTTCTTTTTCCGGGTGATCTGCCCGTGTAATACAGACAGACGGAATGCCCGCTTTGGCTGCGCGCTCCAGCGCATACGCTTTTTTGCTGTTGCTGATCACCTTTACAACCTTCGCATTCGTGATCTTTCCGCTTTCAATCGCATCGAGGATCGCCTGAAGATTTGTGCCGCCGCCGGATACCATTACCGCAAGTCTTAACATAACTCCACGCCCTTTTCTCCGTCTGCGATTTCACCGATCACCCAGGCCTGATCGCCGGTCTTTGCAAGTGCTTCGATCGTCTTATCTGCATCAGCCGGATCGACTGCCAGTACCATGCCGATACCCATGTTAAACGTATTGTACATCATATGCTCTTCGATGGATCCCTCTTTTGCGAGCATTTTGAAGATCGCCGGAACCTCGTAGCTGTCTTTTTTCACAACTGCTTTTACACCGTCTGGAAGCATTCTCGGAATATTCTCATAAAATCCGCCGCCCGTGATGTGACTGCATCCTTTGATCGTCACGCCTGCTTCTTTTACGCTGCGCAGCGCTTTCACATAAATGCGGGTCGGAGCAAGCAGTGCCTCGCCAAGCGTCTTACCAAGCTCTTCATGGTAAGTATCCAGTGTCTCTTTGTCCATCTGAAATACCTTTCGGACCAGAGAAAATCCGTTGCTGTGTACACCGGTGGAAGCAATTCCGATCAGCGTATCTCCTGCCTTGATTGACTCGCCTGTGATGAGATCCTTTTTGTCTACGATGCCGACTGCAAAACCGGCAAGATCGTAATCGTTTTCCGGCATCAATCCCGGATGCTCCGCCGTCTCGCCGCCGATCAGCGCACAGTCAGACTGTACGCAGCCCTCAGCCACACCGGAAACGATCGCTGCGATCTTCTCTGGATAGTTCTTGCCGCATGCAATATAATCCAGGAAAAACAGCGGTTCACCGCCCGCACATGCAATATCGTTGACACACATCGCAACAGCATCGATTCCGATTGTATCATGCTTGTCCAGAATAAACGCAAGTTTTACCTTTGTACCACAGCCATCTGTACCAGAGAGCAGCACCGGCTCTTCCATGTTTTTGATCTTTGCAAGAGAAAATGCCCCGGAAAATCCGCCGAGTCCCCCCAGCACTTCCTCTCTCATCGTCCGCTTCACGTACTCTTTCATCAGTTCAACGGATTTGTATCCTGCTTCAATGTCCACTCCAGCCTTCTTGTAATCCATGACGTTCCTCCCTGTGAATCCGATATAGTTTTTTCTTTTTTATTTCTTCTGGCTCTCCACATATGCTCTGTGGCCGATCTCCTGCAGCTTTGCATCCTTTTTCTCGACCTGCTCTTTTAATTCAGCTGCATATGCTTTTACTTTTTCAAGCAGCTCCGGATCTGAAGTTGCGAGAATCTTCGCCGCCAGAATACCTGCATTTGCGCCGCCGTTGATGGCTACCGTAGCGACTGGAATTCCGGAAGGCATCTGTACGATGGAATAGAGGGAATCCCTTCCGCCAAGTGATGTCGTATGCATCGGAATACCGATGACCGGCATCGGGAAGATTGCTGCGCACATTCCAGGAAGATGTGCCGCCATGCCTGCTCCCGCAATGATCACCTTAAATCCCTTTGCTTCTGCCGTCTTTGCGTATTCAAAGAATACGTCCGGCTCTCTGTGTGCGGAAATGATCGTCATTTCATAATCAATCCCGAACTTTTCCAGCATATCTGCCGCCTTGCTCATTACCGGCATATCTGAGTCACTGCCCATCACAATTCCTACTTTTGCCATTGTACTTTCTCCTTCTGCTTCTGTCATCCACTAGTTACTATTGTAAAGTCGAACTCATTCTACTAACTAATACCTGCCTTGTCAATGCCTGTGCAAGATTTCTGCCTGATTTTCCACGCAGCCCCCGCAAACGTGCCTCTCCTTAATAAGCTTCCTTTATGATATCTCGTCCAGTGCCTCGTTCAGTTTCTCTGTCCCCGGCAGAACAAATCTTCCGTTTTCGATCAGCGGGATTCTGCGGCCATCTGCGCACAGCACCTCAATGCATCCGATCTCTTCATACGGGATTGTGATATCCGTATGGCATCCAAAATAAGCCTTTGACGGGTCCTCCTTACGCAGGATTGACACCTCATTATCCCTTGCGATGATCTCTTTTCCGTCCGGATTGTAAACTGCCGTATCTTCGGACCAGCTGTAGCACGTATCGCCGATCGCAAAATGCGGTCCCATCTTCTCTGCGATCAGGATCGGAAGCTTATCTGCGATCTGATATTTTTTCGCCATCGCATAGGCCACGGTATTCGTGCCGATTGCAAACTCTCCAAGTGGCAGCGTATCGTGATGATACATGACATTCTCGAAGAAATACTTCTTGTTCTCCTCCTCCGTCTCAAAATTTGAGCAGCTGTAGGATACGACGTGTCCGTTTTCAAAATTGACCTGAAGATCAATGTAGTTCAGCTCACCAAGATAGACCTGCTTCACATGAAGAATGCCGTTTGTCCCCGCAAGCTTCGGTGAGGTAAAGACCTCTCCGACCGGGATATTCACATCTGCCACACAGTTTTCAAATAACGTCTGCTTCGACGGATCAGTCATCTCATGCAGGGCAACCGTCAGCTCTGTACGGTTTCCATCTCTTCCTTTAATATGCACCATTACGCCCTGGTCAAGTGCATCGATCAGCTTCTGCTGAAGATCACGGTACATCATGTAATCCAGTGTATTGATCTTCACCGTCTCTTTGAAGATCTCCTCGAACTGCGGACCGATCTCCGGCAGCGGGAAGGCAATAATTGTAAAGCTCCGCTCTTTGCCGATGATGTACTGATTCGTCAGCTGCGCCGACTCATTTGCAAAGCTCACCATCAGTTTTTCCTGCTTTTCACTTAAGCAGCACGCAGTTTCTTTCGCCTCCGGAACAAACGGCGCCTCTCCGAACGTCTCCACGACCGCCGGGCCTGCATGCCATGCTGCGAGCTGTTTCCATTTTTCGTATGCCGTACGCATCACACCAAGCTTGCGCTCGATAAATTTCTTATCCAGATACAGGGCATTGTCCGCGCGATGATCGTAATCAAACTGTGGATTCGCAGATGCTCCGACATAGCCGATCCGCAGATTCTGGCGTTTGTTTAAGGTGCTCACTGCCGCACGGTAGATGACCGGGCGCAGCCCCATCTTTTCAAAATTCCGGATTGCTCTGCGGATCATCCGCTCGAATCCAAGCTGGTAACGGATGTTGACCGTACGCTTGATCGATAAATCTTTTCCGCCAAGCACAAAACCGATCCGGTAACCTTCCGTGTACGTATCAGCCATCGCCGCAATCTCATCCTCGGAGAGCGTATTCAAAAATTCTGCCATTTTAAATTCGTTTTCCGATACATACTCGCCATACTGATACAGATAGCGCAGATCATTAAGATCCGACTCCATGATGATCTTCGCCGCAAAGTCCAGATCCGGGTCAATGCTCTCCTGAATCCGGCGTGTCACAAACAACTCACTGTAGTCGCTGACGAACCAGTAAATGATCTGCTGGATCTCCTTATATTCCGGAATCTCATCCGCCTCGAAACGGTTGTAGACCTCGATGAACAGCTCCAGGCACACAACGCTCTCCTCCAGCTGTCCTTCAAACGCATAGACAAGAAGTGCCCGCAGCTCTGTGTAGAGAAAGCTCAGCAGCTTTCCATGCACCTCGCCAAGCTCAGCCACCGCATAGTCCGGATTGCCGTAGCTTACATCGTAGTGCTCCGGCAAAATATCCTCGTACATTTTGTGATTAAGCTCCTGCCACTGTTCCAGCGTATAATTTTTCATCTCACCAACGCGAAGCTTTGTCCAGAGTTCCTCCACCTGAATCAGAAACTCAGATATTTTCTTAAAGTAAACGCAAAAAGGGGCGGGGACTGTCTCTTCCTGGATGATTCCATGAATCCGCTCCATTGCAAGAGTGTACCGCTCCTTTAAATACTCTTCTTTTTTATTTGTCTCTTCCATTTTTCCCCCTGCTGTTTTCTGCATGCCCGGGGCACCGGGCATGCTTCTTAATTAACTTTACCGCTGCTTAGGCTCATAAGGGATTCTCCCACCTGCGGCGGTTCCCTCCTTATGAGATTTATGCACTCGAGAGTACATATTTTATACCAGTCCCAGGCACACGATAAAAAACCAGCCTGCGATCGCTGCCGTGCCCATGATCGTCCCAAACTTGCTGCAAAAATACGACCTGCATTCATCATGGAACCCGGCAAATCCATACCAGAGCCCGCAAAACGCCATCACAATGCCGGTAAATCCGACTGCGCCGATCCAGGTATTTGCCATTCCCTTCATCAAAAAAGAAACGAGCAGCACTCCTGCCAGTATCAGCACTGACAGGAGGCTTAAGATCGCCGATGCAATGCTGTTTGCGGAATATTTCTTTTCTTCAAAAGAATAAACCTGTCGCTTTGCCATACTTAACCTCTTTTTTCCTGTTTGTCTGTCCCCGAAGAAATCCCGCCAAGCCGGAAATACCATCGGTTTGAAGCCCAGAACACCAGATATCCAAGCAGCCCGCCAAGTGTATTCAATATCATATCATCCACATCAAAACAGCCCACCTGAAGCACCAGCTGTGAAATCTCAATGATGGCACTGATCTCAAAGCTGAGTAACGTGATCTTCCAGGGTCTGCGCATCTGTCTTGAAAAAATCGGAAGCAGCGCACCAAACGGCATAAAACCGATCACATTGCCCGCCAGATTCAGAATCACCGTGCGCAGCCCCAGAATTTTCCAGTAACGCAGGTAACGCAGAATCTCCCGAAACGGCCTGGTGTTATAGCCCACAACCGCTGCGCTCCGTCCATATTCTTCCGCGAAGAACAGAAAATACACCAGTCCTGTAAGATAGAGCAGAAACAAACAGACACCGGATATCTTGATTCCCTTCCTGACTGTCGCTGCCATCAGAATGTCAGATCATCCTTGCTTTTTAATAAGCGCACGCTGCTCACCAGAAGCAGCACACCGGATGCAATGCCCGTCACGAGAACCACGATGCCCATCACAAGATTCCAGATTCCTGCATGTGCCAGCGTCTTATAAATTTTTTCATTCATGATTTTTTCTTTCCTCCGACTTTGCCGTGCCATTTGCTATTTTGCTCCGTACTCTTCATAGTATGCATCGATTGCCGCTTTCATTTCATCGTCGATGATAACTCTTCCCTTATATTCTTTTCCGTAAAGATGCTCGACCACCTCTGCCATCGTCACAATCGCAGTTGTTTTCAGGCCGTATTTTTCCTCGATCTCCGCAAGTGCACTCTTCTCGCCCTGACCGCGCTCCATGCGGTCTACGGATACAACCAGTCCCTGCACCTCTACGTTTCCCTGAGCCTTAATGATCGGGAGCGTCTCCTGGATCGAAGTACCTGCCGTCGTCACGTCCTCAATGATGATGACCTTATCGCCGTCACCGATCGGGCTGCCAAGCAGAATGCCTTTGTCACCGTGATCCTTTACCTCCTTGCGGTTGGAGCAGTAACGGATGTCTGCATTGTACAGCTCACTGATCGCACTCGTCGCTGCTACCGTAAGCGGAATCCCTTTGTATGCCGGTCCGAAGAGCACATCAAAATCCAGTCCGAATTTCTCTTTGATCGCTCTTGCATAGTATCCGCCCAGTCTGCGCAGCTGTGCGCCTGTACGGTAAAATCCTGTATTTACAAAAAACGGGGTATTTCTTCCGCTCTTCGTCACAAAACTTCCAAATTTCAAAACTTCACAGTCTACCATAAATTCAATAAATTCCTGCTTATATGCTTCCATCTGCTTTCATGACCTCCTTGTCTGATCTGCGGTAAAGCGGATATTCCAAATCCACTTTTACTGCTACGTCCATGATATCTTTTTTATACTATCACAAAATGCAGGCAGGGTCAAAAGTTATTTCTGTGCAGCACAAAAATGATCCTCCAAAATAAAGGAAGTCTCATATCCTCCTTTCCTTCAGAAAGCTATGAGACTTACCAAACATTATTTTTCTTTTTTTATCTCGTCCGCATTTTTGCGCTTTCCGTGTCTGCCGTGAGATCTTTGACTACCTCACCGGCAATAATCAGTCCGACCACCGACGGCACAAACGCGTTGCTGCCCGGAATCTGGCGGCGTGCCGTACACTTTCTCTGTGTGCCTGGCGGGCAGATGCAATGCGAACGGCAGCTCATTTCTTCCGTCTCCAGCGGTTTCATCGCCTCTTCTTCCGAATAAACCACCTTCAGTTTTTTAATTCCTCTCTTTTTCAGCTCCCGCCGCATGACTTTTGCAAGCGGGCAGACTGAAGTCTTATAGATGTCCGCCACCTTGAACGCACTGGCATCCATCTTATTGCCGGCTCCCATCGAGCTGATGATCGGTGTCCCCACCCGGTTCGCCTCGCAGACAAGCTGAATTTTCCCGCTGACGGTATCGATCGCATCCACGATATAATCATACTGTGTAAAATCAAACTGGTCTGCATTTCCCGGAAGATAAAAGGTTTGGTACGTATTGACGACCGCCTTTGGATTAATCTCCAGAATCCGTTCTTTTGCCACTTCGACTTTGTATTTTCCGACGGTTTTTCTCGTTGCCAAGATCTGACGGTTGAGATTTGTCAGGCAGATCTTGTCATCGTCAATCAGATCAAATGTCCCCACTCCGCTCCTTGCAAGCGCCTCAACCGTATAGCCTCCGACTCCTCCGATCCCAAATACTGCAACGCGGCTGTTCGCAAGACGGTCGATTCCGTCCTCCCCGATCAGCAGCGCGGTTCTTGAAAACTGATTCAGCATATTTTTTCCTCCGTTTCCGGGCACGCAAGCGCAGTGAGCAGCTCTGCTGTCTCCTTCAGTGCCTGTACCGTCGTATATTCCTGTACGGAATGCACCTGCTCCATGCCGCAGGCAAGTACAATTCCTTCTATTCCATGTGCTGCAAGCACGTTGTTATCACTTCCGCCAAAGCTTTCCTTTGGAAGAAACGAAAAGCCCAGCTTTTTACAGACAGCCCTCATCCGTCTGACCACAGTGCTTCCCATCGATGTCTCATATGCATAAGTGCCGATCCGGCAGGTCACTTCCGCCTCTCCGCCGTAACGTCCGGCACTTGTGCGAAAGATTTCTTCCATCCGGTTCATCTGTTCCAGTGCCTTTTCGTGAACGTAGCTGCGAATCTCCCCTCTCACCTCGCAGCGTTCCGGCACGATATTCGTCCCCGTACCGCCGGAGATCTCCCCGACATTGACCGTCGTATCTTCCTCCACATGTCCCATCTGGATGCTTCCGATCGCATCCGCCGCAATCTGGATCGCATGGATGCCTTTTTCCGGCTGAAAGCCGGCATGGGAAGCCAGACCGCGGATCTGTACTTCAAATGATACAATGGTCGGTGCTTTGTAAAGGAAGGTTCCTGTACAGCCGGATGCATCCAGCACGTACGCTTCCTTCGATCTGATCTGGGAAAAATCAAAAAATTCACTGCCAACATCGTACAGCTCCTCCGCATACGTAAAGAGAACCTCGATCGGACGGTGCGGTATGTTCCGCTCCTTTAAACGGCGGAGCGTCTCCAGGATTTCTGCCACTCCTGCCAGATCATCCGCCCCAAGCACCGTATCACCGCTGCTCGTGATCGTGCCGTCTTCTTTCCATACAGCTTTCTTCCCCAGTGCTGGAGCCACGCTGTCCAGATGTGCACACAACAGCATCGGCTCTCCCTCACCTTCCAGCTTTGCGAAAATATTTCCGGCATTTCCACCCGTCCTTTTCCAGGTGTCATCCTCCGTGTATGGTATTTCAAGTTCGTCCAGAACCGCTTCTACCGCATCTGCCATCTCACGTTCCTTAAGGGATGCGTTGTCGATCCCGGTCAGATACAGAAACAGCTCCGCAACTCTTTTTTCTTCTGATTTTTCCTTCATGCTCCGCCCTCTTTTCCTACTGGTTCGATCTGCTTTATCGGCTATCGTTCCAACTATACGCTATCTTATCTTTTCTGTCAACCAGACGTTTTTCTTTTTCTTCCGTATTTTAACCGAGCCAGGCAAGTCCTCTGCGAAGTTGCGCTAAGCAATCCACACCATATTTCTCCTTTATTTGTCTGGCATGGTCCGCTCCGGCTCCCCTTTCTTCTTCGCCAGCAGGAAAATGGTCGCCAGAATGCAGAGAAATCCCACAAGATCGATCGGCTGAAAACTGGTATGCAGCCAGAATACAGAGCATAACGTTGCAGAAACCGGCTCGATGCTTGAGAGCATGCTCGCATGCACCGGCCCGACATCCGCAACGCCCTGCAGATACATCGTGTATGCAACCAGTGTGCCGAGCACCGCTACCCCGCCAACGGCAAGCCAGCCTTTCAAGTCCAGTGATACCGGAATTTTCCAGACCTGCACGAGAAGTGCCAGCACAATGCCTCCGATCAGCATCCCATAGCCGGTCACCACAATACTGCCCCACTTCGGAATAATCCGATCCGGCAGGAGCGTGTAGCACATCAGGCTGACTGCCGCCAGCATGCCCCATGTAAAGCCCTGCTCTGAGAGCACCATCGTCGCGATATTTCCATGCGTTGCAAGGAGAAAGGTACCGAGCACCGCCAGAATGACTGCCGCTCCTTCCCGAAGATTTGGCAGTCGGCGGTGCACTGCGCAGACCAGCAGCATGATCAGTACCGGTCCCAGGTACTGCAGCACAGTCGCAGTCGCCGCATTGGAGTAAGAAATCGCCGTCAGATACGCATACTGGCAGAACATCAGTCCGCCAAGTGCAAAGACTACCTGCTGGACTGCGTCCCCCTTTACTTTCCAGATGCCGATCGCCTTATCCCGCTGCCGCAGCAGTGCGAACAACACAAGCGACACGCCCGCCACCAGCATTCGCACCACAGTCAGCCAGCTGGAATTGACCTGATAATTCGTAAACAAATACTGTCCGCAGGAACCGGACAGTCCCCACAGACAGCCGCCTGCAAGCGTGAAGATCACGCCGCGCACTTCTTTTTTCATAATGTTCTCCCCTTATTTTCAATCCACTTCGCTGCTTGTAGAATCATAAAGAATTCAGATTCACTGTTTATTGTCCCGCACAGTCCTGCGGTGGGACTTGTTTTGCCGGTCAGATCCTTTTCATGGAAAAAGAATGTGCCGAAACACATTCTTTTCTCTCTGTACGTTTCAGTGTACCGCGCCAATCAGTTCTTTCACAGTCCCCACATGAAAACGCTCCATATATTCTTTGATGCCGTCGATCACCTTCAGCGTCACCATCGGATCGTGGAAATTTGCGGTTCCGACCGCTACCGCTGATGCACCTGCCAGAATCAGCTCCAGAGCATCCTCCGCCGATGCCACGCCTCCCATTCCGATGATCGGAATTTTCACCGCCTGCGCGGTCTGATAAACCATACGCACCGCGATCGGGTGTACGGCCGGTCCGGACACTCCACCGGTTTTATTCGCGATCGCAAACGTCCTGCGGTTGATATCGATCTTCATACCGGTCAGTGTATTGATCATAGAGAGGGCATCTGCTCCTCCTGCTTCTGCTGCCCGCGCAATTTCTGTAATATCCGTCACATTCGGGCTGAGCTTCATGATAACCGGCTGCTTTGCGTGCTTTTTAATCTCCGCCGTGATCTGTTCTACCGCTTTTGGATCCTGTCCAAAAGAAATGCCGCCGCACTTCACGTTCGGGCAGGAAATGTTGATTTCCAGCATATCAACCGGCTCCTCTGCCAGACGTTCTGCCACCTCACAGTAATCCTCTGTCGTTCTGCCGCATACATTCACGATAATCCTGGTGTCATAGTTCTGAAGGAACGGGATATCCCGCTTGCAGAAAACATCAATTCCCGGATTCTGCAGGCCGATCGCATTCATCATGCCGCTTCTGATCTCCGCCACGCGCGGTGTCGGATTGCCTGGCCACGGCACATTTGCCACACCTTTGGTCACCACCGCGCCAAGACGCGACAAATCCACAAAATCACTGTATTCCATGCCGGAACCAAATGTCCCGGATGCCGTCATTACCGGATTTTTCAATTCGACTCCAGCTATTTTCACACTTAAATCTGCCATTTTCCTGTACTCCTGTCTCTTTCCATCCTGTGTAAAGCGGACATTTGCAATCCGCTTCGCTGCCCTGCTTCAGATACATCTGCTCTTTTCCTCGCTGCCGGGAATTCTATTTACAGCTCCACTTCTGAGGCCAGGAATACCGGACCTTCTTTGCAGACCCGCTTGTTGTGTACCTGTGAATGCTCATCCACCTCAGTCGATTTGCAAACACACGCGAGGCAGGCGCCAATTCCGCAGGCCATGCGTTCCTCCATCGAAATCCAGCATTCGATTCCGTGCTCCGCTGCATAAGATTTAATCGCACGAAGCATCGGTGTCGGACCACAGGCAAAGATCACATCCGCTTTCAGCTCATTCTCTCTGATACAATCCAGCACATTTCCCTTCGTGCCTCTGCTTCCATCCTCTGTCGCTACATAAAAAGCAGCGTGCTCTCCCAGTTCCTCTCCTAGAAAAATCTGCTCATTACGATATCCGGCTACAACCTGCTTTTCTCCATTTAACTCCTTTGCAAGCTGCACCATCGGCGGAATTCCGATCCCTCCGCCGATCAGGAAAGAGGTTTTTCCCTCGCCTCTCTCCAGCGGAAAGCCATTGCCAAGCGGTCCGAGAATTTCCGCCTGATCCCCCGGTTTATAGGTGCTGAATTCCTCTGTACCGGTATTTTTTCCGGTCACTCGATAGACGATTCTCACTCTTCCCTGCTCCCGGTCGATCTCGCACAGGCTGATCGGACGTGGAAGCAGCTTTTCTGCACTGTGGCAATATACGGAAATAAATTGTCCCGGCTTTGCCGCACGCGCGATCTGCTCTGTCTGAAGCCACATGCTGTAGATCCCGTCTGCGATCTGCTCCTGTGAGACGACAACCGCTGTCTCTTTATATTTTTCTGCCATGATATTCTTCCTTTTTCTGATCTGTCCGTTTTTCAGTTCTCAGGCGCTCACTCCATTTGAGAAAACGCCCATTGCCAAAGCGGATATTCGCAATCCTCTTCGCTACTTGTAGGATCATAAGGGATCCTACCCACTGCTTATTGCTCCGCGCAATTGAAGCAGGGGATCGATTCCGTTTCATTTACCGGTTCTCCAGCGCTCCGCTGATATCTGCGATCATGTCCTCTACTGCTGCACGGCTCGCCTGTGCAAAATGTTCCGCACCAAACTTCGCGTATTTCTCCTGCTTATATGCTGCAATGATGCCTCTTGAAGAATTTACGATCGCTCCAAGACCGTCCTCATTAAAGAAATGTACGAGATCTGCACCCTTTCCTCCCTGTGCACCATAACCTGGTACCAGAATGAAGGATTTCGGCATTATCTTTCGAAGCGTCTTGCCCATCTCCGGGTATGTTGCACCGACAACCGCTCCAACGTAGCTGTACTGATCTCCCATGCAGGAATCCGCCCACTCTGCTACCTTTTCTCCTACCAGCTCATACAGCGGCTTTCCATCGATCAGGCGATCCTGAAACTCTCCGCTGGACGGGTTTGACGTCTTGACCAGAATAAAAATTCCCTTTTTCTCTTCCTTGCAAACCTCAAGAAACGGCTTGATCCCATCTGATCCAAGATACGGATTGACCGTTGCAAAATCCTCGCCAAACGGGGTGAGAAGCTGTGAACCGACCTGCACCTGTCCCAGATGTGCCGTTGCATATGCTGCGGAAGTAGAACCGATGTCACCGCGCTTTACGTCACCGATCACAACCAGATCCTTCTCTTTACAATAATCTACGGTTCTCTTAAAAGCCTGAAGTCCCGGAATCCCAAACTGCTCATACATTGCAATCTGCGGTTTTACAGCCGGGATCAGATCATAAACCTCATCCACAATCGCTTTATTATACTGCCATACTGCCTCAGCCGCTCCCTCCAGCGTCTCTCCGAATTCGGCAAACGCCGCTGCTTTGATCTGCTCCGGAATGTAATTCAGCATCGGATCAAGTCCTACAACGATCGGTGCATTTGTTTTCTGAATCTTTGCAATCAGTTTCTGAATCATGGCTTTTCTCCCTCTCTTTTTTCTCATACTGTCTGTAATAAAGCGGACATTCGCAATCCGCTTCGCGCAACTTCCCGGGTACTTACCTGTCCCAGTTTAATTCTTCGCTATTCTATCACAGCGGCCCGGCCCCTGCAACCAAAAAGTTTGAAGATAAGCTGCCGTATACTTTTTTACCCCGTTTGCCGCATAAGCGCAGAAGCAAAGTGCTGACTTTAACCTTCCAAGTCCTGCGTAACGGTAGGAATCATATGTCATTTTGGCTGAATGAAGCTTGTTTCCGGATTTGCCTTTTGCGGTCAGACGATATTTTAAGAGCGGCTCATTCACGCCTGCCGCCCACCCATACTTTTTCAGGATCTTCAGCCACAGAATATAATCTTCATGTCCTTCCTCATGCTCCATCGGAAATTCCTTTGCGATCTCCGTCTTCATCACAGCAGACGAGCAGTTGATCCAGTTCTGGTGCAGCATCATCCGATAAGTGATCTTTTCTTTTACCCCAATGATCCGACCGGTCTGTTTTCCGTCCGGCGTCACCAGTTCACGGCCCGTGCAGCACAGCACAGCCCCGGTCCGGCACAGGACTTCCAGCTGCTTTTTCAGCTTGTCCTCTTCCCACCAGTCATCTGCATCCAGAAACGCCACATATCTTCCCCTTGCCATGGAAACGCCCCGGTTTCGGCTCACCGCGGCACCGCTGTTGTATTCATTCTTCCTGCAGTGTACACGTGGATCATCCGCATAGCGCTGCAGCGCCGCATCCAGTTCATCCGGTGAGCAGTCATTCACCACGATCAGCTCCAGCGGCACCTCCTGTCTCAGGACAGAATCGATCGCCTGGTTGATTGTCTTCGCACAGCGATACGCCGGCATGATGACGGATACGATCGGTGTTTCTTCCTTATTATATACAGCCTGATTTATTTTCATTGGGCATTTTCTCCATCTGCTTCGTTTTTCCGCCGCATCGTTTCTCCTTTGACATGCGTTTTTCCTGCTTTACTGCAATCAGCTTTTGTCTTCTGCGGAATCTATATTTTTCCTGTCCGTATCCGCTGCCTTCCGATGGCCGCTCGCCGCGGTCGTCTGCCACTGTTCAACTCCTTCTGTATTTTCTTTCTGGAACAGAATCTTGACCGTCGTTGCGATCAGCTGCAGATCCAGCAGGAACGAATAATTTAAAATATACGTCAGATCCAGCTTCAGCTTGTCATATGGTGTCGTATTATACTTTCCATAGACCTGTGCATATCCGGTCAGACCCGCTTTTACCTTCAGGCGATATGAAAATTCCGGGATCTCTTTCGTATACTCCGCTGCGATCTCCGGGCGTTCCGGCCGCGGCCCGACCAGTGACATATCTCCTTTTATGATATTGAGCAGCTGCGGGAGTTCATCAAAATGAATATTTCGCAGTACCTTTCCGACCGGCGTGACGCGGCTGTCGCCTTTCATCGCAAGTCTCGCTCCATCCTTCTCGGAATCCACGCGCATACTGCGGAATTTGTATACCTGAAAAACTTTTCCGTCCTTTGTCAGACGATCCTGCCTGTAAAAGACCGGCCCCCCATCATACAGTTTGATCAGAAGCGCGATCACCAGAAACAATGGGGAAAGCACCACAAGCATCACCAGGGAACAGATCAGGTCAAATGCACGCTTGACCGCCTGTTTTTCCACGGTCAGGCCACAGTTGCGCGACAGGAGCAGCGGCGTATCAAACATATGGATCTTCTCCGAGTGCATGATCATGATATCAGAAATCTTCTGCTGACAGTAGCATCGGATGTTTTTCTCAAAGCAGTATTTCAGGAACAGATTTCGCTCATGCGCCGGCAAATCTCCCAGCATGACAGCCTGATAGTTCGGAATCTCTGCCTTAATCTTCTCCACCCCTTCCGAGAGCGCCATCGTACCGGTCACCAGATACTTGTCTTTTCGCTCTGAGAGCTTGTGCAGAAGCTGATCCGCTCCAAAGCGGTCGTAAATGACCAATACCTCATGCGGCGGATAGATTTTCGCATAGATGAGCCGCATAAATACGACCCACAGCACAACCAGGATCAGATTGACCCCGGTCACCCGCAGCATTGGTTCCAGATTGGTCAGGAATTTCCAGTGGCCGATCAAAGACAGCTGAAAATATTCAAAAATATTTACCAGCAATACCGAAAAAATCTGGGATAAAATCACATCCAGGATTCGCATATATCCGACTTTAAACGCAGAAAACAGCTTGGATACCAGGAGCACAAGCAAGGCATACAGTCCGAGCAGTGCCCAGTGTCCCCAATATCCGTACATTCTTCCAATGATATCTTTATCGTAATAATCGTGAAACCAGGCATACGCAAATACCCCCGTCTGAAGCGCTATGATCAGCACAGATGCCAGAAACATAATCAGACGCTTATACCGTTCTCTTTTTCGCATGCTTTTCCTCCTACTTTCGTATTTCCTCTGCGGCGTCCTGCTCCCGTCTGAATTCTTTACATAATCAAGACGGATATTCGCAATTGAAGCAGGAAACCTGCCTGACCCGGTCAGACCAACAGGCGTTTTACTGCAAATCAAACAGCCGCTTTATTTCTCCTATTATAGAGCACTTCCTGTAAATTGACAACTGCCAAACCGGAGATTCCTGATTTACCGGGTCAAGTAGCAAAAGAATTGCGAATATCTGCTTTGGCTTTTATTTGACTGAGGCGCATTTTTAAAACCTTTCTAAAATATTAATATTTTTTTACGAATTGATTGCTTGCAATTACCTCTTTCAACGAATATAATTGCAAGAGGAAAAGTCTGTTAATCATAGAATTTTCTGGCTAAATGAATGATACTTGAAACAAGAAGGAGAGGAGAAGAACCATGACAATCAAAAAAATGATTTCTGCCTTCTGCCTGGCTGCCGGTCTTGTGATCGCCGCGCCTGCCGCAGCTTCCGTAACCGGCCTGCCGCAGGGGACTGCTGCAACCGTACAGGCAGCTGTCAAGAATGGATGGCAGAAAGATGCCACCGGTATGTATTACCTCAAAAACGGCAGGAGAGTTACCGGAAAGCAGCAGATCAGCGGATATACGTATTATTTCAATACGCAGGGCTATCGTCAGACTGGTGTCGTACAGATCGGAAAAAATGCCTACTATTTTAATCCCGCAAACGGAAGGCTGCTGACCGGCAAAGCCGGAATTATACGGCTCGGCGGAACGAACGGGACTTATTACTGTTTCAACGCTGCAGCAGACGGACGCGTTGCCCGCAAACAGTGGACAAAAGCTGGCGGCAAGTGGTATTACGCAGACGAAACCGGAGCGATCAATTTCGGTACGATCCGCGTACTCGGCAAGCTTTACCACGTAACGCGCACACAGGGACGTATTACCGGCTACGTGAGATCCACCTATGATAAAAATTATTACTATGCAGACAACAACGGCATCTTAAAAGTTGGTCTGCAGACAATAAACAGCAAGCTTTACTATTTTCAGCCTGCAACCGGCATCCAGAAAAGAGGCCGTGTTTTTGTCGGCGGCACCAGTTATTATTTTAATACGCAGAGCGGCTGGGCAAGAAAAGGCTGGATCACAACAAACAATTATACCTACTACTTTGGTGACGATTATAAACAGCTGACCGGCTGGCAGACCTTAAAAGCCCGCTACTCTAATAAAGTCGGCAAGTACTACTTCAATCCAAAGAACGGAAGGCGTACCGAAAACGGCTGGTACAACATCGATTCCAATTATTACTACTTCGACAAGGACGGTGTTCTTCAGACCGGCTGGATCACAGCAAACGGCAAGCGTTATTATTCCGATGCTTCCGGCAAACGTCTTTACGGCTGGCAGCAGAATATCGACGGCAGAAAATATTTCTTCAATAAAAAAACCGGTGCCATGGAAACCGGTCTGAAATATTCCAATGGAAAGTACTTCTATCTCAACCCGAATCAAAATGATAAGTCTTACGGTGCAGTTCTTACCGGATGGCTGAAGCTGGGCGGATACACGTATTATTTCAACGCACCGCGCGGTGACCGTCATGTCGGCTGGCTCATTGAAAATGACAGAAAGTATTACTTTGATCCAAAGAGCGGACAGATGTATACCGGACGTCACACGATCGACGGCGTTGTTTATGACTTTGGCACAAGCGGAGCGATCAGCATTATCCCGACAACTGGTACCTGGCGTGTTGAAGTACAGCGAAGGACCCCATGTTCTGTCGTTGTATACCGCGGCAATGTTCCGGTAAAATGGTTTGTCTGCTCCACCTCACGCGACGGTGTCAGCACACCATCCGGCACTTTTACCATTCTGGATAAGCTGTACTGGCATGAGCTGATGGGTCCGTCCTGGGGACAGTATTGTTCTCATATTACAAGCGATATCCTTTTCCACTCTGTTCCGAATACCAGATACAATGACCCGTATTCGCTGGAGTATTGGGAGTACAACAAGCTTGGTACGCAGGCATCTGCGGGCTGCATCCGTCTCTCCGTAAGACATGCAAAGTGGCTGTTCGAAAATATTCCGGTTGGCACACAGGTAACGATTCGCGACAGCATCGCAAAGCCGACCAACGGTATCCCGCGTGAGACTGTTCCAAAGATTACAAACGGTCAGACCTGGGATCCGACGGATACTTTCGTAAATCCGTACAGTGTGCGGTAAACGAGTTTGACACATTACAAAAAAGAATGATTCTGTTTCACTGCAGAATCATTCTTTTTTCATTTTTCTTATTCTCTTCCAAATCTGACGGCTGTAAATCAAATGTTCACAGGCCACAGCAAGCCTGCTCCCATGTGTGTGAGCAGCGAACTGCCTTCCGTCCCAATTGCAGCTTTCCTGTAAATATCCATTGCATTCTTCTCTGTCGCGCAGAACAATCACTCGTTCCCGCTTAATTCCGTCTCCAGCAGCTGCTGGATCGCCGCTGCAGCCTCTTCCTCCTCGGCTCCGCTGCAGACAACCTCAATCTCATCCATCTGCTGTACACAGGCACTCAAAATGCCGAGCATGCTTTTCGCATTGAACTCTTTTTCCCGAAAATGGATCATGATCTGTGTTGATTCAAATTCCATCGCCTTCTTGCAAAGGTCTCGTGCCGGCCGAAGATGCAGTCCGGCTTTGCTTTTTACGGTCACCTTCTTTTTTACCACTGCTGTCCCTCCAATGTCTGTCAGATCCGTTATTTTCTTTTTTACTTTTACCCTTGCAGTTTTATCAGTTTCCTGTTTGTGATTCTTCCTGAATCTTTTGAGAAGTCACGATCAGACTGACCGGCGATCCAAGCGAATATCCATCCGGAAGCTGAACCTTCACCGGAATTTCATGTACCCCTTCCTCTGCACACGCTGCAAGATCCACGCTTGCCTTGATATCGCTTACATTCAAAGCCGGCGTTCCTTCTTCATCTGCGTGTACGGTCACCTGAATCTGATCTGCCGGTGAAATGACCAGACTGATCTTGTCCGTATCCGGACGGTTCTGGACTTCAAGGCTGGAAAGCGGAATCTCCAGCGTCTGATCTCCGCTCTTTTCGATCTGAACAGTCACAGAAATCGTCGGTTCTGTGTCTGCCACAAGACGAATGCCTTCCAGTTCACTCAACGTTTCTGTCAGATCGATCTCCTCTGACACATTCTCAGTCGCCCCTTCTACCGATACAGAATCCTGAACAGTAATTTTTCCATTTAGCCTTGCAAGTGCTTCCTTTGTGCCGACGAGATTCACCGTTACCGGCATCGTTGAAATTCCAGCCACCCGATATCCCTCTGCCGGCGTGCCCGTCGTGCGAATTTCTACCGGAATATCACTCATTACTTCCCAGAGTGTGATATCTACCATTACTTCATTGTTTGAAAGCAGCACTCCGGACGAATCCTTGATCTGCAGCCGCGCCATCTGGCTGTCAGATAGTGCCTCCTCATTTTTATCGTAAATCTGAAGTTCTACCGTCTTTCGAACCGATTTATCCAATCCGCGTACATTGACATCCGCCACGACTTTTCCGATCTTGTTGAGCAGACTTTCCGGACCTGCAATCTGTACAGTCTTACCCTGTACTACCTCTTTTGTGCCGACCTCATAGCCATTTGCAACGCTGCCTGTCGTTGTGACTGTTACCACAAAATCACTCTGCTTTTTCTGCTCCAGAGTGACTTTCATCACGGACGGTATAACCTCCATTTCATCCAGTGTAACAGACGGATTGCTGCACTCTACCCGAAGTGGAATCGCTCCAACCTCATTGATCGCCTCCATATCCGCAATTACCTTGAAATCCGATGTTTTCAGTGCTTGAAGCACACTGCTTCGCTCCGTGACTTTGATGATTACGGTATCACCGTAAACATCGTCCTCCACAACATCAAACACCTTATCAAGCTCCGTCACACTTTCTGTATTGACAGTTGTAATTTTGATATTTTTAAACAAAACCGTCTGCGTCGGATCATCCACATTTGCCACCAGCAGCCAAATCAGGAAGGCCACGATCAACGACAAAAATTTCAGTCCGATGTTTCTGGTAAATTTATGCTTCATTTTTATTCCAGCCTTTCCAGATCCTGAATTTCTTCTGCGGAACCGTCTTGTTCTGAAGCATCACAAGCTGTTCTTTCAGTTCATCCACTGTAATGTTTCGTTTCAGCTCTCCCTTGTAGGCCACGGAAATTCCACCGGTCTCTTCTGATACGATCACAGTCAGGGAATCTGTCACCTCACTGATACCGACCCCCGCTCTGTGGCGTGTCCCCAGCTCTTTACTGAGCATCATATTATCAGAAAGCGGAAGGTAACAAGTTGCAGAGGTGATGCGGTTGCCCCGTACGATCACTGCGCCGTCGTGCAAGGGCGTATTATGCTCAAATATATTGATCAGAAGCTGGCTTGTGAGCACGGAATCCAGCGTAATGCCGGTCCGCTCGTATTCATCCAGTCTGACATTCTGCTCGATCACAATCAGCGCACCGGTCTTTGCCTTGCCCATCTCTGAAGCAGCTTTCGCAATCTCATTGACCGTCTTGTCACTGAAACGCTCTGTCACATCGCGGCCCGTGTCAATCGGAATCAGTGAAGAAACGATCTGCTTCTCGCCAATCTGTTCCAGTGCCCGGCGCAGCTCCGGCTGAAAGATTACGATCGCCGCCGTAATCGCAATATCAATTCCCCGATTCACGATAAAAATCAGGGTATCCATGTGCAGAATATAAACCAGTGATACGCATACCACCAACACCATAAGTCCCTTGAGAAGTGTCCACGCTCTGGTACTTTTGATCCAGAGCAGCAGACTGTATACAAGAAAAGCCAAAATGAAAATTTCCAGCACATCTGTAATCGTAATTGAAACGGTCGGCATTGTAAACCATGACATATCATTTGCCAACCATACCTTCAGGCTGTTCATTTTGTTCTCTCCTTTCCTTTTAGCAGGTATTTTCACCTGTGTCTTTGATGAAAATACCCAGATTCAGATTTAGTATAACACACATTCTGTTCCGTGCATACTCTCTTTTTACCATTTCCACTGCCTTTTCCAATACATAACACAACAAAGTAAACCTGCTCCACTCCGGCCTTTTTTAAGGTCCTCGCAAGTTCGTCAACCGTACTTCCGGTCGTATATACATCATCCACGATCAATACACTGCGAAAGCATTTTTCCGGCTTCCGAAGTATATAACAACCGGATAGATTTTTTTCCCGTTCTTTTCGGTTCAACGTTTTCTGCGCTTTCGTCTTTTTGCAGCACGATACCCACGAACCTTCTATCTGAATTTCTGTCCGCTCTGCCAGTTTCTTTGCCAGCAGCTCCGACTGATTGTAACCGCGTTTCCATTTTTTCTGCCAGTGCATCGGTACCCCGATGATCCGTTCCGGCTGCCAGCGCATCAGATACGGCTCCAGTGCCTGTGCCATCGCGTCCGCATAAAAATCAAGGTAATCTCTCCTGTTTTCTGCTTTCATCCGGTACACCGAATGCCGCATTGCTCCGGTATAGGCAAAAGCAGCCGTACCGCGTGTAAACACATGCGCATATTTTCTGCAGTCTTCGCAGTACTCATCCTCTTCGCGTTCAATCATTTTCCCGCACTTCATACAGACCGGACCAACAACCCGGGGCAGTTTCTTTTCACATCCGGCGCAGCACAGCCCTTCTCTCCGGCTCAAGATCCGATCGCAGATCGGACAGCGCGGCGGATAAAGCAGATCCAACAGCAGTTTTCCTGCATGGATTCCCGTTTTCTTTGCTGTCAGAAGCAGTTTCCTGCCAGCGTTTCTCCCTGTCCTGGAATTGGTTTCGTTTTCTTTTTTTCTTCCGATTCTCACTTAGATACCGTATCTCTCCCCGATATATAAATGATTTCTCATTTTGCGTACAGACACGCTTCCTCCCCATGTGATATCCCATAAATCCTTTTCAGGATCCGCCTGCCTCCGACAGCTCCCGGATCCGGTCTGCAAGCGCCGTGTACCGCTTCTGTTCCACTGTATTTGCCTCCATCTGATTAAATGCATATGGATCTCCAACGAGCGTCACACACTGTTTTGCGCGCGTAACTGCTGTATACAGAAGATTTCTCGTCATCAGCATTTTAGGCCCGGACAAAAGCGGAATCACAACGGCCGGATATTCGCTTCCCTGAGATTTATGGATGGTCACCGCATAGGCAAGTTCCAGCTCCTCCAGCCCGGAATACGGATATTCCACCATACGCTGTTCATCAAACTCTACCGTAACGCGTTCCGTCTGTTTATTGATCTCCCGGATGATCCCCATATCTCCATTAAAAATTCCAAGTCCTTTTTCCATTGGAATCCCGTAACGGCCGCGGATTTCCCACTCCAGCTGATAGTTATTCTTCACCTGCATGACCTTATCACCTTCGCGAAAAAGTACGCCGTTTTGCTCCTGCTCTGTCTTTGTGCGATCCGGCGGATTGAGATACTCCTGCAGAATTTTATTGAGCCGCTCTACACCAAGCAGCCCTTTGCGCATCGGTGTCAGTACCTGAATATCATACATCTTCGCATTTACATAGCGGGGTATCTTATCTCTCACAAGCTGAATCACAATACTGATGATCACATTTGCATCGTCCCGCTTCAAAAAGAAGAAATCACGGCTCTTATTATCGAGCAGCACCGGTTCGCCCCGATTGATCTTATGCGCATTTACGACAATATCACTTTCCTGTGCCTGTCGGAAAATTCTGGTCAGGGAAACTACCGGAATGCATCCGGACTGAATCATATCCTTCAGCACACTTCCCGGTCCAACGGATGGAAGCTGATTCATATCTCCGACCATGATCAGCCGCGTGCCGACCGTCACAGCATCGAGGAGTGCATGCATCAGATACGCATCCACCATCGACATCTCATCGATAATAATCACATCTGCCTCCAGAGGATTCTGCGCATTTCGTCCAAAACCGCCCACCGCACCGCTCTCCTCGGAAAGTCCTGAAATTTCCAGAAGCCGGTGTACTGTTTTCGCCTCTACGCCAGTTGCCTCTGTCATCCTTTTGGCTGCTCTTCCCGTCGGCGCGGCAAGTAAAATCTGAAGCCCTTCCGACTCAAAATAAGAAATCAGCGTATTGATCGTTGTCGTCTTTCCAGTACCAGGTCCTCCGGTGATGATAAGCAGCCCGCAGCGCACTGCCTCGATCACCGCTTTTTTCTGCATCTCATCGAGATACATTTCTGTCTGTTTCTCGATCGCTGCAATTTTTTTCAAAATCACCTGGTCGTCGATCTCGCCGGTAATATTCAGATCGCAGAGCATCCGCGCTGTACTCATCTCTATATAATAGGAAGATGCACTGTACACCCGCTCCTGTTCCTTTTCCTGCTTCACGACGATCTTCCGATCCACCGCCAGATCCATCAGATACTGTTCGATATCCTCAAGCCCAACACCAAGCAGCTGCGCCGTCCGGCTTTGTACCAGCTCTTTAGGCAGGTAAATATGTCCCTCATTTCCAGCCTGAAGCAGCACATAAGAAATCGCGCTTTTCACACGATACTCTGAATCTGCACTGACACCTGCCTTTCTCGCGATCTCATCTGCAATGCGAAATCCGACACCGTGAATATCATCCGCAAGCTGGTAGGGGTTGTTCTGCAGAACCTCATACATACGCTGACCGTATTTTTCAAAAATCTTCACGGCAAGTGCCGTCGTAATACCAAACTGCTGCAGAAAGATCATCGCTTTTCGCATATCCCGTTTTTCATAGACCTGCTGTGCGATCTCCCTTGCCTTTCGCTCACTGATTCCCTTAATCTCCGCCAGACGTTCCGGTTCTTCCTCAATGATCCGAAACGTATCCGCATGAAAATGGCGCACGATCCGTGCTGCAAGCGCAGTACCGATTCCCTTGATCGCTCCGGAGCCAAGATAACGCTCCACGGACTCTTCATCCTCCGGCGGCTTCACCGCATACGTTTCAATTTTGAATTGTTCTCCGTACGTCGGATGCGCAATATATTGCCCTTCCGCCTCCAGCTTCTCTCCCTCCCCGATATAGGAGAGGACTCCTACACATGTTACTTCCTCCTGGTCTGCCAGCATTACCATGACAGTATATCCATTCTCTGCATTTCGATAGATAATGTGATCCACATATCCTTCCAGCTTTTCCATTTGTTCTCCAGTTGGTTTTCACCGGCCCGCTTCCGGAAACCGGCCTATTTTTCGTCTTCTTTTCGTTTTTCTGACATCAGTTCCACAAAGCGTCCGGTTCCAACCGCAACTGCTGTCATTGGATCTTCTGCCGTCATCGTATTGATTCCGGTCCGCGCTTCGATCAGCTCCTCCAGACCGTTCAGGAGCGCACCTCCTCCGGTCAGTACAATCCCACGGTCCACCACATCAGCCGCAAGTTCTGGAGGCGTGCGCTCCAGCACGCTGTGTACCGCATCCACGATCTGCCCCGTCACTTCCTTCAGTGCATCCCGCGTATCTTCGGAAGTGACACGAATTGTCTTTGGAAGTCCAGTTACAAGATCTCTTCCCTTTACTTCCATCACCTTCGGTTCCGGTTTTTCAAACGCAGTTCCGATCGCGATCTTGATTTCTTCCGCAGTCTGCTCGCCGATCATTAAACCATATTTCTTCTTTACGTACTTTACAATCGCCTCGTCAAAATCGTCTCCTGCAACTTTGATCGAACTGCTTACCACGATACCATCCAGCGAAAGAACAGCCACATCGCATGTACCGCTCCCAATATCCACGATCATGTTGCCGCACGGCCTCGAAATATCAATCTCCGCTCCGATTGCCGCTGCAATTGGCTCTTCAATAATGTGAACTTCACGCGCCCCGGCCTGATAGGTCGCATCCTCCACTGCCTTCCGCTCTACCTCTGTAACATTGCTCGGAACAGAAATACTTACCCGCGGCTTTCGAAACGACATTTTTCCGATTGCTTTCTGTATAAAATATTTCAGCATCTGTTCGGTAATCGTATAATCAGAAATTACGCCCTTCCGCACCGGATGCACCTCCATGATATTTCCTGGCGTACGCCCGAGCAGCAGTCTTGCTTCCTCCCCGATTGCCTTTATTTTATTCGTATCACGGTCATATGCGACGACCGACGGTTCCTTCAGAACAACACCTTTTCCTCTGACATAAACAAGGATGCTTGCTGTGCCAAGGTCAATTCCGACATCTGTTGCTGCCATATGTCATACCCCTTTCTGCTTTTTACTGATTCTCTCTTCTTCCCTCTTACCCATTGTTTCATTATATAATAGAATCTGAAAAATTGGAATTTGTTTTTCTTAAATTTCTCATAACTGTTCCGGCCGCCCTGGCTACTGTTAACATCACATTTTGCCGCTGCTGATTTGGTCAAGTCCCTACCCACTGCTTATTGCTCCGCGCAACCTCGCAGGGGACTTGCCTGACTCGGTTAAAAGAGCGATATTTTTTTGGCAACAGTTGGCAGCACCTGCCAGACCGCATAAACCCACATAAACAAAGGCTTAATCAGGTGTATAGGATTTCTTAATGAACTTCTTTCTTTTTTTAGAATCTGGACATAATTTCAACACATTTATCCATTATAGTATAAGCATATTAGCAAACAGCTAATATATTTCATAACTCACACTTGGCAGCCCCCACACGCTGCCAAGTACTCCCTCAAACATTTACTTGTATGGATTTTCCATACGGGGCAAACATTTTTCAACCCAAATTTTTCTCTTTCCTGAAAAAGGCTGGCGCGTTGCGCCAGCCTTTTTCCTGCTTCTTTTTATAAATATTTCGCAATATACTTTCCGGTGTAAGATACCGGACTCTCCGCCACCTCTTCCGGTGTTCCCTGTGCGATCACGGTTCCGCCTTTGTCACCGCCTTCCGGACCGATATCAATGATATAATCGGCCGTCTTGATGACATCCAGATTGTGCTCGATCACAATCACTGTATTCCCGCCATCCGCCAGGCGATGCAGGATTTCGATCAGCTTATGCACATCTGCGAAGTGCAAACCTGTTGTTGGCTCATCCAGAATATAGACCGTCTTTCCTGTGCTTCGACGGCTCAGCTCCGTTGCCAGCTTCACACGCTGTGCTTCCCCTCCTGACAGCTCGGTAGACGGCTGTCCAAGGCGGATATAGGAAAGCCCGACATCATTTAACGTTTCGATCTTCCGGTAGATAGACGGAATATGGCGGAAAAATTCCATCGCCTCCTCTACGGTCATGTTCAGCACATCATAAATCGATTTACCTTTGTATTTTACTTCAAGCGTCTCTCTGTTGTACCGTTTTCCTTTGCAGACCTCGCACGGCACGTAGACATCCGGCAGGAAGTGCATTTCGATCTTGAGAATACCGTCGCCTGAGCATGCCTCACACCGTCCCCCCTTTACATTAAAGCTGAAACGTCCCTTTTTGTAACCGCGTGCCTTTGCATCCGCCGTTGCTGCAAACAGATCACGGATCTGATCAAACACACCGGTATACGTTGCCGGATTGGAACGAGGTGTCCGGCCGATCGGTGACTGGTCAATACTGATGACTTTGTCCAGCTGCTCCAGTCCGAGTACGTCCGTATGTTTTCCAGGAATTACTCTCGCATGGTTCAGATCACGCGCCAGTCGTTTGTAAAGAATCTCGTTTACAAGCGAACTCTTTCCCGAACCAGATACTCCGGTCACACACGTCATCACACCAAGTGGAAATCTGACATTGATTTTTTTCAGGTTGTTTTCCTGCGCCCCTTTTACCTCGATCCAGCCAGACGGTGTCCTGCGCGTTTTGGGAACCGGAATCTGAATCCGGCCGCTTAAGTAAGCCCCCGTCACAGACGCTTCACAGCTTGTCAGATCTTCAATCGTGCCGCTCGCCACGATATTTCCTCCATGCTCACCTGCTCCCGGACCAACATCAACAATAAAGTCAGCCGCACGCATTGTATCCTCGTCGTGTTCCACCACAATCAGGGTATTTCCAAGGTCACGCAAATGCTCCAGTGTCGCAAGCAGCTTATCATTATCACGCTGATGCAGTCCAATGCTCGGCTCATCCAGAATATAAGCAACTCCGACAAGTCCTGATCCGATCTGGGTTGCCAGACGGATCCGCTGTGCTTCTCCGCCGGACAGCGTGCCGGTTGCACGGGAGAGGCTCAAATATTCCAGCCCGACATCCACAAGGAAGCGCAATCTTGCCCGGATTTCTTTCAGGATCTGATGTCCGATCAGCTCCTGCTGCTCCGTCAGCTGCAATTGCTCCATAAACGGAAGCAGATCTCCGATGGAAAGATTCGTCAGTTCATAAATATTCTTTCCATTGATGGTCACGGCAAGCGCAGACTTTTTCAGGCGCTGTCCGTGACAGGTCTTACACGGCGTGATCCGCATAAAACTCTCATATTCCTGCTTCATCGTCTCAGAACCGGTCTCACGGTAGCGCCGCTCTACATTTTTGATCAGTCCCTCAAACGCGACATCGTATACGCCGACACCACGCTGCCCTTTATAATGAACCTTCACCTCACGTCCGTCCGTTCCATAAATCAGCATATCCTGAATTTCCTGCGGAAGTTCCTGAAACGGTGTCGCAAGATCAAAGTGATATTCTTCTGCAAGCGCATCAAGGATCGCCCGCGTAAAGCTGCTCTTTTCCGTACAGGACTGCCACCCCGTCACAACGATCGCTCCATCCATAATACTCAGGGATCGATCCGGAATCATCAGATCAATATCAAATTCCATCTTGTACCCGAGTCCGTAACAGTCCGGACATGCTCCAAACGGATTGTTGAACGAAAAACTGCGCGGCTCGATCTCCTCAATGCTGATACCGCAGTCCGGACACGAAAAGCTCTGACTGAAACTCAGTATTTCACCGCCATTTTCAACACCACCATTGACTTCTGCAAGCGCAAGCCCTTCTGCCAGATGAAGTACGGTCTCAAGGGAATCAGTCAGTCGTTTTTCAATGCCCGGCTTCACGATCAAACGGTCGACCACAATCTCGATATTGTGCTTGATATTCTTTTCCAGCCGGATCGTCTCTGACAGTTCATACATATTTCCATCGATCCGAACCCGGACGTATCCGCTCTTTCGCGCCTGCTCCAGAAGTTTCACATGCTCGCCCTTACGTCCTCGTACAACCGGGGCAAGCAGCTGAATCTTTGTGCGTTCCGGCAGCGACATGATCTGATCCACCATCTGATCCACGCTTTGTTTTTTGATCTCTTTCCCGCACTTCGGACAGTGCGGTGTACCGATCCTCGCATAGAGAAGACGGAAATAATCATAAATTTCAGTCACAGTGCCGACCGTGGAACGCGGGTTGCGGTTCGTCGATTTCTGATCGATCGAAATGGCCGGCGGAAGTCCCTCGATGCTCTCCACATCCGGTTTTTCCATCTGTCCCAGGAACTGCCGTGCATATGAAGACAGAGACTCCATATAGCGTCTCTGCCCTTCCGCATAGATCGTATCAAAAGCCAGAGAGGATTTTCCGGAACCGGAAAGTCCCGTCAGGACCACAAACTTGTTGCGTGGAATATCAAGATCCACATTTTTCAGATTATGTTCATTTGCTCCCCGGATGCGGATGTACTGCTTTTTATCCACTTTCCCGGTCTCATTATTTGTTTCCTGTATTTTTTCCATTGTTTCGTTCTCCTGTTCTCAGCTCTTTGCCTCATCTTGTACCAGATATTTTCACGCAATCCGATCTGCCCGACTGTACTTTGCTTTATGCGGCAATGCAGACTGCGAATATCCCGGTCAAAGCAGATACTGGCAGTCTGCATCTCCTCATACTTACAGCCATTATCGTAAGTACTTTCACTCCAGCTCCTGCAGATACTTTTTCAGCGAAATCATCTGGTCACGCAGCTGCGCAGCGATCTCGAAATCCAGCTCCGATGCTGCCTTTTTCATCTGCTTCTGCACCTCTCCGATCATCTTTTCCAGTTCCGCACGGCTCATCGATTCCGGATCTTTTTCCAGCTGCTTTTCTTCCTTTGCCACTTCCTTTGAAATGCTGATCAGATCACGAACTGCTTTCTTGATCGTCTGTGGTGTAATGCCATGCTCTTCGTTGTATTTTTCCTGGATCTCACGCCGGCGCATCGTCTCATCGATCGCAATCCGCATGGAATCTGTCACAGTATCGCCGTACATAATGACATGTCCCTGTGCATTTCGTGCCGCACGCCCGATCGTCTGGATCAGAGACACTGCCGAACGCAAAAAGCCTTCTTTGTCTGCATCCAGTATCGCAACGAGCGAGATCTCCGGAATATCAAGTCCCTCACGAAGCAGGTTGATGCCAACCAGCACATCAAATACATCCAGCCGCATATCGCGGATGATCTCCGTCCGCTCCAGCGTATCGATATCCGAATGCAGATACCGCACACGGATCCCGAGCTCTTTCATATAATCCGTCAGATCCTCCGCCATCCGCTTCGTCAGCGTCGTAACCAGCACTTTATTTCCAGCCGCAGTTTCTTTATAAATCTCACTGATCAGATCATCGATCTGTCCCTCTACCGGACGCACTTCCACATTCGGATCAAGCAGACCGGTCGGCCGGATGATCTGCTCTGCGCGCAGCAGCTCATGCTCTGCCTCATACTCTCCCGGTGTTGCCGAGACAAACAGCAGCTGATCCAGCTTGCTCTCGAATTCTTCAAAATTAAGCGGACGGTTGTCCTTCGCAGAAGGAAGACGGAATCCATAATCTACCAATGTACTCTTGCGCGACTGATCCCCGGCATACATCGCCCGGATCTGCGGAACCGTCTTGTGCGACTCATCAATAATCAACAGATAGTCATCGCCAAAATAATCCATCAGCGTGTGTGGCGTCGCCCCGGCCGGAAGTCCCGCCAGATGTCTTGAATAGTTTTCGATACCGGAACAAAAACCGGTCTCACGCAGCATTTCAACGTCGTAATTGGTCCGCTCCGCGATCCGCTGCGCTTCCAGCAGCTTGTCCTCGCTCTTAAACCAGGCAACGCGCTCTTCCAGCTCTTCCTCTATAGCATCTGCCGCTTTCAGTATCTTATCCATTGGAACTACATAATGAGACGCCGGAAATACTGCAATAAAATCCAGACCCTTTTTGATCTCACCGGTCAGCACATCGATTT
Organism: Lachnospiraceae bacterium; assembly: GCA_902363665.1. Classification (GTDB taxonomy): domain Bacteria; phylum Bacillota; class Clostridia; order Lachnospirales; family Lachnospiraceae; genus Choladousia. The sequence goes on along the minus strand of CABJAW010000004.1, from coordinate 82,258 downwards.
CCGTGATCCTGTCAATCTCATCGCCAAAAAATTCTACCCGGTACGCATAATCATCCGCATTCGCCGGAAAAATCTCCAGCACATCGCCGCGCACCCGGAAAGTGCCGCGGTGAAAATCCATCTCATTCCGATCATACTGAATATCGATCAGTTTGCGCAGCACATCGTCCCGGTCGCGTTCCTGCCCCTGCCGTAAATACAGCACCAGATCCTTGTAATCCGCCGGGCTGCCCAGACCGTAAATACAGGAAACACTTGCCACAATAATGACATCCTTCCGCTCTACAAGTGAAGCAGTCGCTGACAGCCGAAGCTTGTCAATCTCATCATTGATCGAAGAGTCCTTTGCGATGTACGTATCCGAAGACGGAACGTACGCCTCCGGCTGATAATAATCATAATAGGAGACAAAGTATTCCACTGCGTTCTCCGGGAAAAATTCTTTCATTTCCCCGTAAAGCTGAGCTGCAAGAGTTTTATTGTGCGCAAGTACCAGAGTCGGCTTGTTTAACTGGGCGATGACATTTGCCATCGTGAAGGTCTTGCCGGAACCGGTCACACCGAGCAGCGTCTCGAACTGATTTCCCTCTTTAAAGCCGTGAACCAGCTCTTTAATCGCCTGCGGCTGGTCCCCGGTGGGCTGATATTCAGATACTAACTTAAAATGATCCATCGCATCTTTTCCTTTCTCTGATTCTGCACCTGTTCTATGAGCAATCTGTACTGTAATTAATCTGTTTTTTCTGTATTTATTTCTTCGAGCTCTATCATCTGTTTCTGATTTTTTATCTGAACTCCTGTTCTGACGTTCAGAATACCACATTTTCCTGCGAATGTCCATACCTTTTGCAAACATTTGTTCTTTTCGCTGGGTGATTTTCTGTTTTTATCATTCTCTGCAGAAATACGCCCCTTGTTCTGACCACACATCTTTACAATCTTCTTTCTCTGTTTGCAGTATCTTAAAGAATCCTGTCATTCCTGTAAATATTCCTTTGTTTCGTACTGTGCGCACTTGTAGCGGTGGAATGTTTATCTGCGTTCAATCAAAAACAGGCGCCACTGCGATGCATTTCTGCCCACAGTAAATCGCCTGTTTTTCTTTCTTTTTTCAATTTTTCCACTATACCTGTTCCGGCAATTTTTCTTTAACCGAATCAGGCAGCAAAAAGGATTACGAATATCCGCTTTGGTTCATCTTAAATCCATGTGTTTCTTTCACAGAAGCTCTGAATGCTTACACATCACATTTTTCTTCTGCACCACACGGCAGCCGGAAATATTTTTACAGCAGATTCTGCATGCTCTTCAAACTGATGGCCAGTGTAGATGTATTGTGCAGCATTGCGGAGGTCGTCGGCATCAAAACACCGGTCACGCCAAGTGCGATCAAAGCGGAATTGAATCCGACGATAAACCGGTAATTCCAATGGATGCGTTTCATCAGAAGTTCACTTAACCGGCGCAGCATAACAACCTGGTACAGATCCTCGGCTCCAACCGTGACATCTGCGATCTCTCTTGCGATCTCTGCCCCGTCGCTGATCGCGATTCCGACATCCGACGCAGAAAGTGCCGGTGAATCATTGATTCCATCTCCGATCATAATAACCTTCCGTCCGGCCGCCTTCTCTTTTTCAATGAATCCTGCCTTGTCTTCCGGCAGAACCTCGGAATAATACTCATCTACGCCGACCCTCGCTGCGATCGCACGTGCTGTCCGCTCACTGTCCCCGGTCATCATGACAATCTTGTTCAGACCTGCTTCATGCAGCGCCCGGATTACCTCCGGTGCCTCCTCGCGGAGCGGATCTTCAATACAAATTACCGCTGCAAGGCTGTTCTCGATCGCCATATAGAGATGAGAATACTCCTCCGGCAGAGAATCAAACAGCTCCTGTTTGCCCTCCGGAATCGTACATTTCTCATCTTCAAATACAAAGTGATGGCTTCCGATCACAACGTGTCTGCCTTCGATCAGCGTGGAAATGCCATGTGCGACAATGTATTCTACCTTTGAATGCATTTCTTCATGCTGCAGATTCTGCTCCTGCGCCGCCTGTACGACTGCCTTTGCCATTGAATGCGGGAAATGTTCCTCCAGGCATGCCGCAATGCGCAGCAACTCATCCGGATCCTGTCCGTTGAAGGACTCCACCTTGACAACGGTCGGTTTTGCCTTCGTCAGCGTACCCGTCTTATCAAATACGATTGTCTGCGCTTCTGCCATGGCCTCCAGATACCGTCCGCCTTTTACCGTTACCTTATGCTGTCCTGCCTCACGGATCGCAGAAAGCACAGAAATCGGCATTGCAAGCTTCAGTGCACAGGAAAAATCAACCATCAGGACAGACAGCGTCTTCGTCACATTTCTGGTCAGCACATACGTAAGTGCGGTCCCGGCCAGTGTGTACGGAACCAGACGGTCTGCCAGATGCTCCGCTTTGCTCTCAAGTCCTGATTTCAGCTTTTCTGATTCCTCGATCATTTTTACGATCTTCTCAAAACGGCTTGCGCCGCCTGTCTTTTTGACTTCAACCGTCAACTCGCCTTCCTCAACGACCGTTCCTGCATAGACCGAGTTTGCAGCCGTTCTGCGCACCGGAACAGATTCGCCGGTCAGGGAAGCCTGATTGACCATCGCATCTCCTTCGGCTACAATTCCATCAAACGGGATCACATTGCCCATGTGGATTACCACACAGTCTCCCTCGTGGATCTGATCCGCAGAAACAAGGATCTCCTGGCCATCCTTTTTCAGCCATACCTTCGATACATTCAGAGACATCGTCCGTGCCAGATCTCCGACTGATTTTTTGTGTGTCCACTCTTCCAGCAGCTCCCCGATACCAAGCAGGAACATGATCGAACCTGCGGTTATAAAGTCACCGCGCAGTACGGAAACTCCGATTGCCGTACCATCCAGAACCGGCACTTCAATCTTCCGGTTCCACAGCGTCTTCAATCCTTTGCAAATGTATTTCACAGAATGAAACGCCGTATAGCAGGCATTGACCGGATACGGCAGCAGCCATCTCCGTCCGTAATGCAGCACCACTTTATTGATCAGTTTTTCCTTATACGTTTCATTCAGCTCTCTTCCTGAATGCTCCAGTACGTTTGCCGGAACTGCTGTTTTTTCATAGCGAAACTGCTGCAGCGCACGGATCAGTTCGCTACGCACTCCTGTGTAACAGATTACAGCATCCGCAGTACGGTCATACACCTTTGCAGACCGCACACCCTTGCTGTTCTCCAGATAGTACTGCAGGATATCCGCCTGGTTGTACGACATGCGTTTCTGATCCAGATGAACACGCATTCTACCTTTGGACTCCTGTCTGATCCAAAATCTCATAATATTCCTCCGTAATAAATCGAACCGGTTAAACAGAAGGCGAGCCTGCCAGCTGACACCTTTCGGTATCTGCCGCAGACTCTCTGTGTTTCACATGATCTGTAATCGTTTCTATAATTAATTACTTGGCATCTGCTGCAGCGTCCTTTGCTGCTTCAGCTGCAGTCTCTTCTGTTGTCTCCTCTGCCTCATCCTCAAAGCATGCCTCCGCATCCTCAAATGCTTCCTCTGCTGCTGCACGCTCCTCGTTGATCGCTACTGCATCTGCGTAGATATCCTCTGCATTCTCCTGAATTGTAGTTGCAGTCTTCATCACGCAGTCCTTCGCGCGAAGCACTGCTGCAGTACAGTTTGTATATACTTTCTTTGCATCCTTGCTGGAAAGGAGTTTGATGCCTGCGGTACCGAAGAGTACTCCAGCTGCAAAAATTCCTGTTTTCTTTCCGTCGATATTCTTAAAGCAATCCCACATTGTTCATTCCTCCTGTTTATTTGTGTTTGTGTCCTGTGTAAATTGTCATAGCCAGGCATACGATCATTGCCCATGCCCAGAATTTATGTTTTTTCATCCTGCACCTCCTGATCTTCTCAAAACCGACTTTTGCAGCGCCATTTCTCAGCTGACTCGTCCTGCAGCAAATAATACACCATTTACTCCTGTCAGACGTGCCGTACTTTTTTCCTGTCCGCCGCACTTCCGGTAGTTTCATGCAACTCTTTTTATATGGTTACATACAACATTTTGTTTGTCGGTTTTGTTTGCCTTAATTGGTATTCTATTTTATTTCATTTCAAATGTCAATCGTTTTTCTTTTATTGACTTTTTTTCTCATTTTCAGGTGAGAATGGGTCGGATTTTCTTCTTTTTTTTACGTTTTCTTGACTATTATGAAACAGACGTAACTGTTCAGAGCCAACCTCCAAAATGCTACGCATTTCGTCGGTGTGGCGTATCCGCCAAATAAAATTTCAAAAACAGGCTTAAAAATGCAAGCATTTTCCGCCTGTTTTATGAAATTTTGCCTGGCTCTGAACAGTTACAAACAGACATCTGCAATCTGCTCCACCTCTGTTTTTTCTGTCATACTCCGATCTTCGGACAGATCTCCTGTAGCACACACCGTTCACAATACGGTTTCGTCCTTGCGGTACAGACTGCTCTTCCATGCTCCACCAGCCTGTGGCAGAAATCACTGCCTTCTTCCGGTGGAATGATCTTCCACAGCGCCATCTCTACTTTTTTCGGCTCCTTGATCCCGTCTACGAGTCCCATGCGGTTTGTCAGGCGGATGCAGTGCGTATCCGTCACGATCGCCGGTTTGCCAAACACATCTCCCATGATCAGATTCGCGCTCTTTCTGCCGACCCCGGGCAATTTCAGAAGTGCATCAAAATCATCAGGCACCTGACTGTGGTATTCATCACGCAGCATCCGCATACAGGCACTGATATCACGCGCCTTGCTCTTTCCAAGGCCGCACGGACGGACAATTTCCTCGATCTCCTCCGGCTGTGCTTCCGCCAGCGCGTTCACATCCGGAAATTTTTTATATAAATCCTCCACAACGACATTCACGCGCGCGTCTGTGCACTGCGCCGCCAGCCGCACACTGACCAGCAGTTTCCATGCATCGTCATAATCCAGCGTACAGCCCGCATCCGGATAAGCCTGTTTCAATTTTTCAATGATCTCAAGCGCAAGCTTTCTTTTTTCATCCAGATTTTCCGTCGACTCACCTTTTCCTTTTTTATCTGTTGTTTTCATTCTGTCTCCTGTCACTCTTTTCCGCTGAAACAGTACGTGCAGAGCTTACACGGCTCTATCCCGATCGATTTTTCCAGATCATCCAGACGATGATAGCGCAGCGTCGTGAAATTCTGCTGTTTACGGATCGCCTCAAGCATCGCCTCATACCGTTTGCTGCACGGATCCGCGTAATCGTCCAATACCTCCTGCGTCACATTCGTCTCCCGCTCCTGGATCACACGTCTCGTGATCAGATCCATATCTGACTTGGAACGCGAAAAATTCAGATACTTGCAGCCATAAAGAAGCGGCGGGCACGCCGGACGGACATGTACTTCCTTCGCCCCGCTCTGATACAGAAATTCGGTTGTCTCCCGCAGCTGTGTGCCACGCACGATGGAATCATCAATCAGCAGCAGTTTCTTTTCTTTAATCAGTGCCTTAACCGGAATCAGTTTCATCCTTGCGATCAGGTTTCTCTGACTCTGTTTCGTCGGCATAAACGAACGAGGCCATGTTGGTGTGTACTTGATAAATGGCCGGGCAAACGGGATTCCTGATTCATTCGCATAACCGACCGCATGTGCAATACCGGAGTCCGGCACGCCCGCAACGATATCCGGGTGCACATCTCCGGCCTGCGCATCCCGCTGTGCCAGCATGCTTCCGCATTTATAACGCATCTCTTCTACATTGACTCCCTCATAAGCGGAAGTCGGATAACCGTAGTAAACCCAGAGGAATGAACAGATCCGCATCTCTTTTCCAGGCTCCGCAACCACCTTCACGCCATCCGGGGTAATATAATCAATCTCCGCCGGTCCAAGCTCACGATAATCACTATAGCCCAGATTCAGATATGCAAAACTTTCAAAGGAAACGCAGTAGCCGTCCTCTTTTTTTCCAATAATCAGCGGTGTTCTGCCCAGCCGGTCTCTCGACGCATAAATACCATCTTTCGTCATCAGTAAAATCGTCATCGAACCGTCAATCACCCGCTGCACAAACTGCAGTCCCTCTACGATCGAATCCTTTTTGCAGATCAGCGCTGCCACCAGTTCGGTCGCATTGATCTGACCGCTGCTCATCTCCTGAAAGTGTGTGTTTCCGTTTTCATACACCTTCTGAAGCAGTTCTTCCATATTATTGATCTTTCCGACCGTTGTAATTGCAAAGCTTCCCAGATGGGACTGGATCAGAAGCGGCTGCGGATCATAGTCTGAAATACAGCCGATTCCGAGATTTCCCTCCATCTCCTCGACATCGCTCTCAAATTTCGTACGGAACGGAGAATTTTCTATATTGTGGATCGCACGCTGAAATCCCTGTTCTCCGCACACCGCCATACCTCCGCGGCGTGTTCCAAGATGTGAATGATAATCGATTCCGTAAAATAACTCCAGTGTACAACTTCTTTTTGACGCAACTCCAAATATACCGCCCATCTCCGTCTCCTTTTTCTCTTTTTTGTAACTGATTTTTCTCTTTTTTGTTCTTTCTTCTGCTGTTTTCTTTTACAATATTACAGCGGTTTTATTATAACATATCAACTTTCAAAAGCAATGCTTTCCTTCCTTTAAGCAGCAAAAAACAAGCCCATTCTCTTTTTTCACAGCGAAACTCCAGCTGCTCCTCTGCCGGACACATCATAAAAAAGACAGCCGAATCGCTCCGACTGCCTTTCAAACCTAATTGTTCAGCGGACTGAGCACAACCTTTCCTGCTGCGCGTGTCTGCCTCATATCGATGATCCGCTGATTCTCTGAGCCGCGGAATTTCAGGCACAGGTTTTTCTTTTCCTCCATGAACCGGCCATCTACCAGGATATCGATCTGATCCAGGATCGAATCAGTAAACTTCGTATAACGGCATCCGCCCGGAACCAGATCCCGGTCATACGTATAACCGGTGTACATCCAGATATTTCGCGCCGGAAGTTCTTTTTTTACCCTGCCAATCAGCGCTGCTACTGTCTCCTGATTCTGGATTTCAAACGGTTCCCCGCCAAGGATCGTCAGACCGTCGTAATACGGCATTGCCAGCTCATCCAAAATTTTCTGTTCCACCGCCCCATCATACGGAATTCCATAATCAAATTCCCATGTCTGCGGCTGAAAGCAGCCCTTGCAGTGATTCAGGCAGCCGGATACAAACACCGATACCCGCATGCCGAGCCCGTTCGCACAATCAGCTGTCAAAATTTCTCCAATGTTCATCTCTCACTCCCGCTTCTCAGCACTCTTTTGCAGAAATCGTTCCGGTTGACAGATGCAGCACACGGTCCTTGATCTCCTGCGTCCGGCCCTGATTCCAGAACTGGGTTCCAATATAGCCACAGGTCCGGCGCGCTACTGACAGAAGGTTCTGATCACGGTTGCCGCAGTTCGGACATTCCCAGATGAGTTTTCCGCTCTCATCTTCTATGATTCTGATCTCTCCATCATATCCACACTTTTCGCAATAGTCACTCTTTGTATTTAATTCCGCATACATGATGTTCTCATAAATGTATTTCATCACAGAAAGCACCGCCGGAATATTTTCCTGCATATTCGGTACTTCCACATAGCTGACTGCTCCTCCCGGAGAAAGCTTCTGAAATTCCGATTCGAATTTCAGCTTGTGGAACGCATCGATCTCTTCTGTCACATGTACATGGTAGCTGTTTGTAATGTAATTTTTGTCCGTTACACCCGGAATAATGCCAAACCGGCGCTGCAGACATTTCGCGAAACGATAAGTTGTCGACTCCATCGGCGTTCCGTAAACGGAATAGCTGATATGCTCTGCCTCTCTCCATTCCCGGCATTTGTCATTTAAATGCTGCATCACCGCAAGTGCAAACGGCTTCGCTTCCGGATCGGTATGGGATTTTCCCGTCATCCGCACGCACATCTCATACAGTCCTGCGTATCCAAGTGAGATGGTCGAATAACCGTTGTAAAGAAGTTTATCGATCTTCTCTCCCTTTTTCAGGCGGGCAAGCGCACCGTTCTGCCACAGGATTGGTGCCACATCCGACACCGTTCCAAGCAGACGCTCATGACGGCAGCGCAGTCCTCTGTGACAGAGTTCCAGACGTTCATCCAGAATCTTCCAGAATTCTTCCATGCTGCCCTGCGACGAACAGGCTACATCCACCAGATTGATCGTTACAACCCCCTGATTGAACCGTCCGTAAAATTTATGGCTTCCATCCTCATTTCTCTGGCTGTCCTCCACCGTCAGGAACGAACGGCAGCCCATGCACGGATATACATCCCCCTGTTTCAGTTCACGCATGATCTTTGCAGAAATATAGTCCGGCACCATGCGCTTCGCAGTACACTTTGCTGCAAGCTCCGTCAAATGCCAGTATTTGGAATTCTCCGTGATATTATCTTCATCCAGCACATAGATCAGTTTTGGGAACGCTGGGGTAATCCACACGCCTTTTTCATTTTTTACTCCCTGCATTCTCTGACGCAGCACTTCCTCGATAATCAACGCAAGATCTTCTCTCGTCTGACCCTCCGGCACCTCATCCAAATACATGAAGACTGTAACAAATGGCGCCTGGCCATTACATGTCATCAGTGTAATCAGCTGATACTGAATTGTCTGGATTCCGTTTTTTACCTCTTCTTTCAGGCGGTGCTCCGTTACCTTGCGGATAATCTCCTCATCGAGTGATTCGCCTGCCTCGATGCGCTCCTCAATGACGCTTTTCCTAAGCTTCTGACGGCTCACATCCACAAACGGAGCCAGGTGTGACAGTGTAAATGACTGGCCGCCATACTGATTGGAAGCAACCTGTGCCACGATCTGTGTTGTCACATTGCAGGCTGTAAAAAAGCTGTGCGGTTTCTCGATCATCGTCTCACTGATGACGGTACCATTCTGAAGCATATCCTCAAGATTGATCAGATCGCAGTTGTGCTCCTTCTGTGCATAATAATCCATATCGTGGAAATGGATGATTCCCGCCTCATGTGCACGCACAATCTCCTCCGGCAGCAGAACACGGCGGCTTAAGTCCTTGCTGACCTCGCCTGCCATATAATCACGCTGCGTCGAATTGATCACCGGATTTTTATTGGAATTTTCCTGCTTTACTTCCTCGTTCAGATGCTCAATCAGTGCAAGAATTCCATTGTCTGTTGTGTTTGACTTGCGGGTCAGCTCACGTTTGTAACGGTAACGCACATATTTCTGTGCCACCTCATACCCGCGCATCTCCATAATCCCGGTCTCCACCATATTCTGAATGTCTTCTACATTCACTGCATGCATGGCTTCCTCCGTCTGCTGCGCAATCTTCTCCGCAATCGCCATGATCTGATATTCATTCATTCGATGAATCGGATCCACTTCCCGATTTGCCTTGCTGATCGCGCTGATAATCTTAGAAAGATCAAAGCTTACTTCCTCTCCGTTTCTTTTGATTACACGCGTTTTTACTGTACTGTCCATGAACTGCCTCCTCCGTCCTTTCTCATTGCTGCCTCTCCGGAAAAACCACAAATCTTTCCGTTTTTTCAGTCTATGATAGCACATACTATATATTGTTGTTTGTCTTTTTTAAAACACTATATTCAGTGCTTGCACTGCAATTGATATGATACTACAATCGTTCGGAAAAGAAAAGGGGCAAAAAAGAATTTGTGAAATCAGTACAAAATACAGCAAAAAGATGCCGCCGAAATTCTATACCTAAAACTCCGGCGACATCTTGACAAAACCGGACAGATACCTTATCTTCCCGTCCGGTGACATCTTACAAAACCTGACGAACACCTTATCTCCCGTCCGATGACATCTGATATTTTACATTTCCGGCTCCGGATCAAAGGTGATGTTCAATGTTATATTCTGTTTTCCGGCAGACTCCAGACTTTCTTCCAGCATCTTCCGGATGTTCTCCTTCTCCTCCTGCATGGTATCCGGCAATACCAGATCAAACATCAGCTCTGTCTTTCCTTCTTTCTCCCGCATCCGAAAATCATGGACCAGAAGCCTTTCATCCCTTTTCACAAGCACTTGTTCCACAAATTCCCGCATCTCTTCCAGCTCCAGATCATTTGTACTGACCGGATCATAATGGATCACCAGATTCGTGCCGAACTTTTCCAGACATTCCCGTTCAATATGATCAATCACATCATGGCATTTCATCGGGTCTACATCCTTGTCCATTTCTACATGAATACTGGCATAACACTTGCCCGGACCATAATCATGTACCATCAGATCATGACAGCCGAGAACCAGCGGATGCTCTTTCACATAATTCATCAGCTCTGTACGGATCTTTGCGTCCGCGCCTTCGCCAAGCAGCGGCGAAATTGTTTCCTTTGCCAGCGTAACTCCGCTGTACAGCACAAACAGGGATACAAGAATCCCCATCGGTCCGTCCGCTTTCCAACCGAAAAAATGCTCTGCAAGTGTTGCAAGCAGTACTGCCGTCGTCGTCACCACATCATTTCTGCTGTCCGCGGCCGTTGCAATCAGTGTTGTCGATTGAATCTTTTTTCCCATCCTGCTGTTAAATACTGCCATGCCACTTTTCATTAGAATCGAAAACACCAGAACGGCAAGTGTCACACACGAAAATTCCACCGGAATCGGATTTTTTATCTTTTCCACGGACTTCTGTGCCAATTCCAGACCAATCACCAAAATCATTGCAGAAACAACCAGACTGGCCAGATACTCAAATCGGGCATGGCCATACGGATGCTCCCGGTCTGCCGGCTTTTCTGCCAGCTTAAATCCGATCAGCGTTACAGCAGAGCTTGCAGCATCCGACATATTGTTAAGTCCATCCGCTACAATCGATGTGGAACCAGCAAAATTTCCGACTGCGATCTTACTTCCGGCCAGCAGAAAATTACATGCAATTCCGATCAGACCAGACATTTTTCCTATTTCCGCTCTTTTTTTCGGATCTTCGTACTTTGAATGTTCATTTTGTTCCATAACAGTTACCTCCATTTATCCAAGATAACTTTATGCCCGCAAATTCAAGAATGCCCCGAGACTATACGATCATCCCGGGAACTTTTCCTGTAATCAGATAATTCTAACGATATTTTCCACTATACTATATAAAAAAACACCTGTGGAACAATTCGTAAACTACTGTCCCACAGATGCAAATTCATCTGCTGCCATTTTAGTCGGCCCGGCCTCTTGGAAAATCCACCGCCTGTTCAGTTTGTACTGTAGATTGATATGCAGCGCAAAAAGTATTGTTTCATTATATCATTCCGCCGTACACTTCGCAAGCTATTTTCTCTGGCATTTTTCTTTGCATTTTAGAGGCTGGTGCCAAACAGTTACCACATTTTTATTGCAAATCACTCTGAAAAGGATCTTTATGATTCAGATAGACATAAAATCCGACATTCAGTACAATTCCGACCATTGTTGATATTGGGGCTGCCAGACCAATTTTTGTCAGACTCGCATTTGGCTGAATACTCATCACATACGCAAACGGCAGACGCACCAAAAGCGTCTGAATCAATCCCTGTGCCATAACCCATACCGTCTTATTATTTCCATTAAAATATCCTACCATACTGAACAGAATCGCAGTAGCAATCGTTTCCGGTGCAAATCCCTTCAGATAAGCAAAGCCTTTCTGGATCACCGCTTCATCTGACGAAAAAAATCCAGCCATCACATCACCCTTTAAAAGCACCAGTACAAATACAAGGCAGCCAAACACCAGCCCTACGCCAATCCCTGTAAACATCGCCTGCTTCGCACGTCTAAACTTTCCGGCCCCCACATTCTGCGCAACAAATGATGCCATCGACTGCATCAATGCACTCGGAATCAGCATCGCAAAATTTACGATTTTACAGGCAACGCCATACCCAGAAGAAGCTTCCAGTCCAAGCCGATTAACAAACGCACAAAGCGCAAGAAAGGAAAGCTGGGTCAAAAACTCCTGCAGTGCAAGAGGAATTCCAATTGCCAGAAATCGTCTGCATTGTGCATTCAGTCTGAAATCCTGTTTCCGAATATTAAACGGCATATCCTTTTTCAGCAGAATCACAACTGCAAATACTACGCTGACTGCCTGTGCAAATACGGTTGCAAACGCTGCTCCGGCCGCATCAAGATGCAGTCCTGCCACAAGCACCAGATCTCCGATAATGTTCACAACGCAGGCCACGAGGACAAACAAAAGCGGCGATTTACTGTCTCCCATTCCTCGAAAAACTGCTGCAAGCAGGTTGTACGCCACAATAAAAAAAATTCCGCTTCCGCAGATTCTCACATAACTTGCTGTCAGATTTACCGCCTCTTCAGGTGCCTGCATTAAAACTGAAATCGGTCTTGCCAGTCCGACCATCACGATAAACAGACCAGCCGAAATCAATGCAAATACAACTGCAGCACCTCCAAGGACCATACCGATTTGTTCTTGTCTTTTCTCGCCAAGATACCTTGCAATCAATACCGTAATACCCATGGCAAGCTGCGTCACCACAAAGGTTACCAGATTCAAAACCTGACTTCCGGTTGAGACTGCTGACAGTCCTGAGGTAGATCCAAAGCGTCCTACTACCAAAAGATCAACCGCTCCGTAAGCCGCCTGAAGCACAAGCGCTCCCAGTATCGGAAGCATAAAAAATACAAGTTTTTTTAAAATATTTCCCTGCGTAAAATCTCTTTTATCTCCCGTCAAAGGAATTCCTCCTCTCCAGCATAACCTGATAAAACTTATCGATCGTGCGAATCATACCATCTGCCTCTTCCTCCGAAATACCGTCCATGTAAGGTGCAAGTGCAGCAAAAAATTGCTCATCATATTTCTGAGACAGCTGATATCCTGCTTCCGTCAGCGAAATATACGTCACACGTCCATCTTCCTCAGATGCATATTTTCTGAGATATCCTTTCGCTGCCATCTCTTTAACCGTTCTCGTTACTCCGGGTCTTGGAAGCTCCAGTGCATCACTGATGTCGGATACCTTCACACAGATGCCCCGACGTTCCAACGCCTGAATTGTATCCAGATAGTGAATATACGCAGGAGTAACACCCTGTGGCAGCGGTGGAAGCATATCCCGAATCCGTTTTGCCTGATAACAGGCATCCAACATACGTTTGATTCGTTCTGAATCCATAGATTCCCTCCATATGATTGTTATTGATTATTGTTATTGATTATTATTATTGGTTATTATTGACAATTATCTTTAATAATTATTTTTAGTAATTATCATCGGTAATTATATGTGAAAAATAAACCTTTGTCAAGTAAACCATTTCTCTGCTTGTTTTATCGCTTATTTTATCGCTTGTTTCAGGTGCTCCAAATCCTCTGCATCCGGATGAGAAAGCGCTTTATCAAAATTTTCAATCAACGCATCCAGATTTGGCATCGCATGAGTCGGCTGTTTTTTCATGTTCTCATACCTGCAGCGCACGGACAGCGGCATCTTCCCCTGGCACATAAAGCTGCCAATGATGGTATTACTGTCATCCAGCGATTTCTTCACTGTTTTCAGAATTTTAGCAAAATACTCCTCACTGCCGCCAAAACCCGCCGTGCCAAATAAAAATACTTTCTTTCCATGCATCTGCTTCAGAAAATCCACTGTTGCAGAATCTGCTGTTCCCTTATCCGTCCAGAATCCTACATAAAGGATGTCTGCTTCCATTGCTGCCAAATCAGGTGTCCCAAAATAGCAACAGTTCTCCTGCTTCAAATTCTTATAAATAGTTTCTGCCAGCAATTTTGTGTTTCCTGTCTTGCTGCTGAATACAATTGCGTAACTCATTTTTTTCTGCCACTCAAAATATGAATCCGGCTATACTCCTGCTGTTCAGGAATACCCGGTATTTTTACGTAAAGCGGACACGCTCTAGAATCGCTGCCATTTTTGTATTTTTTTGAGTGGACACTCCTTTCTTCGTATTTTCGTAAACCTCCAGTTCTACATAATCTGCATTATTTTTCATTAACCAGACAAATCCCTTCGCCATCCGAATTCCGGCATCTTTAAAATGATTTCCCGGATTCCACTCCAAGGTCGTACGGATTCCTCTGCCAAGGAGCAGCTCATGGCCTTCCCGGATACAGTCACCTACTGTTGCCATTAACGGATTTCTGGTCTTTTCCTCACGGTCTCCCAAACTGAGATAGACCGAATCTGCCCTGACATCTTGTTCCTTCATATACTGCAGGAAATTCGGAAACCAGATTGAGGGGGAAGCTGCCGCGATTCCTGCAAATACGTCTGTCTGATAAGCTGCCCACAGAGAAAATAACCCCGCCAGGGAATACCCTCCGATATAGTACGTTTTGCTGCAAGTCATACATTGTGCCAAGATAAACCGCAGCATATCCTCTGCACCATCTCCGAAACCGTCTTTTCCAAAGACAGCAGGCGCTTTCCACGGTGAAAGATCGTGATTCCAGTCATCCACTTTCACCGCAATCAGTTGAAAATCTATTTGTACCTGTTTCCTGATCTCGTTAATTTCTGTTTTCAGCTCTCCCAGATCATGGTCATCTATCGGTTGAATCAGAACCGTAGAAGCAGAAGGATTTCCATAGCGAAATATCTTCATCTCGACCTCCGTTCTTATAAGGCGATACTACTTTTGTAAAGCGGATATTTGCCAAATCCCTGATTTTTTTACTATATCTCACATTCCTCTGCCTTTTTACAAAAATCAGCTTGCGAAATTTTTACATAATAATCTAGGTCATATTATAAACTTATCACCAACCCAAGTCAATTTAAACCCACTTCTGGAACTGCTCTTTGCGCTATTTACATTCATTTTTGATTTTCTCTTTGGTTCACTGCCCATCAGAAGACAATCCGTGCTACATCCAAATTTATCGAGATGACTCCACTTTCTCAGTCGGCCAGGATTTTCTGAGTGCCGCATAGGAAACCAAGAAGTTGGCAAGCCAGCCTGCCGGTACGGCAAGCCAAACAAATTCAATGCCAAAACGAGGTGCACAGATCAACGCCACAGACAAACGAATCGCAAGGTTTACCATGTTGGCAATGAGGAATGGCCGCATGATTCCGAGTCCGCGAAGAACTCCATCGGTCGCCATTTTAATTCCCATAAAGATAAAAAAGTAACCAAGCCATCTCATATAATCTCCGGACACCTGATAGGCCAGGGCTGTTCCGTCTTTTCCAAGGAACAGTGAGGAAATCTGCGTGTGCAGCGTTTCAATGACAAGGAATGCAATCACCGCAAAACACACGTCCAACACCAATGCAGCATGATAACCTTTTTTGATACGCCGGTTTTTTTTTGCGCCAAGGTTCTGGGAAACATACGGTGAAACTGCGTTACCGATGGACACAAAAATCAGGGAAAAAACATTCTCCACCCGCATTGTTGCCGCATACCCGGCAAGTGCCTGTGTACCGAAAGGATTTACCACCGCCTGTACGATCATCATACCGATGGACACAGTAGACTGCTGGAGAACCGATGGAACAGCAATCCGAAGCATCGAGCGCAGCTCCTGCCCGTCAAACCAGGCAAAGGTACTCTTATACCGCCGCATCCGATAAAAGAAAATCAAAAGTGAAAATACAGCGGAAATGCCCTGTGCAATCAAAGTTGCAAGCGCCGCACCGAACACGCCAAGCCCCAGACCGGCCACCATCCAAAGATCCATAAAAATATTCAGAATAGACGAGAAGACCAAGAGCCCCAGCGGAATTTTTGATTCACCGATGGAAGTGAACATGGTGGAAAGAATGTTATACATAAACAGAAACGGAAATCCCACAAAATAGACCCGCAAGTACAGTACCGCTTCCTCCAGAATATCGGCAGGAGTCTGTAATCCGCTCATCATCGCATGGGAAAAGCAAAAGCCAAAGACACCAAGGAGGATGCTCAGAAGCAAAAAGCTGATCAGTGATGTAGACACAATAGTTTTCATTTTGCCATACTCTTTTGCTCCGAAATAGCGGCTCACAAGCACACCTGCACCGACACCGGCTCCCAATGCCACACAAATGAAAACATTAGTCAGGGCTGCACAGGCACCGACAGCGGCCAGTGCGGAAGAACCCACAAACTGACCGACAATAATAGAGTCAGCCATATTGTATACCTGCTGAAAAAAGCTGCCGAGAATCATCGGCATTGCAAAAACCGTCAGCGCTTTCAGCGGCGCATCAGTAATCAAATACTCATCTTTTGACATGGTCATATTTCCCCTTACTCTTTTCATTTACTTTTCCTGCTGCCTTATGATTTCTGATAATATCGACAGCAAGTTATCAACCTGGATTGGTTTTGCGATATGACCATTCATCCCGGCTGCAATAGCATCTCTCTTATCTTCTTCGAATGCATTTGCCGTCATTGCGATGATCGGTATGCATGCCTTATCCTTATCTGGTAAACTCCTGATTGCCTGTGTTGCTTTATAACCGTCCATTTTAGGCATCTGGATATCCATGAGGATCATATCATATGTGCCTGCCGGCATCCTTTCTATCCTGCCTACACACCGAATGCCATCCTCCACGCGCTCTGTCTTAAAGCCTGCACGCTTAAGTATTGCCTCTGCAATCTCTGCATTCAAATCATTATCCTCCGCCAAAAGGATATTCCTGCCTTCGAGAATTTCACTTCCTGTTCCAGGCTCTTCAATATGCTTTTTTGCATAATAGCTTTCATCCGCTATCCTGTGTTTTAATGTAACTGTAAAGGTGCTGCCTTTTCCAAGTTCACTCTCTACATTTATTCTTCCTCCCAGCAGATCAACATATTTCCTGACGATTGACATCCCAAGTCCGGTTCCTGCGATTTTGCTCTTTGTGGTGTTCTGCTCACGTGTGAATGCTTCGAAAATCTTTGTCAGATAATCCTGGCTCATACCGATTCCGGTATCACTCACCCTGGTCCTCGCTATCATGTATCCAGGCTCATCGCATAGTAGTTCATCTATGTTTACCATAACAGAACCGCCGGCTGGAGTATATTTTATGGCATTGCTCAGGATATTGACCAATATTTCTTTTACCTTGGTAACATCTGTCAATACATGTTCATGCTCTACATTCATCGTGTAATGAAGCGCAATATTCTTTTTTCCTGCTTTCCCATCAAATACTGCCAACAAAGACTTCCAGACATCTTCAATCCGGCAGTAATTCTCATCAAGCTCCATTTTTCCGCTCTCAATCCGGGCCATATCCAGTACATTATTTATGATTGACAGAAGAAGATTTCCAGACTGCTGCAGTTTTTCCAGATGTTCTAAAGTTTCAGGCAGCTCTTTTTCTTTCAGTTCATCCTCCATGAGCTGCGCATAGCCCAGAATTGCATTCATAGGCGTGCGGATGTCATGTGACATATTGTTAAGAAAACAGGTCTTTGAAAGACTGGCATTCTCTGCTTTTTTCAGAGCGATTTCCAGCTTATCGTTGAGTTTTTGTGTGTCATTTGCTGCAATCCTTGCGACAGCTTCTGCTCTCCTTGCCTTTCGTAAAAGTGCGAGGATAATACTAATTATGCTGAATGTAAAAAATCCTGCCGCGACCAAAAACTCAGGCAGATTGTCTTTTACAAAATCAGAAAATGTTACCTTATCTGCTGTACTGTCATAGATCGCAAGTGCACTTGTAAGCATGTCAGACGGCATACCGGTAAGTTTTCCAGTCTCTTCGTCCATGGAAAATATTGCCGGATCATTGCTCAAAAATCCTATCCGAATGTCACCATGTTCTTTCAGCCATGATTTTTCTCCGCCCGTAAGACTCTGATTATAATCAAGCGTAAAATACTTCTTATACAGATCTGCCTTAAAAAAAGGACTGTCCTGTTCCAGCTGACACATAGCAAAGTCCAGCTCCGTCTTGATATCGCTGCGCACTTTATTTATTGCAAAATATATGCCTGATTTACCAATCGCGATAACGGATGATATTCCCTGTTCAGACCAGATGGATTCCTCCAGCGATACAAAAGCATCGATCTCATGATTCGCTAATTTCTTTTCGACATCATCATTATTATATACATTTATATGCTCTGTCTGTATGCCATTCCTGTTTTCCCATTCTGTCAGCATGATTTCAGGTTCTGTGCCCATGAGCACCCCTACACGCTTCCCGTCCATAAACCTGAAATCAGACGTCCCAATATCCATGTTCGATAAATCAGCATAAAGGATATATTTCACCCATTGCCTCATCAGAAAAGAGCATCTTTTGTGCACGTTCATCGGTGTAAGAGATATCGCCCATGACGTCAATCTCACCATTTTCAAGCATATCAAAACAATTCGACCAGTCACATTTCACATACTCAAATTTCCATCCGGCATAACCTGCCAGAGCCTGCAGGAGTTCATAGCCATATCCTCGCCTGACACCGTTTTTATCGACATAATCGAAGGTATCCTCAAATGAACCGACACGGATAATTTTCTGTTCTGTCGTCTGCGTTTCTGATTTTTTTGTTTCTTGTTGTGTTGATTCGTCTTGCTCCACCGCCTGTGGAAGTTTTTCATCACTATTCATTTCAGCAGCCCGGCAATGTACTGATAATATCATCCACATTCCTAAAACCACAAATATACCTGCACATAGTGCGGCTGATTTTTTTCTACTTTTATCCATTGTTCTTTTCTCCATAAATCACCGGGTTATTACACATCACAAATCCTTCCATCTGGTTTTCGAAAAATCCGTTACTATGGATTCCTGAAGAACCGCGAAAAAAGTAAAAAACTATTGCTCTGAATGCGATACTTTCCTTAGGCATTATATCACAGCGGCATATTATTCTGCCATCATTTTTTTAAGACATATGGCGGAAGCTCGCGAATGGTATCCAGCAAAATGGCAGCCTGGTAAAAAATACGCCCCGAAAACGAGGCGTAAAAAATTCAATCAGTGATATTTATCATACACACTTTTCGCTATACTATAAACTGGAGGTTCTGCAAATCTTTAGCGACCGTCACAGAATCCACATGAAAGCGTTCCCGGTAATCTTGTCACTTTCTGTCAGCTTATCACGCTTGTAAATAAAGCCATGATCGGCAGTGACGATAAAATGACAGGTGTTGCCGCTGACGGAGATTCGATGAATCAAATCCATGATTTCCTGAACGGCTTCCTCACACGCATGAAACACTTCATCCTCAGTGTTTGCCTTGTCTCCGCGCGCGTCAATCTGATTATGACAACATCAGAACCAGCTCTTCTGCAAGCAGGGCTTTCGTAACACGAAAGCCCTGCTTGTTGGGGAAGTCTCCACTCCGATTCGCGCAAAGCAGACGTCCACCGGACATCTTGCGCCCGTTCCGGATGCTTTAACGGCAGTTCCTGCCATAGAAAACGCCGGAGCGAATCATCACCCCGGCGTAAAGTGGACATTCGCAATCCGCTTCGCTACTTGTAGGATCATAAGGAATCTCCCGCAAGCGGGTTCCCCCTTATGATATTTCATGAACGCAGTCGCTTCGCGATCTGTCAGTGGGAGCTTTCAACTCCCACTGACATAAGCATCCCCCTCACCCGCCGCTTAGTGCTCCGCGCACTTGAAGCGGGGAATGCTTATCTGCGTTCAAAAAACATTTACTTGTGCTTGCGGCCTCCACGCTTTTTGTAGTCCTCGTCTATACGCTTTTTCCAGTCTGCGCTCAGCGGGGCACTGCACCTTACAGAGCTGATTGCTTCGCTGACCACCTCATAATTCAGCGCAGTCCCTTCACTGTCGCACTGATAGTTGACTGCACGATCTGCACCGATTCCGAACTGGCTTGCAGTCTCTACCGCGTCAATATTGGCACCAAGGAACAAAAACTCCCAACCGTATTTTGTTTTCTGACGCTCGATCATCTGCTTCACTTTTTCGCTGTTGTACCGGCGGCTGGCATTTTCCATTCCGTCCGTAGTGATTACAAACAGGGTATGTTCCGGCACATCCTCCTGCCTTGCGTACTTGTGAACATTTCCAATGTGATGAATCGCACCGCCGATGGCATCTAAGAGTGCCGTGCATCCGCGAACCGTGTAATCCCGGTCGGTCATCGGTTCGATGTCCTTTACATTTACACGGTCATGCAGGACTTCACTCACATTGTCAAACAATACCGTTGAAATCAGTGCTTCGCCCTCTGCTTTTTTCTGCTGCTCAATCATGGAATTGAATCCGCCGATGGTATCCCGTTCCAATCCATTCATGGAACCGCTGCGGTCTAAGATAAAAACGATCTCTGTTAAATTCTTTCTCATATGCTTGTCCTCCCAAACATAGTACGGCTGCACCGGAAACTGATGCCGGGTGTTCTCCTGAACGGTCAGCGCCACATTGCAGCCCGCTTGCTTCGCCACGGCATATAACTGCTCTGCCATAGGAAGGCAGTCCTCATCCTCTGCACCGCAGAAAATCCGAAGCACGATGTTCTTTTGCGAAATGGCACGAACCACATCTTCTGCCTGATCCTGCAATACGGGAATCCAAGGGCTTTGCAGGATCAGCAGATCGCAGTGTGCAGGCGAAAATACGACCGCACGCAAAAGCATATCGCATCCGGCAGAAAAGCCGCCGCAGGCAATTTTGTGGTAGCCCTGGGTTTGTACCCTTTCCATGGAATTTGCCACCGGCAAATAGGAAGTGTTGTCATAGCTCCAACGATAGGTTCCATAGCCGTCCGGTTCGGCACTCTGGATGGTTTCCAACTGCCACAGGCCGCTTGTTCCCACAATCGGTTTCCAATCTGCCCGCGCGACGTCACCGTTTTGTGTGTTCCCATGAATGGCCAGAAACAGGTTGTCTGCCATTTTCTTCTTCCATGAAAAAATCGCCGTTGACTTGGAAACGGCAGCCGCATAGCGGGCGTCCGAAATTGCTTTCAGCGAAAGGAATTCTGCATCATTTTTAAGCGCTGCAAGGTCGTCATCCTCCAACACTTCCGGGCGATACCACCAGTTATTTTCTTGAATGGCCTTTCGCAGCCACTCCAAAGCCGCCCCCGGCCCATCGGCCAAACAGGCAAGGAAGTAGAATGTTTGCGGCCCAAAGCTGCTTGGGCTTTCCTCGTAGGCATTCAGCAAAAATTGATAAGCTTCCAGGTATCCCTTTTCTGCGATGGACAATGTGGTTTCCAGAATATCATTTTCATTGGGTTTCTTCATTTGCAGTTCCTCTTTTCTCAATTGATGTGATAAAAAGACGCAGTACAAACCTATTCATCGGTCTGCACTGCGTCTAAGCGTCTGGCATTTTGATTTCTTCAATTTTTCCGTCTTTGAAACGAATCACACAGGTGTATTTGCACTTTGGACAAAATAGAGGAAAGTCCTCCAACACCGTATGCGGGCGTATCTGTGTCCTTGTTTTGCCGCCGCATCTTGGGCAGCAAAGCCAATCAACTTTTGATTTCAGAGCTTCGACCAATTTATATCACCTCTGTTTCCTTGCTGACCAGTGCTCGAAACTCAGCATCACGGTCATAGGTGCCTGCCGCAAATCCGGGGATTTCTTTGATGGATTTGCAAATGCTGATACTGAAGCCCGTTAGAATATGCCCAATCTCTTGGTCGGAGTAGAGGCAATCGCCGGTCACGATTAGTGTGGACAGGCTATGAACAACGAACCACAAATTCCGGAAATAAAGGTCTGCTTCTTCGGCGGTGATATGGTAAATGTTCATCAGGGTCGGACGGACAAGTAACTGTAAATGCTGCATCGAATTCATGGCACTGTACTCCGGCGACCGAGTCAGGAACAGGAGCCAATAAAGCTCCGGTTCTTCCCGCGCAAAACGGATATAACTCTTTCCGACACCGAGAAACGGGATTTTCTCTTTTAAGCCTGCCTTGGTGTAGCTATCATATACACGCACCGCAGCAGCATAGACCGCCTGCTTGACTTCATCCATAGAGCCAAAGTAAGTAAAGACCGGGCGCGTGGATGTTCCAAGTTCATCGGCTATTGCCTTTGCCGTCAGACAGCCGATCCCTTTCGCCTGCACGACCCGCAGCGCTGCCTCTACCATTTCTTCCTTTGTGAATTTGTTTTTCGGAGCCATATCCCGCATCCTTTCATTATAAAGTGCATTTCCTGATGTACATTGTCCAATGCACATCAGGCGTCAGTATGTCATGATTTTCGGACGGAGCGACATGGGGCAAAAAAGCGGATTACATTGCCCTGTATTGCTCTTTCATGTCGCTTCTTCCTGCGCAGCCAATATTGCGCCTCTGTACGCCTGCTCCAACTGAGAATTGATAAGCTCCTCGTCATATTTCAGCGAATTGTTAGCGATGATACTTGCGTACCCATGGGCAAACAGAAAAACCGTCAGAAAAACCTTTTTCGTCTGTTCCATGCTAATTCCTAAAGCTCCCTGCATAGCCAGGAGGACAGGGCTAAGCTCCTCGGCATCAATCAGCTCAAGCAAAGTCTTTCCGCTGAAATAATCCGACTGAAACAGGAACCGGAACAAATGAGGTTCTTCGATTGCAAAGCGGATATAATTCATTCCTATTCCAAGTGCAGTACCTTTCGGCGGTTTTTTCATGTTCATAAGATATTCCGAATGATAAAGGTCTGCCTTCGTGTAGACCGTCTTTTTCAGTTCTTCAATCGTTGCGAAATGATACATGACAGGCTGTGTGGAGCAATGCAGCCTGTCCGAAACAGTCCTTGCGTTGATGTTTTCCACTCCCGCTTCACGAGCAACCGCAAAGGCTGCGTCAACAATCATTTCTTTAGTGACTTTTGCTTTTGCGGGCATATTCACACCTCCATTTTATAACTTGCATTATGTATAATTAAGATTATACAACGTGCAATGCACATTGTCAATCCGTCCGAAGCGAAATTTACAAATAAATACCTCAACTGATTTTGCTGCCTTACTATTGAGGTTCACAGCTTCGGAGGGGTTACGAACGGGGCAAGAAAGCAGCGCCCCCAAGCCCCTTTGAACACAGAATTTCATTCTGTGGCTGCGCGGTTCCCGTTCCACTCCGGTCGGCACTAAACGGACATCCCCCGGATGTCCAATGCCTGCGAACGCTTTTGACCAGGACCAGTTTACCGCTGGCCGTGGTCTTTTTCTTTTTCAACATCCTGTTCTACCTCCATTTTCAGCACTCGGTCCACATTAGCCTTTGCTGTTAAAAGCTCCCGCATTTCTTTACGGGAATGCCGGTACTCGGCATGCGGAACAGCTTTCACGGGTCGGCGAGAAACTGGTAAAACGCTGCGGTTCCAGAGACCCTTTTGAAATTGCAAGGCAGCTTGGTATCAATGTCATGCTTTGCGAAAATTTCGATTTCCTGAAGGGAATGTACCGGGTGATTAAGAGAAATCGCTTTATTTTCCTGAATACTGCTTGCCTTTTCGGAGACGTGCTTCCTTTCGCTCAGCCTTCGTCAGTTTATTTTTCTTTGCCATTTGCGGAATCTCCCGGATTTTTTGCTGATGACTTTGGATTGCGTTTTTTCGGTGCTGTCAGCTCATGGCTCAAAGAAAGCAGGTCTTTGATGGCATCATCCAGTTCCGGTTTGCCAAGCTGAATACTGAGCCACTTTTCCTTGTTCATGTGATAGGCCGGAAAATAGCCATCCTGACCGCGAAGAGAGCCAATCAGCAGCGGATCGCTTTTCACATTAAGGACATCAATGATGCCTGCCTCCGGCAATCCCAACTTATCAGCTGATACTTTCAGGACTACACCATACCATTTATTGTTGTCATTGTGCCGCAGCACAGCATTCCAATCATGCCAGGGGTATTCCGGCTCTGTGCCGTATTGCTGGCGTATCCATGTAAATAATTCTTGTCGTGTCACTCCATCGCTTCCCCGCTGTTTTATGTGTGGTTTTGTGCAACAACCTGTTGCACAAAGTTTTGCCTCAGATACCTCTCCGCACTGCATTGATATCAGAAATCATCGAGCGCGGCATCTATCTCTTCCAGCTGATCAATCCAGCCCAGGTCAGATTTCTTTTTGGGTGCCGGTCTTTTCTTATCACCGCCGACCACTTCAAACCGTTTCTCATCTGTCCCGAACAAACCTTTCACCTGAATTCTGAAATCCGGCTTGTTGTTAGTCAGTCCCTGAAGCAGCTTCACGTTTTTATAGCGAGGAAGCAGAATCTGGCAGATTGCAGCAATGTCCCGTTCATGAACCGTCGATTGTGCTATAAAATGTTTTGTAATATACGGTTTTATATCGTCCATGACCTGCAACATAGATACTTTTTTTCGCAAATCCGCCATATTCTTCTCCTATCATGCGTTATTGCAGCACCTTATTCATCAACTCCTGATAGCTGTCTACATGGTCATATGTCACAAGACCATCCGACAGTTTTGTGAAGAGCTTCTTGGCGCAGTCGATCTTGGACTTCTCGATTGGGCGCAGGTTCAGGCTCTCCATTGTACCTTTTGTTTCTGCCACAAAGTAGATGTGCTTCACCTTGCCCTCATGGAACACGATTGCCCAGTCCGGGGAATAGTGTCCTACCGGAGTCGGAATAAAGAAGCCTTTCGGCAGCTTGGCATAGATAAAGACCTCTTCTGCACCATCCAGATTTTCCGCAAACTTCCGTTCCACGCTCTTTTCCGCCGTGCCATCGGTGAAAACGTAATCCTGAATCGCCTTTTGCGCCTTGTAAGCCTTATCCATCGTCAGAGCGTGTTTCTCTGCCGTAAAGATGCTGCTGTCATAACTGCCCTCGATGGTATCATAGGTAATATGCTCCACGATCATCGTAGCTTTCTGTTCTTTGATCAGACGAATTGTCTTTGTAATGAATTCTTCCGGGTTGTTCTGATACATGGCAAAGGTAGTCGGCTTTATACCCTGCAAAATGCGGGCTGTTGTGCGGCGGGTCAATGTTGTGCCCTCTGCAATCTTACCGATCAGGTCATATGCTACCTGGCTGGTATGCGTATTTTTCAATACAGCCGTCTTACTTTTTGCGTCATAAAAGCTACTGCCCTCACGCACCATGTCTGCATTCAGAATGTCTTTCTGTCCGGCATAGGTGACGGTATATTGCAGACGACTGACATACAGCTCACTGTCGATGTGTGCAATCGACTTCTGGATCAGCTCTTCAGAATCAAAATCCACCGTATAGGCGTATTTGTGATTGATGGTCTGCCAGAGCTTCTGGAACTCTGCTTTTTCAAACCGGTCGTTCAGAGGATTTTCCAGCACTTTCGGCTTGTTGCCATCCTCGAACATGGATTTCAACATATTTTCATCATAAATCGCCTGAACCAGCGCATGCACACCCTCTTCGATAGGTTTCAGTGTCTCCGGCACAGGCGCAAGCGTTCCGGCCTGCACATCGTCCCGGTAGTCCTGTGTGATGTTATCCTGCTCATCCACATAGTTGTTGCGGACAAGATACTGATAGATAGCCCGTGCCTGACGGTCATCCACTTTGACTGTTTTACCATCAAGCTTGATGGTCTTTCCAACAAAGTAGTCAATGTCTGCCTTGCGGGGGCGGTCATACAGCACGGCTTCGGTCTGCTTTTGCAGTCCGTCCACAAATCCTGCGTAGCTCTCGCTGGCAATAACGGTCAGGACATTGATATCCTGCACCTTATCTCCCAGCACTTCCACATCCATGCGGTTTCCGTCCTTATTCACGCACAGACGCAGGCCACGGCCTACTTCCTGCCGCTTCTGGGTGGTACTGTCACTGTGCTTCAGGGTACAGATCTGGAACACATTCGGGTTATCCCAGCCTTCCCGCAGGGCAGAGTGGGAGAAGATGAATCGGGTCGGCTCTTCAAAGGATAGCAGTCGCTCCTTATTTTTCAAAATCAGATCGTAGGCCGAAATGTCATCGGACATATCCGTGCCACGCTTAACGGAACTGTTGACGCTGTGGCCTTTCTTATCAATACTGAAATAGCCCTTATGCACATCATGTATATCGGTGGCATCCAGATAAGCAGTATACTCCGGCTCAAGAATAGAACGGTATTCGTTCATTACAGCCATGTATTCCTGTTCAAAAATCTTGCCATACTCGCCCAGAAGCTCATTTCCGTCTTCATCGTACTGGCGGTATTTAGCCACTTCATCAATGAAGAACAGGGAAAGGGTCTTGATATCCATTTTGAACAGCTCCTGCTCTTTTTCAAAGTGGGAAATAATCGTCTCCCGAATCTGCACCCGGCGCATATCATCCTCGGAGACATCGCCGGTTACATCACCTTTGCGGATAGTATCGCCATTGGTAAATGTCACAACGCCAGTGATCGGGTCAATTTCAGAAACGACAAAGCCCTTATACTGCTCCATCTCGCCGGAGATATAGTAGAGATTATCGCTCACATCCAATGTACGGAATTCCCGCTTTGTACCGCTCTGGTGTTTGACCTCCAGCTCCACCTTTGCCCGTGGCGGATTCTTGGGGGAGATAATGATGCTTTCCAGATACAGATATTTGTCTGTACCACGCAGGTTCTTGACCTCAAAGCCTTTGACCTCAATCTTTTTAACCAGCCGCTTGTTGTAAGCATCCAGTGCATCCAACACATAAATCAGGTTGTGCTGCTTGGCATGGGTGGCGGAGTAGTTCAGTGTAAACAAGGGATTGAATTTCTTCAACGCTTTCTGGGTAGCAGAATCTTCCTTACCCATCTTCTGCGGCTCATCCAGAATCAGGATCGGACGGTTGGCCGCAATCACATCAATCGGACGGCGGGAGCCAAACTCATCCCGCTTGGTATAGATAATACGTGCAGCAGCATCACCCTTGCGGCCTTCCACATTCTTGTCCTCGTTCATGGAAGCGGCAAAGGCCTGGGTATTGATAATCATGACATTGATGCCGGAATTGCTGGAGAACGAATCCAACTGGTTTAGGTTGCTGCTATTGTAGATAAAGAACCGTGCTTTTTTGCCGTAGCACTCCATGAAATGATCGGCAGTGATCTCAAAGGACTTCTTTACACCCTCACGGATGGCAATGCTCGGCACAACAACGATAAACTTACTCCATCCATATCGCTTGTTCAGCTCAAACATGGTTTTGATGTAAACATAGGTCTTTCCCGTACCGGTCTCCATCTCAATGTCCAGAGAACATCTGCCAAGCGGTGCCACCAACTTGTCCGACTGATGAATATTGCTTTCTGCCTGCAATGCACGGATATTCTGCACCAAATCTGCATCTGTCAGTTGCAGAGCTTCATTCTTGAATCCTGAATCGTTGATCAAATCCTGCAATTCCAACTGCGCTGCATCCTCGGCCATCGGCACAAGGCTCAACTGCTGGGGCTTTGCAGACAGGCTTCCCATATCGCGCAGATAGGACACTCCTGCACTATAAGACTGACCCTGAAAGACACGAGCCACAGCTTCCACGGCATCGGTCTGATACTGCTGAATCTTGAAACTAAACTTCATCTTTGTGGTTCACCTCCTGCTCCAGCATCAGAAAGCGGTCAAAATCGCTCTCATACAGGCGGTCCTGAATGATACGATATTTTTCATATTCCGTTTCTGCGTGGAGTTTTGCCTGCTCTGCGCTGATTTTACCCGGCCCGGTCAACAGCTCATTGCCGTTGAACTCCAGAAAACCATCCAGCCGCTTTGCCCAATCCTCCATGCTCATGGGGATTTTTCGCTCTGCCTGCAGCTCGGCATAATCCAGATAGAGAGACACAATGCGCTCCAGATAATTCATTTCGTCTTTACTCAGGTAATTCTTCGCAATCGACACATCTGCTTTCAAGATTTTCCCATCCGGAGCATTCTCCCATGTGGTCAATCCCATGTGTTCCTTGTTGGCATCCGCCCGCTCCACGATCAGCTCCGCCGCCGTGTGGCGATGAACAGCATAGTGCATTTTGTTCTGTACCGTCTGGAAAAACAGGCGAGTTGTCTTTGCATTTTTGTCATAATCAAACGCAGTGGCGTACAAATCCGTCACTTTCTGATAGAATTTTCGCTCAGAAAGGCGGATTTCCCGAATCTGCTGCAACTGCCGCTCAAAGTATTCATCGGTGAACATGTGGCCTTTTTTCAGCCGCTCCACATCCATCGTCCAACCCTGAATGGTGTGGTCTTTGACGATCTGACCCGCCCATTTGCGGAACTGCACCGCCCTCTGGTTGTTCACCTTGAAACCTACGGCAATAATCGCCTGCAAATTGTAATGGTTCGTATTATAGTTTTTTCCGTCTGAGGCAGTTATTAAGTATTTCTTAACAACTGCCTCCTCCCGCAGCTCTCCATCCTCAAAAATCCGTTTCAGATGCTGATTGATCGCCGCAACCGAAACGTCATACAATGCCGCCATCATCTTCTGTGTCAGCCAGATGTTCTCATCCTCATAACGCATTTCAAAGCTGGCATCACTCTCGCCGGTAGAGGCAACAAAGGTCAGGTATTCTGCTGCGGAGCTGCGAATGGCAAGTTCTTTTTTCTTCTTATCGTCCATATCACAGCACCTTCCTTACGGTATCAGGGCTGTATGTCTCGAAAACCTGCTCGAAGTTTGTGGCTACGCTGTCGTTTGCCATACTGCTGTCACGGAATACGGCATAGTAGGGCTTCATCTGGGCAATGGCCTTGACAGTCTCCTCTGTCACATCATGGTCAAAGCAGGCCAGCAAGAAGCCGTCTGCTACGTTGAATACTTTTTTGCCTGCGATCTCTTTCACCTCAATGGAGCTGGACAGCAGCACGCCCAAATCCAGCATCACCTGGAACAGCAAGTCCTCCGGGGTACGGTCTTCCTTCACGTTGTCCACCGACGAGAACAGATCCTGCTGACCGACTTCATCCGGCGTGTAGTATACAGGCTTCATATTGCTTTCATCCAGACGCAGGCAGCGGAAGCCGATGTCCAAATCAGCCAGAACCGTCAAACCGGCATCCTCTTTGATTTTCTTTCCAGCACGGCGGATACGTTCCTTGCCAATCCCGCAAAGTGTTGCATATTGCGGCGAATTGCTCTTTTCTGGAAGTTGGACAAGAATATACTTTCGATTTCCGTCATCTTCCATATTCTTTTTCATAACTGCATGCGCCGTCGTTGCAGACCCAGAAAAGAAATCCAAAACATAAGAGTCTTTCTCTGTTGCAATCGTCAAAATGCGTTCCAATAATCTAGTCGGCTTAGGTGTGTCAAAAGGTGCTGTTCCACCAAATAGTGCTTTCACTTCTTTTTTGGCTTCATCGGTGTGTCCAACTTCACTATATGACCAAAAATTTGTAGGTAGTTTTCCTCCCACGCTATCCAAGTATGTTTTTCGACGTATCCCGCCCAAGCTGCCTTTAGTAAAATAAAATCTTGGCCACGGACCTTTATCGTAAACTTTTCGGGCAAGTTTTTTAGATTCCTCAAACGGAAGTGACAAAACGATACCCTTTACGTCTGGTCTAACTTGATTTGTCGAAATTCCACACACGTTTGCACGTTTTTCTTCATCATTTAAGTTTTTTAATTCGTAAGGACACCATCCTTGCATTATTTTCAGCATTTCATGTTGTTGATAACGCCAACAAGCACTATCGCTCGGGTAAATCATCTCGCCTGTAAATGGATGCTGTATAGCATAAACCATTCCTTGATGTGTCGCTGCCCCGGGTGCGAATGGATTATCACTTGTCCATGGAACAGAATCTCCATCTGGGGATTTATATTTTGAGTCCATTTCCTCTGTACGAGGCAACTTAGCAGGATTCCATCCAGTTTGTTTACCATATGCTACTATATGCTCTACTTCATGCACAATGCCCTGAGAATCATTTCTTGTGGAATAAGTCCGTTGCCAAGAAATATCTGCAATGAAATTACTTTCTCCAAATACCTCTGCACAAATTTTAAGAAGATTCGCGCATTCATTATCATCTATACTAATAAAAATCGCACCATCATCTGTCAACAAATCCTTTGCAATTTTCAGACGTGGATAAATCATATTGAGCCAATCTGTATGGAAACGTCCATTGCTTTCCGTATTTGTTACCATACGGTTTCCTGCTTCATCGTACTGGCCGCTGCCTGCCATGTACTCTTCCGCACTCTGCGAAAAGTCGTCATTGTAAACAAAGTCATTCCCCGTATTGTACGGCGGGTCAATATAGATCATCTTGACCTTGCCCAGATAGGTCTCCTGCAAGAGCTTCAGCACTTCCAGATTATCGCCCTCAATATAGAGGTTTTCGCTGTCAAAGCCACCAGGCGTACCGTCCCTGCCCACGCTATCTGCTTTTATCGGACGCAGCGTTGCCGCGATGGGCGCATTGGCCGCCAGCATCGCCTTTTTCTTGTCCGGCCAAGTAAACTGATAGCGTTCCTCCCGACCTTCTACGATGGAATCGGAAAGTTCCTGCCGCAGAACGTCAAAATCAATGGCGTGTTCTACCTTGCCGTCACGAATCACTTCGGTGATGGCATTGGGGAACAGCTTGCCGATCAGTTCTATATTTCTCTCCACGCCGTCAAAGCTGTGCATTTTCAGTTTGTCCATTTTCGGTTTCCTCCAAATTTTCAGATGTAAAAAGCGCTTTCAATGCTTCCGCAATCTCTTGAGGAGTCATTAAAGCTGTAGTCATTGCCTTACGATCTGCAATGATAGGGCTGTATTCAACGACCTGTTTTTTTGTCAGATTATGCCATATCGGAAGAATGGTCTTACCATTAACTGTTTCTACTTGGAATAACCCATTCAATTCCGCTTTTGTCCAGTATTTATGCTCTGCAATATAATTTGGCGATAGCACTACGACGCCATACCTCGATTTAGCCAGTCCTTTATCAATCTTTTCACGCATCGAATCGCCCCACTTGAGCTTGTCTGTGTCGTACCATACTTTAAGCCCCTGATTGCGTAACGCTTCGACAAACTCATCCACGAACGATTCTTTGTCCTCATATGCATGGGAAACAAAGACATCATATTCCTCATCAGACAATATCTCGTTTGCTATTGTGGCTGGAGATTGTAATAGTTGTTGAAGTTCCTCTATTTGCGCTTCATAGGAAGCCTGTACCTTTCGATTTATATCGTCCTGTTTTCGTTGCTCTTTTTGCTGCTCCTTTTGCAGCTTGAGGTACGCATCAGCTCTCTTTTTTCGTTTTTCTGCCATTTTCTTTCCAAGTTCAGCACTATCATTGCTCTTTTTTGCTTGGTCAGACTCATAAGAAGCAATCTGACGCATTTTGCTGTTAAGCGTAGATTGCGATGTATGACTTGTTATACTTTTCTTCATAGAGTTAATTTTACCTTGAAGATTTGCCACCTCTTTGTCTTTTGCCGCTTTTTTCTTTTCAAGATCAGCGATTTCCTTATCTAAGCTATTTACCGTCCTTTGATATTGCTCACTTGACATATCAAAAACTCACCATCCTATCTCTACCACAATTAGCCTTGTAGGCTTTTCAATTGCTGTACCAGTTCAAATTTCTTCTTTGGTTGTTTTTCTTTCCTGATTTTGGATTCCAAAGCCGCAATCTGCTTCTCCAGTTGTTCTCGCTGCTTCTGCTGCTCTATACTTTCTTTCAGAGTAGCGGATTCATCCGAACCGAGAGCCGTCCCCGCAATCTGCCGCACAAAATTCTCATATACGGCATCCAGCGAAAGCCCATCCAGATGCACTGGAAGTTCATCCGCTTCGAGCCATTCTGTGTAATAATAACGATCAACCTTAAAAGCCGTCTTCCCCTCCGCAGCTTCCTTGTAACCGATAGCAGCCCGAAGCCTTCCCTCGTATTCCAGTAAAAAGAGAATGTGATACGGAATCTCCCGGTCAATCTGGCGCAACACACTTTCGTCCAAATCCGGGGCAGATAACCGAACCTCGAACACCTCAATCTCTGTCACCTGTTCGCCAGCAGCCAGATTCAGGGTAGTGGCCGCAATCTTATTGCGCCAGTAGATGATCCTTATTTGCTCCACAAACGCTTTTTTCATGGCCGGTGTCACAGCAATGTTCTCAAAAAACTTCTGCTTGGGGATACGCTTGTTAAACTCCGTGGATTTTGGCAATCCCAGCACGGCATCTCACCTCCAGACAATCATTTCACAACAAGGAAGCAAATCAGCTCAAAATCATCCAGTCCGGATATATCGCTCATCAAAGCAGAAGTGCCACCGGCAGAGAACAGACTGTCAATGTCGCTTTCTTCTTTCACATCAATGATGGAATTGATTGCTTCGCTCAGTAACTCGGACATCTCTGCCATATTTCGCCCATCATCCGTTTCCCGGTTAAAGCATTCGTATACCTCTTTGATCGGTGCGGATTTTCCACGGCAGAGTAAGCGGATATCATCCAGCATCTTTTTCGGATTCAGGTAATCGCAGATAATCTGACCATCCACTCCAATATAAACCATGTAGAACGGATGGATGCGGTTCCGGTTATCCACATTGACACTGTTGTTGATGTTTTTCAGCACAAAGATCACACCATCCGGCAGTTCATCCGTAGCAGGCACCACAGCATGAAGACCACGAGGCTTTTTGTCCATGTCTCCGTTCCGTTTTATGTAGTCCAATAAGTCGAGCCGGAATTCGTTCAGCCCCAGATCCATAATGGAGATTCCATCGGACATATCCTCAATATCAACCACTTCTTCCTGTAAGCGTTTAAGCTGCGCCTTGCGGTATTCCAAATCACCTTTTTCTTCCGGATTGATCAGGTCATCATCACCGGTAGAGGTCATAACGGTGATTTTCATGCGAGTCTCCACACGGGATTTCAGATTGATGTACTCATCCAGCGTCAAGTCCGGCCAGAAATTTACAAGCTGAATGTACCGGTTACGACTGCCGATACGGTCAACACGTCCAAACCGCTGAATAATGCGAACCGGATTCCAGTGAATATCATAGTTGATCAGATAATCGCAGTCCTGCAAGTTTTGACCTTCTGAAATACAGTCCGTTGCGATCAGCACATCAATTTCGGTGGTGCTGCCCGGCATCAGAACATCCCGACCTTTGGAAACAGGAGAAAAGCAGGTCAACACATTATTCAGTGTTGCCTGAAATCCTTTGATCGTTGTTTTTCCATCAATGGAGCCGGTGATGACTGCCGTATTCAATCCATAGTTCTTCTTGATATACTCGCTGACATGGTCGTACAGATACTCGGCCGTATCAGAAAACGCCGAGAAGATCAGGACTTTCTTATTCTGCTCATTGATGGGATGCTCGATTTTTTCAGACAGCAGCTTTAACAACTCCTGCAACTTGGTATCATGTTCCGGGGTAATATCCGCAACCATAAAGGTCAGCAGTTCCAGAACCTCCGCATCCCGCCGAAGCTCCGTGCGCCAACTCTTCCAGTCCATATCCGCAAGGTCGATTTTTACCTTTTTGCCAACGGTGAAGAAATCCGAATTTTCATCATCTATATCAAAATCATCGCCACCAGCATCGTACATATCCAAATCTGCCTGACCGTATGCTTCAAACTGGTTGATGGACTGAATCGTACCATCGATCAGTTCTTTAATTCGGGTCAGTGTCAGTTGGAAAGAATGTACGGAGCTTTCCAGACGCTTCAAGAGGTTGATACTCATCAAGCGGCGGATACCTTGCTCACGTCCTGTCTGGGTCAGGTTCTCGCCCTTGTTGTGGGTCAGCTCTTTATATTTCTGGAGCTTGCTGGGGAAAATGTAATTGGACGGCGCATACACACACAAAGAGAGCTGCATAAGCTGCTCATAAATCTCGTTGTAGTTGATGGCGTTATTCAAATCCGTCAGACAGGGACATCTGGAAATTGGCTTGAATCGTTCGGGGAATTTTCCAATTTCGTTAATGTCATAATATTTTTCAATATGTTTACGGGAGCGGGCAATGGTCACGCTGTCCAACAGCTCAAAAAAGTCAAAATCCAATGTGCGCAGCAGCGCATCTGTGGTTCGTTCCTCCTGAGGCAGTTTGCTCCATGCATTGAACGCCTTTTGCGCCTGCTTGAAAATATCCTCCACGTTTTTGGATGTATTCAGCCGATCGTCAAGAAATTCCGAATTACCCTCATAGGCAAGGGCAAGTTGGTTCTTCAAATCAACAAAACGGTTGTTGACCGGCGTTGCCGAGAGCATCAAAACTTTGGTTTTTACTCCGGAACGGATCACCTTATCCATCAGACGCTGATAACGGTTATCCTGCGTCTTGCTGTGCGTACCAATGCCGTTGCGGAAGTTGTGCGATTCATCGATTACCACAAGGTCATAATTGCCCCAGTTCAGGCGATTCAGATCAAGACCATTAGACTGCCCACCATTGCGAGAAAGGTCCGTATGGAACAAAACATCGTAGTTCAGCCTGTCCGATGCAATCGGGTTATTGACATAGTTGTCCTTGTATGTATTCCAGTTTTCAGCCAGCTTTTTCGGGCAAAGCACCAGCACCGACTTATTTCGATTTTCATAATACTTTACAACAGCCAGAGCGGTAAATGTTTTACCAAGACCGACGCTATCGGCAAGAATGCAGCCGTTATACTTTTCCAATTTATTGATGATGGCAAGCACGGCATCCCGCTGGAAATCATAGAGCATGCTCCAGATTTTGCTCTGCTTGAAACCAGTAGCCTCGTTCGGCAGCTCATCCTCAGAGATGTCATCCAGAAATTCACTGAACACATGATACAGTGTCATGAAATAGATGAACTCCGGAGAATTTTCCGCATAGGCCGTGCTGATGTTTTCCAAAACTACGTCCGTGACATCCTGCATCTTTTCATGATCATTCCACAATCCATCAAAAAGCTGCATATATTGCTGAGCGAACGGAGCTTCCATGCAGTTGACCATGTTGTAGCTGTTATTGCCACGCTCACAGCCGATGTCCACCGTCGTAAACCCATTGATTGGCATATAGGCCGTTTGTGCTGTTCCAGAATCCACGGTCATAAAGCCTGCCATGTTTTCACCGGTTGTGTTTGATTTGAATTTTGCTTTTTTCCTGATCCAATCGGCGCACTCCTTTGCGATAGCTCGCTGGGTCATCTCATTGCGCAGCTTGATTTCAAACTCTGTGCCATATAGGCTGGTCTCACGGGAAAGACGGGGAATATAGAATTCTCGTTTCTGCTTTTCCGCTTTCTCTTTGACAAAGGTGGGCGATGTGAAGATAAAACGAAACTCGTCCACAGATTCCAGTTGCTTCTTCAGCTCTTTATACGCATACATCGAAAAGCAAGCTGCCGCTATTGACACCTTGCTTCCCTTTTTGATTTCCACTCGCAGATCATCCCTGACCGTACTGGTAATATTGTCAAGAATCTTCAAATTGCTCACCCGCCTTTGTTCTCAGTCTTCATTTTACATTTTTTGATGTCCCGTTATCAGGACTATCAGGCAGAATTTCAAGAACATCCTCGATGCGACAGTTTAATTTCTGACAAATTCGATCAATGACTTCCAGCGAAACAATCTCGTCCCGCCCCATCTTGCTCATAGTGCTTGTACTCACACCGGCAAGCTCACACAAATCTTTTTTACGCATTTTTTTGTCGATCATGAGTTTGAATAGTCTGTTGTACGATACTGCCATTTTTCCTCGCCTTCTATCTTTCTAAGTGGTTTCCAAGCCATCAAAAAACTCTATTGACATTATAGCACAACACGCTTTAAGAGTAAACAAAAAATGCCGACTTCTCATAAGCTGCAAGTCTTCTGCAAGCAGGGCTTTCGTGACACGAAAGCGATTTTCTGCTTGTTTGGGAAAGTCTCCACTCCGTTCCGGTCGGCGCAAAGCCGAGGTCCACCGGACCTCGTGCGCCCCCAATCCCCATAGAACGCTGCCTGCGGCATCGGGCTGCTGCGTCTCCGTTCCACTCCAGTCCGCGCAAAGCAGACGTCCACCGGATGTCTTGCGCCCGTTCCGGATGCTTTAACGGCAGTTCCTGCCATAGAAAACGCCGGAGCGAATCATCACCCCGGCTTCAAAAAACATTTACTTGTGCTTGCGGCCTCCGCGCTTTTTGTAATCCTCGTCTATACGCTTTTTCCAGTCTGCACTCAGCTTGGCACTGCACCTTACAGAGCTGATTGCTTCGCTGACCACCTCATAATTGAGCGCAGTCCCTTCGCTGTCGCACTGATAGTTGACTGCACGATCTGCACCGATTCCAAACTGGCTTGCGGTCTCTACTGCGTCAATATTGGCACCAAGGAACAAAAATTCCCAACCGTATTTTGTTTTCTGACGCTCGATCATCTGCTTCACTTTTTCGCTGTTGTACCGGCGGCTGGCATTTTCCATTCCGTCCGTAGTGATTACAAACAGGGTATGTTCCGGCACATCCTCCTGCCTTGCGTACTTGTGAACATTTCCAATGTGATGAATCGCACCGCCGATGGCATCTAAGAGTGCCGTGCATCCGCGAACCGTGTAATCCCGGTCGGTCATCGGTTCGATGTCCTTTACATTTACACGGTCATGCAGGACTTCACTCACATTGTCAAACAATACCGTTGAAATCAGTGCTTCGCCCTCTGCTTTTTTCTGCTGCTCAATCATGGAATTGAATCCGCCGATGGTATCCCGTTCCAATCCATTCATGGAACCGCTGCGGTCTAAGATAAAAACGATCTCTGTTAAATTCTTTCTCATATGCTTGTCCTCCCAAAATCTCGCCCTTGCGGGCTCGCTGTCGCGGTATTCGCCAAGGTTTCGAGCAAGCTCGAACTTTGGCTCATTACACGCGCATATGGCTGCTCGGTTTCATACCTTGCAGCCATAGTATAGTGATTTTCTTTTGTGGAGTGGTCGCATGGAAAGCGACATTTCTTTGTCCTTATGCTCCAATCAAACTCTGGTCAAAAGCAAACAGTGCCTCGTTGATTTCATACACATTGTAGTTTCCCCGTTCGACAAAATATTCTACAATGATGTCGAATTTACTCGAACGGGAAAGGGTAAACCCTGCCTTGCCGAGCATCTCCTGCATCTGGGCAAGCGGCAGTTCCAAAGCCAGGGCAAATGCCAGCACTGTAGGTTTGGATGGCCTATAGAATTTATCAGAACGGATTTTGGAAAAGAGCTTCCGGTCAATATTTGCCTTCTTGTAGCATTGCGAGTCCGTCATGCCGCTTTCGTCAATCTTCCGCAGCAGCATTTCCGAAAAGCTCTCATCTATCTGCCCCAGTGCCTCCTCCAGAGATTGACTGCCGCAAGATTTACAGATTGCTTCAGAGGGCAGCGGGGCAGGTGCAGCTTCAAAGCAACATTCCTCTGACAACGCTTTAAGCCGCCGTCTCCGTTCTGCCCGGCTGTCGGTATGTTCTTCCACATACCGGTCATCTATGTACGCTGTGATATCAGCAAACAGTTTTCCGCTAATCTGATATGCCTTTCGATCAAAGATAACGATGTAGACCATCATCTCATTTTTCATCAGGAACGTACTGATGGTATCGACTGCAACTCTCAGTGCTTGGTCTTTAGGATAGCCGTAAATGCCGGAAGAAATCAGCGGAAAGACCACCGACTGACAGCCATTTTCTTTCGCCAGGTTCAAAGATGTCCGATAGCAGGATTCCAAAAGCTCCTGTTCCCGATGCTTGCCATCCCGCCAGCGCGGGCCGACTGCATGGATCACATATTTGCAGGGCAAGCGGTATCCCTTTGTGATTTTTGCGCTGCCGGTCTCGCAGCCATGCAGCGTACTGCATTCTGCAAGCAGTTCCGGTCCGGCGGCACGATGAATGCAGCCGTCCACACCGCCACCGCCCAAAAGGGACGTGTTGGCAGCATTGACAATTGCGTCAACGCTCATTTTTGTAATATCGTTTCTAATAATCTGCAACGGCATGAAGCATACCTCCCATTCGTCAAATCAATGACCGTATCTGTTCAAATATCTATTAAAATAAGAGCTGAAGTCCCATTGCGATAATCCACATATATGCACAGGTTTTTGGAATCATAAGCAAGCCAACCTTTGGCTTTGATTTGCTGAACAATGTTACAGGGATGTAGCAGCCAAAGGAAATGATGATTGCAGCAACCATTCTTGTCATATGGAGGTCGTTTGTGTTGCCTGAAATTGCATAAAGAATGATTACGCCGATGCCTGTCACTGCGAAAACTGCGTTTCTGATGATAGAAAGTTTCATATTTCCTTCGTCTGAACACCAATTGTTTTGCGGGAGAACGCAGATTACCATTCTGATGATTGCAGAAATCCAAATCATTGCTTCAACTGCAACAGGTGCTGTCAATTCAGGAAATGTAAGTTTCCAGATGTACAACAAAACAATGTAAAACGCTGTCATAGTAATTGATGAAACCTGCAAGCCGATGCCGAGTTGTTTTTTGATCTTGTCGTTGCTTCCACAAACTGCTCTGATAATTCTTGGAACAAGGTGGAATGCGTCACCGCCGCAAAGTGTCAATGTCAGCACGCCGTACAAGATGAACAAAGGATTCCCTTTTGAAAATGCGAAGAACAAAATACCTGCGATTAAGTCGAAAATCAAATATCCTGCGTCAAAAATTGATTCCATAATATCAGGAACTTGTGGTTTGTATTTTTCGTTTGCCATAATTAAAGTTCCTTTTCTTTCAGCTTTTCATAGCCAATATAATTTTTGATAAATATAACTCCTGCCAATGCAAGTGCACAGCCGAGCCCAGAGTAGAAGAATGAAATGAAAATGTCAGCGAATACTCCTGCGGCTCTCAATCCGATCCCTCCGCCCATCATACAAACCATAATGATGTATGCCTTTAAGTCAAAGAAATGCCAAAACGGTCTGTATTCTTCATAGCCCATAATTCTTTTTGTGTGCTTTTGGCTCATTTTGTAAAACATTGTGTCAAAGAGTGAAAATACTGCCATTGTAAGCAGAAACAGATACCATTGAGGGGCTATTTCAAGATAAGACAGTATACCGAGTCTTGCCACATTAAATCCGGCAATAAGCCACACGATGCCTGCAATTCACAACCACCACTTCAAGTGGTGGTTTGTGTTAGCCCTCATAAGGGCTATATTACTGCTCGCCCAAAAGGGCGGTATCGCAAGCTTTGTCACTGGTCCGCTATAAAGCGGTACTCTTGGAATCTTCTTTTCTTGATTCCTCAGCCTGCTCTCTTATATATTTCTGCACTGCTTCATCTGTAATATTACCAACTGTCTCTACATAATATCCTCTCGCCCAAAATGCTTTATCCCACTTACTTTGCAATTCTGGATGTCTATCGTATATCATAAGAGTACTTTTTCCTTTTAAGTATCCCATAAATTTTGAAATACTTATCTTCGGCGGTATTGCT
The DNA here is from genome assembly GCA_902363665.1 of Lachnospiraceae bacterium. Lineage (GTDB taxonomy): Bacteria > Bacillota > Clostridia > Lachnospirales > Lachnospiraceae > Choladousia. The sequence continues at coordinate 42,911 of CABJAW010000004.1, read as the reverse complement.
ACGCTAATATGTACATGATCTACGCATACAGCACCTGCTACTATTTCAACATTTTGATACTTACATAACGTCGATATTATCTCCCGTACATCATTTCGTAACCTTCCATACAAAACTTTTTTCCTATATTTCGGAATAAATACTATATGGTATTGGCATTTCCATCGTGTATGTGCTAAACTTTTATTGTCCATTTGGACCGCCTCCTATTCTTTGAGATTGGCTTGCGACACCATTCTCATTTTATCATAGGAGGCTTTTTTATGGTATCCTTTACGTTTCCACTTACTCTATTCTCCCCAGCATAGCTGGGGGATTAGACTTTTCATTTAGGTACAGGTGATGTGACAGCACACAGTATGGCCTGCTGCGCGGATTCTGCCATGATGTTTCCCCTAGGATATTCAGAGGGAATTTCCATTTCTGTGGATCTGAAACAGCTCTCTTCCATTTGCCCGGAAGTTTTAAAGAATGCCGGTGTGGAATCAGACCAGTTACGGGATCGATTTTGCTCCGGAAAGCCATCCGCAATCCCGTCCTGTTCCGATTTAGAACATATTTTTGCCCCACTCTTTTCTGCTCCTGTGTCCATTCGAATTTCCCTCTTGAAATTGAAGGTGCTGGAAATTTTGATTTATTTGAGCAACATGAAATCGGAGCATAAAGAATTGACTCAATACTTCTCCCAGCAAACCGAATTGATAAAAGAAATTCATCAACAGTTGACAGAGCACTTGGATCAACGATTTACGATTGCAGAACTTTCCAAACAGTATTTGATAAATACCTCCACTCTAAAGGAGATATTCAAGGCAGTCTACGGCCAGCCTATCGCCACCTATATGAAGGAATTTCGAGTACGTCAGGCTATGAAATTATTACGGGAAACAAATGACACTATCGCGGATATTGCTTCCCAGGTAGGCTACCAAACCCAGGGAAAGTTTTCAAGCGCTTTTCAGTCTATAGTCAAAATGTCACCCAGCGAATACAGAAAAATCCAGGGTATAGCTCCATCGGATTCCTTTAGCAAAACACTGTAATGAAAAATTCTGGTAGACTACTGCCAGCAAAGCCTAACACAAACAAAAAAAGCAGAACATTGCAACATTAGCAATGCTCTGCTTTTTTATGTTCCTTTTTCTTGATATTGGCTGCCCTAATGGTCTCAATTCCTGCTGTTTCCATCCGAAGGATAGCAAACCGTGATACATACCATTCGTCATTTTTGATCCAGTTGAGAGAATCACTCATGATCACTCTATCATAGGCACAGCCAATGATAAGTCCTATGACGCAACCCATGATAACTTATCTCAAATACGCCGTAAAGAATGCGTTGAGCTTTTCAAACGGAATGATGTCCATCTGATCGTAAAGGTTAGTGTGGTTTGCACCGGGGATAATGAGCAATTCCTTGTTATCGCCGGTCAGCTTGCTGTACGCTGTTTCGCTGAAATAGCGGGAGTGTGCTTTCTCTCCGTGTACCATCAGCACAGCAGAGTGAATCTCGCTGCTGTATTGTAAGATCGGCATATTCAGGAACGACAGCGAGGAGGTCACATTCCAACCGCCGTTGGAGTTTAGGCTGCGGGAGTGATAGCCACGTGGCGTTTTGTAGTAGGCGTAATAGTCCTTCACAAACTGCGGTGCGTCCTCCGGCAGCGGATCAACCACGCCGCCTGTCAGAGCATAGGTACCGTTTTTGTAATCTACGGTGCGCTGTGCATTCATGGCTTTTTTCTTCTCAAAGCGTGCCTGCTCAGAATCCTCAGCATCAAAATATCCGTTAGCAGTTACACGGGTCATGTCGTACATAGTCATAGCCGCAGTAGCTTTGATGCGGGTGTCAATGGCGGCGGCATTGATCGCCATGCCGCCCCAGCCGCAGATACCGATGATACCGATACGCTCGGAGTCAACGTTCTCCTGCACGGAGAGGAAGTCTACCGCTGCGCAGAAATCCTCGGTGTTGATGTCCGGCGAAGCGACATAGCGGGGCATACCGCCGCTCTCGCCGGTGTAGGACGGATCGAAGGCAATCGTCAAGAAGCCAAGCTCTGCCATTTTCTGCGCATACAGACCGGAGGACTGCTCCTTTACCGCACCGAACGGACCGCTGACGGCAATAGCAGGCAGCTTGCCCTCTGCGCCACTCGGCGTGTACATATCCGCCGCCAGTGTGATGCCGTAGCGGTTGTGAAAGGTTACTTTCTTGTGGTCCACCTTGTCGCTTTTCGGAAACACCTTATCCCATTCCTGTGTCAATTTCAGTTTTTCCATATTCATACCTCCTTGCCTGTTGCCTTAAAATATACTGTGTTGTCCACGGCTTCCAACCATGCATTGGATGTTTCGTCCCCCGGAACCTCTACCGCCAGATGAGAGAACCAGCCATCCGGTGCAGCGCCGTGCCAGTGTTTTACACCCACAGGAATATTTACTACATCGCCAGGGCGTAGCTCCTGTGCCGGTTTGCCCCATTCCTGATAGTAACCTCGACCAGCCACACAGACGAGGATCTGTCCGCCGCCGCTTTTGGCGTGATGAATGTGCCAATTGTTACGGCAACCGGGTTCAAAGGTCACATTGTAAATACCGACCTGCTGCGTAGAAAGAGGTGCGAGATAGCTTTGGCCAATAAAATATTTCGCAAAGGCGTCATTGGGTGCGCCGATGGGAAAGACCATTTCATTCTGATGTTCGGCTTTTGCGTCGGCAGCATCGTTCTCCGCCCATACCTCCTTTGCCATACGGAAGGCCGCCCATGCCTTGGGCCAGCCCGCATAAAATGCCGCATGGGTCAGGATCTCCGCAATTTCCGTTTTGGTCACGCCATTATTCTTTGCAGTTGTCAGATGGTACTGAAAAGACGAATCCGTCAGTCCCTGCGCCATCAACGCAACTATGGTTACAATGCTGCGATCCCGCAGGGAAAGCTTGTCTTCCCGGCTCCACACCTGCCCAAACAGCACATCATCATTCAATTCCGCAAATTTGGGAGCAAATTCCCCCAAAGCATCTCTGCCTGCCGTTTGTTTGATTGCCATGGCTCACACCTCCTTGCCCATCTGATAGGCTTGCTCCAGTACAGCATGACCTGCAATTTCTCCCACGCCGTTTACGCCGCCCGCAAACACTGTGCCAGCCAACGCACAGCGGGGGAAGCAGTCTACCCAGCCCTGCACGGCCTTCTCTGTGCCCGCAAAGGTTTCCGATGAGTCTTCTGCCGCCGTTGCAAGCAGATAGGCTTTCGTAAAGACGTAGTCCGTATCGAACAGCGGGTTGGCACGGTCCAGCATCGTCTTGAGCTGACCGCTGACGCAGTAATAGTAGACAGGCGTTGCGAACACCAGCACATTTGCATCGTGCATTTTAGCGGCAATTTCTACGGCATCGTCCTGGATGACGCAGTGCCCCAGCTTCAGGCAGGCAAGACAGCCCTTGCAGAAGCCAACCTGCTTTTCCCGCAGATATACGGTTTCTACCTGATTACCTGCCTCCCGTGCGCCCTTGGCAAACGCTGTCGCCAGCGTTTCGGAGTTGCCGCCCTTACGGGGACTTGAGGAAATGATTAGTACCTTTTTATTCATCGTAGAACACTCCTTGCATTTTTATATTCTTTGTGTTATTCTCATAGTAGCACCTAAACCTAACTTTAGGTCAAGATATTTTTGAAAATTTTTGGAGGGAAATTTATGTATTCAATTGGACAGGTGGCAGAGATGTTCGGATTGCCTATTTCCACGCTGCGCTATTATGATAAACAGGGACTTTTTCCAAACATGGAACGGGTGTCCGGCATCCGCAAATTCGGTGACACGGAGATTGAAGCACTCCGGATCATTGAATGTCTGAAAAAGGCTGGCATGGAGATTAAGGACATCCGGCAATTCATGGATTGGTGTGTAGAAGGGCCGTCCACCTACCCGCAACGCAAGGCACTGTTTGAGGAACAACGGTCGCACATGGAGGCAGAGCTTAAACAGATGAACCGCACTCTGGATATGCTGAAATTCAAATGCTGGTACTATGAGCAGGCAATCAAAGACGGCAGTGAGGACAGACTAAAGACACTGATTCCCGACCACTTGCCGGACGGAATCCGAAAAGCATATGAAAACGCACATAGCTAACCTTTCCGTACTCCGTATCGTCTGATTTTGTCGAAAAATGCCTCGTCGGTTTCCCAACGAGGCATATGATGCTTGCAGATCAACAAAATGCTTTTTAGATTTTCTTCGCTATCGTAGACAGCTCCGAAATAATGCTCAGAAGATCATTTTTGATTTCCTCTTTGCTTGGCTCGCTGCCCATCAGAAGATAATCCGTCCTGACATGAAGGATGCAGGACAGTTCAAGCAGTAAGTCAATTCCACCTTGGTAATGATGGCACTACCCGCCTGACAGCACTCTGCCACCAGTTTTTCTGCTTCTGCTTTTTCTTTCATCCGCTCACCGCCCGCTTGAAAATTCCGAAATTTCAATTCTGCCGAGTAGAACGGCTCCTGCTTGAACACCCGAATTGCTGCATCCCGCATGACCACCATCGCAAGCGTTGGTGTCATCACGCGCCCCACATTCAGGGTCTGCCCATCCATTCGTGCAAATGATGGACTCAAAGGAACCGGAAACTCTAAAAATGCCAACACATATGATATAGCTGCCAGTAGAGCTGTCATTGTTATCGCCCTTGTAGAAACTAAATTTTTTCTTGTTTTAATAGTTGCTGTATTGTTACTCATAAATCTCCTTTTTGTGAGATATGCCTGAATTTAAAACAGCCCGCAGGACGGGATTTCCTGCGGGACTTGTTTTATCATATCTTCTCTCATCCGGACTTTACTGTCGCTTATGGAATTGCACCATATCAGCTTTTGCTCGCAGACTATACTGCCGGTCAGGAATTACACCTTGCCCCGAAGACTGTAATTTTTTCTGTTAATTATCTTTAAAATTCATAAAACAGAACATGAATGGACGGCATTTTGCCTTTCCATCTCTTCCGACGGTTGCTAAATACTGAACCGGGTTTTTCTGTAAAAATTCTACTACTTTCTGCATTTTAAATTACCTCCTCGATATGCTGTAACAATGATTATTACATCTTGTAGCTATACAATATCATCACTTAATGTAATGCCAATAGTTACATCAAACTTTTTGTAACTTTTTTTGTTACAACTCCTTTTGAAGATTTTACATTGATTATGAAAAACGAAAAGGCTCCGGAAATTGTGATGATATAATCACTCATCCGAAGCCTTCTGTAGGCTACTCTTCCTCTGTATACACTGCAATATCTTTTTTCACATCAGCAAGTGTCATTTCTGAAAGTTTTTCCTCCATTGCCTTCTGTACTTCTAACAGTCTCTTATCAAGAACATGGTGAATATTCTTTCCTACCGGACATTTCTGATTGGGATTTTCATGAAAATGAAACAGTTCTTCATCTGGTGCACATTCCACTGCTTTATACACATCAAGGAATGTAATCTGCTCCAATGGTCTGGTAATTGTCACACCGCCTGTCCCTCTTGCAACTTCAATAAGACCAGCAGCCTTTAATTGTTGCAATATTTTACGAACAATCACCGGATTAGTTCCAATGCTTGCTGCCATAAAATCACTAGTCATCTTCTGATCCGAAAATGTATCTATACAGGCAAACATATGGATTGCCATTGTAAATCTGCTTGAAATCTGCATTATAAACACCTCTCTTTAACAGTAATCATATCAAAAAACAGATGTAATTTCAATGGTTACATTGTTGTTGAAAACTTAATATAAATACAATCAATAGCTATTTTTTCTTGTTCTTATACGATTGGATTTGTGTTATACTTTATTATATTGTAACTGTTCAGAGCCAAGCAGATTTTCATGCAAAAGTGTGAATCATGCTTGCATGAATGAACACTTTTACATGGAAATCTATTTGGCGGATACGCCACACCGACGAAATGCGCAGCATTTTGGAGGTGGTTCTGAACAGTTACATTATATTTATAAATATGGGAGGGAATCGACTATGCAAAATCCAGTTCCTGACGAAAGATATTCTGTAGCGGATGAAGCCATCCTGGGTGCTTTTTTTAAACTTCTAAAGAAAAAAACTCCTGATCAGATCACAGTATCCGATATCACTAAGACAGCCGGTATCGCGAGAAGCACTTTTTATAATCATTATCAAGACATTCCTTCTCTTGTATCCGCTGTTGAGGAAAAGACGATCCAGGATGTTTTTTCTATAATGGAAAAATTTCATCCTGAAAATGACCGGGATATCTGTCAGTCCTATTTTCTGACACTTTGCCGCTATACAATGGAAAATCCTTTCCTTTCCAGTCTTCTGAGCACACCCCATGGGAATGATCTCTTTGAAAAAATGCTGACTATGCTTCATCACTATGTCACAGCTACTACCTCCAGTGCCAGACCCGGCAGACACACAAAAGAGGAAATATCTTATGTGATCACCTGTGCGATCGGCAGCACGATCGGTGTTCTTCACAAATGGACCCGAGATCATTTTGATCTTGAACCAGAAGTCATTGCAGAGATTCTGACTCAGGTTTTCCTGACTGGCATGCTGCCTCTTTTATCCTGACGTGTTTGAAAAACCCGTCTAAGCAATTCACTCAGACGGATTTTTCTTATGCCTGTGGCTCATCAATCAGGACATCCTGTCTCCTGATTTTCTTTGTTGTACTGCGTATAAACGGATTTTTCCGGATCACCAGACCTGTAATGCGACGATAGGTCGGCTGATTTTTATTGTATACATCCAGAAATGCCTGAAGCTGTAAACGAATCATCTCAGTATCCAGTGCCTTTGCTTCCACAACTGCCTGTTCCGGATAGATGCGTGCTGTCAGACCATTCTCTTCACCTGTTACAATCACTTCCGCAACAAGTGGATTCAGCGCAAGCTTGTTCTCAAGTTCTTCCGGTGATACATTTTCCCCATTGGAGAGAATGATCAAATTTTTCACACGACCGTTAATAAAGAGGTAGCCATCTTCATCCATATAGCCCTTGTCGCCTGTATGCAGCCAGCCATCCTTCAGTGTTTCCGCTGTCTCCTCCGGCATCTGATAGTACCCTTTCATAACACTTGTACCCTTTACCAGAATCTCCCCGTTTTCAAACTTTATCTCCACATTCTCAAGTGGTTTTCCGATAGAACCCGGTTTATGATTTTCCGGTGTATTATTACTGATAACAGGAGAACATTCCGACATGCCATATCCTTCCAGTATCTGAACGCCATATTCTGCAAAACGGTCAATATAGTACGGATCCAGATGTGCCCCGCCGGTAAAAATCGTCTGCAGTTTTCCGCCGAATACTTTTTCTGCAAGAACCGCCTTCGGGATTTCCGGATCAGCAGCCGCCAGTCTCTTATAAATTGTCTCAATCATCATCGGAACCATGAGCATGATATCTGGTTTAAAAATGCTCATATTTCTGACCATATGAAGCAGGGAGTCATTGATACAGATAGTTGCCCCCTGAGAAAATCCTTTCAGCCAGTCCATGACAAGGCAGAATGCATGATGGATTGGAAGTACACTGAGCATGGCAGTTCCAGGCTCTGCTGAAATCTTAACTGCCTCAACGTTGGATGCCAGATTATTCTGTGTCAGCATAACCCCTTTGCTCTTGCCTGTGGTTCCGGAAGTAAAGATAATAGTCGCAATAGCTTCTGCATCCGGACAGGAAGCATCTTCTGCTGCACTCTTTCCCATATCTCTCAGCTCATTGATACTGTACACTCCTGAAGGCAGATCCTCCACCTCTTTCTGGAGCATCCACACCTTCTGAAGCTTCGGACAGTTTGCAAGAAATGCTTCCAGATATGGTCTGTGTTTCGGACTTAAGAAGAGTGCTTCGGAATCGGAGCGATTTATCAGGTCGATCAGTTCTTCACACGGGAGTGCAGCATCCAGCGGCACCGCTGTAGCGCATCCTGTAATAATTCCCAGATAGCTTTCGATCCATTCTACAGAACTGGTTCCAATTAATGCAATATGTTTTCCCTCAAACCCTTCTGCAAGAAGTCCTTTTCTGGTAGAAATCACGTTTTTCATCATTTCGCTGTAACTTTTCTCCAGAACTTCTTTTCGGTTAAGCCATTTTACTGCTTTGACTTCGCCAAATTTCTGTACACTTTCTTCTAATATATTCCTGATCAGCATATTTTTCCTCCTTCACTGTTCAGTGAACTGACACTCTGTTAATTCTTACTGTTCACTCCGGGAACAGTAACGTTAAGTCCTACTGAAGCTCCTCAAGAAGATTAAGTGCCTCCTCAAGAGTTGTAATTTTTGTCACTTCGTTTTCATCCAGTTCAATATCAAAGGTATCCTCAAGCTCACCCAGGAAAGACATAAAATCCAGGGAAGTAAATCCCAGATCCTCACGAAATCTCATCTCACCTGTCATCTCTTCCGGTTTCACTTTACTGTACTGCGCCACAATATTTTTAAATTCCATTTCCTGACTCATTCCATTTCCTCCTGATTTTTGATTTCTATAAAAACAATGCCGACAATTTCTCGTTAACCACTCTTAACCTTTCAGGCTTTGTGGAACCTGTTACTCTTTATACCTGTTCCATAATCTCGCCAATGCTCATATCCGGCTCTGCAATCCCTTTAAAAAGAATACGCATCATATAATAATACAACAGTTCCATGTCATGCTCCTCCAGATGAGCAGTCTGATAATGATAGGAGAAGTTCATTCCCCCATCCTCGGTGTGAGATACGGTCAGATACATTTTCTTGGTTGCAGCACCGTTTGCAAACCATTTGGCATGCTGGCGAATAGTTCCAAGCATTTCATTCTCCACCTTCACCGGCATTGGCTGATAGGTCAGATAGCAGCTTTCATAGCTGGTATGCTCCGGTGTATGATATCTTTTTCTCATCTCATCCACAATAAATGCCGGATCATAATTGCTGTGCATATAAATTCGATTCTGTATATTCTGAATTTCATAAGCTGCCGAAAGAAAATCTGTCTCTGGTGAGATCACTGTTCTGCATGGAAACATAATGGTTCGGCTTCCTCCTGAAGTCCATTCGTCATGGGTAGAACGTCTGGATATAAAATTCTGGATTGTAATATCTTCTTGTCCATTATTTACTTTTGACAGATAAGTACGGATACCAAGCAGAAGCAGATTTGTCATGGAAAGCTGATGATTCATACAGAAATCCATCAGGTTCTGTGTCGCATACGGTTCCAGATGATAATCCTTTACTGCAACAAACAGCTCATTCATCTCAATATCAGAAGCACGGAGCTTCGGATCCCCATGACGCTTTCTTGCTTCCTCCAATACGGACGGTCCCTGAATATCAGAATATAACGGCTCACCCAGTGCATCCAGCTGGTCATCCCAGAATTTTTTATCTTTTGCAAAACGCTTTTCATTGCCCGCTTTTGCAAGATCTTTTTTCAGAACCGTCTCAAAATCAACCAGCTCCTGCGGGCAGGCTGTTCCATATCTGTAATGCGTATATAACTGGAACAGATCTCCGATCATAACTACAAGCCCACAGGAATCGATCAGTCTGTGATCCATATGTAAAAAGAAACCATTGTATCCTTCTGGAAGCTTCAGCATGGTAAATTCACACATGGGAATATTATTTCCGTCAAATGTTTCATATGCCCACTGCTGCATCAGCTCATCTGCCTTTGCCAGACTTTCCATTCCTGACAGATCCTTCAGCTCAATATCACGCGGGTCCTGTTTTTCGATATACTGTTTTACATTTCCTTCTTTATCCGGCTTTGTAAAACGGACTCTGGTACAACCGGAACGCTCTGTTTCCATCTGAATACATTTTTTTAATAATCCAAAATCCAGTTCTGCCTGTACAGAAGCCACAACGCTTACGCCAGATACCTGCTGTGTACCATAATCCAGGATCCAGTTGTGATGCATTTTCTGAGCTGCCGTCAAAGGATAATAATTCCTCATATAATAAATAACCTCCATTGTCCCGATTTTTCTCTTTATCCGGGACAGAAAACATTGTATGTATGCTTCAGGTGAAAAAATATCATACCTTCTCAGGAAATACCAGTACCCTGAAGACTTAATGAACACTTTATAAAAAATTGACCGGAACTTATCATACATTTAACATAGCAGTTCAAAGGTGTATTTCCTGCTATGTACTATGTCTGATAAATCCCGGTCAGGATTTTTTCATTTAATCGTATTTTTCAAAAAATTCCATCATCTTATGCTGATACAGTTCCGGATCTGCATAGGCACTGCACAGATGCCGAGCTCCCGGTATGATCACCAGTTCCTTCTCTGCCCTGCAGAGCATATAGTTCTGAAAAGAGTTATTGGGATATACATAGGTGTCCTTCTCTCCATGAAAAAAGAGAACCGGTCTTTTATTTTTTTTCATGGCTTCTGTAGTATCTGCATCTTTCATATGAAATCCAGCCACAAGAGAACAGAACCAGTCCAGTTCCATCAGAAGCAACGGAATATAATGCAGGTGAAACCAGTTAGCTGCCATATCACGCATCTGCCTTTCCATAGACTGAAAACCACAGTCCGCAATCAGGCCTTTCACCTCCAGTGGAAGTGTATGTCCTGATGCCATCAGCACAGAAGCTGCACCCAAGGATTGTCCATACAGGTAAATCGGAAGCTTCTCTTTGTTTCGTTCAGCCATATATACTGCCCATTGCTGCACATCCCATTGTTCCTTTGCTCCAAAAGTAATATAGTTTCCCTCGCTGTCACCGCAGCAGCGATGCTCTATAAACAGGACATCACACTGATGCTCATGCAGATATTTCGCCATAAAAGACAACGTGCCAAACCGGCTGCCACGATATCCATGACTTAATATGACGATCCGTTTCGCAGCTTCAGCAGGAAGATATAATGCATGTAGTTTTAATCCGTCAATGCTTTTGATATAACAGTCCTGCATTTTCTGTTCAAAGCACCATGCCTTACTCTCATTATATTCTCTGGCATAACCGTTCTGAGGATGATTTTCCCTGATATGAGACAGTTCAAACCATTTCTTTCTTTCCTTTTTCTGCTCTCCTCTTTTGCAGCGGACCACCATGTTAAAAAAGCGCCATCCCATCTCCAGTGATCCCAGAAAAACAGCCGCCAGTATTGCGAACGGTTTAATAAATTTTTTCTTCGTCATGATTTCCTCCGCAGTTCACATTTTTAATAAGAATACCGCCTATAAAACTCCAGTTATATTAGACAGCTTTAAGGTCTTTCACCATAGACTCATTATAAGCATACTGCGTCTAAATACGCAATGAGATTTTTAGTATGGCAGTCTTACCCTCATGCATGACCTCATATGAGATTTCTGTTCGTCAGACCAGAGATTTGCCTGTGAGTTAGTATGTTCCTCACATCCAGCTTCCTTCAGATTCCATCTCACGATGGACACCCTTGCCTTCGGCTATATCCTTCTCACTACCGGGCGGATTCGGGACTTTGACCCGTTAGAAACGTGCGTCGCTAGGCGCACCATAAGAAAACCCCGGAAAACCTTGATTTTCCGGGGTTTTGTAAACCTTTTGATATAGTCTGAGCAGTCGATTATCGCTTGCTGAACTGCGGAGCGCGACGAGCTGCTTTGAGACCGTATTTCTTACGCTCTTTCATTCTCGGGTCACGAGTCAGGAATCCAGCTGCCTTAAGGGTCGGTCTATACTCGTTATCTGCCTGAAGAAGTGCTCTGGAGATACCATGACGGATTGCACCAGCCTGGCCAGTGGTTCCACCACCGTGTACGTTTACCAGAACGTCAAACTTGTCTGCTGTCTGAGTAGCTGCAAGCGGCTGACGAACGATAAGCTTCAGAGTCTCAAGTCCGAAATACTCATCGATATCTCTTTTATTTACTGTGATCTTGCCGGTACCCGGTACAAGATATACTCTAGCGATCGATTTTTTTCTTCTTCCTGTTCCGTAAAATCTTTCTTTAGCCAATGTTCCTTACCTCCTATTAGAATGTCAGCGTTTCCGGCTTCTGTGCCTGATGCTTGTGATCCGGTCCTGCATAAACGTACAGCTTTGTGTACATTTCTCTTCCGAGCGGTCCTTTCGGGAGCATGCCCTTAACAGCCAGCTCGATAACCTTCTCCGGTTTCTTTGCAAGCATCTCACGCAGCGTGGTCTCTTTCATACCACCTACGTACTCAGAATGATGATAATATACCTTCTGATCCAGCTTCTTGCCAGTTACTTTAATCTTCTCTGCATTAACTACGATCACATAATCGCCTGTATCAATATGAGGTGTAAACGTTGGTTTGTTCTTTCCTCTTAAAACCTTAGCCACTTCTGATGCTAAACGGCCCAGTGTCATATCTGTAGCGTCAACTACATACCATTTTCTTTCAATCGTTGCCGGGCTAGCCATAAAACTCTTCATTGGTCTTCCTCCTTAATCTGATTCAATAACTGCGGGCAAACAGAGGCTTATTTCCGTCCTCCCGAACATGCCTTCATGAATACTCAGGAAATGTCCGTAACCTGTTCATCTGGCAATATGGTAAAATGTTTCACCGGGGCTTTTGGCAAAACATTTACATACTTGGTCATACCCATATATTATAGTATAGGTGGGTTGTGGTGTCAATATCTTTTTTTCAATTTATTCTCTATTTCTTCCATAATTTACCTGCAAAGTTAAGTTATGTCCCCTATGGAATTCGCTCCTTTTCCATTCACTATTTTTTATAACACGCTTATACATATATATGGAAGAAATTTTTTTAGGAAAGAAAAAACTTTGCCTTACTCAATAAAATTCACATATCTCTACTTACACCGTAAACTCAATTTTTCTTCCTGTTCTCTGATACCGATAATATCGCACCCCTGCCGCATCCATCATGCGCTTCGACGCAATCACGCCCGGTGTATCTTTATATTTATCGTCATCATATACCACAGTCTTGATTCCTGCCTGAATGATTGCCTTTGCACATTCATTGCACGGAAACAATGTTACATACAGCTTCGATCCCTCCAGGCTTCCGCCACGATAATTCAGAATCGCATTCAGCTCGCTGTGCACTACATAGAAATATTTTGTATTCAGAGAGTCCCCTTCCCTCTCCCACGGGAACTCATCATCCGAGCAGTTTTTGGGGAATCCGTTGTAGCCCATCGACAGAATCTTATTATCCTCACTCACAATACACGCACCCACCTGCGAGCTCGGATCCTTTGACCGCATCCCAGCAAGATACGCCACACTCATAAAATATTCATCCCATGTAATATAATCTTCACGCTTTGCACCCATGCTCATAGCTTTTTCTCCTCCGATTGATTTTTCATTTGTTGTTTCAATATTCTTTTTATTTTCTCACTCAGAGCTAACACAAATCATTTCTTTTTCAGCGTCCGCAGCAATCCTTCACATCCCCGCAGAATCTCCCTGTACGCTGTCTCAAAATCATTCGTATACCACGGATCATCAATATCACCCGGTCTGTCCGTAAAATCCAGCAGGCGATATACCTTCTGTTCCGGATCACTTCCAAGAACCCGCATCATATTCCGAATATTAAACTGCTCCATTCCAATCAGATAATCATATTTTTCATAATCACTCCGCTCTATCCGACGTGCATGATGTCCATCCGATCGAATCCCATACTCCGCCAGCTTGCGCCGCGCCGGCGGATACACCGGATTGCCGATCTCCTCCATACTCGTCGCCGCGGATGCAATCTCAAACTCACTTTCCAGTCCCTCTTTTTTCACTAAATCTTTAAAAATATATTCTGCCATTGGGCTGCGGCAGATATTGCCGTGGCAGATGAAAAGTACTTTTATCATTGTTGCATAACCTCGCATTTCTTAGTTTTTCTTGGTTTTTCAGGCTTTGTAAGCCTTTGTAATTTTTTGCTTTCTGGCATAACCTGGTTTATTTTCGCATAATATCGTCCGCAAAAGGTGTAAAATAGGGTTCAAAATACTTTGGCACTATATCTACCGCTCAAATACATACTATAGCAATACAGCTTACAGCCACGTTCTTTATTCTGACTTAATTCACCATCCCCCGGAACACAGAAGGACAACCTTCCATCTTCCAGAATAAAAGGAGCCACCGCAATATTTTTCATCCGCGGCATATATGACTGTTCAAACCAGTAAGCTTTCTTCTCATCCCTTTCTCTTCATCTCCATGATAGCCACCTGCTCTGAAAACTGGAATCTATCTGATACTATCATAAAATTTCTGCAACACGATTGCCAACTCTTCCGGAGCTTCCAGGTTTGCCTCATGACCTGTTTTCATAAGTTCATGAAAGCAGGAATTGTTCAAATAATGGCAAAGTTCTTTTGAAGTTTTTTTATTTGCATTGTCCTTCTCTCCGCAAACGATCAATACCGGACAAGACACCTTATGCAGTGAATCACGGAAATCTAATTCAGCCATCGTACCACATAGGCTGATAACATCTGCTTTTTTGAATCCCATTTTATTGAATGCCGAATTTGGCATAAGATGAAACAACATATTCTGAACTTTCAATATTTTTTCAGGCATTTTATATTGTGCTGCAATTAATACGAGCGCTTTTACTTTATCTGGGTGCTCTATCGCATAATTAAGTGCCAAAACAGCTCCTAGAGAAAGCCCACATAAGACAATTCCGCCTTTCTCCTTGCCGCATTCTGATGAGAATACTGAATATAATTCCTTATATGTAGCAGATTTCCCTTCTAGCATCTCTGCTAAACTCAAATTGATACTACTTTCCGATACTTTCGTTCCTTTTATTACTTTATTCCAACTGTCTGGTTTTTGTCCTAGTCCGTGCAAATATAAATACTTCATATATTGTCACTCCTCAACTTCTTGCCCTGATTCATGTCAAAACGGATATTCGCAATCCGCTTTCTCCTCCATCCCCCCAATATCAGCCTTTGAAGTTGCTGCGGAACTTCGAATCGCCGAGGTGCTCAAATAACTGACTGTACCATTCCTCTTTTGTCATCAGAGCCTATTCCCTTTACATCTTTTATTTCATGGACTCATTTTTCTTACAAAGATCTTTTTCAATCACATCCCCGATCCATCCCGCTGCAAACCGTGATCCATCCGGAGATGCATGCTGCCCGTCTTTGTAATACATCTCTACTTCCGGATGCTTCTTCTTATAGTTCCACCAGTATTTTCCAACCGGAGCAAGCAGCGCCTCGATTTCCTCTGCGATCTGCTCATGCGCCAGCGTCATTCTTTCCTGGTTGTATTCTTCCTCTTTCTTTGCCCAGGTCATATAGATTACGGTCTTGCTGCCGGCTTCCAAAATCCACTCGTTCAGCTGGCGAACTGCTCTGAAAAATTTTTCTTCTGGACCAAATGGATGCGCATGTTCCTGCAGCACCACATAATCGTAATGTCCGTAGAGAATGTTGAAACGGACATCCGGTTCGTTTACGTGCTGCTCCAGGAACCATCCGCCATGCGCGATCATTGTCACTTCGCAATCGTACTTCGTTTTTCGAAACCGTTCTGCGACCATCTCCGGCATGTCGTTAAAATATGTATGGCTGTTGCCAATGAATAAGATTCTTAATTTCTTCTGATCTGTCATTTTTCTACCTCACATTCAAAAAAATTGTTTTTAAAATCCCATTTTTTTCATCTACAAGATCTTCCTCTTCTTGAAAATAAAGACAATCACCGCAATGACCACCAGGCTCAGTCCGATCACAAAAGGATAGCCGTGCGTCAGCTCCGGCATATTTTGAAAGTTCATGCCATACCAGCCGGTAATCAAAGTCAGCGGGAAGAAAATCGTGGAGATCATGGTCAGGAATTCCATGTTGGCATTCTGGTGTTCTGCCACTTTTCCCTGATACGTATCGCGGACCTGACCAATGTAGTCCAGCAGATACATGGTGCGGCCCATGAGCCGGTCCGCACGGTCAGAGATGGTACCGAAATAGGCCAGATTTTTGCCGGAGAAAAAGTTATTTTCATTCTCCTCCAGCTGCTTGCCAAAGTCGTGCAGTTCATCGTAATACTCTCTTAAAATTAAAAGTTCTTTTCGAAGATGTGCGATTTTTGTCGTGACATCATCCAGATCATCAAGCGTGATCTGCTCCTCGATCTGCATGATCTTCTTCTCATATCGTCCGAGATTGTCCAGGTCCGTATCCATAAATTTAATACAAAAGCTGTACAGAAAACGTTCACGGCTCTGCCCCGGCTTTGTTCTGCTGGCTATAATGCGTTTAATCAGTTTTTCTGCAAATTCCTCATCGTCGATGATCACGATGTTCCTGCGGTTTGCAAAAAAGTACATCCGTATCTTTTCTCCAAGTACATCACTGAGTTTTGGAATATGAAGGTTTCCGCAGATACATTTCTGCTGCGACTCCACCTTGCAGAACTCGATATCATCCAGATCGATATCCCCCTCATAAGAAATGCCTGCAATTTCCAGTGCCTGCAGCGCAGTATCCGAGGTTGAAACAAAAACCGCACGAAGATCCTTCTTCTGCTTTTCTTCCAGTGTCTTTTCCGGGTTCGTCTGCTTTTCCAGCCTTTTCTTCTCTTTTATCTCCGCCTTCATCTCGAGATATTCGTCGACGGATGATTTCATGATTGACTTCTTCAGAATGTATACTTTAATTGCCATCGGTTCCCTTTCTCCGCTCGTCTCCTGTCTCCAGATACCTCTGCATTTCTTCCCGGATCGTCTCAAACTGCTGACGGGTCACAGGATTTTCACTTTCGAAGTGCAGCATGCGATCCAGATACCCCTGCTCTTTCAAAATCTTCCGGCTTTCTGGATATGCAAGTTCAAACGTAAGGCAGATATGTCCTGCCACATGATCCACCGGTGATTTCTTTTTGCTGCGCAATACCGTGTGATGTCCTTTTACTGCCTCCATCACTTCCGGTGTCACTTCACTTGTCCGCAGCTCCTTCGTGGTCACATTGTAAATGTCCTCCAGCGGCGTTTCCAGGTTTACACGCAGAATATCCAGCTTGTCCGCATCCCTCAGAATTCGGCAGAACGGGTCTTCTTTTAAATTTTCCGGCAGCTGATAAGCACTGTGCCAGTATATCGCATCTCTGATCTGTTCATCCCATTTCATCTCTTCCAGAAAACGGCGAATCAGTTGCTCTTCCCCAAAAAGAATTTCTGCCCCAAGCTTTGCATGGTCCACCGACTCCGCGTCCAGAAAAGTGTGAAACCGCTGAACCTGTTCAAACCTTCCAATGTCATGCAGCATGCCGCAAATCCAGGAAATCTCAGTCATTTCTTCGGACAGTGACAGACTCCCGGCAATCCGTTCACATAAATCAGCCACCCGATACGTGTGATCAATTTTCAGCCGGATTTTGGGATCTGACGGGTCATAATGACTCACATAACTTTGAAATTCTGACCGTATCTTTTCTCTGTTCATCTCTCTCCCCTGTGCGTGTCCGAAAAAAGCTTTCTGTAATCTGCGGAAATGCTTTTTCAAACACGCTCCAATCCTATTTTTTTATTTCACCCTGTGAATCCGCTCCTCTTTAAAACGATCCTGCTGTGGACGCGTTTCTGCCGGGTATCCGCACGGCACAAGTGCAAATGCAAAAAGATCCTCCGGTATCTCCAATATTTTTCTTACCTTTTCCATGCGGTCTTCCCCCGGTGCAATTCCCATCCACACAGCACCAAGCCCAAGAGAATCTGCCTCCAGAAGCAGATTTTCCACCGCCGCACTCAAATCAATCTGATAATATCCAGGAGCTACCCCCGTTTCCCGATAGCACGGTACAAATACGAGCGGTGCACCTTTGGCGCATCCCGTGTACGGCGATGCCTGCGACAATTCTTTTATCTTCTCCGGATTCGTCACCACATAAAACTCCCATGGCTGCTGATTGCAGGCCGAAGGCGCCGCCATTGCCGCCCTTAACATCTGCATAATCTTTTCCTCTTCTATCTTCTGATCGGTATATTTCCGAATGCTTACTCTGTGGAAAATGCTGTTCATCTTTTTTCCTCCTTTTTCGATTGTAATCCCTGCTTTTTCAAAAATAATGTCGTCTGCCGCTTTTATTTCCTTTGTTTCATCCATTCTCGATTCCTTCTGCAAATTATTTATGCTATTGTAACCGGGTCAGGCAAGTCTTCTACGTAGCTGCAATTTTCCATTTTGGTCAAACTGTCGCTCGAATTTTATTTTTCCTGTAGCTTTCAGAACTCCTTTTTCTGCTTTCTATTGACACGGCACGTCTTACTCCATCATTTAAGTTTACTTCCAAATTTATTTATAACATCTTCACTGTCTCGTCCCGAGATTGTTTTTCCGGTTGCATCTTCAATCGCATCCAAAAGTTTTTTTGCTCGTTCAACGATGTGTTTATCAAAGTCATCCGTTCTGCAAGCCTCTACATTAATCCAATGTGATTCAAGATACGTATTAAGCACAGGAGCTGTTACCTGCCCTTTGCCTTCAATCTTATCTAAATATTTACTCGGTGCCACTCCGCCGATTTCTCTGTTGGTGGAATATGAAATTGGTGTCTTATTTATTACAGAATTCCATTTTTCTTTCGGATATCTTTGCTTTTCACAATAATCTCTTGGAAAAATATGATGAATATCAATATATTCTGCTTTATATGCAGTAAAATCCATCTCTCTCCCCGAAATAAAGTCCTGACTGTGATTTTTTAAAATTAACGCCATAATCCCTTTATATGCTGCAGAAACTCTGGATTGTAATGTCAAAAGTCTAAGTGGATTAAAATAAGACTCCGCTACCGTTTTCGGCAATTTAGAATCATCACTGATCCAGTCCATAACGCCAACAACATCATTTACATATCGCGTCTCATTGGCCCCTCCATACAATTCTCCAAACACCCCACACCAGTACCACTGTTTTATTTTATTTTTAATATTGGTGCTTTTTATCTTATTACCTTCCGCAAGAACTGTACATAATGCAGCAAGCGGAATTAACTGCGTTGTATATGGAATATCTCTTCCAGCAAAAATTCTTTCTTCCTGCAAAATTTTTTCTGCTTCAATAAACCCATTTGTCAATGCATCGGCATATTTTTTGTACTCTGGCAAAGTAAGATTCAAAACATCTTTCTTTTTACAGCTAACCGTACCACCTTTCTTATAACTTGAAAGCAGCGTTGCAGCTGTCAAAAAATCGGTTGCTGTGACACCGGAAAGAAGATCTCCGGCAAAATATTTCTCATATCTTTCCTTCCAGTCTTTTCTAAGTTCAAAATCATCCATGGCAAATATCGCAGTTATAAGTTCAAATACGGTTAGTGAAACACCGCCCGTATTTACATTCTCAAATACCTGACAAACTGCTTCTTTCGGCGTTGCTTTATCAAGTAAAATAACGGGCATTTTATACTTGAATACCTCCATGATAATTTTTCCCTGAAACTCACTCCATTGTTCCATAACCGCAGCATCATTTTTATAATAGAGCATATAGCCCTGCATCCACGCAAATGTTTTTGAATAATCAAGAATAATATTTAATGGGAACAATTTTTGTTCATATTCCAAGTCAGGAGTAGATAAATCAAGTTCTATATCTCTGCCGAAATTAGAAGTCACCTGCCTTGTTTCCGGTACAGAAATAATCGCATCCACACGATCACACGTCTGGTCTAACGCTTTTTCAATATCAATATAATAGAATCTTTGAATATCTTTTCCCTTATCTGTTCTTGTATGTACTGGATTAGGACTATACAAAGAAGAATACAATGATGTTATTCGCTGCTGACCATCAAGAATTAATTCCGATGGAACAACTCCAATAGCCGGAACGCCTTCAATTACTCGGTATTTGAAACGAATGTTTACATTCCCGTATTCTAAAAACATTGCCGCACCAACCGGGAAAGTGTTTGTAACGCTGGCAATCAAAGCTTTAATTCTATTATCATCCCAAACCCATCCACGCTGAAAATCCGGAAGCTGTGCATTTCCGCTGTCAACAGCTTTCATTAATTCTGTTATCTGCCTGTCATTTGTCTGCATTATTTCTCCACCTTTGCATAATTAGTTTTCCTAACCAAGCTTCTTATATACCTTATCAATCAATTCCCGATCCGCCGGCAGACATTCCACACTGTTAAGAGACTCCCGGTTCAGTCATTTTGCAGCTTCATGTTCTTTCAAACACACTCTAAAGCTTATCATACTTATCCGCCTTCCCCTTCGCCTTTTCCACCGGATATTTTGCCTCGTTCTGGTTCATTTTCATATTGATGATCTCGTTCGCATCAAGGCCGAGCTTGTCGAGCAGGTTCTGACTGTACACCAGAACGTCTGCAAGTTCTTCCTTTACGTGCTGGAGATCGTATTCTTTGTCCGACCACTGGAAGCATTCCAGCAGCTCTGCGGCTTCGATCACGATCGATTTTGCAAGATTGGCCGGGGAATGGAATTGATCCCAGTCGCGGTCTTCGGTAAATTTTCGAATTCGTTCGATTGTTTCCTGATTCATGGTATCTCCTTTCTCTTTCGTTAATGTCTGGACATTTTACCACAGTTTCCGTTTCCGTAATTTTTCCAAAAGAATTCTTAACGATTTCACGCACACGGTCGGGCTTTGAAAGGCTGCAATCCGCTGTTTCCCATGCCGGAACTGGCTGAAACCGAACTCTTCTCGTTCCATCTGCCAGTTCTTCTGCAATTTCATTATCTGAATTTTTGTAACTGCCACCAATCATATTAATCCTATCATCCCTTCCTCTAAAAATCAATTTAGTCTTTTTATCAGAAATGAATAAATTAAATTTATTTTGACTAATTTATTTACTTTTCCCCGATCCTTGCTATAATAAACAGCAGTTCGTTCCGAACGAAAAATCAAAAGAACAGAAGGAATGAAACATGAGTATCATTGATAAATTTGGATCCATGGTCGGAAGTGAGGCCTTGCAGGATCCGAAAAAGGCGCGTAACCTGCTCCTTGCCGGTTATCACCTTCAGGAAGCGCGGCTTCTGCTTGCTCCGGATAAGGAGCTACCGCCATCCGGCCGGTATGCGGCGCGCGTCGTTATGAAAAATATCATTCAGGCTCTTGCAAAGCCGGAAAATGCGGCGATGGTCAGCATTTTTGTGCCGGGAGAGCTTTTGACGGCTGCGGGACTCACTCCTTACTCCGTCGAAGCGCTGTCCTGCTTTATGGCAGGTACAAAGTGTGAACAATCGTTTTTGCGAAAAACAGAAGAAGAGGGCTTTCCGGAAACGATGTGTTCCTATCACCGAGTCTTTTTGGGTGCGGCACTGACCGGACTTCTGCCGAAGCCGAAATGCATGATTTACACGAATCTGGCCTGTGATGGAAACATGATGACCTTCCCTTATCTGCGGGAGACGTATGGTATCCCCGGATTTTATATCGATGTCCCCTATGAAAAAAACCAGGAAGCCATCCAGTACGTAGCCGGACAGCTGCGGGAAATGAAACGTTTTCTGGAAGAGATGACTGGAAAAATGATTTCAGAGGAGGCGGTACAGGCAGCCGTTTCCAACAGCAAAAAGGCGGCCGCGAATTATCAGCAGCAGCTGGCACTTCGGAAAACCCATGATCCGTCCACGACTCTGACCAATGAGCTGTACGCTATTTTTATGTGTCATCTGCTCTCTGGCTCCGAAACCGCTGTCAAATATACACAGATGCTGCTCGACGATGTGAAAAAAGCTCCGCGATCAGAAGGGCTGCATGTTCTCTGGATGCACATCATGCCGTTTCTGCAGGAACCGGTTAAAGAAGTCTTCAATTACAGCAAAGACATTCATATCAGCGCCTGCGATTTTGTAGCAGACGGCTTCCGTGAGATGCATGCTTCCGATCCTTATGAGGCCATGGCAGAAAAAATGGTGAACTGCATTTACAATGGCGCGGTAGATCAGCGGATTCAGCTGGCGGAAGATCTGGAGAACCTGACGGGCGCGGACGGCGGAATCCTGTTTGCCCACTGGGGTTGTAAGGGAACCATCGGCGCTTCCAGTCTTATCAAAACTTCTCTTGAAAAAGCAGGACTTCCAACCATGATCCTTGACGGCGATGGCTGTAATCCCGCGAATACGAGTGACGGGCAGGTGTCCACGCGGCTTCAGGCCTTCATGGAAATGCTGCAAAAAAACAAGGAGGAACAACGTTCATGATCTATTACGTCTGCAAATATACTCCTCTTGAACTCTTTCGTGGATTTGGGGAATCCTGCGCGGTGCTGGAAGCAATGCCGGAAAATTTTGATCTTTCCGACCAGATTGCACACGCAAACCTGTGCGGCTTCGGAAAGTCCGTGATTCAAGCTGTCCTGGAGGGAAAGGCTGACCAGCTGATTCTGGTCAACTGCTGCGACTCGATGCGCCGCGTCTACGATATCGTAAAAAGCACCGGAAAATGTAAATTTCTTTATCTGCTGGATCTTCCTCATGAAGATAACGAGTGTGAAAAGGTAAAATTTGCGGCTTCACTTTGCCGCCTGAAGGATGCTTACGAGGAATTTTCCGGAAAAGTTTTTGATAAATCCCGCTTTCTGAATGCGTTTTCTACATCCACAAACGAATCTCGTCCGTATATCGGTGTGCTCGGCGTTCGCGTCAGTGGTGTGCTCGAAACAATGATCCGCGATCATATTTCGATGGACGTGGAAAATCTTACCTGCACCGGCAGCAGAAAGCTGTCCGTCTCTCTTTCAGAGCTTCAGAATCTGGAGAAAAATGATCTCTTTCTGGCATACGCAGATGCACTGCTTCGGCAGATTCCATGTTTTCGCATGAATCACCGCAGTCAGCGGACAGAGCTTTATCTGGATCCAAATCTGAAGGGAATTATCTATCATACGATCAAGTTCTGTGATTATTACGGTTTCGAATATGCAAGCATAAAAAAGAACATCAAGGTTCCACTTCTTAAGATCGAAACGGATTTTACCAGTCAGAGTGCCGGGCAGCTTCTGACCAGAATCGAGGCGTTTTCCGAAACAACCGAAGGATCACAGGGTATAGGCTCTGGAACGGGTATCAGTGAGGAGGCAAAGAAAAAAATGAAATCCGGAATTTATTACGTTGCCGGAATCGACAGCGGCTCTACCAGTACTGACGTTGTCATCCTGGATCAAGATGGAAAAATTAAATCAACAATGATTATCCCGACCGGCGGCGGTGCTATGATGAGTGCCGAAAAGAGTCTTGAACTCGCCGTAGAAAAAGCTGGCATCAAAAAAGAGGACATTGTCCGCATCGTCACAACAGGATACGGGCGCGCTTATATTGACAGCGGCGATGACAGCATCACGGAGATCACCTGCCATGCAAAGGGCGCTCATTACTTAAATCCAAATGTACGCACCGTCATCGATATCGGCGGACAGGACATCAAGGCAATCAGCATTGATGAAAACGGCGCTGTCAAAAACTTTCTGATGAACGATAAGTGTGCAGCCGGAACCGGACGTTTTCTGGAAATGATGGCCCGGACGCTTGGCCTCTCGCTCGAAGACATGAGCAAAAAGGGGCTGGAATGGAAAGAAAATATCGTAATTTCCAGCATGTGCACGGTTTTTGCGGAGTCTGAAGTAGTTTCGCTCGTCGCGCAGAATAAGAATGTAGCCGATATCATTCACGGACTAAACGTGTCTGTTGCTTCCAAAGTCGGCGCACTCGCTGCCCGCCTCGGCAAAAACAATCCGGGTGAATACATGATGACCGGAGGCGTTGCCAAAAATCAGGGCATCATCAAAG
Source organism: Lachnospiraceae bacterium (assembly GCA_902363665.1). Taxonomy (GTDB): domain Bacteria; phylum Bacillota; class Clostridia; order Lachnospirales; family Lachnospiraceae; genus Choladousia. The sequence continues at coordinate 19,115 of CABJAW010000004.1, read as the reverse complement.
CACTTGAGGAAAAAATCGGTGCACCGCTTTATATCTGTGACGAAGCACAGCTTTGCGGGGCTTTGGGTGCCGCGCTGTTTGCGTTTGAAAAATGCAGAGAAGGCCGCTAATCGCGGCCTTCTCTTTTCTCTTACTTCACTTCTACGAGTTCGATCTTGAAATTCAGCTCTTTTCCTGCCATCTCATGGTTCGCATCGAAGGTGATTGTCGTCTCATCCTTTGCTGCTACCTTGACCGGGAATGGCTGGCCATACTGATTGGTCAGGTAAACCTGCTGACCGACAGTAAGACCCTCGGAGCCCGGAAGCTGTGCGATTTCAAGTGTAAAAATCGCATTCGGATCCGGCTGTCCATACGCCTCTTCCGGCATCAGATGGATCTCTCTGATTTCTCCTACTTCCATATCCGCCACGGCTGCATCATAGCCCCGGATCATCTGGCCTGCTCCGCAGATGAATTCCAGCGGTTCGCCGCGGTCATAAGAGGAATCAAACTGAGTTCCGTCATTGAAGGTGCCTCTGTAGTGCGTTCTGCAGGTCTTTCCTACATTTTTTCCGGTCAGTGCGCTGCCGCATCCGCCTGCACAGCTGCTGCAGGAACCGCCATCCTCATGGCCGCCGCAGGAATGCTCTTCTCCATGGCCGCCGCAGGAATGACCCTCTTCGTGATGGTGATGATCGCAGTTCGCACCAGTCGATACGAGTTCGCCATTCAGATACGCTTTTGCAGCTTCATCCGCATCTCCATGCACTCCGGCACAAAGTTTCACACCCGCTTCATCAAGTGCCGCCTGTGCTCCGCCGCCGATTCCACCGCAGATCAGGACATCGATTCCCTGATCTGCAAGCAGCCCGGCAAGCGCTCCGTGACCGGTACCGTTTGAGCCGATCACTTCACTGGAAATAATCTGATTGTCCTCTGCTTCATACACCTTAAAAAATTCTGTTTTTCCAAAGTGCTGAAAAATTTCTCCGTCATCATACGTTACTGCAATTTTCATATTAAAATCCTCCATTTTTTATTTCAGCAAATTCAGAAGCGTATCATAAATCGGCTCATTTTGCTGCACAATAATCGCCAGTTTCTCTTTCGCTGTGCTCAGCTGGTGAAACAGCCGACGCACACTCGCCTCTTCACTGCCTGACCTTAAATAGCCTGTCTTTTCATAATACCAGAAATCCACCAGCAAAACAACCAGCCGATCTGTTTCTTCTCCGGCGTTCGTTCTCTGATAACCCTGCTTTTCATAAGCATACAGCAATTTTTCTGCCTCAGTGTCAGTATTTGCATATACCACCGCAATATGCGGATAGGATTTCTGCGTTTTCTGCCTGGGAAGATGCATCATATCGCGAATGAACGAGGAAAGCTCTGCATTTGTCCGTATCCGGTTGGTGAGGCGGAAGCTCTGGATTTCCGGCAGAGTTTCCAGAAGCGTCATCGTATTTGACGGCAGCTCCTCAGGCGCAATCATGTCTTCCCGGTCTCCGCCAAAAATCAGCGGACGATTCTGGCAGAAACCAAGTAAAGCTCTCCCTTTTTCCTCCGAAAGCAGATGCGCTTCATCCACCAGCACTGCATGAAACAAACCACGAGGCAGCTGTGTTTCTATCTCATTCGCCGACAAAAAGGTAACTCGCTGCAGTCGTTTCTGCAGAATATTCCATTTCTTTCCTTCTTCTTTGCAGTGAATGATACAGACCGGCTGCCGGTTCGACAGCTTCATCGCCAGATCATAAAGCAGCAGCGTCTTTCCCGTCCCCGGAAGACCGGAAAAACTGAAAATTCCGGCCTTTTCCGCCCGGATCTTTTTCAGAATCTGCCGTTCAATATCCCGCTGCTGGCACGTCAGAAAATATTCTTTTTTCAGGAAACGCTCCGGCTGTGTCCACGGTGAAATCAGGTACAGTTCTGCACGAAACAGCCTCTCGATCTCATCCTCATAGTCTGCACTCTCCTGCATCAAATCCCGGCACAGCAGCTCCCAGTCGGCCTCCACGATATGATCGTGACTGTTCAGACGCACCAGACGATTCGCACTGCTGATATAGGTGTAGGAACGAATCGGCCTTCCAAGCACCGACAGATAGTAGCGGTTCTGCAAAAGCTGCCTGCGAATCGCATGATCCGGCACCGCTCCGCTTTTCAGCTCGATATTCAGGATCTGGCCATCCTTAATCTGAAGAAGGTCAAATTCTTTTCCAAGCCGCGGAATCTGAAACGAATAGAAAAAGCGCAGCAGCGGCACTTCCTCCATATGTGCTTCCAGCTGATTCACCAGCACTCTCATGCTCCCGATCTCCCAGTCGCGTATCTTCAAAAGGGAATCTCTTCCGGAGAGCTGATGCTCCATTTTCTGCAGCTGATCGCCGCTCTGATTTCTTGTGAGTGCATAGATCGATACCGATTTCACGTTTCTGCCTCCTTCACCAGCGCATGTTTGAAAAATACTTTCTGCAATTGGCTTTTACTTCTTTTTCCTTCTATATCCCGGAAAAAAGGTGCGAATTAGCGCAGCGTTCCGTCCACAGCCACCGTCACCACCTGCCACGGCAGCCGCTTTCCGCTTCTTTGCAGTGCCCTCTTTGCTGCCTGCTCAAGACCTCCGCAGCACGGGACTTCCATCCGAAGCACGGTCACGCTGCGGATCTCGTTTTCCCGGATAATTTCCGCCAGTTTCTCGCTGTAATCGATCGCATCCAGCTTCGGACAGCCGATCAGCGTAATTCTTCCTCGCATGAATTCCTGATGAAAGTTTGCATAGGCATAGGCAGTACAGTCTGCCGCAATCAAAAGGTCTGCTCCCTCAAAATACGGGGCACTCACCGGAACCAGTTTGATCTGGCACGGCCACTGTGCGAGCCCGGATGTGACAGGCTCTGCCACTGTAGTATCCCTCATCGGTTTCAGTCTCATCGCCTGTGAACCCGGGCATCCGTGTAATGCTTCTGCTTCTTTCTTTTTTTTGTTTGCAAGTACCGCGGCCTCATCATACTCTGCTGCCTCCCGCTCCACAAATTTAATTGCTCCGGTCGGACACTGCGGCAGATAGTCACCCAGTCCGTCGCAGTAATCGTCTCGCAGAAGCTTTGCCTTGCCATTCACCATTCCGATTGCGCTCTCATGACAGGCTGCCGCGCATGCACCGCAGCCGTTACATTTTTCTTCATTTATCTCGATGATTCTTCTGATCATTGTTCTGCCTCCTTGTTTTTGTACGCTCAGTATAGTACAATACTCACGAAAACTCCGTGGTTATAACAACGAAAAGAGGAAAAAATGAATTTAAAAAATCACCCGCTCTTTCAGGATCTTTCAGAAAGTGATCTCGATCAGCTGTACCACGCTGCCTGTATGCGCAGTCAGTTCTTTGAAAAAAATCAGACGGTCTTCCATGCCGGTGACCGAATCTGCGAGGTTGGAATCGTCCAGACCGGAAATGTCCATATTGAAATGATTGATCTGTGGGGAAACAAGAGCATTCTGAGCAGCATCGCACCGGGGCAGATTTTTGCGGAGACGTACGCGATCTGCCGCAAACCGCTGCTAGTTGACGTGACAGCGGCAGCGCCCTGCGAAATCCTCTTCTTAAATCTTGAGTTTCTGGCTCGTTCCTTTTCTGAGCCGGGCAGCTGCCGCGACGCGATCATGCAAAATCTTTTTGCCATCTGTGTCCGGAAAAATCTGATTCTCTCCAACCGAATCTTCTGCACCACACCGAAAACCGTGCGTGGCAGGCTGCTTGTATATCTCTCCTCCGAATCGGCAAAAGCAGGCTCCACTTCCTTTACCATCCCCTTCGACCGGCAGGGAATGGCAGATTATCTGAATCTGGACCGCAGTGCACTCTCAAAGGAACTTGGGCGTATGAAGAAAGACGGAATTCTTGATTTTAAGAAAAATCACTTCATTTTATACCAGAATCCCCTCTGAAATTCATAGTTTTGCCTGAACTGCCAATTCTCTTTTTCTCTGCCTGCCCGGCACATGCCCGAAAATGCTTTCTGCCGGATCATACACGCCCGGATGTATCCCGCGTCAGATCCTTCACCCACCGATACTTTTTATAATGGTACATCACCCAGGGAATCTTGCCAACCTCGTCCAGACAGGTGCAGGCATATACCACCACGACCGGCCAGTGAAAGAAAAATGTTCCTGCCGCTGCAAGCGGAATCGCCAGACACCACATGCACACTGCCAGACTGTACATGTCAAACAGTGTATCGCCGCCTGCCGCAAAAATACCGTTGATCGTCACGTCATTGACCGCACGCCCGATCAGATAGATTGCTATCACAATCAGCATCCCTGTCAGATTCTGCTTTGCACCGTCTGTCAGCTTTACAAAATGCAGCAGCAGAGGTGTCACAGCCAGCATCAGAAGTGATGCCGCAGCGCCGCATGCAAATGCGATTTTTACCAGGCGGTCTCCATAGCTTTTTCCTTTTTCCAGGTTGCCGGCTCCCAGCTCATTTCCAACCATGATACCGCCCGCGCTTGCGATACCGCCGCTGAAGCAGCAGATCAGGTCACGCACGACCGCTGCAACGGAATTGGCCGCTGCCGCATCCGTCCCGAGATGCCCCATAAATGCGGAATAAGACGTAAATCCGATCCCCCAGAACAGGCACGCGCCGAGAATCGGCATCGAACATTTTGCGAAGTCCTGATCCAGTACCTTGTTGTGACGGAAGAGATGGCGAAAATCCGGATGGACAAAATCTTTTCGCCCGGAGACTGCCACAGAACAGACAAACTCTGCGATCCGCGCGATCAGCGTTGCGATCGCTGCACCCTGTACCCCCATAGCCGGAAGTCCGAACCAGCCGTAGATAAAGACTGCATTCATTACGATGTTCAGGATCACCGCCATACCGCTGATCCGCGCAGTCTGACTTGCATGCTCGCTGACTTTCATCATCGTCAGATAGCACTGCGTCAGTCCGGTCAGCAGATACGACCAGCCTGCGATCCGCAGATAAGCGACTCCCGCCTGAACCAGTACATCTTCATTTGTAAATATCCGCATCAGCAGTCCCGGGAAAAAACTGCATGCAACAAAGGTCAGGATGGAAACGGTGCCTGCCAGGCGAAGCGCCAGACAGAAAATATCGTTCATTGTCTCTTTATCACCCTTCCCCCAGTACTGTGCGCCGAGGATCGATACACCGGATGTGACCGCCGCCAGAAACATGTTCTGAATAAACTGGATCTGTGTTGCCAGCGATACTGCCGACATCGAATTCTGCTCCACACTGCCGAGCATGATCGCATCCGCTACAGCCACAGATGCCAGCAGCAGGTTCTGAAGCACGATCGGAATCATCAGCTTCATCAGCTTTTCATAAAATTCACCTGTTATTTTTTTCTTCATAAGTACCCCCACATTTTTCTCTTTCTGCAAAGCAGCAAAGCGGTGATTCGTTCTCACTTTTTCCTTTGAAATACGGATATTCGCTATCTGCTTTCGCTTATGCAGTGCCCCCATTCTCTCTTATTTTCAGATAGGTGTCAAGCGATTCCTGGCATTCTTTTTCTTCTTTTGGGAAATACTAGAACGTGTCTGAAGCTTCCCACACTTGAATCGTGGGAATGCTGATCTGCGTTCAAACTTTAAAAGGAGGATTCTATGCCAATTCTTACAATTCACGATTCTGATTTTGAAACAAACGTATGCGCTTCCTCTGCTCCGGTACTGCTCGACTTCTGGGCCGACTGGTGTGCCCCCTGCCGGATGCTTGCGCCGATTCTGGAAGAAGTTTCCGCTGCAAAACCCGATCTTCTGATCGGAAAGATCAACGTAGAGGAAGAGCCCGAGCTGGCCGAACGATTTCAGATTTTGAGCATTCCAACGCTTATCCTTTTTCAGAACGGACGGACGGTAAAACGGATCAGCGGAGTGCATCCAGGGGATGTAATTCTCGGAATGATTTCCTGATTTGTAACTGTTCAGAGCCAAGCAGATTTTCATGCAAAAGTGTGAATCATGCTTGCATGAATGAACACTTTTACATGGAAATCTATTTGGCGGATACGCCACACCGACGAAATGCGTAGCATTTTGGAGGTTGGCTCTGAACAGTTACCCTGATTTTTGTTCTAACTGTTCACTTACAAAAGGGAGTGCATCCGTTTCGATACACTCCCTTTCTGATATTTTTCCCATACTCACAGCCGTTGGCTTTCATCTGTGAGTTTCTTCTGGCAGGAACAGATGGCCTCTTCCGCACTGCCGTTTCATTCTTTCAGATATCTCAGCACAGCTCCTTCGCCATCGCCTCGATCTGCTCCACATTCTCCTGCTTTACGGCTGACATGATCGTCACGGTTGTGTCAGTCCACTTGATATTCTTGCTTCCTTCCATCATCTTCTTTATCACTCTGGCTGCCGTCGGCGCCCAGGAACCATTCTCAATCAGCCCGACCGTACGGTTCTGGAAGTTGTGCTCGACAAGGCGGGTAACGAAATCGTTCATGAACGGATAAATACTGCCATTGTATGTAATCGTTGCGAGCACAAGCCTGCTGTAGCGGAATGCATCTGCAACTGCCGCCGACATATCATCCCTTGCCAGATCATAAACGACTACTTTCGGCGCTCCATTTGCTTTTAATTTCTCAGCAAGCAGTTCTACCGCTTTCTTTGTATGTCCGTAAACGGAAGTATAGGCGATCACAACGCCTTCCTCTTCCGGACGATAAGAGGACCACGTGTCATACAGCCCAATGTAGTGACCCAGATTTTCGGTCAGAACCGGTCCGTGCAGCGGGCAGATAATGGAAATATCAAGTGCCGCCGCCTTTTTCAGAAGCGCCTGTACCTGTGCACCGTACTTTCCGACGATCCCGATAAAGTATCTTCTGGACTCGTCATCCCAGTCTTCCTCCACATCAAGTGCTCCAAACTTTCCGAAGCCATCCGCTGAAAACAGTACCTTTTCGCTGCTTTCATACGTCACCATAACCTCCGGCCAGTGCACCATCGGTGCGAATACAAAGGTCAGCGTGTGGCTTCCAAGGCTTAAGGAGCTGCCATTTTCCACAACCAGCTTCCGGCCCTCCAGATCCAGTTCAAAGAAATTTTTGATCATGACAAATGTCTTTGCATTTGCTACGACAGTCGTCTCCGGATATGCTTTCATAAAATTGGCAACGTTCGCCGCGTGATCCGGCTCCATATGCTGTACAACGAGATAATCCGGCTTGCGTCCATCAAGGACACGTGCGAGATTGCCAAGCCACTCGTCGGTAAAGTGCGCATCCACCGTATCCATGACTGCTACCTTCTCGTCAAGAATCACGTAAGAATTATAGGACATGCCATTTGGCACCTTGTACTGGCCCTCAAACAGGTCAACCTGATGGTCATTGACACCTACGTATTTAATGCTGTCTGTAATTTTCATATGACGTTACTCCTTTTATTTTCTTTTGCCGGCTGATGTCTCTCATACAGCCGGTTTTCTCTCTTGCCTACCAACCGTATTATAACCGATTTTCTTCCAATTGTATTGCTCTTTTTTCACATTATTTTGTAACTGTTCAGAGCCAAGCAAAATTTCATAAAACAGGCGGAAAATGCTTGCATTTTTAAGCCTGTTTTTGAAATTTTATTTGGCGGATACGCCACACCTCCAAAATGCGTAGCATTTTGGAGGTTGCTCTGAACAGTTACATTATTTTTTTCGTTAATTCCGAACATTCTCGTTTTTTTCTGCTTTCAGCACAGCTTTGTCTTCTGCCTTACTCCGTCTTTTCTTCCTTCAGCTCACACATCTGAAGGCTCACGGTATAACCGTTTCTGCCGCGGCGCTTCGTCTCATACAGCGCCCCGTCAGCCGCCTTATATAAATCCATGTAGCAGTCGCCCTGTTCCGGTGCGAATGCAATTCCGATACTGCTTGTGATATGCTCCGGCATGCCTGAAAATTCCAGCTCACCGATCTTCTGCACCAGACCTCCCGCCCGGTTTCGTACGGAGTCTTTTGAATCCACGTTTTTCATAAGGACGACAAACTCATCTCCGCCGATCCGTCCGATCACATCATTTTCCCGGAAATAATTCCGCAGCAGTCCTGCAAACTCACGCAGAACGGCATCGCCGGCTGCATGTCCGTACCCATCGTTCACTTTCTTGAAACGGTCGAGATCCAGGATCAGAAATGCATGCATCGCTTCCGGCTGCTCCAGGAGCACTTCATTGATTCGCTCCTCTGTCACCTTTTTGTTGTAAAGTCCGGTCAGCGCATCCATCTGGGATGCCTTAAGCAGTTCCCGGTTCTTCTGACTGTTTTTTTTCAGGATACAGACAAAGAGAATCACAACCAGAATGCAGAATCCGATGATAAAAAAAACTTCATACGTCGTAAAAAAACGATACGGCTGCAGCGCCGCCGAAAGCGGAAGCATGTAACAGATCATCCAGTTATTCATTCCAAGCGGTACGTAAGAGAGATACTGCTCCGATGCCCGCTTCCCCTGTGCATCCCGCATCCGGAACAGACCGGATTTTCCCTCGTTGAAATCTTTCTGCACATCCAGGAGCGAGATATTCTCCATGATTTTCTTATCACTGTAAAATTCAAAGAAATTGTCACCATAAGAAATCTTATGGTGTGACGGTTCTCCGTCATATGCAATAATCTCTCCGTCCTGCGTAACGATCAGGCTGTACCCGACACCGCCAAACGTATCATTGAACATCAGACGGCTCAGAGCAGTGACATTGTATGATGCACCAAGTACACCAACCACCACTTCATCCCGCTTGATTGGAACACTGAGCACAACCCGTGTCTCCTGGTCAACACTGCTTTCCAGCGGGTCACTGAGCGCCTGCTTTCCTTCCATCGCCTCCTGAAAATAACTGCGGTGGGCTACATTTTTTTCTGTTCCATTGTCATAATGCGAGGTTCCGTCCGGTTCTATGATCGCAGAAAGTTCCAGATCCGTATATTCATGCAGGTTGGCGATCATCTTCATATTTTCATCGGAAATGATGTCATCCGTCTCTCCGATCTGATCGGCAACGATCTGCAGATACTGATAATGCAGTTCCATCATAGAGCGAAGATGTTCGCTCTGGCGCGTTACAGTCGCCCGGACCGTATCCTGTGAGTTTTCACTGATCGAATACTCCGCACACACGAAAAATACTGCAACGCCAAACGCAACTGCCGCTATAAATAATAGAATTGTTTTCGTATAATCTTTCAGGTCAAATCTTCTCTGACTGATAACGACACCCCCCTGTCCAAAATTTTTGTTTTCAATTTCTCTGTCAAGGCGGATATTCCAGGTCCGCTTCGCTACTTGCAGGATCATAAGGGATCCTCCCGCAAGCGGGTCCTTCCTTATGATATTTCATAACCGAGTAGCTGCTTCACAGCTTGACTCGGTTAAATTGTCATCAGACCCTTTCTTACAAAATACTGTAAAACGGAATATCGTCATATGTCAATCAAAATTTTAGCGAGTTCTGCATTTTCTTTATATAAAACGAGATACCAAAGTGAAAGAACCGGAAAAACAAGTCATCTGGTTTTCCAGTCTTCTGCAAATGCATTCACTGCCATTGCAATAATCGGAATTGTCCCGGCAGGTATAAAAAGGACGAGAAGCCGCTTCCCGGGCATATCTCGTCCTGCTGTATGTTTCATATCTGATTATTATTTCTTTCTTCTACAGAAAATCCAGCAGCTCCGGATCCGGATTTGGGATCACGTAATGCTCCTGCAGATGCAGATTCAGTGCATCACAGCCCTTTACAACCGCGTTTACCGCTGCTTTTACGGCTCCCACATCACCGGAAAGGATCACGACACCTTTTCCGCCGATGCCCTGGCCAAGGCGTACTCTACAAAGACGCACCGCCGCCTCTTTTGCCACCATATCCGCCGCATAAAGCGCCGATACCATCATTGAGCACTCCAGAATACCGACTGCCTCACGCGCTTCCACCTTTTTCCGGGTAGAAAGCACCTCAAGCACCTGCTCATGGATGTGCGGGATCACATAGGAATTGCGCAGATGCTTTCCTGCAATCTCCGCTCCCGCCTCCATCGCCGCCTTCACCTCTCCGGTATCTCCGGCGATCAGGATCAGATATTTTCCCGGACACGCCGGTGCGCTGCGCAGAAGCTTTACCTGACCCGCTTTCAGCATCGCATCGGATGCTGCAATGCCGTACGTAATACTGGTCAACTCTGCCAGTCCGATTGTTTTTCCCATTGTTTCCTCCCTGTCTTTCTTTGTCTGCAACGGTTCTGTCTGCTTCATTGTACTCCAGGATTATGCTTTATGCAAGGAGAAGAATTCGATGCCATATGATCGCGCGACTGTCTCAAATTTTGCCATATCCCACGGTTATTCAACATAATAGACAGCCGTAAAATCAGCAGTTTTCCCTGTTCCCACTGCTTCTCAACTCTTCGCATATAGTCTTCTTAATTTTTTTCATCCAATGGCTCTGCAAGATGTGCGTTCATTCCTGCAATTGTATTTCACTATAGCAATTCATGAATTACCTTTATCAGTAATTTTGCATCAACAGGCTTAGCAATATGATCATCCATTCCCGCTTCTTTTGCTCTTATTCTGTCCTCCGTGAACGCATTTGCTGTCATTGCAATGATCGGTACCTCCTTTGCATCCTCTCTGTCCAGAGACCTGATCATCTTTGCAGCTTCATAACCATTCATGACCGGCATCATGATATCCATAAGAATGACATCAAATTCACCAGGTCTGCTTTTTTCGAACAGTTCAACAGCTTCCTGTCCATTCCATGCTTTTGTCACAACAGCACCCTCATTCTGCAGCATAAATTCTGCGATCTCCATATTCAGCTCATTATCTTCTGCCAGAAGAATATACAGCCCCTTTATAGATTTTTCGGATACATCCTTCTGTTCTTCACGTTTGTCCGCATCCATATCTATTTTAAACGGAACCCGAATCACAAATGTCGTCCCTACACCTTTTTCACTTTCAAAAGTAATCGTTCCACCCATTTTCTCGACCAGATTCTTTGCAATTGCCATTCCCAGGCCTGTTCCTGCAAATTTTGTGCGGCTTCCTGTATGTTCCTGTGCAAATGGTTCAAACACACATTTCTGGAACTCCTCAGTCATTCCGATTCCAGTATCACGACAAACAAATTCCATTGTCGCCATTTCTGGCTGTTCGGATGGAATTTCCATGCAGCTGATATAGATATGTCCGTTTTCTCTGTTATATTTCACTGCATTCGACAAAATATTCATCATCACCCGTTTCACATACCCCGGGCTTCCAATAAAATCACGATGTGTGATTTCTTTTTTCTCCCACACGATCCGGATATTCTGTTCTGCAGCCATCTGCTCGATCACAACAAATACTTCCCTGGAAATACTGCTCAGATTAAATGGAATCTCTTCCAGAATAATTTCACCTGACTCAAGCTTACTCATGTCCAGAATATCATTTACCAGTTCCAGAAGCAGATGGGATGCTTCTTTCACCTTTGTCCTGTATTCCGTCTGTTTTTCCATATCATCTGCATAATACTCTGCCATATTGACCAGGCCGCAGATTCCATTGATTGGAGTCCGGATATCATGACTCATCCGCTGAAGGAACTCTGTTTTTGCCTCATTGGCGGCTTCTGCCTTTTTAGCGGCTATCAGAAGTTCTGATTTATATTTTTCGTCCTTTTCCACTTCCTGTTTCCGGTGCGACTGATTGGTTCTGTATGTCCAGAACCAGAATATACTGAACATCAGGAAATAAAGAAAAATAACGCTTATCACACTTAATAGAAGATTATGGAACACTTCCGCATCCGAAAGATATGCATAGATATAATAATCCCTCTGCTTCAGCATGATTCCGTAGCATCCAATTCCTTCATTCTTCAAATGATAAATGTGCTGACTGTCTGTATGCTTTTTCATTGCCTGAACAACTTCGTTATCGGCTGTATTCTGCCCTAACAGCCCCTCATCATTACTGGCAACAACGATCCCATCGTCTGCAACAATAATCGTTCCATCCTTCTGGACACTATAACCATTTAAAAGTCCTTGTATCGTCAGGGTATAATTTCTGGTAAATTCAGGAGATGTGTAATAATAGATCGCAACGATACCCGGTGCATCTTTTCTGGCACAGGCTGCAATGTCAATATAGGATCCATCTTCCCTGGCAAACCGTTCTGAATAAGATCTTTCTTCATATCCGGCAAAATCCATGATAATTTCTTTTTGCAGATACTCCGCAATCTCATTGGCAAGAGATTCATCCGTGCTGTATTCACACTCCGTCTTTCCTTCTTTATCCAGTACAATGATACCATCCACCCAGAGAGTTTGCAGATTTCCTTTCAAAAATTCCCGGCTTAACTGACCGCCGTTTTCTGTTTCCATTTGAATATTTGTACTCATCTGTCTGGCACTTTCAATGGCACGGAGAAGACTTTTGGATTCCGAAGATTCATTATAATGGGTGTAGGTGGAGCACTGTACTTTCACATAGTTTACAATCTCCACCATTCTTTTTTCTGCTTCCGCTTTTTCTGCGTGGAAGAAATAAAACAGAGAGACTACAGCCACACAGATTCCAATCAGACCGCCGACCAGCTGGATTCGTTTTTCGTTTTTCTTTCTCTTAATATTCAAGATCATCCACCTCCAGATACTTTTCCGGATCATCCAGATATTTTCCAACGATTTTCAGAGTCGTGCCGTCCTGCCGCATTTCTTCCAGAGTCTGTTCCATCTGCTCACAGATTCCTCTGTCATCATCTTTTGCAAAAGCAACGCCTATTCCGGTGATCATCAGAGGCTCTTCCAGGATACGGTAGCTTGTATCATAATCCTTCATGTACTGGACAACAGATTCCTCATGTGCGGCAGCTGCATCTACATATCCTTTTCCCAGAAACGTATAGATCAGCTCCCGGTGTGCAAGACTGATCAGATTGCCCAGTTTAGGGATTTTTTCATCTGTCCGGTTCAGAAAGATGCCTTCCGGTTTAGTTGTGGACTGGACAGCCAGGTTCTTTCCCTCCAGGTCACTCAGTTTATAGATATCACTGTTCGCATTTACAGCGACCACCTGACGGCTTGCTATGTACGGTCCCGCCCAGCGGTAATCGTCAAGGCGTCCTTCCATGGAAAAACATCCCATGATACAGTCAATCTCTCCGCTCTCCACCAGTTCTTTTTTCTCCTCCCAGTTGATCTGGACAACCTCCACCTGATATCCCATCCTTTTGAAAGCTTCTGTAGCCAGTTCCACATCGATTCCTGTCGGGATTCCATCCTCATTCAGATAATTGTATGGTGGATAGTTATCACTGCCGAGGGTAATGACAGGCTTTTCTGTTTCTTCTTTCGTGTTATCTGTATTTTTACACCCTGCCAGGGTAACTGCTAAAATTCCCGCAAGCAGCATGGCTGCAATCACTCTTTTTCCTTTCATTTTCCTTTTATCCCTAACTATCCTTTTCGATTTTTTCATATCAGATTCGCTGCCATTTATTACGATTCAATGGCCTGCGTTTCGGTACCTCCCTCCGCCGGATTTTATGCTTCTGATCGTCTTTTCCAGTACTTTCATTTCAACCGGTTTTGAAACATGTGCATTCATACCGGCTGTCAGAGAATGCTGGATATCCTCTGAGAATGCATTGGCTGTCATGGCAATGATCGGAATCGTCTTTGCCAGTTCATGGGAGCTTCTGCGGATTGCCTTTGTTGCCTCATAACCATTTATAACAGGCATCTGCACATCCATCAGGATCATGTCATAATCACCCGGAGCGGACTGTTCAAATGTTTTCAAAATCTCTTCACCATTTTCACAGATGGTACATTCCGCACCTTCAATCTTTAACAGTTCCGTCAGGATTTCTGCATTTATCTCATTATCCTCTGCACACAGGAACCGCATACCCTGCAAGATATTACCATCCTGCTCATCTGTTTCTGCCTGTGACACCGGAGAAACAGATCTTTCTTCTGCAATTTTCAGATCCATAAAAATCTCAAAACAGCTGCCCTGTCCCGGTTCACTTTCTACATCGATCGTTCCGCCCATCGAATCAACCAGATTTTTGGTGATTGCCATTCCAAGACCTGTTCCCTGTATCTTACTTGTCAGGGAATTTTCTGCACGGGTAAATGCATCAAAGATCATATCCTTGAAATCCGCCGACATTCCCATACCATTATCGCTGACTAAAAAGCGGTACTTTGCATAAACAGAAGATTTTGATTCACATTCCTCTGCCAGAAGCTGAATTTTTCCGCCTTCCTGTGTATATTTTATTGCATTAGACAGCAGGTTGCTGAAAATCTGCATCAAATGGACTCGATCCCCATTCACCCACTCATGCCGGATATTTTCTTTTGAAATAGTAAGGGTCTGCTCTTTTTCAGATATCTGAGAATGAAACATCGTGTCGAGTTCCTGTATAAAATCCGCTATCGAAAAATCAGAATACTTGAAAACTGTTTTTCCTGCCTCGATCTTACTCATATCCAGAACGTCATTAATGATCCCTAACAGATGCTGTGATGAAATATCTATTTTATCCGCATACTCTATTACCTTGCCTTTATCACCGGCATCATGTCTGATCAGTGACGTCATACCAATGATTGCATTCATAGGAGTACGTATATCGTGAGACATATTGGCAAGGAAACTGCTCTTGGATCTGTTCGCTTCCTGTGCCACCTGAAAAGCTTCTTCCGCCGCCTGGTTTGCCTGCCGCAGTTCTGTATTCACTGTTTCCAGCTTCGCATTATTTTCCCGCTCCACACGGATCGCTTCCTGCTGGTTTCTGCGCATAACAAACGAAATTCCCAGCATAACGCAGGCAGCTGCGATAACCGTAAAGATAACGATAAATATCGTGACAAAATTGACAAGTTTTAATGTATTCGTAGCAACATACTCTGCCGGAACCAGGAAGATAAGTGTCCATTCGGCATTTTCCATTCTTTTTAACCCGTAAAAATACTCTGTTCCATCCAGAACTGCATTAGAATAACTGCAGCCTTTTTCTTCCAGTTCCGCCTTTGTTTTCTCAAAAGAAGAATTGTGAAGATATTTCATATTCTGTAAAACAGAAAATACATTATGACCTTTGATCAGTTCTACCTGATTGCTGTTGAACAGTTTGAATCCATTATCGTCCAGTACATACACACTGTTGTTTCCGTTATAAGCTTCGCAGTTAAAATAAGGATTCAGTTGTTCCATATCCTGGGAAATTCCAAAATAGAGAATTGAAGTTTTCTTTTCTCCATTCTGAAGATGTATTGGCTCTGGAAGATGATTCAGAAATACCATCTCTGACTGATTGTCTGTCATAGAATCAAAAACAAAACTGATCTTTTCAGGACTTTCTTCAAAATAATCCAGATCCCGAAAAAGTCCCCTGTATCCATTTTCAGTATAATATCCGCCTTCTGAATCCACTGCCATCAACGTGATCTTATGGTCTGCATATGCTGATAAGTCATACTTCTTTTTCATATGTCTGCAGAGTTCATCTGTAGTCTGTAGATTTGCATCTTGCAGATAATTGCATTCTTCCGTTACCCGATCCCAGTGGGAATCGATTACATCTTCCAGATTTTGAAACATCTGACGGGTAATCTCTTCCATCTGGTTTAACCGTTCCTCATAGATAATATTCTGGATATACGTATGATACAGGAAAAAGAATGCAAGAATCATTGCTATACCAGCCATACAGCAGCCCAATATTAATTTCCGGTAACTCTTTGCCTTCTGCATCCTTCCCCTCCGCTTAGTTCCATTTTGCGTCCGCTTCACTTAAAGTCTTAAATTGCCCAAAAAATTCTTTTGCCGCATCCAGACCTACAACCCCACTGTCTGTCACTTCCACTTCCGAAGCAAGTTTTTCGCTGATCCCGGAAATCGCGACCTGATAAGTCTTTCCTTCCTCCAGTTTCAGATCTTCAGGATTTACCAGCATATATGGATAATTCTTTCCTGTACCAACTGCATCATAACCTTCTTTATACAATGCCTGAATCTGTTTTCCCGTCAGCCTGATTGTATTAATCGTCCGTGACCAGCCAGTCGGAAGAATGGTACAGATATCATAGTCTGTAATATTCTTTGCATACAGTTTTCCGCTCACGCCATCATTGTTCTGGTTCGTGCCATTTCCACTGATCCATGTTCCAAGGGATATAAGAGCAATGTCACTTCCGGTCGCCCCGGCGAAGCACCTGCCCACCAGCTTTGCACAGCTTTCCTGTGAGATTTCCTCTGTAGCTGTTGTGATCACTTCCGGCCGGTTATTTACCACGCTGTCCTGATCCTTGTCCAGCTGATCTGCCACATCCTTTATTGATGCCTTATCCTGCATGAATTCCAGCATTTTGGTTCCGGTATTTACAATCGTATTTTCCCATCCGGCATATATAAACGGTGTCGTATTCCCTGTATTGATCATATCTGAAATATCTGCATAAAAGGTGTCATCCGCCTTCGCATCTTTGAAAGGAAGCAGTCCTGCTTTTAATGTGCTGTCCGGATACAGGGCGCTGGTTCCTTCTACCGTAGACAGCACCTTCATGACTTTTAATGCATCTTCAAGTTTCTCAGGATGATTCTCCAGCTCTTTATTCAATCCATAATAACGGTTTACATTTAAAATAAATACATTTCTGCTTCCGTCTTCAGACAGATATGGCATCAGACCAAATTTGTCTGTTGTATCTTCCGCGTCCATAATGCCATTCTGTGGTCCCAATAGAAACAGTGAATTTCCCTTTATAAAATCTTCTCTTGTTTTGCCATCATCTGCCGGATCACTGTTGCTGCAGTCGAGCATCCCAAGGTCTTTCCATTTTTGGATATATTCCATACTTTCCACCATGCCTGGTGTATCGCTTACATTTGCCTTTCCTGACAGGTAATCTTTCTGCCACTGCTTTCCAGACATGGTACTAAGGAATCCCGCATCCGCAATATTACATACATACTGGAAGGTGGAACCAGGGTACTGAATCTGTGCCATACATAACGTGACTCCTGCTTCTTTTGCCTTGTCTGCAAGTTCTTCAAGCTCTGCAAAAGATGTTGGCAGCTTCCAGCCATGTTTCTCAAGCAGTGTTTTATTATAAGTGATTCCATAACAGTTGTACAAAGATGGAAGCATATAAAGCGCACCATCATCGGATACATCTTTCAGACGTGATTCCACATAATTATCTGTAAAATCGTATCTGGAGAGATCAATCATCTTATCACTGACATCCACCACATCCGGATTATAAAAGGTCTGTGTGCAGATGTCCGGAAAATCATCTGCTTCTAACATATTCTGCAGACAGGTTGTTGTGTTTGCTCCGCTGTACGGGACTACTTCAAGCTCGATCTCCGGATATGTTTTATGCACTTCTTTTATAAAGCTGTCCACATCCAGATAAGGAGCCATAAAGGTAATTGCTTCGTGTTTCTCTGATGTTTCATCTGTTTTTCCACACCCAATAAGTCCTGTTACTGCCATACATGTCAAAATAAGACATACGCTTTGTGTTTTTCTAAATTTCATATTCCTTCTCTCTTCCCTGATAAAAAAACACTGTCCTACCGACAGTACACATCACTTCATGCAACTGGCTGCCATTTTAACCGAGTCAGGCAAGTCCCCTGCTTCAATTGCGCTGAGCAATAAGCAGTGGGTGGGGACTTGCTTGTATCAGGAGTGGTACAAGCCACTCCTGATAAGCTGCAAAGCAGCTACTCGGTTATGAAATATCATAAGGAAGGACCCGCTTGCGGGAGGATCCCTTATGATCCGGCAAGTAGCGAAGCGGATTGCGAATATCCGCTTTGACAGGCCCTGTAGCTTTGCGTCACAGACTTTCGTCTGCTTTGCCGATCATCCTTTTAAAGTCTTCAGATTTATGTAAAAAAACTGGTTTTATTATACTCTCATACTCCACTGTACACAAGAAAAACATTACTCCTCTATTGACGCATTTCTCTGCCAATCGTATAATTAATACACAAAAAAAGCCACAAAAACTGGGAGGTGTCCGTATGGCTACTTCAAGTATTACTCATAATTTTGTCCTATCCAGTCCAAACAGCGTAAAACGTTTTATTGCAGCGATTGACGAAGCCGACCGTGACCGCACACCAAAGCAGACACTTCCCGGACGTCAGTTAACGAACCCACAGGTCTTGAATGCGAAGATAATGAATTTCTTCTGAGCTTTTATACGCAGAATCATTTCAAGCCATTTGATACTCGTATTACCGCTTCTCAGAATAATGAGCCACACACTCTGCATCAGCTTTTAAAATTTATTTGATTTAAAAATGCATGAAAAAAGCGACAGTCTGATTTACATTTTGTATTTCAGGAAACTGCCGCTTCTTTTTCTTCTTTATTCTGTTTTTCTTCCTCCAACTCCCGGAGGACTTCAGCGCCGTACTTATCAATCATCCGTACCAGAAAATCAATGCACCGCTCAAATTCAATATTCTGTTGCATAAGCTCCTCCTGTTATTGTTTTGATCTGAGCTTATTTTACAGAACCTGCTTCCATTGATGTCTGACTGCAACCACAAAGGTATGAATGGAATCATTCAGGAACTGAAGGGGCTGTTAAAGACAAAAAACATTGGAACCGACTCTGACCGGGCATTATTACTGGATTTTCAAGCAACTCTTGAAACCAAACCTGAAAAAGCAATAAAACTGGAAAAAGATGCACTTGCCCAGATAGAAAATATCACTGCTGACAATGCTCGCCTCGTTTCCAACCTTCATGCCAATCTCGGTGGACTTTACCGCATGAACGGTCATCCCGATCTTGCAAGAGAACACATGGAAAAAAGTATCTCACTGCTTGACCAATTTAACTAAAACATTCCCAGTCTGTCGGACTATAGAAGTCCGACAGACTGATTCAATGTCATTTAGTTAACGTTTAATAGGGAGCGAATTCTTACAGAATAAATTACAGATGAACCTTAGTGAAACCGTTTTACAGATATGTTTACGATTTACCCGTGAAGGAAAGCACGACAAAAAGACAGATTGCAAATCTGCCTCAAAACGGTTTATAATG
>CABJAW010000003.1 GCA_902363665.1 Lachnospiraceae bacterium | reverse complement strand
TACAAGGTTTTGATACGTTCCGCAGGGAATTCATCACGTGGTAGATTGGTCACGATGCACTCGTATGTAGAATCGCTGACGTGGAAACGCACAATACGGAAGGACAGCTCATATGTATCATAACTTCCATATTCAACGTAATCGAAAGCAGCTGCCTGATCTACAAAGCGTATGTAACCTTCTGTGTGGATGCCTGCCAAAACTTTTTTCGAATGGCTTCGGACCAGTGTGACTCTGACATCAATATCGAAGGATTCCTTATCTGGAAAATTAAAATTGCCGATCAGTCCTTTGGAATGGATATCCTTGGTACGGAACAGGAAATACTGTCCCTGTTCCACAACATGTGCCATGTTGTTATAAGAGCAATAGCCGCGGTCACCGATATAGACATTTTTTCTTCCGTCCAAAACATCGTGCCGGTCAACAATATCACAGAAAGCACCGAATTCATTTTTGCAGCGGACGGGCTGGATCAGCGCATCCGTGTAAGTATGGGTATCCAAGTCATAAAAAGCATTCAGGTGCATGCTGTAGACACCGTTGGCAGAGTGTCCCGGGCAACAGTAGTAGTCTGGTGATGAGAAAGCCGGAGTGCTGAAAAAAGTGCAGGTGGAGCCATCGGCAGCCAGGAAACGGTAATGCGGATCCTTAAAGGAAGCGGGCGGCAATTCCATGGAAGAGGAATTAAAGTGCCGGAATACAGCTTCCAGCGCCTCAGGTTTAAGCTTTGCGCGCTGCTGGCTGAGGGCAGAAGCGGTTGGCATGGAAGAATCCAGTTCCCAGAAATCAAGCATTTCAACCCTGGTGGAAGATGAGCCTTGTGAAACGAGAAAGGAAATAAGTTTCTGGGCAGGGATTTTTTTGCTTCTCTTGAAATCAGAATCGGGATGGACAGCATACTGTGAAATATTAGAAACAACGTGTTCCACAGAAGAAAAAATCAGTTTTTTGATTTGTTGATGGATCATGATCATGTGCCTCCTTGAGAAAGTGATATATCACTAATTCAAGTGGCCGCTCTCGCTACCTCAACAAATCTATCAGTAGCGAGAGCGGCCGCACATTTTGCTCCCTATGTCAACCCTTTGGGTAGCTTTTTTGAAAAAATTTGGGTTAGACCCATAATTAGGGGCTAACCCTGTAACTTAACTAAATGACATTGTTACCTGAACAGTAACGCAAAAGCATGTAAATATTTGCCATTTTTCCTTCTTTACAACACTTTTTTAACAGAGTATTGTATAATTTGAATGAAATAATTTTTATGAGGTAATTTTATGTGTGAAAATGGAAAAAAGAAATCCGAGCCTATGAAACTTTTTCTGTAAAATAACCTAAGTAAGGTCCTTCTATGATACAATAAATATCATTAGGAGGGCCTTTTACTATGGCAAAACAAAAGAAACCAGTTCACAGAGTTGAAATGACTGAAGGAAAAAGGAACATCATCCGCCAGCTTCTCGAAGAATACGATATCGAGACTGCAGAAGATATCCAGGATGCACTCAAAGATCTTCTGGGCGGCACCATTAAAGAAATGATGGAGGCTGAAATGGATGACCATCTTGGATATGAGAAATCCCAGCGTTCTGACAATGACGATTATCGTAACGGTTATAAACGCAAGCAGGTAAACAGCCGATATGGCTCTATGGAAATCGAGGTCCCACAGGATCGGAAATCGACCTTTGAACCACAGGTGGTGAAAAAGCGTCAGAAAGATATTTCTGATATCGATCAGAAGATCATCTCTATGTATGCCAAAGGAATGACCACTCGTCAGATCTCGGAAACGATTGAAGATATCTATGGTTTTGAAACATCAGAAAGTTTCATATCCGATGTGACGGATAAGATACTTCCTCAGATTGAAGACTGGCAGAACCGCCCATTGGATGAGGTATATCCAATCCTTTACATCGATGCGATCCACTATTCTGTGCGGGATAATGGAGTCATTCGTAAGCTTGCAGCCTATGTTATTCTTGGCATTAATGCGGAGGGGAAAAAGGAAGTCCTGACGATTACGATTGGTGACAATGAAAGTGCGAAATACTGGCTGTCAGTCCTGAACGAACTGAAAAATCGCGGAGTAAAAGATATCCTGATCATCTGTGCCGATGGCCTTACAGGCATTAAAGAAGCGATTTCAGCTGCGTTTCCCAAAACAGAATACCAGAGGTGTATTGTCCATCAGGTAAGAAACACCCTGAAATACGTTCCGGACAAGGACAGAAAAGCCTTTGCTGCAGATTTAAAAACCATCTATCAGGCCGCTGATGAGCAGAAGGCTCTGGCTGCCTTGGAACGTGTAACTGAAAAATGGACTCCGAAATACCCGAATTCCATGAAACGCTGGAAAGACAACTGGGATGCTGTTTCTCCAATTTTTAAATTTTCAACCACTGTCCGGAAGGTCATTTATACAACCAATGCGATCGAATCACTGAACTCCACATACCGGAAGCTGAACCGTCAGAGAAGCGTATTTCCAAGCGATACCGCCCTGTTAAAGGCCTTGTATCTGGCTACTTTTGAGGCTACGAAAAAATGGACTACCACCATCCGTGATTGGGCTCAGGTTTATGGAGAACTGAGCATTATGTACGAAGGACGCTTACCCGAGTAAGCAAAAGAAGGGTTAAGAAGACAGGCGGGAAACCGCCTGCTCTTGACATACCCGTAAGCAACTGTTATATATAAAACAAGAACGACAAGCCTGATTCACAAGCTTATCGCTTTTAATTATCATAGAAGAATCTTATTTACAGAGATTTTCTCATACTCTCAGAAATCCAATTCTATTGAGATGACCACAGGCTCTCTCTGGAAAAATATACTCCTCTTCAGCCTTCCCCTTATGGGTTCGCAGGTACTGGAGGTTCTTTTTAACTTAAGCGATGTTGCCGTTGTTGGACGGTTTGCAGATTACATGGCACTGGGTGCTGTCGGTTCCACAACTTTGCTGGTTACGCTGTTTACCGGAATCCTCATTGGAATGGGAGCCGGTGTTAACGTACGCGTAGCTCACGAACTGGGAGCCGGAAATAAGAGAGGGACAGAAGAAACGATCCATACTTCTCTTTTTTTGTGTGCGCTCACAGGATTGCTTGTCTGCGCCATCTGCCTTCTGTTTTCCGGGCGGATGCTATCCATGATAAACACAAAGCCAGAACTTATTGATCAGGCTGTTTTATATATGAAGATTTATTCTTTGGGAATGCCCGCAATGGCCGTATACAATTTTGGAAATGGCGTATTAAGTGCCAGAGGCGACACGAAACGCCCGTTGATTTACCTTTCTATTGCAGGTGTGATCAACGTTCTTCTGAATCTGTTTTTCGTTATTGCCTGCCATATGGCAGCCGCAGGTGTTGCAACAGCCAGCGCGATTTCTCTGTATGTCTCTGCATCTCTGGTGATGATTCATCTCACCAGAAGAACCGATGACTGCAAAGTGTCTCTGTACAAAATCCGCCTGCATCCCAGGGCCTGCAAAGCAGTTCTCATGCTTGGTATCCCTGCAGGTCTTCAGAACGGAATTTTTGCCATTGCAAATCTGTTTGTGCAGACGGGTGTCAATTCTTTTGACGCAGTGATGGTTTCCGGAAATGCAGCTGCCACAAATGCTGACTCCCTGATCTATAACGTCATGTTTTCTTTTTATACTGCATGTGCAAGCTTTATCGGCCAGAATTGGGGTGCCGGAAATAAAAAACGAATGCTGAAATCTTATGGAGTCAGCCTTACCTATGCCTTCATCTCAGGTGCGATCCTGGGTGGACTGCTCCTTGTATTTGACCGGCAGTTTCTTTCTCTGTTCGCTACGGAACCGGCAGTTATTGATGCCGGTATGCAGAGAATCCATATCATGGGATTCAGCTATGCATTTAGCTGTTTTATGGACGGTAGCATCGCCGCATCCCGAGGTATCGGAAAAAGCATTCCGCCAGCCATCATCGTTATCCTTGGTTCCTGCATATTCCGTATTGTCTGGATTTATACAGTATTTGCACACTTCCAGACGATTTCATCCCTGTATCTTCTGTATATTTTTTCATGGGGAATTACAGGATTTGCAGAAACTTTGTTCTTTGCTGGAAGCTTTAAGAAAATACAGGTCGGGAAATAACCGCTGCCAACCAGTTTGTTTCCGTCATAGGACGATAGTAAATGCTACCGTACAGTGATGGGAACAAAAACGAGAATTCCTTTCCTGCTGTTGATTACAAAAAGCGAATTAAAAGATCATAAAGTTATTGAGCCAGAAAAATTTTCATGGTATCATGAAACCATATTTGGAAATGATGGTGCCAAAGAATTTTTTACTTAGAAAGCAGGTGTAATATTGGGAAGCTATCTGAATCCTGGAAGTGCAGCGTTTTGCAATAGTTTAAGGTCTAAAATTTACGTGGATAAGAGCGCCCTGATTGCCAGAATAAACGAATTAATCTGTACGGAGCAGAGATTTGTATGCGTTAGCCGACCAAGAAGGTTTGGCAAGTCGATGGCTGCCAATATGCTGGCGGCATATTATGAAAGGGAAGAGGATGCTTCCGGGCTGTTTGACCATCTGCAGATTCACGAATACGAAAGCTACAGGGAGCATATCAACAACTACAATGTAATAAAAATTAACATGCAGGAATTTCTCAGTGTCACCAACAGTGTAGATGAGATGCTGGTGAGGTTAAGAAAATACGTGCTTTTTGATTTACTGGATGCTTATCCGGATCTGCGTTTCAGAGATCCAGATGATCTGATCCAGGTGATGAAGGACATTTTTTCAAAAACAAAGTGTCCGTTTGTGATTCTGATTGATGAGTGGGATTGTCTTTTTCGTGAATATAAGCAGGATAAAGATGCCCAGAAGCGATATCTTGACTTTTTAAGAGTGTGGCTGAAGGATCAGGATTACGTGGCGCTGGCCTATATGACAGGAATCCTGCCAATTAAAAAATACGGCTCTCATTCTGCGCTGAATATGTTTACAGAGTATTCCATGACAAATCCAAGGGAAATGGCTGAATTTTTTGGCTTTACAGAGAATGAAGTCAGAGCACTGTGCAATCAGTATAAAAGAAGTTTTGAGGAAACGAGAGCCTGGTACGATGGGTATGAACTGGTAACATTGGATGGAGACCAGAAGAAAAATTATGCAATGTACAGTCCAAAATCAGTAGTGGATGCCATGCTGAGCGGTGTGTTTGACAATTACTGGAATCAGACGGAGACGTATGAAGCGCTCAAAACTTATATCCGTTTAAATTATGATGGGCTGAAAGATGCAATTGTAAAAATGCTGGCCGGAGATAAAGTGCAGATTAATACGGGAACCTTTTCAAATGATATGACCACATTTCAGGGAAAGGACGATGTGCTGACGCTGCTGGTTCATCTGGGATATCTGAGCTATCACTGGCCGGATAAAACAGTGTATATTCCGAATAAAGAGGTTTCGCAGGAATACATAAATGCAATCAGTACGATGGAATGGCATGAGGTGATTGATTCTGTAGAGAATTCCAGAAAATTGCTGGAAGCTTTATGGGCGCTGGACAGTGAAACGGTTGCAAAAGGAATCGGCCGTGTGCACAGGGAAATTTCTGTTTTGCAGTATAATGACGAAAATTCTCTGAGCTGTACCATTAATCTTGCATTCTATTTTGCCAGGGAATACTATACGATTATTCGTGAATTGCCGGCAGGAAAAGGTTTTGCCGATATTTGTTTCCTGCCGAGAAAGCTTCATCAGGACAAGCCGGCCGCAATAATTGAACTGAAATGGGACAAAAGTGCGAAAGGAGCCATTGACCAGATCAGAAACCGCCAGTATGGAGAGGCGTTAAGCGATTATCAGGGAGAACTTCTGCTGGTTGGAATCAATTATGACAAAAAGACAAAAATGCATGACTGTGTGATTGAAAAATATCGGAAAAACTGCTAGCAGACAGGAGAGCGAATTGTGAAGATCTGCTTTGCTCCAGGATTCCACACTTTTGCCTTCCATTCGCATATGATACATCAGAACGGATCAGAACTTGAGAAACCGTTCGGTGGGAGGTGGATGGTGTGGAACCTTTACTGGAGCTAAAACGCGTGAGTTATGCTTATCACACAAAAAATGGCGAGACGTATGCATTGTCAGATTTATCGTTTCAGGTACAAAGCGGCGAATTTATAGCAATAGTTGGACCAAGCGGTTGTGGAAAATCCACGCTGCTTTCTTTAATTTCAGGGCTTTTGCGAGCAGAGAGCGGGGCTATTTTACTGAATGGAAAAGAGGCGGAGACATTTCAGAAAAATATCGGATATATGCTGCAGAAAGACCATCTTTTTGAGTGGCGGAGCATTTACCGAAATGTAATTCTCGGGCTTGAAATTCAGGGGCGATTGGATGAAAAATCTAAAGAAAGAGTTGAAAATATGTTGGCGGATTATGGGCTGGCGCGGTTTCGTGATGCGCGTCCGTCACAGCTTTCCGGGGGGATGCGGCAGAGGGCGGCACTGATCCGGACGCTGGCGCCGGACCCGGAACTTCTGCTGTTGGATGAACCGTTTTCTGCACTGGATTTTCAGACGCGGCTGTCGGTCTGTGATGATGTGTGGGCAATCCTGCGAAGAGAAAAAAAGACAGCGATTCTCGTGACCCATGATCTCTCGGAAGCGGTGAGCATGGCAGACCGCGTACTGGTGCTGACAAAGCGTCCGGCCACGATCTGTGCCGATATCCGCATTCAGTTTGAAAAAGAAAATGTCACGCCGTTTGAGCGGCGAAGCGAGCCGGAATTTAAGGATTATTTTAATGAGATCTGGAAGGAGCTGAATCTGCATGGATGAGAGAAAAATATCACAGAGGCAGCAGCATTATCTGCAGATGCTGCGCAGGCGGCAGCGCCGGATCACTGTAGTTCAAATCCTGATCTTTGTGCTCTTTCTTGTCATCTGGGAGAGTGCCGTGCGGCTTTCGTGGATCGATGGTTTTATTTTCAGCAGTCCGTCGCGGGTCGTGAAAACGTTTGTGGGTATGTGCGAGGATGGAAGCATTGTGGCGCATACTATGAGTACGCTGCTTGAGACAATCGTCAGTTTTCTGTTTGTGGCTGTGACCGGAACGGGACTTGCAGTTGCGTTGTGGTATTTTACGGAGCTTTCTGAGATTCTGGAGCCGTATCTCGTCGTGCTCAACAGTCTGCCAAAATCTGCGCTTGCACCGCTTTTGATCGTCTGGCTTGGTGCAAATCAGAAATCGATCATTGTCTCTGGTATGTCAGTGGCAATCTTCGGAACGGTGCTCAATCTTTTTACCGGTTTTCAGGAAGTGGATCCGGATAAAATCCGCCTGATTTATACATTTGGCGGAACGAAGCGAAATGTGCTGACGAAAGTGGTGCTTCCGGGAACGCTGCCGCTTTTACTCAGTGTAATGAAGGTCAATATCGGGCTCTGTCTGGTCGGCGTTGTGATCGGAGAATTTATCGGGGCAAGACAGGGGCTTGGCTATCTGATCATTTACGGAAGTCAGGTCTTCCGGCTGGATCATGTGATTATGTCGATCTGCGTGCTGTGCGTGATTGCGGTGCTGCTGTATCGGATTCTTGGGATTGCGGAGAAAGTCTGCCGCAGGCGGAGCTGAGGTCAAAGCAGATATGCGTAATCCGCTTCGCTGCTTGTTCATAACCGAGCAGCTGCTCGGTTATGAAATATTTAAACACGTTCTAATGGAAAGCAGAAAAGCTTTTGTAATATTACAACTGAAAATGGATATGTTTTACCTGAATTTTACAAAAAATTCAGGATAACCAGATAGAAAAAAGCGGTGCGTGCGATAGAATGAAGGGGTGACTGAAGGAGAAGATAGATTATAGCAGCCTAAAGTGCAAAGAGAAAAAATATTACAAAAAGAAAAGTGGACAGAAAGTAATTTTCCAGATTAAAGGATCGAGTGAAAAGGCGAGCATGTATTGGATGGAGTTACAGAAAACAGGAAGCAGTGGATGACTTTCCTGTGCCATGAGTGGGCAAAATACGAAAGAGAATGGTTCTATAAAATGGTACAAATATCTGCTTTCATCTAAAGAAGAGTAGGCTGCAGAAAGAGGAAAAAGAACAAAGATGAGCAAACTGCAATACGAAGACATTCGAAAATCAGAGGAAGTGAATGCATATCTGGCACAGGGAAACGAGATGCTGGGTGTGCTTGGCTATACCGACCATTCTGCAAAACATGCGCAGATCGTGGCGGATACGGCAGGGAAAATATTGAAGGAGCTTGACGCGCCGAAGCGGCAGGTCGAGCTTGCACAGATCGCCGGGTATATGCATGACATCGGGAATTGCGTAAACCGGACGGATCACGCGCATAATGGAGCGATTCTTGCAAGAAGTATCCTGAAAGATATGGGCATGGAAGTGAAGGAGATCGCAGCAGTGATGAATGCAATCGGATCACACGATGAAAAAACAGGCTGTGCGACGGACCCGATCTCAGCAGCACTGATCCTTGCGGATAAGACAGACGTGAGAAGAAACCGCGTGCGCAACAAGAGCAAATCAAGCTTTGATAAACATGATCGTGTAAACTATGCGGTGACAGCTTCAAAGCTTCGCATTCTGCCAGAGAAAAATACGATCCTTTTTGAAATTTGTCTGGACGAATCGATTTGCGCATTAATTGATTATTTTGAGATTTTCATGCAGCGGATGATGATGTGCCGGCGCGCAGCGGAGGTACTGGGCATGAAATTCAAGATGACGGCAAACGGGAAAAAGGTGTGCTGAAAATAGAGGTGTCCTGCCAAGGGGCATCTTTATTTTTACCGTAAAAAGGAATTGGTGAGATCAAAAGGAAACTCGCGGTTCATTTTAATTTTTGCTTAATTTGATTAAAAGTTAGGATAGATTTTAAAATGCTAATATGGTATGCTGATGATTACAAAGAATCATAACGGCAAGGTTTTCAAATGAAGAAGGGAGAGGTTATGAAATGAAAAGAAACAGGAGAAAACAGTTTGGAATTCTTTTGCTGGCAGTCGTTTTATTGTTTGGCAGTGCATTGCCAGCGGCTGCGGCGAGCCAGGATGTGACCCAGAAATACAGGAGTCCAGTCGCGCGGATGTGTCGGCATTTGGACAGTTATCTGGGCTATGGATGCGGAAGAAATGCGGTATTTAAATATGACATCTATGCAAAGACGACGATGGTTTACTTTATGAATCTGACTTACATATATAGAAAGACGATAAAACAGGCAAATAGAATGTGCGCATCAGATATGAAAACCTACTTTGGCACAACAAAAACAGCTCTGAAAAAATTTGCCGGATATACTTTCCCAAGAAATCCGTCTTACTTACTTAGAAACCGAAACGGAAAAGTGGAATATATTGGTGGAAACTGGGGAGATGAGGCTCCGAAGGGAAGAGTTACAAAAGTATTGAAAACTGGTTCCAATAAGTATGAAGCGCTTTATGATATTTATTACTATGATTATTATGAGCATAGAACACTTTCTTATATGGGAACTTACAAAATATATCTGAAAAAGGTCAGAAATAAATATGGTTTTACGATTACAAACATGAAGCGAACCAAAACAAATAATGTGTGGATATAGAAAATTTCTAATAAAAAAAGGCAACGATAGTCAGAAAAACACAGGAAGGTCTCTTCGATGATAAACAGTCATCCGAAAGGCCTTTCTTATATTTTCCGAAAACGTTTCAGCGGTAGCGCATTCACTTACTGGACTTTCTTCCCTTCAGACTATATAATGTAAAGCAAAAAACGATCTTGTTTTTTATTTCAGAGCCAAAACTATTTCAGGTGCTCAGAAACAAAAACAGGAGTTTGAGGAATAAATGATGTCAGAACAAAAACGAAACTATCAAAAAGAAATGGAACGCCTGCTGGCCTCCAACCCGTCTCCGGTGCCGACACTTTTGCTGCACAGCTGCTGTGCGCCGTGCAGCAGTTATGTGCTGGAGTATCTTTCACAGTATTTTGAAATTACGGTGCTTTATTATAATCCGAATATTTACCCGGAGGAAGAATATTTCAAGCGGGTAAAGGAGCAAAGCCGCCTGATCGAGACAAAGAATCAGGAGGGAACGGGATATCCGATCCATTTTCGGGAAGGAACATTCGAACCACGGGAATTTTATGAGGCAGTACGCGGCCTGGAACAGATTCCGGAGGGCGGCGAGCGATGTTTTGCCTGCTTCCGCCTGAGGCTTTCGTGCGCGGCACAGGCGGCAAGGAAAGGAAACTTTTCTTATTTTACGACAACGCTCACGATCAGTCCGATGAAAAATGCGCAGAAGCTGAATGAGATCGGAGAGGAACTTGCAGAAAAATATGGTGTACATTGGCTGCCGTCTGATTTCAAGAAGAAAAATGGCTATAAACGATCGGTGGAGCTTTCCGCGCAGTATGGGCTGTACCGCCAGGACTACTGTGGCTGCGTTTTTTCAAAGAGGGAGAGGGAAGCACAGAAGGCAGAAAGAAAATTATAGAAATGGACTGAAGGGATAACTTACAGCAGGTGATTAACTGGACGAAAAAATGGATTGTGAATATTGAAAACAGGGATATTTTTGAGACTGCGATCTCGCTGCGCAGGAAATTGCATTTCCCTTGCAAGCACGGCAAAGCTGTGGTAAACTAAAGCGCAAAAGCGCTTCTGCCAGAACAGATGATATATACTCCAAACCGGCAGAAGCGGTGAATCAACAGAAAAGAGGACAGAATATGGCACAGTTATGGGGCGGTCGTTTCACGAAGGAAACCGACCAGATGGTATATGATTTCAATGCGTCGATCACATTTGACAAGCGGTTGTATAAGCAGGATATCGAAGGCAGCATGGCACATGTAAAGATGCTCGCAAAGCAGCAGATTCTGACGGAGCAGGAGCGGGATGAGATTCTGAAAGGACTCACCGGCATTCTGCGTGATGTGGAAAATGGAACGCTTGCAATTACGACAGAGTATGAAGATATCCACAGCTTCGTGGAGGCAAATCTGATTGACCGGATCGGCGATGTCGGCAAAAAGCTGCATACCGGACGCAGCAGAAACGACCAGGTGGCACTTGATATGCGGCTTTACGTGCGCGAAGAGGTGCTTTATACGGACCAGCTTGTGTACGGACTTTTAAAAGTGCTGCAGCGCATCATGGAGGAGAACATCGATACGTTTATGCCGGGCTTTACACATCTGCAGAAAGCACAGCCGGTGACGCTGGCACATCATATCGGTGCTTATTTTGAAATGTTTCGTCGTGACCGTTCCAGACTGAAGGACATTTATGAGCGAATGAATTACTGTCCTCTTGGCGCCGGTGCGCTGGCAGGTACGACCTATCCGCTTGACCGTGATTACACGGCGCAGCTGCTCGGCTTTGCAGGTCCGACGAGAAACAGCATGGATTCCGTGTCGGACCGCGATTATGTGATCGAATATCTGTCGGCGCTGGCAACGATCATGATGCATCTGAGCCGTTTTTCGGAGGAGGTCATCATCTGGAACACGAACGAGTACCGATTTGTGGAGATCGATGATGCTTACAGCACCGGCAGCAGCATCATGCCGCAGAAAAAGAATCCGGATATCGCAGAGCTGGTAAGAGGAAAAACAGGTCGTGTTTACGGAGCACTGATGAGCATGCTCACAACGATGAAGGGACTTCCGCTTGCGTACAATAAGGATATGCAGGAGGACAAAGAGGGCGTATTTGATGCAATTGATACTACCACAATGTGTCTGACGCTGTTTACAGGCATGATGGACACGATCGTATTCAATAAAGATGTGATGGAAGCTTCCGCAAAGAACGGCTTTACAAACGCAACTGACGTGGCAGATTATCTCGTAAACCACGGCGTGCCGTTCCGTGACGCGCACAGCATTTCCGGCCGCCTTGTACTTCGCTGTATCGCAGAAAACAAGGCTCTCGATGATCTGACGCTGGATGAGTATAAGGAAGAATGCCCGGCTTTTGAGGCAGATATCTACGGTGCGATCAGCATGAAGACGTGTGTGGAGCGCCGCCTGACGCTCGGAGCACCGGGCGAGGCCGTGATGCGCCAGGTGATTGCGGAGAATAAAGCATATCTGGAGCGTGAAGCGCCGTCCTGCGATCAGAAGTAAAACAGATGTTGTTTTAGTATGTGAAAAGCAAAGTTGATATGCGCAGTATTTGATTTAGTACTTGACATGAACAGAAAAGAAGTATATCTTATTAAAAGACAAATGTACGTCGTACGAAAACAAAGACGTGCATCTGCACCGGAAAAGCCAAAGAACATTTCGTAAAATCAGAGTATTTTATTTGCGGAAGAGGGGGAGCTGTACCGGGACTGACCAAAGCGGCCAGCCGAAAATTACAAGTGAGGAGATTGAAAAAATGGATCAGAAACTGAGAGTCGGTATCTTAGGCGCAACAGGAATGGTAGGACAGAGATTTATTTCACTGCTTGAAAATCATCCGTGGTTTGAGGTTGTCACTGTAGCAGCGAGCGCAAGAAGCGCAGGCAAGACATATGAGGAAGCCGTTGGCGGAAGATGGAAAATGACGACTCCGATGCCGGAAGCTGTCAAGAAGCTGGTTGTAATGAACGTAAATGAAGTAGAAAAAGTGGCATCTACCGTTGATTTTGTATTTTCCGCTGTGGATATGACGAAGGATGAGATCCGTGCGATCGAAGAGGAATATGCTAAGACGGAGACACCGGTTGTATCCAATAACAGTGCACATCGCTGGACTCCGGATGTACCGATGGTAGTTCCGGAGATTAACCCGGAGCATTTTGCAGTCATTGAGGATCAGAAGAAGCGCCTTGGCACGAAAAAGGGATTTATTGCAGTAAAGCCGAACTGTTCCATCCAGAGTTATACACCGGCACTTGCAGCATGGAAAGAATTTGAGCCGTATGAAGTAGTTGCCACAACGTATCAGGCAATCTCCGGAGCAGGAAAGACATTTAAGGACTGGCCGGAAATGGTTGAAAATATCATCCCGTACATCGGCGGAGAGGAAGAGAAGAGCGAAAAAGAGCCTTTGCGTGTGCTGGGCAAGGTTGCGGATGGCGTGATCAAACCGGCAGATGAACCGAAGATTACCTGCCAGTGCATCCGTGTACCGGTGCTTAACGGTCATACAGCAGCTGTTTTCGTAAAATTCCGCAAAAAACCGACGAAAGAGCAGCTGATCGAAAAGCTGGAGAGCTTCCGCGGACTTCCACAGGAGCTGGATCTGCCGAGTGCACCGAAACAGTTCATTCGTTACATGCAGGAGGATAACCGTCCGCAGGTAACGCTGGATGTTGATTACGAGAAGGGCATGGGTGTTTCAATCGGACGTCTTCGTGAGGATTCCATTTATGATTTCAAATTCGTAGGTCTTTCTCACAATACAGTCAGAGGAGCAGCAGGCGGAGCAGTGCTTTGCGCAGAGACACTGACTGCAAAAGGTTATATTCAGCACAAATAAGTTCCGTAAAATAGTTGCAAAAAAGTTTTTTGATAACGTATAATAGGACTGTCGCGGTCTTGGATCGCGGCAGTTCTGTCGTTTTTAACCGAATCAAGTAAGTCCCCTGCTTCAATTGATGGGAAGCGGATTGCGAATGTCCATTTTACTTTTAAAAAAATGTAAAAATAGTATGTGATGAGTTGACAGAATCTTAAAAATGTGGTTAGATGAATACCCAAAGAGGACACATGTTCGAACAATCGAACATTCAGAGGCGAAGCCGTGTGGTGCGAAGGGGAGAATACGCACCGGAGGCACAGCCAAATAACAGTCCTTATGGCAGACAAAAGGAACAGATCAGGAGGAAACGGATGGCAAAATCACTGTTTATTGCGGAGAAACCGAGTGTTGCTCAGGAATTCGCAAAAGCATTAAAAGAAAAGATGAGTCGTGGGGATGGGTTTCTGGAATCAGATTCCTATGTGGTGACCTGGTGTGTCGGCCATCTTGTGACCATGAGTTATCCGGAGGTTTATGATCCGAAATATAAGCGGTGGAGTCTTGCTACACTTCCGTTTCTTCCGGAAACGTTTCTTTACGAAGTGATCCCGGGAGTGAAAAAGCAATTTCAGATCGTCAGCAGATTATTGAACCGAAAGGATGTATCCTGTATTTATGTCTGTACGGACTCAGGGCGGGAGGGAGAATATATTTACCGCCTGGTGGAGCAGATGGCAGGTGTGAAAGGCAAAGAGCGAAAGCGTGTCTGGATTGATTCCCAGACAGAAGAAGAGATCCACCGGGGTATTGCGGAAGCGAAGGATCTTTCGGAGTATGATCATCTTTCGGATGCAGCGTACCTGCGGGCAAAGGAAGACTACCTGATGGGGATTAATTTCTCACGGCTTTTGACCTTAAAATATGGAAATACGATCTCAAATTATCTTGGGACGAAGTATGCGGTCATTTCCGTAGGACGTGTCATGACGTGTGTGCTCGGAATGATTGTCAGAAGAGAGCGGGAGATCCGCCAGTTTGTGAAGACGCCGTTTTACCGCGTTGTGCAGCAGCTGGAGCTGGAGGGAAAGCAGCTGGAGGGTGAATTCCGTGCCGTGCAGGGTTCCGCTTATTTCCAGTCACCGAAGCTTTACAAGGAGAACGGTTTTAAAGAGAAAAAAGATGCACAGGAGCTGATCCGTCGGCTGCTTGCTGATCCGCCGCCTGCAAAGACGGTTGTCGATTCGATTGAGCGAAAGAAAGAGAAGAAAAATCCGCCGCTGCTTTACAATCTGGCCGAGCTGCAGAACGACTGCTCCAAAATGTTCAAGATCAGCCCGGATGAGACATTGCGCATTGTGCAGGAGCTGTACGAAAAGAAGCTTGTCACGTATCCGAGAACGGATGCACGTGTGTTATCTACCGCAGTAGCAAAAGAGATTTCGCGCAATATTTCCGGACTGCGCAACTTTGCTCCGGCGAAAGCATTTGCACAGGAGGTACTGGATGACGGCAGTTATCAGGGAATCGCGAAAACACGCTATGTGAATGACAAGCAGATCACTGACCACTATGCGATCATTCCAACCGGACAGGGATTTGGTGCGCTTGGTTCATTAAAGGGAAATGCATACGGTGTTTACGCGGCGATCGTACGGCGCTTTCTGAGTATTTTTTATCCGCCGGTCGAGTTTGCAAAGATCACAATGGTAACGGCGATGCAGAATGAAAGGTTTTTTTATTCTTTCCGAGTGCTGCTGTCAGAGGGATATTTTAAAGTAGCCGGTAATCCTTACGAGAAGAAAAAAGAAGCCGGAACTGCAGGCGCTGAGAATGAAAAAATGCGCATATCATTCAAAACTGGATCAGAAGAAAACCAGGAGAATTCTGAGACGGTCAACAGTAGCAAGGAGCTTTTAGAACTGTTGAAAAAGATCCGAAAAGGCATGGAATTTCCGATAAAGGATCTGGTGATCCGGGAAGGAGAAACTGCACCGCCTAAGCGCTACAACTCCGGTTCCATGATTCTGGCAATGGAAAATGCGGGTCAGCTGATCGAGGATGAAGAGCTGCGTGCGCAGATCAAAAGCTGCGGTATTGGTACAAGTGCAACAAGAGCAGAAATCCTGAAGAAGCTGGTGGCAAATAAATATATCGCTTTAAATAAAAAGACGCAGATTCTTACGCCGACGCTGCAGGGTGAAATGACGTACGACGTAGTATTTTGTTCTATTCGTTCGCTGCTGAATCCGGAGCTGACTGCAAGCTGGGAAAAAGGACTGAATTATGTGGCAGAGGGCTCGATTACGGATCAGGAGTATATGCAGAAGCTGGAGCACTTTGTCCGTTCACGCACAGACGGAGTACTGGGGCTGAATAATCAGCAGCTGCTGCGGCCGCTTTTTGATGCTGCGGCAGTTTATTATAAAAAAGGAAGAGGCGGATCGACCGTCTCCAAACAGGAGGGCTAATATGGAAACGTGTAAAATCAAAAATCTTTATACGCTGGAAGAAACAATCGCAAAGCCATTATTTGAGGGAGCGGAGTATCCGTGGGAACTTCTGCCAAAGATCAGTGCATTTATTCTGGAACTCGGAGCAACACTCTCAGAGGAAGAGTACGAAAAGGTCGGAGAAAATGTCTGGATTGCAAAATCAGCAAAGGTAGCACCGACTGCATTTATTAACGGTCCTGCGATCATCGGAAAAAACGCGGAGGTGCGTCACTGTGCATTTATCCGGGGAAATGCAATTGTCGGAGAGGGTGCGGTTGTTGGAAATTCCACGGAGCTGAAAAATGTAATTTTGTTCAATAAGGTACAGGTGCCGCATTACAATTACGTTGGAGATTCGATTCTTGGATACAAGGCACATATGGGAGCCGGATCGATTACCTCAAATGTAAAATCAGATAAAAAGCTCGTTGTCGTAAAGGATGGCACAGAGCGGATTGAGACCGGCCTGAAAAAATTCGGTGCAATGCTCGGCGATGAGGTGGAGGTCGGCTGCGGATCCGTGCTCAATCCGGGCACGGTGATCGGACCTCACTCGAATATTTACCCGCTTTCTTCGGTGCGGGAGGTCGTACCGGCAAATTCAATTTACAAAAAGCGCGGAGAAGTAGCAGAAAAACACTGATGGAAACATCAGATAAGGAAGGAATTGGAAAATGGCAAAAAGCAACACATACGACGCGAGCAGTATTTCCGTACTGGAAGGACTGGAGGCGGTCCGCAAGCGTCCCGGAATGTACATTGGAAGTGTTTCAAGAAAAGGACTGAATCATCTGATCTATGAGATTGTGGACAATGCCGTGGATGAGCACCTGGCGGGTTACTGTAAGAAAATAGAGGTCTATCTGGAAAAGGACGGCTCCGCAACAATTGAGGATGACGGACGCGGTATCCCGGTTGGTATGCATGAAAAAGGGATGTCTGCAGAACGACTCGTGTTTACGACGCTGCATGCAGGCGGAAAATTTGATGATACTGCCTATAAGACAAGCGGCGGTCTGCACGGAGTGGGGTCTTCCGTTGTGAATGCACTCTCTACCTGGCTGGATGTGCAGGTTATGCGAGAGGGGAAGGTTCATCATGACCGCTATGAGCGGGGAATTCCTGTACTTGAGCTGGAAAACGGTCTGCTTCCTGTGATCGGCAGAACAAAAAAGACGGGAACCAGAATCCAGTTCCTTCCGGATCCGGAAATTTTTGAAAAGACGCGGTTTTCTGCAACCGAGCTGAAATCACGGCTGCATGAGACTGCATATTTGAATCCGGAGCTGACCATTTATTTTGAGGATCGTCGCGGGGAGGAGACAGAGCAGATTACGTATTCAGAGCCGGATGGAATTACAGGATTTGTTCGGGAACTGAACCAGGAAGAAGAACCTGTCTGTGAGCCCGTTTATTTTAAAGGGGAGGCAGACGGAATTCAGGTGGAAGCAGCATTTCAGTACGTCAATGAATTCCATGAAAATGTGCTTGGATTCTGCAACAATATCTATAATGCAGAAGGTGGTACACATCTGACCGGATTTAAAACAACTTTTACAACGGTAATGAATACGTATGCGCGTCAGATCGGGGTATTAAAGGATAAGGACGCAAACTTTACCGGTGCAGATATCAGAAATGGAATGACTGCTGTTGTCTCGATCAAGCATCCGGATCCGCGTTTTGAAGGACAGACGAAGACAAAGTTGGATAATCAGGATGCGGCACGTGCGGTTGGAAAGGTGACTGGTGAGGAGATTGTCCGATACTTTGATAAAAATCTGGAGGCATTAAAGAGTATTCTTGCCTGTGCAGAAAAATCGGCCAAGATCCGCAAATCAGAGGAGCGTGCGAAGACAAACCTGCTCACAAAGCAGAAGTATTCATTTGACAGCAACGGAAAACTGGCAAACTGTGAGAGCAGAGATCCATCTGTCTGTGAGATTTTTATCGTGGAGGGAGATTCCGCTGGCGGTTCGGCCAAGACAGCCAGAGACCGAAATTATCAGGCAATCCTTCCAATCCGCGGAAAGATCCTGAATGTGGAAAAAGCCAGCATTGACAAGGTACTTGCAAATGCGGAGATCAAGACGATGATCAATGCGTTCGGTTGTGGATTTTCAGAAGGCTATGGAAATGATTTTGATATTACAAAACTGCGGTATGACAAGATTATCATTATGGCCGATGCCGACGTGGATGGCGCGCATATCAGCACGCTACTATTAACGCTGTTTTACCGCTTTATGCCGGAACTGATTTATGAGGGACATGTATATATTGCGATGCCGCCGCTTTACAAGGTGATTCCGTCACGCGGACAGGAGCAGTACCTGTACGATGACAAGGCGCTGGAAAAGTACCGAAAGACACATAAGGCACCGTTTACGCTGCAGCGCTATAAAGGTCTTGGTGAGATGGATGCGGAGCAGCTCTGGGAGACGACGCTGAATCCGGAGACAAGAATGATGCAGCGGGTGGAGATTGAGGATGCGCGTCTTGCATCGAATGTGACGCGGATGCTCATGGGCACGGAGGTGCCGCCGCGCAAGGAATTTATCCATGAGCATGCTCAGGATGCACTGCTTGACGTATAACAGACGAGTAAGGACAGAAAAAGGAGTCAGAAATAAATTATGGATGGACAGATAATCAGAGCGGAGTATTCGGACATCATGCAGAAGTCATACATTGATTATGCAATGAGCGTTATCATCGCACGTGCGCTTCCGGATGTGCGGGACGGTTTAAAACCGGTACAAAGAAGAACGCTCTACGATATGTATGAACTTGGAATCCGTTACGACCGCCCTTACCGTAAATCTGCGCGTATCGTCGGGGATACAATGGGTAAGTATCATCCGCACGGAGACAGTTCGATCTACGAGGCACTCGTTGTCATGGCGCAGGAGTTTAAAAAAGGAATGCCGCTCGTTGACGGACACGGTAACTTTGGTTCAATCGAAGGAGACGGAGCAGCAGCCATGCGTTATACGGAAGCAAGACTGCAGAAGGTGACGCAGGAAGCCTTTCTTGCGGATCTTGACAAAGATGTCGTCGATTTCGGGCCGAACTTCGACGAGACGGAAAAAGAGCCGCTCGTGCTTCCGGTGCGGATTCCGAACCTGCTGGTGAATGGTTCTGACGGAATTGCAGTTGGTATGGCAACCAGTATTCCGCCGCATAATCTTTCTGAAGTGATCGATGCAACAAAAGCGCTGATCAAAAACAATCAGCTGACGACAGAAGCTCTTATGAAGTACATCAAGGGGCCTGATTTTCCGACCGGCGGAATCATTGTTAATCAGGCAGATCTGCAGAAGATCTATGAAAGCGGACAGGGGAAGATCCGCCTGCGCGGAAAGGTTGAGGTAGAACAGGTTAAGGGCGGAAAAGAACGTCTCGTGATCACAGAGATTCCTTATACCATGATGGGCGCGAATATCGGGAAGTTTTTAAATGATATTGCATCACTTGTCGAGACGAAAAAGACGACCGATATTGTGGATATTTCCAACCAGTCCTCAAAGGCTGGTATTCGAATTGTTCTGGAGTTGAAAAAGGGAGCAGACACTGAGAGACTTAAAAACCTTCTGTATAAAAAGACACGTCTGGAGGATACATTTGGTGTCAATATGCTTGCGGTTGCGGACGGAAGACCGGAAACGTTAAGCCTGCGCCAGATCCTGGAATATCACATTGATTTTCAGTTTGAGGTCAATACGCGCAAATATCAGAGCATGCTCGATAAAGAAGAGAAAAAACAAGAGGTGCAGGAAGGACTGATCCGTGCCTGCGATGTAATCGACCTGATCATCGAGATACTGCGCGGCAGCAAGAATCGTGAACAGGTAAAAGCGTGTCTCGTCGACGGTGTAACGGACGGCATCCGTTTTAAGACGGCAAAATCAAAAAAAGAGGCGGCAAAACTGAAATTTACCGAGATGCAGGCAAATGCGATTCTTGATATGCGTCTTTATAAGCTGATCGGACTGGAGATTGACGTGCTGATGAAGGAGCATGAAGAGACTCTGAAAAATATTGCGCGTTATACCGATATTTTAAATAATTACAGCTCAATGGCTGAGGTGATCATGAAAGAACTGGATCAGTTTAAGAAAGAATTCGGCCGGCCGCGGCGCACTGCGCTTGAAAATGCAGAGGAAGTCGTTCTGGAAGAGCAGAAGATCGAAGAGCTTCCGGTTGTCTTTTTGATGGATCGTTTCGGCTACGTACGAACGATTGATGAGACGGTATATGAACGCAACAAAGAGGCAGCGGATCAGGAGAATCGCTACGTGCTCCACTGTATGAATACGGATCGGGTCTGTGTTTTTACCGATAATGGGAAAGTCCATTTGTTAAAGCTGCTGGATGTACCGTATGGTAAATTCCGTGATAAAGGCACACCGGTAGATAACCTTTGCAATTACAACAGCAGCGAAGAAAATTTTATTGCAGTAATGGCATTAAATGACATTCGTGATACCGTTCTGACATTTGTGACCAGGCAGTCGATGGTAAAACAGGTACAGGGAAATGAATTTGACGTATCAAAGAGGACGATTGCGGCAACAAAGCTGTCCGATGGAGATGAGGTGATAGCTGTATACGCGGCCGGAGAACAGTGTCAGATGGTTCTGGTCTCTCATAATGGTTATTATCTTCGTTTTCCGGTGTCAGAGATTCCACTGAAAAAGAAGACTGCGGTCGGTGTGCGCGGAATGAAGCTGGCAGAAGGAGATCAGATCGCAGATGTTTACTGGCTGGAGAAGGACAGTGATATAGAGGTGCCAATCGGGGAGAGGACGCTTCACCTGAATCGTCTGAGAATCAGCACCAGGGACGGGAAAGGAACGAAGCAGCGATGAAGTTTTTTCATTTGTCTGATTTGCATATCGGAAAACGGATCCATGAATTTTCTATGCTGGAGGATCAGAGATATATTCTGAATGAGATTTTGCAGCTGGCAGATAAGGAGCGGCCGGACGGTGTATTGCTTGCCGGGGATATTTATGATAAAGCCATTCCGACGGCAGAAGCGGTTCAGGTTTTTGATGGTTTTCTGCAGGGGCTTGTAAAACGGAGAATCCCTGTATTTCTGATCAACGGCAATCATGATTCGGCAGAGCGCCTTACATTTGGTGCCGGCTGGATGGATCAAAGTGGGATTTATATCGCCCCGCTGTACGACGGAACCGTAAAATGTGTTCGCCTGAAGGATGCATACGGAACGGTTTGTATCCATCTTCTTCCGTTTCTTCGGCCTGCGCTGGTCCGTCATGTACAAGAAGAGCGGGCAGAAGAGATCGTGGATTATCCAAGTGCGCTGACGGTAGCATTATCCGGGATTAAATTAAATCCGGAGGAGCGAAATATCCTGATAGCGCACCAATTTGTGACTGGTGCGTCCAGATGTGATTCGGAAGAACTGCAGGTGGGAACCATTGATCAGATTCCGCTTTCTCTTTTTGATACGTTTGACTACGTGGCGCTTGGACATATCCATAGTCCTCAAAAGGTTGGAAGAGAGACGGTCCGCTACTGTGGTTCCCCACTGAAGTATTCTTTTTCAGAAGCAGAACAGCAAAAATCGGTGACGGTTGTAGAGCTGGAGGAAAAAGGCAGAACAGTAATCCGTACTCTGTTGCTGCAGCCACAGCATGATCTTCGAAAAGTAAAGGGAACGTATCTTGAGGTGACGGCGCGTTCATTTTATGAAAGCAGTAATTGTGAGGATTATCTTCAGATTACGCTGACCGATGAAGAAGACGTTGTGGATGGCCTGGCTAAGCTGCGTACAATCTATCCTAATCTGATTCGCCTGGAGTATGATAATCGCAGGACAAGAGAAAACGGGGAGATTGCAGCTTCTGACCCGGTTCAGCAGAAAACAGAGCTGGAATTGTTTCAGGAATTCTATGAGATGCAGAATAATCAACCAATGTCCGGACAGCAGCACGCATACGTCCGGAAGCTGATACAGGAGCTGAAAGAATGAAGCCAAAAAGACTTACCATCAGTGCTTTCGGACCATACGCAGGAAAAACGGAGCTGGATTTTACTTCGCTGACAGGACTTTATTTGATTACCGGAGATACCGGGGCCGGAAAGACAACGATTTTCGATGCGATCACGTTTGCGCTTTACGGCGAAGCGAGCGGTGAAGTGCGTGAAGCCGGAATGTTCCGCAGTCAGTATGCAAGGGATGGCGTTCGTACATATGTGGAATTTATTTTTACGTACGGAGGAAAGGATTATACAGTAAGGCGAAATCCGGAATATCTGCGTCCGAAGGACAGGGGAAACGGATATACAACCGAGAAAGCGAATGCGGAATTGATTTATCCGGATGAGCGGCAGCCGGTAAATAAAAGCAGAGACGTAACGCGCGCAATTACGGAACTGCTTGGTCTGGATTACCATCAGTTTACTCAGATCGCGATGATCGCGCAGGGCGATTTTCAAAAACTGCTGCTTGCCGGAACGACAGAGCGCAGTGAAATCTTTCGGAAAATTTTTCATACAGAGCTTTATCAGATGCTGCAAAACCGTTTGCGGGAGGAAGTCAAGGCCAGATGGAAAAATTATGATGAGATGCGAAGAAGTATTGCGCAGCATCTGGATGGAATTCGCTGTGGAGAAAATACGGTTATTCAAAAAGAACTGGCAGATTTAAAAAAGAATAAATATGACGGAACGGTGATACCGGCACTTGAGCTTTTGGAAGAGCTGCTTACAAAGGAGCAGGCTGAGCTGGAAGAGCAGGAAAAAACACTTCTGCAATTGAATCAGGATATTGAAAACTGTAGTCAGCAGCTTGGCCGGACAGAACAAAACAGGATTTCTTTGGAAAAAAAGAAGCACAAGGAGATCGAACGGGAAGCACTACTTCCGAAATTTAAAGAAGCGGAAGCTCAAATGCATACGGCGCAGGAGCAGGCAGTGGTCTGCCCTGCTATTGAACAGGCAGTGCGTGAAAAGGAGGCTCAGCTGGAATTACTGGAGAAGCTTTCGCAGCTGCACCTTTCCTATGAAAAACTACAGCTTCAGCTGACGGCTCTTATGGAGCAGAAAAGGCAAAAAACAGAAGAGACAGCTGATCTGAAGAAACAACTGGTCGGGCAGCAGCAAAAGAAAGAAGCACTGGATAGCTCAGAGCTTTTGCTTGAGCGAATCAGAAGACAAAAAAAAGAGTGCCGGGAACGAAGAAAAACGCTCGCAGATTTTGAGCAAAAGGAAAAAGAAGATACGAATGAGCTGCAAAAGCTTGTTGAAAACTGTGCGATACACGAACAAGGACGGAAGAATGCCAGAGAAAGATCCGAAGCACTGCGGATGGAGGCAGAGAGCCTGGTGGAACAGGAATCCGTTCTTGCACTGGAGCAGGAACAATATAGGCGTCTGAAGCAGCAGTACGATGAACTAAATCGCGAAGTAGCTCTGTACCGGAATAATGGGATACTTGAACAAGAGACGCAGCAGAAGCTTGGGCAACTTTTGGATGAGCAGGAACAGGCAAAAAAAGCAAAAGAACGTCTTGATATAATGGAAAAGAATCAGCTTGCCAAAAACCAGAAAGCATTTCAGCTTGAAATGAAGAAGGAAAGACTGGTACAGCTGGAAAAGAGCCTGCTGGAGCAAAGCCGGCAAAAAGAAGAACTGCGCAGGCTGCAGGCTGCATATCAAAGGGCAGCAAAAAACAGAGATATTCTGCAGGAGGATTACCTGTATCAGGAGCGGCTGTTTCTTGACGCACAGGCTGGGCTGCTGGCAAAGGGACTGAAACAAGGTGAACCTTGTCCTGTTTGTGGGTCCCGATGTCATCCGCATCCGGCTCAGATACCGGCGCATATTCCTGAAAAGGCGGAATTGGAGAAAAAAAAGCAGCTGCTTCAGAATGCACAGCTTGAGGCAGTACGCCTGAGTACAAAATCCGGCCAGAAAAAAGAAATGATAGAGCGGGCAGACTCAGAAGTCAGACAGCTGCAGGAGCTTCTGGCTGAAAAGGCGGAGGATTCGGCAGCTGTTGGTGCCATGCTTGAACGGATCAGGGAAGAGCAGCTTCGGGAAAAGAAGATCAGGGCACAGGAAGAACAGGAAATGCAGCTTCTTACGCACCGCGTAAGGGAAGCAGAAAGCAAAACAGAACTGCTGGAAAAAATGCAGCAGGAGTATAATGAGCTACTGCAGCAGCAGGCTGGCAGCAGGATTCAGATCCGAAAGCTTCTGGAACAGATTGAAAAGACGGAGCCGAAAGAAAATCCGCCTGAGATTGATCAGAAAGTACAGATGCTCATGGATATGGCAGAAGGAGCTCAAAAGAAAGCACTTTTGGAGCTGGAAGCTCTGGAAGTAAAAATCG
Organism: Lachnospiraceae bacterium; assembly: GCA_902363665.1. Classification (GTDB taxonomy): domain Bacteria; phylum Bacillota; class Clostridia; order Lachnospirales; family Lachnospiraceae; genus Choladousia. The sequence continues at coordinate 299,638 of CABJAW010000003.1, read as the reverse complement.
CTCAGGCAAAGAAAAAGCAGAGAAGAAGGCAAAGCTGTCTGGAAGAAGCCAGACGGACAGATCTGCAGGAGGCAGAGGAAAACAAACTTTTACAGCAAATGCTGCGCCGAAGAGAAGTTCTTTTAGAAAACAGGAAAAACCGTACGGAAAAATGGCAGGCATTGCTTGAGCAATTGGGTACTGAGCTTGCAATTACAGATATTAATAATATTTTTCCGAAGGAATCATTGACGGAAAAAAATGAAAGAGTACTTCAGAAACTGGATGATTTGATGAACGAACTTTGCTATCTGGAGATGAAAACGTCCGGTGAGCTTGAAGAATGGAACAGATGCAGACAGAAAATTCTTCAGCTTGAAGAGCTTCTGGAACAGACAGAAGGCGAAATGCATGAAAAAGAACTTGGTGCGGAACGGGTACGGGCACAGTGTAGTGCTTTGAAAGAACAGGAAGAGGAGCTTCAGAAAAAACTGTGCGGAATAACAAAGCAGGACGTAGAGCGTGAAAAACATTTGCTTACAGAGAAAAAGAATTCTCTGGAAACAGCCGTAAAACAGACAGCAGAAACATGGCAGCAGCTGAAAAATCAAATTCTGGTGCTTGATTCTGCAATCTCTGCACTTGAGCGCAGCATCGGAAGGGAACTCCCGGATGAAGCTGCATTGCTGGAACAGAAAAAGAATCTTGCAAAGCAGAAAGCCTTTGTTGAAGACCAGAGAACCGGGCAGTATTCCATCTGGCAGAATAACAGGCACATTCAGGAAGCGGTCTGCCGGAATCGGGAAAAAATGGAAGAAGCAGAAAGAGAATACGTCTGGGTGAAGGCACTGGCAGATACGGCGGGAGGTGCACTTTCCGGGAAACAAAAGATCGAGCTGGAAACGTATGTGCAGATGGCTTATTTTGACCGGGTTTTGCGCAGGGCGAATCTGCGGCTGATGAAAATGAGCAGGGGACAGTATGAGCTGAAGCGAAGAATGGACAAAGACAGCCGGAAAGAAAAAGCAGGACTTGATCTGAATGTAGTGGATCACTACAACGGGACGGAGCGCAGCGTAAAAACACTTTCCGGAGGTGAGACATTCCAGGCGTCTCTTTCTCTTGCGCTGGGATTGTCTGATGAAATTCAGTCTTATGCAGGCGGCATTCGGCTGGATGCGATGTTTATTGATGAAGGCTTTGGTTCACTTGATGAGGATGCATTAAATCAGGCAATCAGTGCACTGGAGGGACTGGCAGAAGGCAGTCGGATGGTTGGGATCATTTCTCATGTGCCGGAGCTTAGAGAACGGATCAGCAGAAAGGTTTTTGTAACAAAAGAACGCAGAAGAGACGGGATCGGAAGCAGCGTACAGATAATAAACGGAATGCTGTAAGATTACGTTTTTACGGATTCCCGGTATTTTGAGCAACAAAAAAAGCGGATAACGGGAATCGAACCCGCCTATCCAGCTTGGGAAGCTGGTGTTCTACCAATGAACTATATCCGCATTACGTATCTATCATACCACATTTTTCGGAAAAAGCAAGAAAAAATTGAAAGGGCTTGCATTTCATGGAAAATAGTGCTATGATAAGCAGGAATTTGATACTGTTACTAGAGTAGGAGTGGGCCAGTTGGTCCACTCTTATTTGTGAAAAAAAGTATTTTGTTGCTGCAGGAAGGAGGATTGTGATGAGCAAACGGGAAACATATGAACAGAGAACAGAGGAGCTGATCATGCCGATCATTGAGCAGAATCAGTTCGAACTGGTAGATGTGGAGTATGTAAAAGAAGGAGGCACCTGGTATCTCCGGGCATACATTGACAAGCCGGGAGGAATTACCGTGGATGACTGTGAGGTTGTCAGCCGTGCGCTGAGCGATCTGCTGGATAAACATGATTTTATTGAAGATGCCTATGTGCTGGAGGTCAGCTCCCCGGGGCTGGGAAGACCGCTGAAAAAGGAAAAAGATTTTGCCAGAAGCATAGGAGAGGAAGTTGATGTCCGGACATTCCGGGCGATCAGCCATCAGAAAGAATTTACCGGTATCCTGCGGGACTATGACAAAGAAAAGATCGTACTTGAAATGGAAGATCAGGAACTGCTCGAGATTGCACGCGCTGATATCGCGCTGATCCGGCTGTCATTTGATTTCTGATCACGACAAAGCAAATACTGGGAGGATAGAATCATGAATAGCGAATTATTCGAGGCACTGACGCTGCTCGAAAAAGAGAAAAATATCAGCAAGGATACACTGCTGGATGCCATTAAGCAGTCACTTCTGCAGGCATGTAAAAACCACTATGGGAAGGCAGAGGCAAACAACGTTATCGTAAATATTGATCCGCAGACGTGTGAATTTGAAATTTATGCAGAGAAGAAGGTTGTGGATCACGTAGAGGATGAGCTTGCAGAGATCAGCCTGACGAATGCAAAAATGAAGGATTCCAGATACGAGCTTGGCGATGTGGTACGCGTTGATATCAAGTCAAAGGAATTTGGCCGGATCGCGACGCAGAATGCGAAAAATGTGATTCTGCAGAAGATCCGCGAGGAAGAGCGAAAGGTTCTTTTCAGCGAGTATTATGAGAAAGAAAAGGATGTTGTGACCGGTGTGGTACAGCGCTATGTCGGAAGAAATGTCAGCGTCAACCTTGGAAAGGTAGATGCGATGCTCAGCAGCGAAGAAATGATCAAGGGCGAGACCTACCATCCGACCGAGCGTATTAAGGTATACGTGCTGGAAGTAAAGGATACGCCGAAGGGGCCGAAGATCCTTGTGTCCCGCACGCATCCGGAGCTGGTAAAACGTCTTTTCGAGGAAGAGGTTACCGAGGTGCGCGATGGCATTGTAGAGATCAAGAGCATTGCAAGAGAGGCCGGCAGCCGTACAAAGATCGCAGTATATTCCAATGATCCGGACGTAGATCCGGTGGGTGCATGCGTCGGATTAAACGGTGCGCGTGTCAATGCAGTTGTAGAAGAATTAAACGGCGAGAAGATCGATATCATTAACTGGGATGAAAACCCGGCACTGCTGATCGAGAATGCACTCAGCCCGGCAAAGGTTATTTACGTTATCGCTGATCCGGATGAGAAGACTGCAAGAGTTGTCGTTCCGGACTATCAGCTTTCTCTTGCGATCGGAAAAGAGGGACAGAATGCAAGACTTGCAGCACGTCTGACCGGTTTTAAGATCGATATCAAGAGCGAGATGCAGGCACGTGAGTCCGGAGATCTTCTGGAGTATGAGGAAGATTACTACGAAGATGAGGACACAGACGAGTCATTCGATGATCAGGAACTGAATTCTGAGCAGACAGAAGAGAGCGAACCGGAGATTGCGGCAGCAGAAGCAGATGATGAGCTTCCGGCAGAAGAGGAATAATCCATGGCTGCACCGGTAAAAAAAGTCCCGCTGCGCAAATGCACGGGTTGTCAGGAAATGAAAAGCAAAAAGGAAATGCTGCGGATTCTCAGAACAGCGGAAGGAGAGATCATTGTAGATACCTCCGGCAGAAAAAACGGGCGCGGAGCTTACGTTTGCCGCTGTATGGACTGCTTTGAAAAGGCAGTAAAGAGCAAGGGGCTGGAGCGTGCCTTAAAGGTGCGCGTCCCGGAAGAGACGTATGAGAGTCTGAAGAAGGAGATTGAATCGATTGAAGAGAGATAGCGTATTATCGCTGATCAGTATAGCCAAAAAGGCAGGCAGGATCGCCGCCGGAGAATTTCAGACGGAGACTGCCGTAAAATCGGGAAAAGCTTATCTTGTGATCGTTTCGTCGGAGGCTTCCGGGAACACAGAGAAGAAATTCCGAAATATGTGTTCCTTTTATGAAGTTCCTTTCTGCATCTATGGAACAAAAGAGGCGCTTGGTGCTGCAGTCGGATGCGAATTTCGTGCATCGCTCGCAGTGACCGATGAGGGACTTGCAAATTCCGTGATACGGAAATTAGAAGCTGCTTTGGGAGCGCAGGCAGTGACGGACGGAGGTTGTGTGAATGACGGAGATCAAAACGAATAAGCTTACGAAGGAAACAGGAAAAGAGAACAGAGAGGGAAAAATGAAGGAGGATGTGCAGATGACAGATGCAGAGAACAAGACAGGGGCTGAGGCAGGCACACAGCCGAAGAAGAAAAATATCAGTGCGGTGTTCCGTCCTCAGAACAGTAAAACGGGAATGGTAAAACCGGGATCGAGACCGAAGCCGGCAAGACAGAACACAAATAAATCGCAGGATGCGGCAAAAGTACCGGCAAAGGCAGCAGATGCGCAGGAAAAGAGCACACCGGTAAGAACGTCTGCAGAAACGCAGGGCGCGGCTGAGACGAAGGCTCCGGAAAGAACAACGGCACAGGCAAGACCGGCAGCAGAGCGCAGAGAAGCACCGCGCCAGGGCGGTGAGAGAAGAGATGGCGGCAGCCGTTATCAGGGCGAGAGACGAGATGGCAGAAGCCAGGGCGGTGAAAGAAGAGATGGCGGCAGCCGTTATCAGGGCAACGCATCCAGAAACGGTCAGAGTGGCGGCAGATATCAGGATGGAGCAAGAAACGGTCAGGGCGGACGTACTCAGGACGGTACAAGAAGCAACCAGGGCGGCAGATTCCAGGATGGCGGCACAAGAGGCGGCCAGGGCGGTGAGCGCAGAGACGGCGGCAATCGTTATCAGGGCGGCACATCCAGAAATGGCCAGGGTGGCACAAGAGGCGGCCAGGGTGGAAGATTCCAGGACGGCGGCACAAGAGGCGGCCAGAGCGGAAGATTCCAGGACGGCGGTGCAAGAGGCGGTCAGGGCGGACGTTCCGCAGGAATTCCGAAGGCTCCGGTAGAGTCCAAGCCGCTTGAGAAAGAGAGCAGAAAAAGAACGGAGCGCGGAGACCGCAACCGTGTGGAAAAGGGCGAGAAGCTCGAGAGACTGGAGAAGAACCAGAATGGACGTTCCCAGCAGAAGAACGGAAGAAAGCAGTCCGCACCGGTAAAGCCGCCGGTACCAAAACAGGAAAAACCGGAGGAGACGATCCGCACGATCACAATCCCGGAGAAGCTTACCATTGGTGAACTGGCTGAGGCGATGAAGGTACAGCCGGCACAGCTGGTAAAGAAGCTTTTCCTGCAGGGTACAATGGTAACCGTAAATCAGGAGATTGAATTTGACAAGGCAGAAGAGATTGCACTTGAGTTCAACTGTATCTGTGAGAAGGAAGTAAAAGTCGATGTGATCGAAGAGCTTCTGAAAGAGGATGAGGAAGACGAGAAAGATCTCGTAGCCAGACCGCCGGTAGTCTGCGTCATGGGACATGTAGACCACGGTAAAACATCCCTGCTCGATGCGATCCGGAATACTCATGTGATCGACCGTGAGGCGGGCGGTATCACACAGCACATCGGTGCATATGTGGTATCAATCAACGGACAGAAGATTACCTTCCTTGACACGCCGGGACATGAAGCATTTACTGCAATGCGTATGCGTGGTGCAAATGCAACGGATATCGCAATCCTTGTAGTCGCTGCAGACGACGGTGTCATGCCGCAGACGATCGAGGCGATCAGCCATGCGAAGGCGGCAGGAATCGAGATCATCGTGGCAATCAACAAGATCGATAAGCCGAGTGCAAATATCGACCGCGTAAAGCAGGAACTGTCCGAGCAGGGACTGATCCCGGAGGACTGGGGCGGAAGTACGATCTGCGTACCGGTATCTGCACATTCCCATGAGGGTATCGACAACCTGCTTGAGATGATCCTTCTGACCGCAGAGGTAGCAGAACTGAAAGCAAATCCGAACCGTCGTGCAAGAGGTCTTGTGATCGAGGCTGAGCTGGACAAAGGAAAGGGTCCGGTCGCAACGATTCTGGTACAGAAGGGTACTCTTCATGTCGGCGATCCGATCGCAGCAGGTGCCTGCCACGGCAAGGTGCGTGCAATGATGGATGATAAAGGACGCAGAGTAAAAGAAGCAGGTCCGTCCACGCCGGTCGAGATCCTTGGACTTTCTGATGTACCGAATGCGGGTGAGATCTTTATGGCGATGGAGAATGAAAAAGAGGCGAGAAACTTTGCCGAGACCTTTATCCGTGAGGGAAGAGAGCGTCTGCTTGAGGAAACGAAGTCCAGAATGTCACTGGATGACCTGTTCTCCCAGATCCAGGCAGGTAATCTGAAAGAGCTTAATGTCATTGTAAAGGCAGATGTACAGGGCTCCGTGGAGGCAGTAAAGCAGAGCCTTCTGAAGCTTTCCAACGAAGAAGTGATTGTCAAGATCATCCATGGCGGCGTTGGTGCAATCAACGAGTCCGATGTGATTCTGGCTTCGACCTCCAATGCGATCATCATTGGATTTAATGTACGCCCGGATGCGACGGCAAAGGCAACGGCTGAGCGTGAAAATGTAGATGTACGTCTGTATCGTGTCATCTACGATGCAATCGCAGATGTAGAGGCAGCGATGAAGGGTATGCTTGATCCGGTTTACGAGGAAAAGGTCATCGGCCACGCAGAGGTACGCCAGACATTCAAGGCTTCCGGTGTTGGTACGATCGCAGGCTCCTACGTGCTCGACGGTGTATTCCAGAGAGGATGCAAGGCAAGGATCACAAGAGAGGGCAAGATGATCTATGAGGGAGCACTCGCATCGCTGAAGCGTTTCAAGGATGACGTGAAGGAAGTTAAGGCCGGTTATGAGTGCGGTCTTGTATTTGAGAAATTTAATGATATCGCGGAAGGTGATACCGTAGAAGCATATATCATGGTGGAAGTTCCGAGATAGAAGGTTTTGAGGTGAGATCTGAATGAGAAAAAACAGCATTAAAAATACGCGGATCAATGGAGAGGTTCAGAAAGAGCTCTCCAGGATCATCCAGAACGGGATCAAAGATCCGCGGATCGCGCCGCTGACTTCTGTGGTATCCGTAGAGGTTGCGCCTGATTTAAAAACATGCAAGGCATACATCTCTGTACTTGGAAGCGAAAAAGCCGCAGCGGACACGCTTGCCGGTTTAAAGAGTGCGGAAGGATTTATCCGCCGCCAGCTCGCACATACCGTAAATCTGAGAAACACGCCGGAGATCCGTTTTATTCTGGATCAGTCCATTGAATATGGCGTAACGATGACGAAACTGATTGACGACGTTGTAAAGACAGAACAGAGGAATGAAGATGAAGATAGAGCGGACAGTGAATCTTGATAAAGAACTCAAAAATGTGAAAACCGTCGGAATTGCAGGCCACATTCGTCCGGATGGAGATGCGGTTGGTTCCTGTGTGGGGCTTTACTGGTATCTGAGACAGAATTATCCGGAGATTCAGGTAACGGTATATCTGGAAAAAATTCCGGAGTCTTATCATATGATTGCCGGGACAGACGAAATCTGCCATGATTACTCTGAAGAAAAGGTCTATGATCTTTTCTTCAGCCTGGACTGTGCGGATGAAAAACGGCTTGGAGACGGTGTGAAGTATTTAAACACCGCAAAACGGACCATCTGTATCGATCACCACATCAGCAATGCGGGTTTTGCGGATCTGAACTGCATCTATCCGGACGCCAGTTCAACATCGGAGATCGTTTTCAATCTCCTCGATGAAGATAAGATTACATTTGAGAGCGCAGAGGCGCTGTATATGGGCATTGTACATGATACCGGAGTGTTCCGCCACTCCTGCACTTCTCCGGAAACGATGGAGGCCGCAGCAAAACTGATGCGGTTTGGCGTACGCTGCAGCAAGATCATCAGCGATACGTATTATGACAAGACGTATTATCAGAACCAGATCCTGGGCCGTGCGCTTCTGGAAAGCGTGCTTCTGCTGGATGGAAAGATCATTTTCAGTGCAGTGCGTCAAAGAGAAATGGAATTCTATGGTGTGAAGCCGTCGGATCTGGATGGCATTGTGCAGGTGCTGATGGGAACAGCAGGGGTCGAAGCCGCTATTTTCCTTTATGAGACAGCGCCGCAGGAATTCAAGGTCAGCCTGCGTTCACGTGAAACGGTCGATGTGGCAAAGATCGCAAGCTACTTTGGCGGCGGCGGTCATGTACGTGCGGCCGGCTGTACGATGCAGGGAAGTGTATACGATGTGGTAAACAACATTACATACCATATGGAAGAGCAGATTTGTCAGGAGAAAAACGGTGACTGACGGAATTATCAATGTTTATAAAGAGCGTGGCTTTACTTCCCATGACGTGGTGGCAAAGCTGCGCGGTATTTTAAAAATGAAAAAGATCGGACATACGGGGACACTGGATCCGGAAGCGGAAGGTGTCCTCCCGGTTTGTCTGGGAAAAGCAACAAAAGTATGTGAGCTGCTGACCGATAAAGAAAAGACATATCAGGCTGTTCTGCTGCTTGGTACCGTGACAGATACGCAGGATACGACAGGAGAAGTGCTGGAAACGCATCCGGTTGTCTGCAGCGAAGAGGCAGTCTGTGAGGCCGCGGCAAGATTTACCGGAGATATTCTTCAGGTTCCGCCGATGTATTCGGCTTTGAAAGTAAACGGAAAAAAGCTGTATGAGCTGGCAAGGCAGGGGATCGAGGTAGAGCGGAAAGCAAGACCGGTGACGATAAAAGAGATCCGGATTGATGAGATCCGTTTTCCACGTGTCACAATGACTGTAACCTGCTCAAAGGGAACGTATATCCGGACGCTCTGTCATGACATCGGAGCCTCACTTGGCTGCGGCGGCTGTATGGAAAAGCTGCTGCGCACAAAGGTCGGGCCGTTTATTCTGGAGGATAGTGTGCGTCTTTCCGAGATCGAGCAGAAACGGGATGATGGAAGACTGGAGGAGGTTATCCGTCCGACGGATTCTGTCTTTATGAAATATCAGGCTCTTTTGCTGAATGAGACAGGAGAAAAGGCGGTCCGAAATGGAAATCCGATCCGGCCTGAATTGGCTGTGAAGACAGTCCTGCAGGAGACTTTTGTAAAAGAAGGGGCTTGGGACGGTGATGCCTTGGAAAAAAGGCAGGAATTCGAAAACAAGATGGAAGATGGGATACGTTTTCGAGTCTATGATGCTTCCCGGACGTTTCTGGCAGTTTATGAATGGCGCAGTGAGAAACACTGTCTCTGGCCGGTCAAGATGTTTCTGTGACAAGATAAGAGTACATTACATTGGAGATGCGTATGAGATATTTTTGCAATACAACGGACTTTTATTCTGACGGACCAACAGCGGTGACCTTAGGCAAGTTCGACGGACTGCACAGAGGTCATCAGAAGCTGATCGAAGAGATTTTAAGACTCGGATCAAAAGAGGAAGTTCAGACCGCCGTTTTTGCGCTCGCTTCCGATGAACGGCCGTATCTGCTTTCACCGGAGGAAAAAAAAGAACGGCTGGAAAGATACAATATCGATTATCTGATCCGCTGTCCTTTTATCCCGGAAATTCTCGGGATGGAGCCGGAAACATTTGTGAAAGAAGTGCTGAAAGAACGGCTGCATGCGAAGTATGTGGTGGTCGGTACCGATTTTCATTTTGGACACAACCGAAAAGGTAATGCCGGTTTTCTGAAAACGCTGGAAGAGGCGTATGACATGAAAGTGATCGTCATGGAAAAAGAGTGTTTTAATGGCCGGGAGATCAGCAGTACGTATATAAGGGAATCACTGGCACTTGGAAATATGGAACTGGTGGGTGAACTGCTCGGTTATGAATATCCGGTCAGCGGGATCGTCCAGCATGGGAAAAAGCTTGGCCGCAGACTTGGAATGCCGACGGTCAATCTGATTCCGGAGCCGGGAAAACTCCTGCCCCCGTGTGGCGTATATTACAGCGATGTATTTTCTGGTGGAAATCAATACTGCGGTGTAACTAATATCGGCTACAAACCGACCGTGGACGGTTCTTTTCTTGGCGTGGAAACGTATCTGTATGATTTTCATCAGGATGTTTATGGGAAAGAGGCAACGGTCTGCCTGCGCCACTATGAGCGCCCAGAACAGAAATTCGATTCAGTGGAATCACTGAAACAGCAGATGCAAAAAGACATTCAGCTCGGGAAACAATATTTCAATTTTTCTGGTTGACGCCTCTGCGTTTCTATGATATAGTTTAGCAGTATGAAATTCAGCCGATACTCAGAAGCTTGGATACTCCGACCGCTCTCTTAGTATCAGGCGATTCTATTTAGGAGGAGAACATCATGATTTCAAAGGAAAAGAAAACAGCAATCATCAATGAGTATGCAAGAAAACCGGGCGATACAGGTTCACCGGAAGTTCAGATCGCAGTTCTGACAGCAAGAATTCAGGAGCTGACAGATCATCTGAAAAGCAATCCGAAGGATCATCACTCCAGAAGAGGACTTCTGAAGATGGTAGGTCAGAGACGTGGACTTCTTGCATACCTGAAGAAGACGGATCTGGAAGGATACCGTGCACTGATCGCAAAACTTGGCATCAGAAAATAAGAACTCAAAAGGGCGGGAGTATTTCCGCCCTTGTTCTACGTGAAGGCAGAAAATTTCAAACAGACAAAAATGCAAAAACAAATCTGCAGGCAGTTCCCCGAGACCACTGAAAAGGAAATTTCTTCTTATTTATATAAATTTCTGTAACTGTTCAGAGTCAACCTCCAAAATGCTACGCATTTCGTCGGTGTGGCGTATCCGCCAAATAAAATTTCAAAAACAGGCTTAAAAATGCAAGCATTTTCCGCCCGTTTTATGAAATTTTGCTTGGCTCTGAACAGTTACAAATTTCTTTTTCAGTAGTTTCGGACTCTTGCAGATGCCGTTGCTTTGCTAAGAAGGAGAAAAGATATGTACAAGAGTTTTTCAATGGAGCTTGCCGGAAGAACCCTCACTGTTGATGTGGGACGCGTCGGTGCGCAGGCAAATGGATGTGCATTCATGCACTATGGTGATACTACCGTTCTTTCTACCGCGACAGCTTCTGAGAAGCCGCGTGATGGCATTGATTTCTTCCCGCTCAGCGTTGAGTATGAGGAAAAGTTTTATTCGGTAGGAAAGATTCCGGGCGGATTCAACAAACGTGAGGGTAAGGCATCTGAGAATGCTGTACTTACCTCCCGTGTCATCGACCGTCCGATGCGCCCGCTGTTCCCGAAGGATTACCGCAACGACGTTACCTTAAACAACATGGTAATGTCCGTTGATCCGCAGTGCCGTCCGGAGCTGACCGCGATGCTTGGTGCCGCAATTTCTACCTGCATTTCTGATATCCCGTTTGACGGTCCGTGTGCAATGACACAGATGGGTATGGTAGACGGCGAGCTGATCGTCAACCCGTCTCAGCTTCAGTGGGATAAGGGGGATCTTCGCCTGACGGTTGCTTCGACAAGAGAAAAAGTCATCATGATCGAGGCAGGCGCAAATGAAGTAAAAGAAGAAGTGATGATTGATGCGATCTATAAGTGTCATGCGGTAAACCTTGAGATCATCAAATTTATTGATCAGATCGTTGCTGAGGTAGGAAAGCCGAAGCATACGTATGAGAGCTGCGCAGTTCCGGAAGAGCTTTTTGCAAAGATGAAAGAGATCGTCACGCCGGAGGAGATGGAAGAAGCTGTATTTACCGATGTAAAGCAGGTTCGTGAGGAGAACATCCGCCAGATCACGGCAAAGCTCGAGGAAGCATTTGCAGATCAGGAAGACTGGCTTGCAATCCTTCCGGAGGCAGTATACCAGTACCAGAAGAAGACCGTCCGCAAGATGATCCTGAAAGATCACAAGCGCCCGGACGGACGTGCGATCACACAGATCCGTCCGCTGGCTGCAGAAGTGGATATCATTCCGAGAGTACATGGTTCTGCTATGTTTACAAGAGGTCAGACACAGATCTGTACCGTTACAACACTTGCTCCGCTTTCTGAGGTTCAGAAGATCGACGGACTGGATGAGAACATTCAGTGCAAGCGTTATATGCATCATTACAATTTCCCGTCCTACTCTGTAGGAGAAACAAAAGTCAGCCGCGGACCGGGACGCCGTGAGATCGGACACGGAGCACTTGCAGAGCGTGCGCTGATTCCGGTACTTCCGTCGGAGGAAGAATTCCCTTATGCGATCCGTACCGTATCTGAGACTTTTGAGTCAAACGGTTCTACTTCTCAGGCAAGTATCTGTGCATCTACGATGTCCCTTATGGCTGCAGGCGTACCGATCAAAAAGCCGGTTGCAGGTATCTCCTGCGGTCTGGTTACAGGTGAGACCGACGACGATTACATCGTTCTGACAGACATTCAGGGACTTGAGGATTTCTTTGGCGATATGGACTTCAAGGTAGCCGGTACATTTGAGGGAATCACGGCAATTCAGATGGATATCAAGATCCATGGCCTGACGAGAGCTATTGTCGAGGAAGCAATTGCAAGAACCCGTGAAGCACGTGAGTATATCCTGAATGAGATCATGCTTCCGTGCATCAGCAAGCCGCGTGAGACTGTAAGCAAATATGCACCGAAGATTATTTCCATGCAGATCGACCCGCAGAAGATTGGTGATGTAGTTGGACAGCGCGGAAAGACGATCAACACGATCATTGAGCGTACTGGTGTGAAGATTGATATCACAGATGACGGAAATGTTTCCATCTGCGGCACCGATCAGGAGATGATGGACAAGGCTGCAAAGATGATCACTATGATCGTAACCGATTTTGAAGCTGGTCAGATCCTTGAAGGTGATGTAGTCAGCATCAAGGAGTTCGGCGCATTCATCGAGTTTGCACCGGGCAAAGAGGGAATGGTACACATTTCCAAGATTGCAAAAGAGCGCATCAACCGTGTGGAGGATGTTCTGACACTGGGTGATCATGTAAAAGTTGTTTGCCTTGGTAAAGACAAGCAGGGCAGAATGAGCTTCAGTATTAAGGATGTAAAATAATAGTCAACATAAAATATCGGAATAAGGTTAAGGCTTGGACCGATACGAAGAAGCTGACGGTCGTAAGATAGTCAGAAATCTTGCGCCTCAGGAAACTGGGGCGCCTTCTTTTTTATAGCATTGACCAGAAAGCTGTAGGTTTGGGGAAAGGCTAAAATCGGATAGGCAAAAGCCTCGTTTCGCAGTCCAAAACGAGGCTTGTTTGATTCGGTTTAAAAATCGGGGACAACATTCGGACAGAAAAGAGAGGATGATAGAACGATGAAAAACAGATTTTTAAGATCCGTCATTGGAATATCGGCGGTTATGCTGATGGTATCCGGCTGCGGTTCCAAAGAAAAAGAGACAGAGCCGACTTCTGTCGAAATCGCAGGAGTTGAGGTAGTAGGCGAAACAGAAACGGAGACGGAATCTGAAACGGAAACGGAAACAGAGACCGAGTCTGAGACAGCGAGTGAATCAGAAAGCGAATCTGAGGCAGCATCAGAGCTTGCGACGGAACTGGACCTTGCTGTTTCAGTTGAAACGGAAGCAGAGACGAAAGCCGGCATCTCAGAAGAGGATGTCCTAGCTGAGCCGGAGACAAAAGCCGGTGTGCAGACCGAAACGCCACAGACAAATACTGAGAAACAGACAGAAAAGAAGGAGACAGAGAAACAGACCGAGAAGAAAAAAGCCGGTAAAGAGACCGAAAAGCAGTCTGAGAAAAAAGCGCCGGATAAAGAAACTGAAAAACAGTCCGAGAAACAGAAAGAAACTGAGCGGAAAACTCCGTCAAAACAAAGAGAGACAGAGCCAAAGAAACGGCAGGAGACGGAAAAGGAAGGGAACGGCTTTCTTCAGGCAAGTCTGGAAACGGGAAATACATCTGGAAACAGTGGCCTGATGCAGCAGACAGAAATCCTGACTGCTGCGAAGGAGACAGAAGCTGCGCAGGAAACGGAAGCGGAAGTAAAATCAGAAACAAAACCGACAGAGAATACAAAGCCTGCAGCAGAAACCGAAAAAATGGAAGCAGAGACGAAGGCGGAGGAGCCTGCAGCGGAAACCGAAACAGGGCAGTTGCCGGAAACCGAAGAGACGACAGAAACGCTCAGAAAAGCAGAGGCGGAGACAGAGACTGAATCCCAGGAATCAGAAGCGATGATATCCGAAGAGGAAACAAATAAGAATCCGCTCCGAACGGTAAATGATGTCATTATTGTTCGCAGGGAAGCAAGCGTGGATTCTGGCAGGATCGCCGTACTGTATCCGGGAGAAGCGGTGCTTCAGGTATCAGAAAACGGCGAATGGAGTGAAATCCGTTTTGCGGCAGCTGACGGCCTGGAAAATGGCTGTGTGAAGACAGAGTATCTGGCAGATGCCCAAAAACGGTACCTTGCAAAAGAAAAAGTAAATGTACGCAAAGAGTCGGATCCTGATTCAGAGAAACTTGGCGCTTATCTGGAGAAAGATCCGGTACTTGTAGAGGAGCAGCTGTCAAACGGCTGGTCAAAGGTTCGCTACCTTGAACAGGAGAAAGCAGAGGTTGTGGATGGATACGTTCGCTCTGAGTATCTGGAAAAGGCTGAGGATAGTGGAAATGATCTGCTTACTGCAGAAGCAGCAGCGCTTACGGGAGAGACCGAAGCGCAGACCATGAATGAGACCGAAGCGGAAACGATGCCGGAAACTGAGAGTGAAACGGAGACAGAAGCTGTAACGGAAACGGATGGTGAGGAGCCGGAAACCATGGCAGTTACGGAAAGCGAGACGGAAGCTGCAACCGAGGCAGTGACAGAAATCGTGACTGAATCTGCAAGTGAAGAGGAAACACAGACAGAAATGATATCCGAAACCGAAACGGCTACAGAAGCGGAATCTGAAACCGAAACGGAAGCTATTACGGAAGCAAGGGCTGATGCAGAAACAAGACAGGCGGTACAGGCCACCCCGCAGGCGCAGTTTGATGCATTAAAAGAGGCAGCGCCGGAAGCTGTCTGCGTCGGAATTCTCTATGCGAAGGATAACAAAACGGCAAAGACAGAACTTGCAGAATATGAGACACTTGCCTCGTCGCTTGGCTATGAGCTTCAGACTGTATGCGTCGAAGAAAGACAGGATATCGATTTTGCGGCTTCTGATCTGGTCGGAGAGGCAGATGCAATTCTCTGCATTCCGGATTCCATGATCGAAGAACTGTTGGATACCGTATATGCGTATGCGCAGGAAGCAGAGATTCCGGTCATTGATGTGAACGGGACAGTTGTAAGTAAATAATACGAAGACGGATTCCCTGTTTTACCAGAAAGTCAAAACAGATATTTGCAATGATAAATCAATAGTCAGAACAATCTGCCCAAATTCGGAGGAAAGGAGAAATCTAATTATCGCAAAAGAAAATTAGATTTATAAAGAACGTGTGTACAGAAGAGAAAATAAAATTTCCATTTAAGGAAACTTCCAAGGGACTCCTTGATTTTGTAAAACAGAGTCCGACCAGCTTTCATGCAGTAAGAACTGCCTCTGAGATGTTGGAAAAAGAAGGCTTTGTCCGCCTTGCAGAGAGTAGCGCGTGGGATCTGGAACCAAACGGAAAATATTATGTGACGCGCAACGGCTCTTCGCTGATTGCGTTCTGTATCCCAGGGGAACAGGAGACCGCATTTCGTCTCTTCTGCAGCCATACGGATTCGCCATCATTTAAAGTAAAAGAAGGTCCGCAGCTCTCTGGCACGGCAGGGTATACAAAATTGAATGTAGAGCAGTACGGCGGCGCACTTCGTGCGCCGTGGTTTGACCGTCCGCTGTCACTGGCTGGAAGAGTCCTGGTGCAGACAGAGAATTCTATTGAGACACGCCTCGTTCAGATTGACCGGGATCTTCTGATGATCCCAAGCGTGGCAATCCATATGAACCGCGAAGCGAATGAGGGTATGAAGTACAATGTGCAGACAGACCTGTGTCCGGTATTTGGGGATGAATCCGCAAAAGAATCTTTGTGCCCGCTGATTGCCCGCGAGATAGGCGTGCAGGAAGAGGCGATCCTGAGCATGGATCTCTTTCTTTATAACCGCCAGCGTGGAACCTTTATCGGAGCAAACGAAGAGTTTCTGGCCGCGCCGCGGCTCGATGACCTGCAGTGCATGTACGGCTCACTGATCGGATTCCTGAATGCGCCGCAGCACCGCGCTGTGTCCGTTTACGGTGCATTTGACAACGAGGAAACCGGAAGTGAATCACGCCAGGGGGCAGCATCCACGTTTCTTGCGGATGTGCTTACCCGTATCAATGCAGCACGCGGTGGATCACAGGAGGACTATTTCCGGGCAGTGGCAGGAAGCTTTCTGATTTCCGGGGACAACGCACATGCACTGCATCCGAATCACCCGGAAAAAGCAGATCCGGTGAACCGTCCGCAGATGAACCAGGGCGTGGTGATCAAATTCAATGCCAACCAGAAATACACTTCCGATGGCCGCAGTGCATCAGTTCTGAAGCTTCTGTGCCGCCACGCGAATGTGCCGTATCAGGTGTACACAAACCGCTCCGATATGGCAGGAGGTTCGACACTCGGAAATATTTCCAATACGCAGGTGTCCCTGCAGGCGGTCGATATCGGTCTGCCGCAGCTGGCAATGCATTCGCCGTATGAGATGGCGGGAACAAAAGACACGGCATACCTCATTGAACTGACGAAAGAGTTTTATTCCTGCGAGCTCGAAGTTACCGATGAGAAGATGACTGTTCAGCCATCGGAAGCCTGATCAGACGCAGGTAAATACTATACTGTTTCCAATGCGTGGATGAGTAGCCGCAGATGTGGTGTATATGTCTGCTTTACGCAGGCAAGCCACATGGAGACTGCGGATATTTGTTTTGATCGTTCGCATCTGAAGAGAGAATAAAAATAAAAAAGGCAAATCGTTAAAAGTGCGGATTCCTGAGCGGAATACAATTTTAAACGATTTGCCTTTTTAACCGAGTCAAGCAAGCAGCGAAGCGGATTGCGAATATCCGCTTTGACATTGCCCTGCAGCTTGTAGTCAAAGAAAGGGTGACATTACCGTCCGCATAACGAATCCAGATCCTCATAAAATGCCGGATAACTGATGCATACACAGTCTGCATCCTGAATTTCCGTCTGCCCGTCTGCGGCAAGCGCTGCAACAGCAAAGCTCATCGCGATCCGGTGATCGAGGTGTGGATCGATCACCGCGCCGTGAAGCGGTTTGCCGCCGTGAATAATCATACCGTCCTCGGTCGGCTCGACCTCACATCCCATGCGTGTCAGGTTTTCTGTCATGACAGCGATTCGGTCTGATTCTTTGACCTTAAGCTCTGCTGCATCCCGGATGATCGTTGTGCCTTCTGCAAACGCAGCGAGAACGGCAAGAACCGGAATCTCATCAATCAGCGTTGGAATCAGATCGCCTTCGATTACGGTGCCATGCAGGGAGGAGGAGCGCACAAGAAGATCTGCGTATGGTTCTGCGCCGTCACTGCGCACGTTCAAAAGTTCAATATCTGCCCCCATCGCCCGGCAGACACGCAGCATACCGTCTCTGGTTGGATTCGTTCCTACGTTTTTCAAAAGCACCTCGGAGCCCGGAACGAGAAGCGCCGCCGCGATAAAGTAGGCAGCAGAAGAAATATCCCCCGGTACTTCAATTTTCTGTCCGATCAGATGAGGATTTGGAAGAATTGTTGAGGTTCTTCCTTCTGTTTTGACATCCGCACAAAAATAGCGCAGCATCAGCTCAGAATGATTGCGGGAGACGGCAGGTTCCGTTACACTTGTCGGGCCATCTGCATATAGTCCTGCAAGAAGAATACAGGATTTTACCTGGGCGGAGGCAACCGGTGAAAGATAATGGATGCCGGTAAGTGTGCTGCTCTTGATAGAAAGCGGTGCACAGCCATTCCCGTTTACGGAATCAATACGGGCATTCATCATAGAAAGGGGCGTGATGACACGCTTCATCGGCCGTTTTTGGATGGAAGTATCGCCGGTCAGCACACTGTCAAAAGACTGACCGGAGAGAATGCCGGAAAGAAGGCGTACGGTCGTGCCGCTGTTTCCGGCATCGAGCACTCCATTCGGTCTGGTAAGGCCGTGCAGCCCCTTTCCGTTAATTTTTACGGAGGTACCATTCTGTTCAATTTCGATTCCCATTTTCCGGAAGCAGGCGATTGTGGAAAGGCAGTCTGCGCCAGTCAGAAAATTTTCTGCTTCCGTTTTTCCGTCGGCGAGTGCGCCGAACATGACACTTCTGTGAGAGATGGATTTATCGCCCGGTACGCAGAGTTCGCCGCGCAGGGCTTCTTTTTTTTCAATGATCATAATAAAATACCCTCTGGATTATGTTATTTACAGGTAACTGTTCAGAGCCAACCTCCCAAATGCTACGCATTTAGTCGGTGTGGCGTATCCGCCAAATAAAATTTCAAAAACAGGCTTAAAAATGCAAGCATTTTCCGCCTGTTTTATGAAATTTTGCTTGGCTCTGAACAGTTACATTTACAGTTTTATCGGATCCATACCTGATAGTGGTGCTGGCGCAGCACCTGCGCCGCCTGAAGTGATGGTTCTTCCTCATAGAATTCGATCTGCAGTACGCCTTCTTCAAATTCACGGCTGTGTACGATACCGATGTTCTTGATACTGATGCCGTTTACTGCGAGCGTTGTAGCAATCGTGGCGATTGCTCCGGACTCATCGATGATATCACAGAAAACACGGAACGTTTTTTTGATGCTGCCAAGCGAACGCGAAGAAAAGGAATTTCGGTAGCTGCGTGAATCGTCAAACATCTGATGGATGGCAGCGCCGTTTCCTTCGTTCATCGCTGTTCTGGAATTTTCCAGCAGCTTTACGAATGTATCCATTACATCTGAAATATTAGCACGGTTTTCCAGACAGATCTGCTCCCACATTTCCGGAGAAGAGGACGCAATACGGGTGATGTCTTTAAAACCGCCTGCTGCAAGTAATTTCATCATCTCGTCCTTTGAATCGAGATCGTGCACGGTGTTGACCAGTGCCGCTGCAATGAGATGCGGAAGATGGCTGATTGCAGCGGTCGCGTAATCGTGCTGTTCGCAGTTCAGTACGATTGGAAGTGCGCCAAATCCGGTGACCATTTTTTTGTACCAGTCAATCTTTTCCGGAACAGTATCGGCAGACGGTGTGATAATATAGTAGGAATTCTCAAACAGATGTGCCTGCGCATGGGCAAAACCGGATTTTTCCGAACCGGTCATCGGATGACCGCCGATAAAACGTCCGTTAAGACCCATTTCCTGTGCGGCGCGGTGGATGTCTGTCTTCACACTTCCGACATCTGTCAGAATGCAGTCCGGCGGGACAATATCTTTCAAAATGCGCAGGGCAGAAATGTTGGTATCGACCGGTGCGCAGAGAAAAATGCAGTCACACGCTGCAAACTGTGGGTCAGAGACAGAGGTGCAGCAGATATCGATCGCATGCTCGGAAAGCGCAAGGCCGGTGGTGGTTGAAGTTCTTGAGTAGGCCATGATCCGGCAGGAGGGATTGGAACGCTTCAGCGCTTTGGCGAGCGAACCGCCGATCAGCCCCAGACCGATAAAGCCAAAAGTTTCTTGTGTCATAATAAAATCCTTTCTGAAACAGATTCGCCAGGCGAACTGTTCAAACGAATATTCCGAAAACTTTTCCGGCCTTTGGAAGGAACATCCGGTAAAGTTTGAACTGCTCCAATTTTACTATCCCGTGCGCCGTATGTCAAACATTTAATTTAACACTTTAAAGAATAAAAATATTTCTAAAAATCTGAAAAGAAAATACAATACAAAAAACAAAGGGTGTTTTAAATAAATTGTTTCTGCATTTAACACTTTTTCACTGCAATACTGCCATGGAATTTTAGAAAAGCAATAAAAACATTGTTAAATTTGAATAAAATGCTTGAATTATTCGAAAAATTTTAGTAAAATGTAGCCATGTGGAAAAGATGTGACCACGGACTAACTAGTATTGGAGGAAAAAGCTATGAATGTTTACACAACAGACAAAATTCGTAACGTCGTAATCCTGGGACATGGGGGAGCAGGAAAGACAAGTCTGGTTGAGTCGATGGCTTATCTGTCTGGAATTACGAGCAGACTGGGAAACGTAGCTGAGGGAAATACTGTCAGCGATTTCGATAAAGAAGAAGTAAAAAGAAAGTTCTCAATCAGCACATCCATGATTCCGATCATCTGGGGCGACACAAAGATCAATATCCTGGATACACCTGGTTATTTTGACTTTGTCGGCGAAGCAGAAGAGGCAGCGGCTGCAGCGGATGCAGCGATTATCGTAGTAAACGGAAAGAACGGCGTAGAGGTAGGTACGGAAAAGGCATGGGATCTCTGCGAAAAGTATAAACTTCCGAGATTCTTCTATGTATCCAATATGGACTACGATAACGCCAGCTACCGTGAAGTAGTGGAGAAGCTGACGGAGCTTTATGGAAAGAAGATCGCACCGCTCTTCCTTCCGATCCGTGAGAATGAGAAATTTGTCGGCTATGTTAATGTCGTGAAGATGGCCGCAAGAAGATACGTAAATAAAAATGAGAAAGTAGAGTGTGACATCCCGGATTACTCAAAAGAGTATCTGGAGCGCTACAGAGAGAATCTGCTTGAGGCAGTTGCTGAGACAAGTGAAGAGCTTATGGATCGCTATTTCAGCGGCGAGGAGTTTTCCGAGGCAGAGATTGTGGCGGCGCTTCATTCAAATGTCAGCGACTGCTCGATCGTGCCGGTGACAATGGGTGCAAGCCTGAATCTTCAGGGTATCGTAATCCTGCTTGATGATATCGTAAGCTATATGCCGTCTCCGGAGTCCAGAAAGATCGCCGGCGTCAATATGAAGACGAAGGAGATTTTTGAGGCAGATTACAACTTTGCAAAAGCAAAATCTGCGTTTATCTTTAAGACGATCGTGGATCCGTTTATCGGTAAGTACTCCCTGATCAAGATTGCATCAGGTGTAATCAAGAGTGATGATATGCTGTACAATGAAGCGAAGGATACGGAGGACCGCATCAGCAAGCTTTACGTTCTGGAAGGCAGCCGTACGATCGAAGTAAAAGAGCTGCACGCAGGTGATATCGGTGCGATCGGCAAACTCAATGCATCGACCGGCGATACGCTCTCCACAAAGGCAAACCCGATCGCATACGGAAAGATCGAGGTTTCCACACCGTATACATACAAGAGATACCGCGCAAAAGTAAAAGGCGAGGAAGATAAGATCGCACAGGCTCTTGCGAAGATGGCACAGGAAGACCTGACTTTGAAGGTTGTCAATGACGGTGAGAACCGACAGACACTTCTTTATGGTATGGGCGACCAGCATCTGGATATCATCGCAAGCCAGCTTCTGTCTAAATACAAGGTAGAGATGACGCTTGAGAAGCCGAAAGTAGCATTCCGTGAGACAATCCGCAAGAGCTCTGATGTAGATTCGAAGTATAAGAAGCAGTCCGGCGGCCATGGTCAGTACGGTCACGTTAAGATGCGTTTCTCACCGCTTGGCGATCTCGAGAAAGCATACGAATTTTCACAGGAAGTAGTCGGCGGAGCCGTTCCGAAGAACTATTTCCCGGCAGTAGAAAAAGGAATTCAGGAATCTGTGACGAAGGGTCCTCTTGCCGGATATCCGGTAGTCGGCGTGAAGGCAGTTCTGTACGATGGATCGTACCATCCGGTAGATTCCTCTGAGATGGCATTTAAGACAGCTGCAATACAGGCGTTTAAGAAGGGCTTCATGGAGGCGAGCCCGGTTCTGCTTGAGCCGATCGCATCTTTGAAGGTTCTCGTTCCGGATAAGTATACCGGTGATATCATGGGCGATCTCAACAAGAGAAGAGGCCGTGTTCTCGGCATGAATCCGGATCATAAAGGCAATACGATCGTGGAGGCAGATATCCCGATGTCCGAGCTGTACGGCTATTCGACACAGCTTCGCTCCATGACAGGCGGCAGCGGTACCTACTCCTATGAGTTTGCACGCTACGAGCAGGCTCCGAGTGATGTTCAGGAGCGTGAGATTGAGGCACGCCAGAAGGCAGGAGAGGAATAAAGAAATCCCCGGGGTAAACGCGGAAAGAGTTTCATAGTTCCTTAAAACGGAAAAAAGTGGAACTTCAAGACCAAAAAATAAGGGCTGGTGCATTTAGGCGCATCAGCCCTTTTGGTGTCGGCCTGAAAAGGAGAAGTACAAATATCAGCTTTGCTGTATATCATAAGTACTCCATATACTTTTTACGATCATTTCTGCAAGGACGTAATGCCCTTCGTGTGCGAGATGAATCCCATCTTTTGTGATCTCCTGGATTCCGGATCTTTGTACCGCATCGTCAAGAAGCGGCTGCGTTGGAAGCAGATGGATGCGGCAGAAACTATTTTGAACAGTTTGAATCCGAGAGACATCGGCAGACATATGATCGGGAGTCACATGGAAGCCAGAATCGGTACATAAACTAAAAAATGCAGGCAGAACAGATGCCACCGTCTGCCGGATCATCCCCCGTACCTCCTCGAGCGTCCCCATCCAGCTTTTCAGATACTGCGGCGTATCAAATAAAAAAGGCTCGAGCACAAAAATCTGAGGGCAGCCGGATGCAGAAAGGCCGGAGAGCAGGGCGGAAAGTGCAACTGCAGAACGCTGCAGCAGCACCCTGTGTGATGTTTCGTCCATACCGGAATCCATCAGCGCACCGACCTCATTGATGCCGCCAAGAATAAACACGGCATCAAAGGCAGTTCTTTTCCAGCTTTGCTCCCATTTCCGGAGAATGCGCGGAAAGGTAAAACCATCCGTGCCGCCGTTTATTATGACAGTAGAAGTACAGATTCCTTTTGGTAAGTTGCCGGGCGTACCTGAATGATCTGCTTTGATTTGCACAGAGGAATCCGAAGTGGATAGTGACATTTCTGATGGGCAGTCCTTCTGTGCTTTCTGTAGCAATAAATCATGCACCATCTTCACATATCCATACCCGAGATTGTCTTCGGAAAAGCAGTGGCCGCAGTCAGTGTTGCTTGCGCCAAGAAAAAGAAGTTTCATGGGAATCCTCCAGTCATGTTGTTGCGTGGAAATGTCTTCTCTGTGAATCACAGTATAACAGGGAAAGCGGCTGTTCGCAATGCGGGTGTGAATTTTTTCATCTTCCTCTTTTATTTTTGAAAATTCTGTGCTACAATAGCAAGCAGAGCAAAAAGGGAGAGGAATCCCGTTTGCCGTGAATAACCGATAAGGAGGACAGAGATATGAAGCATATTAAGACCCTGAATACCAAATCTTTACAGAACACACTGAAAAAGGGCGGCTGCGGCGAGTGCCAGACATCCTGCCAGTCAGCATGTAAGACATCCTGCACCGTAGGAAATCAGACCTGCGAGCATAAATAAGCAAAGCAGTATGGAGATAGGCAGCGGAGATGCTTCGCTGCTTATCCTTTATCACCGGGAAATACCTGGGCAAAAAATCACTGCCTGATATCAGAGGTTCGGGTATCAGGTTTTTTTATGTGAGTAAAAGAGAGGAGTTTTGATGTGATCCATCAGTATAAAAATAATGGATATAACATCGTGCTGGATGTAAACAGCGGTTCCGTACATGTGGTTGATGACCTTGTGTACGATGCCATTGCGCTGCTGGATGGCGGTAAGACCGAAGTGGAAACGGCTGCACTGCTGAAAGACAAGTATCCAGTTGAAGAGATAAAAGAAGCGCTGGAGGAATGCCGGGAGCTGAAAGATGCCGGTGTACTCTTTACAGAAGATATCTATGAAAAAGCGATTTTTGACTACAAGGCACGTCCGACCGTTGTGAAAGCACTGTGCCTGCACATCGCGCACGACTGCAACCTTGCCTGTAAGTACTGTTTCGCAGAAGAGGGAGAGTACCATGGCCGCCGTGCGCTGATGAGTTTTGAGGTTGGCAGGAAGGCGCTTGATTTCCTGATCGCCAATTCCGGCAACCGTCACAACCTGGAGGTCGATTTCTTCGGCGGAGAGCCTCTGATGAACTGGCAGGTTGTCAAAGATCTGGTTACATACGGACGGGAACAGGAAAAGATCCATGACAAGAAGTTCCGTTTTACCCTCACGACAAACGGTGTACTTTTAAATGATGAAGTCATGGAATTCTGCAACAAAGAGATGGCAAACGTCGTGCTGAGTATCGACGGAAGAAAAGAAGTGCACGATTATATGCGCCCGTTCCGCAACGGAAAGGGAAGCTATGATCTGGTGCTTCCGAAGTTCAAAAAGTTTGCGGACAGCAGAGACCAGAAGCAGTATTATGTGCGTGGTACGTTTACGCATCACAATCTGGATTTCGCAGAGGATGTACTCCATTTCGCGGACGAGGGATTCGATCAGATTTCTGTTGAGCCGGTGGTTGCAGCGGATACGGAAGAATATGCGCTGAAGGAGGAGGATCTTCCGAAGATCTTTTCTGAGTATGACCGCCTCGCAGCAGAGATGGTAAAAAGAGAAAAGGAAGGCAGAGGCTTTACGTTCTTCCACTTTATGATCGATCTGACAGGAGGACCGTGTGTGTACAAGCGCCTTTCCGGCTGCGGATCGGGTACAGAATACCTGGCGGTAACACCGTGGGGAGATCTTTACCCATGCCATCAGTTCGTCGGACAGGAAAAGTACCTGATGGGAAATGTGGACGAGGGTATTGTCCGAAAGGATATCGTTGATGAGTTCAAGTGCTGCAACGTCTATACGAAAGAAAAATGCAGAAACTGTTTTGCAAAATTCTACTGCAGCGGCGGCTGTGCGGCAAATTCGTACAACTTCCACGGAACGATTCAGGATGCTTACGATCTTGGCTGTGAGCTTCAGAGAAAGCGGGTTGAGTGCGCGATCATGATCAAGGCTGCGCTCGCTGACACGGAGCAGCAGTAAAAATAGAACAAAAGGAGAAGATCATGAACAAGAAAAAGGCAAAAATCAGTCTTGTTTTGCTGGCCGTTATCACCATTTTTCTGGCATACACGGTAACGATCGGTATCGGCAAGACGGGGACGGGCGCAATGAGAAATATCATTCTCGGCCTGGACCTTTCCGGTGGTGTCAGCATCACCTATGAGGCTTCCGGAGATGAAGATCCGTCTGCGGAAGACATGAGTGACACAATTTACAAGCTGCAGCAGCGTGTACAGGGGTACAGTACTGAGGCTCAGGTCTATCAGGAAGGTTCCAACCGGATCAATATCGAAATCCCGGGTGTGAGCGACGCAAACGCGATCCTGGAAGAGCTTGGCAAACCGGGTTCCCTGGAATTCCGTCTGACGGACGGTACCGTTGTCCTGACCGGTAATCAGGTTGCAAATGCAGAGGCAAAACAGCAGCAGGATAATATGGGCAACCGTGAGTTTGTCGTACAGCTGGAGCTGACTGAGGATGGTACGAAGGCATTTGCGGATGCAACGAGTGAGAATGTCGGAAACGTGATCCAGATCGTTTACGATGACAATGTCATCAGCGCACCGCGTGTCAACGAGGCAATCACCGGTGGTACCGCGATTATTTCCGGTATGGCAAACGCAGAGGAGGCACAGAACCTTGCTTCCTCGATCCGTATCGGTTCCCTTTCTCTGGAACTGACGGAGATCCGTTCCAATGTAGTCGGAGCACAGCTTGGTGAGAATGCGATCCGGACGAGCCTGATTGCCGGTGCAATCGGTCTTGCTATCGTTATCATCTTTATGATCTTTGTTTACGCACTGCCGGGTATCTGCGCAGGTATCGCACTGATTATTTATACGCTTCTGATACTTCTGACCCTGAATGCGTTTGACCTGACTCTGACGCTTCCTGGTATCGCAGGTATCATTCTCTCCATCGGTATGGCGGTGGATGCAAACGTTATCATCTATGCGCGTATCCGCGAGGAGATCGCAGCAGGAATTTCTGTACAGGGTGCGATCCAGAGTGGTTTCAAAAAAGCGCTTTCTGCAATCCTGGACGGCAATATCACAACGCTGATCGCAGCGTTTGTATTGAATGCAATGGGTACCGGAAGTGTAAAGGGATTTGCACAGACGCTGGCGCTTGGTATCCTTCTTTCCATGTTTACCGCACTGGTGATCTCCCGTCTGCTGATCAAATCTTTTTATGCACTTGGCTTTAAGGATGAGAAGTATTACGGAAAAGCCAAAACAAGAAAATCGATCAACTTCGTTGGAAAGTGGCATGTTACCTTTGCGATCGCACTGGTTGTTCTGCTTTCCGGTCCGGTGGCAATGGGCATCAATTCCGCAGCCGGAAATGGTATCCTCAACCTGAGCATGGATTTCCGTGGCGGTACATCCACAAGCGTTACTTTTAATGAAGATCTTTCCATCGCACAGCTGGACGCTGATGTGAAGCCGCTGTTCCAGAATGTGACCGGAGACGCTGAAATCCAGACGCAGAAGGTTGCAGGTACAAATGATGTTTACATCAAGACCCGCGTACTTTCCCTGGATGAGAGAGAGCAGGTATCCAAGGCACTTCAGGATGCGTACGGCATTGAAGAAAAGGCGATCACGTTTGAGACCATTTCCTCAACGGTCAGCAACGAGATGAGAACAGATGCGGTTATTGCCGTAATCGTAGCAGCGATCTGTATTCTGATCTACATCTGGTTCCGTTTTAAAGATATCCGCTTTGCAGGAAGTGCGGTTATCGCGCTGATGCACGACGTTCTTGTAGTATTCGCGTGCTACGCGATCATGCGGATCTCCGTCGGAAATACGTTTATCGCCTGCATGCTGACGATTGTCGGATATTCGATCAATGCAACGATCGTTATCTTCGACCGTATCCGTGAGAACCTGGCCAGTATGAAGAATGCCGCAGTCGAGGACGTAGTAAATACAAGTATTACAGAGACACTGACGAGAAGTATCTATACTTCCTTCACAACCTTTGTCATGGTCGCAGTTCTCTACATCCTTGGTGTGGCTACAATTAAGGAATTCTCCCTTCCGCTGATGGTTGGCGTTATCGCCGGCGGATATTCTTCTGTATGCATCACAGGTGTTCTGTGGTATCTGATGAAGAGACATTCCGATAAAAAGACTGCAAAGTAAAAATGAAAAAATCCAGGGCATGTTTGAAGAAAGCGTTCTGTAAACATGCTCCAGTATAAAAAGCGGGCTGCTGCAGAAAAAATTTGCGGTGGGCCGCTTTTTAACCGAGTCAAGCAAGTCCCCTGCTTCAATTGCGCTGAGCAATAAGCAGTGGGTGGGGACTTGCTTGTATCAGGAGTGGTACAAGCCACTCCTGATAAGCTGCAAAGCAGCTACTCGGTTATGAAATATCATAAGGAAGGACCCGCTTGCGGGAGGATCCCTTATGATCCTGCAAGTAGCGAAGCGGATTGCGAATATCCGCTTTGACACGAGTCAAGCAAGTAGCGAAGCGGAGAGTACGTATGAAAGAAAAATGGTTTGTTGCGGCAAAGAAAGCGAATTTTCAGGCAATTGCCGCAAAATTTGGAATTGATCAGGTGACGGCACGCCTGATCCGCAACCGGGATGTGGTTGGGGACACGGCAGTGGAAGAATACCTGCACGGCTCACTTGTCCGGCTTGGCAATCCTTCCAGGCTGAAGGGCTGCACCAGGACGGCACAGATTCTGAAAGATAAAATCACAGAAAAGAAAAAAATCCGGATTATCGGTGACTATGATATTGATGGAGTCAATGCTACGTATATTCTGTACCGCGCACTGAGCCGCTGCGGCGCGGTAGTGGATTATGAGATCCCGGATCGGATGAAAGATGGATATGGGCTGAATGTCGATCTGCTGCGGTATGCGTCGGAGGAAGGCGTAGATACGATCCTGACCTGCGACAATGGCATCTCGGCAATCGAAGAAATCGCTTATGCGAGAGAGTGCGGCATGACGGTACTGGTGACGGATCACCATGAGCCGCTTTTTGCCGGGGAGGGAGAAGAAACCGGAAAAAAACATGCCGTACGTGTCACTTCTGAGCGGGATCAGCGAACATATCTGCTTCCGCCTGCTGATCAGATCGTCAATCCCAAGCAGCCATTCTGCCCCTATCCCTATAAAAAGTTGTGCGGCGCAGCGGTGGCATGGAAAGTTGTATGCGAGCTTTACCGCCTGCTTGGCATTTTGGAGGAAGCAGGAGAATACCTGGAATTTGTCGGATTTGCGACCGTCGGGGACGTGATGGATCTCGATGGCGAGAACCGGATTCTGGTAAAGGAAGGATTAAAACGGCTGCGTGAAACAGAAAATTATGGCATGCGCGCTCTGATTCAGGCAAATGATCTCGATCCATCTACCCTTCAGTCTTACCACATTGGTTTTATTCTTGGCCCATGCATCAATGCAAGCGGCAGACTGGACACGGCAAAGCGTTCTCTTCGGCTTCTTCTTGCAGAGAATGAGGCGGAGGCGCAGCAGCTTGCAAAGCAGCTGAAAGTACTCAATGATGAGCGGAAGCAGTTGACGCTGGACGCGGTAGAAGAAGCAACTGTAATGATCGAAAAGGGAAATGATCCGGAAGGTCCGCGGGAATCAGATCGGGTGCTGGTTGTGTATCTGCCGCACTGTCATGAGAGCATTGCCGGAATTGTAGCCGGACGGCTGCGGGAGAGATACGGCAAGCCGACATTTGTCGTGACAGACGGCGAAACTTCAGCGAAAGGTTCCGGTCGGTCGATCGAAGCATATTCTATGTTTGAGGAGATGGTAAAGTGCCAGGATCTGTTTCTGAAATTTGGCGGTCATCCGATGGCGGCGGGATTTTCATTAGAACAGTCCCGGATTACGGAGATGCGGCGCAGATTAAATGAAAACTGTACACTGACAGACGATGACATGGCGGAAAAAGTCATGATCGATGTGCCGATGCCGATCGATTACATTTCGGAGCATCTGATCAAAGAGCTTTCTATTCTGGAGCCGTTTGGAAAGGGAAATGAAAAACCACTCTTTGCTGAGCGGAATCTGCAGCTGTTATCTGCCCGTGTGATTGGAAAAAACGCAAGAGCCGTAAAGCTGCAGGTGATGAACCGGACCGGCTGCCAGATGGAGGCACTTTATTTTGGGGATCCGGAGGTGCTGCGCACTCATCTGATCGGGAAGTACGGGGAAAACGAAGTACAGAAGCTTTTCTGGGGCAAAGAAAACCGGACCGCGCTGGATGTCACGTATTATCCGTCCATCAATGAATATCAGGGCAGAAAGACACTCCAGATCGTGATCCGGCATTTCCGGTGAAATCATTTTAACCGAGTCAGGCAATCGGCGAGCAGACCTGGAAAATCAGTCATGCCGCTCCTCCTGATTATCATAACACTCACAGAACCTCGCAGAAAAGGCAGGCGGCTCATCCCTCACATAGAGATGGGAGATATCGCCGTAGCTCCCCATCCGGAAGCTTGCAATTCCTTTTCTGCGTTCTTCCGTGACGAGCGTGGCAACCGAAGTTGGTGCCGCGCACAGACCATGCCAGAGTACCATCGGGGAGACACCGATCAGATGACTGATCAGGACGCAGCCAAGCCCAAAATGGCAGAAGAAAACGATCGTGTCAGTATTTGGCTGCTCCGCGCGGTAGAGATGTCCGTCACGCATGTAACCGTATGATGCAAGCAGGTCGTCGAGATTTTTGCACACCCAGTCGTATTCTTCTTTTACATGACCGTTTTTCATCGCTGCGACTTCGGTCCAGCGGTCATAACGGTAAAAATCCTCTTCTTTTGTCCAGTCACCCGGAAGCCAGTCCCAGCATACCGGAGAGTTTGGACGGTCCGGACGGTCAATGACCGGAGCAAATTCTCGCAGCCATTCACATTCAATTGCGGTGCGGTTCATTTTTTGCAGGGTGAGAGATGCGGTATCTTTTGCCCGCCCGCGCGGGGAAACGTAGAACTGCTTTACATCGAGCTTTGCGATGCGGTCGGCAAGATATTCGGCTTCTTTCCAGCCTTTTTCAGTCAGAGAATCGATCGAGTAGTCCGGATCTCCGTGACGGATAATGATCAGTTTCATATGGGCCTCCTTTTAAGCAAACGATTAGAATCATGGTTGCTTCAGAAATTTTATCTGGCGTTAAGCGATAAGAATATGATAACGTAATTTTCTGATTATGTACAGACTGGGATCGAAAAAAGGAGAAAGAAAACGAATTGAAACTAAAATGTTAAGAAATTGTAAAAACATTGGATAAAAACGCGTACAATCAGTAAAAATGTTGAAATTACTCGAAGTATATACTATGATGATATCAATAATGTATAAAAATAAGGAGGATGATTATGGTCAGCAGAATGGTAACCGTATCGAATCCGTCCGGATTTCATATCAGACCGGCTGGTGTGCTCGTAAAGGCAGCGGAGCATTGCAGTTCCAAAGTAGAGATTATTTATGAGTATAATATTATCAATGCGCGCAGCCTGCTGAATATTCTGGCAGCATCAATTCCATGTGGGTCACAGATTGAGCTTCGCTGCACCGGTCCAAATGAAAAGGAAGATCTGGATGCGATGGAAGAAGCACTGAAGCACCTGGAGTAGGAGACGGGCAGATATGGCAGATTCATACGAAAGCGGACAAAAATAAGACGCCGTACCGAACTTCACACGCGTGAAGCACGGGACGGCGTCTTTGACGATGTGGGGCCGTTTCATTCTTTGGGCGATGCGATTATTTTTTCATAGAAAAGTCCGGTCAAAAACCATAAAGGTGCATAGTCAAGGCGGATCACACCGTTAATCTGCAGAGGTGCACTGCTGTAATTCCATGGACAGCAATGATACCGCTGCAGGATACGGCCAGTGACGTATTCCACCGTAAAAATACCGGTCATATAGATGAGCCCGCGGATGTAGAACCGGTATTTTCGCAGATAGCGGTACGCCGGGGCAACGAGGGCGGCCATGCCATAGATAGGAAACATGGTCAGGGATGAGACACCGGTCAGCTTCGGATCATGGCGCAGAAGCGATCCAAGCCCGGTCCACGCCACCTCGAGGCACCATCCGATCATGCCGCATTTAATAAAGTTCGATTTCATCATACATCCTCCAGCCACACGTTTCTGCTTTCAGTATTGACCAATTTGACAGAGGTTATGCAGAGGGAAGTCCTGGGGACGACCGCGTCTTTGAAGCTGATTACCGGAAATTGTCTTGTGTTACGCTGATTTTATCAGAGTTTACGTCTGTTTTACGTTGGTTTGCAGAAGTTTACACAGGATCGCTTTATGGGGAAAAGAAGCGAAAAATCTATGAAATTTACGGTGTTTTCCTGAGAGAAAGTATGGTAGAATAAAAATGCCGGGGAATTTTTGGCGGAAGTCGATGACATAAAATATCTGTAGAACTATGAGGTGACCTGCAGAGACCAGATCCTGGTATGGCATAATCCGGCAGAAATAAAACAATGAGGAGTTACAGATGAAAAATTTGACACAGCTGCGTGAGCAGATCGACGCAGTAGATAAACAGATCGTAGAATTGTTTGAGCAGCGGATGCAGATCAGTGCAGACGTTGCAAAGTATAAAATTTCTATTGGGAAAAAAGTGTTTGACAAAGAGCGGGAGCAGGCAAAGCTCGCATCTTTGAAAGCGATGGCACACAATGATTTTAACCGCCACGGCGTGGAGGAACTGTTTCAGCAGATCATGTCCATGAGCCGGAAGCTGCAGTACCAGCTGCTTGCGCAAAACGGAGCCTCCGGCCGTCTGCCGTTCATTGCGGTGGATGACATTGACCGCACAAATATCCGTGTCGTTTACCAGGGGGTGGAGGGCGCTTACAGCCATGCGGCCATGCGTGCTTATTTTGGGGACGATGTGAATTGTTTCCATGTCCGTTCATTCCGCGATGCGATGGAGGCGATCGCAGAGGGTGCCGCAGATTATGCGGTGCTTCCGATTGAAAATTCTTCTGCCGGGATCGTGGCAGACAATTATGACCTGCTTGTAAATTTCGAAAATTATATTGTCGGAGAGCAGATCGTGAAATGTCAGCATGCGCTGCTTGGCCTACCGGGGGCGAAGCTTTCGGACATTAAGACTGTCTATTCCCATTCCCAGGCCCTGGCACAGTGCGAGGAATATCTGGACCGCCATCCAGAGTGGCGCAAGGTTCCGTATGACAATACGGCGCTGGCAGCAAAGAAGATTGCTGAGGAGAGTGATAAGACACAGGCGGCAGTTGCAAGCAAATTTGCTGCGCAGGTATTCGGGCTTGACGTACTGGAAGAGCATATTTATTATAACGAAAAAAATTCGACACGGTTTATCGTGGTGACCAATCAGCGGATCTTCCGAAAAGACGCGACGAAGATCAGTATCTGTTTTGAGACGCCGCATTCGAGCGGTTCTCTTTACAACGTGCTGTCACATATCATTTACAACGGCCTCAATATGAATAAAGTAGAGTCCCGCCCGATTTACGGAAGAAACTGGGAATACCGTTTTTTTGTCGATTTTGAGGGCAACTTAAATGACAGTGCAGTGAAAAATGCACTCCGCGGCATTCGTGAAGAAGCAATCAATATGAAAATTCTTGGAAATTACTAAGGCAGGACAGATTGATTATGACAGACATCAGAGAATTAATTTTATATCGCAATTTTGAAAATGGAAAAGTACTGGAAGATATGACGTGGATCATGGAGCATTTTAATCAAAAAGAATGCACCGAAGAAGTGAGGGAGCGTTTTTTCTCCTGTATGCATGAGCTGATCGAGCTTGCAGCGCAGTATGGATTTGAACAAAATCTGTGGCAGACTTATCTGACGTTTCTGCTCGTCAACAATGAAAACAGTTTCAGCACCGCCTGTGAGATCCGTGGTATTTCCGACTGCAGTCTTTTAAATCTGGCACGTCACGACTTTGCAATTTTCCGTGAACTGTTCGCTTACGATTTCACAGACCTGGAGCGTACACTGCAGGCCGGATTTTTTGAGGAACTGCTTCGCTACAGACGGGAGGAGACTTCAGGAAAGCTGTTTAATCACCGCATCCGTGACCGGATCTGCTCGCTGAGCAAAGAGCTTGCCGCTGCAGATACACTGGAAGGATTCACGGAAAGCATGGTGGAATTTTACCGGGAATTTGGCGTTGGTACGCTTGGACTGCATAAGGCATTCCGGGTGGCACATGATGAGAGCGGCGTGCGGATCGAACCGATCACGAATATCCGGCATGTCAATCTGGAAGACCTTGTTGGATATGAGATCGCAAAGCAGAAGCTGATCGATAACACGGAAGCGTTCGTACAGGGGCGAAGGGCGAACAACTGCCTTCTGTTCGGCGATGCGGGTACCGGAAAATCCTCAAGCATCAAGGCGATCCTGAACCGTTACTATGATCAGGGGCTTCGGATCATTGAGATTTACAAGCATCAGTTCCAGGATCTGAACGAGGTGATTGCGCAGATCAAGAACCGGAATTACAAATTCATCATTTATATGGACGATCTTTCCTTTGAGGAATTTGAGATCGAATACAAGTACCTGAAGGCAGTCATTGAGGGCGGACTGGAAAAGAAGCCGGAAAATATTCTGATCTATGCCACCTCGAACCGCAGGCATCTGATCAAAGAAACGTTTCGCGACAACGAGGAGGCATACGGCGATCTCCACTCCAACGATACGATTCAGGAAAAGCTTTCCCTTGTATCCAGGTTTGGTGTCACGATCTACTTCGGTTCGCCGGATAAAAAGCAGTTTCAGGAAATTGTCCGTTCTCTGGCGAGCCGAAACGGCATTGAGATGCCGG
Source organism: Lachnospiraceae bacterium (assembly GCA_902363665.1). Lineage (GTDB taxonomy): Bacteria > Bacillota > Clostridia > Lachnospirales > Lachnospiraceae > Choladousia. Next base: position 266,010 of record CABJAW010000003.1, on the reverse strand, counting down.
AAGAGACGCTGCTCTTAGAAGCAAATAAGTGGGAACTCAGCCATGGCGGACTTTCCGGAAGAACAGCGCAGCAGTTCATCGATTATCTCCTCGGACAGCAAAAAGGCGAGTGAGTATCAGCAAAAAAAGGAGGCCTTTATGGCAGTGAAGACGTTTGCAGCGATCAGCATTGGATCAGCTGTGACAGAAATGAAGATTTTCGAGTATACGTCAAGAAAATCAATGAAAGAGATTGACTGGGTGGCAACGCGGTTGAATCTTGGGCTGGATGCCTATACAACCGGTCGGATCAGCAGCAAGAACGTGGAGGAACTCTGCGCAGTCCTGCGTGACTTTAAACGGATCATGAACGGTTACCGGGTGACAGAGTACCGCGCCTGTGCAACCAGCGCATTCCGTGAATCACGAAATATGCTGATCATGCGGGATTACATTGAAAAGCAGACGGGACTTTCCATTGATGTGCTCAGCAATTCAGAGCAGCGGTTTGTGGACTATCAGTCGATCGCTTCCGTGACAGATGAGTTTGAGTCGATCATCCAGAATCCGGCGGCGATTGTTGACATCGGGGGAAGCAGTATGCAGATTTCCCTGTTTGACAAAGATAAGCTGATTACAACGCAGAATATCCGCGTCGGCAGTATCACGATCCGCGAACGTCTCACCCCTCTGGAAAAAAACAGCAGCCATTTTGAACACATGGTAAAAGAAGTTCTGGAGCATGAACTTTCCGGGTTTAACAAGCTTTACCAGAAAGACCGTCAGATCAAGAATCTGATCGTGGTCGGCGGAAATCTGTTGGAAATCCTGAAGCCGACGGAAAAGGGAAAAAAGAAGATCAGCGCGATGGAAAAGAGTGAATTTGAAAAAGTATACAGAAAGATCAGCGGCAAAAAGCCAGAGGAAATCGCGGATCTGTTTCAGATTCCGCAGGACGGCTGCGATGAGCTGGCGACCTCCGTTTTATTCTGTCAGACTCTGATGGAGAATTTTGGTGTGGACACCGTATGGCTGCCGGGCTTCAACATGGGGGATGGTCTCGCCTATGAGTATGGCGTTAAGCATGGCTACATTCAGAACGGCCATAATTTTGAGGAAGATATCATTGCGGCGGCACGCAGCATTTCCAAGCGTTACAAGTGCAGTCAATCACACGTGAAAAATCTGGAGAGTATCGCACTTGCCGTGTTCGACAAGATGAAAAAGGTGCACGGCATGGGAAACCGGGAGCGGCTGCTTTTGCAGATTTCCGTGATCCTGCACAACTGCGGCAAGTTCATCAGCCTGGAGGATGTTTCTGACTGTGCTTTTAATATTATCATGGCGACCGAGATCATCGGGCTGTCTCATTCGGAGCGTGAGATGATCGCCTATACCGTCAAGTTTAATACAAGTCCGTTTGTTTACTATACGGAGCTGGCAGAGAAAGCGGATCTCTCCAAGGAAGAATATCTGATTATTGCGAAGATGACGGCGATCCTGCGGATCGTAAATGCGATGGACCGCACACACCGGCAGAAATGTAAGGATGTGACCGTAACGCTCAAAGATCATGAGCTGCGTGTGACGGTAGCTTCGCAGGAGGATCTTTCCCTGGAAATCGGTTCCTTCCAGGAAAAAACGGAATTTTTCGAGGAAGTATTCAATGTGCATCCGGTAATCCGGCAGAAAAAGGGATATTAAGGGGGACGTATCATGGCAGTTGCAGATTTTGAAAAACCGGAATATTATACCAACCGTGAGTTGAGCTGGCTTGATTTCAACAGCCGCGTACTGTATGAGGCAAGAGACAAATCACTTCCGTTTCTGGAACGGCTGAAATTTCTGAGTATTACTTCATCTAATCTGGATGAATTTTTTATGATCCGTGTCGCTTCTTTGAAGGACATGGTTCATGCAAAATACAACAAAAAAGACATTGCCGGGCTTACACCGTCCCAGCAGCTGGAAAAGATTGCAAAGAAAGCACATGAACTGGTACATCTCCAGTATACGACCTACAACCGTTCGCTGCTTCCGGTGCTCAAGCAGAACAAGGTGGAGGTCGTCACGGAGCATGAGCAACTCACACCCGCACAGGCAGAGGCGGCAGACCGCTACTTCGAAGAGAATGTTTACCCGGTGCTGACGCCGATGGCAATGGATTCGTCCAGACCGTTTCCGCTGATCCGGAACAAGACCCTGAATATCGGTGCCCTGATCTCAAAAAAGGCCGAAAAAGAACAGGAAAAGGATCAGGTGGAATTTGCAACGGTTCAGGTTCCTTCAGTGCTTCCGCGGATTATCCGTCTGCCGGACGGCGAGGATGGCCAGAAATGTGTCATTTTGCTGGAAGAAGTGATCGAGCGCAATATTTCCAGACTGTTTCTCAATTACGATGTGGTCTGTGCACATCCATACCGGATCATGCGGAACGCAGACCTTCCGATTGATGAGGAAGATGCGGCAGATCTGTTAAAGGAAATCCAGAAGCAGCTGAAAAAGCGCCAGTGGGGCGAGGTCATCCGCCTGGAGATCGAGGATAAGATGGATCCGAAGCTGCTCAAGATCCTGAAGCAGGAATTTGATGTAAAAGAAGACGATATTTACCGGATCAACGGGCCGCTGGATCTGACGTTCCTGATGAAGCTGTACGGAATGGAAGGCATGGATGAGCACCGTTACAAGCCGTATCAGCCGCAGCCGGTGCCGGGTATGAACGACGAGGAGGATATTTTCACACAGATCCGCCGCGGAGATATTCTTCTGCATCATCCATACATGACGTTTGATCCGGTTGTTCAGTTTGTAAAGCAGGCGGCAGTCGATCCGGATGTGCTGGCGATCAAACAGACGCTGTACCGCGTCAGCGGCCATTCACCGATCGTTGCAGCGCTTGCACAGGCGGCGGAAAATGGAAAACAGGTTTCGGTGCTGGTCGAGCTGAAAGCACGCTTTGATGAGGAAAACAATATTATCTGGGCAAAAATGCTGGAAAAGGCAGGCTGTCACGTTATTTACGGTCTGCTTGGACTGAAAACACACAGCAAGATTACGCTTGTCGTGCGAAGAGAGGAGGATGGCATTCGCCGCTATGTCCATCTCGGCACCGGAAATTACAACGATTCTACGGCAAAGCTGTACACGGACTGTGGCATTTTGACGTGTTCTGAACCGATCGGAGAGGATGCGACCGCCGTATTTAATATGCTTTCCGGCTATTCTGAGCCGAAAAACTGGAATCGCCTTGTGCTTGCACCACTGTGGCTGCGCGACACGTTTATGCGTCTGATCCGCCGGGAAACGGAGCATGCCAGAAACCATGAGCCGGCACGGATCGTTGCAAAGATGAATTCCCTGTGCGATAAGGAAATCATCGCTGCACTGTATGAAGCATCCGCAGCAGGGGTGGAGATCGACCTTATAATCCGCGGCATCTGCTGCTTAAAGACCGGTATCCCGGGTGTCAGTGAGACGATCCATGTGCGTTCCATTGTCGGAAATTTCCTGGAGCATGCCCGGATTTTTTATTTCCGCAACGGTGGAAATGAGGAGTTCTATATGGGCAGTGCGGACTGGATGCCGCGTAACCTGGACAAACGTGTGGAGATCATGTTCCCGGTGGAAGATCCCGTGCTTCGGGAAAAGGTGCGCCATATCCTGCAGGTCCAGCTGGATGACAATGTAAAAGCGCACATCCTGCAGCCGTCCGGCGTCTACGAGAAGATCGACAAGCGTGGAAAAGTGCTGGTAAATGCACAGGAAACGTTCTGCGAGGAGGCAATCGTTGCGGCAAAAACACAGGCAGAGACTGTTTCAAGCCGGGTATTTATTCCGCTTGAATCAGAAGAGTAAAAAGAAGCAGATGGTTCCATGCCGTCAGGAGCCACAGCAGGAGGATGATATTATGTATCGTGACCATACAAAAACAGTAAAAATCGGGAATCGAGTGATCGGCGGAGGGAATCCGGTGCTGATCCAGTCCATGACAAATACAAAAACAGAAGATGTCGAGGCAACGGTAAACCAGATTAACCGTCTTGCTGCAGCGGGATGCGACATCATCCGCTGTGCGGTGCCGACGATGGAAGCGGCACACGCACTTTCGGAGATCAAAAAACAGATCACAATTCCGCTTGTGGCGGATATTCATTTTGATTATCGTCTGGCGATCGCTGCGATGGAAGCGGGAGCGGACAAGATCCGGATCAATCCGGGAAATATCGGCAGTACGGAGCGTGTGCGTGCCGTCGTGGATGTGGCAAAGGAACGGCAGATCCCGATCCGGGTCGGGGTCAACAGCGGTTCTCTGGAAAAAGAGATCGTGGAGCGCGATCATGGTGTGACCGCAGAAGGACTTGCAGAGAGTGCGCTGCGCCAGTGTGCCGTGATCGAGGATATGGGGTATGACAATCTGGTCATCAGCATCAAGTCTTCGGACGTAATGATGTGCGCAAAAGCACATGAAGCACTTGTGCAGAAGACCGATCATCCGCTTCACGTCGGTATCACAGAAGCCGGAACGCTTTATTCCGGCAATATCAAATCAGCGATCGGACTTGGAATCATTCTGTATCAGGGAATCGGCGATACGATTCGCGTCTCTCTGACTGGTGATCCGCTTGAGGAAGTAAAATCTGCGAAAATGATCCTGCGGACGCTTGGTCTTCGAAAAGGCGGGATTGAAGTAGTATCCTGTCCAACCTGCGGACGGACACAGATCGATCTGATCGGACTGGCAAACCAGGTGCAGAACATGGTAGAAGATATTCCGCTCGATCTGAAAGTAGCCGTCATGGGCTGTGTGGTTAACGGACCGGGAGAAGCCAAAGAGGCAGATATCGGGATCGCCGGAGGCAAAGGGGAAGGACTGCTGATCAAAAAGGGGGAGGTCATCCGCAAGATGCCGGAAGATCAGCTTCTTTCGGTGCTCCGTGAAGAACTTTTGAACTGGGAGAAGAAACAGGAGTCATAGGAGTCGATTTTATTGCAAAAATCATTTATGGAAGTTTTCCCGACACTTGACCTGTCGGATGAATTAAAAGGACTTCTGGAATTTGCCCGCATAGACCGGGTCACATTAAACCGTGACCGGGATTTTATGCGGATTTTTCTGGAAAGTGAAAAACTGATTTTTAAAAAACATATATTTGAGCTGGAACAGGCGATTATGGACCAGCTTTTTTCTGATGTAAAAATAACGGTGAAAATCATCGAAAAATTTCATCTGTCGAAACAGTATACGCCTCAGAATCTGATGCCGGTCTATGAATCGAGCATTTTGCTGGAACTGAAAAATTATAATGCGCTGCTCTACAGTCTGATGCATGATTCGAAAAAGATTTTTACAGCGCCCGATACGCTCTGTCTTGAAGTGCCGGATACCGTGATTGCAGATGGCAAGGAGCAGGAGCTTCTGGAAATTCTTGAGAAGGTTTTCTGTGAGCGGTGCGGGCTGGATTTTCACGTCTCGACAAAGCGGGTGGAGCCGCCGGTGAGCAGACGGAGAAAAAATGCTGACCTGGAGCTGGAGCAGGAGGTCGCTGCAATCGCCAAACAGTATGCAGCTGCAAAGGGAGAAGAGAGCAGACAGAAAACGGAGGCCGCTGAAGCGTCCGGTGAAGTAAAAAGCACCGAAAAAAAACCGACTGTGCCAAAGGAGGTGCCGCAGAAGCCAAAGGCGGAGGAAACTGCCGGAAAAAAAATGGGCGAAAAGCGGAACACCTTTTTTTCAGGCGACCGGTTTGGACAAAAAAAATCCGACGATCCGGATGTTATCTACGGACGCGATGTCGAAGGCGAGCCGATGGAAATTGAGCAGATCACCGGCGAAATCGGCGGCGTGACGATCCGCGGTCAGGTGCTTTCTTTCGAAGCACGGGAACTTCGTATCGCAAAGACACTGCTCATCTTTAATATCACGGATTTTACCGATACCATTACAGTGAAAATGTTTGTGAAGAACGAGCAGGCAGAAGAGCTGAAAGGCATCATCAAGGAAGGGGCATTTTTCAAGTTAAGCGGTGTGACAACGATCGACCGGTATGACAGCCAGCTTTCGATCGGAAATGTGACCGGCATGAAAAAAATCCCGGATTTCCGGGAAAAACGCGTCGATACCTACCCGGAGAAGCGCGTGGAACTGCACTGCCATACGAAAATGAGTGATATGGACGGTGTTTCGGAGGTCTCTGCGATCTTAAAGCGGGCGAAGGAGTGGGGACATCCTGCACTGGCGATCACCGATCACGGTGCAGTACAGGCATTCCCGGATGCCAACCATACCATCTCGCGAAACGATGATTTTAAGGTGATCTATGGAATGGAAGCTTATCTCGTGGATGACTTAAAGGAGATCGCTGTAAACACACAGGGACAGTCGATCCATGATTCCTTTGTGGTCTTTGACCTGGAGACGACAGGCTTTTCCTGCGTACAGAATCAGATCATTGAGATCGGCGCAGTAAAGGTTATAGACGGGAAAATCACCGATAAATTCAGCACCTTTGTTAATCCGAAGGTTCCAATCCCGTTTCGGATTGAGGAACTGACCAGCATCAATGATGAGATGGTCATGTCCGCACCGACGATCGAGACGATCCTGCCGCAGTTTATGGAATTCTGCGAAGGGTGCATCATGGTGGCACACAATGCTTCCTTTGATATGAGTTTTATCGAGGAGAACTGCAGACGGCTTGGACTGCCGTGTGAGAAGACCGTCGTAGATACCGTGTCGATGGCGCGTGTGCTGCTGCCGCAGCTGAACCGTTTCAAGCTGGATACGGTGGCGAAAGCACTTGGCGTCTCGCTGGAAAATCATCACCGTGCCGTCGATGATGCGGGATGTACAGCAGAAATCTTTGAAAAGTTTATCACAATGCTGGAAAAGCAGGATATCGAGACACTGGAAGAACTCAACGCACTGGGGCGCTCTTCAGAATCCCAGATCAAAAAACTGCCGACGTACCATGCGATCATTCTGGCAAAAAATGATATCGGAAGAGTTAATCTCTATCGGCTCGTCTCCTGGTCACATCTGCAGTATTACAACCGTCGGCCGCGTGTGCCGAAAAGTATGCTTCAGAAGTACCGGGAGGGACTGATTCTTGGCTCCGCCTGCGAGGCGGGAGAACTTTACCGTGCGCTGCTGCGCGATGCTCCGGAGCCGGAGATCGCAAGGCTGGTCAACTTTTATGACTACCTGGAGATTCAGCCGCTTGGCAACAACATGTTTATGACTCGTGAGGATTATGAGGACCGCAAGACGGCAGACGACCTGAAAAATCTGAACCGCCGCATTGTGGAGCTTGGCGAACGCTACAATCGTCCGGTCGTAGCGACGTGTGACGTTCATTTTCTCGATCCGAAGGATGAAGTCTATCGCAGGATCATCATGGCGAGCAAGGGCTTTAAAGATGCAGACGATCAGGCACCGCTTTACCTGCGCACGACAGAGGAGATGCTGGAGGAATTTTCATACCTCGGGGAAGAAAAAGCGCATGAGGTTGTCATCACGAACACCGTGAAAATTGCAAATATGTGCGAAAAAATTTCTCCGGTACGGCCGGATAAATGTCCGCCGGTCATCGAACACTCTGACCAGATTCTGCGCAGCCTGTGTTATGAAAAAGCACATGAAATTTATGGAGAAACCCTTCCGCCTGTCGTGGAGGAGCGGCTGGAGCGGGAGCTGAATTCCATCATTTCGAATGGGTTTGCGGTTATGTACATCATCGCCCAGAAGCTTGTGTGGAAATCGAATGCAGATGGCTATCTGGTTGGCTCACGTGGCTCGGTTGGCTCGTCCTTTGTCGCGACGATGTCCGGTATCACGGAGGTGAATCCGCTCAGCCCTCATTACATCTGCCCGCACTGCCATTACAGTGATTTTGATTCGGAAGACGTAAAAAAATTCTCTGGTATGTCCGGCTGCGATATGCCGGATAAAGATTGTCCGAAATGCGGCACAAAGATGAAAAAGGAGGGTCATGATATCCCATTCGAGACGTTTCTTGGCTTTAAGGGAAACAAAGAGCCGGATATCGACCTGAACTTCTCCGGCGATTACCAGAGTAAGGCGCACAAATATACGGAGGTAATTTTCGGCGCCGGTCAGACCTTCCGTGCCGGTACGATCGGTACGCTGGCAGACAAGACCGCGTTTGGTTATGTGAAAAAATATTATGAAGAGCGTGAGATCCGCAAGCGAAACTGTGAGATCGACCGTATTGTAAAGGGTTGTGTCGGTGTGCGCAGGACGACAGGGCAGCATCCGGGCGGTATCATCGTACTTCCGGTCGGGGAGGAGATCTACTCGTTTACTCCGGTGCAGCATCCTGCAAACGATATGACGACGGATATCATCACTACACATTTTGATTACCATTCGATCGACCACAACCTGTTAAAGCTCGATATTCTCGGACACGATGATCCGACCATGATCCGTATGCTGGAGGATCTGACCGGGATCGATGCAAAAAAGATCCCGCTGGATGATCCGTCGGTTATGTCATTGTTTGCCTCAACAGAGGCGCTTGGCATCACGCCGGATGATATCGGCGGCTGTCAGCTTGGCTGTCTCGGAATTCCGGAGTTCGGAACGGAATTTGCAATCCAGATGCTTCTGGATACGAAGCCAAAATATTTTTCTGATCTGGTCCGCATCGCCGGTCTGGCGCATGGCACGGACGTATGGCTGGGCAATGCGCAGACGCTGATCGCGGAGGGCAAGGCCACAATTTCCACAGCGATCTGTACGCGAGATGATATTATGATCTATCTGATCGGAAAGGGACTTGACAGTGAGCTTTCTTTCACGATCATGGAGAGTGTTCGAAAAGGAAAGGGCTTAAAGCCAGAGTGGGAAACTGAAATGACTGCTCATGGTGTACCGGATTGGTATATCTGGTCATGTAAGAAAATCAAGTACATGTTCCCGAAAGCGCATGCGGCGGCTTACGTCATGATGGCGTACCGCATCGCCTACTGCAAAATCTTTTATCCGCTGGCTTATTATGCGGCATTTTTCAGCATCCGCGCTCCGGGATTTGATTATGAACTGATGTGTCTTGGTCAGGATAAACTGCTGCGCCATATGAAAGATTATGAAAAGCGGATGGATACTTTAAGTAAAAAAGAGCAGGATACATACCGCGATATGAAGGTTGTGCGGGAGATGTATGCGAGAGGCTTTGAGTTTCTGCCGATCGACATTTATGAGTCAGGCGCGAGCCGTTTTAAAGTGAAGGACGGAAAGCTGCTGCCTTCCTTAAGTACTGTTTCCGGACTGGGAGACAAGGCAGCCGAGGCGGTTGTCGATGCGGTAAAAGACGGTCCGTTCCTCTCTAAGGACGATTTCCGCAACCGGACAAAGGTCAGCAAGACTGTTGTGGATCTGCTGTCAGATCTGAATATTCTGGACAGCCTGCCGGAATCGAACCAGCTGTCGCTGTTTGATTTTGCGGTATAGGATTTCATATAGCAGACAGGAAAGAAAAATAGGAAGAAATAGGAAAGGACATTGATTGGATGAGTTTTCTGCACATGTTTTACCCCGATGAATACCTGGATTCCACGTACGAAATAGATTTTGATCTTCTCTACAAAAAAGGGTATCGCGGCGTGATTTTTGATATAGACAATACACTGGTGCCCCATGGAGCACCGGCGGACGCGCGCGCGGAAGCGCTGTTTTCGCATCTGGAAAGCATTGGTTTTTCCTGCTGTCTGCTTTCAAACAACCAACGGACACGCGTGGAGCTGTTCAACAAAAATATCGGCGTGAATTTTATCGAAGATGCCCATAAGCCGTCTGTCAAAAGCTATCAGAAGGCGATGAAAATGATGGGAACTGATACCGAAAATACCTTATTTGTGGGAGACCAGCTTTTTACTGATGTATTTGGAGCCAGGCGCACCGGGATCCATTCGATTCTGGTAAAACCAATTCATCCGAAAGAGGAGATCCAGATCGTGCTGAAACGGTACCTGGAGAAGATTGTGCTGCATTTTTATCTGAAGGAACAGCACAGGAAAAAATAAGAAAAGAAAGTAAAAAACAGGAGGCTGCTGCTTTCTCATCTAAAGCAGCAGCCTTTGTTTTAGTTCTCCCAGACAATCTCACCGCGACAGATCGTGTAGTGCACCTTCCCGTAGAGCTTCCAGCCGGTAAACGGTGTATTTTCAGCCTTGGACTGATATTTAGAAGGAATAAATTCTTCGTCCGGGTTAAAAATAACAAGGTCAGCAGGTACACCTTCTGCAATCCTTCCACCCTGCAGATGATAAAGCTTTGCCGGATTCAGGGACATTTTTTCCATCAGTTCGGACAAGGTCAGGTGCCCCGGGCGTACGAGTGAAGTAATGCCAAGTGCAAGCGAGGTTTCCAGCCCGATAATTCCGCTTGGTGCATCAAAGAAGTGCTCACGATGTTTTTCTTCGGTGCTGTGCGGTGCATGGTCGGTTGCAATGCAGTCGATCGTTCCATCGATCAGTCCTTCGATGATCGCCTGGCGGTCTTCCCCGGTGCGCAGCGGCGGATTCATTTTTGCGTAAGTACCATAGGTTTCAACCGCATCTTCCGTCAGGGTAAAATGATGTGGTGTTGCCTCCGCAAAAACCGGAGCGCCAAGGGCTTTTGCCGTCCGCACAAGCGCAACAGAATTTTTTGAGCTGATATGCTGAATGTCGATTACAGCGCCGGTATAAAGCGAGAGCATGCAGTCTCGCGCCACCATCACATCCTCAGCGATCGCCGGAGCTGTACGGTTTGTCCCGGATTTTTTAATAAAAGCAGGATCTTCTTCATGGAAAGAAAGTGGAAGATTTAAGGCTTTCGCCTGCCGCATCGCCTGTTCTGTAAGCTTTTCATCAGTAAGCGGGATGCCGTCATCCGTAAAGCCACATGCGCCCGCCGCCGCAAGCGCTTCAAAATCCGTCAGTGCTTCCCCTTTCATTCCGACGCTGACTGCACCGGTCTGAAGGATGCGTACCGGTTCTTTTTCTGCACGTGTGAGGATATCCGTGATAATTTCCGGGCAGTCCGCGACCGGTTTTGTGTTTGCCATGCAGATGACAGTTGTAAAACCGCCGGCTGCAGCGGCCATCGCGCCTGTGTGGATATCTTCCTTATAAGTAAGCCCGGGGTCGCGAAAATGGACGTGAATATCTACAAGTCCCGGCGCGACCACGTAAGAGGAAGCGTCAATGACCTGCTCGCCCGGCTGTGGAGTTAAAGTTCCGGAAGTTTCAATTTCAGTGATGATCCCGTCCGTAATCCGCAGATCGCCGCGTGTCTGCAGACCGGTATCAGGGGAAAGGATGAGGCCGTTTTTGATCAGCATGGTGAAATTCTCCTTTTCTGTTTGACTGTTCAGAGTCAGGCGAATGCGCAGCATTTCGGAGCCGGATCTGAGCAGTTGAATTCCGTGTAATAGATGACCTTGTAACTGAAATCTGTTTTATACTAAGTCAATGCCGAATCAGATTTACAGACAAGGAAGTGAGGCAGTCATTTCATGAATGCCATATCGGTTTTATTGTAAAAAGGCGCACAGGAGATGTCAAGAAAAAAGATGAAATCACGTTATCATAAAAAAACAGTTGAAAAATATCGCAGGATACGGTAGAATACAAAAGATAATGTGACATGGCAGAAGAGGGAGAAGAGGATTACTCCAAAGCTGACGGACCGGTTTTCAACCGGCGGGTTCTGTCATGAGTAAGGCATGAAAGAGCATAACTGCCAGATAAATTTAAGGAGGAATACAGCAAATGGTATCAGCAGGAGATTTTAGAAACGGTGTTACTTTGGAGATGGATGGAAATATTTATCAGATCATCGAATTCCAGCATGTAAAACCGGGTAAAGGTGCTGCGTTCGTAAGAACAAAGCTGAAAAACATCATCAACGGCGGCGTAGTTGAGAAAACATTCCGTCCGACAGAAAAATTCCCGACTGCAAGAATTGACCGCGTGGAGATGCAGTATCTTTACAATGACGGAGATCTGTTCTACTTCATGAATACAGAGACTTATGATCAGATTGCACTGAACAACGAGACCATCGGTGATGCACTGAAATTCGTAAAAGAGAATGAGATGGTAAAGGTTTGTTCGCACAACGGAAACGTATTTGCAGTAGAGGCACCGCTGTTTGTAGAGCTTGAAGTAACCGATACAGAGCCGGGCTTCAAGGGCGATACAGCAACCGGAGCAACCAAGCCGGCAACTGTAGAGACAGGTGCTGTCGTATACGTACCGCTGTTCGTAGAGACAGGAGATAAGCTGAAGATCGATACCAGAACAGGTGAGTACCTCTCCCGTGTCTGATTCGTCTGCAGAATGATGCCGTATCATCTGGCACAGTACAGATATTTAAAATAAAAATAAGGGCTGTTGCAAGGCAGATAGATTGTTATCTGCGGCGCGACAGCCTTTTTGTTTCCCAAAAGCGCAGAAAACAGTTTTAACAAATAGTGAACTGTTTTCTGCGTTTTTTATTTATTGTAAAGCGAGCGTTTGCTATTTACGGGATTATAAGGAATTTTTTCTGCAATCAAATTCCTGTTTTATTTTTCTCTTTCATTGATTATTAATATTTTATAAAATAAGATTATAAACTTGCAAAAAGTGACATTTCATGATATAAAAACATTAATACATAAATGATATATGATAATCAAAAAGCAACATATATCAAAACAGAAAGGTGGTAGAAATTTGGAATATCAGAAATTTATAGGTGTGATTCTGCAGGAAGTGCAGAAAGCAGCCGGAGAAGAAGCAAAAGTCAGCGTCAATCATATTTTAAAAAACAACATTCCCTGTGTAGACGGTCTGACAATTTTGCGAAAGGGGGAGAATGTAGCCCCGGCAATCTGGCTTCGGCCATTTTTCAGCCAGTATCAGTGCGGAACTTCCATTGACCGGATCGCTGAAGAGATTCTGGAGTACCATGCGGGCATGGAAAAACCGGCGCGGTATGATATGAGTTTTTATACCGATTATGAAAAAGTAAAAGGCCATATTGCCTGCAAACTGGTACATGCCGGAATGAACAAAGCGCTGCTGACGGAGGTACCTCATCGTTATTTTCTTGATCTTGCGGTCGTCTATTACTATAAGCTGGAATGTGAGACGTTTGGAAATGCAAGCATTCTTGTAAAAAATGAACATTTGAAGTTCTGGAAAATCACGGAGAAAGAGCTTGACCAGGCGGCACTTGCAAATATGCCGGAATTGCTTCCGGCAGAGCTGCTGAGCCTGGCGGCGCTGGTCGATGAAATGACAGATCGCAGCGCCGGATATCTTCTTTCGCAGGCTGTTCCGATGTATGTGCTGACAAACCGGGAAAAATATTTCGGGGCGGCGGAGATTCTGCTTCCGTCTGTCTGCAGAAGGATCGGAGAAAAGCTGGAAACCGATTATTATATTCTGCCAAGCAGCATTCATGAATGTATGATTGTTCCGGTTCTCGATGGTCTGACGCCTGAGGGGCTTCACGAAATGGTAAAAGAGATCAACGAAGAACACGTTGCCCAGGAAGAGATTTTGGGGGATTCCGTATATCTCTATACCCGAAGCGGAAGCCTGCTGACGATTGCCTGCTCTGAAAGTGGCACAGACGAATAGGAGGAGAGAGAAAATGCAGATTATTTTTGCCAGTGTGTTTTTGATTCCACTGATCTCACTTCTGATACTGCTTTTTATGGGCGGCTGCACACTGCTTGCGGTCTTATTGGGAAATGAGGAGAAAGAGCAGCAGAAAATCAAATAAAAGAACCGATATTGAGGAGGAATCCTATGAGAAGAAAAAAGAAAAAAGTGCTGTCATTTCTGATGGCGCTGAGCGTTTTTATGACCGGCAGCGGGATCGGAGGTGCGTCCGCTGCGATTGCGCCAGATGATAATACCGCACCGGAGCAGTATACCGTGACACTTCCGGTGTATGAAGCATGCGAGTACCGGTATGAAACATCACATAAAAGGGAAAATCCAGGCGCGGATCAGGAAATCATATTGCAGTATGAACCTGGGACACAGGTGTCATTTGATGTAGCACCGGAAGATGGGTGGAGTATCGACAAAATGCAGTTATTCGGAAATAAATCCGAGATTCCGTTGATGATCGCGAATCAGACCGTCCGTTTTTCGATGCCGGAGGAAGATGTTATTTTTCGTGCAGAGTTTCACCGCCTGGCAGAGACAGATGCAGGGGTATTGGAAGAGACCCAGGATGAAGATCTATTGGGAAATGAGTCAGAAGATTTTTACGGTGAAGATGAGAACGATGAAACAGAGGAATTCTTCGGAGAAACCGAAGAACCATGGACGGATGCCTCGGAAGAAACAGAAGAACCATGGACGGATGCTTCGGAAGAAACAGAAGAACCGTGGACAGATGCTTTGGAAGAAACAGAAGAACCATGGACAGATGCTTTGGAAGAAACAGAAGAACCATGGACAGACAGATCCGAAGAAACGGAAGAACAGTCAGAGGATGAGGGGACAGATGAAACGGAATCCGAAGAAACAGGAACTCTGCCAGGTGAAGGTGAATCTGAAGAGGACCCCGGTGAGACAGAAGAGAATCAGAAACACAAGACACTGCAGCAGCTTGATACTCCCTGGGACGAGATCGTAACAGAAGAGGAACTGGACACATCTTCTGAAGGGGAAACAGAGGAAGATGCATTTGATAAAGAAAGTGAATCTGAAAGTGAAATGGAGATACCGGAGGGTTGCTATCAGGTTGTACTGCCCCAAAGTACGGAATATGAAATTTCATTTTGTGCGGAAACACAGTGGTATCAGCCGGGAGAAGAAGTATCATTTACACTGGAAGCTGTGCCTGGACTGGAAGCACTTGAAATTTCGGCATATGGTATAAAAGATACCACAGCCATGGAGCTTACACGCTCGCTTGAAAAGGACCAAATTTCCATTTCTTTCGATGAGGAAGAGGAGATTTTTCATTTTGAAATGCCGGAATCAGATGTATTTTTGCTGATAAACACAGATGAAGCGGTGAATATACTTGCTGATGAAGACGATGATCCGGTGCCTGATCGGTTCAAGTTGGTTGTAAGCGGTGTATGCGGTGCGCCTTCTATATTAAATAACGGTCAGGCGGCATCTACACATAAGACGGTTGTCTTTTTTGAGAGCGATGGAAGCAAAATTGTCCGGGAGGCATATTGTATTCAGCCTCGGTTGAATTCTCCTGGAAGCGGTACAGTATACGATAAAGATACGACGGAATATCTGGATGGAACTGCCGGTACGCAGAGTGAGCGCCGGATGTCCAAAGGAATGTTCTATCTCTACGGCGGTCCTGCCTGGGGACGGACAATCGAAATGACAGATGGAAGCAGTGTGAATTTAAAAGCAGTGATGGATCAGGCAGGCTGCAGTTCAAACAGTCACTATTATACCATCACTCACTACGTTCTGAGTTATTTTTATCTGAATGGAACGAACTGGAATTATAATTCGAACTATACGAATGTTTTGAATGCCGCAGGTGTAAACCTGGTCAAAACGCTTGCTTCTTACATTATTAAAATGCCGAATCCGACCTCTTATCTGACAGTACCGGAACTGCAGGCGACTTATCGAAAAGCTTCCGATAAAAGCGTTACGCCATCAACGGTTTATAAATCGTTTGACGAAAATACAGCCACAATAACGCTGCCAGCCGGGATTACACTTGTAAATGAGACGACTGGTGAAAATTTTAGTGGAAAAGCAGTTATAAATGGCGGAGACCGATTCCATCTTGAGGCAGACAGCAGAGCAGCGGCCGGGACCATTCAGCTGACGCTTACCTGTAAATATCCAGTGGATTATCAGGCATTGAAGCTTGGACTGAAGGGATATCAGGATATTGGTTTTTCCTATTATTCCGGCGAAAAACAGTTGTTTTTAAGCGTCACGCTTCCGGAAATTCCAAAAAACGGAACAGCTTATGTACAGAAACTGGACGCACTGTCCAGAAGCACGAAACTCTTAAATGAGAATTACTCACTGGCAGGTGCGGTATATACCATATACAAAGACCGCGACTGTACAG
Source organism: Lachnospiraceae bacterium (assembly GCA_902363665.1). Classification (GTDB taxonomy): domain Bacteria; phylum Bacillota; class Clostridia; order Lachnospirales; family Lachnospiraceae; genus Choladousia. The sequence continues at coordinate 249,956 of CABJAW010000003.1, read as the reverse complement.
AAAAGGTAACTTCTCTGACAACAGACGAAAGTGGCAGAACAAATCAGGCAGAACTGGAATCAGGTACTTATTATGTGAAGGAAACAAAAGCATCGAAAGGATATCAGCTGGATGAAAAGCTGTATACGCTTAAGGTCGTTTCCGGGGAGACGGCCACCTTTACATCCTATGAGGAGCCAATCCGGAAAAAACTGTCCGTTCAGAAATACGATGCTGAGACCGGGAATCCGTCGGCACAGAGTGGTTCGTTTGAAGGAGCAGAATATACGGTATATCTGGATGAAACCTGTACTAAAAAAGCAGTTGTTCTCACGACGGATAAGAAGGGACATGCAGAAAGTGATTTTCTCCCGCTTGCAACATATTATATAAAAGAAACAAAGGCTCCGGCAGGCTATGGGCTGGATGCAGTTGTTCATCGGATTGCCATGGTATCAGGCGGGGAAACGTCTGTATATCCGATCAGTTCCCGTGAAAAGCCGGTAAAAAAATGGATTGAGATTCAGAAGTACGATACACTGACCGGGAATAAAAAGCCATATAACGGTAAATATTCCTTTGCCGCAGCAGAATATACGATCTACAGCGACGCGGCCTGCACAAAAAAAGTGGAGACAGTGACAACGAACGCTGCCGGATATGCAAAAAGTTCGGCATTGCTGATTGATACGTATTATGTAAAAGAAACAAAAGCACCGAAGGGATATTCTCTTGATAAAATCATCCATAAAGTGGAAATAAGTGCGACAGGAGCTGCCGTATACACGGTAAAATCGGAGGAAACACCGCAGATGGCAAAAATTGAGCTTCGGAAATATGATAAGGAGACCGGAGCAAAAATTCCAGCAGAGGGTGCCTCTTTTGAAGGAGCACAGTATTCCGTTTATTCTGATGAGAAATGTACAAAAGAAATTGACATCATAACGACAAATGCCTCTGGTTATGGAAAGAGCAAAGAACTTCCGTTTGATACTTATTATGTGAAAGAAACAAAAAAACCGAATGGTTATGAACTTGATCCTACCGTCTATCAAATCGATATGAGAGTTTCAGATCAGCTTGCCGTCTATCCGGTTACCTCAAAAGAACAGGTCATCCGAAAGCCGATCGAACTGCAGAAATATGACAAAGAGACCGGGAAGCCTGCTCCAAATAACAGTGCAGTAAAATTTGCGGGTGCACAGTATACGATATATGAGGATAAAGCCTGCACCAGACAGGTAGAAATTCTGACCCTTAATGATTCCGGTTATGCCAAAAGTACCGGTCTGCTTCCGGGGACCTATTATATCAGGGAAACAAAAGCACCGACAGGGTATGAAGCAGACACGCTTGTACACGAAGTGACAGTGGCAGATGACGGGAAGAAGTCATATCAGATTCAGTCTTATGATCCGGTGATCCGCGGAAGCCTGATGCTGATGAAGTTTCTGGATGACCGCTATGATGAATCAACCCTTCAGGAATGGATTGACCGCGGAGAACTTTTAGGGATTCGTTTTACGCTGACGCATGAAGACCCGTCTGTTCCTGAAAAGGAGATCGTCACGGATCAGTATGGATATGCAGCGACAAAAACACAGGAACTGGTATATGGCACCTGGACGCTGCGGGAAGATCCATCTACCACGCCGGAAGGCTATGCAGGGCTGAAAAAGGCAAAGATCCGAATTACCAAAAACGGTGTGCAGGTAAAGTATGTTGTGACCAACAGTGTGCAGAATGCAATGATCGAGATCGTAAAGAAAGATCGTCAGACTGGAAGTATCATTCCAAAAGGCGGCGCAAAATTCCAGATTCTCGATAGCAGCGGTACACCGGTTGTCATGCCGGATAATCTGGATTTCGGAACGATGACGGATACTTTTACAACAAACGAAGAGGGAAAAATATATCTGACGAAACCTCTGAAACATGGCACATATACTCTGAAAGAAATCGAAGCTCCGGAAAAGTATCTGGTGGCAGATCCTCTGGTATTCACTGTGGACGGTGCATATTCTTATGAAGAACCGCTTGTTGTAGAGTGCTTTGATGAGATGCAGACAGGCAGGATCATGATCAGAAAAAAAGATGCAAGGACACAGCTTCCGCTTGGGGAGGGATTTCGTTTTGAAATTCGTGTGGCAGAAGATATCACGGATCCAATGGGAAACATTCATACAATGGAAATTGAGGGCAGCCGCGTTGAATTGAAAAAGGGCACGCAGGTGGCGGTCATTTCTACCAATGCAGACGGAATCGCACAGTCCCCGGAGCTCTGCCTTGGAAAATATGAAGTTCGTGAAATTGCTGCCGGAGAGTTTTATGCCGTTTCCGATTACGTTTATGAAACAGAACTTACTTATGACAGGGCTGAGATTTCTGTGGAAGCAGAACTTTTCGTCGAAGATGAGAAAACGACAGTAATCATTCAAAAAGAAGACTCTGAAGCAGCAGACGAAACTCCTCTGCCGCTTGCCGGGATCCGTTTCCGTATTTTTTCTGCCAGGGAACTGGAAGAGGTCGGTGGAGATATCGGGCAGATTCCAGAAGAAATGCTTGCAGCACTTGGAACCGAATATACAACGGATGAAAACGGTCAGATTGAAATCACGGATCTGAAACACAGTACGATCTATTATATTTATGAATCAGAAACGTTGCCGGGATATAATCGAGCGCATGATCTGTATAAAATCTCGGTTGATGCAGACGGAAAGATCGACGGTCAGATACGTTATACAATGAAGATCAGCAATCAGGCAAATCAGGTTGAAATCACAAAGTGGGACATTACGGGAGACCGCGAACTGCCAGGTGCAGAGCTTACGCTGCGAGATACAGAAGGAAGCGTGATCGAACACTGGATCTCTGAAGAAACGCCTCACCGGATCAAAGGCCTTGCAGCTGGAACCTATACCTTGACAGAAGACCGCGCACCGCGTGGATATGCCGTGGCGGAGACAATTACTTTTACACTCACGGACAGTCTGGAAGTGCAGCAGGTTGTTATGAACGATGAACAGATTCAGGTACAGATCTCCAAGAAAGATATTACCGGACAGGAAGAACTGCCGGGTGCAGCACTTGAAGTAAGAGCAGCAGATGGCACACTCATGGATGCGTGGATTTCTGCCAAAAAGCCGCATCTTCTGAATCTTGCGGCAGGAAGTTATACCCTGACTGAAGTTGCTGCCCCGGAAAAATATGCAAAAGCAGAGACGATCTCTTTTGAAGTGAGGGATGATTCTGTTCTTCAGAAAGTTGAAATGCGCGATGCCCCAATTCAGGTACAGATTTCCAAACAGGACATCACGACTGAGAAAGAACTGCCAGGTGCACAGCTGACGGTTCGGGATTCTGAAGGAACGGTCATCGCGGACTGGACATCAACGGAAGAACCACATTATCTGAATCTTGCAGCCGGCACGTATACACTGACGGAAATCGCTGCACCATCCGGTTACTGCAAGGCGGAGACCGTTACATTTGAGGTGACAGACACCGCCGAAATTCAGAAAGTGATCATGTATGACAAGCCGATTGAGGTGGAAATCTCCAAGCAGGATATTACGGACAGTAAAGAACTGCCGGGCGCACTTCTTACAGTTTGTGATACCGATGGAAATGAAATCGACCGTTGGTATTCCGGCGAAGAACCGCATCGGATACCGATCGCCTGCGGTACTTATATACTGACCGAAATTGCGGCACCGGATTATTATGCGACAGCAGAGTCGATTACGTTTGAAGTAAAGGAGACGGGTGAGGTACAGAAGGTTGTCATGAAGGATGCCCCTCTTCAGGTTGAAATCTCAAAAAAGACGATTACCGGAGAGGAAGAGCTTCCAGGTGCAGTCCTGAGAGTGTCTGATCTCGAGGGAAAAGTACTTGAAACCTGGATTTCGGAGAAAGAGCCGCACAGGATCCGTCTGAAAAAAGGGACATACGAACTGACAGAAATCACAGCTCCACAAGGTTATGAGGTGGCCGAGACGATCCGTTTTACAGTGGAAGACACAATGGAAGTGCAGAAAGTTACAATGTATGATAAGCCGCTTCCTGAACCAGAAACGGAGACAGAAAACGAAACCGACGAAACGGAGAGCGAAACCTTGAAGGAAACGGAATCGGAAACAGAAAAGCAGTCCGAAACAGAACCAAAGAAACCGACAACGCCAGGCATTGTAAAGACAGGCGATCCGACCGATTTTCTTCCTCCATCGTTTGGAGTGATGGCAGGACTTGTTCTCTTTGCCGGGGCGCTGGCATCCGGTAAACGGAAAAAGAAAAGACACACTCAGGAACAGTAGGAAACAGGTAAAAAGCAGCTGTAAACAACTTTTTCGGGCAGAGGAATTTCTCTGTCTGAAAAAGTTGTGTTATTTGCATCAAAAATTAAAAGAATTGCGAAAAAAATTGAAAAATCATTCTTTACAATTCAAAAATACTGTGCTATGATAATCAAGTATTAAAAATGCGTCTGTAGCTCAGAGGATAGAGCAGTGGTTTCCGGTACCACGTGCCGGGGGTTCGACTCCCTCCAGACGCGTTTTTTTATTGCAAAAATTACGATTTGTTTAAGAAACGCTACCTTTACTTTTAACACGGCATATGATAAAATTCATGTAAATTTAAAGAATTAACAGAATATGAATCCGGAGGGAATTGCAGATGATGGATAATTTCAGAGAATGGTTATCAGACAATTTGCGCTACATTTTACTGGGACTTGCCGTTCTTCTGGTTGTTGTGATTGCTTTCTTTGCGATCCGGCTGATCAGCGGCGGAGGCTCTTCAAAGAAACAGGTGGAGACAAGTGCCGCATCCGCCGAAGCAAACGGAGGAGCCGATAAGACCACAGCAGGGGACAGCAACACGGATAAAGAAACATCCGGGGAGACCGAAAAAGAAACATCCGCAGCCAGCGACAGTACATCCGCACCGCTTACGAAAGAGTCTTCCGATTCTGCAGTACAGACCCTGATCACACAGTATTATACAGCAGTTGCATCGAGGGATTATGATACGCTGTCTTCGATCGATGCAACGTTTGATGAGGCAGCCAAGGCTGCGGTTGAGGCCGAATCGGCAATTGAATCGTATGATAATATCGTGACTTACACGAAGCCGGGGCTGACGGACGGAACGTATGTTGCATATATTTATTTCGAAGCAAAAATTACGGGCATTGATACACCGGCACCAAGCCTTCGAGAAATGTACCTTGTGACAGATACGGATGGAAATTTAAAGATCGGCGATAAGAGAAGCAGCCAGGAGCTGGTTGATTATCTGCTTGACTGTCAGAGAGATAGTGATGTTCAGGCACTCGTCAAGGACGTCAATCAGAAGCTTGCCGATGCAAAGGCTCAGGATTCGGCACTTGCTTCCTATGTAGATTCAATTGGTACTGATGCCGATACTGCAGACAGTGATACCCAGACATCGACAGCACAGACAGGCACGATGAAAGTATCTACCGGAGTCAATGTGCGTGGGGAAGCATCTCCGGATGCTACGCTGTATGGGACATTAAGTGCCGGAATGGAAGTTGAAGTACTCGAAAATCTGGACAGCGGCTGGTCAAAGATCCGCTACACGTACAGTGGAACGACAATTGAAGGGTATATTATGACACAGTATCTTGAAGCCTCAGATCAGTAACAGAATACAGGTTGTTGCAGACGCAGCAGCCTGTTTTTTCTTGTGCATTATTTTAGAATGTGATAGAATAACAAACAGACTTTGTCCGGACCGGCCAGACATATTTTCTGAAAAGTTCCGCAGGCTCTGCCTGCCAGTGTCAAAACGACTATTTACAATTTTTACACAGGGAACCTGCCTGGCTCGCTCCAATATTTGCCGCATGTAAAAAGAAAAGGGTAAAAAAATGCAAACATTTCAGTCAGAAAATCAGCCGGGGGATGTTCGGCTCAATAAATATATCAGTGATGCCGGAGTTTGTTCCAGACGGGAGGCAGACCGGCTGATCACAGAGGGAAGAGTACAGATTGACGGAAAAATGGCAACACTTGGCAGCAGGGTTGCATCTGGTATGCAGGTATACGTGGATGGAAAAGAGATTGCACCGGAAGAGGAAATGATTCTGCTCGCGGTTAATAAACCGCGTGGAATCGTCTGTACAACCGACACGCGCTGGGGAGACCGGACGATTTATGACCTTATGAACTATCCAAAAAGGATTTTTTCAATTGGGCGGCTTGATAAGGAGTCAGAAGGATTGCTTCTTATGACAAATAACGGCGATATTCTGAATAAGATTATGCGCGCCGGGAATTATCATGAAAAAGAATATCTTGTCACGATCGATAAGCCTGTAACCGAAGCATTTTTAAAGAAGATGAGCGGTGGTCTGTACCTGAAAGAACTGGAGGTACGGACAAGACCGTGCAAGGTTTCATCCGTTGGTGAATTTACCTTTCAAATTATTCTCACTCAGGGACTAAACCGTCAGATTCGTCGGATGTGTGCGGCCTGTGGCTGCCATGTCCTGTCACTGAAGCGGGTTCGAATCATGAATATCGAGCTTGGATCCCTGGAGCCTGGCGTTTACCGAAAAGTTACGAAGGAGGAGTACGCCGTATTGCTGGAAGCACTGAAGGATTCCTCAAATCCTGGGGAGCATCGAAAACACATGTCTTCTTTCCAAAATCCAAAACGAGGAAATACGTTTTTTTCAGAAGCGAGAGAGCCGGAAAGAAACTCGCGTGAGAAAATGGAAAAGTTTCAGAAAACAGCAGTAAAAAGAAACGGCAGAACAGAAAATAACAAAACCAGAAATAATAAAAACAGAAATAATAAAAACAGGAAAAAAGAAGGGAACCGAGGAGATGACTAATCCTATGGAGCGAATGAAAGAACTGACGCAGCAGCTGCGTCTGGCCTCGCAGGCCTATTATCAGAGGGATGAAGAGATCATGAGCAATCTTGAGTACGACCGGCTCTATGATGAACTTGTCACACTAGAAAAAGAAACCGGCATCGTACTTTCTGGAAGCCCGACGGTTACGGTCGGTTATGAATCTCTGGAACAGCTGCCCAAAGAGCGCCACGAAGCACCGATGCTCTCTCTTGATAAGACCAAGAGTGTAGAAGAGCTGGCTGCGTTTGCCGGTACACAGGAAGTGCTGATGTCCTGGAAACTGGACGGCCTTACTGTCGTACTGACCTATCAAAATGGTACACTGCAAAAGGCAGTGACACGCGGAAATGGAGAAGTGGGTGAGGTCATCACAAACAATGCCCGTGTATTTCAGAATATTCCGCTGCATATTTCCTATCAGGGGGAATTGATCCTGCGCGGGGAAGCTGTCATTACTTACTCTGATTTTGAAAAGATTAATGCAGAGAGTCTGGATGCGGAGACACGCTATAAAAATCCCCGAAACCTCTGCAGCGGTTCTGTCCGTCAGCTGAACAATGAGATTACAGCCAGACGCCATGTACATTTTTATGCCTTTGCCCTTGTAAAAGCGGATGGGACAGATTTCAAGAATCTTCACAGCAATCAGTTTGAATGGCTGAAGGAGCAGGGGTTTGAGACGGTAGAATACCATAAAGTAACTGCGAAAGAGATTCCATCTACCGTTGCATGGTTCGAGAAGAAGATCCGGCACTATGACGTGCCATCTGATGGGCTTGTCGTTACGTACAACGATATCGCATACGGAGAATCGCTTGGCCGCACCGCCAAGTTTCCGCGCAACTCCATTGCTTTCAAGTGGCAGGACGAGGTAAGAGAGACCGTTCTGCGTGAGATTGAGTGGAGTCCGTCGCGAACAGGGCTGATCAATCCAATTGCCGTATTTGATCCGGTTGAACTGGAGGGTACCACTGTCAGCCGTGCCAGCGTTCACAACCTGAGCATTATGAAGAGCCTTCGCCTTGGAATCGGAGATACCATCACGGTCTATAAGGCAAACATGATCATCCCGCAGATTGCCGAAAACCTGACCGGAAGCGGGAATGCGCCAGTGCCGGAGTATTGCCCTGCCTGCGGTGGAAAGACGGAGATCCGCCAGATGAACAATGTGGAGACTCTGTACTGTACGAACAGCAGATGCAGCGCAAGGCGAATTAAATCATTTTCTCTCTTTGTCAGCCGCGATGCCATGAACATTGAGGGACTGTCAGAGGCAACACTGGAAAAATTTATTGCACATGGGTATATCCATACTTTTGCGGACATCTATCACCTGAACCATTATCGGGAGGAAATTGTGTCTATGGACGGATTTGGTGAAAAATCCTACCAGAACCTGATGGAAAGTATTGACCGTTCTCGAAAAACCACACTGGCACGTGTCATTTACGCACTTGGGATTCCAAATATCGGTGCCGCAAATGCAAAGCTTCTCTGCCGGTCCTTTAACTATGATCTGAAACGGCTCAAAGAGGCGAATGAGGAGGAAATTGCCTCGATTGAGGGAATCGGAGACGTGATTGCCGCGTCTGTTGTAAATTATTTTGAGGAAGAAGCAAATAAAACGGCGTTGGAAGCACTGCTCTATGAGCTGGATATCGAAAAGCCGGAAGAAAATGAAAACAGCAGTGTACTTGCCGGAAAGACGTTTGTTATTACCGGAAGCGTATTCCATTTTGCAAATCGCAGTGAACTGAAAAATTATATTGAAGAACGAGGCGGAAAGGTGACCGGAAGCGTCACTAAGAAAACCGACTATCTGATCAACAACGAGAAAGAGTCCAATTCTTCCAAAAATAAGAAGGCACGGGAGCTGAATATTCCGCTGCTTTCCGAAGAAGATTTTCTGAAGCTTGCGGGGGAGCCGGTGGGTTCTGACGCGGCAGATGATACAGAAAAATAAAGAGAAGACACAGAGGAGATATCAAAATGCCAATTAAAGTACAGAATGATCTCCCGGCCAGGGAAATCCTGGAGCGGGAAAATATATTCGTGATGGATGAAAACCGCGCCGTGCATCAGGATATTCGTTCGATCCACATTGCAATTTTAAACCTGATGCCGCTCAAAGAAGAGACCGAACTGCAGCTGCTTCGTTCTTTTTCCAATACTCCGCTGCAGATCGATGTAACTTTCGTAAAAGTAAAATCACACGAATCAAAAAATACATCGAGCAGCCATCTGAATAAATTCTACGTGGAATTTGATGAAATCCGTGCACAGCGTTTTGACGGTATGATCATTACCGGTGCTCCGGTGGAGATGATGGAGTTTGAGGAGGTCGACTACTGGAAGGAACTGACCGAAATCATGAACTGGGCAGAAACGCATGTGACTTCGACAATTCACCTTTGCTGGGCAGCACAGGCCGGACTGTATCATTACTATGGCCTGCAGAAAAGGATTCTCGATCACAAGATGTTTGGTGTGTTTGAACACCGCGTTTTAAACCGAAAGATTCCGCTTGTCCGTGGATTTGACGATGTTTTTTATGCCCCACATTCCAGACATACGGAAGTTCCGATGGAAGAGATCCGAAAAGTAGAGGCACTGACCGTACTGGCTGAATCTGATGAGGCGGGACTGTTTCTTGCAATGGCGGAAAATGGAAGAAAAATTTTTGTGATGGGGCATCCGGAGTACGACCGTGTTACACTGGACGGAGAGTACAAGCGCGATCTGGCGAAAAATCTGCCGATCGATCTTCCGAAGAACTATTATCCGGACGATAATCCGGAAAACCGGCCGCTTCTTACCTGGCGCTCACACGCAAACAATTTATATACGAACTGGCTGAATTATTACGTTTACCAGATCACACCGTATGATTTAATGGGTACTCCAGATTTTTCACGTAAATAAGGGATAGAAAGCGTTTAATAAACACATCAATCCATGCTATAAGAAAAACCTATAACGAACCTGTCTTTTTTCCAATAAGCCACTTTCCGCAGATTCATTGACAAACGCTCTGCCGTCTGGTATTATTCATACCAATCCAATAGAGTTTCAGGAAAATACAAGGAAGAAGAGGACAGGAGGATTTCATTATGAAAAAGTTAGTTTCTTTTGGTTTATCACTGGCACTTGCAGTATCTGCACTTTCCGTTGGGGCATTCGCGGAGGAAGATAAGACGATCACCGTAGCAGCGTCAGCGACACCGCATGCAGAGATCCTGGAGCAGGCAAAACCGCTTCTGGAGGAACAGGGCTGGGATCTGGAGGTTACCGTATTTGATGATTACGTTCAGCCGAATCTTGTTGTTGAAAGTGGTGATTTTGACGCAAACTACTTCCAGCATATTCCGTATCTGGAGAATTTTAACGAGGAGCAGGGAACACATCTGGTAAATGCGGGCGGCATCCACTATGAGCCGTTCGGTATCTATCCGGGAACAAAGAGCACACTTGATGAGCTTGAAGACGGCGATACGATCGCAGTTCCGAATGATACGACAAACGAAGCACGTGCACTGCTGCTGCTTGAGGCAAACGGTGTCATTAAGCTGAAAGAGGATGCAGGACTTACTGCTACCGTAAAAGACATCGAAGAAAATCCGCACAATGTAGAGATTCAGGAACTGGAAGCTGCGCAGGTACCGCGTGTGAAAGATGAAGTTGCATTTGTCGTATTAAACGGAAATTATGCACTTCAGGCTGGCTTTTCTGTAGCAAAGGATGCAATCGCATATGAGACTTCTGATTCTGAGGCTGCAAAGACCTATGTAAATGTCATTGCAGTAAAAGAAGGAAATGAAAACAGCGACAAGATTAAGGCTCTGGTTTCTGTACTGAAATCTGATGAGATCAAGAACTACATCACAGAGACCTACGACGGAGCTGTAATCCCGTTTGAGGATGGAGCTGCAGAGGCAGATACCGAGGCAGCAACAGAAGCTGTGACTGAGGCAGCAACAGAAGCCGTTACCGAGTAATAAAGAGTTTATTACAGAAACCCGGTATATTTCCGTCAGACGGAGTATACCGGGTTCTTTCTCATTGTTTCATCAAATCTGCTTTACATGACGAAGAAAACACGGTAAGATAGCAGAAGATGATTATGAAACGGCTATTTTTCGCTGACAGCCGTAAAATAATTCGGGTGTGTGTCTGATACACGCTCCCGAAAGAAAAATAACGGGAGAGAAACGTATGGATCCAATTATTCAGGTACAACATTTATGTAAGACCTTTCAGGTAAAGGGAAATGTGGTCGACGCGGCAAAGGATATCAGTTTCGATATCGAACGCGGCGATATTTTTGGAATCATCGGTTTGTCCGGCGCGGGCAAAAGTACACTGGTACGCTGCCTGAACCTGCTGGAACAGCCGACTTCCGGTGATGTGATTGTAGACGGCAAGAATCTGACAAAATTGTCCGATAAAGAACTGCGTCTGATGCGGCGGGATATCGGCATGATCTTTCAGCATTTCAACCTTCTGATGCAGAAGACAGTGCTTGACAACGTCTGCTTTCCGATGAAGATTACCGGTGTAAAAGGTGCAAAAGCGAAAGAACGTGCCATGGAACTTCTGCGGACGGTTGGTCTGGAGGATAAAGCGAACGCCTATCCTGCGCAGCTTTCCGGCGGACAGAAGCAGAGAGTTGCGATCGCGAGGGTACTTGCGAACAATCCGAAGATCCTGCTGTGTGATGAAGCGACAAGTGCACTTGATCCGCAGACCACAAAGTCAATCCTTGGCCTGCTGAAAAGTATCAATGAAGCGTACGGGATTACGATTGTCGTGATCACACATGAGATGGCAGTCGTGCAGGAAATCTGCCATCATGTTGCGGTTCTGGATCATGGAACACTTGCTGAAAGCGGCACGGTGCAGGAACTGTTCCGCTCTCCGAAGACGGAAGCAGCGCGCAAGCTGATTCTCACAGGCACGGAGCAGATCGAGCGGATGAAGGGGGAGAAAGTCATCCGGATTACATTTTCCGGTCAGTCTTCTTTTGAACCGGTTATCGGAAATCTTGTACTGGAGTACAAGACGCCGGTCAATATTCTGTATGCGAACACACGGAATATCGGCGGAAATGCAGAGGGAGAAATGATTCTGCAGCTTCCGGAAATGCAGGAGACGGCGCAGCGGATGATTGCCGATCTCAAAGAGAAAAATCTTGGCGTGGAGGTGCTCGATCATTATGTTGGATAGTGAAATGATAAAGATGCTGGTGGAAGGCACCAGAGATACGCTATATATGACACTGTTTGCCACGTTCTTTGGTTATCTGTTCGGTCTGCCGATGGGCATTCTTCTTATGGTGACAGATAAAGAAGGCATTCGTCCGCACTCCAAAGGCGCGCAGAGAGCGTATGATATAATTTACAAAATACTAGATGTCGTGGTCAATATTGCCCGCAGTATTCCGTTTCTGATTCTTCTGATCCTGGTTATTCCGATCACGAAGGCAATTGTCGGAAAAAGCTATGGTTCGACTGCAACCATCGTTCCGCTGACGATCGCGGCAGCACCGTTTATCGCACGAATGGTGGAGTCTTCCTTAAAGGAAGTAGACCGCGGGGTTATCGAGGCGGCACAGTCGATGGGGGCTAGTGTCGGCCGCATTATCTGGAGTGTCCTGCTTGTCGAAGCGCGCACCTCTTTGCTGGTCGGCGTTACGATCGCAACCGGTACGATCCTTGGCTACTCTGCAATGGCCGGTGCAGTCGGAGGCGGCGGACTGGGAGACATTGCAATCCGGTACGGCTATTACCGTTATCAGACGGATGTGATGTTTATTACTATTATCGTACTGGTACTTCTGGTACAGATTCTGCAGAGCATCGGTATGATGCTGTCCAAAAAGCTGGACAGAAGACGTTCCTGAAAAAAAGGAGGGGCTGTGAAAGCAGCGGAAAAATATGAAAGAAGAAAGAATTAACAAAGTTCTGGAGAAAATGAAAGAGATAGGTCTGACCCAGATGATCATTACCGATCCGGTATCCATCGCGTACCTTGCGGTTCATTACGAAGATCCGATTGAGCGTTTCTGGGCGCTTTATCTTCGAACGGACGGAAACCACAAGCTTGTGGCAAACCGTCTGTTTACTTTAAATGATGTATCTGATGTTGAGATTTTGTGGTATTCAGACGGAGAGGACGGATCGGCTCTTCTGAATCAGTACATCGATCATGAAAGTCCGCTTGGCATTGATAAATGCATGGCTGCCCGTTTTCTGCTTCGCCTGTTTGATTTAAATGCGGCTCCGAAATACGTGAATGCATCTGACTGTGTGGATGATAACCGTGCATGCAAGGATGCAGAAGAACAGGAAAAAATGAAAGAGGCCTCCAGAATCAATGATGCGGCAATGGCAGAATTTAAAAAGCTGATCCATGAAGGCGTAACGGAGCTTGAGATTGCTGATCAGATGGAAGCAATTTACAAAAAACTCGGTGCACAGGGACACTCATTTGAGCCGCTCGTCGGCTTTGGTGGGAATGCTGCAAACGGACATCACGGTCCGGACCGCACGGTACTGAAAAAAGGGGACTGTGTTCTGTTTGATGTCGGCTGTAAAAAAGACGGCTATTGCTCTGATATGACGAGAACGTTTTTCTATGGTGAGGTCAGCCCGGAGCATGAGAAGGTTTATGAGACGGTCCGTCGCGCACAGGCAGCAGCTGAGGCAATGATCCGTCCGGGTGTGAAGCTGTGCGAGATTGATCATGCAGCAAGATCCGTCATTACAGAGGCTGGATATGGACCATATTTCACGCATCGTCTTGGCCACTTCATTGGACAGGAGGTTCATGAAAAAGGGGATGTATCCGCTGCAAATGAAGCGGTTGCAAAGCCTGGAATGACGTTCTCAATCGAGCCTGGAATCTATCTTCCGGGTGATGTGGGTGTGCGGATCGAGGATCTGGTGCTCGTGACCGAAGACGGAGCCGAAATTCTGAACCATTACGATAAAACACTGCAGATTATTCCGGCAGAGGAAAAATAAACCAAGAGAGATCTGACACTTTTGTCTGTAATCAAAGGTGTCGGATTTTTCTGATTTAGTTAAAAAAGTATAAAAACACCCCGCTTTCTTGCATATAATTTCCACTTGTGATAAAATTAACGCGGTCAGAAAGAACAACATGCACAAAATAAGCAGAAAAATACAATGCAGAAAAGATGCAGGAAGGAAGATGTATGAACATATTGTTTTATCTGGTGCCAAAGAGTGAAGTCATGTATCTCTATGATGATTACACGATGCGCCAGGCGATAGAAAAAATGGAGTACCATAAATATGGGGCGGTGCCTATCATCAGCCGGGAGGGAGCCTATGTCGGAACACTGACGGAGGGAGACATTCTGTGGGAACTGGCAGGCCGTGATTTTCATGATATTCACGACGCAGAAGAGATCAGCCTTCGGCGGATCAAAAGAAAGAGGGATAATCAGCCGGTCAATGTAAACTGCAACATCGAAGATCTTGTGATGACTTCGCTGAACCAGAATTTTGTGCCGGTCGTTGATGACAACGGCATCTTCATTGGCATCATTACGAGAAAAAGTATCATTGAGTATTTTTATAACAAATACAAAGAGCAAAACGCTTGAAAAATTGAAATGGCTATGCTATTCTTTGAATCAAAGCGGATATTCGCAATCCGCTTTGCTGCTTGACTCGGTTAAATCGCCGCATCCGGTACCAGCCGTGGTGCGGCGGTATACTGTCCGGGAAAAATAGAAAAAGCTTTGCCCGGAATTATGATTCACAGCAAAAAAAGGAGACAGGGAGAACGATCTATGAAAGGGAAAAAAGGGAAAGTACTGTTTTTGCTTGCGCTGATCTTCAGCTTATTTTTGATGTCCGGGTCTGTGCAGGCTGCCACAAAGAAAGGATGGGTTCAGACCGGAACACACTACGTTTATTACAACGATGCCGGAAGACTTGCAATCGGCTGGCATACGATAGATGGCCACGATTACTATTTTCGGATCAAAGCACAGGGAAAAGCTCCGATTGGAAGCCGGGTCACCGGGTTTTATAAAATTGGCTCCTCCACATTTTTCTTTAATAAAGACGGAGAACTGCAGACCGGCTGGAAAACCCTCTACGGAAACAACTATTTTTTCCGGAAAAATGGAAGGTTTGGTGTTCGCGGTGGAATGTATACGGGATTTTGCAAGGCAGATACCAATTACTATTTTCTGTTTCAGGAAAATGGAACGGTAGCAGTCGGCTGGAAAGAGTACAATGGGAACACTTACTTTTTCAGTAATGGAAAAAAACTCGGTGTAAGAGGACGGGCAATGACCGGATGGAAGACCATCGAAGGTGCGCGTTATTATTTTGCACAGGATGGCATTTTACAGAAAAGCTGCTGGATTGATGATCACTATGTTGACGCAGACGGAAAAATGCTCCGTTCTACAATTACACCAGACGGCTATATCGTGAACGAAGCCGGGGAACGGCAGAAAAAAGCGACGGGCTGGCAGACATTGAACGGGAAAACCTACTATTACATAAGCGGTCGAAAAGCAACGGGTGTTCGAACAATCGGCGGTAAACTCTACTACTTCCATGCGGACGGTGTTCAGCAGACACAGACGCGCTGGCTTAATCTTTCCGGTAACAGAAGATATTATATGAAAGATGGTGTGCTACAGACAGGCTGGCAGACGATCGGCGGCAAAGTTTACTACTTTGGAACAGATGGAAAAATGGCTCGCAGTACGACGGTGGATGGCGTGAAAATCGGTGCGGATGGCGTGGCAGAGAAACTTCCGACAAATACAGCAAAGGCAAAAGTTCTTATTTTGTCCGGCCACGGGCAGGGGGATGCCGGGGCAGTTGGCATATATGGATCCAAAACATATTATGAATATCTTCTTACACGGGAATTTGCTTCTCTGATCAAGCAGAAACTTGCGGCTTATCCAACCATCAATGTCACACTTTACAATCAGAATTATGATTTGTATCAGGTTATGTCAGGTAAAAAGAGCGGACCTGTTCCGAAGCTGACGGATTACGATTATATTCTGGAAGTTCATTTCAACGCGACAGGTTATTCTGCGAAAGATTCGAAGGGAGATGGTCAATACAAGGGAGTTGGCATGTATGTCAATTCAGCCAAGAAAAATACTGCCATTGACCAGCAGATTGTAAAAGCAATTTCACGTACCGGTTTTCCAATCTGGGGAAGAGGAAATGGGATCTTTACTTCCTCCGGCCTGTTCAATGCAAAAACATGTCAGGGAAAGGGCGTTTCCTATGGTCTGCTCGAAACTGCATTTATCGATGACAGGGACGACATTACGTTCTACAATAAAAATAAAGTAAAAATGGCAGAAGCGGCAGCCTCTGCCATCGCATCCTACTTTAACAAATAATAAGTGATTGGAGTGGAGCGGTATTATCTGCCGCTCTGATAAACCAGGAGAAAGTTTGACGCATACCGTGAGCGCTTTTTCCTGGTTTTTTTTCACGAAAACAGGTCTTTGCCGTGGCATCCGTTTTCCATATGCGGAAATTTGTTCTTTGTGCACGGAAATCTGAGCATTGACAAAAAAAGGAATCATTGGTAGAATAGTTAGAAAGTTTTTAAGGCAGGAGTAAAGGCATATGAAAAAAAGAGTTTTATCATTACTGGTTGACAACACTTCCGGTGTGCTCAGCCGTGTAGCGGGACTTTTCAGCCGCCGTGGTTATAACATTGACAGCCTTACCGTTGGCGAGACAGCCGATCCAAGATATTCCCGTATGACCGTTGTAGCCAGAGGGGATGAGCAGATTCTGGATCAGATCGTCAAGCAGCTTGCAAAGCTGATCGACGTTGTAGATATAAAGGTACTGGAAGAGGAGAGCAGCGTAAACAGAGAGCTTGTACTTGTAAAGGTACGTGCGGACGCGGCAGATCGGCAGTCCATTATCGCAATTGCAAATGTATTCCGAGGCAACATCATCGATGTCGGAAAGGATTCTCTGATCATCGAGCTGACCGGCCAGCAGTCAAAGCTGGACGCGTTCGTGGAACTTCTGCGCGGCTATGAGATTCTTGAGCTGGCGCGTACCGGAATTACCGGTCTTTCCAGAGGCGCAGAGGATATCCGTTATCTCTGATTTAACCGAGTCAAGCTGCGAAGCAGCTACTCGATTATGAAATATCATAAGGAAGGATCCATAATGATCCTACAAGCAGCGAAGCGGATTGCGAATATCCGCTTTGATCAAATACAGATTACATGGATTATGGTATCCATTTTGGCTATTGAACCATGACTTATTTGGTAACTGTCCGACTGTAGAACACATAGGAGAACAGATTTCTGCCCCCTGTGGAAAGATTACATTCTGGGGTACGGCCGGATTGCAGCTATAAATTTTAACAAAAAGAGGAGATTAAAAAAATGGCAGCAAGAATTTTTTATCAGAAAGACTGCAACCTTTCCCTTCTGGAAGGAAAGACAATTGCAGTAATCGGCTATGGAAGCCAGGGACATGCACATGCACTGAACGCAAAAGAATCAGGATGCAATGTGATCATCGGTCTTTATGAAGGCAGCAAATCCTGGGCAAAAGCAGAAGCACAGGGATTTGAAGTATATACAGCAGCAGAAGCTGCAAAGAAGGCAGACATCATCATGATTCTGATCAATGATGAGAAGCAGGCTGCTCTCTACAAAAAAGATATCGAACCGAACCTTGAGGAAGGCAACATGCTGATGTTTGCTCACGGCTTCAATATTCATTTTGGATGCATCGTTCCGCCGAAGAACGTTGATGTTACCATGATCGCTCCGAAGGGACCGGGACATACAGTAAGAAGTGAGTATCAGGCTGGCAAAGGTGTTCCGTGCCTCGTAGCAGTAGAACAGGATTACACCGGAAAAGCTCTGGATCTTGCACTTGCATATGCACTTGCAATCGGCGGAGCAAGAGCAGGTGTGCTTGAGACTACCTTCCGTACTGAGACTGAGACAGACCTCTTCGGTGAGCAGGCAGTTCTCTGCGGCGGTGTATGTGCGCTGATGCAGGCAGGTTTTGAGACTCTGGTTGAGGCAGGATACGATCCGAGAAATGCTTATTTTGAGTGCATCCATGAGATGAAGCTGATCGTAGATTTGATCTATCAGTCTGGTTTTGCAGGAATGAGATATTCTATCTCCAACACTGCTGAGTATGGCGATTACATCACCGGACCGAAGCTGATCACAGATGAGACAAAGAAGACCATGAAGAAGATCCTGAAAGATATTCAGGATGGTACTTTTGCAAAAGACTTCCTGCTGGATATGTCTTCTGCTGGTTCTCAGGTTCACTTCAAAGCTATGCGTAAGCTGGCCGCAGAGCATCCGTCAGAGAAGGTCGGCGAGGAGATCCGTAAATTGTACAGCTGGAACGGCGAGGATAAGCTGATCAACAACTAATCCTGAAACAGCATATTGAATCGGGCGATACCCGTTTCCAAAATCCCCGGGCGAATGTTCCGGGGATTTTTAAGCACTACAACAGATTACACCAGGAGGAAACAGAATTATGGGAATGACAATGACTCAGAAAATTCTTGCAGCTGCCGCCGGACTGGAATCCGTTCAGGCCGGACAGCTGATCGAGGCTGATCTTGATCTTGTCCTTGGAAATGACATTACGTCACCGGTAGCCATTCATGAGATGGACAAATTTAAAAATAAAAATGTATTTAATAAGGATAAGATCGCGCTTGTCATGGATCATTTTATTCCAAACAAGGATATCAAGTCCGCAGAGCATTGCAAATGCGTACGCGAATTTGCATGTAAGCATGAAATCACAAATTATTTTGATGTTGGCGAGATGGGAATTGAGCACGCACTTCTGCCGGAAAAAGGCCTGACTGTTGCCGGCGATGTGATCATCGGTGCTGATTCTCATACATGTACCTACGGTGCACTCGGCGCATTTTCCACTGGCGTCGGCAGCACTGATATGGCAGCAGGAATGGCAACCGGAAAGGCATGGTTCAAGGTTCCGTCTGCCATCAAATTCAATCTGATCGGCAAACCTTCCAAATGGGTTAGCGGAAAAGATGTGATCCTGCACATCATCGGCATGATCGGCGTAGATGGCGCACTGTATAAATCTATGGAGTTCACCGGAGAGGGAGTAGCAAATCTTTCCATGGATGATCGTTTCACAATTGCAAACATGGCGATCGAGGCGGGCGGAAAGAACGGTATCTTCCCGGTTGACGACAAGGCAATCGCATACATGAAGGAACATTCCAAACGTGAATACAAGATTTTCGAGGCAGACGAGGACGCTGTTTATGATGCTGAATATACGATTGATCTTGGCGCACTTCGCCCGACGATCGCGTTCCCGCATCTCCCGGAAAATACAAAGACAATTGATGAGATCAAAGAGGATATCGTCATCGATCAGTCTGTAATCGGTTCCTGCACCAATGGACGCATCGACGATCTGCGTGTTGCCGCTTCAATCCTGAAAGGACGTAAGGTAAAGAAAGGCATCCGCTGCATCGTAATCCCTGCAACGCAGGCGATTTATCTGCAGGCGATGGAAGAGGGGCTTCTGAAAATCTTTATCGAGGCAGGTGCAGTTGTCAGCACACCGACCTGCGGACCATGCCTTGGTGGATATATGGGCATTCTGGCAGATAAAGAGCGCTGCATTTCCACGACAAACAGGAATTTTGTCGGACGTATGGGGCATGTCGGTTCTGAGGTATACCTTGCAAGCCCGGCAGTCGCAGCTGCTTCTGCCGTGACTGGCAAGATTTCCGCACCGGAAGAGCTTGGCATGTAATATAGCGAATTTTCTATGCAGCAAAGCGGGCGGAAGCGTCCGTCTGAAATCGTCAGAAAGTAATTATCGCAGAAATCTTGCGGTATGATTAGGAGGATTTACCATGAAGGCATCAGGAAGAGTATTTAAATACGGTGACAATGTGGATACCGATGTAATTATCCCGGCTCGCTATCTGAATTCATCAGATCCGGCAGAGCTCGCAACGCACTGTATGGAAGACATTGATCCGAATTTCATTCATCAGGTTCAAAAAGGCGACATTATTGTCGCTGATAAAAACTTTGGCTGCGGTTCATCCCGTGAGCACGCACCGATCGCAATCAAGGCAGCCGGTGTCAGCTGCGTCATTGCAGAGACCTTTGCGCGTATTTTTTACCGCAACGCGATCAATATCGGACTTCCGATCATTGAGTGTCCGGAAGCATCAAAAGGAATCGAATCCGGCGATGAAGTAGAGATTGACTTCGACAGCGGTATGATCTACAACAAGACAAAAGGCACGAGCTTTCAGGGACAGGCTTTCCCGGAATTTATGCAGAAGATCATCCATGCAGAAGGCCTGATCAATTATATCAATGAGAAATAAAAGACTTATGAAAAAGAATGGGGATTTGTCAAAAAATTCCACTCTTTTTTGTGCATTTTATCTTGGATTTTTCAGACAAGTATGATATGATACCTAAATATAGAACGATATACTGAAAGGACGGTGGTGATGTGCAGGCATGGGAGATCGCAGCAGAGCTGTTTGAAAATGCCGTTCCAAAGCTGCTGGAGGAAGAGGAACAGACCTGGGAAGAGAATTTCAGTGTTTCTGATTTTTATGATCAGCAGATTTTACTTCAATGGGGAAGCCACGTTCCCGGTTCCGGCGCACCGGAGCGAATCATGGTGGCAGCAGTGCAGGCCATGGAAAATCGCGGTTACCATTCTGACGAAGAGACAATGCACCTTCTGACGGAGGGGATTCATGCTGCACAGGCACAGGATTGTGTCTCTCTGTGGCAGATTTCATCCAAACTGAATCATAAGCTTCTCACAATGCCAAAAGACAGTGAGTCGGATTACTGGAAGTACCATTATTATGCAAGCTTTCAGGAATACGAATCAGTCATCACATTTCCGACTCCACAATATATTGATCTGAATTCGGAGGCGTTTCGTGACCGTCTTTTTGCTGGATGGCTTTCTCAGTTGATCGGTGCCGCAATTGGTACGATGATCGAAGGATATACCTCTGAAAACCTGTACAAAACGTACGGAACAGTCACCGATTATCTTCGCAGACCGGGAACCTATAACGATGACATCACGTATGAGCTTGCATTTTTAAAGGCATTCCATGAAAAGGGGTACGATGTCACGTCTGAAGAAATTGCATCGTGGTGGATTGGTCTGATTCCGGCAGGATGGTCGGCGGAGGAAATTGCCCTTCGCAATCTTCGGACTGGAATCCTTCCTCCCAAAAGCGGAACCTTTGCTAATCCGTTTAATGAATGGATCGGCGCACAGATGCGCGGCGGCATTTGCGGAATGGTTGCTCCGGGTGATGCACGGATGGCTGCAAAGCTTGCATGGTCTGATGGTGAAATTTCGCATGCAAACAATGGTATTCTCGGCGAGGTTTTCAATGCAGTGCTGACATCTCTTGCATTTACATGTGAGGATATCCATACAGTTATCAAAACAGCAATCTCTGTCATTCCGACGGACAGTGAATATTACAGCGTCATCCGTTTTGCACAGGAATGTTGTCTTACATATGAAGACTGGCATGATTCACTTGCACTCTGCCGGAAGCGTTTTCGGCGTTACAATTGGATCCACGCTTATCCAAATGCATGTTGTGAAATTTTTGCACTGTGGTATGGAAACGGCGACTATGAAAAGACGCTGGAGATTATCTCCATGTGTGGGTATGATGTTGACTGCAATGCAGGGATGATCCTGCCGGTAGTCGCAATTCAAAGGGGAATGAGTATCATTCCAGAAAGGCTGATTCATCCGGATTTCGCAGAGCTTTCTACTTATATGCGGAAGGCACGTAAAATAAAGCTGGAAGAATTGGTGGACAATACTTTATCAAGTATAAAAAAAGCCTATGAGAGGAGAAATGTAAAATGAAAAAGGCAACCATGTTTGTACTTGCAGCTGCAATGACAATCTCTCTTGCAGGATGCGGTTCAAGCCAGAAGGAGACAGAAGCTCCGAAGACAGAGGCAGCAACTGAAAAAGCTACCGAGAAAGCAACTGAAAAAGCTACCGAGAAAGCAACTGAAAAAGCTACTGAGAAAGTGACTGAAAAAGTTACAGAAAAAGCAACTGAGGCTGCTACAGAAAAGGCTACAGAAGCTGCTACGGAAAAAGCAACAGAAGCTGCTACAGAAAAAGCAACAGAAGCTGCTACAGAGGCTAAAACAGAAGCTGCCGCTGCAGTTACAGAAGCCGCAACAGAAGCAACAACGGAAGCTGCTACAGAAGCTACAACAGAAAAGGTAACTGAGGCTGCTACAGAAGAGGCAACTGAGGCTGCTACCGAGGCCGCTACAGAAGAGGCAACTGAGGCTGCTACCGAGGCCGCTACAGAAGAGGCAACTGAAGCCGCTACCGAGGCTGCCACAGAAGAGGCAACTGAGGCTGCTACCGAGGCTGCTACGGAAGAAGCAACGGAAGCCGCTACCGAGGCTGCTACGGAAGAAGCAACGGAAGCCGCTACCGAGGCTGCTACGGAAGAAGCAACGGAAGCCGCTACTGAGGCTGCTACGGAAGAAGTAACGGAAGCTGCTACGGAAGAAGTAACGGAAGCCGCTACCGAAGCTGCTACGGAAGAAGTAACGGAAGCTGCTACTGAGGCTGCTGCTGCAACAGAAGAAGCTACAGAAGCAGCAACAGAAGCTGCTACAGAAAAAGCTGCTGAGGCAGTAGAGGTTGAGACTGAGGCAGAAGCATTTGTTGCTCCGGAAGGCACACATTACAAGGCTGCCCTTCTTCTGAACGGAAACCTTGGCGATAAATCTTTCTATGATTCTGCAAACGAAGGTCTGACCAGACTTCGCGATGAGCTTGGTTCTGACGTATTTGATTTTAAGGTAGAGCAGATGGGAGGAACCGCTGCAGACGAGTCCAAGTGGGAGCCGACACTTCTTGATTACTGTGATTCCGGCGAATATGACGTAATCATCATGGGTACCTGGCAGATGGCAGCACCGCTTGCAACTGCATCCGCAGATTATCCGGATCAGAAATTCATCCTGTTTGACGAGCAGTTTGATTTCGAAGGAAACGGAAACCCGGACAATATTTACAACGTACTTTACAAGCAGAATGAGGTTTCTTACCTGGTAGGTGCGGCAGCAGCAATGATGACGACAGATGCTGATCTGGAAGGAATTGATCCGGACAACCATGTAATCGGATTCCTCGGCGGTATGGATAACAACGTTATCAACGACTTCCTGGTAGGTTATATCCAGGGTGCAGCTGATATCGATCCGGATATCGAAGTTGCAGTTGGATTTGTAGGGGACTTCGTTGACTCCACCAAGGGTAAGGATATCGCTCTTTCTCAGTACCAGAGCGGAGCAGACGTTGGATTTAACGTAGCCGGAAACGCTGGTCTTGGACAGATCGAAGCTGCAAAGGATGAGGGCAAATACGCATTTGGCGTAGATTCTGACCAGGCTGCACTGCTTCCGGATTATGCAGACTGCATCCCGACATCCGCACTGAAGAACGTTGGACAGTCTCTGTATCTTGCAATCCAGAAAGATATGCTTGGCGAGCTGGCATACGGCACAACAGAGACCTATGGTTTCAAAGAGGGTGGCGTAGCACTCGTAAAGGATGCTCATTATGAGGAAATTCTTCCGGAATCCATCCGCACAAAGCTGGATGAACTGGAGCAGTCCATTATCGACGGAGATATCGTTGTAAAATCTGCTTATGACAGCGATATGGATCAGGCAGCCATTGATGCGCTGAAAGACTCTGTTAAGGTAGGACGTTAAAACAGATCTGGGCTTGAAAAAGTCGGCTGCACGGAAATAGCGTAAATTCGCAGGAGCTGCTGCCGTATGTGATGCATACGCGGCAGCTCCTTTTTCCGTGAAGCGGGAAGCCTGAGGCAGAAATTTCTGGGATAAAAAATGGAAGAGGGTGAATTGTGTTGGCAAAAGAAACGGTTCTGGAAATGCAGCACATTATGAAAATTTATTCGAATGGTGTTGTCGCGAACGAGGATGTCAGCCTGGATCTGAAAAAAGGCGAAATCCATGCACTGCTCGGTGAAAACGGTGCCGGAAAAAGCACACTGATGAAGGTTCTGTTTGGAATTGAGACACCGGATCAGGGAAAAATTCTCTTAAACGGGACAGAAACAACAATTAAATCGCCGCAGGATGCAATTTCAAAGGGAATCGGCATGGTGCATCAGCACTTTATGCTTCTGCCATCCCTGACTGTTGCGGAAAACATCATTCTCGGTGTAGAGCCGCGGAAAAAGAAGTTCTTTATCGACATGAAGCAGGCGATCCGTTCTGCAAAAGAAATTGCGGAAAAATATAATTTTGATATTGATGTATCTGCACGTGTGGAAGAGATCCCGGTAGGAATCAAACAGAAAGTTGAAATTTTAAAGGCTCTTTACCGTGGTGCGGATATCCTGATTCTGGATGAGCCAACGGCGGTTCTGACGCCGCAGGAGACGGAAGAACTGTTTATCCAGCTGGAAAAACTTCGTGACGATGGTCATACTGTAATTTTTATTTCCCACAAGCTTGATGAGATCAAACGGATCTGCGACCGTGCAACGATCATGCGCAGCGGTAAGAGCATGGGAACCTACAATGTAAATGAAATCAGCACAAGTGACATGTCAAAACTGATGGTTGGCCGTGAGGTCGTGCTGGAATTCGACAAACAGCCGGCAAAGGTAAAGGATGTCATGCTTTCTGTCAGTCATCTGGATGCGTACAATGCGCAGGGCGTACAGAAAGTGCGTGATCTTTCCTTTGAACTGCATGGCGGCGAGATCCTCGGAATTGCAGGAGTAGAGGGAAATGGTCAGTCCGAGCTGATTGACGCGATCACTGGAATGTCAAAAAAATACACGGGAACAATCACGATCAAGGGCGAAGATATCAAAAATGATTCCATTCGCGATATCCGCCAGAAAAAGCTCGCTCATATCCCGGAAGACCGCATGACGGCAGGGTGTGCAGCACATTTGAATATTCAGGAAAATATGTTTGCAAATCAGTATACCGATCCGAAGTATTCCGGAAAAGTAATGCTGAAATCAAAAGTTATCCAGATGCGCAGCGACGAACTGATCAAAGAGTATTTGGTCAAATGTAAATCGCAGAAGCAGGAAGTCGGAATGCTTTCCGGAGGAAATATCCAGAAAGTCATCGTGGCAAGAGAATTTTCTACCGGTCCGGATATCATTATAGCCAATCAGCCGACACGAGGGATCGATGTCGGAGCGTCAGAGTTCATTCGCCGGAAACTGTTGGAGTTCCGTGATGCGGGCTGCGCAGTTATTCTTGTATCTGCTGACCTGAATGAAATCTTTTCATTGAGTGACCGGCTTGCGGTTATGTACAAAGGCAACTTCTCCGGTGTGTTTACAGATGTTGCAGGTGTGACGGAAGAAGAACTTGGTCAGTATATGCTTGGCCTGAAGAATGATTCTGAAAATGGAGGTGCATCTCATGAGTAACAGCGTAAAAAGATTTGAAGTGTTTCGTATGTTCTTCGCAATTGTGATCTCGCTCCTGATTTCGTTCGTGATCATTTTTCTTGTGAGTAAAGAGCCACTGACTGCGATCTATACCCTGATCACCGGTCCTTTTAAAAGCAGACGAAATTTTGCAAATGTAAT
Source organism: Lachnospiraceae bacterium (assembly GCA_902363665.1). Lineage (GTDB taxonomy): Bacteria > Bacillota > Clostridia > Lachnospirales > Lachnospiraceae > Choladousia. The sequence goes on along the minus strand of CABJAW010000003.1, from coordinate 224,377 downwards.
CGAGGCAATGATCCCTCTGATGTTTACCGGTATCGGTGTATGTATTATGTTCTCGGCAAATCAGATCAACCTCGCCGGTGAAGGTGCATTCCATCTTGGCGGACTGGTTGCGGCAGTCGTAGCGCTGCAGCTTGGTCTTCCGGCAGGTGTGAGCCCGGTTGTAGCGATCCTGCTTTCAGGTCTCGTCGGAGCCATTTTTACCGCAATTCCTGCAGTGCTTAAGATTAAGACAAATTCGTCAATTCTGGTGTCTTCTCTGATGCTGAATTACATTGCGCTCTGGTTTGCGACCTTCATTCTGATGCATTTTATCTGCGATCCGAGCATCGGTTCCGCATCCTATACGATTCCGGATGCATCCACACTGCCAACTCTGATCTCTAAGACAAGAATTCATCCGGGTCTGATTCTGGCACTGGCCTGTGCTGTACTTGGCTACATTTTCCTGTTCAAATCCAAGATCGGATATGAACTTCGCCTGACTGGACAGAATGAGGAGTTTGCAAAATATTCCGGTATCAATATCGTAAAGGTTGTCCTCGTGTCTCAGCTGCTCGGCGGATTTATCGCCGGTATGGGAGGCGGAGTCGAGCTGCTCAGCCCGATCTATACGAGATTTTCCTGGACCTCGCTGCTTGGTTACGGCTGGGATGCGATCATCATCTGTACGCTTTCCAAGAATAATCCGCTTTATACGCCTCTTGCTGCACTGTTCCTTGCCTACCTGCGTACCGGCGCTTCCATTATGGCACGTTACACGGATGTTACACTGGAAATCGTGCAGATCACTCAGGGTATCATCATCCTGCTGGTTGTTGCAGAGCAGTTCCTGAGCGGTTACAAGCACAAGATGATTGCAAAAGAGGCGATGGCGTCTCTGAAAGAAGAGGAGGTACATTAAATGCTGAAGAATATTTTATCTCCTGATTTTATCAATGCGATTTTAAGAGCCTCTACACCGATCCTGTTCGCAACGCTTGCGTCGGCTATTGCGTCAAAATCAGGAATCACCAATATGGCACTGGAGGGCATGCTTCTGTTTTCTGCGCTGTTTGGCGTTATTTTCAGTTCGCTGACACACAGCTTTCTTGGCGGACTTCTGATTACAATGGTGATCGGCGGACTTATCGGTTTCTTCCTCGCATTCTTTATCCTGCAGCTGAAAACGGATGAAATTCTCGCCGCGATCGCCCTGAACCTGATCGCAACGGGCGGTACGGTACTTCTGATGCTGGCTGTTTCCGGAGACCGCGGTGCTTCCACCTCGATCTCCAGCGTTTCGGCACCGACGGTCTATATTCCGATGGTTGCGCAGATCCCGTTCCTCGGAAAAGTCCTTTCCGGGCAGAATCTGATGACGTGGCTCTCCCTGATCGCCGTTGTAGTGGTACATATTTTCCTCTACAAGACACCGATGGGTCTGAAGATCCGTGCGGTCGGAGAAAATAAAAATGCAGCAGAATCTGTTGGTATCAGTTCGAAAAAAATTCAGTACATTGCACTTGTACTCAGCGGCATACTGTGCAGCATGGGCGGTTACTTCCTGTCCGGCGGATACATGAACATGTTTACAAAAGACATGTCTGCAGGAAAAGGATTTATTGCACTGGCGGCAAGTTCCATGGGGGCTGATACGCCGATCGGGGGCTTCCTTGTAACAATGCTGTTTGGTATTGCACAGGCGCTCGGCAATCTGATGCAGCTGACGACGATCCCAACCGAGCTGATTCAGATGATTCCGTATCTGACTACTCTGATTGGACTGGCTGTTTACAGCTATGCAATGATGAAGCGCAAAAACAGACTGGGTGCGCATAACTGATCACATAGTTAACTACAGATTTTGACCTGCCGTGTTTTGTGAACAGCAAAGCACGGCAGAACTGTCTGCATCCTGAATCAGATAAGCTCTTTTATTCACTTCGATTTATTTGAGAAAGGAATGAAAATTATGAAATATCCTATTTTGTTTGACTGTGATCCCGGCATTGATGATGCCGTAGCATTTGCGCTGGCAGCGGCACACTCTGATGTACTTGATATCCGCGGAATCACTTCAGTAGCCGGAAATCAGACAATTGAGCGTGTGACCGGAAATGCCCTGAAGCTGACTGCATTTCTTGGAATGGATATCCCGGTTGCAAGAGGCAGCAAGGCTCCGCTGCTCCGCGAAATCATTCCGGCCGGAGACATCCATGGAGAGACCGGCCTTGGCAACTGCAAACTTCCGGAAACAGACCGGACCGTCGCCGGTGAACCGGCTCCGCTCTTTCTTTATCAAAAGCTTCAGGAGCTGAGAGAAGGCGAGAAGATGGTGCTCGTTCCGACCGCTCCGCTGACAAACATCGCGCTGCTTTTAAAGACTTTCCCGGATGCGGCAGAAAAAATTGACAAAATTGTTCTGATGGGAGGCGCGATCACCGGGGGAAATATCACTTCAACAGCAGAATTTAATATCTGGGAGGATCCGGAAGCGGCGCAGATCGTATTTTCTTCCGGAATCCCGATTATAATGTGCGGACTTGATGTCACCTGCAAATGCGGTTTTAACCGTGAACAGATTCAGGCACTGCTTGCCGGAGGCGAAAAAGCAAAAGCCTTTGGAGAAATGATGGATTTTTATTTCCATACAGAAGTCTACACGGATAAACAGCGAATCGCGATCCACGATGCAGTCACGTTTATGTATCTGCTTCATCCGGAAATTTTCAGCGGGCAGGAGATGAACGTCTCTGTGGACTGCTCCGATGGTGTGAATCGGGGCATGACGATCTGCGACACACGTTCGTGGTCGGATGCACCGAAAAATGCTCTGGTGCTCACCGATGCAGATTCCGAAAAATTTGAAACGTATCTGATGGAAGCAATCCTCAGCCACGACAAAAAGTAAAATAAGTCCCTCTCACTGTTTTTACTCATAACCGAAAGCTGCTTCACAGCTTATCAGGACTTGCCTGATCCGGTTAAAACAGTGAGAGGGACTTTCGTAATAGATCTCAGTAAGCAGCTTCTGCCTTACAAGATTCCGTAAATGAAAGGTCACCTGTGAGGTTTCATAACTGAGTGTCCTGACTCAGTTAAAACGAAATTTTTTCAAATTCCTCATCTGGCAGCAGTGCACCCTGCGTTTCAACTACACGTGCGGCAACACAGTTTGCCATGCGGATTGCTTCCGGAAGCGGCTTTCCAAGCTTCTCGCATGCGATCACCGCGCCAATATGAGAATCACCGGCCCCGATCGTATCAATCTGATGTGCTGTTACGCCAGGCACATGTCCGCAGCCATCTTTCGAACAGTAGTATGTTCCCTCTGCGCCAAGGGTAACGATCACACTGTTTTCCGTCATAGAAAACAGCTTCTGTGCCGCCTTTTCACAGACGGCTTCTTTTGTGTAGGCAAGAATTTCTTCCTCATTTAAGTGAATCACCGGATGAAGTGCAAACAGGCGGCTTAAAAGATGAGGATCAATTTTATTGATACGCGGTCCAGGCGCAAAATAAATCCGAAACTCCGGATGTTTTTCCAGATAAGAGACAATATGTTCGCCGGTTGTTTCCTCAATTTCAAGACCGCAGATATAGACACTGTCAATATCCTCTGCATCCAGAATTGAAAACCACTCTTTTTCAAATAAATATTCTGCACCGTGATAGGAAATGAAAGTCCGTTCTCCGCTCGATTCTACAAAACAGTAGCAGCAGCCATTATCACGGGCAGGTGCCGGAATTGGAGTTTCGATCTTCCGGTCTCTTAAACTCATGCGGACAAATTCACCGTATGCACCGGTGCCGACTGGAGAAAAAAGAATGTAGGGAACTTCAAAATGCCGAATCATATCGGAAGTATTGAACGCACAGCCTCCAAGGGACATATGCTGGGAAATTACATGTACATCCTCCTGAGTCGTTGGAAGGTGATCCACGTTGATAATTACATCTACAACAGTAGAACCAATAACGAGTACTTTTTTCATAACAGAAAACTCCTTCTCCTAAGTGTTCATATGAATCATTCCGATCCATTGTATTATTCTGAGCAGCCAGCCGATTTCAAAGCGCGGATATGCGCGACCCGCTTCGCAAAATAACAAGTTCAGTGTATCACAGAGTAATGAATTCAGAAAGAGGAAAATATAATAAGTAGAGAAGATTTTGAATATTTTCAGGAATGTGATGCAGAAAATGACAAAAATCAGGAAGAAGAATCTGTTTTTTATGGCCGCGCTGTCTCTTGGTTTGCCCGGCAGCCTGTTTTTGATTGCATGTCTGCTTGTGCGATACACGAAAAACAGCGAGAAGGTAAAAATACCAGAAAATACATTGGAGACAATACAGGAACGGACTGCTCAAAACATTTTCGAAAAAGTGCAGAAGAGAACTGTAACGGAAAACACACCAGACGAAAACAGTCAATTATCGGAAACAAATCATACCGAAACGAACCAGGCAAAGAAAAAAACAGGCAGAAATAATACATTCGAAACCATTCCTGCCACGATCCGTGTCTGTATTCGAAGCGATCATTATGAAAATGAACTGCATGATTCCATATCGATTACCTCAGATGCTCCATGGACACTTTTTGAGGCAGAAGAAAATTCTTCCAATCTGAATGACAGAAAAGAAATACAAAAATTTGGAAAAGAAGAAGTATTTTCTGTCTCCTCGGCTGATTTTTCCTGCGGTACGCATCTGATTGCAGTACCGTCAGAAGGGAACGGCTTCTATTTTCCTGAACTGCAGCGAGACATACCAAAGCCGGAATATGAAGGTGAAATTTATTTGTATGTAGAAAAAGACGGGCTGTTCGTTGTAAATGAAGTGGAACTTGAAACGTATTTAAAGAGTGTCGTTGCAAGTGAAATGCCGTCCTCTTACCCCATGGAAGCGCTGAAAGCGCAGGCCGTATGTGCCCGTACCTACGCTGTGCGCAGGATAGAAGCGCAAAAAAACAGAAATTCTTTTTCAGATTTAGATGACAGTGTCTCATTTCAAGTATATAATAATCAGATAGTGTCGGATGCTTCCGCGCACGCAGTTGATGAGACGAAGGGTGAGATCCTTCCATTTTCGGAAGCACTGTATTATTCGACCGCATACGTACCGGGTTCCGAATTCATGAAAGTTCCGGATGCCGAAGATTCAGATAAAAAAGATTCTGTTTCGGATGAATCCGATGAAGAGTTTTGGAAGATGCCCTGTTTTAATGCAGCATATTCAGAGACAGAATATTTAAATGGCACGTATCACGATTTGGATCTTTCGGATAATGAAGTTTTTGATGCCTCCTTGAAAGCACTGCCGGATGAGAATGCTGAATACGGTTCTCTTTGGGTGCGCTGGCATACCGTATTGGACGTTTCCTCAGTCCTTGCACAGTTAAAGCAGCAATCCGGTGAAGAGTTTTCTTTCCTGGAGCACATCGAGGTAAGCAAACGCAGTTCCACCGGGCAGGCAAACGAGCTTCTGCTTGGCGGTAATGGGCGAGCGATCCGTATTGAAGGCGAATATGAAATTCGGTCTGTACTGGCTCCGAAAGAGATTCCTGTCTGTCTGAACAATGGACAGGAAATCACGGGACTTACACTGCTTCCAAGTGCATGGCTGTCCATTGAACCATATGATTCACAGACCGGAAAACTCTTTTTAAGCGGAGGCGGATACGGACACGGAACAGGAATGAGTCAGTGCGGGGCGGCTGCCATGGCAGAAGAGGGTGCGGATTATCGGAAAATTCTTGACTACTACTATGGAGAAAGTGAGTTAGAGCATGTCAAAGATTTATAATGTGATCACACTGATCATGCGATTTATGAAAAAAATAGGGCGGGATCGCGTGCGGGCGCATGCGGCGGAAGCGGCATTTTTCATCATCATGAGTGTTTTTCCCATTCTGATGCTGCTTCTGACCCTGCTTCGCTATACGACGCTCACAACAGAGCAGATTATTTTTACAATTGAGGAATTGACTCCGTTTGCGATCACGCAGGAGCTTCAGCCGGTAGTAGACAGCATTTTCAATCAGTCAACCGCACTGGTTCCATGGACTGCGCTGGTCGCGGTGTGGACAGCAGGAAAAGGAATTTTGGGGCTGTCTGATGGCCTGAATTCGATTTTTCAGATTGAGGAGACAAAAAATTATTTTGTGACAAGGTTCCGCTGTGCCTGCTATACGGTTGTCATGGTGCTGGCACTTACCGTGAGTCTCTTTATTCTCGTATTTGGATACAGCATCGAGACGTATCTGCTGAAAAAAATTCCACTTCTGACCGCTTACCAGGACGAACTGACGGTACTTCCGACCAGCGTGGCATTGCTGATCCTGCTCGTCCTTTTCACAGTCCTGTATACATTTTTGCCAAACCGCAGAATGCGCTTTTTTCACCAGATTCCAGGAGCAGTCTTCACCGCAGTTTCCTGGGGACTATTTTCTTATGTGTTTGCGATCTACTTAAAATATGCAGGAAATATGTCAGTTCTTTACGGCAGCCTTACGACGCTGATCGTCGTCATGCTGTGGCTGTATTCCTGCATGTATCTGCTCTTTATCGGCGCGGAGATCAATCATTATCTGGCAAATCCGGAAATGTTTCCCCTTGACAGATAATTTTCCTGTGGTACAATAGCAAGGGTATATAAGAAATTTTACAGAAAAAAAGCGCAGATGGTGCAAAGTAGAAGGGTATTTCCCGACAGAGAGAGGATGTCATCGGCTGGAAGCTCCTCAGGTTCAGATACCGTTCGAAATTTCACACCGGAGCTTCCTCTTTGAACGGAACTCAAGTACAAGTAGAAGAAGACGTACGTGCACGTTACGCATACCGAGTGCCTGCCGGATGGCAGGAAGCAGGGTGGTACCACGGAACATACAGCTTCGTCCCTATGATGGGACGGAGCTTTCTTTGTGTGTTTAGGCAGTTCAGCCGCAGACAGAAGCTGCTGCAGGCAGCGGGCGGGTCTGTGGCCTGCGCAATGAACGTCCGAACCGCCACTTAATGAAAAAATCCCACAGAAAGGAATACACGCCATGAAAGACAAACTGCAGTCAATCAAGGAAGAAGCACTTGCTCAGATCGAGCAGGCCGGAGCACTGGACAAGCTCAACGATGTCCGTGTCAATTTTCTTGGAAAAAAAGGAAAACTCACCGCTGTATTAAAAAGCATGAAGGAAGTTGCACCGGAGGACCGTCCGGCATTTGGACAGCTGGTCAATGAGACCAGAACACAGATTGAAAACTTCCTCGATGAGACAAAGAAAAAGATGGAAGCACAGGCACTGGAGCACCAGCTGAAATCAGAGGTTATTGACGTTACGCTTCCTGCAAAGAAAAACAATGTCGGCCATCGCCACCCGAACACGATTGCGCTGGAAGAAGTAGAGCGCATCTTCATCGGTATGGGCTATGAGGTTGTCGAAGGACCGGAGATCGAATATGATCTGTACAATTTCGAAAAGCTGAATATTCCGGCAAACCATCCGGCAAAGGATGAGCAGGATACGTTCTATATCAACAAGGATATTGTGCTGCGTACCCAGACATCCCCGGTACAGGCACGTATCATGGAGCAGGGCAAGCTCCCGATCCGTATGATCGCACCGGGACGCGTATTCCGTTCTGACGAAGTAGATGCAACGCATTCTCCATCCTTCCATCAGATTGAGGGACTCGTTGTCGACAAAAATATCACGTTTGCGGATCTGAAAGGAACCCTGGAGGAATTTGCAAAAGAGCTGTTCGGTGCGCAGACAAAGACAAAATTCCGTCCGCATCATTTTCCGTTCACGGAGCCGAGTGCAGAGGTAGACGTTTCCTGCTTCAAATGCGGCGGAAAAGGCTGCCGTTTCTGCAAGGGCAGCGGCTGGATTGAAATCCTTGGCTGCGGTATGGTACATCCGCACGTACTTGAAATGTGCGGCATTGACCCGAATGAGTACACAGGATTCGCATTCGGCGTTGGTCTGGAGCGTATCGCGCTGCTGAAATATGAGATTGACGATATGAGATTACTGTACGAGAACGATGTTCGTTTCCTGAAACAGTTCTAAGGAGGAGAAGAAAATGAATACAACGTTATCCTGGATTAAAGCATACGTACCGGATCTTGACTGCACGGCTCAGGAATATACGGATGCAATGACACTCTCCGGAACAAAAGTGGAGGGATATGAGGCAGCTGACCGTGATCTGGAAAAGATCGTGATCGGTCAGATTGAAAAAATTGAGCGCCACCCGGACGCAGACAAACTGATTATCTGCCAGGTAAACATCGGAAGCGAGACGATCCAGATCGTGACCGGCGCACCAAATGTCAAAGAGGGCGATAAGATTCCGGTCGTACTGGACGGCGGAAGAGTAGCCGGAAATCATGACGGCAAGATGACCGAGGGCGGCATTAAGATCAAAAAAGGAAAACTGCGCGGCGTTGAGTCAAACGGTATGATGTGCTCCATTGAAGAACTCGGTTCCACCAAAGAATTGTATCCGGAAGCACCGGAATACGGCATCTATATTTTCCCGGAGGAAGCTGAGGTTGGTGCAGATGCAATCGAAGAACTCGGACTGCATGATGTTACTTTTGAATATGAGATTACTTCCAACCGTGTCGACTGTTTCGGCGTGATCGGCATCGCAAGAGAAGCGGCGGCTACATTTGGAAAAGAATTTCATCCGCCGGTTGTCACACCGACCGGAAACAGTGAAAATGCAGCAGATTATATTAAAGTAACGGTAAAGGATAACGATCTTTGCCCGCGCTACTGCGCAAGAGTCGTAAAGAACATCCATATCGCACCGTCACCGAAATGGATGCAGCGCCGTCTTGCAGCAGCAGGCATCCGTCCGATCAACAACATCGTCGATATCACAAACTATATCATGGAAGAGTATGGCCAGCCGATGCATGCATACGATTACGATCAGCTTGCCGGCCATGAGATTGTTGTACGCCGCGCAGAAAAAGGTGAGAAATTTGTCACACTTGACGATCAGGAGCGCACATTGGATGAAAATGTCCTGGTAATTTGTGACGGTGAGAAGTCCGTCGGTATTGCAGGTATCATGGGCGGTGAAAACTCGATGATCACAGACGATGTGAAGACGATGCTGTTTGAGGCAGCCTGCTTCGATGGCACAAACATCCGTCTTTCTTCCAAACGGATCGGCCTTCGTACCGACGCATCCGCAAAATTCGAGAAAGGTCTGGACCCGAACAATGCAGAGGAAGCAATCAACCGCGCCTGCCAGCTGATCGAAGAACTTGGTGCAGGAGAGGTTGTCGGCGGCATGGCAGACGTTTATCCGGTTGTAAAACAGCCGGTGCGCATTCCGTTTGAACCGGATCGCATCAACGCACTGCTCGGCACAGATATTTCTGCCGACCAGATGCTTGCTTATTTCAAAAAGATCGATCTCGGATACGACGAGGCAACAAATGAAGTGATCGCACCGACGTTCCGTCAGGATCTGTTCCGCACTGCAGATCTGGCAGAGGAAGTGGCAAGATTCTATGGATACGCCAATATTCCGACCACGCTTCCAAGTGGAGAAGCAACGACCGGAAAGCTTCCGTTTGACCTTCGCGTGCGCGCAACAGCACAGGACATCGCAGAGTTCTGCGGTTTCTCTCAGGGTATGATGTATTCCTTTGAGAGCCCAAAAGCATTCGATAAGCTTCTGATCCCTGCAGATTCTAAGGTGCGAAATGCGATCCGCATCATGAATCCGCTCGGCGAGGATTTCAGTATCATGCGCACACAGTCTGTAAACGGCATGCTGACTTCTCTTGCATTCAACTACAGCCACCGCAATAAAAATGTGCGCCTCTATGAGCTTGGAAACATTTATCTTCCGAACTCACTTCCGCTGACCGAGCTGCCGGATGAGCGCATGCAGTTCACACTTGGTATGTATGGAGACGGTGATTTCTTCACAATGAAGGGCGTCGTGGAAGAATTCCTGGAAAAAGTCGGAATCACCTGCCGTAAGACGTATTCACCGGAGAGCGGAAAACCGTTCCTGCATCCGGGTCGTCAGGCAGACATTTACTGCGGTGAGACACTGGTTGGCTACCTCGGAGAAGTACATCCGACCGTAGCAGCTACGTACGGTATTGGTGAAAGAGCTTACCTTGCTGTTCTGGACATGCCGGAGATTGTAGCGCTTGCAACGTATGACAGAAAATATCAGGGCATTGCAAAATTCCCGGCAGTCACACGTGACATCAGCATGGTCGTTCCGAAATCCATCCTTGCAGGACAGATCGAAGAAATGATCATCAAACGCGGCGGACAGAACCTTGAGGGCTGTGAGCTCTTTGATATTTACGAGGGTGCACAGATCAAAGCAGGATTTAAGTCCATGGCATACTCCATCACGTTCCGTGCGAAAGACCGCACACTTGGTGAGAGCGACATTACCGCAGCAATGAAGAAGATCTGGAACGGTCTGGAGTCTATGGGAATTGAGATCCGTTCCTGATCGCTGAAAAAGGACAGAAAAATGAAACTGTATATCATTCGCCATGGGGAGACCGCATGGAACAAAAAGCTTCTTCTTCAGGGTCAGACTGATATTCCATTGAATGAAAACGGGCGGGAACTTGCACAGGTGACCGCCCGTGCTTTACAGATGGTTCCGTTTGATCTCTGTATTACAAGCCCGCTTCTGCGTGCAAAGGAAACTGCCCAGATTATTCTCGGCAGCCGAAAGATCCCCTTTTGGGAAGATGCGCGGATTCAGGAAATTGGTTTTGGCACGTATGAAGGACGGCGTGTGAGAGATGAAAACGGAATGCTGGTTGATCCGGTTTTTCAGAACTTTTTTTCACACCCGGATCAGTTTGTGCCGCCAGGGGACGCGGAGAGCCTACCGCAGCTTCTTGCCAGAACCGCAGCGTTTCTTGATGAGCTCGCGCTGAAAACAGAGCTTGCAGATAAGACGATTCTGATTTCGACACACGGTGCGGCAAGCCGCGCACTGCTGGCGCACATCAAGCATACCGCTCACGCCGATTTCTGGGATGGTGGAGTTCCTCCGAACTGTGCCGTCACAACAGTCGAACTTTTACCGCGCACAAAAGAAAACAAAGAAACAAATGCCCCTCGCTGGGCCGTCATAGAACAGGATAAGATATATTATGAAAACATCTGATTTTTATTTTGATCTGCCGCAGGAGCTGATCGCTCAGGATCCGCTTGAGGACCGATCGGCTTCGCGGCTTCTTGTGTTGAATAAAAAGACCGGTGAAATGCATCACCGCCACTTTTATAACATTACTGATTACCTTCACAAAGGAGACTGCCTTGTCATCAATAACACGAAAGTCATTCCGGCGCGTCTTTACGGAACGCGGGAAGGCACAGGGGCGCTGATCGAGATTCTTCTCCTGAAGCGAAAAGAAAACAATGTCTGGGAGACCCTTGTAAAACCTGGAAAAAAAGCACGCATCGGTACAAAAATCATTTTCGGTGACGGGCTTTTAGCCGGAGAGGTTGTTGACATTGTGGAGGAGGGAAACCGCCTGATTCAGTTCACGTACGAGGGTGTCTTCGAGGAAATTCTGGACCAGCTTGGCCAGATGCCGCTGCCGCCGTATATCACGCATGAACTCAAAGATAAAAACCGTTACCAGACCGTCTACGCAAAATATGAAGGTTCCGCAGCGGCACCGACCGCCGGGCTTCATTTTACACCGGAACTGCTGGAAAAAGTCCGTGCGATGGGAGTAAATATTGCAGAGGTCACTCTTCATGTCGGACTCGGTACCTTCCGCCCGGTGAAGGTCGAAGACGTTACGCAGCATCATATGCATTCTGAGTTTTACCAGGTTGATGAAACTGCCGCAAATCTCATCAATGAGACACGCAAAAACGGCGGACGGATCATCTGCGTCGGAACGACGAGCTGCCGGACAATCGAATCCGCAGCAGCGCCGGACGGCACACTGCGCCCGTGCAGCGGCTGGACAGAGATCTTTATCTATCCTGGGTATCAGTTCAAGGTGTTAGACTGCCTGATCACAAACTTTCATCTTCCGGAATCTACACTTTTGATGCTGGTGTCCGCCCTGGCCGGAAAAGAGCACATTATGGCTGCATATGAAGAGGCGGTCCGCGAAAAATACCGTTTCTTCTCGTTTGGGGATGCGATGTTTATAACAGATGACAGCAACGTGACGTCCGAAACGGACAACTGAGGACAGCCATGAGATATCACAACATTACAAAGGATGATATGCTAAACGGTGATGGGCTTCGCGTGGTGCTGTGGGTAGCAGGGTGCAGCCACGGCTGCCCGGAGTGCCAGAATCCAGTGACTTGGGATCCGAACGGCGGACTTCCATTTACAGAAAAAGAAAAACATGAACTTTTCGACGAGCTGGAGAAACCATATATTGCCGGTATCACCTTCAGTGGCGGCGATCCGCTCCACGAAGTAAATGAAGTGGAAATTACCGAACTCGCAAAAGAAATCCGGGATCGGTTTCCGCACAAAACAATCTGGCTGTACACCGGATATGAATGGTCTGCACTGACAGGACACGAGATTTTGAACTATATCGATGTGCTGGTGGACGGACGCTATGAAAAAGAACTGCGTGATACCCGGCTGCACTGGAGAGGAAGCGCAAACCAGCATGTGATTGACGTGAAGGAATCGCTGCGGCAGGGATACATAGTATCTCATATTTGATTTGCGGTAAAAATCACATCATTAAGAGGAAAACACAACATGAAAAAAATTAAAATTCAGTATCTAAACGATGACATCAAACGCCTTGAATACATTGATGGCAAATCAGACTGGATCGACCTGCGTGCGGCAGAAGACATCGTCCTGAAAAAAGATGAGTTCCGCCTGATTCCGCTCGGTGTGGCTATGCAGCTGCCGGAAGGATATGAAGCACACATCGTGCCTCGCAGTTCTACGTACAAAAATTTCGGCATCATCCAGACGAACCATATGGGGGTCGTAGATGAGACATATGCCGGTCCGAACGACTGGTGGTATATGCCGGCGTATGCGCTGCGTGATACCGAAATCCATAAAAATGACCGGATCTGTCAGTTCCGCATTATGGAGCATCAGCCGACGCTTCACTTTGAAGAGTGTGAGCGGCTGGAAGCTCCGGACCGCGGCGGGATCGGAAGTACAGGAAAGAATTAAGGGTGTGGGGAGAATCCTTATGATCCTGCAGGCAGCGAAGCGGATTACAACTAGCCATTAAAAATAGACTCTGTAATCATAAAGGAGGACCTCGGGATTCTTTAGGAACCCCTGGTCCTCCTTTTTATCAGCTCTGTTTATCAGAAGCCCTTATTTTTCACAGATCACCGTTCCGGTCTTTCCACGGTAAGCATCGACTGCTTTATCAATTGAGGTGATGACTGCCGTGCGTCCTTCTTCTCTTGAAACGAAGTTGATGGATGCCTCGATCTTCGGCAGCATCTTTGTCTCACCGAACTCATGGTTTGCGATATGGACTCTTGCTTCCTCCGGCGTGATGTGCTTAAGCGGTGTTTCCTTGTCTGTGCCGTATTTGATGTTGACAAATTCTTCATTTGTCAGGATCATCAGCATATCCGCATCGGTCAGGTCTGCAAGCAGCCCGCTGACCAGATCTTTTTCGATGACTGCGCTGGCACCTTTCAGATTGCTGCCCTGTTTTAGTACCGGGATTCCGCCGCCGCCGCAGGCGATCACAATCTGTCCGGCATCGGAGAGAGTTTTAATTGCCTCAATTTCCACAATATCAATTGGTTTCGGGGATGCAATGATCCGGCGGAATCCTTTTCCGGGCTCTTCTACAACATAATTTCCTTTTTTCTGCTCCAGTGCAGCTTCCTCTGCTGTCATATACCGGCCGATTACTTTGGTCGGATGATAAAATGTCTCATCATACGGATCTACGGTTACCTGTGTCAGAACAGTGGAAACAGTCTTATAAATGCCTCTTTTTAAAAGTTCTGCACGCAGTGCGTTCTGAATATCATATCCAATATAGCCCTGGCTCATCGCAGAGCATACAGACATCGGTGCGCCATACGTCTCATGTGCTTTCGCATACTCATTCATCGCTGTATGGATCATGCCGACCTGCGGTGCATTGCTGTGAGTAATAATCAGCTCTGCGCCTTCTTCCACCAGATCTGCAAGAATGACAGCGGAAGAGTTTACTGCCAGTTTCTGATCCGGAAGCGTCGTGCCAAGCGCACGGTGGCCAAGTGCAACAACAACTCTTTTTTTCATATCAGGATACCTCGTACTTTCGTAAAAATTTCGTGCTTAATAATCATGACTTATTATATTATTCCACGGATAAAAAAGCAAGGCATAATCCAGGAACCCGTCCCATATATTGAACCATAGCTATCATTCAAAGGCAGATGACATTTTGCAAAGCAGATGACAAAGCCTGCACGTGATTCTCTGCTTATTGCTCCGCGCAACCACGCAGGGGACTTGCTTGACTCGGTTAAAATCATTCAGAGAGGAAGTGATTTAATGTGCCGTTTTATGATTCATTCCCACCAGAACTCTGCCGTCTTTTTCAGGCGGCAGCACTAAAAGAAGACAGCCTTGAGGAACTCCGTCTAAGGGTGGGACAACCACTTGCGCTGCGCTATAGAAACTGTGAGTACGGAATCACCGGAGATGGAAAGCTCACAGAAAACCTGATGAAAAGCGTGCGTATAGACGCTGTACAGCTTGAGGCGGTGCTGGAAGCACTTTCTGCCTGTTCTCTGTACGCATTTGCAGAAGAGACACGCCAGGGGTTTTTCACTGTTCCCGGCGGACATCGCGTCGGAATTGCCGGAAAGACAGTTCTTGAAAATGGAAAAGTCAGTTGCATCCGTAATATCTCTTTCCTGAATCTCCGGTTTTCTCATGAAAAAAAAGGATGCGCTTCCTGTATCCTGCCGTATCTTTTTGAAGATGGCAAGCTCTGCGACACGCTGCTCATCGGCCCGCCCGGGTGCGGAAAAACGACACTGCTGCGCGATCTCATCCGGCAGCTCTCGTCGGGCAGCACATTTCATCCCGGAATGACCGTCGGGGTCGTAGATGAGCGCTCGGAAATCGGAGGGGCATACCTTGGCATCCCACAAAACGATCTAGGTCCGCGTACAGATCTGCTTGACGGATGCCGAAAATCAGAAGGAATGCTGATGCTTCTGCGCTCCATGACCCCGGAAGTCATTGCGGCAGATGAGCTTGGCAGTCAGGAGGACCGTTATGCGCTCGAATCTGTGTTTCACTGCGGCTGCCATCTTGTTGCAACGGCACACGGCACTTCCTTTGCGGCCAGCGCCCGTTCCCCGCTGCTTCACACGCTGTTTCAGCAGCGGCTGTTTCAGCGTCTGATCCTTTTAAGCGGCAGGCCATCCCCTGGAACAGTTATCCAGATTTCTGATGCGGACGGGAATCTTTTGGACACAGGCTGCAAAGTGGCTCTGCAGGAAATATCATAAGATGCCTGAGTTCCTCAGGATCCTGTCACCAGCGAAACAGGTCGCGAATGTCTGCTTTACAGGAGGTAGATCATGAATCTGCAGATTGTTTTGAAATTCGTCGGCTGCATCTGTATCTTTTCTTCCAGCCTTCTGATCGGAAATACAATGGAAAAAGAGCTGAAACAGCGCTATCTTTTCTTTCGGGAAATGACCGCTGCCCTTTCCTGCCTGGAAAAAGAAATGATTCATTACCGCCTGATACTTCCTCAGGCACTTGAAAAAGCATCCTCCTGCTGCAGGGCCGGACCGGAAAAGCTTTTTGCGTATGCGAGTACTCATTTCTCAAAATATGGCGGATCGTTTCAGAAACTCTGGCAGGAGGCCATACGCCAGTGTGTTCCGCCAGCTCTTTTCAGTGAAGAAGAACTCTGCCTGTTTTTGGAAATCTCAGGTGCGCTTTGCAGCAGCGATGCGGTTTTACAGAAAACAAGGTTTGATGCGTACCGAACACAGTTTGAACAGCTTGAAAACGACGCAAAGGAGATCTGGAAGGAAAAGAGTACGTTGTACCGCAAACTCTCTGCGGCCGCCGGTGTGTTTTTCATTCTGCTGCTTTTATAAAATGGGAACTGCAGTGAACGCAAAACACATATGTTTTTAAGTGCATCTTTAAAATTTTGCCTGGCGGATACGCCACACCGACGAAGAGCTGCATGAAAGGAAAAAATCGGAGACGGAGGTGGGATATGAGCGTAAATCTTATTTTTAAAATTGCGGCAGTCGGTATCCTGGTCTCCGTCTTAAGCCAGATCTTGAAACAGAGCGGAAGAGAAGAACATGCATTCCTGACCGGGATCGCCGGTCTGATTCTCGTTCTGTTCTGGCTTCTTCCTTATATCAGCCAGCTCTTCGAAACCGTCAAGACTCTGTTTGCACTTTAACCAGGTGGGGCAAATCTTCTGTGAGATTGCGAAAATCCGCTTTGATAATCGGTTGCAGGAAAGGAAATGCCATGATAAAAATCGCATGCGTGGGATTTGCCGGGATGCTTCTGGCCGGTCTTTTAAAACACAGCCATTCTCCTTATGCGGAGCTGATCAGTCTGGCAGCCAGTCTTCTGATTATTTTCTGCACCCTGACCAAGCTTGCTTCTGTTTTTGAGATGCTGGAACGTCTCAGGGAATACGTTTCGATGCAGGAGGGATATTTTCGGATCCTCTTGAAGATCATCGGGATTACCTACGTCGCCGATTTTTCTTCGAGTATCTGTCTCGATGCCGGCTATAAGGCGATCGCCGGACAGATCGAAGTCTTCGGAAAAATTTCTGTCCTCGCTGTGAGTTCTCCTATCATCCTGGCACTGCTGGATCTGATCTCAACTATGTTGTAAAAGAAATTGAGGACGGAAGCATTCCATGAAAAAATATCCCGCTCTTTTTCTGCTCTTTCTCCTGTGTATACTCTGGCTGCTCTTTTCGCTCTGTATTGCTTCCGCTGCTGAAGCTCTTTTTGAGAAGGAGAGCGAAGATACTCTGGAACTGACACTGAATGGCATCCTTGAACAATCAGACCAGCAGGCACTTGATGATCTGGTTTCGAATACCGGGCTGCCGCGCTCTGTGACATTTTCCGGTCTTGTACGCGGCCTGATGACCGGGCGTATTCCGTTTCAGCCAGAAACGGTGCGGACATATGTGACCGACCTGTTTTTTTCTGAAATTTTAAATCAGAAACAGATGGCGCTGCAGATTCTCCTGATTGTGCTCTCCTCGGCAGTCTTTTCCAATTTTATCCGCGTGTTTGAAAAAAACCAGATTGCGGAGATCAGCTTTTATATGATGTATCTGCTCGTTTCGACGATGCTGCTTCGATCTTTTTCCGGTATGGATACGCTTGTGGCAGAAACGCTTTCGCACATCACCCGCCTGATAAAGCTTCTCCTTCCGGCCTACCTTGCTTCCATCGTGTTCTCTGCCGGAAGCCTTTCGGCGCTTGGTTTTTATCAGGCGGCAACTGTGACGATCGCACTGCTCCAGGGTGTGATCATGCGCGGGGTTCTGCCGTTATTACAGTTTTATCTCGCTGTTTTGATGCTCAATCAGATGACAAAAGAGGATCTTTTTTCCAGATTCGCACAGCTTTTGCAGACGATCGTAGACTGGTCCTTAAAAACAGTAATCGGAGTTGCGGTTGGATTGCAGACGGTACAGTGTCTGATCGCACCTGGGGTGGATTCCTTTAAAAATTCTGCGGCACACCGTATTGCAAAAGCAATCCCGGGGATTGGCAATCTGTTTGATGCTGCATCTGAGACAGTAACCGGCTCTGCGATCGTCATTCGAAATGCCATAGGAACGGGCGGCATGCTTCTCATTGCAGCCATCTGCCTGCTTCCGCTTCTGAAGCTTCTCACCTGTATTTTGATTTTTCGTCTGCTCTGCGCCATAATTCAGCCCATCTGTGAAAAACGGATGCTTGCGTGTGTGGAGAGTATTTCCTGCGCGGCAGCGCTGCTGCTCCGCATCCTGTGCGGCTCCATGGCGGTACTTCTGATCCTGCTCGCCATGATCCTGTCTTCGTTAAAAGGAGGATGAGCATTATGAGAGAATGGCTGAAACTGCTGCTGTATTCCATCTGTATCATTACACTCCTTTTGCATCTGCTGCCCGACGGAAAGTTTGTAAAGTATGTCCGCTTTTATGCCGGCCTGCTTTTCTTTCTTATCGCACTCGAGCCGCTCCTTGGACTTTTTCTTGGAAACGGCGAGTTGACGAAACTTCTGCAGCTTCGTTTCCTGAAAGAGGAGTACCGTGATCTCTCCGGTACGGTAGAAGGGCTCGGAGAACTGAAAAATACCAGGATCCGGGAGGCGTACCAAAAAGAGATCAATCGTCAGATTGCCGAAATCGCCGCATCCTGTACAGGAAAAGAGGCGAGTGCCAGGATTACATTCTCGGCCGACGGATATACGCCGGAAAGTGCCGAGATCCGTCTGTCCGCCTCAGAGTCTTCGCAATCTTTTCCGGCAGGTGCAATATTTTCTGATACTCCGTCAGCTGCCGCAAAAACAGATGATTCAAAACTTTCTTTTGCGGCAGCGACGATCCGCCAGGAATTATTTTCGGTATATGCACTGCCGTCAGAAGCGGTTCTCATTTTTGATACAGGAGGCGCATCCCTTTGAACTGGCAAAAATGGAATGGTGGAAAAAAAGAGCAGATTCTGATTCTGCTCCTTGTCGGAGTGCTGCTTCTTGTGATCGCACTGCCGACACAGGAAACACAAAAAGACACGGAGACTGCTGTTTCTGCCGGGATATCCGGTCAGCAGGAATCCGGGGATCCGGCCAGAGACTGGACGGAATATCTGGAGCAAAAACTGCAGGCCGCGCTGTCACACGTCTCCGGAGTGGGGCGGGCAGAAGTGATCCTTACGGTAAAATCCGACGGTCGGGCACTTGTGGAAAAGGATACGGCGCGTCAGGAAGAGAAAACGAATGAAACGAACGGCCAGGGAGAACGCTCTTTCGTGCAGAGTTCTGAAAGTACCGTATATGAAAAGGATGCATCCGGCAAAGAGATTCCTTTTGTGAGTGAAACGGTTCTCCCGGAGATCTGCGGCGTCCTGGTTCTCGCCGAGGGAGGAGGTGACGGCGGGATTCAGGCAGAGATTACAGAAGCTGCGATGGCATTATTTGATCTGGACGCGCATAAAATCAAAGTAATGAAACTGGAATAAGCAGAAAAAAGGAGGAGCAGTTTGAAACGTATCTTAAAAAGAAACCAGGTGATCGTTACTACACTTGCGGTCATGATCGCCGCGGCCGGTTACCTGAATTATTCCGGCAGGATTCTGGAGAAGCAGGCCGCGCCGGCATCAGCAGATGACAGCACCGTTCTGCTTGCTGATGACGGAAGCACACAGGTCAATACTTATGCAGACAATGCATATCAGGACATCGCCAGTCTTGACAGTGACGGAAGCGAAGAATCATCCACAGCAGAAAAATCAGAGATCGGGGAAGCGGTGCTTGCCAGCACTTCCGGCTCAACGAGCGTTCTCGCCGCTGCAAAACTGAATCGTGAGCAGGTGCGGGCAAAGAGCAGGGAGGAACTTCTGGAAGTTATGAACAGTACTTCCGTAGAGCAGGAGCAGAAAAACAGTGCTGCTTCTGCCGTGGAAAAAATGGCAGAGACGGCAGAGCAGGAGGCCGCAGCGGAACTTTTGCTGGAGGCAAAAGGATTTGCCGGATGTGTTGTCAGCATTGCGGACGGAAAAGCGGATGTCGTCATAAATGCCGCATCTTTGGATGATGCGAGCCGCGCACAGATCGAGGATATCGTAAAACGCAAGACGGGGATTCCGGGTGAGAACATCGTGATCATGCCGTCAGGTGAATCCTGATACAGGAAAATATTACAGGAATAAGTAGCAAAGGTAACTGAAAAAAGGGATTGCATGCCTCAAAAAGATGCAGTATACTACCAGCAGCAGACGTATTGTCAAAGGGGATTATGCATGTGCATAGTCCCCCTTTTTGCAGTTATGGAAAACAGGCAAATAATTTTCAGAAAAACCTGTTCAAAACTGAAAAAAACAGGTATACTCAAAAACAGATTGTTTTCAGACAGGAGGAAAAAAAGTGGGATTAGAAAAGAACAGCAAAATAAAGCTCCATCAGAAATTTCCAAAAGGGCCGCGCAACCTGATCACGGATGTTGCAGGTGTCACAGTCGGACAGGTAACGTTAAACGACAATGAAAAAGAAATTCATACCGGTGTAACCGCGATCCGCGGCCATGAGGGAAATCTGTTTCAGGAAAAACTGGCAGCCGGAGCGGCTGTGATCAACGGTTTTGGGAAAAGTGCAGGACTTGTGCAGATTGAAGAACTTGGCACACTGGAAACACCGATTATCATGACAAATACGTTAAGTGTCGGCACAGCACTTAGCGCACTGACAAAATATATGTTAAAAGAAAATCCGGATATCGGCGTAACGACCGGCACTGTAAACTGCGTCGTAACGGAGTGCAATGACGGAGAGTTAAATGACATCCGCGGAATGCATGTGACCGAAGCGGATGTCTGGCAGGCGCTGGATCATTGTTCCGAAACATTTGAGGAGGGCGCTGTCGGTTCCGGCACCGGTATGTGCTGCATGGGATTAAAGGGCGGTATTGGATCCGCATCCCGTATCGTTACGGTAGATGGCGAGGAGCATACGATCGGTGTAATCCTGATGTCGAATTTCGGCATGCGCGGCAATCTCACTATTGACGGTTTTCGACCAGAAGGCATGAAATTTCCGCCGCAGGAATGTGAAAAGGGGTCTGTGATTCTTGTACTTGCCACAGATCTTCCGCTTTCTGACCGCCAGCTTCGCCGCATGGCAAGAAGAAGCGTTGTTGGCCTTTGCCGGACAGGTTCTTTCCTTGGAAACGGAAGCGGGGATATCGCGATTGCTTTTTCTACTGCAAACCGCATTTCTCATTACAGCGAGAAAAAAATATTTGAGATGAAGGCGTTCCGGGATGATGCGATGGATCTTGTCTTTGAGGCAACCGCAGAAGCTGCGGAAGAGGCAGTACTCAGTTCCCTTGACCATGCAGCAACGATGAAAGGAGCCCGAGGAAATGTGATCTACGGGCTGCGGGAATATCTCTGATATAGTATCTCTTCGGATACAGTGATACAAATCCATGGAAAATGCAATAACAAATTAGCAGCAGCTATGGTGCATATAACTAAAAAGAACAGGAGTTTACTACATATGAAAATCTTCATCAGTGCAGATATTGAAGGCGTTACCGGTGTGACGCAGTGGGAAGAAACTGAACATGGCGGAAAAGATTATGAGATGGCAAGGCGTCAGATGTCGCTGGAGGCGGCAGCAGCCTGCGAAGCAATCCTGGAGGCAGGGCATACTGTCGTTATCCGGGACGCCCATAATGATGCCTGCAATATTCTTCCGGATCTGCTTCCGGAAGGAGCCGAGCTGATCCGCGGCTGGATGTGCCATCCGGCATCCATGATGGCAGGGATCGATGAGAGTTTTGACGCAGCAATGTACATTGGATATCATTCCGCAGCGTTTACCAACACAAGTCCGCTTGCACATACCACAAACCTGAAGCGTTACAATTACATAAAAATCAACGACCGCATTGCATCGGAATTTACGATCAATTCCCTGTGGGCGGATCTGTGCGGCATTCCGTCCATCTATCTTTCCGGAGATGAGGGGATCTGCGGTACTGCAAAAGAAGAATATCCTGGGATCGTCACAACAGCCGTAAAAAAAGGGATTGGTTCCGGCACCTGGAATATGCACCCAAAGGCGGCGATCCGTCAGATCAAAGAAGATGTGGCAGGAAGCCTTGGCATGGCACATTCCCTGCGGGAGTCAAGTGATCACTATGTACTGGAAATCCAGTATAAATCCCATATGGATGCGCGCAGTGCCAGCTGGTATCCAGGGGTGACACAGATCGATGCGCATACGGTGCGCTTTGAAAGCAAACGTTTTTATGATGTTCGCGTCGCAATGTCATTTATTGGATAAAGACGTCGGATTAGTCAGACAAGTTCCCTGCGAAACTGCCGGAGGCAATAAGCCGGAATAGTTAATTCGCTTTGACTGCAAAGGAGAAAAACACAATGGAACACGACAGAAAAATAGGAATTATCGGTGGAATGGGTCCGGCTGCAACCTGGCTTTTTTACCGGTATGTGACGGAAATGACTGAGGCCTCCTGCGACCAGGATCACGTCAATATGGTGATCTTAAGTGATGCAGCCATGCCGGACCGTACGGCTGCAATTTTAAGCGGTAAGGAAGAACCTGTCATGAAAAAGATGCGGGAAGATGTAAAAACGCTTGTCGGATGCGGCTGTGAGGCGGTCGCAGTCACCTGCAACACTGCACACTTTTTCATGGAAAAGGTCGCAAAAGAGACGCAGGTTCCGCTCATTCACATGCCGGAAGAAACCGCAAAAGAAGCAGTGCGCCAGGCAGCAGGCGGAAAAATCGCAATTCTGGCTACCCGCGGAACAATCCAGACCGGACTGTATCAGAAGCGTCTTGAATCACACGGTGGTCATCCGTTTGTCCCTTCTGAAGAAATTGAAGCGCTTGTCATGAGTCAGATCTATGACCGCATAAAAAAAGGGCTTCCAGCCGAAAAAGAGGTCTGGGAAAAAATCGCTGCTTACCTGCGCCAGGAAAACTGCGCCTGTGCCATCATGGGCTGTACGGAGCTTTCTGTTGTAAAAGAAGAGCTGCACTTTAGTTCCTATTACATTGATCCAATGCGGATTCTTGCGGCACGCGTGATCACATACAGCGGAAGAGAAGTAAAACCGGAGTACAGATAACAGAACTGAGGCAGCCGCATCAGAAAATAAACCAGATTTTGGGGCAGCCGCAGGAGTATAAGGAGAATAAGGTATGAACCGAGACATAAAGGCGCTGGACGAAGCGCTGACACATTTATTTAAAGAAAAAGGATTTCCGGGCATCGCAGTCACAATCCGCGGACCGGAAGGCATTCTGTTTGAAAAAGGATATGGAATGCGCGATATCAGCCACCAGCTTCCGGCCGATGAAAATACAATCTTTGGCATCGCATCGATGAGCAAATCCATCACGGCGCTTGCCTGCGCGATTCTTCAGACGGAAGGAAAGCTGGATCTGGAGGATCCGATCACAAAATACTTTCCGAAATTACATATTCCAGGTATTCCGGATGAATGCGTGACGCTGCGGATGATCGCAATGCATCGCGCCGGCATTCCTCCGATGGAGCCGCTTGAATGGTCGATCGCAATGAACAGCATTGAGCGTGATACCGACTGGTACCGCCAGATGGTCGCCACCTCTCCAAACAAGATGGATAAGATCGAGCAGATCGTGGATTACATCTCCAAAGGTGATTATGAAGTACTCGGCATGCCAGGCGATTATATGAGCTATTCCAACGAGGGTTACGCGCTGCTTTCCTATGTGGTCGATCAGGCAGCAGGCATCTCACTGGAACAGTTTCTGACCGAACGCATTTTCCGGCCGCTCGGCATGACAAGAACCATTCTTGATCTGGACGGCAGCGAAGCGAGAGCGCTTTCCGGCGGCAATATGACAAGCCTTTTTGAACGCGATGACGACGGCTCCCTGCTCCAGGATGATAACTGGTCCGTGCTCCCGCCTTTTCGCGGCTGTGCCTGCGTCAAGTCTACGTCTAATGATATCACTCGCTATTACAAGATGCTCTGTGACGGCGGAAAATGGAAGGGGCGTCAGGTCATTCCGGCTGAGGCAGTCGATCTTCTCATTGGAAAATCATTTCCGGTGCAGGAACGCCCATATTACTGCCTCGGACTGGAAAAACGGCTGATCGCCGGAAAAGTAGTCTGTGAGCATTCCGGCGGACTGCACGGCGTTTCCACAAAAGGCGGCCTGGTTGAAGGAGGTTATTCCTGCGCAGTTCTGTGCAACGAAGGGGACGTCGATGTCGATGACTTCCAGTGGATCTGCTACAACTACATTCTCGGTCTTCCACTTGAGACGACACACCGCTGGGCAGAGCCAAATGGCCGGACATTCTCCATGCAGGAAGCGCTGTGCGGCGATTTCATGGCAAAGGAAGGCATTCCGTCCCACTGTATCGTACGATACGAAGACGGTGTGCTGACCGGTACATACCACGATCAGCCGGTTGATTTCCTGCTGTGCGGAAAAACGGTGTTTGCGATCGTCGATAAAAAAGACCACAGCAAGAGGATCAGCACTGCGGAATTTTACTTAAAAGACGGCAGAGCCTGGGGTGTCCGCTGTTATACCAGAATCTACCAGCGGGTGGATCACTGAGCATGACACCAGCCTCATTTGGCAGGAGATTTTGCTGATAAAACAAAACAGCAGCGGCAGATCGGCAAAAACTGATTTTTCACTGCCGGAAGAAGGGAGCGGTTATTATTTTTAATTACATTGTAAAACAGATCCTGCAGGGCATTGTTCTGGTATTTTGCGTATCAGTTCTGGTATTCAGCCTGCTGTACCTGATGCCCGGCAATCCGGTTGATATGGTTGTCGACCGCAAAGTAAGCGAAGAGAAGAAAGAGCAGATCGCTCACGAGATGGGCTATGACCGTCCGCTCGTAGAGCAGTATGTTGACTGGATGAAAAATATTCTGGTCGATCACAATTTTGGCAAGTCCACTCGATATAAGACACCGGTGTGGGATCTGATGAAAAACCGGATTCCGCTTAGTCTCGCTTTATGCGGACTGTCACTTTTGCTGGAAATGATCGTGGCACTGCCGATCGGCCTTTTGTGTGCGATCAAAAAGGATACGTTTTTTGACCGGTTTACAGTGAACTTTTCCCTGCTGCTGACTGCGGTGCCTACGTTCTGGCTCAGCGTACTCTTTATCATTATATTCAGTGTAAAGCTGAAATGGCTGCCGATCAGCGGTTATGAAAAGCCTGAAAATTTTATTCTTCCTGTCGTTTCCCTTACGCTTGGAAGCGTCGCAGGCACGATCCGACTGATCAAAGCAGAAGTGCTTGAAGTACTGAACGAAAAATTTGTGACTACAGCGCTCGCAAAGGGAGTTCCGAGAAAGACCGTTATGGTAAAACATGTACTGCGCAATGCACTTATCATGGTAACGGTTCTTGTCTTTATGTCGATTCCGTGGCTGATCTCCGGTGCCGTTGTAACAGAAAACATTTTCGGTATTCCGGGCATGGGAAATCTGCTTTTGAACTCGATCATCGTACAGGACTTTCCGGTCGTACAGGCCTGTGTGCTTCTGATCGCGATCCTTACGGTGATCTGCAACATCATCAGCGACCTCGTTGTCGGCATGCTGGATCCGCGCATCCGCGTATCCTTAAATGGAGGTGACCGGTGATGAAAGAGAGTAAATTAAAAAATACGCTGCATGACTGCCTCCGTAACCGAAACCTTATGATCGGGCTTGTGATTCTGCTTTCAATCATCGTGATCGCCATCTTTGCAGATTCCATTGCACCGTTCCCGTACAATAAAAACTCGGTGGGCGGACGTCTTGAAGCGCCAAGTGCAGCGCACTGGTTCGGAACGGATGAGATGGGCAGGGACATGTTTTCCCGCGTAATTGCCGGTACACGGATCACCTTATGGATCTGTTTTCTCGGTGCTGCCCTTCAGCTTGTGATCGGTGTAGCGGTCGGTCTGATCAGCGGTTATTTCGGAAAATGGATAGACCGTGTCTTCTCCTTTATGACCGATCTTACCTGGTGTATTCCTGGTACAATTCTTGCTCTTACAGTTGTAACTTTACTTGGCAAGGGGCTGACCAACTCGATCATTGCGATCTCACTCGTCAGCTGGGCATCCTATGCGCGTCCGGTTCGTGCAAAGACGATGGCGCTTCGGAATATGGCTTTCGTGGAGACGGGAATTTCCTTCGGTGAATCATCCTTTTCGATTATCACGCGCTACATTCTTCCGAATGTTCTGCCGTCTCTGATCGTCATGGTATCCACTAACCTGCCGTCCGCTATTTTGTCTACCACGACGCTTTCCTTCCTGGGTCTTGGTTCTCAGGTGCCGTCGCCGGACTGGGGACTTGCGCTTTCCAACAGTATTTCCTATATCAGCCGCGCTCCGTGGCTCGGACTGTTTCCGGGACTTGCGCTTGTTTATACGGTATTTGGCTTCAATCTTCTCGGTGAAGGACTCCGGGATATCCTGGACCCGCACATGAAATCACAGTAGGAGCGTGTGGATATGAAAGAAGAGTTAAAAAAAGAAGAACTGTTAAAACTGGAGCACCTGAGCATCCAGTACAAAGTAAAAGGCGGCTACTTATCTGCCGTCAATGATGTAAATTTAAGTATTTCCCGCGGTGAAGTATTCGCTGTTGTCGGAGAGAGCGGCTGCGGAAAATCTACCGTCGCACACAGCATTATGAACCTGATCCCAGGCGGAAATTCCAAGGTTACCGGAAAAATCCTCTTTAATGGAGAGGACTTAAATGCCTGTTCGGATAAAAAAATGGAAAGCATCCGCGGCAAGCATATCGGCATGATCTTCCAGAATCCGCTGGATTCCTTAAATCCCGTTTATACAACGGGAAGCCAGGTTGAAGAAGCGATCCTGCTTGACGGACTGAATCATGCGCAGGCATGGGAAAAAGTATTAAAGCTGTATCAGGATGTAAAAATGCCTGATGCCGGGGAACGGGCAAAAAGCTATCCTCACGAAATGTCCGGTGGTATGCGCCAGAGAGTTATGATTGCAATGATGCTTTCCCGCAACCCGGAGCTTCTGATCGCGGACGAGCCGACAACAGCGCTTGATGTCACGATCGAGGCGCAGATCCTTGAGATCATCAAGGAACTTAAAAATACTTATAATACGGCGATTATGCTGATCACTCACAATTTCGGCCTGGTAGCTGAAGTAGCCGATAAAATCGCTGTCATGTATGCGGGCGAGGTGATCGAGAGCGGAGATGTCTTTGAAATTTTTGAGCATCCGACTCATCCGTACACTACGCTTCTGATGCAGGCACTCCCGCGTAAAACAAAAAAAGAGGGACGACTGCAGACAATTGACGGTTCTGTTCCGCGTATTCTGGAAAAGAAGCCGGAATGCCGTTTTGCAAACCGCTGCCCGTATGCCAAAGAGCAATGCTTCCGCGAAACTCCGCCGATGGTAACACTTTCCGAAACGCACACCTGCAGATGTTTCCGCGCAGCTAAAAAGGAGGCCTGAGAGATGGGGGAAATGGTAACACTGGAACACGTAGAAAAATATTTCTCCATCGGAGGCGGTTTCCTGAAAAAGAACGCTCGCAGTGTAAAAGCGGTGGATGATGTTTCTTTCACGATCCAGGAAGGCGAGATCGTTGGTCTTGTCGGAGAATCCGGAAGCGGAAAGACTACACTGGCCCGTGCACTTTTGCGCCTGACAAAGCTGACCGGTGGAAAAGTCTGCATCAACGGCATTGATATTTCAAAAGCCGGCAGAAAAGAAATGGAACAGATTCACCGGGAAGTGGCGGTTGTCTTTCAGGATCCGGCCGCAAACTTAAATCCGCGTCAGACTGTAGAAAGCTCAATTATGCGGCCGATGATCATCCATGGAGTTCCACGTGCCAGAGCCCGTGAAAAAGCCCGCGAGGTCATGGCAATGGTAAAAATGGATGAGCGGTATCTGGAAAGCTATCCGCATCAGCTTTCCGGCGGCCAGCTGCAGCGAATCGCCATTGCGCGTGCACTTGCACTGGAACCGAAGATCATGATCCTCGACGAACCGACAAGTGCGCTGGATATCTCTGTTCAGGCACAGATTTTAAATCTGCTGCTCGATCTCCAGGAACAGCTGCACCTGACTTATCTTGTGATCACACACGATCTCAACGTGATTAAATATATCAGCGACAAGATCGCTGTCATGTACCTCGGAAAGCTTGTGGAATTCGGACCGGTGGAAGAGATCGCAGAACATCCAAAGCACCCATATACAAAGGGATTGATGGATGCCGCACCGATTCTCAATCCGCGGCTGCGCGGAAGAAAAAAAGAGGTAATGACCGGCGATCCCGGAAGCCTGATCCACATGGGAGAGGGATGTCATTTCTGCCCACGCTGCAAATATGCACAGGAGGACTGCAAAAAAACAGTCCCGCCTATGATATCTGTCGGCACGGATCATGAAGCAGCCTGCCTGCATCCGCTGAAGGATTGAAAAGTATGGGTAAGGGGCGGAACAGCCGAATCGATTACCCCTGCCCGTAAAAACAGCAAAAACGTCCGTCAAACCGTCGATTCATTCCCTCAATTTCGGGGAGAAAGAAAAACAGGAGGAAAAATGTATGAAAAAGACACTGGCATTTTGTATGGCAGCAGTAATGGCAGGAACCCTGCCGCTTTCCATGACTGCACTGGCAGATGGTGACGCAAAGGATACCATGGTTGTCATTGACAGCGAGTGGTACGGCACCGACATGTTCCAGCAGGACGGCTGGGCATCCGCACAGTCTCTGATCGCAGATTCTCTTTTTACAGAGGATCCGAAAACCGGAGATCTTCTGGACGGCATCTGCACCGACTGGAAATTAAGCGACGACGGTCTGACCGCAACGTTTAACGTTCCGGAAGGCAAATATTATGCAACCGGCGAACAGGTAGAGCCGGAAGACGTTGTTGCCTCTCTGGAGTACGGAAAAGAAGTCAGCCCATACGCAGATGGCTATTCAAATATTGAGTCCATGGATGTTGACGGCAGACAGGTTACGCTTCATCTTTCCAGTTTCCGTTCGGATATGCTTTACAATCTGGCTGCCTGCTTCATCGGTGTCATCGACAAGGATCAGCTGGATTCCATGGATCAGGATGAGCTGATGTGGGGTGCCGTACCGTATGGCCAGTACAGCGTGGAAAGTTACGAACCGGGTACGGAAGTTGTTCTTGTGCCGAACGAGGGCTATTCCACCGACAACCCGCTTGTTGAAAACAAGGGCGTTGGAAAAATGAGCAGCATTAAGGTTAAATTCTCCAAAGAAGAATTTACTGAGCTGGAAGAATTAAAGAGCGGCGATGCAGATATCACCTTCTCTCTCTCCATGGACGGAAAAGCAGAGCTGGAAGGAGCAGACGGCATCACAATCCAGGATGCAACGTATCCGAACATTGAATATTTTGAACTGAATACGACCTCCGGTATCTTCTCTGATATTGAAGTCCGCAAGGCAGTCGCTTATGCAATTGACCGCGATGCGCTCTGCGACCTGACAGACGGAGCTGCTGTACCGGCTTATTCCATGATCTACGATTCCGTAACCAACTTTTCACAGGATGCAAAGGATGACTTCATGAACAACTACTGCAATGACCAGGAAAAAGCAAAGCAGATCCTTGCCGATGCAGGTTATGAAGACAGTGACGGAGACGGTATTCTTGAAAAAGACGGCACACCGCTTGAATTTACCTTCTACACCCGTTCCAGCGGAACAAGCATCATCATGGCACAGGGGCTGCAGGAGCAGATGGCAGAGATCGGCATCCAGATGGATATCGAGTCGATCGACTGGAACTATATTTATGAGAGCATCAGCGACGATGACTATGATGCCGGAATCGAGGTACTGGAGTGGGCAGAGCCGATGCTGGTCCTGAACTGCTGCTATTATGACAAAGATGCACCTGGAAACAATGACGATTACTCTGCATCCGTCGAAGATGCAGCTACCACCATTGACTCCACCGAGCGTACACAGAAGATCGGAGAAATCCAGAGCAAGATGTTTGAGAATCTCGATATCATTCCGTTCTATTCCGATGTGTCCTACTTTGCATACAGAAGCGAACTGCAGGGCGTCAACGTTCTGGAAAATGGTACGGTATTTTTCAACGATTTCACCTTTTAACCGAATCAGACAATAACGAACCGGAAAAACCACTGTTTACGGTGGTTTTTCTCTTTTTCCGGTTTTCGGTGCAGCTACAGCTGCCGGAAAAAGAGCGTTCCCAATATTTTCCATATGGCATCTTGCACAATTAGAAAGAAATGCTATAATGGGAAGGAAAACAAAAGGAGGATGATTTATTATGAATATTATCGATATGCACTGTGATACCCTGTATCAGATTTATAATGCAAAGAGGGAAGGGCGCACGTTTTGCCTGCGTGACACAGCATCCCTTCTTGTCAATGCATTGAAAATGAAGGCAGGCGGTTATCTGCTGCAGAACTTTGCCGCTTTCGTTGATATAGAAGAAGCAAAAGAAATTCTTGGAGGAGAGGATGCACCGTACCGCTATGCAAAAGAGCTTGTCCGTATTTTCAAAGAGCAGATCGCTGCAAATTCGGATCTGATCCGACCGGCAGCTTCTTTTGCAGAACTTCAGGCAAATCAGGAGGCAGGTGTTGCTTCCGCGATGCTGACGCTTGAAGAAGGCGGCATCTGTCTTGGAGATATTGAAAAACTGCGGGAATTTTACCAGGACGGTGCCCGCATGATGACACTGACCTGGAACTATGAAAATGAGATCGGTTATCCTGCTGCGATGCAGAAAGAGGGCAGCAGCGGATACCGCCGGGGTGAAAAACGCACTTACGGCCTGAAAGAGACCGGAATCCAGTTCCTTTCAGAAATGGAGACACTCGGTATGATTATTGATGTTTCCCATCTTTCTGACGATGGATTTTTCGATGTCTATGAGCATACCACAAAGCCATTTGTAGCCAGCCATTCCAATGCCCGTGCGCTTTGCCCGCATCAGCGAAATCTGACAGACGAAATGCTTCACATGCTTGGAGAACGTGGTGGTGTTTCAGGGCTGAACCTTTTTCCGAATTTTCTGACGACAGACCCGAAGCATACAGAAACACCGCTGCTTGAAATCGCGGCCGGGCACATAGTGCATATGATGAACGCCGGTGGAAGCGGCTGCGTCGGACTCGGAAGTGATTTTGATGGCTTCCATGGCGAAAGCCAGCCAAAGGATGCATCTGCGATGCAGGATCTTGTCTGGGCGCTTCATAAAAAACACGTATCGGACGATAAGATTGACGGTATTTTATACCAGAACGTATCACGCCTGTACCGCGAACTGCTCCATTAAGCGTGCAGGAAAACCTGCTTACAAAGCGGATGACATCTTTATAAATTTACTTTTATCCTCTGCGGAAAATTTCTGCAGAGGACTTTTGTGTTTTTCGGGAATATTTTTTTGGACTACTTTCTTAATAAAAAAGCAAAACAGGAAGATGATAACGAAAAGGAAGTATCAATGGGATCTTAAGAGCAAATAATAACAAAACAGGCAGTATTGCAAAAAAGAATTACAGAATTTTGGGGAATGAGCTGGCGTGACAACTCCTTTGCACTTGGCATAGAAAAAAACAGACCGATGCCCTGATACAGGCGGAACAGGAGGATCAAATGGATAAATATTTCTTGCTGATTTACACAGACATTGGATACGACGGACTGCGCCATTCCTATCATGCGTGGTTTCAGACAAAAGAAGAGTTGTTGGCTTTTGAACAGGCAGACTGCAGACGCGAACGGGAGCTTGCGATCGAAATACTCCGCTGCCGGATTCTGAAGTAAGAAACCCTATCATCAGGACTCCTCCCACTCTGCGAGTGGGTCCCTCCTCATGATATATTTTACATTTTTTTTACAAATTCCTGCATTCTGATTTTACATGTACAGGTTAAGCTGACTTGGAAAAATTAAGAAAAGGGATGAAGGATCTATGTACAGAGGAATCGCTCACTTATCAAAAAAGACAGCGGGACGAATTGGAAAAGAAAATTGGGAAAATAAACTGTTTCTGACTTTCAGCAGTATTGTCTGGTTTTGGATTGGTGGATTTGCAGCCGCTTTGTGCTGCGCGGCCACCAAATTTGTTTTAACAAAAACTATTTCCGGAACCTTCTTTGGATCTGTACTTTTAATTGCTGCAGCTTTTGCTGTATTTGCCGGATTTTACGGTGGAATCCTGTATCTGATGCGCCGCAGTACTTTCCCGAAAAAGACGGTGCGTCGTTCAGGATGCACCGTATATGATTTTAAGCGCAGCCGCGAAGAACTCGCATTCACGAAATTTCGTAAAGAGAGAATCTCCCAAAGAGAGAGAATGCCATATGAGCGCCCCACGTCAGTTGGATGATTCCTTATGTACCTGCAATTCTCCTCATATATCATGAGGCTGAGTTCTCACCTAAAGATCTACATCAGCAAAAAACTCATAAGACTTTCGAACGCATCACTGTCATTCAAAATTCTTATGAGTTTTTACATTTTACAGAATCATTTTCCAATTTTCAACAAAGATAACGAAATACTTTGTTCTGCCGAGTTCTCATTATGCTTCTGCTTCTTCCTCTGTGTCCTCATCCTCGGTCTTTGCATAATCAGCAACATGGAAGATCACGTCATCTTCCGGTGTGATCAGCTGCACGCCTTTTTCCTCCAGATGCAGGTCTTTGACATACATATTTCTCGTTTCTTTCGGAACTTCCTTGAAGTCGATCACGATCGGATCAAGCAGCTTGTCCGGTTCTGCCTTGTAGTGAATCTCGGAAAGCTCCTGCTCGACAATGCCCTGAACGATATCTGCATTTTCAAAATGTACCGGAACAGTAGTGGAAATCTTTTCTCCTTTTACAAGAGCCTGAAAATCAAGTGCCATGATCTGACGCTGCATGCTGTTGTAATCAATGTCTTTTACAACAGCACTCACTTTCTCATCGCCAATCTCCAGAACTACCTGGCTGCCTTTTCCATTTTTACCGATAAAACGAAGGGCATCTGCGGATGTAAATTGAAGCGGAACTGCTTCCGTCATCTCTTTGCCGTAAAGAACACCAGTTGTATATCCTTCTTTTCTTAACTTTTTCGCTTTTACATTTGCGTTTCTTTTTTCTGCTTTTAAGGTAATCATAGTATTACGCCTCCTGAATGAATAGCTTCTTATTGAAATAAGACTTTTATTTTATCAGAAGAACTGCAGGGCCTGCGATCAATATCGTAACTCTATGTATCCGGTTCTTCATGAACTAGATTTATTATAGCACATCTATAACAAAAGGAAAGCCATTTTTTGTACAAAAATGGTCAGAAATTTCAAAAATTTTCAGCATTTTCACACTTTACAGTTCCGGGATTGCATTTTTATGGATTCAATGGTAAACTGTTTTTGACAGGAAATGCCCCCGGCAAAGAACAACAAAGGAGAGAGAGTATGCCTGTATTTGATTTCAACAGTGCGCCGGTGCCTGATGCGCATCCGGAATGCACTTACACTACTTTTTATTCCAACGATTCCGAGACAGCACCGGAAAAGCCCATCCTGGTGCTGGATAATCATGAGCGCAGCTGGCGTCACCATTCCTGTGGTATTTTTACGAACCCTGCCAAGCGCACCGCCTTCGAATTCAAGGAAGAGGGCGGCGTGATCAGCGCTGATATCCGAAAGATTGATGCCCGTTTTGTCAGTCTTTTAAAATGGCTCGGTGAAAACCGCATCAATGTGCGGCTTTCCGGAACAAATACGGAAGAGGGCTATGCGGTGTACAAAATCCGTGAGACTGCTTTTGGCGGCGGGACAAAGCTTTCAGCTGAGGATGGCTTTCTGCAGTTCATGATCGAACGCCTCCTTTCAAGCAATGCGCCGACCGAGGAGACCGAAGACGAGGATCAGGAGGAAACCGGCGACGAAATGAAGCTGACAAGCCTGCAGAGTATCACGGACTTTATGACGTGTGCCGGACGGACGCTGCCGGATAACATCCGTCTCTGGGCAAGGCGTAACCTTGCTGTTGCCCGCTCGCATGAGGTATCCCCTGAGGAACGCCGTCACGCACAGCGCGCCCTTTCCATTATGATGAATGTACAGTGGAAACACAATTACTTTGAAGCGATCGACCCGCAGGAAGCAAGACGCATCCTCGACGAAGAACTTTACGGCATGGAGCGTGTTAAGCAGCGGATTATCGAGACGATCATTCAGATCAACCGTACCCATACGCTTCCGGCTTACGGACTGCTTCTGGTGGGACCGGCGGGTACAGGAAAATCACAGATCGCCTACGCGGTTGCCCGCATCTTAAAGCTGCCGTGGACAACGCTTGACATGAGTTCGATCAATGATCCAGAACAGCTTACCGGAAGTTCCCGCGTCTATGCCAATGCAAAACCTGGCATTATTATGGAAGCATTCTCTGCAGCAGGAGAATCAAACCTTGTCTTTATTATCAATGAGCTTGACAAAGCAGCCTCAGGAAAGGGAAATGGAAACCCGGCTGATGTTCTCCTGACACTGCTTGACAACCTTGGATTCACAGACAACTATATGGAATGTATGGTGCCGACGGTCGGTGTCTATCCGATCGCAACTGCTAATGATAAGAGCAATATCAGTGCACCGCTGATGTCACGTTTTGCGGTCATCGATATTCCGGATTATACAGCAGAAGAGAAAAAGATCATCTTTTCCCGTTTCGCGCTCCCGAAGGTACTGCGCCGCATGGGACTGCGGGAAGAGGAATGTATCATTGAGGGGGATGCGCTTGATGCGGTTGTCGAAAATTTTGCCGACACGACCGGAATCCGTGACCTGGAACAGGCCGCTGAACATATCGCAGCCAACGCCCTGTATCAGATCGAAGTGGACCACAGGACATCGGTTGTATTTAACCGTGAGATGATCAAAGAACTGCTTGCGTGATGAAAATGAAGGCAGGATTTTACATTTACAGGTTTGTCAGAAACATCTGAGAAAAGAGGATTTTTATGAACGTACGAAATGATTATGAATTGGAAACACTTCCGCTGGAACTTCCGGACGAGATTGAAAAGTATAAAATGTGCGGAGACTTTAAACGCGCATCAGAAGCGGCAGATCGCTGGCTGCAAAGATCAATCCCGGAAGCTTTAAAGCAGCGGATCCGCATTGAACAGGATTTTCTTGCGAAGCTCCCACAGCAATACCCGTATACGCCGGAAGAAAGCATCCATCTGTTTCAGAAAGAGGTACCGGATTTTGATGCTTCGGATCTGGAACGTCTTGATCAGGAGGGCCTTGCCGAATGGATCTTTCTCGATGGCAAAAAGCATTACATAAATAACGTCTTTGAAAATGTGATGCGCGTCGACGCAGATCTTCGCGCCCGCGCTCATCTCGATGATACTCCATCCAAAGAATCCATCTGCCTGAAGGAAGTACTGAAGGAAATGCAGGAGAATGGAGAAGCCGGACGAGTCTTCAAAATGCACGCTTCCATCAAGCTGAAGGATGAAGCGTTTTATCCGGGGATCACATTAAAGGCACACCTGCCGCTTCCAGCGCTTTATTCTCCGGTTGAAAAAGTGCAGATCCTGTCTCATTCCGAAGGGAACGTTACCATCGATCCGGAAGAAGCTTTATGCCGAACGATCTGCATTGAAGCTGTACTGCAGGAAAACCGGCCGTTCTTTGTTGAATATGAATATACCGTCAGAAGCGCTTATGTCGATCTCTGGCAGGAACCAGCCGCCTTTCTCCCGGAAGCTGCACGCTGGAACATGCCAGAGCCAACGAAAGCAGATGTCGAAGAGCAGATGCCGCATATTCGTTTTACTCCGTATCTGAAAGTACTTGCACAGGAATTAAAGGGTGAGGAGACTGATACGCTTGCAGTTGCAAGACGAATCTACGATTATATTACAGGCCATGTGAACTATTCCTACATGCGTGCCTATGCACTGATCCCGGATATTCCGCAATACTGTGCACGAAACCTGCGTGGAGACTGTGGCGTTCAGGCACTTCTGTTCATCACTCTCTGCCGGATCTGCGGCATCCCAGCCAGATGGCAGAGCGGACTTTACACAAATCCGGTCCGTTCCGGTCCGCACGACTGGGCGTTGTTTTACACAAAAGAATACGGCTGGCGACCGGTTGACCCGTCCTTTGGCGGCTCCGCGAGGCGCGCAGGTGATGAACCGCGCAGAAGACTGTATTTTGGAAACATCGATCCATTCCGCATGACAGCAAACCACGCATTCCAGCATGCGTTCTCCGTGAAAAAATCGTTCATGCGCACAGATCCGTATGACAATCAGTGCGGCGAACTGGAATCTGACCGCTGCGGATTTACGGATAACGAGATAGAAACTGCACAGGAGCTTATTTCGGTTACGATACGATAATTGTCACTGCCTGTATCATAAGATTACCACTATGCGCAGTTAATGAAACAAATTGCTATAGATCACATATGCGAAAAATCCCTCTGTAACCCTGTAAACAGGATGCAGAGGGATTTTGCATACAAAAAATCAGTTGTCCTGATTGAATACGGATTTGTCGAGCGCCTGATTCTGATGCGCAACCACCGTTGTGCAGACCGCATCGCCGGTGATATTGACTGCGGTTCTTGCCATGTCAAGGATACGGTCAATACCCATGATCAGGCCGATCGCCTCGACCGGAAGGCCGACGGAATTAAATACCATTGTCAGAGTGACAAGACCGACACTCGGTACACCGGCAGTACCGATGGAAGCAAGCGTCGCCGTACCGACCACGACAACATAATCCATAAGCGACAAGGAGATGCCGAATGCCTGTGCCGCAAACACGACAGCAACCCCCTGCATGATCGAGGTACCATCCATATTGATGGTCGCTCCAAGCGGGATCGTGAACGACGAAATCTTTTTTGAAACGCCGACTTTTTTATGCAGGGTTTCAATCGAAAGTGGAATGGTTGCATTGGATGTAGCCGTTGAAAAACCGAACGCCATAACCGGAAAGAACTTTTTAATAAAGCGGAATGGATTCAGTCCGGTAAAAAGTTTCAGCAGAATCTGATAAATACCAAAACACTGAAGCGCAAGCGCAACCAGCACTGCGATCATATATTTTGCGAGTGGAAGGAACGCACTGAAACCGATGTTCGCAAAGGTACGCGCGATCAGGCAAAAGACACCGATCGGAGCCAGATTCATGACCATCATCGTCATTTCCATCATAATATCGTTGAACTGGCTGAAGAAGTTCGTAACTGTATCTGCACGGTCGCCAAGTTTTGCCAGGATTACACCGACGATCAATGCAAAGACAATGACCTGAAGCATTTCGCCACTCGCCAGTGATTTAAAGGGGTTATCCGGGATGATATTGAGCAGCGTTTCCGCAAAAGAGGTCGCTTCCATATTCTCAACTGTCTGTCCACTCGTACTGATCGTGCTCATATCAAGTCCTATCCCGGGATTGATGATATTTCCAACGGTAATTGCGACCGTAACCGCTATCGCTGTCGTTGCAAGATAGAAGATGAGCGTACGTGCTCCGACTGTTCCCAGCTTTTTCGTATCGCCAATTGCCATACTTCCGCAGATGAGCGAGCAGAAGACAAGCGGAACAACGAGCATTTTCATCAGGCGGATAAAGCCCTGCCCAATCACGTAGAGGATTCCTTCTATTATAATGTCATTTTTAATTTTTCCGTCCGGGAGGAAATAGCAAAGGACAACGCCAAGTACCACGCCTGCAAGCAGTGCAGCGAAGATCCGGGTCGTGAGCCCCATTTTTTTCTTTTCTTTTATTTTGGTCATCCGCGCACCATCCTTTCTTCGATATATTCTTTCAGAGAATCCTTCCAGTGCGGCATGTCATAAACATCAATGATCCGAAGGATAAAATTGTCCAGAACCGCGTAAGCCGGACGTACTGCCGGCTGTTCCAGGGCAACAGAAGAAGCCTCTGTCAGCTGAAGCGTTTTTCCGGCAAGCTTCAGGACCTCCTTTGCCAGCTCATAGCGGCTGCAGCTTCCCTTGCAGGTCACATGATACGTGCCATATTCATTTGTCTCAATCAGATGGAGAATGATGCGCGCCAGGTCCTTTGCACTTGTCGGTGCTCCGATTTCCCCGACAGGTACCGCAAAAAGCTCCCGTTTTTCTGCTGCTTTCAGCACGCGGTTTACGAAATTATCTCCGTTTCCATACACCCAGCTGCTTCGGATAATAAAATGCTTATGTGTAAATTCCTTCACGTAATTCTCACCTGCACGCTTGGAACGTCCGTAAACGGTCTGTGGGTTCGTATCGTCAAACTCTGAATACGGATGATTTGCGATTCCATCAAATACATCATCTGTCGAGAGCTGCACAATTTTTGCGCCTACCTTGCTTGCAACAATGCTCAGATTCCTTGCCCCAAGTGCATTTACGCGGTACGCCAGCTCTGGATTTTTCTCACACAGCGCTGTATCTGTAATCGCTGCACAGTTAATGATGACATTCGGACGGTTGATATCGCCAAAATGAAGTACCTCATCCGTCTGTGTAATATCCAGTTCGTTTTTGTCTGTGTCAAACACTTCAATCTCCATCGGATCAAGCACTTCATTGATCGCAGTTCCGATCTGTCCGGAAGATCCGACAATCCATACTTTCAGCATTTCTTTCTGTCTCCTTTTCGATACATTTTTCTATGAACTTTTGCGAAAATGCCATCCATAGAGCACAGCTCCTGCAAAGAGGATGTGCGTACTTCCACTTTCGCTGTCTGTTCAAAAGAAAAGACGCTGATCTGCTCGGCGTCCTCATACCTGTCCAGTTTAACAAGAACAGAAGATGTCTGTCAAGCAGTCCCGGTAAAAATGGAAGATTTTTGTTTTCCCTTTTTTACCATGATATTTAGATCTTGACAAAGTTCATTAACTATATTAAAATACAACCGTAACAGATGTTAATAATTTTGTAATATTTATTCATTGAATTTTAGCAAAGCCCGAAAAATTCTTTTTTCGGGTGGAAGGAGTACATAGAACATGAGAAATTCCAAGAAAAGAACCCTGTGCATTCTGGCTGCCGCCAGCACCTCTCTTTTGATGAATATTCCTGCGATGGCTTCTGAAAATACCATCGCGCTGCAGTATCAGAAAGAAGATGCCTGGTCTCAGATCGCAATGACAAATGACGATGCCGTTACAACCGGAGTCAATATCAGAAGCGCAGCAAGTGAGAATAGTTCCGTAGTTGGATGCCTGTATTATGGCGGCGCTGCATGGGTCATCAATAAAGGGAATGAATGGACTGAAATCTATTCCGGTGGAATTACCGGTTTTGTTAAAAATGAGTATCTCGTTTATGGTGAAGATGCCCGTGGCCTTGCAGCGGCTTATGGAACAGAGGGTGTTACAACAACTTGGGATGACGTAAAGCTTTATTCAAAAGAAGACAGCAGTGCTTCCTCCATTCTTACCTCCCTCGACAGTGGTTCTTCCTATATCCTGACTCAGGATAACGGACACTGGCTTGAAGTTCAGAACGGAGCTGACAGCACCGCCTATGTATCCTCCGAAGATGTTTCCAGAGTCCTGCTGCTTGATACTGCCGTTCCTGTGAATGCTCAGAACGCAGCACCGGTTACTGCGGATACAGCAACCCAGCCGGATACGGACGCTTACGTAGAAGAAACTCAGCCAGCTACCGATGCTTATGTAGAAGAAACCCAGCCGGCTACCGATGCTTATGTAGAAGAAACCAAGCCGGCTACCGATGCTTATGTAGAAGAAACTCAGCCAGCTACCGATACTTATGTAGAAGAAACTCAGCCAGCTACCGATGCTTATGTAGAAGAAACTCAGCCAGCTACCGATACTTCCGGAGAAGAAACTCAGCCGGCTACCGATACTTCCGGAGATGGAAGCTACTATGATGCAGATACTGGCATTTCCTATGATGCATCTACCGGCCTCTATTATGATGCTGGTACCGGCACTTACTACGATGCATGGTGGAATCCGGTAAATCCGGATGGCACTTCCCAGACGGAAGCACCGGAGACCAGCGCACCGGAAACCGATGCATATCAGGAAGAAACTCAGCCGGATACGGAGCATACCGATGACGGAAGCTATTATGATGCAGATACTGGCATTTCGTACGACGCTTCCACCGGTCTTTACTATGATTCAGGCACAGGTACTTATTATGATGCATGGTGGAATCCGGTAAATCCGGACGGCACTTCCCAGACAGAAGCGCCGGAGACCAGCGTACCAGAAACCGAAACTCCGGAAACCCAAGCTCCGGAAACAGAAGCTCCGGCTCCATCAAATTCCGATGATGTCACACTGCTCGGTGCCCTGATCTACTGTGAGGCAGGAAACCAGAGTTATGAGGGAATGGTCGCCGTTGGTGCCGTCGTTATGAACCGTGTTTACAGTTCTTCTTTCCCAAATTCCATCAGTGAGGTTATTTATCAGAGCGGCCAGTTCACACCGGCTTACAGCGGAGCGCTCTCAAGCGCACTGGCAAGCGGTGTACCGAGCACCTGCTATCAGGCTGCAGCAGCTGCCATCGCCGGAGAAAACCCGGTCGGCAGTGCCCTTTACTTCAACACTGGTTCCGGAAAGGGAATCAAGATTGGTGCACATCAGTTCTATTAAATAAAAAACTTAAGTAAAGCGGATATTCGCAGTCTGCGTTCCAATCTCCCGGTTACGATCAGGTACCGGGAGATTTTTTCTTCTTTTTCGTATTGTACAACCATCTTTTTCGGAAAAACCTCATACTTTTATATGGAAGAAAGCATTTTTTTCAGGAAAGGAGCATATATGATTGCTGGAAACAACACAGACTGCCGCTGTAAAAATAATCGAGTGGCAGCCATTTATCATCACTTAAGAGAAGCAGATGCCCCTCTTGCCATGGGATACGTACCAGATCAGCATTGGGAGCATACCTTCGAACCCGCCAGAGGTTTAAAATGCGGAACCATTTTCCCGGAACTGCAAAAGCCATTCTGTGGAAGAGGAGGTGCATGGAAATGAACCGTATGAATAACGGCATGGGCTGCTGTATGATGCCTGCAAACGGATGCCTGACAGCAAAAAGAACTTCTGATTCCTCTGATGGCAGATGTCAGATGACAAGACAGAATCCGGGATCAGCAGAAGGAAGATGTCCAATGAATGGAAGAAACTCAAAACCATCGGAAAATTGTACTCATCCATTCCACTTCTCCGATACCGGACAGCGGCGTGAAGAAATTCCCTTTGACCTTCCGGTAGAAAATCGAAGAGCCCTTTTGAATTCTATTTATGAAGAAGGGTTTGCATCCTGCGAAGCAGTTCTTTACCTTGACACACATCCGAATGACACAGACGCAGGAAAGTATTTTCGCCTTCACAATCAACGTTATCAGATAGCCGTAAGAGAATACGGGCGACTGTACGGTCCCCTTACCATTGACACAGCCTCTGCCTCACCAACTGAAGCATGGAACTGGATGCAGCAGCCATGGCCATGGGAAGGAGGCGACTGTTAAATATGTGGAATTATGAAAAGCGTCTGGAATATCCGGTCAATATCAAAACACCAAACGCAAAGATCGCGCAGATCATTCTCTCACAATATGGTGGACCCTAGTGTAAGTACATATAACAAATCAGCCCTCGCGGGAATCGGAACAATACAGGTAAAATGTCAGGGTATTGCTTTTTCTGTCCCAGACGATTTTTTCCACAATCGATCGCATAAAATTCCCCTTCGTTTCATAATCAATCGAATCACTTTTTATAATGTCGTATACAGTCCGGATCTTCTCAAGCATTTCAGCCTTGTGCTGTTCTGGATCAGAATCAACCTTTTTCGCTTCCGACTCCCTGATCAGATCAGCGATCCGAGCAGCCTCTGCTTCCAACCGTCTCTTATTTTCACGGTATTCGTCAAGGGAATCGATCCCGGCTTCATAAGCTTCCCGGATTCGGTGCTGTCTCTGATCAATTTTTTCCAGCTCTTTTTCATAAACAGATTTCTCCCCCGGAAGATCTGAGATATTTTCCGGCACACGATACGAAAAAGAAAAATCAGCACCTCCAAGAAGCTGCTCAAAATATTCAAGGACTCCATTTTCAAGCTGGCGCTCATTAATCGTATTTGAGCCATCGTGCATTCCTTTTGCGTATCTCCAGCAATTGAAATAAGGGTATTTTTGAGACCGGCTGTACGCGAGCGATGCGCCGCAAATGGAGCACCTGACAAGACCGGACAGCCAGTGTACACACCCCGAAAGTTCCCGGCGGTTTTTAGGCCGATAAGTGGCATCCAGCCGATCATTTGCCCCCTTAAAGAGTTCCTGGCTGATAAACGTCTCATGTACACCATCCCGCTCAATGCCACTCCACACTACTTTCCCTACGTAGAATCGATTTCGGAGAATTATATTGACATTTCTCCTTTCAAATCGATTCCCGCGTTTGGTTAACAGCTTCTTTTCATTAAGTTTTCGGGCAATTGCTCCCATGCTCTTATTGTGATTCACATATTGATCAAAAATATATTTGACGATTTCTGCCTCCTCCGGAACGACAACAAACGGCTGCCCCGGAGCAGGAGAGGCATAGCCGAGCGATGGTGTCGCCTGATATCCGCCGCGCATGGCCTTTTCCGTCATTCCTCTTTTGACTTCCTGCGAAAGATTGATAGAATAATACTCGTCCATCCATTCGATGATCCGTTCGATTAAGCCACCAAATGGTCCATCGATGAGTGGTTCTGTGATGCTCACCACATCGATGCCGTGCTGCTTTTTGAGCATAGACTTGTAGACGATCGATTCCTCCTGATTCCGGGCAAACCGGCTGAACTTCCAGACGAGGATCAAAGAGAACGGCGGCTCATCCGCTTTAGCGATGCTGATCATCTTCTGAAACTCCGGTCTCTTGTCTGCCTTACGGCCGGAGATGCCGTTCTCCACAAAGATATACTCCGGAGAGATAAAAATATTGTGAGCCTTTGCATAATCAAGCAGCAGCCGTTTCTGCGCGTCTGGTGACAGCTCTTCCTGCTTGTCAGTGCTCACACGGATATATAACGCGCCATAACGCATTTCGTCCATAAAAACACCTTCCTCTCTTAAAAATATGAAAAAAGAGTATAAAAAATACACCCTGTACAAAGCGAAGAGGTGTGTGGTATAATCTTCTTGTTCAGGGAAGATTTTACACAGGCCTCGCCTGTACAGAATCTATGCAAAACCGTTCGGTGTTACCAGCACCGGGCGGTTTTTGCTA
Organism: Lachnospiraceae bacterium; assembly: GCA_902363665.1. GTDB lineage: Bacteria > Bacillota > Clostridia > Lachnospirales > Lachnospiraceae > Choladousia. Next base: position 181,345 of record CABJAW010000003.1, on the reverse strand, counting down.
TGTAGTTGTTTTTCTCTCTTGCAGCCGTTCCGAGAATTCCTGATCGGTTATCCGGCCAGCGTTATAATCTTTAATCAGGCTTTGCAAGAATTTCTGATCAGATGCTGACAGAGAATAAAAACCTGCCAAAAATATTTCTTTTTCACTCATCTTTCTTTCCTCTTATCAGGATAACAATAATATATCCAACGCAGTATACTACAAGCGGCAAAAGTGATCCAAACACTGCTCCGAGGATTGCAGCGCAAATACATCCGGCAATAAAAGATGGATGGAAGTAAAGTCTCATAAAAGCGGCTTTTGTACATGGATTAAGAAGCACGCGGATCAGAAGCACGATCGCACAAACAGAAGCCCATACGCTCCACACGATCAGATCTCCGTAAGCACCTCCAAACGTTGAAAATCCTATTACGGCAGCCAGCGCAAACAATATTACACAAGCAACATCCCCGCCTTCTTTTTTTCGGGAGACTATTGATACGATACCAGCTGCAAGGATAAGCCCAGCGGAAAATAACCCTGCAACTCCGCTGTAGCCGCCAACCACAAGTGCCTCATATGCCATTGAAACAAATGACTGAAAAATCATATAAGCAGCAATTACTATTGATAATATTCCTGACACTAATTTCCAAGTTTTCATAACTATACACTTCCCCTTTTCATAGTAATTCTTTTTTCGAAAATAATATTTACATGCAAATATCGCTGGAGAAAATCAGATCCGACAGAAATCTCACGATCACTATCATCAGATGAATTCCACCACTGCAAGCCCAGGCTCAAAATACACCACATAATTATCGACGCAGCAGCAGCGACCGTACTTACTGTGGTATGCATTTATTGAATCATGGAAAAACTCTTCGGTCACCCCCAGAAACTCAGCTGCTTCATACTGACTGCGGCAACCATGTTTCCATGCGTTGACGATACCGATCAGGCCGATCTGTTTGTTGTAAGCCCACATCCGTGCCCGAAATTCCTGCTTGCGATTTTCAACCTTGCTCTGATCAAGGATATTTCCGGAGGTTGTATAATGGTGGCCAAGCTCTTCAGCGAGGACGCAGGCTTTTTCAACCTGAGTGTCGAGTCCCTGATGGATCGCAATCCGGTTTTTATAAATACGCCCGCCGTATCCCGGAATATCTTTTTCTTTTACAATAAGATTTTCTTTATCGGAAATATTTAAAAGTTCTTCATAAGTCATCTCTGTTTACACCTTCCCTTTCGGGAATATTTTAAATTAAATTCCCAATTCTTTCATTAAATCAGCTTGTGAAATAGCTGGCTGATATTCCGGATCACCAGACTCATAAGCTTTCAGGATTTCCAGCTCATCCGGATCCGGCTCAACTTCCTCAGCGTTGTTTAAAATGAAAGTTCCTTGAATCAGCTCCCACACTTTCTGCGCGTCCTTTTCATTCATGATAGTGACCGCACCGATGATTCTTTCCTTTACATTTGACATATAAAATCACACTCCTTTATAAATTTGACCACGGTTACCAATATCTATGATATCTATAATAATTCCATTTACATCAAAAATTACTCGAAAATCACCAACACGAAGACGGTACCCATCAATTCCTTGCAATTTTTTAATATCACCTTCCATAGGAAGTTTGCTGATTGCAATAACTAACCGTTTACGTGTAGGAACATCTTGTTTTTTCAAAAATTTTTCGGCTTTTTTAGAATATATAATTTGAAACATGGTTTAAGAATCTCCTTATTCCCATTCACTTGGATCTTTCATAATATCATCAGCATGCTTTTTCTGCTCGGATGAAGCATTCATGTCATGTGCAGCAGCAACCTCGTATACTTCGTCTTCCATCTGCTGGGTGGAGAGAAGGGTTCTTGTGTAAGAGCTGACCTTTTTCTTGTTTACGTCATTCAAATCGCGGTAAGTCAACACAAGCTCGGCTTCTGGCTGCGTTTCACAATGGACATTGTAGAGCGTTATAGTTGCGGAGGGCTTTTCGGAGACCCTTTCAGAGACCCTTTCCATGGGAACATTTGCCCCCATGAGCCATGCTTCATTTACGTCTAAAGCTTTAGCTATTAGATAAATATTATTTTGTTTTGGAACATAACGACCGGAAATATAGGAACTAAGAGCACCTTTACTAATTCCAGTCTTCTCAACTAAATCAATTTGCTTATATCCCCGAAGATTCATTCCTTCTTGAATGCGTTGTGAAGTCGTACTCATTATATATACCTCCTTATAGGATGATAATAGCATAAATGTTTAGAAAACGCAACAATAATATATTGTTCCAAGATAAAAAGTTTAGATATCTAAAAATACAAGTTGACAAACGTAAGTAGGTGTGATAGCATACAGATAGTTTAGATAGCTAAACAATTAAGTACAGAGGGGATGGTGAGGATATGGACTGGAAATACGATAAGCTTAGAGGACGCATTAAAGAAATGTGCGGGACACAAGATGCTTTTGCCGAGAAGCTTGGGATAGGAAGAGTTTCCTTGAGTCAACGACTGAATAATCAATTGGAATTTTCACAAGACGAGATCTTCAGATCCTGTGATATCTTAAATATAGATTTTTCAGATCTTCCTGCATATTTTTTTACAAAAAATGTTTAGATAACTAAACTGTAAAAACTACAGACAGAGAAAGAGAGGTGAGAGGATGAGTGAAGTAGATAAGACGATATTTGAGTTGTGTAACTGGATTCAGAAAAAACTTCAATTGGGAGACGTGAAGGAAGTTCCGAAAATGGTGAAAGCTCTGGCGGAGCTTTTGTCCGTCAGAACCCACCATTAATAACATCAAAAGTTTTTGTCAAGATTGGCAACAAGAGTATTGAAAAACTCTGCAATTTCTTTTGCTGTTTCTTTTGGATCATCATGCTTTTTGATCAGATTATTTTGCATGGCGATTTCGGTAAAAGACTTTGCGTACTGATATCTGTCAGTAAATGCAGGGATATCTTCCATTATGGACTTTCTCCTTTCTTCCATACTCGGGCATGCCAGTGCCCTGTGATTAAAGGATAGGAGTGAAGTAGAGAAAAGTCAATAATCCAAAGTAAAAGAATCGGTATATTTCACAGACAGAGAAAGAAAGCGAGGCTGAATGAGCGAATTAGTATACCTGAAAAATGAAGAAGCGGTCTGCGATAGTTTACAGGTGGCGGAAAAGTTCAGGAAGAGACACGCAGATGTAATTAGATCTGTTGAAAATTTGATAAAAAACGACTCAACGCAAAATTGCGTTCGTTGTTTTAAAAAGTCAAACTATAAAGATGCAAAAGGCGAGCAGCGCCCAATGTACATAATGAACCGAGATGGTTTTACATTTTTGGTTATGGGATTCACTGGAAAAGAAGCTATGGAATGGAAATGGCAGTACATCAAAGCATTTAATCAGATGGAAAACATCATCCACGAGAAATCCACACAGACCTGGATTGAAACCAGAGCCGCAGGAAAACTTACCAGAAAAGCAGAAACCGACACCATCCACAAACTTGTCGAATACGCAAAAGAACAGGGAAGCAGCCATGCAGAAATGCTTTATATGACTTATTCCAAGCTTGCAAATAAAATGGCAGGAATCAGTAAGAGAGATGAAGCAACAGTAATACAGCTTAACAACCTGTCTTTAATGGAGCATATTCTTTTGCATGAGATCGATCTCGGAATCATGCAGGGAACACATTACAAGGATATCTACAGGAACTGCAAAAAGCGGCTGGAGATGCTTAAAGATATTGCATATCTGGAAAGTGCATAGAAAGAACCTGTATCATTCACAGACAGAGAAAGAGGTGGAAAAATGAAAGCGCTCTATTTGATCGCTAGGGAATTGAGAGCCATACGAAAAGAGCTCTGAGAAAGGAGTTGAAACATGCGCAGAGAAAAAAAGACAATCATTGTTTCCGTCAGCAGGGAACTGACCCGGGAAGAGATTAGAAACTTTGAGAAAGAGCATCCGGGATATCGGCTGAGCTTCTGGCTGCGGCATCCAAACTTCCCATTGTGGTTTTCAATAGGAAGTCTGATCGCCTCGATCGCTGTTTTGGTGTTATCGATTGTAATGCCTATAATCCGTATAGTTTTGTGAAATAAACCTGAAAAAACGGTGACAGCACAATGGATAGGGCTGAAACAATAAGAGCAAGAATCGAAATGATAATTGGAATTCTGTGGTAACGGTTTGAAATTTTACGGCTATATAAGTAGGCTTTCCCTGATTCGGTAATTTGGCAATATGCGTGTTTGCATGAAGGCTTTGTGTACTGAACAACGTATTTCTTGGAACACAAATATATGACCATATTCGCTTCAGCAGGAGAATACATATATTCTTTCAATCGTCATATCTTCCGCAGAAATCGAAGTTGCTCTTTGGAACATTCATTTTCCATTTATTTCTCCTTTCTTTTGTACTCGGCTCTGGCGGGATCCTGTAAATAAAGAATAGGAGCGTGGAGGAGAAAAGTCAACAAAAGAACTCGGTCAAGCACGACTGAATAGCTTAAAAGAGGGGTGGTGGAATGAAAGAATTAAATATAGTAAGCATGATCAAGGTCAACGGGGAATGGGTGGAGCAGAGCACTCTGCCCAAACACATAGCCGATACATTGATCAGGAATACAATCATAAAGGCCGCAAAGCAGATCGGCTTTGAAGAAACAACAAAAAAGGACAAGAAAACGGCATAGTGGAGAACTGACATGGAAAAAAACATATTTTTACACGGCGCTGCTGCGCTGGCCACAGTGGTGTTGTACAAGCTTTTGGGCGGTGAGGACACCACGTGGGTGGCAGCAGTAGTGTGCATGTACCTCTGGTGGCTGGTGACGCTGGCTGCTGTGGAAGGATGGATGAAAGAGAGGAGGGAGAAACGGTATGGGAGATATGAGAGAAATAAGCCCGGATCCGGTAGAACTGAAAGTAAAGCCAGCTGATGTGGAAGACTTGAAGATTCTGAAAGTACAGATCGCAGTGGATGGATCATTCGCGAACGGCGTACGGTTTGGAATAGAGCTGGCATTAAGAATTTTGAAACTGGAGGATGATCTGTAATGTTGGAAAGACATGATATTGAGCGCTATGAGCGCAACGCGAAGCAAATCCTGTCCGCGATCGACCGCGGCCGGGTGCCGGTGGACTGGGCGGCAAGAGCCGGAACTGATCCAGGAGATCGCGCGGGAGCTGATCCGGATTGACCGGGAAGCGGCAGGAGAATAAAAAACGCCCTGAAGAGCGGCAACTCAGTCAGGGCATAACAAAACAATCTCATCCATATTATACGGTAAAACAGGAGGAATATCAAGATGAGCATGAAGATTAATCGTCTGGAAATTGAAAATGTAAAACGCATCAAGGCTGTAAAGGTGACGCCGAAAGAAAGCGGTCTGACAATCATCGGCGGTAACAACAATCAGGGCAAGACATCTGTTCTGGATGCAATCGCCTGGGCACTGGGTGGAGACCGGTACCGCCCGTCAGAAGCACAGCGGGAAGGATCGGTAATCCCTCCGCAGCTGCACATCGTTATGAACAACGGTCTTGTTGTTGAGCGGAAAGGGAAAAACAGTAACTTAAAAGTTACGGATCCAACCGGTACAAAGGCAGGGCAGCAGCTCCTGAATGAATTTATCAGCCAGCTGGCTCTGGATCTCCCACATTTCATGGAAGCACCTGGACGTGAAAAAGCACGTATTTTGCTGCAGATCATAGGTGTGGAAACAGACCTGGAAGAACTGGATAAGAAAGAGAAGGAACTGTACAATGAGCGACTGTACATAGGGCGTGTGGCAGATCAGAAGATAAAATATGCCAAAGAGCAGACCTATTATCCGGATACGCCGCTTGACCTGGTGTCCCCAACGGAACTGATCAAGCGGCAGCAGGAGATTCTCGCGCAAAATGGGGAAAATCAGCGCAAACGTGAGAACTTGCATCGCCTCGAACAGGAATACCAGAGTATCAATAATGAACTGGCGAATCTTTTGCAGAAGCAGCAGCGTCTTGAAGCGGATCTGAACATTGCCCGGATGTCGGCACAGGATTTGGAGGACGAATCGACGGCAGAACTGGAAGCCAGCATTGCTAATATCGAGGAAATTAATCGGAAAGTGCGGGCAAACCTGGACAAAGAAAAAGCGGAAGAAGATGCAAAATCCTATCAGCAGCAGTATGCCGATTATACAAAAAAACTGGATGACGTCCGGGAGCAGAAGGCCCAGCTGCTTATGACTGCGGAACTTCCGCTGCCGGAATTATCGGTAAAGGATGGGGAACTGGTTTATAAGGGGCAGAAGTGGGACAACATGTCCGGATCCGAGCGGCTGATGGTGTCCACAGCTATTGTCCGGAAGCTGAATCCGAATTGTGGTTTTGTGCTGCTGGACAAGCTTGAACAGATGGATATGCAAACCCTGCAGGAGTTTGGCAGCTGGCTGGAGGCAGAAGGGCTGCAGGCAATCGCTACACGGGTCAGCACCGGGGATGAGTGCTCAATCATTATCGAGGACGGATATGTGGTCGGTCAGGAACATCCGGAAATGAACAAGCCTAAATCTTGGAAAGCAGGTGAATTTTAATGAGAATCATAAAGGGAAAGTTGCCGAGTGCAAAAAAAGTAGTCATTTACGGGCCGGAAGGTATTGGCAAGTCAACATTTGCCAGTAAATTTCCGGATCCGGTATTTATTGATACGGAAGGATCCACAAAGGACATGGATGTGGCGCGGTTTGAAAAAGCCTCAAGCTGGCAGATGCTGACAGACCAGATCCGGTACGTCCGTTCTACCCCAGGCATATGCAAAACACTTGTGATTGATACGGCGGATTGGGCAGAGCAGATGTGCGTGGAAGATCTGTGTGCCAGAAATGGAAAAAAGGGCATCGAGGATTTTGGCTATGGAAATGGCTATGTGTATGCGAAAGAAGAATTTGGCCGGTTCCTGAACCTGCTTTCTGAGGTGGTTGACGCCGGAATCAATGTCGTGATCACAGCACATTCGCAGATCCGGAAGTTTGAACAGCCGGATGAGCTCGGCGCTTATGACCGCTATGAACTGAAGCTTGGAAAGAAAACGCAGTCGCAGACTTCGCCGCTTCTGAAGGAATGGGCCGATATGGTGCTGTTTGCAAATTATAAGACGCTGGCTGTCTCAGTGGATGACAAGGGGAAAAAACATAAGGCGCAGGGCGGGCGCCGTGTCATGTATACCAGTCACCATCCGTGCTGGGATGCAAAGAACCGGTATGGGCTTCCGGAGGAGGTGCCATTTGACTATGATTCCATCCGTTCTATTATCGAGGGATCGGAAACTGCAGAACAGCCGGCAGAAGAACAGCCAAAACCGAAAATTGAGCAGCCGGTAAAGACAGCGCCGCCGGCAGCACCAACCAGTACCACAGCGGGCACACCTTCGCCCGCACCGCAGACAGCCCCAACGCAGGGAATAAAACCGTCGGAAACGCCCGGCAAACAGCCGGCAGATAAACCACGCGTACGGGCAGAGCCCTATCAGCAGTCGTTTGTATTTACACCGGATGAACGGATTCCAAAGAAGCTGAGAGATCTCATGATTGAAAACACGGTTACTGAGGATGAAATCCGGCAGGTGTGTGAAGCCAGGGGATATGTTCCACTTGAGACACCTCTGTGGGAATACGACAAGGTGAATCCCGGCATTATCGATGGCCTGCTGGTAGCATCGTGGCCGCAGGTTTACACAGCAGTAAAGAGCGCAAGAGAAAAAATGGAAATTCCATTTGATGTATAAGGAGGATATGAATTATGGCAGAGACAGAAGGCAGAGAGTTAGGATGGGAAGATACGATCTCAAAGGATTCCAGTGAGTTTGAACCGATTCCGGAAGGGGATTATGATTTTACGATTGAAAAATATAAGCGGGCAAGATCACAGGGCAAAGGCAAACTCCCACCGTGCAACATGGCTGTCGTATACTTCCGTATCTCTGATCGTGATCGTGAAGTTGTGATCAGAGAGAATTTCATTCTGCACAGTTCCCTTGAATGGAAGCTTTCGGAACTGTTCCGAGGCATCGGTGCAAAGAAAGAGGGCGAAGAGGTCCGCATGAATTGGAACCTGCTGCCGGGAGCCACCGGAAGAGCACAGGTGTCACTGGATCCGGACCGCAATGACCCGTCGAAAAAGTACAACCATATCAAGAAGATCTACCCAAAGGAAATCAAAAAATTTGAGGCGGGTAAATTCTAGGAGGCGTCACGATGGAATTAAGACCCTATCAGGAAGAAGCAAAGCAGGCAGTTTTCGCCCAGTGGGAAGGCAGCGTCAACCGGACGCTGCTTGTCCTTCCAACCGGCTGCGGAAAAACAATCGTGTTCGCAAAGATTGCAGAGGAATGTGTATGCCAGGGCAAACGGGTACTGATCCTTGCGCACCGTGGTGAGCTGCTTGATCAGGCTGCAGATAAGATCAGAAAATCAACGGGCCTTGGCTGTGCGCTTGAAAAAGCAGAATCCTCCTGCATTGGAAGCTGGTTCCGGATTGTGGTCGGGTCAGTACAGACAATGATGCGCGAGAAGCGGCTTGGTCAGTTTTCGGATGATTATTTTGACACAATAATCATCGATGAGGCGCACCACTGCATTTCTGACAGCTATCAGCGTGTGCTAAAGCATTTCCCAGAAGCAGAAGTGCTTGGTGTCACAGCAACACCGGACCGGGGCGATATGCGGGATATGGGTGAATACTTTGAAAGCATTGCTTACGAATATACACTTCAAAAAGCGATCAAAGAAGGGTACCTCTCGCCAATCCGCGCACTGACGCTTCCACTTAAAATGGATCTGACCGGTGTCGGTATTAGTGCCGGCGATTTTAAGGCAGGAGATCTTGGTACGGCTCTTGATCCGTATCTGGACCAGATCGCAGAAGAAATGAAAAATTACTGCGCAGACCGCAAAACAGTTGTTTTTCTGCCTCTTGTTAAGACTTCTCAGAAATTTCGGGATGTTTTATGCGAACATGGATTTCGGGCTGCTGAGGTAAACGGCGAAAGTTCAGACCGGACAGAGATCCTGCAGGCGTTTGACCGGGGCGATTATAACGTCCTGTGTAACTCCATGCTGCTGACAGAAGGCTGGGACTGCCCGTCTGTAGACTGCGTGGTAGTATTGCGGCCAACGAAAGTCCGCAGCTTGTACAGTCAGATGGTGGGGCGTGGAACACGTCTCTTCCCTGGAAAGGACCATTTACTGCTATTGGATTTCCTTTGGCATACAGAGCGGCATGAACTGTGCCATCCGGCGAGCCTGATCTGCGAAAATGCGGAAGTAGCGCAGAAGATGACTGAAAATCTGGAAAAAGAGGCTGGGTTTGCTATTGACATTGAAGAGGCAGAAAAGGCCGCTTCTGAGGATGTAGTAGCACAGCGAGAAGAAGCTCTTGCAAAGCAACTCGCAGAAATGAAAAAACGGAAGAAAAAACTTGTGGACCCACTGCAGTTCGAAATGTCGATCCAGGCGGAAGATCTGTCCGGCTATGTCCCGTCATTTGGCTGGGAGATGGCACCACCATCTGACAAGCAGATAAGTTCACTTGAAAAACTTGGAATCTCTGCTGATCAGATCGACAATGCAGGAAAGGCCGCAAAACTTCTCGACCGGCTGGATAAACGCAGAACAGAAGGGCTTACCACCCCGAAGCAGATCCGTTTTCTGGAAAGCAAAGGCTTTCAACATGTCGGAACATGGCAGTTTGAAACTGCAAAAAATATGATTGATCGCATCGCGGCTGCGGGCTGGCGGATTCCGCAGGGAATTATACCGCAGGAATATAAAGGAGCATAACAATGGAGCAGAGGACAAGCCTGACGGAAATCATAGAATATATTAATCCGGGTGATCTGAGCTATCAGGAATGGATCAATGTCGGGATGGCACTAAAACAGGAAGGCTATTCTGTGCATGTATGGGATCAGTGGAGCCAGAAAGATATTAGCCGGTATCATGCAAGAGAGTGTGAGAAAAAATGGAAAAGCTTTTCCGGATCCGCTTCCCCGGTGACTGGCGGGACAATTGTCCAGATGGCAATAGAACGGGGGTGGGTGCCGGAAAAGGGGCACGAACTGGACTGGAATGACAGTATACAGATGGACAGCGACCGGGTAGTTGTAGACGCAAACTGGGTGGAAGGAAAAGAAGTGCAGGAGCCTCAGAATTGGGATCCGGCAGCACAGCTGATCAAATACCTTGAAACCCTGTTTGAAGCCGGGGAGAATGTCGGCTACGTAACTGGCAGTTGGGAAAAAACGGATGAGAAAGGCACACGTTGGCTTCCGCAAAAAGGTTCCTGGGACCGGACAGCCGGACAGCTGATCGAGCAGCTGAATAACTGCAAAGGTGATATTGGTGCAGTGTTTGGTGATTACAATCCGGAAGCCGGTGCGTGGATCCGCTTCAATCCGCTCGATGGAAATGGCTGCAAAAATGAAAATGTAACAGAGTACCGGTATGCATTAGTTGAGTCAGATCATATGGACATCGAACAGCAGAATGCACTCCTGCGAGAGTTGGAGTTGCCAATCGCATGCCTGGTGCATTCCGGAAAGAAAAGCCTGCATGCGATTGTGCGTGTTGACGCAGCGGATTTTGCAGAATACCGAAAACGCGTAGACTACCTATATGAAGTCTGCAAAAAAAACGGTATCGATGTGGACACACAAAACAAAAATCCTTCAAGACTGTCAAGGATGCCAGGCGTGGAACGTAACGGGAAAAAGCAGTTCCTTGTCGACACGAATATTGGCAAGCAGTCCTGGAATGAATGGTATGAATGGATTGAAGGCATAAATGATGACCTGCCTGAGCCAGAGGGGCTGGAGAGTGTATGGAATGATATGCCAGAACTGTCCCCGTGCCTGATCGATGGCGTATTACGTAAAGGGCATAAGATGTTGATTTCCGGTCCGTCAAAAGCAGGAAAATCATTTCTGCAGATTGAGTTATGTATTGCGATTGCGGAAGGGCAGAAATGGCTGCAGTGGCAGTGTGCGCAGGGAAGAATCCTTTATGTGAACCTTGAACTGGATCGCGCAAGCTGTCTGCACCGTTTTAAGGATGTCTATACATCGCTTGGATTGTTGCCTAATAATTTGAAAAATATCGATATATGGAATCTGCGGGGTAAATCTGTGCCCATGGATAAGCTGGCCCCAAAGCTGATCAGACGGGCTGCAAAGAAGGATTATGTAGCGATTATTATCGATCCTATATATAAGGTCATTACCGGTGACGAGAACAGTGCAGACCAGATGGCAAACTTCTGTAATCAGTTTGATAAGATCTGTGCAGAACTTGGCTGTGCAACTATCTACTGTCATCATCACAGTAAAGGAAGCCAGGGAGGGAAGAAATCCATGGACCGGGCATCAGGATCCGGTGTGTTTGCCCGTGATCCGGATGCATTACTGGATCTGATTGAGCTGGAAACGACAGAAGATCTGATTAAGCAAGAAGAAAATAAGGCAGTGTGCAAAGCCTGCAGGTTGTATCTGGACGCACATTTCGAATGGCAGGACGACCTTTCCCAAGACGATTTGCTCAGTAGTAAGCAGATGCTGGATTATTGCCGGGAGAAGCTCAGCAGATGGAATATGAACGCTCTGGAGCGGCAGATAGAGGAAGCAAAAGAGAAGGTACGGAACCTTACCGCCTGGCGCATTGAGGGGACGCTGCGCGAGTTTCAGAAGTTTAAACCGGTTAATTTATGGTTTGACTATCCGATACACCAAATCGACGAGGTAGGATGCTTAAGTGACATTCAGCCGGATATAGAAAAGCCAATGTGGCAAAAGGGAAAAGAGTCTAGGAAGAAACAAAGCGAAAACGCCAGAAGCGCAAAAAAAGCAAAATATAAAATGGCAATAGAAAGTTTTAAGTTTGAACATGACGATAAATACCCGACCGTAAAAGAGTTATATGAGGTTTTAAAAGCAGATGCAGAAGCAACTGGGGAACGGTTCCCAGAAGAAAAAACGGTTCGAAATTCTCTGAAAGAGATCGGATATATGGTAGATAAAGACACCCATTGCATTTGCCCGTTACCCGAAAATCTCCAGGTCGCGGGCAATGCCTGACATTCCCGTCACCAAGGTCGCGGGCATCGCTGTTTTTGCCTGCTACCAAGGTTACGGGCATCGGGCATATATTCCCGTCACCAAGGTCGCGGGCATCGCGGGAATGCCTGCCCGTGACCTATATATACTACGTATATATACACGGGAATCGGGCAAGCCCTCTGTACGGGTTATGCCCACCCTAAGTGTGGGGCGATTGAGTACGCCCCCACAACGGGTTAGGAGCATACCCGTCCAGTACAGTCGCGGAGGAAAGGAAGGATGAAAATGAAAACTGAATTTTTTATGGCGATGATACCGCCGACCGCAACGCATCAGGAAAAGAAAGTTAAGATGGTCAATAATAAGCCCGTCTTCTACGAAGCTGACGAATTAAAAACAGCCAGACAGAAATTACTTGCACATCTGAGCCGTTATGCGCCAAAGCAGCCATATGACTGTGGTGTAAGGTTGGTCACAAAGTGGTGCTTTCCTCGTGGCAAATATTTGGATGGCTCCTACAAGCTCTCAGCGCCTGATACAGACAATTTGCAGAAGCTTTTGAAAGATTGCATGACGAAAGCAAAATATTGGACAGATGACGCTCTGGTGGCGTCTGAGATTGTTGAAAAGTTTTGGGCTGAACGTCCTGGAATTTATATCCGGATCGAGGAGCTGTAATGGCAGATGATTATTGGTGCCTGATCTGCTGGAAAATCATACTGGCTTGCTGGAAACTGTTTAAAAGACACTGCAAAGAACAGCCAGTTGATTGGCAGGCAGTCCATGACGAGGCGGTAGCGATCCGTGAAAAATATCCGACCAGGCTGTGCGAGGAGCTGCTGATCGCAGTCGTGGCAGAGTTGGAACGGTACAGAGGAGGATGAAAGATGAGCAAATCAAGATTTTCAAAAACAAAATCAGCAGGCCTGCTTTGCGGGATGTCGCGCTGCAAAGATTACAAGTTTTCGCAGACCGGCGCAGGCTGAGAACCGGCAGATGAGACGGCTCAGAAAGAAAAAGTAAATCACAGAAAGGAGACGGAGCTTCCCGGGAAGATGCGCATCGGCTCCTTGAAGAAAAATGAAAACAACATGGCTTGACAAATATTGTAATTCATGTGGAGAACAATTAAACAGCTGGGACGCTCGGCTGTCTAAAACACTAGCGTACAGACTTCCGTGCTGCGAGCGATGTATTGCGAAAGAATACGGCAAAACCGTGGATGAACTTCGAGACGTGATGGAAAATTTCTATGGGATGCGTCCGTGCCAGGGGATCTGAGGTGCTGAAGATGAGAGAATATAATTTGCTCACAAAGAAGCTTCTGGCCGAGGGTTACACAGAGGAAAACTATCCGGATTATGTGCAGATCGCTGGCGGGCGCTACGGGGAAAACCCGTTACAAAATATCTACGGCGGATTTCAGTACAAAAAGGAATTCCGGAGAAAGCTGGTGTTTTCTACCGGATGCGGACTGCTAGTAAATGGTTCGAGATTTATAGGCAGCATGGGATATATGGGAATCGAATGGATGCCCGAAAACAATAATCCTACGATATGCTGTCCGTATCGGAAAGATGCGTGCGATCTCAGGAACCAGATACTCGGTGACGCGAGGGGAGGAGGCTTATCGAAACTATTTTTTTGCGATTGCCATCTTACCAGTGAGGCGTATGAGTATGAGAAGAGCCTGGAAAAGGTATTACACGATGAGGATGTAAAAAAGAGAGAAAAACTTGAAGCATTTTCAAAAAGAGTAAATGGCCACGTATGCATGTGGCATACGCGCTGGAATGACTGGACTGGCAAATGGGAGCAGCATTACGATCCGATCCACTGTTCACACGTTTGCGTGAACAGTGGGAAAAATTGCGACTTGACAGGAAAAACTGTGAGCACAAAGAAAGGAAATGTGTTCTACGATGTGAGGATATCGTACATCAGGGATGATGACACTATTTTTTCCGGGCAAGAAGTCGTACGAATAAATAAAGGCGTCAAATTGCTCAAGAGTCCTACATCGATTACGATCTGCGAACAGATTGTAAAAAGATGTCAAGAGGATATCAAGAAAAAAGAGCGCGACAAATACGGTATGAAAATTGCCCTGTCTGGATGGAAAGTAGAAATTATGAATATTCGGGCAGAACAGAGAGAGAGCCGAGATTTGATGCAAGATTTGCAGGACATTAGTGAAGGCATAGAAGTAGTTCATGTGTCAGATAAAGAAAAACTGATAAAAGAGCAGAAAAAAGACAAACGGCAAACGGCGGCAGAAAAACGCATTCAAAAACTTGAAAAGAAACTGGTGGATATCGGCTATGAGAATTTGCCGAAGACAAGTCTTGACCGGACACACGCAGATAAATGGTTTGGCCCAGACAGGCTCGAAGAGCTTGCGGAGCTGCGGAAGCTGAAGCTGAAAGAAGAGCAGGAGCGACCGGTGCAATTGAGCCTATTCGATATGATAAAGGAGGAATGAAGATGAATAGCAGAGAAGCAGAAGAGAGATTGCAATACATGCTGAAACGTTGCGACGCGGATGGCTACTGCAAGTATTACACAAAAGAGAAGGGCTGCGATGGCTGCTGCGAGGCAGTGCGGATTGCGGTGAGGGAGCTGAAAATGGAAGAAGAGAGCTTTCCTGTCATTGGAGGTGGAGCGATTCCATGGAAATTTATAGAGCCGCATGACCCCTGGGCAATAAAAAACCACGGGCAAACGCTTGAACGGCTCGCACAACGTGGAGGCATGTCATGGGAAGAGATACTGGCAGTTATTAGACACAAAAAAGATCTGGAAGATGATATTGGCGAAAGAGCCGCAAGCTACGCAGTATTGGAGGAGGTAGAGGAATTTAGAAACAGACAGAAACGGCGCTGGATCCCGATCACAGAGCGGGTTCCGGATGATGACCGGTACATCATGCTGTCGTTTGCAAACAATTATCCACTGTTAGCGATCGGAAGATACGAGGGTGGCGCATTCTACGAGGGAGATTGCGATGAGCCGTGCAGCCGGTATGGGTTTTCCGTAAACGCCTGGATGGAATTGCCAGAAGCATATAGAAGGGAGGCACTGGAATGAAGCGAGAAGAGCACGGACGCAAGCATATGACCAAGGAGCAGCTCCGATCGGTGTTAGCAGGTATTGATGCAGCTGCGGAAAAGGATATACCGGACTCGGCCAGGAGGCAGATGGCGCACCGGCCGTACCAGAAGAGAGGAGTGACAGCAGAGGGAGATGACAAAGGAAAGGCTGGAGGGGTATAGGAGCTGCAAGGAGGAAATCAATGAATTGCGGTATAGGATTGAATGCGTCAAAAATGACGATAACATGATCGGGAATGATACGATATTCGATTACCGCACCGGTTACCCACGACCACAGGCAGTGGTTGGGTATGATTATGAAAAAGAGGCACGTCTGACAGCACGCTACTTGTCTAGAATTGATAAGCTGAAAACAGAGTGTACAGAAGTGGAAGAGTGGATTGAAGCAATCTCGGACAGCCTGACGCGGCGAATCTTCCGGATGTATTACATTTACGGAGTACGGCAGAGTGTAATTGCGCAGCGGGTACATCTCAGCCAGTCAAAAGTCAGTGAAAAAATTTCTGGATTTTTGAAATCGGGATAAAAAGGATAAAAAAGTGTGTTAGAATTGACAATAGAGAAACCAGATGAGTAGCAACTTTTCAGTTTTTTCTCCTTGCGCCGCAGTCGGCAGCTGCGGCGATTCCAGAACGTCTCTCAACGCGGGAGAGAGCATGAGCCGTAAAAGCGAGCCGCCGGTTCGAATCCGGGCGTTCTGATTGCATTACAATACCTCTTTTTTGATGCGCTCCGTAGAAATGCGGGGCGTTTTGTAGTACTTGACAAAAAGATGATTTGTGATTATGATAAACACCTAATATTTTTGAGGGAGCAACATCCAGGCGCAGTGCTCGATTGGCCATTGCATTGATCATAATTGACAGTACGATGTATTTTATTTGTCCGTCGCTGATTTTGGGCGACATTTTGACTTCACTTAAGGAGGCGATGCCGATGGCGGTCAATAGCGTATTTATAACAACCCATGCAGTAATTGCAGGTATTGCGGCCAGTCTGCTGCTGCCTCAAGAATATTAGATTATCAGGCAGTCCTTCGGGGCTGCTTTTTGCATGCTTAAAAACGAAACGAATGAGAGGTGGTGAGGCTTGGCAAGAGCGAGAGACCCGAACAGGAATAAGGCTTTTGAGATTTATAAAGAACATGCTGGAAAGATTGATTTGGTTGAGATTGCAAGTCAACTAAATATTTCGCCCGGGACAGTCCGTGGATGGAAATCAAAGGATGCCTGGGATAAGAACCTAAACGGAACGCTCCAAAAGAATACGGAACGCTCCAAAAGAAAAAGAGGCGGTCAGCCGGGAAATAAAAACGCCGAAGGGCATGGAGGCACTGGTCCGCCAGAGAATAAGAATGCATTGAAGACAGGAGAGTTTGAGACTCTCTTTTTTGATTGCCTGGAACCAGATGAACAGAAGCTGATCCAGGCAGTGCAGCCGGATAAAGAGCAGCTGCTTCTACAGGAAATCCAGCTGCTAACTGTCCGGGAAAGAAGGATGCTAAAAAGAATAGAGTCTTTAAAGCTTCTGGAACAAACTCCTGATCCGGAAGAACAGGACGGAGAGTTCGGAAAGACCCCTTCCGGTATGTCTGTCACAAAGTATAAATCCGGTATGGAAAAGGGAAAGCCAACAATCCTGAAAGAGTATGAAGGAATTCTTGGTCAGATCCAGTCTATTGAAGATGCCCTTACCAGAGTACAGGCAAGACGGCAGAGAGCGATTGAAACACTTCACAAGTTTGGTTATGATGATGCACATTTACAGCTGGAAACAATGAAGTTTGAACTGGAGCTACAGAAACAGGGCGGACAGGATGAAGACACCACAGATGATGGATTCTTGGAAGCTATGAATGCAACAGCAGAAGAAGTCTGGGGCGATGGAGATGTATGAGAAGATAAACAGCCTCAAACAATGCCTGCAGCAGATGAAACAGAACAGGGCTTCCAGACAGAACGGTCAGACGTTTTATTTTTCCCCATTCTCAAGAAAACAGAAGCAGGTTCTCACCTGGTGGTGCCCGGAATCCCCAGTCCATGATAAAGATGGAATAATTGCAGATGGAGCTATCCGATCAGGAAAGACAGTCAGCATGTCCCTGTCATTCGTAATGTGGGCTATGAGCAGTTTTGCCGGCCAGAATTTTGCAATGTGTGGAAAGACAATTGGTTCCTTCCGCCGAAATGTTTTGTTCTGGCTGAAATTGATGCTCAGATCCAGAGGGTATTCCATCACAGACCACAGGGCAGACAACCTGGTGGTTATCCGGAAGAACGGCATTGAGAACTATTTTTACATTTTTGGTGGCAAGGACGAACGTTCCCAGGATCTGATCCAGGGTATTACACTGGCTGGCGTTTTCTTCGATGAGGTTGCCCTGATGCCGGAATCATTCGTCAACCAGGCGACCGGCCGCTGCTCGGTGGAAGGCTCAAAATTCTGGTTTAACTGTAACCCAGATGGACCGTATCACTGGTTCAAGACAAACTGGATCGACCGGAAAAAAGAAAAACATCTACTGTATCTGCATTTTACAATGGATGACAACCTGTCACTTTCAGCAGCAATTAAAAGCAGATACCGCGCGATGTACTCCGGCGTTTTCTATAAGCGTTACATACTCGGCTTGTGGTGCATGGCTGAGGGCATCATCTATGACATGTTTTCCGAGAAGCGGCACGTTAAAAAATATGAGGATTTCGCAGACAGGCTGATCGGCCGGAACCGGTACGTCAGCTGTGATTACGGAACCCAGAATGCAACTGTTTTCTTGTTGTGGGAAAAGGGGCTGGACGGTGTCTGGTACTGTACACGGGAATATTACTATTCCGGCCGCGACGAGGGGAAACAGAAAACGGACAGTGAGTATGCGGACGATCTGAAAACATGGCTGGATGGCACGAAGATCAAGGCTATGATTGTGGATCCGGCGGCAACTTCATTCATCGCAGAGCTGCGGAAGCGCGGCTACAAAGTTCTGCAAGCGAAAAACGATGTGGAGGACGGAATCCGTCTGGTAAGCATGATGCTGAATCTTGATAAGATCGCCTTTGAAGGAAGCTGCGTAAATACCAGAAAGGAATTTGCCTCCTACATCTGGGACGAAAAGGCTGCAGAGCGCGGGGAAGACAAGCCGGTAAAGCAATTTGACCATTGCATGGACGCTATCCGCTATTTTGTTTATACGATACTTGGAAACCAGATGGCACGAATAGGAAACAAGTCGGCCGCCGGATTCCATTAAGGAGTGATATATATGCATGTTTTTACAATGCCCGCTGACCGGTGGGACGAACGGAACCCGGACAAGCAGGCAATCCTGCATCTGATCCAGAAGCACCACGCAGGTGTGGAACGTTTAGAAAATTTGAAAAAGTATTATGAGGGGCAGCACAAGATCCTTGAAGAAGAGGAGCGGGAAAACCGGCTGGTCTGCAACCACGCAAAGGATATTTCAGACACGGCATCATCTTATTTCATCGGTAATCCGGTGACATACAAGTCTGATAAAGATATCAAGGCGCTGACAGATGCGCTTGAAACCGCCGGGGCTGATGAGGTAGACGGAGACAACGGGCTTGATCTGTCGATATATGGCAGAGCGTATGAGTACATATACACCAAGCACGATGAAACAGATCTCACCGTGAAAAACCTGCCGCCGCAGAATACGTTTCTGGTCTATGATGATACAATCGAGCAGAACGAGCTGTTCGGCGTGTATTATTATGCGCGGGTTGACGATACAGACCGGTCAAAGACAACGTACATTGCCACGGTTCTGACTCAGAACTATAAATACGTGCTGAATATTCAGGACATCAAAGGACCGCAGGCACTAGCCGAAGCTCCGGAACCGCATTTCAAAGGCGAGATTCCAATTGTTGAGTATTTGAATAACAAGCTTGCGATTGGTGACTTTGAACTGCAGATTCCGCTGATTGATGCGTACAACGCGCTGATGAGTGACCGGATCACAGACAAGGAGCAGTTTATCGATTCAATCCTTGCGCTGTACGGCACCCTACTGAGTGACGAGGACGATGAGCCGGGAGACGGAAAGGGCACAGAGAAAGCGATGAAACGGCTACGGAAAGAGAAACTGATTGAGCTGCCCGGAGCAGGCGCAAAGGCAGAGTACCTGACCCACACGTACGATGAGGCAGGTGTGGAGGTACTGAAAAAAGCGATCGAGCAGGACATCCACAAGTTTTCGCATATCCCATGCATGACAGATGAATCCTTTGGTGGAAATGTCAGCGGCGTGGCTATGGAATTTAAATTACTCGGCATGGAAAATATCACGAAGATCAAGACCCGGTATTACAAAAAAGGTCTGCGGAAGCGGCTGCGGATTTTTTGCAATTTTCTGAACACCAGATCCGGAATATTGATCGCCTTGGCAGCAATCACGCCAACATTTACGCGGGCTCTCCCGAAAAACCTTTTGGAGATTTCACAGATGGTTGCAAATTTATGGGGCAAGGTCAGCAAAAAGACGCTTTTGGCTCAGATCCCGTTTGTCGATGACGTGGATGAAGAGCTTGCAGCTGTGGAGCAGGAAGAACAGGAAGCGCTGAAACAGCAGGCGGAGCTGTTCGGCAGCCATGCGAATGAGCCGCCTGATGACACACCGCCGGAGAAGAAAGATGATGTAGATGAGCAGTGAAGCGTACTGGAAGCGCCGGGCGGCGCAGCGGATGTTTGAATACATGCAGAGCGCAGAAGAGACAGGACAGCTGATCGCAGAGATCTATTACCGTGTGTCTCAGTACCTGAGCGGCGAGGCGCAGGAGGTATTTGAAAAATACATGAGCCGTCACAACCTGACGGAAGAAGAAGCACGGCAGCTCCTGAACACGCTGCAGGATCCGGCATCCATTCAGGAGCTGCTTGAAAAGCTTCAGGGCGGCGTGATTCCGGCTGAAAAAGCAGACATCTTACGCGTCCTTGAATCACAGGCGTACCGGGCACGGATTGAACGGTTCGAACAGCTTCAAAGCCAGATCGATCTTGTGATGCAGCAGGTATACCGGCAGGAGAAGCAGCTGCAGGAGCAGCATTACATTGACCTTGCGCGCGAAGCATATTACAAATCTGTGTTTGATATCCAGCAACGGGCAGGTATAGGATTTTCGTTTTCTCACATTGATCAGAAGCAGATCGATCGCGTGATCAACACAAAATGGTCAGGAAAGAATTATTCCGCCCGCATCTGGAAGAATACACAGGGACTCGCGCAGGATCTGAAAGAAGAAATGCTTCTCGGCCTGCTGACCGGAAAAACCGAACGAGAAATGTCGCTTGAGATTTCGAAGAAGTA
The DNA here is from genome assembly GCA_902363665.1 of Lachnospiraceae bacterium. Lineage (GTDB taxonomy): Bacteria > Bacillota > Clostridia > Lachnospirales > Lachnospiraceae > Choladousia. Next base: position 160,800 of record CABJAW010000003.1, on the reverse strand, counting down.
CGCGCAAGGCGCGTTTCGCTCCCGCAGGCTCGTGCGGACAGAGAGCAGCTACCTGACGAATCAGATGGAGATGCAGTCCTATCAGGAATGTGGGGTAGACAGATACATCTACCTTGCGACGCTCGATCTGCGAACCTGCGACAAGTGCTGCATTCCGCTCGACGGGAAGACATTCGCAGTCGCCGATCAGGAACCGGGCAAGAACTGCCCGCCGATGCACCCGTGGTGCCGATGCACAACGATTGCATACATTTCGGCCGAGGTGCTGGCGGGAATGAAGCGGCGTGCCCGTGATCCGGTGACCGGGCATACGTATCTTGTGCCGGGGTCGATGACGTACGGGGAGTGGTACGGGAAATATGTTGAGGGGAATCCGGAAGCCGAAGCAAAGGTGAAAGCATCCAGGAATGCCTCAGAGGATCGGAAACAGTTTGAAGAGTATAAAAAACTGATTGGAAAAGATATGCCGAAAAGTTTTGCGGATTTCCATAATTTGAAGTATAATGAGCCTGAGAAATGGAAGTTTGTGAAGCTTGATTATCAGAGAAGGAATGATTTGCTGCAGCATCCAGAGCTGAAACTGCCGAATGCGGAAAATGCTATTTTGCCAGAACCTAAGTTTACCAAATACCTTTTTGATGAAAACAGCGTGAAGGGATATCCGAAAGGAAAGGCATTTGCAGACCGTTTGGGATACAGTATAGATAATTGGCAAAAATTACGTGACGAATTAAAGCAGGGAGCCAAAAAATATTCAGCACAGTATGTTGACAATAATGGATACGGTGACAGATATGTTCAGAAAATGATTATTTATGGCGAGAAGGGAACCCCTGCCAATGTAATTGTAGCATGGTTAAGAAAAACAGATGGTACAATAAATTTAACGAGTGCGTATATTAAGGAGACGAAATAAATGCTTATAAAACAATATGATACAGTTATTTTGAAAGACGGTCGAGAGGCTGCAATAGTAGAAGTATTGGACGATACGCATTTTCTTGCAGATGTGGGTGATTCACCTGCTGATTGGGATACCATTGATGTGACCATTGATGATATTGGAAAAGTAAAAAAATAGCTCGGAGGCGTGAAAATGGACAATTTTACAGTGATTTACAAAATTTTAAAAGCCCTGGAGCAGGCCATGGACTATGATGAGTTTGATATAAAGCAGATCTCTCACACGAGGCTTAACATCTCTTACCCGCGATGTGAGAAGATATTAATCATGCTTGCAAAGTCGGGATATATAGAGGGCGTCATATGCGATCAGTGCAGCGGCGACTATTATCCGCATATAGAAGAACCAATTGCACCAGTAATCACATTGAAAGGTCTGCAGTACCTGAATGACAATTCGATCATGAAAAAAGCGCCAAATGTACTAAAGGGAATCAAAGAAACAATTCCCGGATTGTAGAAAATCGGAGAGGAGCAGCCATGGAAAAGAAAATATACATAGGATTGCTGGATGCCGGGCAGAAAAAACAGGAAGCTGTAGTTCAAAGAACAGAAACATACACAGATCACACGACAACGGTTCAGTATTCCGGACTTGCCAACCGTCTGATAACATCTCTGGATATCCGGGGATGCACAGATGCTTCTAAAAGGTTTCGGGTTGATAAAGCACTGTGGGACACAGGATCATCCGGTTCCTGCATTTCGGAGCGGATGGCAAGAAAGCTCGGCCTGCATCCGGTTGATACGGGTGTCGGAGTCAGTGCCACCGGGCAGCAGGATATCACGTATTATATTGTGGATATCTGCCTGTCACCTGAAATGGTATTCAGAAATGTAAAAATAGCCGGATTCCCATTGGAAAATAATAATGTGGACTTTATCATCGGAATGGATATCATCTCAAAAGGGAATCTGAGCGTCACAAACAAAGAGGGAAAGACAGAAGTCAAATTTACGTTATAAAAAAACACCACCGTCAGAAATGACCGGTGGTATTTTTATACCCATTTTTTAAGAAAGAGAGGAACGGAATATGAAAGCTATGTTAAGTCAGCCAATGGCTGGAAAAACTGATGAAGAAATTATAGCAACCAGAGAAAAGGCAATTAAAGTCCTTGAAGATAAGGGGTATGAGATTGTAAATACTTTGTTTACAGATGAATGGTACAACGACAAATCCATGAAAGAACGTGGAGTCGTACAGATTCCTCTTTGTTTCTTGGCAAAATCTCTTGAAAATATGAGCCTGTGTCATGCTGCATACTTCTGTAAAGGTTGGGAAAGTGCCAGAGGATGTCGCATTGAGCATGATGCGGCACTCGCATACGGCCTTGATGTTATTTATGAAGAATAATTGCGCCGGCGCAAATCAAACCGAACAATGCACGCAGCAATGCGTGTTATTTTTATGCCTTTTTCTGCTAGGCGTTAAAGAAGCAGACAAATCTATAAACGAATGGCCCGGGCGCTGATGCGAACAGGCTGGACGGAAAGGATGGAACAATGAGAAAAAGAGTTTTTTTGTGTCACTGTAAAATTCCGATGAACCTACAATTCTTCGCAGAAGGTGGAGACGGTGCTGGGGCTGATGGCAGCAATGGCAGCGGATCCGGAGAGGGTTCAGGCGGAGATGGTGGAGCAGGATCTGCGGTATCCTTTGACGATTTTCTGAAAACAGGCAGCAATCAGGCAGAATTTGACCGCCGCTTGCAGAAAGCAGTCAACACGGCGGTAACAAATGCACAGGAAAAATGGCAGGCGCTGACGGATGATAAGCTTTCCGAGGCTGAGAAGCTGGCAAAAATGACCAAAGAGGAGAAAGCAGACTACCTGCAGAAGAAAAAGGAAAAGGAACTTTCTGACCGGGAAGCGGCGATCACACGTAAGGAACTGATGGCAGAGGCCAAAAACACCCTTGCAGAAAAGAATCTCCCGGCAGGATTGGCAGAGGTGCTGAATTATGCAGACGCTGAATCCTGCAATAAGTCGATCGCAGCGGTGGAAAAAGCATTCCAGGCAGCTGTGGAAGCAGCCGTGCAAGAGCGCCTGAAAGGCGGGACACCGCCGAAAAAAGCGCCGGAAACAAACACACAGGAAGCCCTTGAAAAGCAGGTATACAATGCAATGATGGGTATTTTTTAAAGGAGAGTGAGTAAACAATGGCAATCAATACTTTGGCAACAGCAACCTTATTTATGACACAGCTTGATAAAATTGCTGTTCAGGAAGCGACTACCGGCTGGATGGATGCAAATGCCGGACGGGTAATCTATAACGGTGGTTCTGAGGTAAAGATCCCGAAAATGGACGTTCAGGGAATGGGTGACTATGATCGTGAGAATGGATATCAGCGCGGCTCCGTTACCCTGGCATATGAGACTAAGACGATGACTCAGGATCGTGGCCGCCTGTTCCAGCTTGATCCGATGGACGTTAATGAGACAAATTTTGTCGCAACCGCAAGCGCTGTTATGGGTGAGTTTCAGCGGACTCAGGTAGTCCCGGAAATCGATGCATATCGTATCAGTAAGCTGGCTACAGAAACACTTACGGCAAATAAAGCAGGAATGATCGGAGAATCCTATGTGCCAGGAGCTGCTTCTACATCTGCGTTGCGTAAGTTAAAAGAAGGGATCAAGGCGGTAAGGGAGAACTACAACGGAGCCCTCATCTGCCAGGCAACACCGGATTTTATAATGGAGCTGGAGCTGGAACTTGCAGGCAAGATTACAGCGGTAACATTTTCAAAAGGTGGTATTCAGACACAGGTACCGGCTGTAGACGAAGTACCGATCATCCCTACACCGTCAAACCGTATGTACACTGCCATCAAGATTAATGATGGAAAGACAAGTGGACAGGAGAAAGGTGGCTACGAAAAGGGAGAGACAGCAAAGACGCTTAATTTCTTTGTTTGCCCGGCAACAACACCGATTGCCATCACGAAACAGGATATCATGCGTATCTTTGATCCGACAACAAATCAGAAACTGAACGCATGGCAGATGGATTACCGCCGTTTCCATGATATGTGGATCCTGGACAATAAGCTGAATTCTATTTATCTGAGCATGCAGGAGGCGAAAGCATGAGACTGATCCGTAAAAACGTGGAACGAGAAGCAGTTGGAGCCGAGGCAGAGAAACTGATCAGCGCTGGTTTTACGCTGATGGAAGATGTCAAATTAGATGCAGCACCGGAAGAAAAAGCCGGTAAGAATATCGAGGACATGACAGTCGAGGAACTGAAATCTCTTGCAAAAGAGAAAGGACTGACTGGTGTATCCTCCCTGGCAAAAGCAGATCTTCTTGCAATCTTGAAAGGATGATCAGCATGACTGAGATCGAGAAACTGAAAAGACTGACCGGAGAGCGCGACGAGGTGCTGCTGCAGATCCTGCTTGACGATGCTGAACAGTTTGTCCTGTCTTACACAGGCCGCACACGGATCGTGACCGGCTTGGAGAAGGCCGTCCGCGATCTGGCAGTCATCGCCCTGAACCGGATGGGGACAGAGGGCGAGAGCGGCCGCAGCGAGGGCGGGGAGTCATACAGTTTTGACGCCGCCCCGCCGCAAATCTATGATGTGCTCAACCGGTATCGGCTGGCGAAGGTAGGAGGGAAAAGATTTGAGGCTTAAAAGAAGCAGACAGAAGACTCTGTATCTGTATAACCGCACAGTCGGCAGAGATGCGGAAGGCGGCACGCAGGAAAGCTTTCCGGAAGCCGGGACAACCGTCTGCGGAGAATGGTGGCCGGCATCTGGAAAGCTGCAGGAAGACCTGTATGGGCAGCGCCTGCCGTACATCCGCAATATTCGCTTGTCTGAGAGGTACGAGGTGAAGACAGACGCGAAAGGTAGAACATACTACTACCTGCCGGACAGGGATACAGAGCTGAGGGAAGCTGACCGGATCGGGATTGAAACAGATCTTCCGCAGTACCGGATCCTTTCTATTCGCTCAGAACGCTTTCTTCGGATTGAAGTAGAGGCGGTGGTACAGTGATCCGCAATCTTGATACGTTGGAAAAAAGATTTGACGGGATCGCCCGGCTGGACATTCAGCGGGCGGTTGCTGCTGGGATTAAGACCGTGCAGGCAGAAGCGAAAGCACGCTGCCCGACAGACAATGGTGAGCTGAAACACAGCATCTTTACGGATGTGGAGCAGGATGACGATAAAACAATCGGTACATGCTACACAAATAAAAAGTATGCTGTATTTGTCGAGATGGGAACCGGCCCGAAAGGGCAGCAGAATCATTCCGACATCTCGCCGGATGCAAATCCAGTCTATCATCAGGGTCCTTGGTGGATCCACGAGAGCCAGATTGACAAACGGGTGGCAGAACGCAGCCACTGGTTTTACATTGACACGCCACAAGGGCGTTTCTATCAATGTCTTGGTCAGCGCGCTCATCCGTATATGTATCCGGCGCTGCACGACAACCGTGACCTGGTACTGAAACAGATGTCTGACGTAATCTCAGGGCAGATAAGGAGCACATGATGATTAATGTAAAAGATCAGGTATATGCAGCGCTGCGGAAGAAACTCGGGGAAGAGATCGAGATCACAGACTCTTATCCGAAGACCTGGTCATCCCTTCCGGCGGTGCAGTACGTAGAGGAAGAAAACAGAGTCTGGGAGCATACGGACGGCAAGGAACAGAAAGCATATTGCCGATACCGTATTGATATCTGGCACAATGCAAGCACGTCTGCGATCGCACTTCAGGTAGATGATGCAATCGCAGCCCTTGGCCTGCAGCGGACAGGCTGCGGCGATGTGGACGATCCGTCCGGACTCAAACATAAGATGATGAGATATGAGATGATTATCGATGTACATACAGAACAGGTGTACAGCGTTGACTGAAAGGAGACGATACTATGTTAGCAAATGGTGCAAAACTTGGTTATAAAGTGCCTGGAGGTTCGGGGTCTACTTACATAGATCTTCCCGGGCTGAAAGAAGTCCCGGATCTGGGCGTTGAAAAAGAGCGTGTTGAGAACACAGAACTTACCGCAAAAAATAAACAGTATGAATATGGAATCGGTGACCTCGGAGAGCTTACGTATAAATTCAAGTATGAGAATAAATCCGAGACATCGCCGTACCGTGTCATGAGAAAATATGCGGACGAAAACACGCTCCTCGATTTTGAAGAAACAATGGCAGATGAAACAAAGACACATTTTTCAGGGCAGGTATCTGTCAAGCGTACGGGCGGTGCTGTTAATGCTGCCGTAGAATTTGAACTTAAGATCGCGGTAAGCAGTGACTTTTCCACAGTTGACCCGGTCTGAATCTGATAACAGACCACACTCAATAAAAAAGGAGAATACGCATGGACAATAAAGAATTAGATTTCGGCCTCGATGAAGAGGCTGTAGAAAACACAGAAGAAACAAAAGAAAAAGTAGTTTCGTTGGAAGAAAAAAAAGCGCGAAAACCGTGGTTTGACTGGGATGTCGGAGGAAGAACGTACAAGCTGATTCTCTCAACCACTAACATAATGAAAGTGGAGGAGAAATACCGCACCAATATTGTGAATCTGATTTCCGTAGACGGACTCCCGCGGCTGTCCGTCATGCTGACGATCGTTCAGGCCGCAATGCTGGAGTATCAGCACGGAATCCGCAGCGACAAAGTTACAGCTATTTATGAGCAGTACTTGCGTGAGGGCGGCAGCCAGACCGATCTGCTCAGTGACGTGATTATTCCGGTAATGTCTGTATCCGGTTTTTTTACCGAGACTCAGGCCGCAGTGATGGAGAGCAAGATGGACGGCATGGACGCACTGATCTGACCGTAACACAGCAGATTCAGGAGCTGTATGAGCCTGCCCTTGACGCCGGTATCAGTCCGGAAACATTCTGGCATTTAAGTATTGCACAGATCCAGGATCTGATGCAGAGCGCAAGGCGTGTCCGCGAGGTCGAACTGAAAGAAAAATTATCGATGCTCTATCTCCTTGGGGCAAATATCCGGGAACGGTTTTCGGACGGCAAAATTACGCCGCTTTGGGAACTGTTCCCGGATTTGTTTGCCGAAGAAAAGGAAGCATATGAGCAGTCGCAGACCGTTCCGGTGAAAGAGATGGTAGAAAGCAGAAAGAGATACGCAGAAATATGGAATAAACGGAGAAGGGGTGAATTATGAGCAGAGAAGTTGACCGGCTTCAGGTCGTCATTGAGGGCGACAACAAAAAACTGAAACAAAGCGCCCGGGAATCAAAAAAGGTAGTTCAGGACCTTGCAAAAAGCACAGACTCCGCGCTCAAACAGGTGCGCACAAACCCTCTCCGTGATGCCCTGAAAAGCGATCCTGCGGCAGATGGCTGGCGGAAACAGCTTGATGCAGTAAAAAGTACCGTACGGCAGTCGATGGCGCAGGTGGACGCGATGCGCAGTGCTATACGGAACTTCACGACTGAGGCAAAACTGCAGGCGGGGCTTATCCGGCCGACCGACGCGTACAAGCAGGTCACCGAGGACATCCGCTCGGCAGAAGAAGAGCTTGCACGGCTGCGGGAGCAGGAAAAAAACTTCCCGGATGCGGACAAATACGCGGAATCAGAGCGTTTTGTTCAGATGCAGAAAGCAGCTGAGAACAGCAGGAAAGAGTTGGAGAAGCTGCAGGCACAGCTTGATAAGCTGGATACCGCCGGAAAATCAACTGCTCCTACGCAAGAATATCAGGAAGTGGATGCGCAGCTTACCGACGCACAGAGTCGGCTGAATGCTTTACTTGAAAAACAGAAAAGCTGGCAGACTCTTGGCTTTGGTTCGGATGATGGCGGTGCAATGCAAAGCCTTAAAGCTGATATCAAAGAAGTTACGAAGGAGATCAGTTATCTAAAAGGTGAAATCAAAGACCTGGAAGATACCGGAAAGGCAGTGCAGCTCACACCGGAAGCGCAGGAACTTGAAAACAAAATTTCAAAGGCTTCTGAAGCACTCGCAAAATATGAAGCCACCTGTGAGCAGATGAAAGCAGACGGCACCTGGCAGGCCGAAAGTCAGAAATACCATGCAGTCACAGCCGGAATTGAAGAAGCAACGTCAAAATTAAAGCAGTATAAGGCAGAAAAGTTGGCATTGGAAGGCAGCCGGAATGACTATACTCCGGTCAGCAAAGGTTTCAGCGCCGGGAATGATTTTGAAAAGATTGGTGCATACGCATCCGCAGCGGCGCGGAAAATCCGGGCGATGAAAGAAACGGTTGCGGAAACCGTGCGTCAGATCCCGGTGCTTGGACGTGTCGTGTCCAACGCAGCGTATCTCGGCTCAAAGGCATTTGGCGCAATGCAGGCTGCAGCAAAAAAAGTAGCGCCTGCGATAAAAAAAGTATCCGGTGCGGCAGCATCCCTGATTAAGCGTTTTGCAAATGGTATCCCAATCCTGAGACGTTTTCAGAATGGGATATCAGGAGCAGGGAATGCGGCAGGCAGAAGCAGCAATGAATTCCGCCATGGATTCAAAAGTTTGCTGCTGTATGGGATAGGGATGCGCGCCGTCTATGCGGTTGTCAATACGCTCAGAAGTGCACTCAGCACCGGACTGACAAGCCTGGCGCAGTACAGCAGCACAACGAATGCGAATCTGTCACTGCTTAAGTCGCAGCTGAATCAGCTTCAGGGCGCGTTTGCATCAGCATTTGCGCCAATCTTAAATGTCGTGACACCTGCCTTGAACACACTGATCGATTATCTCATATCTGCCTGCAATGCCGTTGCACAGTTCATGGCGGCATTAACCGGGCAGAGCACATACACGATAGCAACTCGTGGAATAGCGGACGTTGCAAATGGTGCAAATGCGGTTGCATCATCAACCGGAAAAGCCGCAGACAATGCAGAAAAGCTCAAACGCACATTGATGAGCTTTGACGAGATCAATAAGCTTGACGATACCACATCGCAGGACGGAGGCGGAACCGGTGGCGGCGGTGGCGGCGGTGGAGCTGGCATTGGATTTGAGACACAAACGGTCGATAATCAATTTAAAGATCTGGCAAATCAGATAAAGAAAGCCTGGGCAGATGCAGATTTTACTGAAATCGGGGAATTAATCGGTAAGAAACTAAAAGCAGGTCTTGACAACGTCCCGTGGGATAAAATCAAGGGAACTGCCGCAAAGATTGGAAAGTCACTTGCGACACTGATCAACGGTTTTGTCGAGACATCCGGTCTTGATGATTCGATCGGCAAGACAGTCGGCGAACTCCTCAACACTGGCGTTTCCGGTACAAGTGCTTTTATGAAAAATCTTCACTGGGAGAGCGTAGGTTCGTTCATCGCCGGTTCGATGAACAGCTTCATCCGGACGGCAGACTGGAGTGGAGCAGGAAGTGCGGTGCGTGACGGCATCAACGGTGTCTTCAAACTGTCAAAAACCTGGTCTCAGAAATTTGACTTTGAAGCAACCGGAAACGCAATTAAACAATCGCTGAACTCTACATTGAGTGGAATCAAATGGTCCGATGCGATCACTGCAGCTGGCAACATCGGAAAAGGTATTGCCAGTGCGCTGAATAAGGTTTTGACTCCAAAAACATTTGATAATATCGGTTCTACGGTTGCCGGTGCTGTAAATACAGTCATCGCAGGCGCGTACTCGTTTGTCAGCAACGCAAAGTGGGGCGGATGGGGAACGGCCGTCGCATCTGGTATCAATCAATTTTTTGCAAAATTAGACTGGAAAAAAGCAGGGCTGACATTCGGAACGGCTGTAAATAGTATTTTAAATGAAATGACGGAAGCAGTCAAAAAAACAGACTGGGAGAAAGTCGGAAAAGATATCGGAGATTTTATATCTGGGATTGACTGGACGACAGTACTTGGCAATGTAGGAGAGCTTATTTGGGCGGCAATTAACGCAGCAATTGAAGCATGGAAAGGATCGTTTAAGACCGCGCCGATTGAAACTACAATAGTAACAGCAATTCTTGGAATCAAATTTGTTGGGCTTGGCGCAAAATTTGGCAAAAAATTGTGGGAAATTCTTGGAGGAGGAATCGCAAGCAGTACACCTACTGCAGCAGAGGCGGCCGGTGATGGTGGATTCCTTGCCGGATTAGCACCTGCTGCTCTTGGTGGTTTGAAAACAATTGCGGGGAAAGTTGGAACAGCAGTCGGGGGAGCGACTGGGTATATCAATCAGATATTCCAGGCGGCGGGCGGCCTGACAACACCGCTCGGAATATTTACGGATTCTGAAATTGTGGCATATATGGCAAATGGATGGAAGGATTTTTTTGCTGGAATGGAGCCATACGTAAGTTCGGGTCTTGAAAATTTGAAAGAGCAATTCTCGACAGGTTTCAAGGAAATTGTTGATAAAATCTCACATCCGCACGGATCCGACGAAACTCCAGAGGTCGAAATCCCGATCACAGCATCTGATGAAACAGAAGCTGGGGTTAAAAGCGCACAGAAAAACCTTGATTCCTTGCCGAACGAAACGAACCCGGATATCCTTGCAACTGACAATACGAAGTCGGGCGTTGACAGTGCAAACAAAAGTCTCGACAAAATAACGCCGGAGCGGATGACTAATATTGTTCTGCAGATGAACAAAAAAAAGTGGGATGAAAAATATGCAGAACTGGAAGAACTGTGCAAAAATAAAGAGATTCGGCAGAAATTAGGTCTGGACACATCACAGGCTGAAAAGGACCAGGCCCAGTATGAAAAAGATGCCCAGGATATAAGGAAACACCCGCCTGTCAAGGCAAAATTTGGGCTGGATACATCAAACGCTGATACACAGAGAGCCGAATATGCATCAAATGTCATTAAAAAAGGGGCAGCTATTATTGCAAGATTTGGCTTAAATACTGAATCAGCGACCAAAACGCGTGCAAACTACAAAGCAAATGCTTTGAAAAGCATCATAATGTCAAGGTTCGGGCTGAACACCAGCCCTGCGACAGAAACGCGAAGACGTTATCATGCAAATGTTGCAAGAAGCAGTGTCACAGCAAGATTCGGGCTGAACACCAGCCTTGCAACAGAAACACGCAGAACATACAGCAGAAATGTAGCGAACAGCAAGATGCTGACGCAGCTTGGCATCAGTACTGGCGCAAGGACGATTCGGGGCATCATCAGCGGAATGACGAACGGCTGGAGCCTTGGAATAGCCATTGCGGTAAGTACCGGCTGGAAAGTATTCCGCGCTCTTATCTCTATGCTCGTAAGTGGCTGGAGCTTAAGTGTTAACGCAAAGATAGGTCGAGTAACTATTGATTATATTCCGGTGATATCCGTAACGGGCAAAATCAGAAGTACTACCATGGCTTCTGGCGGAATGTATAAAGGCGGGCGATGGCAGCCGGTCACGGCAGCAGCATCCGGCGGAACATTCTCGACCGGGCAGTTCTTTCTCGCCCGTGAGGCGGGACCGGAATTGGTCGGAACGATCGGCGGCAGCACAGCAGTCATGAACAACAATCAGATTGTATCCTCTGTTTCTGCAGGGGTATACAGCGCTGTATGTGCAGCAATGTCCCGCATGGGCAGCGGAAAGCAGACACCGGTATTTAATGTGTATGTCGGTGGAAAGAAAATCACAGACGTTGTGATCGAAGAGGTCAACAACCGCACCATGTCAACCGGGCAGTGCCCAATTTTAACTTGAGAGCCTTGAAAGAGGCTCTCATTTTGTGAGGTAATAAAATGGCATCTCTTGTAATCGACGGGGTTGCAATGCCGGAACCGAAGCAGGGCGGCCTGTCAATCTCAAAGGAAAAAATATGGAGTAAAAACACCGGGCGCGGCGCAGACGGAACCATGAACGGCGATGTGATAGCACGAAAATTCACATTGAAAATCGAATGGCCGATCCTGACTGATGCGCAGGCGGAAACAGTAGATATGGCAATTGATCCAGCATACATCAAAGTTAAATTCAAAGCTCCCGGAACGGGAAAGACAGTAGAAAAAACGATGTATGCCGGGACTCCGACTTACCCGGTGTATTCATATGCATCCGGGATGCCGCGTTACGTTGGAGTTGGCGTGACACTGATTGAAAAATAACCGGGAGGTGATAGAGCGTGTATCAGGCAAGTGAGGCATTCAGCGGCAGTATACTTGGACACAGCAGAGCTTTCCTGACGCAAATTGAAATCGGCGAAAAAGCGATTGCGGCTGAAATTTCTGCGATCTTATATACAGCAGCAGCAAATCCGGGGGACTATGTGACGATCGGTGGTGCCGTTTCGGCAGGTGTACAGATCACAATGAAAAAGCCGGAAGTGGCTATGGAAAATACAGAATTCTCGTTAAAGATCGGCCTTGATCTTGGCGGGACAAAAGAATACATCCCGGTTGGCCTTTTTACGGTTCAGAAGCCGCAAAATGATGATGGAGTGCTGTGCTTTGCGGCATATGACCGGATGACATCGAAACTGGGTGGCGCTTATTTTTCCGAACTGGTCTATCCGGCCGATGGAAAAACTGTGCTACAGGAGATCTCCCGTATGTCCGGAGTACCGCTCGCTGGATTGTCGGCGCTGCCGGATGGAATCATGGTGGACAGGCGTGCGGTCATTACCGAAGCGGGTGAAGATGAGACCGGGGAGAAAACCACGACAACGACTTATCAGAATCCTTTCGATGGCTATACGTACCGGGAAGCGCTCGGATATGTCGCGCAGCTGTATGTGAAATTTGCAGTGATTAACCGCGCGGGTGAAATTGAGCTGCGCTGGTACCGAGATGTTAATTATACAATTCCGGCATCAAGATACTATGACGATCTTATAACGACGGAACAGAATTTCTCGCTTGGGTCGATTGAATGTACTGCGGGAGATAAGACACTTGTTTCCGGAACTGGTACAGTCGGCATGCAAATCAGCAATCCGGTTATGACTCAGGAACATCTTGACCGGGTTTACGCGGAACTGAAAGATCTTTCTTTCCTACCGGCATCTCTTTCGTTCTTCGGGGACATCCGGTTGGACCCGGGCGACATCGTTAAGGTGCAAGACAAATACGGAAACGAAATCAGGATCCCGATTATGATCATCACGCAGGATTTCGATGGCGGTCTGATGACTGCCGTTGCATCTCAGGGAAAAACAGAAGCTGAAAGCAACGCTGGTGCAGAAAAGGGACCGACCGCAAAAGCGCTTGATCGCGTCTATACAGACCTGTTTCTTGTCAAAGAGATCCTCGGAAACAAAGCAAATTTCGATTATGTGCACGCATCAAAAGCCGAACTGGAAGACGCAATTATAAAAAAGCTGAGCGCCGATCAGGCTGACATTAAATACGCAAAAATTGATTTCACGAATATCGACAAGGCTGCGATGGCGTATTTCTATGCGCAGTCCGGCCTAATTAAAGATGTGACAATCGGTGATGCGAAAATAACCGGCGAGCTGGTCGGTGTCACGATCAAGGGTGATCTGATCGAGGGTGAGACAATCAAAGCAGAAAAGCTTGTGATCCGAGGTCAAGACGGTCTCTACTACAAGTTGAATACGAACGGCATGGAGACGACTGCCGAGCAGACAGACTATAACAGCCTGTCTGGAAGAGTATTGCAGGCAAAGTCGGTCACGGCTGAGAAAATCAGTGTCAATGACTTAGTAGCGTTCGGTGCCACCATCGGCGGATTCAAAATAGGGAATCACTCGCTGTATTCGCAAGGGAAAGATTCTGTAGGTAGCAGTGTAAGCGGTGTATATTTCGATGATTCCGGACAGATCGCAATCGGTGATGGACAGAACTACATTAAGTACTACCGAGCTGCCGACGGAACGTATAAGCTCGCGATTAATGTCGACGAGCTGATGATCGGCTCCGGGGCAAATATTGGCGAAGAATTAGATAATATAAAGCAGGACATAAAAGACCAGGTGGCTGACCTGCGTGATGAAATAACTACGCTTCTGCGAATTGAATCATCAAGAGGCACAGTATTTAAGAACGATCAGGTTGCAACAGTGCTGTCTGTAGTACTTTATCACGGCAAGCAGCGGATTACAGATTCAGCGACTATGAAAGAGGTTTTCGGCGCAGGTGCATATCTTCAATGGTATTGGCAGCGACTCGATGATGAATCATTTGGCGTCTTATCGAGCAACGATTCGAGATTTGGCGATGAAGGTTTCACGTTTACTCTATCGCCGGAGGACGTTGATACGAAAGTAACTTTTATGTGTGAATTAATAGTTTAAATTTAAGGAGGATAACAACATGGCAATTAAATCAGCTGATCAAATTACTATTCTCGATGTGACCGATGCGTATTCGGTCATGCTCACAAGCGAGGCTTATACATTTATAGGTGGTACAGGTGGCGTAGGTGCTAATCAGTCATGCTCAACGGAGGCTGTAGCATTCTGCGGGCAGAATCAGTGTGCTTCTGTAGCCGTCACAGCTGGGGATATTGTGTGTCCAACTGGTATTACTGCGGCTGTATCCAATAGCGGAACGTCTAAAGTAAAGATCACATTCACAACCACGGCTACGGTAAATACCGCATGTGAGGCTACCATCCCGGTTGTAGTTGATGGTATGACAATGAATAAGAAATTTTCATTTGCCGTTGCAAGAACGGGTAATACCGGAGCAACCGGAAAAGGAATTAAGGGGACTCCTGTGGCCGAGTATGTAGGATCTTCCTCCAACACAACGGTGCCTACAAGTGGATGGTCTACGACAATTCCGTCTGTAACTCAGGGGCAGTATCTCTGGACAAGAGTAACTACAACTTACACCGACAATACCACATCTGTAAGCTACAGTGTTGCCAAGCAAGGTTCCACCGGAGCAACCGGTACAACCGGATCTCAGTGGTATTCAGGTACCGGTATCACGGGTACGTCCACTACAGCGACAGCTTTCACCGGCTCTGGAGTAGCTAACGCTCGTGTTAACGATATGTATCTCAATACTTCGACCGGCTATACGTATAAATGTACGGTTGCAGGTAATGCACAAAATGCGAAGTGGGTTTACGCAGGAAGTATCAAAGGTATTCAGGGCGATAAAGGGTCTACGGGAGCAACTGGCAATGGTATTTCAAAAGCAGACATTACATACGCAGCGTCCTCGTCAAACACATCTGCGCCTTCAAGCGGATGGCAGTCGACACCTCCGTCAGTGTCTGCCGGACAGTATCTGTGGACTAAGACAGTATTCACGTACACTAATGGTGGTACAGCTACACAGTACAGCGTCGCCAAACAAGGTGCTACCGGCGCTGCGGGACAGGACGCGATCTCACTCACAATCACATCCTCCAACGGCACGGTGTTCAAAAACAATACAGGCTCGACGACGCTTACCGCACATGTATGGAAAGGATCAGTAGAACAGGCGATTACAGACGCTGGTGTGTGTGGTTCTCTCGGCAGCATTAAATGGTATAAAGCCGGAAGTGACACCGCCATCGCTACATCAAAAACACTGACCGTATCCGCCGCTGACGTAACTAATTCTCAGGCATATACTTGCCAGCTGGAGGGATGATCCGGGAGGTGGGCAGTAATGGTAATCAAAGCCAAAGCTGAGATCACGATATCTCGAATAGTTGATATCGACCATGTGACTACATATTACCTTTTGCAATCGTCAACTGTAGCAGCACCAGCCAAACCGACCACAAATCCGCCGGGTGGTAAATGGCAGACCACCGAGCCGTCTTATACAGCGGGATCAACCAATACGTTATATTTTGTCGACCTGACGGTATTGACAAATGGCTCATACAGCTACTCCGCCGTCTCAAAGTCATCGAGCTATGAGGCGGCGAAAATCGCTTATAACAAGGCTCAGAATGCTCAGAATACAGCTGATAGCGCGAACGATAAGGTTGATAACCTGGAAGTGGGTGGGAGGAATCTTATCCTGAACGGCAGAGGAAACGAAAAAGCAGGATTCTTCAAAAATTTTTCGACAATCACGGATGATTACGGTCAGATTTCAATGAAATCTAAAAAAACGTATGTCACAATCACACTTACACCTGGTTTTGCAATAGCTACAAGAGATTACATCGTAGGTGAAAAGTATATCTGGTCTTATGACATCATGTATACAGAATGGAACTTTCCTACGGGGGCAAATATTGGTGAACTCTGGATGGGGCAGCGGTATGGGTCTGCTCCGTCCGGACAAACAGCTACTGGTACTTGGAGGCGCGTCACAGCGCACGACCTTCCGGAAGTCGGGAAGAATGGATGTGAACTCAATAACTGGTATCATGTCGAAAAGGTTGTTACAATCCCGGAAAAAGCGTCAGACAACGTTGATGCTAGCGGCGCTTATATACTTTTTTATAACCCAAATGCTGACGTCGAAGCCAGTTTTACAGCCCGAATTAAAAACGTCAAACTCGAAAAAGGCAACAAAGCAACGGACTGGACACCCGCTCCGGAAGATGTCGACGCTCAAGTGGCGGAGGCAGCGAAGGTTGCTTCGAACTACATGAAATACGATTCCACAAACGGTCTCGTGGTCGGAAATGTGACCGCTAAGACACTCGGTCAAAATGTCCAGATCGGAAACAGCGTTGTGAATATCCGAAACGGGTCAACCATCTTAGCTCAGTACGGCGCTGATACGATATATCTTGGAAAAAACAGCAAAGATTCCAAGATTGATTTGTGCAACGGCTCAGCGACAATATATTCTTCCGTGAGCGATGTGGGGGATATACGTACTTTCAATATCAAAACCGGTGATAACTGTGATATTCACACAGAGACAACGGTATCTAATGAAACCGCAAACGCAAACGTTGAATTGAGATCTCTTGCTTATGATGGGGATAAATGCGCTTCATATCACTGGGGGCTTACTGGATCAGATCCATATGGGTCGTCGCAAATATCTGGTGAGGGTGGCGTAATATGGGCGTATGCGAGGGGCGGTACTGGATCTGCTGAAATGCGTATCAACGGGCAGACATCAGCGATTGATTTGACAGGAAAGACTACGATTAATAATTCAGCCGGTACGTCCTCGACCGTGATCAACGGTGGTGAGATATCTTCTGCATCGCTCACTGCCACAGGAGCTGTGATCGCGAAAACCATCAAAACATCTGCGGGGACATCGCTGGATGCTCTGGCGACAGCGGCAAAATACACATATTCAGTTAGCGGTATTTCGATTACTGTGTGGGAGTCGCCACTTATGATTCGAATCAAAATGAGTGGCACAGCAACAGCAATCCTCGCCACATCGAACGGCTATTTGTCGTTCGGGGGCATAAAAGCAACCGGTATGACTCCGGCGATCAAGAAAATCTGGATTCAGAGCAATTATGAAGTTTCCTTACGCCTAAATGCGTCCAAAGGGAAAATAGAGCTTGGCTATAGTGTCAAAAATGGGACAATGGTTGATATTCCGTCTGGTATAGCCATAAATATCGATGAAACATTTCTGCTTGTATAGGGAGACACAGTATGAAAGAGAATTTACAGAAACTCTATAACACCCTTGCCCTGATCGAGACAAAGGGCGAGAATACAAAGATCATGGCCGATTGTCTGCGGTATACCGAGCAGCTGATCCAGCAGGCATCAGCTGATGGACAGGACGAAGAAACAAAAGGGAAATCTACAAAATAAAAGCCATTTACAGAGAAAATTTATGAAAATCAGATCGCCGACCGCGTAAAGTGGTCTATTATTATGCAATTTATTGCGAAAGGACTATTATACATTATGGAGCAGATCATATTTTATGCGCAGGCACACTGGATTGAGTGGTTACTTGCGGTTCTGACGGGGCTGGCTGGGATTGGGTATAGAAGTTTGTCTGTTCGGTTAAAGGCAGAGCAGAAAAAGAATACAGCGATCGCAGAGGGCATGCAGTCATTGCTCAGGGAAAGCATCGTAAGTAACTACAATAAGTATACGGATAGAGGATATTGCCCAATTTATGCGAAAGAGACACTCAAGCACGTATACGAAGCATATCATAATTTAGGCGGTAATGATGTTGCAACGAAACTGTATCATACGCTTCTGGAAATGCCAGAAGAATTGAAAGAAAGAGAGGATTAGGTATGGATCAGATTATGAACTATGTAAAACCGGAACTCATTGTTGTAGCAGTAGCATTGTATTTCATCGGAATGGCCCTGAAACAGGCTCAGAGTGTGAAAGATAAGTATATCCCACTGCTTCTTGGCGGAGTAAGCATTGTCCTGTGTGCGATCTGGGTCATTGCGACAAGCACGATCACGAATGCGCAGGAGGCGGCAATGGCTGTCTTTACCGCGATCACGCAGGGTATTCTTGTCGCCGGATTAAGTACATATGTAGATCAGATCAAAAAACAGATGAACAAAGAAGAATGAGACTGGGGCGGCAAATAAGCCGTCCTTTTTGCGGAAGGGGTGCACACTGTGAAATGCATTATTGTGGCTACAGTTGCTGGGTTACTGATTATGATTGTCCGTGAGTGGGACGGCTGGGTGCACGACGTTTGTGACTGCATGGTTAGTCATGTGGAAAAAGAGGATGAAACAGAATGAATCAGGAAAATATTACTGTATTGAGAAAAATCCTGTACGCCGTAGAAAGCGGCGGGCAGATTTATGGGCGACAGAATTATGCAGCATTTGCGGGCGTCGGGAAAAATACGCCAAACGAGGTTGCGATCACCATAGGTGCTGGACAGTGGTACGGAGCACGGGCACGGTTGTTACTGCAACAGATCAAAAATACATATCCAACTGAGTTTTCCAGACTCGATACAGCGGGAATTGCCGCTGACCTGGAAAAGAGCTGGGATCGGTACGGAGTAACGGCAGGATCCACGAAAGGCAAGTGTATTATTGCAATTATTTCTTCCGATGCCGGAATGAAATGCCAGGACAATCTGATGGACAAGCAGATCGTGGAGCACGCGGCGAGTATTGAGAAAACATATTGTGCAATGCCGGACACGGCGATGATGGAGTGCATCAACATCGTGCACCTCGGTGGAGCATCGGCACTGGAGCGGATTCTGGCGAAGACTGCGAAGCCGTATACGGCGAAGAGTATCTATACGGCACTGAATACAGATCCGGCAGACCGGTCAAACGATAACCAGGTTGGTGATTATGTTTCCAGGCAGAAAAAGGTGTATGAGTTTATCGCAAAATATGCAGATGCATACGTTGATAAAGGAACGCAGCAGAAGGAGAAAAATATGGTAAGAGTATCAAATTGTGGGCATGACGAAAACGGCAGGTATGCAGGAGGCAAGGCAGGAGATCAGACCGGCGGCGAGTACTGCCTGAAGACGTGGTATTCGCGCCCGTGGGACTATATCATTCGATGGCGTGACGAGGAGCTGGGCAACCTGTTCGCAGATCTGGCGATTGAGGCGGCCTTGAACGATCGGATTGGCTACGATCAGGGGACGGCAGGTAATTCCGGTGACCGGTATACGTTCCGGAAGCAGATGCAGGCAGCGGGATGGCGGCCGTCAATTATTAAGGTGGCCTGCGAGGCAGACTGCAGTGAGAGCACAATCGTACTGATCCGCGCAGTAGGACACCTGAAAGGCATTAAGGAGCTGCAGGAATGCAATGCGACCTATACAGGCAATATGATGAATTACTTCCGATCTGCGGCTGGTAAAAAATATTTTGTTGTGCTGCAGGGTGCATACCTTACGGATCCGAGTCTTGCGCGGCGTGGCGATATCAATCTGAATGTTGCGCACCATGTGAATGTGACAGTTGACAATGGGGGGAATACGGGAAATGAAATTTCGGACAATCAGGATACAAAGACAGGAGGTAGCGGATATATGTTCAGCGTAGGAAGTGTTCAGAACGGCAGTAAGGGAAGTGACGTAAAGCTGCTGCAGCGGTTATTGAAATCGAATGGATTCAGAGGCGCAGACGGCAAACTGTTGACGATCGATGGCGATTGCGGTACAAATACAGTATATGCTATTAAATCCTATCAGAAGAAAAAGGGGCTGAGTGCAGACGGAATTGCCGGTCCGGCAACCTGGAAAAGTATTCTGCTGCGCTGATTTGCGCCCGCGCAAAAGCTGACTATAAGAAGAAACAGTCAGAAACTATTCTAGACTGTTTCTTCGATTGTTGTGATTATGTTTTGAGAAAATTTAATTTGAATGAGTTGTTTTGCTAAGTTTGTACTTCAGTTTCGATAAAACTTTCTTGCACATTTTCACATTGTGAAAAACGACAAAAAAGTCTTGACTTTTTTTAATATATTGATATAAACATTCGAAAAAAGAATTCCATAAAAATAATAAGAAGAAACCGCGGCAGATAACCTGCCGCGGCATACCACACACCTTGCTTTTGTGGCTTATATGTACTTGCACTAAGGTGGACCCGACGGCGAGCTCGGTGCCTCCATGCGCTATCTTTCCCAGCGTTACACTGCTCCAAACCGAACGGTGATGGCTGTTCTTACAGATGTCGGAACAGAAGAGCTTGCACATCTTGAAATTGTTGCGACGATCGTACACCAGCTGACGCGCGGACTCTCCCCGGAGGAAATTGAAAAATCCGGATTTGCACCGTATTATACAGATCATACTGTCGGAATCTGGCCGCAGGCCGCAGGTGGCATTCCGTTTAATGCATGTGAATTTCAGTCGAAGGGAGATCCGTTGACCGATCTTTTTGAAGACCTGGCAGCAGAGCAGAAAGCACGCTCCACCTACGATAATATTCTGCGGCTGGTAAAAGACCCGGAGGTTGCGGATCCGATCCGCTTCCTGAGAGAACGCGAGATCGTGCATTTCCAGCGGTTTGGTGAAGCACTCCGCGCTACGCAGGAGCAGCTGGATGCGAAAAATTTCTACGCGTTTAATCCAGATTTTGATGCGCCGGTTTCCTGCCCGTCATGCAGCGAATAACGACTGTTCGCTGATTTATTCTTTTCATTACCTTCATATAAAAAAAGTTTCCCCATTGCTTATTGCTCTTTACAACAGAAGCAGTGGGGAAGCACTTATAACCGCTTTCTGTTCTTTTTTATACAAAAATTTCTCCCCCCACTGGAAAAATAAAAGAAGATATGCTATGATAGGCAGGTGACTTAGGGCAAAGTGACTTGTTTTTACTGGATTTCCCAGCTGTTTCAATGCATTTTCTTTTGGGCTGTTCAGTAAAAAGGATTCTCTTTTACGAAAGGATTTTTATGGCAGCAAATTCACATACTCTGCAGCCGGTTCGCAAAAAACGGCACAAATCAAAAAAAAAGCTCACCATCCGATCCCTCCTGAAATCATCGGTTTCTTTTCTGACTTCGGATTATTATGATTTCAATCTTTTGGCTGTGGTAATTCTGCTTACCTGTTTCGGACTGGTCATGCTTTACAGCACCAGTGCATATGAATCCCTGATCCAGCAAAGCGGAGATGATATGGCTTATTTCCGCAAGCAGACACTCATCAGTATCGTTGCGCTTTTCCTCGCTCTGATTATATCAAATATGGACTATCACTGGCTTGCTGATAAATTTTCCACACCATTCTACTGGTTCGCCATGTTTCTTCTTTTTATCACTAAATTTATCGGACGGGAAGTAAATGGTGCAAGGCGCTGGATTTATATCACGAATTCTTTTTCCTTCCAGCCTGCGGAGGCGGCAAAACTGGCGATCATCCTGTTTTTACCGTTTCTTCTTGTAAAGATCGGAAAAAACATCCGTACGCCGAAAGCGACGCTCACGGTGGCGTCTTTCGGCCTGCTTGCATTCGTGCTTACTTACTTTTTTACCGATAACCTGAGCACGGCAATCATTATCCTCGGTATCACAGCCGGCTTGATTTTCCTTGTTTCACCGTATACAAAGCAGATGCTTCTGCTTGCGGGAGCCGGAATAATTGCTGTCGCCATTTTAGTGTTCTTCCTTGTAAATTTTGGAGGATCCTCCAGCTTTCGAATCGGCCGGATCCGTGTGTGGCTCAACCCCGAACTGTATTCCAGTGACGGTGGATATCAGGTCATGCAGGCGCTTTATGCGATCGGTTCGGGCGGATTTTTCGGAAAGGGGCTTGGAAACAGTGCGCAGAAACTCGGCGCAATCCCGGAAGCGCAGAATGATATGATTTTCTCCATTATCTGCGAGGAGCTTGGTGTCTTTGGCGCCGCTCTTGTGATTCTGTTATTTGTATTTTTGCTGTACCGCCTGTTTTTCATCGCGAAAAATGCACCTGACCTGCTCGGATCCCTGATCGTGTCCGGTATTTTCATACATATCGCGCTGCAGGTAGTGCTCAACATCGCCGTTGTGGTCAATCTGATTCCGACCACCGGTATCACGCTTCCGTTTGTCAGCTACGGAGGCACATCCATTATGTTTCTGATGACGGAAATGGCCCTGGCACTTGGTGTTTCAAGGCAGATCCGTTTTCAGTAGGGCGGATTGCCCTTTATACAGGATGTCTCAGACATTCGCCGAAGCTTTCGGCAGCTATTTTATCATCTCATCAAAAAGGCAGGAGAAAAATATGAGCAAAGTTAAGACAAGATTTGCACCGAGCCCGACCGGACGGATGCATGTAGG
The DNA here is from genome assembly GCA_902363665.1 of Lachnospiraceae bacterium. Classification (GTDB taxonomy): domain Bacteria; phylum Bacillota; class Clostridia; order Lachnospirales; family Lachnospiraceae; genus Choladousia. The sequence continues at coordinate 138,313 of CABJAW010000003.1, read as the reverse complement.
AAATTTAAGAACGGCACTGTATGCCTATCTGATCGCCAAACATGCGGGCGGCACCTTTATGCTGCGCATCGAAGATACCGACCAGGAGCGTCTCGTAGAGGGTGCAGTTGATATCATATATCGGACGCTGCAGAAGACTGGTCTGATCCATGACGAAGGTCCGGACAAAGACGGCGGCTGCGGCCCATACGTACAGAGTGAACGTCAGAAGACCGGTATTTACCTGAAGTACGCAAAGAAACTGATTGAAAAAGGCGAAGCTTATTACTGTTTCTGCGACAAGGAACGTCTGGAGTCCCTGCGCAAAAATGTAGCCGGAAAAGAACTGATGATGTATGACAAGCATTGTCTCCATCTTTCCAAAGAAGAGATTCAGGCAAAGCTGGATGCCGGTGTTCCATATGTCATCCGCCAGAATGTACCGAACGAGGGTACCACAAAGTTTGTAGACGAGATCTACGGAGAGATCGAGGTGCCGAACGCAGAGCTGGATGATATGATCCTGATCAAATCAGACGGATACCCAACCTACAATTTTGCGAACGTTGTAGATGACCATCTGATGGGAATCACACACGTCGTACGTGGAAATGAGTACCTTTCCTCCGCACCGAAATATAACCGGCTTTATGAGGCATTTGGCTGGGAAGTACCGGTATACGTACATTGTCCTCTGATCACTAACGCTGAACATCAGAAGCTGAGCAAGCGTTCCGGTCATTCCTCCTACGAGGATCTGCTTGAGCAGGGCTTCGTATCCGAGGCGATCGTCAACTATGTTGCACTGCTTGGCTGGTGTCCGCAGGACAACCGTGAGATCTTTTCACTGGAAGAACTCGTAAAAGAATTCGATTACCACAACATGAGCAAATCACCGGCTGTATTCGATATCCAGAAGCTTCGCTGGATGAATGGAGAGTACTTAAAGGCAATGGACAGCGAGACCTTTTATGCTGCTGCAGAGCCGTATCTGAAAAAGGCGCTGACAAAAGACTTTGATCTGCATCGGATCGCAGAGATGGTTCGTACCAGAATCGAAGTATATCCGGATATCCCGGAGATGGTCGCTTTCTTTGAGCAGGTACCAGAGTACGATATCGCGCTGTTCACCAACAAAAAGGCAAAAACCGACGCAGAAAAATCTCTTGCTACCTTAAAAGATCTGCTTCCGCGCCTTGAGGCTTCAGAAGACTTTACAAACGATGCCCTCTTTGAGATGCTCAAAGCTTATACGCAGGAGAATGGATGCAAAGTCAATGCTGTAATGTGGCCGCTTCGAATCGCAGTTTCCGGTCAGAGCGTTACACCGGCAGGAGCAACGGAGATCATGGATATCATCGGAAAAGACGAATCCATTGCAAGAATCCGCGCTGCGATTGAAAAGCTGGAAGCATGAACATAAGCGATGCTCAGTCCAGAGCCATTGCTCACGGAAAAGGGCCGGCCATGATACTGGCAGGCCCTGGTTCCGGAAAAACTCTGGTCATCACACAACGTACGCGGCAGCTGATTGAGCATGCTCACGTGCGGCCTCAGGAAATTCTCGTTATTACCTTTACAAAAGCAGCAGCGCTTGAAATGCGCTGCAGATTTCAGAACATATGTAAAAACAGCGGTGTCACATTTGGGACGTTTCACGCTGTTTTTTTCACTATTTTAAAGCATGCTTACCATTATACTGCGGCCAATATCCTGACAGAAGAGAAGAAATATCAGATCCTGCAGCAGCTTCTGCGCGAATCCAGGCTTTCCTTTGAAGACGAGAAGGAAACCCTGTCGGATCTTGCAGCGGAGATCAGCCTGGTAAAAAATGAGCAGATCCGGCTGGAAAATTATTATTCCAAAAGCTGTCCTGCAGAAGTATTTCGCCTGTTTTTCCAGCGCTATGAAGAGATCCACCGTCAGGCCGGACTCATTGATTTTGACGATATGATGACTTACACCTGGGAGCTGTTAAATGCAAGGCCGGACATTTTATCGGCATGGCAAAAGCGCTGGTCCTATATTCTCGTAGATGAATTTCAAGACATCAATCTGCTTCAATATCGGATCCTGCAGCTGCTCGCCCTTCCTGAAAACAATCTTTTTATTGTCGGCGATGATGATCAGTCCATTTACCGTTTTCGCGGGGCAAAGCCGGAAATCATGCTGAACTTTCCGAATGATTATCCAAACGCTGCAAAAATTTTACTTGACCGGAATTTTCGTTCCTCATCCGCAATCATCCATGCAGCACAGACTGTGATCACAGAAAATAAAAACCGCTTTGAGAAGCAGATCATTCCGGTGCACGGCAGCGGCGCTTCTGTCGATATCCGTGAATTTGCCGGTCAGGAACACGAGAGCCTTTTTCTCATAAAAGCAGTCCAGAATGCATTAAAATGCGGCACACCGCCAAATGAGATCGCTGTTTTATTCCGCACCAATCAGGGTGCACGCCCTTATGCGGAGCGCCTGATGGAATTTAATCTTCCATTTGAAATGCGTGATGCGCTTCCGAATATTTATGAGCACTGGGTGGCCAAAGACCTTTTCGCCTACCTGCATCTTGCGAGGAATCAGCTCAGCCGAAAAGAGTTTCTTCAGGTCATGAACCGGCCAAAGCGCTACTTAAGCCGTGACAGCATTGATGCACCGATCGTATCCTTTGAAACTCTGCGCACGTATTATGAGGACAAAGACTGGATGATGGATCGCATCGACCGCATGGAGATCGATTTCCAGATTCTGCGCGGTCTCGCACCGTATGCTGCTGTAAACTACATCCGCTATGGCATCAATTATGAGGAATATCTGACGGAATACGCAAAAGAACGCCGGATGAAACCGGAAGAACTGCTCGAAATTCTCGATGAGATTCAGCAGAGTGCAAAGCCTTTTAAGACGATGGAAGAGTGGGAAGCACATCTGAAGGAGTACCGCCAGCACTTAGAAGACCAGCGCGGTAAAAAAAAGCATGATCCAGATGCGATCATACTCTCTACCTTTCACAGTTCCAAGGGGTTGGAGTTTGAGGAAGTATTTCTCGTCGACATCAATGAGGGGATCATTCCGCACAAAAAGGCGAATATGGACGCAGATCTTGAGGAAGAACGCCGACTGCTCTACGTTGGAATGACAAGAGCAAAGAATCGCCTGCATATCTTTTACACAAAAGAACGGTTTGGGAAAGAGGTACAGCCATCCCCATTTCTGGAATCTTTACTGGAAGAAGAGTCGCTGCAGGATTTTTCCTGAAAGAAAAAAAGCGGATATTCGCAATCCGCTTCGCTGCTTATTTGACTTGGTTAAAATACCCGTTCAGGAGCATATACCATTTCCGGTAATATAACTCCCAGACGGGTATTTTTATTTCTGTTTTTTCCTTTAAAAGTCACCGTTCAGATTTTTATTCTTCCTCTTCGCCCTCTACCAGCTCATCATACTCAAGTGAGTCAAGCCACTCGTCAAATCCGTCAGACGCTGCCTCATACTCCTCATCGTTCTCAATGTTTTCCAGGATCGGAGTGCCATTTTCCTGATGGTAACGGTAGATGTACACCTCGCCGTCTTCGTTTTCTCCTTTTTCATTCAGCGGAAGAAGTGCGATGTATTCGTTGCCTGCCGCCTCGTAGATCGTAAGAATCGAACATTCGATAGATTCGTCATTGTCCAGGGTCAGGGTGATTGTCGCCTTGCTGCAGTCTTCTGCAGAAGCACAGTTCTCACAGCTGCCGCCGCATGATTCAAAATCGCTCATCTGTAATACCTCTCTTTAAATTTGATCCGCAGCCATGCTGCAGTTTTACTTTAGCAGAAACCAGAACAAATAGCAAGGAAATATTAAAAATAGTAAAGTTCGCACTGTGAAATTTACAAAAAAGATGGTATACTGGTTCTAAATGACAGCAAAAAGAGAAAAGATGGGAGAGAAGACTATGAAACTGATATCCTGGAATGTAAACGGACTTCGTGCATGTGTACAGAAAGGATTTCTTACTTATTTTCATGAGGTGGACGCTGATATTTTCTGTATCCAGGAGAGCAAGTTGCAGGAAGGCCAGATTACGCTCGATCTACCCGGCTATTTTCAGTACTGGAATTACGCCGCCAAAAAAGGCTACTCCGGCACAGCCATTTTTACCAAAAAAGAACCTCTTTCGGTACACTATGGCATTGGAATTCCGCAGCATGATCAGGAAGGTCGTGTCATCACGCTTGAATATGATACGTTCTTTTTTGTGACTGTCTATACGCCAAATTCTCAGAGCGAGCTCGCCCGTCTTTCTTACCGGATGGAGTGGGAAGATGCATTCCTTTCCTATTTAAAGGGACTGGAAAAAACAAAACCGGTCATTTTCTGTGGGGATCTCAACGTCGCGCACCAGGAAATCGATCTCAAAAATCCGAAGACCAACCGTAAAAATGCCGGTTTTACCGATGAAGAACGGGCAAAGTTTACGCGCCTGACCAAAAGCGGTTTCATCGATACGTACCGGTACTTTTATCCGGATACCGAGGGCGTTTACAGTTGGTGGTCTTATCGGTTCCACGCAAGAGAAAAGAATGCCGGATGGCGGATCGACTACTTTTGCGTATCGGAGGCGCTCAAAGACCGTCTGCAGGATGCAACAATTCACACGGAAGTTTTTGGCTCTGACCATTGCCCGGTTGAGCTTACAATTTCGCTTTAACATATTTGGCAAAACCACACCTTTTTGCAGCAGAATTGATCTACAGCCAGGCAGACACTCCTGCCTGATCCTATGAAAGGCGGAACACAGCATTGGAAGACATCACATTTAAAGTTCTATCAGACAAAGATTATCGGTTGGGAACCTCGATTGAGAACGACGGCGTACATTTCGGCTGTCTCTCCCCAGGAGAAGATCGTCCGGTTCTTCTCCTTTACCGAAAAGGCACCGAAGAAATCGTCAGCGAAATCCCGTTTCCGGAAGATGAGGCCTCCGGCCATTTTTACAGCATGAGAGTAAAGCTGCGCCCGGCTGCTTATGAATACAATTACCGGGCTGGTTCCCAGATCTTTACAGATCCATGCGCCAGAAAAATTGCAGGGCGTTCTGTATTTGGCGAACTTCCGTCCGCCTCTCCCCATGCGGTACGCAGCGGATTTGTATGGAAAAAATTTGACTGGGAAGATGATCAGTATCCGAATCTCTCCTATTCTGACACCGTTATGTACCATCTGCATGTGCGCGGCTTCACCAAACAGAAAAATTCTGGTGTGCGGAAAAAAGGAACGTTTGCCGGAATACGTGAAAAGCTCCCGTATCTTAAATCACTTGGCATCAATCAGATCAGGCTGATGCCGGCCTATGAGTTCCCGGAGCTTGTCGTAAAGCTGTCTCCGGATGGAAGACCGGCACACAGATATCCAGGAAGCGCTGCTTTCGATCCGGCACCGGCATACCAGAAAAATTACTGGGGCTATGGCACAGGATATTATTATGCACCAAAGGCTTCTTACAGCGCAGGGTCTGATCCTGACCTTGAATTCAAAGAACTCATACGCTCTGCTCATAAAGAAAAGATTGAAATCCTCATGGAATTTCATTTTACAGATGATATCGATTTCTTCACGATCAGTGACTGTCTCCATTACTGGGCATCGGAATACCACGTAGATGGATTTTCCGTCATTGCAAGGGACGGCATTTCCCCGGAGCTTGCAAAGCTTCCGCTGTTTGCAGATCGTAAACTTCTGTGTAGCTGGTATCCGGAGCAGACACTTGTGGAAAATGAAAAGAAAAAAATGCTGCAGCTTTCTCTGAGGGAATCCCATCCTGCACTGATCGAACATCATCCGATGCAGCTGCTTTCCCCGGCCCGTATTGCAGAATCCAACGACGGATTTATGAATGACTGCCGCAGACTGCTGCGCGGCGACGAAAACGCACTTCGAAATTTTACGATGCGCGCCAACCGCAACCAGAAAGGCTGTGCAGTTATCAACTATGTAACAAACCACGATGGCTTCACCCTCGCGGATCTCGTCTCCTACGATCACAAATATAACCGTGAAAATGGAGAGCAGGAACGGGATGGCACGGACTACAATTACAGCTGGAACTGTGGTACAGAGGGGCCGACCCGTAAAAAAGACATCCTGCGCCTGCGTATGCAGCAGCGGAAAAACGCGATGGCAATGTTACTTCTCTCGCAGGGAACACCGATGCTTCTGGCCGGTGATGAATTCGGCAACAGTCAGGGTGGAAACAACAATCCCTACTGCCATGACAGTGAGCTCACCTGGCTTGACTGGAATCACGAAAAAGCTAACCGGGAGCTTCAGGACTTCATCCGCGATGCCATTGCATACCGGAAACGGCATAAAGTACTGCATCAGACCCGCGTGCTGCAGTGTATGGACAACCATTCCGACGGCATCCCGGATCTTTCTTACCATGGAGAGCGCGCATGGTACTGTAATTTTTCCAGAGCGGACCGCCATGTCGGCTGTCTGTACTCCGGGCGTTATGCGGGAGAGAAGGGGCTTTTGTATATTGCCTACAATCTTTACTGGACCGATCAGGAATTTGCCCTTCCGATCCTCCCGAAGAATACTGCCTGGTACAAGGTGATGGATACTTCACTGGAAAAAAGTTTTCTTGCAGACGCACAGCCGTTTGGACGCGAAAAAAGCTTTTTTGTTCCGGGCCGCACAATTATGATACTGGAAGGTAGAGAAGATGAAAACGCAATACGATCTGAAAAAAATCACTTGGCGAAAAGTAAAAGGTCACTTTAAAACGATTACTGCTCATAAGCTCCTTGTCATGCAGCACTGCTTCCGCATCGGTCTGTACCGTCAGGGACTGATGCATGACATGTCCAAATATATGCCATCCGAATTTCTGATGGGCTGTATGTATTACGACGACGGAAAGAGCAGTCCAACGACCGGAGAACGAAAGGAGCTTGGCTGCTCGTTCGCCTGGATGCACCACAAAGGACGCAACCGCCATCATTTCGAGTACTGGCTGGATTATCCGCTGCATCTGGAAAAGGGGCTGTTTCCGCTGCAGCCGGTACAGATGCCGCGCAGATATGTGGCCGAAATGCTGATGGATCGGATCTGTGCCTCAAAAAATTACAACAAGGAATCTTACACCCAGCATGACCCACTTCAGTATTTTAAACACGGCCGCGGCACCTCAATGCTGCATCCGCAGACGGCAAAGGAGCTGCACGGTATGCTCCGGATCCTCGACGAGCGCGGAGAAGAAGTGCTGATCCGCTTCGTAAAAGAATACTATCTAAAAGGCTATAAAATCTGAAAAAATCCCCTGCTTCTATATGCATATTACTTTGCAATAGAAGCAGAGGATTTCATATAGTTCGACTATAGCAATTCTGCCAAATCGTCTTGTCCGCATTATTTTATTGAATTGCTATAAATGACACAAACGAATAGCAAACGGGCCGCCGCTTTATGTGTGCTTGTTTACTCTGGATATACAAGCCGTTCTTTCGTGATGCCGTCCAGCACTTCTCTTAAATAACGATCCGCCAGCCAGTTTGCCATCGGAAGGTTCATATCCAGATAATTGCCGCAGTCCTTCGGACTTGCTCCCGGAACTTCCCCATCAAAGTCGCGGATAAACGTAAACATTTCTTTCATCAGTGACACAATATCTTCTGATGTATAATCACCTGCAAGCAGGAGATAGAAGCCGGTACGGCAGCCCATCGGTCCAAAATAGACCGTGCGATCCTTCCAGTTCTCATCGTTTCTCAGAAATGTTGCTCCGAGATGCTCGATCGTATGAACCTCCGCTGTATTCATGACCGGCTCACCGTTTGGCTTCGTCATACGAATATCAAAAGTTGTAATAACTTCTGAGCCGACGTGATCCTTTCTGGATACGTAAAGACCCGGAAGCAATTTGATGTGATCAATCGTGAAACTTGCGATTTTTTCCATAATATCTACATACCTTCCTTTCTGTGTCTGCCTTTTATCCTCACAACACCTGGAAAAATGCGAACATTCGTCATTCCAGCTGCCGGATTTCTTATCAAGATTCCGCTAATAGGTTTTTCTGTCCCATATCGTTTAAAATTTCCTGCATATCTGACGGCGGCAGTGCAGTAAAATGCATTTGTTTCCCTGTCACCGGGTGTGTAAAAGCAAGAGACCATGAATGGAGCGCCTGCCGTTTCATTTGTTCTATCGCGGTCGGATGATACAGAAAATCTCCAAGAAGCGGATGCCCGATGTACTTCATATGCACCCGTATCTGATGGGTTCGGCCAGTCTCAAGACGGATCCGCAGTAAAGAACAGTCATTTTCTTTGCTGTACAGCAGCCGCCTGTAATGCGTGACGGCACGTTCCCCGCAGGAAAAATCAACGCAGCGCATGATTGCAGAGTCCGCAGCACGCGCGATTGGTGCATCAATGATTCCCTCTTCCGGTATTTCGCCTGCAGCAATCGCAAGATACTCCCTGTGGATCCTCCGCTCTGCAGACTGCCGGTAGAGCACAGCCGCACTGAACATGTTCTTTGCAAGAATCAGAAGGCCGCTCGTGTCACGGTCCAACCGGTTTACGCAGCGGTACACAAAAGCTTCTCCCTTTTCCCGGAAATAATACATGACCGCGTTTGCCAGAGTCTTTTCGTGGTTGTTGATTGATGGATGGATTGGCATGTCTGGCGGTTTGTTTATCACCATAAGATCTTCATCCTCATAGACAATGTTAAGTGGAAGAGGAGTCGGAATGATCTGATCCGAAGCTTCTTCTTCCCGGATCCACAGTTCCAGAACATCGCCGCACTGCAGCCTCGTGCTCGAATATGCCCATTCCCCATTTAAAATGATTCCGTGGTCCGTTCGCTTCAAATGCGTGAGCACATGATGCGAACAGCCATTCTGTTTTAAAAATTCTTCAATCTTTCTGCCGCTTTCTTCCTCAGTGACAGAAAAAGAAAGATGTCTGTCCATCTCATCCCTCCGCTTTTTCCTGACCACGAATCTCCTTTTTGCTTCTCAAAACCATATGGATTTTTCTCGTCTGTTTCAGTTAAAATCCCTTCCTGATTTCACGCTTTTCTGCTTGCCTGAAACGTACGATCCAACTTCTTTTCTGTACGGAACACTGGTAACATACCGCATGAGCCGCTGCACTGTCAATAGATTTTTCGGATTTTTTCGCGCAATTTACTTAACAAAAAGTCGTATCTGTGTTAAGATATCTAATATTGAAATTACTAGAATCCAGTTTCTCGTGAACAGGAAGCAGAAGTCGAATCAATGCGAAAACAGGAGGATGTTCAGATGACACAGCACGAAAAATATGTTGCATACGTCGGCACTTATACCCATGGTACAAGTATCGGCATTCACGTTTACGATATCAATATCGAAGAGGGGATCATGACCGAACGCGAAGTCATTCCAGTCAACAATGCCTCTCACATGGCAAAATCCTACAGTGGAAAATACCTTTACTCCATCGCAGACGAAGGAGTTGAGGTACTGGCGATCAAACCGGACGGCGGTCTGGAGCCGATCAACAAAGTCGGTATTGACGGTATGCGGGGCTGCTACCTTTCCACAGATAAAAATGGTAAATTCCTTTACGTAGGCGGTTACCATGACGGAAAAGTTACCGTCGTACATACGCACCGCGACGGACGTCTTGGTTCTGTCATGGACGGTGTATTCCATAAGGGAATCGGAAGTGTGGCAGAGCGGAACTTCCGCCCGCATGTCAGCTGTGTGATCCCGACTCCGGATGACAAATACCTCTGCGCCGTAGACAACGGGATCGATCAGGTTAAAATCTACCGCATTGACGAAAAGCGTGGCCGTCTTTCTCTGTACGACATCCTGCGCTGCAAACTGGATTCCGGCCCAAGGCTTCTTGCATTCAGTGCAGACGGACGTTTCGCTTACATGAACTGTGAGCTGACAAATGAGATCGTGGTTTACCGCTATGACGGAAGCAAAAAGAGCCCGGAATTTGAAAAAATTCAGGAAATCTCCACTCTGCGCGACCCGGAGACGATGGGAAGTGCCTGCTGCGGCATGAAGCTTTCTCCAAGCGGAAAGTATCTCTATGCATCCACAGCAGGAGAGAATACCGCTGCTGTTTATCGGATCGATCAGGAGACCGGCATGCTCACACGCCTTTGCTGCCTGCCGATCAGCGGAGAGTATCCGAAGGATATCGATGTTTTCCCCGGAGAAAAGACGCTTGTCGTGCTCAACCACGAATCCAACGAGATCCGTTTCTTCACGATTGACTATGAAAAGGGACTGCTTGTCATGAAAGGCCGCCCGATCAAGGTCGATACGCCAAACTGCATTCTGATCTCTAAAATAGAAGATCAAGCGTAAAACAGGCGCCTGCAAAAAGCAAACCATCATTAACCGTTTTGATAAAAAGTGGCGGAAAGTCATGGCTGTAAATTCAGTTCATGACTTTCCGCCTTTTTAACCGAATCAGGCAGGCAGCGAAGCGGATTGCAAATTTCCGCGCTTACTTACCATACACTTTTTTAATCTGATCCAGCCGTGAGGTCATATTAAGCAGCAGGTGGTCGGCCAGCGTCAGCGCCGTCATTGCCTCCACAACCACAACGGCACGGGTAACGACCGTCGGATCGTGGCGTCCCTGAATTGTTTCCGTCACACAGTGCCCATCCCGGCTGAGCATGCTCTGCGGCTGAGCGATCGACGGGGTCGGCTTAAACGACGCCCGGATCTGCAATGGAGATCCGTCGCTGATTCCGCCGAGAATTCCACCGGAATGGTTTGTTGTCTTATCTACTGTGCCATCCTCATTTTCCTGATAACAGTCATTGTTTTCGGAGCCGTGCAGGCGGGAAGCGTTCGTTCCTTCTCCGATCTCCACCGCTTTTACCGCACCGATCGACATCAGCGCCTTTGCAAGATTTGCATCCAGTTTTTCAAACGCCGGCTCACCAAGTCCAGCCGGGAGATGCTCCACGATGCACTCCACTACACCGCCGCTGGAGTCCTGCGCAGAAAGGCAGTTCTCCAGCCATACAAGCGCACGCTGCTCCGCCTTTTCATCCGGCATGCGCAGGCTGCTTTCCTCGATGCGTGAAGCATCAAAATTCGCCGGATCAACCTCCACCGGTCCGATCGACCTTACATACGCGGTAAACGCGACCCCAAGCTCCGCCAAAAGCTTTTCTGCCACTGCGCCCGCTGCCACCCTTGCGATCGTCTCACGCCCGGATGAGCGTCCGCCGCCGCGGTAATCCCGAAATCCATATTTCGCATCATAGGTGTAATCCGCATGTCCCGGGCGATACAGCTGTGCGATCGTGCTGTAATCCCGTGAACGCTGATCCTGATTCCAAACCAGCAGAGAAATCGGTGTTCCCGTTGTTTTTCCCTCAAATGTTCCCGAAAGAATCTCTACCAGATCAGATTCCGCACGTTTTGTGGTATAGCGGTTCTGCCCCGGCTTTCTGCGATTCAGAAATGGCTGAATATCCTCCTCTGAAAGCGGAATTCCGGCCGGACAGCCGTCGATCACAACGCCGATCCCTTTCCCGTGTGATTCTCCCCAGGTCATAACTTTAAAGATTGTTCCAAATGTTGATCCAGCCATAGCTTTCTCCCCTCTGTACTTTGCATTATTCTTTCCGTAGTATAATACAAACGCCCGAAGACTGGCAAGTATTTTACGTCTGCTTCACGAAAATTGTCTATATCGTTCAGAGCCAGGCTCCAAAACATTCCCTGGCTCTGAACGACAGGCATTTTCTTAAAATTATCTAAATAGTAGAAAAGGGGAGGCTTCCAGATTGACAAAAAGTAGCCGGAAATCTATAATAGAAAAATCTGCAGCGATGCAGAAGAATACGTAAAAGAAAGAGGATGACCTATGAATTTTCTGAATAAACTGGAGCGTAAATATGGAAGATACGCGATACAGAATCTGCCGATGATCATGGTGGTTCTGTATGTCGTGGGTTACGTAATTGATCTGTTTTTTCCGTCAGCGCTCAGTCTTTTCCAGCTGGAACCTTATGATATCCTGCACGGTCAGATCTGGCGTCTCGTGACGTGGGTGATCATTCCGCCGTCCAGTCTTGACATCTTTACGATCATCATGCTGTATTTTTATTTTTCTCTTGGCCGCACTCTGGAGCAGACGTGGGGTCCATTCCGCTTTAATCTTTATATTTTTTCCGGTATGTTTTTCACCGCTGTTGGTGCATTTATTCTCTACGGTGCCCTCTACGCGATGACCGGAAGCCAGGTATATGGTATCGGAAACTTTTTCAGCACGTACTATATCAACATGTCAATCTTCCTGGCATTTGCCCTGACTTACCCGGATCTGCAGGTTATGCTGTATTTCCTGATACCGATCCGGATTAAATGGATGGGACTTCTCTACGGCATCCTGATCCTGGCTGATCTGGTGCGCGGCAACTGGGCGAGCCGTGTTGCGATTATCGCATCCCTGTTCAATTTTATTATTTTCTACCTGATCTCCGGAAGACTGGATCGTTTTTCCCCGCATCAGGCATACAGACGGAAGACCTATAAGAAAAAAGTAAAACAGGTACAGCCGCGCGGCGGCATTACAAAGCATAAATGTACGGTCTGCGGCCGGACAGAGCAGGACGGAGATGATCTGGAATTCCGGTTCTGTTCAAAGTGCGACGGCAATTACGAATATTGCCAGGACCACCTGTTTACGCATCAACATATCAAAAAGCAATAAAGTAAATGTAAAGAAGGGATACCATGAAGGAACTGAAATCACGATTTGTTCTGGATAAAAAAAGAATTCTGACCGCCTTATCTGCGGCGGTCCTGATTTTTGCACTCACCGCTTTTACAGCTTACGGAAGCGGTGCGCAGGGGAACTGGATTGCCCTCTTTCTCCTGCTTGGAGTTGCAGCCGGTGTATGGGTTCTGCTGGATCTGAACTTTGGAAAGATCATTTCTGTCATTTTGTATCTTGCACTCCCATTTTGCGCACTCTATGCGCTTGAAAACTATACGCACGTAATCTCCGATTTGTCTCCGATGATCCTTGTACTGAATCTGCTGTTTTTCTATCTTCTGTATGGATTTGCGGCATTTTTGTCTGGCAGCGTCCGCCGCGGTTTCCAGATTGCAACGCTTGTACCGATGCTGTTCGGACTGACCAATTACTTTGTGGTAAACTTCCGTGGTTCTCCGATCGTGCCGTGGGATCTGCTTTCTCTTGGTACAGCCGTTTCTGTTGCGGACAATTATACGTTTACCCTCTCCTGGAAAGCGGCTGCAAGTGTTCTCATGTTTATCTGGATGATCCTGATCGTCTCAAAATCATCTGTCACATTTCGGAACTGGAAGATCCGTTTCGCTGTCGCAGCTGTCTGGCTGATCGGCCTTGGCGGTTATATTTCCGGCATCCAGAAGAACAGTGTACAGAGCTTTTTCGGGATGGACACCACACTGTTTACGCTCAATGTCCTGTATCGGAACAATGGTATCGCAGCAGCCTTTCTCGGAAATCTGCGTTTTTTAAATATTGAGGAGCCATCCGGATATTCGGCAAAGAAGGCAGCGGAGATTGCGGACGAAGTATATGCCCAGAACTCGCAGGACTCTGATGTACTCAAAAGCGAAGACGTTTCGGACACTGATGAAACGTTCTCCGGAGAATCTGATCTCCAAACCGATGCGGAATCGATCAATTCTGAGCATTCCTCGTCCGTTAATACATCAGATTCCGACACGCAGAAGAACACCGGCACAGGTACAGCTGCCACCGTCACCAACCCGAACATCATTGTAATCATGGATGAAGCTTTTTCTGATCTGTCTGTCTGGGGCGATTTTGAGACGAGCGAGGAAGTCATGCCGTTTTTCAAACAGCTGCAGCAGGAAGCAGTCGGCGGAGAGGTCTACGTCTCCGTAAAGGGCGGCAACACAGCTAATACGGAATTTGAATTTCTGACCGGCAACTCGATGGCCTTCCTCCCGACCGGAAGCATTCCCTATCAGCAGTACATCAAGAGTGAGACACCGTCCCTCGCCAGCTACCTCAAATCCCTTGGTTACACGACGACAGCGATTCATCCTTACAACCGTTCCGGCTGGGATCGCGATACCGTCTATGAATATTTCGGATTTGACCAGTTTCTGGACAAGGATTCCTTTACGGATCCCTATCGTTTAAGAGGGTATATCAGTGATAAATCAGCATTCGACAAGATTATTGAGCAGTACGAGATCGGCAAAAGCCAGGGATCTCAGTTCATCTTTGAAGTCACAATGCAAAATCACGGCGGTTACAGCAAGGAAACGCCCGATTTCAATATTTACCTGACACTCCCGGAGGTTGAAAGCAAGACAACAAGTGTCGTAGCGACAGAGAAATACCTGACTCTGATCAACCAGACTGACCGGGCGCTGCAGGAGCTCGTGGAATATTTCGAGCAGCAGAGTGAGCCGACGATCATCGTCATGTTCGGTGATCATCAGCCTTCGGATTACATCACCAACACAATCCAGCGGATCTGCGGCGTGACAGGCGATGATACTCTGACTTCCCTGGAACAGGGTTACCGCGTTCCGTTCCTGATGTGGAGCAACTACGGGCTGGAACATCAGTATTACGACGGTATCAGTGTCAACTACTTAAGCTCCATCCTGATGCAGAACGCCAACATTGCAAAGACTGGATACCAGGAGTTTTTAAGCAATCTGATGCAGTCTTTCCCAATCATCAACGCAAACGTCTATCAGGACGCGGACGGTGTTTTTCACAGCTGGGATGAAAATCAGGAGGAACAGCTGAAAAATTATCAGATCCTCCAGTACAATCAGCTTGTTGATAAAAAACATCGTAACTGGTCATTTTTCGGCGGAAATGCAGGCAGCTGACCGCAGATTTTCAAAGTACGGTATTGACAATTTTGTCTGTCCTGTTTTATAGTAAAAAAAGCTTAAGCATACAAGGATGTATGCCCTCAGTGGTCGCAGTATGCAACCCTGAGGGCATTTTCTTTGAATACACGCACCATGTGAGGAGATATGATCATGAAAAAACCATTCGTAACCAAAGAAAAGCTGGAAGAGATTATCAAAACGTATCCGACACCTTTTCATCTCTACGATGAAAAAGGCATTCGTGAAAATGTAAAAGAGCTGTACGACGCTTTTTCCTGGAATAAGGGCTATAAAGAATTTTTCGCTGTAAAAGCGACCCCAAACCCGTTCCTGATCAATATTCTGCATGAGTATGGCTGTGGCTGTGACTGTTCCTCCATGACAGAGCTGATGCTCTCTGAGGCGCTTGGAATCACCGGACATGATATCATGTTCTCCTCCAATGACACACCGGAAGCAGAATTCAAAAAGGCCGCCGATATCGGCGCCATCATCAATCTGGATGACATCACACATATTGAAAAAGTAGAGCACGCCGTCGGATATCTGCCAAAAACCATGTCCTGCCGCTACAACCCGGGCGGACTGTTTAAGATCAGCAACGACATCATGGACAACCCGGGCGACGCAAAATACGGCATGACTACGGAACAGATCGAGGAGGCCTTCCGGATCATGAAAGCAAAAGGAGTCGAAGAGTTCGGCATCCATGCATTTCTTGCAAGCAACACTGTGACGAACGATTATTATCCGCTGCTTGCAAAGGTACTCTTTGAGCTTGCTGTAAAGCTTCACAAGTCGACTGGCGCAAAGATTAAATTTATCAACCTCTCCGGCGGAATCGGAATTCCGTATCGTCCGGATCAGGAAAAAAATAACATCCGCGTCATTGCAGAAGGTGTAAGAAAAGTTTATGAGGAAGTTCTGGTTCCGGAAGGAATGGGAGATATCGCACTCTACACCGAACTTGGCCGTTACATGCTTGGACCGTATGGCTGCCTTGTCACGACCGCGATCAATGAAAAACACACGCACAAAGAATACATCGGTGTGGATGCCTGCGCAGTCAACCTGATGCGCCCGGCCATGTATGGAGCTTATCACCATATCACCGTCATGGGAAAAGAAAATGAGCCGTGCGACCATACGTATGACATCACCGGCTCCTTATGTGAAAACAACGATAAATTTGCGATCGACCGCAAGCTCCCGAAGATCGCCATGGGTGATATTCTCGTCATTCACGACACAGGTGCCCACGGCTTCTCTATGGGTTACAATTATAATGGAAAACTGAAATCAGCAGAAATCCTTTTAAAAGAAGATGGCAGCTTCCAGATGATCCGCCGCCCGGAGACCCCGCGTGATTACTTTGCCACCTTTGATTTTTGTGACATCCTCAAAAATATGAACTATTGATGACCCACAATGCAAAGAGATGCATCGGATAAAACACATAAAAAAACCATTTCGAGAACCGGCCGCCTGTGCCGGTTCTTTTTCCGCTGTAAAAAAATACGATCACCACACCGGAAACCGGAATTCCGACTCCTTCCAGCAATCCTCGCGGGACTGCAAGCGCCCACGAAAGCTTTTTTGCGTATTCTACCGCCGAAACAAGGGAAAAGAGAAGATAATCCACGCCATACGCATACAACAGCTTCCGACGTGAGCCATACGCCTGTGCAAACAATACGGTAAACGCAGCCGCAAGCCCGCCCCAGTCGCAGATACACGTTGCAGCCGCAAGCAGGCAGACACACACGCTGCGCTCTGCGCTGTCCTGAATGTATTCCAGACAGACCAGGATCAAAAAGCAGAAGAGAAGGGTGAACAGCATATTCAGCTGACGTATGCCAAGGGCCGCCTGATACGGTACCTGTGAGATCATTGCAAAGAGCAGGAGCCGTTGTCCGTACTTCTTTTTTGAGCGGGTATATTGATATCCCTCCACCAGAAAATAGCACATAGTGACCGCTGTAAAATAACCGACCGCTACGCAAATCTCGTATTCCCAGGAACCTTCCCGCAAAAAGACATGTGCCATATGATTCAGCAGCATTGCAAACACTGCTGCGTATTTTATTACATCCCTGTTCAGCTTTTTTTCTCCCATTTCTATCATTCATCTGCCTTTCCCGCTGCACATTCTAAAGTGTGTTCTTTCTGGAAGTATACCATTTTCCCCTCTTGCCTTCAATCCCGTTTCCGTTCTTGGCATGTGGCAAAAAGCAAATCTGTTTCCATTTATTTTTTACGCTATTTATTACATAAATATTACAAGATTAGTTTTAAAATGACAATATATTACAGCATCTTTGTTTTCTTTTCATTTCTCGTTTTTCTTCCTCCATTTTTATTGATTTTTCATTTTTTATGCGGTATTTAACCTTTTAGCGGTTCTTTAAGATGACATTTTCCATCTTTTTCTTTCCTTTTTCATCTTTAAGGAAGAAATATTATTGTAATAAATATCGAATTTTACATGTTAAATTGTTACGAAAGTATGAAAAAATGATTGACAACCAGTAACAGAATCAGGTATAATTTAAACATGTTTCGAAGAGCAAAAAAAGCCGGTGAAAGCCGGTGAGAATCCAGGAGATCTTATGATACAGCAAACAAGTGTAAAAAAGCGTTTTCCGCGCATCTTTCCTGCTTTCCGCGCGAGATATGCCGGGAATATCGCCGCGGTGTTGTCAGCAGTCTTTGTGCTCACGGTTCTTTCTCTTCTCATTTCGGAATTTGACACAGGAAGCCGCCGGAAAGTTTATGCAACGGACTCTTCACAGGGCACCGCTCAGTTTCAGACCGGATTAAGTGGGGTAGTAGCAGGAGTATCCGGCATGGAAGCTTATTCCGATCGTACACGTCTCGTAAATGCAGGTTATTCAAATGAAGATACTCTGGCCGGTGCCGGTGGGATCGATCGGCGTATTCTGTACCGGACCAAAATGCAGCGCGGGACAAAGAGTGCCGGAGCACTCGGCTACTATGCACAGCAGACCGTCCTCAAAAACCAGATGGCCTCGGACGAATATCAGACGCTTCTTCAGATCGTCGAAGCAGAAGCTACCGGCGGTGATGTAACAAGTAAGATGATGGTGGCCGGTGTTGTGCTGAACCGTGTCCGCGATTCCCATTTTCCGGACACAATTCAGGAAGTCGTCTGGCAGAAGGATCAGTTTCAGCCAACCTCAGACGGCCGGATCTACAGCTGCACGGTCACCGATTCTACGACAGAAGCCGTAGACCGTGTTCTGGCCGGTGAGGACGTATCCCAGGGCGCGTTGTTCTTCTTTGCACGCGAATCGGCCGAGGCGGTCAACACTGCATGGTTTGACTCGAGTCTGACAAAGCTTTTTGAGTACGGAGGGCACGAATATTACACCTTCCAGAATTATGCAGGATAACCACACTGCAGTGAAAAAGCAAAAGGTCATTGCAATTCAGCCGTTGCAATGACCTTTTGCGTGTGGTATACTGCACGGGAGAGTTTTATCTTCCCGTCGGATACCCGGTTCGGGAAGCAATCACGAAAACAGAAAAAAAGGAGCAGGATACAGATATGGAATGGATGTATAGAAGTACAAGAGACGCACAGAATCGTGTCACCGCATCACAGGCAGTATTAAAGGGACTCGCAGATGACGGCGGACTTTACGTTCCTGAACAGATCCCGGCGCTTGATATCCCGGCAGAAGAGCTGGCTAAAATGACGTATCAGGAGACCGCATACGCCGTTATGAGCCGTTTTCTCACTGATTACACCGAAGAGGAGCTGAAAAACTGCATTCGCCACGCTTACGATGAAAAGTTTGACACACCGCAGATTGCACCGCTTCGCAAAGTCGACGACTGTTTCTATCTGGAACTGTTCCACGGCGCTACGATCGCATTTAAGGATATGGCACTTTCCATCCTTCCATATCTCATGACCACCGCAGCGCGCAAAAATCATGAAGAAAAAGAAATTGTCATTCTGACCGCCACCTCCGGCGATACCGGAAAGGCAGCACTGGCCGGATTTGCAGATGTACCGGGGACCCGGATCATCGTATTTTACCCTAAGAACGGTGTCAGTGCCGTACAGGAAAAGCAGATGGTTACACAGAAGGGGAAAAATACCTGTGTCATCGGGATTCATGGCAATTTCGACGATGCTCAGTCCGGAGTAAAAAAGCTCTTCTCCGATGAAGCACTGCGCGATGAACTTGCAGCAAAGGGCTTCTGTTTCTCCTCTGCGAATTCGATCAACATCGGCCGCCTTGTTCCGCAGATCGTTTATTACGTTTATGCATATGGCAAGCTGATCGCTGACGGCACCTTAAAAGCAGGAGAGGAGATGAACGTTGTCGTTCCGACCGGAAACTTCGGAAATATCCTCGCTGCGTTCTATGCAAAGAATATGGGGCTTCCAATTGGAAAACTGCTCTGCGCCTCTAACGAAAACAAAGTCCTCTATGATTTCTTTCAGACCGGTGTCTATGACCGCAACCGCGACTTTGTGCTGACGACCTCCCCGTCTATGGATATTCTAATCTCCAGCAATCTGGAGCGTCTCATTTACCGTATTGCCGGAAATGACTCCGAAAAGAATGCAAAGCTGATGGCGGAACTTGCAAAGAACGGTTCCTACACGATCACTGAAGAGATGAAAGAGGCGATGAAAGATTTTGCAGGCGGATATGCGACAGAAGCGCAGACTGCACAGGAAATCCGTACCGTCTACGAGAAGAGCGGATACGTGCTTGATCCACATACGGCAGTTGCATCCTACGTTTATCACACCTGGAAAGCACAGAATCATCCGACCGCACCGGCCGTCATCGCATCGACCGCAAGTCCGTTTAAATTTGCAAGAAGCGTCATGAGTGCGATCGACAGCAAATATGATGGAATGGAAGATTTCTCTCTGATCGATGAATTGTGCCGCATCTCCGGTGTCAAAGTGCCAAAGGCGGTAGAAGAGATCCGGACCGCACCGGTGCTTCATGACAAAGTGATCGAGACGAACGAGATGCGTCAGGCAGTAAAAGATTTTCTCGGTATGTAACCCACCATGCAGGCATTCATCCGACAGTATGGCCGGCTGAATGCCTGGCAGAAAGAAAATAAGAGGCTTACAATATGGACAATGTTTCAATGAATGCGATGTTCGATCTGCTGATCGCCGCATGTGGACTCTATATCGTCATCAATTTCGTGCTGATGAAGACATCCGGGTCGGTGCGCGGCACGGTACTGCTTCCAAAAGATACACTCCCGGAAAAATGTAAAGATCCAATCGGTTACATCCATGATGTCGGACTGTGGCAGGTATTATTTGGCGCCTGCAGTATCTTAAGCGGGGCGGTCGGTCTGCTTCAGGCTTATCTGCATCTGAATATCGGATTTTTGTACTATGCGACGTACATCCTGTTTTTTGTATTCGCAGTGCTTTACGGCAAAGCAATCCGAAAGGCAGTTGCAAAATACTGGTAAAAAATAAAATAAGAAATACGAAAAGAGGGGAGAAAGGTGAAAAAATTCAAAGAATGGCTTTCCGATTATCTGAGGTACATCCTGCTCATCATCGGTGCACTGCTGGCCTTTACACTGATCACATTCGGAGTACAGACCTGGCTTATCGTAAAGAGAGCAGGCTCACCGCAGACAGCAAATACACAGACGGAGGAGACGCAGGCAGCTTCTTCCAGAGGCGGTGCGATTGAAATTCTGACAGAAGCTTCCACCGAGACCGAATCTGAAAAAGAAACACAGACAGAAACAGCTTCTGAAACGGAGCGTCAGTCTGAAACAAATTCAGAGCCGGAAACAACGGCGCCGGCTGCAAATGCAGCCGGCAGTCAGACTTCTGACCCGACAGCTCAGACAGATGCGTCCGGAACTTCCTCCGAGACAGCAGCACCGTCCGATACTACCGTGACACCTGAGACTTCTGCCCCGGTACAAACCGAACCGGTCGTAATCCAGACAGAAGCACAGACGGAAACACAGGCTCCGACAGAACCCGCTACAGAAGCTCCTTATCAGCCGGTTTATCTGACCATGAAAGGTGCCTGCTACATCCGCAGCTATCCAGATTACGGCGACAACATCATTGGAGAATATCCGGCCGGAACGGTTGTCGAGTTTCTTGAAGATGTCGGCGGCTGGTACAAAGTCCAGATCGACGGTATGGTTGGGTATATGGGTGCACGGTTCTTTTAACCGGAGGCGGGCAGACAGCTCCGCTTTTGCCAGAATCAGGCAGGTATCCATCAAATATTTGAGCTTTGTTTTAAACTACATGAAACAGCCCGGGATGAAGATTTTATCGTTTTCATCCCGGGCTGTTTTTGCCATTCAGCCTGTTTTTATTCTGACAGTGCTTCCCACTGTTCATACAGTGCATCGATCTTTTCCTGAAGATCTGCTTTTTCCCGGCTCAGCTTTGTGCATTCCGCTACGTCGGTATAAACCTCTTCTTTTGTCATCCTCTCATCGATCTCACTGCTGCGGGCTTCCAGCTTCGTGATCTCATTTTCCACTTTTTTCAGATCATTCTGACGTTTGCGCTCTTTCGCCTGTTCCTCTTTTTTGCGCGCCCAGTCTTCCCTGGAAGAAGAGGAGGCAGAAACTGATGAAACGGCCGTCTCCCCAGACTGCTCCGGTGCGTAGATCTGTGTCAGCTCCTCCGACTTTTCCAGATAATAATCGTAATTTCCGATATAATTAACGATCGCATGATTTTTTAGCTCCAGAATACGGGTCGCAGTCTGATTGATAAAATAACGGTCATGCGAAACGTAAAGCACCGTACCGGTGTACTTACGGATCGCTTCCTCAAGGATTTCCTTAGAAACAATATCCAGATGGTTCGTCGGCTCGTCGAGGATCAGGAAATTCGATTTGGAGAGCATCAGACGGGCCAGAGAGATACGTCCGCGCTCACCACCGCTCAAATCCCGGATCCGTTTATATACATCGTCACCGGTAAAAAGAAATGCCGCCAGAATATTCCGGATCTCCGTACCGGTCATATCCGGGTAGACATCTGAGATTTCTTCCATCAGCGTCTTTTCCATATGGAGCTGCTGATGTTCCTGATCGTAGTAGCTGATATGCACCTTGCTGCCAAGTTCCACACTGCCCGCATCCGCGCGCTCCAGCTCATTGATGATCTTGAGGATCGTCGTCTTTCCTGTACCATTATCGCCGATGATCGCCACTTTCTCACCGCGGTGGATCTGAAAACTGATATCCGAAAAAAGTGGATTGCCCGGGAAAGATTTTGAGAGATGTTCTACTGTCAGTACATCATTTCCGCTTAAAATCTGCGGTTCCAGATGAAGATGCATATCAGAGCGCACCTCGGACGGCTTCTCAAGAACCTCCATCTTGTCCAGCATTTTTTCACGGCTTTCCGCCCGCTTGATTGATTTTTCCCGGTTGAACGATTTCAGCTTTGCAATAACCGCCTCCTGATGGCGGATCTCCTGCTGCTGGTTCATATACGCCTTCCACTCCGTCTCACGAAGCTGCGCCTTTTTCTCCGCATAAGCAGAATAGTTGCCGGTAAAGCTCATTACTTTTCCGCCGTCGATCTCAATAATTTTGGAGACGACGCGGTTTAAGAAATACCGGTCGTGAGCGACAATCAGAACAGCCCCTTTATAGTTCATCAGATAGTTTTCCAGCCATGCGATTGAATTCAGATCCAGATGGTTGATCGGCTCGTCGAGCAGAAGAAGATCCGGTGAGGAGAGGAGCAGGCGGCCGAGTGCAACACGCGTTTTCTGGCCGCCGGAAAGCGTGCAGATCTTTTTGTCGAACTCATCCTCGCTAAATCCCAGTCCCTTGAGCACACCGGTCAGTTCACTCTGAAGCGCATACCCATTCTGATGCTCATACTCGGTAGAAATACGATTGTACTGCTCCATCAGCCGCTGCAGTGCATCCCCGGAAAGATGCTTCATTTCATGCTCCATCTCGCGCAGTTTTTTCTCCATGCGCAGCACATCTTCCTTGACGCTGAGCAGCTCCTCATAGATTGTCTGCTCACTGTGAACATCCTGATGCTGTTCAAGATATCCGATTGTTTTTCCTTTTGAGAGCGCAACCACACCCTCATCCGGCTCCATTTCTCCGACGATGATCCGGAGCAGCGTTGTCTTTCCCGCTCCGTTGATTCCGACGATCGCCGCCTTCTCATGATCCTCAATATGAAATGATGCCTGCTTTAAGATCACGTCCGTTCCAAATGCTTTGCTTATATTTTGACACGATAATATCATGAAAAACTCCTTTTCCAAAAATTGCCCGTTTTCTATTACACATCTTACTCATTATAACGGAAATCAGGAAAAACTCAAGAAAAAATTCGATGTATAACTTCCCCTTGCAAGCCCTTATCCTCTCCGTTATAATGAGAAAAGTGTCCAAAACGAAATGGGAGGATCATTCATGATAAATCAGACAGACGGCAATGCATATCTTGCTTATGTATCCGAAAAAATAAAAAACCGGCTTCTTGCACTGAAGGAAACCCTTTTGCAGGGGCAGCAGGAAATCCATGACATGCACGACTATTACTGGGAAAATTATACGGAAATGGACGAGTATGGATACGAAAATTATGACAATCAGCAGGCACTTCTTCAGCAGGTAAACGCCAACCAGGCCGCACTGCAAAAGCAGCAGCACCTGAAGCACATGCTGGACGCCCCGTTTTTCGGGCGGATCGATTTTCAGTACGAAGGAGAAGAGGAGCCGGAGAGTTTTTATATCGGCATTGGGACATTTGCAGAGCGAAATGGAGCGCTTCCTCTGATCTATGACTGGCGCTCTCCGGTCAGCAGTCTGTTTTATGATTACGAGAAAGGGCCGGCCTCCTATGAAGCACCCGGTGGGACAATGTCCGGAGAAATCACCGCGAGATGGCAGTATAAAATCCGCGGAGGAAAAATGGTCTACGCATTCGAAAGCGACGTGAAGATCGATGATGATATCCTGCGCGCTGAGCTTGGAAGCAGTGGTGAGGTGCAGCTGAAAAATATCATCCGCACCATTCAAAAAGAGCAGAATGCGATCATCCGCAACACAAAAGACCGGATTCTCGTCATTCAGGGAGCTGCAGGAAGCGGAAAGACTTCCGTCGCACTCCACAGGATCGCCTACCTGCTGTATCATGACCGGAAAAACCTGAAATCCTCCAACGTCCTGATTCTGTCTCCAAATGGCGTATTTTCTGACTATATTTCACATATTCTTCCAGAACTCGGTGAGGAAGCGATTCAGGAGATGAGCTTCGACGTCTTTGCTTACCGCAAGCTTCGTGATATCGCTGCCGACTGCGAAGACCGCTGGGATCAGACAGAGCGGCTGCTGCACGGTGCAGCCGACTCGCCTTCTCTTATCTGGAAGCAGTCCTCCGATTTTCTGCGCGAAATGGAGGGATTTCTGCTTTCTCTCGAGGACGATCTGATGAATTTCCGCGAGATCGAGTACCGCGGCACCATTTATTCTCCGGATAAGATCTGTCATCTGTTTTACGAAAAACTTGCAGATGTTCCGCTCCTCTCCAGAATGGATGAGATCGCAGAGTTTTTTATCGACGAAGCGGAAACGCTGCTGAACAAAGGCCTGCCGGATGAAGCAAAAGAGGAGCTGCATGAAAAGTTCCGCCGGATGTACGGGACGATGGATCTTTACCGTCTCTATAACCGTTTTCTGAAAGAGCAGGGATTTGATCCCCTGCCAGATGTTCCTTTGGAAAAACGTACCATTGCGTACGAAGATGTTTATCCGCTCCTGTATCTGAAATATCGGCTGCTGCGCCAGAAAGAACGCACCGGGATCAAGCACCTGATCGTCGATGAAATGCAGGACTATACAAGGCTCCAGTACACAATTCTCCGTCAGATGTTTTCCTGCCGCATGACCATTCTCGGCGACCGTGCACAGACCATCGACCAGGAACCTCGCGATGTTCTGAAATTTCTGCCGTCGATCTTTGGGCGTGACATCCACCGTATCGAGATGAAAAAATCATATCGAAATACGACCGAGATTGCCGCATATGCCAGCCAGATACTCGGAATTACGGATCTTGAGCTCTACGAGCGCCATGGCAAACCAGTGGAAACAAATCACGTTTCTTCTTTTGAAGAAGCGCTTACCTGCGCACTGGCTTCACTGGATCTTTCCGACCGCTATGAAACGGCTGCGATTCTCCTGCCATGCGCGGACGATGCCGCCGCTGTTTACGGGCAGCTGAAAAATCACCCGGCATTCCAGATGCCGGACGGCATGACACTGTCGCTTCTGGACCGCAACAGCATACATTTTCGCAAGGGGCTTACCGTCACCACCTATTATCTTGCAAAAGGGCTGGAATTTGACCAGGTATTCGGCATTTTCCCGGCAGACGATGACCGTCCGATCATGCGGCAGGCCAAATATATCACGGCGACCCGGGCACTGCATGAGCTGTATCTGTATCTATACAAAGAAAAATAAATTTTGCCTGCCTTTGAACGAATCGCCACATTGACAATTTTTTATCACTCGGATATAATGAGCAGAGATAACTTACATGTAACTGACGCCGCTTTTCATATGCTTTTTATTTTCTGATGCGGTGCCAGGTATAAATCGCAAAAAAGAGGTTTGAACACGTGGAAGAGCATGAAATTTCAAAAGCGGTAGTCAAGAGGCTGCCACGTTATTATCGATATCTCGGCGATCTGCTGGAGGCTAAGGTAGAGCGCATTTCTTCAAATGAGCTCAGCGATATGATGCATGTTACCGCTTCCCAGATTCGTCAGGATCTCAATAATTTCGGCGGCTTTGGCCAGCAGGGATACGGGTACAACGTGAAATATCTCTATAACGAGATCGGTAAGATCCTTGGACTGGACCAGACCTACCGTATGATCATCATTGGTGCCGGCAATCTTGGCCAGGCGCTTGCAAACTATGTCAAATTTGAGAAGCGCGGCTTTTGGATCAAGGGAATTTTTGACGTCAATCCGCGGCTCAAGGGCATGACAGTGCGCGGCATTGAGATCCGCATGACGGACGAACTGCCGCAGTTTATCCGTGACAACCAGATTCAGATCGCTGCGCTGACGCTTCCAAAGGCCGGAGCAGAGGCAGTTGCTCCGATTCTCGTAGAAAATGGTGTGCGTGCAATCTGGAACTTTGCCCACACGGATCTTAATGTTCCAAAGGATGTGGTAGTGGAAAACGTGCATCTTTCCGAGAGTCTGATGCAGCTTTCTTACAATCTGAATCATCAGGATACGCATAAATAACCCATATCGTACCCATCAGGAAAGGCTGAAGCAGGATTCTGCGGCAGCCTTTTCGCATGGAGACCAGAAAGAAGGAATGTATCATGGAACAGATTCTTACAGCCGAAGGAATGCGCCGGTATGAGACTCATGCCATAAAAGAACTCGGGATTCCGGATCTCGTGCTGATGGAACGTGCCGCACTCGCAGTTGCAGATGAAATTGAAAAACACATTTCACCCTGCGGCTTTGTACTGTTTGTCTGCGGTACCGGCAACAACGCCGGCGACGGCTTTGCCGCCGCACGGATTTTGCTGGAACGTGGCATTGCATCAAAAATTCTGCAGGTGGGCGATCCGCTCAAAATGTCAGATGCCTGCCGTATCCAGCGGCAGATCTGCGAAAATCTCCACATTCCCATCCTGGAGAACTTTCATCCGGAGACCGATGCGGCGCAGGACTGCAGCCTGATCGTCGACGCATTGTTCGGGATTGGCCTTTCCAGAAAAATCGAAGGTACTTATGCAGAAGTGATCAGCTGGATGAACCGACAGCCTGCAAAAAAACTGGCTGTTGATCTTCCGTCCGGCATCTCCGCTGACACGGGTCAGATTCTTGGAACCGCGGTGAACGCAGACAGTACTGTGACCTTTGCAGCCAGAAAACCAGGGCACATCCTTTTTCCCGGAAGCAGCTGTGCCGGTACAGTCGTCTGCCGTCCGATCGGCATTCCCCTTTCCAGGCACCCTGTGACCGGGCTAAAGGATGTCAAAGCAGCGGAAAATGCGTTCACCTGCACTTCTGATGATCTGCCCGGTCTGCTGCCGCCAAGAAAAGCACATGGAAATAAGGGTACCTGCGGAAAGGTACTCCTGATCGCCGGCTCAGAGGGCATGAGCGGAGCTGCCTGTCTCGCCGCACGGGCTGCCTACAGAAGCGGGTGCGGCCTTGTGCGTGTATTTACGCCGGAGTGCAACCGCATCCCGGTACAGATCTCCATCCCGGAAGCAATCGTCACCACTTACAATGAAACACTTCAGGCAGAAGAGAAGCTGAAGGATGCGCTTTCCTGGGCTGATGTCTGCGGAATCGGACCGGGGCTTGGCACTTCGCAGACCGCAAGATGGCTTCTTCAATATGTTCTTAGGAATTACAGCGGGCCTCTTGTGCTCGACGCCGACGGGCTCAACCTGCTTGCTGCCGATCCCGAACTGTTTGTGCTTGTATGCCAGCGAAAAGATCCGGCCATCCTTACCCCTCACCTCGGTGAAATGGCGCGGCTTACCGGTAAATCTGTACGCACCATCTCAGAAGATCTGATCGATAGCTGCCGCAGTTTTGCCTCTCAGCATCATCTCATCTGTGTACAAAAGGATGCCAGGACGGTCGTATCCGATGGCAGCCACGTTTTCCTGAACACCACCGGAAATAGCGGCATGGCAACCGGAGGCTCAGGTGATGTACTCACCGGTATCCTTTTGGGACTGCTCGCGCAGCGTCCCACTCCATTTGAGAGTGCTGTTGCTGCCGTAACCCTGCACGGTCTTGCCGGAGATGCGGCAGCATCCAGCCGCAGCAGCTACAGCATGATGGCCGGTGATATTGCAGAACAGGTCGGCACTGTACTTCTGGATGCTGAAAATCAAACAAATCTGTTTCAATTATCTTAAAGATATCTTAAAGAAAGAAGGAATCTATATGTCAGGCAAAAACGGAAGAATCACCGCATATATTAATAAAAAGGCGATTGCTGCAAATTTTCAGAACATGAAAGCAAATCTGAAGGACGGCGTAAAAATGGTTGCCGTCATCAAGACGGACGGCTACGGCCACGGTGCTGTGCCGATCGCACAGATGGTCGAACCGTATGAGTATATCTGGGGCTTTGCGGTAGCGGCTGTAGAAGAGGGTCTTGCGCTGCGTGAGGCCGGGATCGCCAAGCCGATCCTTGTGCTCGGCTATACCTTTGAAGCGGATTACCCGGCTATGATCAAAAACGGAATCCGCCCGGCTGTGTTCACGATGAAAATGGCAGAAGAATTTGCTGCTGCCGCCCGGACACTGGGAGTAAAAGCACCGATCCATATCGCAGTCGACACCGGCATGTCCCGCATCGGTTTTGCAGACTGTGAAGAGAGTGTCCACACAGTCAGTGCTATCAGCCGTATTCCAGACCTGACAATCGAGGGTGCGTTCACGCATTTCGCAAGAGCTGATGAGACGGATAAATCCTCTGCAATGCAGCAGTTCCGCCGTTTTGACGGTTTCTGCCGCAATCTGGAGCATGCAGGTGTAAAAAATTTCCTGCGCCACTGCTCAAACAGCGCCGGAATCCTTGAACTCCCGGAGGTCAACATGGACATGGTCCGCGCCGGGATCACGATCTACGGCATCTATCCGTCCGATGAAGTTGCAAGAGACATCGAACTTCACCCGGCTATGGAACTGAAATCGCATGTTGTATACATAAAACAGATCGCAAAAGGCACGGCAATCAGCTACGGCGGTACCTTCGTAGCCGATCACGATATGCGCATCGCCACGATCCCGGTCGGCTACGGAGACGGTTATCCACGCAGCCTCAGCAGCAAGGGAAGTGTACTGATCCGCGGCAGACGGGCACCGATCGTCGGAAGAGTCTGCATGGATCAGTTCATGGTCGATGTCACAGATATCCCTGCCGAGCTGCTCGATGAGGTAACACTGCTTGGAAAAGACGGAGAAGAGGAGATTACGATTGATGAACTGGGTACACTTTCCGGCCGTTTTCCATATGAATTCGTCTGCGACATCGGGAAACGCGTCCCACGGGTTTATCTGGATTAATGCCTCCGCAGGACTGATCGGTCCAAAGCTCCGCAGGTCTGATTGGTCTAAAGCTCCACTGGTCTGATTCTGCGCAAATCTACGAATATCCGCTTTCATCTGAGTTGATCAGACAGTTCAGCCAGTCCGAAGAAGTGATCGGCCAAAGCAGTACTTCGAACTGGTCAGAGAAGTGAATACACAAAGGAAACAGGGAAATACTGATATCAGAGAAAAAAATCCTTGTGATCGGAGTGTGAGAAGTGTGAATATTCGGAGAGGCGATATCTTTTATGCAGACCTGCGGCCAGTGGTCGGTTCTGAGCAGGGCGGAATCCGCCCCGTGCTCATCATCCAGAATGATGTCGGCAACCGGCACAGTCCTACGGTGATCTGTGCCGCCATCACGTCGAAAATGAACAAGGCCAAACTGCCTACCCACGTCGAGATTCAGGCCGGCCGTTATCAGATCGTGCGCGATTCCGTTATCCTGCTGGAACAGCTGCGTACCATCGACAAACGCCGTTTAAAAGACCGTGTCTGTCATCTGGACGATGAGATGCTCACCCGCGTTGACCGGGCACTTCAGGTAAGTCTTGAGTTGTCCGGCAGCGATCGGCAGAAAGCCGGAACTACATAACGGTCTGGTTTCCTGCAAAACGAAACATCCAAACCTTGACGAATATCATCGAAAATGGTATAGTCTTAAATAATGCGGTCTTTTGGCCCGTTTTTATTTTAAAAGGTGAAGGAGAGAAAAACACCCTATGGACAGTGACGCGAGTACCTTATTCGGTGCCATTTTGTTAGCGTTTCTACTGATTATCAATTTTATTATGACAGCGTTTCTCGCTGCGATCCGTTCTATCTCCGACAGTGATCTGGAGGAAGCATTTGCGGCGCAGGGGCGTCCGCCGGATCCGGTCTGCGAGCTGAAGGATCATCCGGGGCGGCTGACACACACCGTCTGGCTGCTCACCGCCGTCACGTACACGCTGGCCGGTTATCTTATCACACGTGCATCGAGGCAGTATCCGCTTTATGTGATCTTCCCTGTGCTTGCCGTGTTCTTTTATCTTTTCGGAAATTCCATTCCGGAGATGCTCGGCCATAAAAACGCCTCCCGCTGGCTGCTGCACCGCTTTGGTATTGCCCATGCAGTCATGACGGTACTGTTTCCGTTTACATACGTATTGACCTGCATTTCAAACCTCTGCATCCGTCTGTTCGGTATTGATCCGAAATCACTTGAGACAGAGGTAACAGAAGATGAGATCATTTCCATGGTAAACGAAGGCCATGAACAGGGCGTACTCGATGCTGATGAGGCAGAGATGATCCAGAACATTTTTGAGATGGATGACAAAAAAGCCAGCGATATTATGATCCATCGAAAAAACATCATCGGCATCGATGGTCATATCAATCTGCGGGATGCAATCGCCTTCATGGTCGAGCAGCCCGTATCCAGGTTCCCGGTCTACGAAGAAAACATCGACAATATCATTGGCATTCTCCATTTCAAGGATGCCATGAAGTTTCATACGATGGATTCCTATGACAGCTGGCTCATCAAGGACATCCCGGATCTTATCCGCAGGGCACGGTTCATCCCGGAGACCCGCGGAATCAGTGACCTTTTCCGCAGTATGCAGGCGGAAAAGCTGCAAATGGTCATCGTCTCCGACGAGTATGGCCAGACAGCCGGGCTTCTGACAATGGAGGACATTCTGGAAGAGATTGTCGGAAACATTCAGGATGAATACGACAAGGATGTTGTCTTTATCCGTCAGACACCGGACGGTTCTTTCCTGATGGACGGAATGACACCGCTCTCTGATGTGGAAGATACACTCGATATCCGTTTTGAGGGCGAGGAGTACGATACTCTGAACGGATTTCTGATCTCCCGCCTCGACCATATCCCGGCAGACGGAGAGAAGGCCGACGTAGAAGACAAAGGATATCTGTTTCAGATCCTCGAGGCGAAAAACAAAATCGTACGCCTCGTAAAAATTTCAAAAATACAAGAAGAAGAGGAAGAAAAGGAGCAATCATAATGTCAGGACATTCAAAATTTGCAAATATCAAGCATAAAAAAGAGAAAAACGATGCCGCAAAGGGAAAAATTTTCACCATCATCGGCCGTGAGATCGCCGTTGCCGTAAAAGAGGGCGGATCTGATCCGGCAAACAACAGCCGTCTGCGTGATGTTATCGCAAAGGCAAAAGCAAACAACATGCCGAACGACACGATCGATCGCGGCATCAAAAAGGCAGCCGGAGAGCTTGGAACAGTCAATTACGAATTCGTAACATATGAGGGCTATGGCCCGGGCGGAATCGCAATCATCGTTGATGCACTGACCGACAATAAGAACCGTACTGCATCCAACGTCCGCAACGCTTTCACCAAAGGAAACGGAAGCATCGGTACACAGGGCTGTGTTTCCTACATGTTCGATCAGAAGGGACAGATCATCATCGACCGTGAGGAATGTGATATGGATCCGGACGAGCTGATGATGCTTGCACTTGACGCAGGGGCAGAGGACTTTTCCGAGGAAGAGGACAGCTTTGAAATCCTCACCGCGCCGGATGACTTCAGTGCCGTACGGCAGAAGCTTGAGGGAGAAGGCATTCCGATGGCATCTGCTGATGTTACCATGATCCCGCAGAATTACGTTGCACTTACTGATGAGACTGCTCTGAAGCAGCTGAACCGTACGCTGGATATGCTCGACGAGGATGATGACGTTCAGGCGGTATATACAAACCTGGAGGAATAATCATGAACGCTTACCTGACCGGAATTGAAGGAATGCCGAAGCTTCTTGACTGCTGCGAGGATGACCCGATGCAGTATTTTAAAAAGAAAACGTATGCTGACTCCTTTCAGAAGATGTACCAGCAGCATATCACCACTTTTGATGCGATCGAGCAGGGTTACAACACGGTCATCGACAAAGAGCAGTTTCTTTCCAATATGGCAGAAGCACTCGCGAAGTACGGCACGGAAAAATACAATTCCTGCACAAAAAAAAGCCAGAAGGAACGTTACCTGATGGATATGAACCTGACAATGGCCGTATTCGTCCTTCCGATGATCCTTGAGTTTCACGGAAATTCCTCCGTACCGCTCTCGGAAAAGGTCCTTGCAGCCTGGAAACAGGAATTCCCAAAATCCACACTGCAGGCGGCGGAATACTCTTACATCGAAGCCGGATTTCACAAAAAATTCTGCTACATCACCACTGCAGTCTGTGAAACCTTCGGCAAGCCGGATGACTGCTATGAGCTCAGGCTCCTGCGCACCTACCGTGACGGTTATCTGGCGGGCACACCGGGCGGAGAGGAAATGATCCGCGAGTATTATGACGTGGCTCCCTCAATCGTCAAGCATATCAATCAGCGGCCTGACCGCAAGGAGATCTACCAGTCCATCTGGGACGAGTATCTCTCCCCGTGTATCGTGTTGATCGAATCACATCAGCTGGAAGATTGCCGGGTTCGCTACGAAGACATGGTACATACGCTGGCCGAAAAATACTTTTTATCCTGACCTTTAATGGATTCCCCTGCATTCGTTGAATTTCAATGGCTGCGGGGGATTTTTAACCCTGTTTTACAGAGCATCTCTGTGAAAGGACTTCTTTTGCATCAATTTTCTTTTTCCGGACATACTAACCTCATGCGTTTTAATAAAATTCAAGGAGGAAACAGCTATGGATCAGGACAGAGAATCCGGACAGGGCAGCGCATCATCCGCTCCGCCTGCAAAAGAAAGCCGGAAAGAACAAAGGGAAAGTATCCGCGAAACAGGCAGCCTTGAGCTTGCGCACCGGATTTATCTGCTCAGTGTGATCGGAGAGATCGAAGGGCATGAATGCCTGCCGAGCAATTCCAAGACCACCAAATATGAGCACGTACTGCCAAAGCTTGCCGCGATCGAAGACAGCCCGGATACAGACGGGCTTTTGCTGCTGCTCAACACGGTCGGCGGCGATGTCGAGGCCGGCCTTGCGATCGCGGAGATGATCGCATCCCTGAGCAAGCCAACCGTATCCCTTGTGCTCGGCGGCAGCCATTCCATCGGCGTTCCGATCGCCGTATCCACGGACTATTCGTTTATCGTGCCGAGCGGTACCATGGTCATTCATCCGGTGCGCATGAGCGGCACAGTTATCGGCGCTCCCCAGACGTACGATTACTTCAAACAAATGCAGGACCGCATCCTCGGCTTTATCGCCGCGCATTCCAGGGCCTCCCGCGAACGGCTTGAGGATCTGATGCTTGATACCGGTATCCTGACAAAGGATCTCGGTACAATCCTGGTCGGAGAGGACGCCGTCCGGGAAGGACTGATCAATGAGATCGGCGGAATCAGCCAGGCGCTTACAAAGCTGTACGCGCTCATCAACGATCAAAAAGGATATGAAAACTAACAGAATGTACGCTTGTCCCGGCACGTATTCTTTGCTATAATAAGTGCCGGGATAAATGAAACGGGAGGCTTATCATGAATATCATACAATCTGTTTTCCTCGGGATCGTGCAGGGTGTGACCGAATTTCTTCCGGTCAGCAGCTCCGGCCATCTTGCAATCCTGCAGAATATTTTCCATATAAACACCGGCAGCACCATGCTGTTTGACATTCTTCTGCACCTTGGCACGCTTGCCGCAATTTTTATCGTCTATCATAAAGACATTGGAAAGATGATCGTGGAATTTTTTAAAATGATCGGAGATCTGTTTTTTAATCTTCGGATTTTCTTTCTCAATAAAATCCACGGGACCTCTCTGAAATACCGACGCGTCGTACATAATAATTACCGAAAATTTGTGGTATTGATTCTGGTATCCACAATTCCGACCGCACTGATCGGAGTTGTCGGAAAACAGCTCGTCGCAGCTGCATCCAATACCCTCCTGATTCCGGGAATCTGTCTTCTGATGACTGGCGTCCTGCTGCTGATCGCGGATAATTCTCCGGAAGGGCGCAAATTGCCAAAAGAAATCACCTGTAAAAATGGTATTCTGATCGGCATCGCCCAAGGACTTTCCACTCTTCCTGGTCTTTCCCGCTCGGGCACCACGATCACGGCCTGCCTGCTTTGCGGTATGGATCGCCGATTTGCGGTAAAGTATTCGTTTATTCTTTCCATTCCTGCCGTACTTGGGGCAGCAGTGCTGGAAATAAAAGATGCCGCTGCCGAATCAGTGAACGCAGGCACGCTTGGCGTTTATCTCGCCGGAATGGTCGTCGCAGCAGTCGTTGGCTACATTTGTATCAAAGCACTGCTGATTGTCGTGCGCGGCAAAAAATTCAAATATTTTTCCTGGTACTGTTTCGCAGCAGGCCTTCTGGCGATTGCGGGGCATTTTCTGATCTGATTTTCTGCTCCCATCCAAAAAGACACCATAAGAAACAGATGCCCAATAACGCAAAGCAGATAGCCTGACATCATCTGCAAACAAACTCCATATTCAGGAAACGAATGTATGGACAGAAATGATATAGAAATATAGAAATGGAGGCCGAATTTTGGCAGCAAAAGCAGCAAAAAAGAAACCTGACACTGATACAAAAACACCAGTACAAAAAACCAAAAAACCGGGAACAAAAAAGGCCACGGCAAAGACAGCCGCCAGCCGTACTTCTTCCTCCACAAAAAAACGCAGCAGCAGCTCCTCCGGAAATGCTGCTGTTGTTTCGAAAAAACAGGAGGTGATCCATGCGGCTGAACCAGCCACAAAACGCCGGCTGCTGTCCCCGTTTGCAAAAGAAGCCACCCTGCTGATTCTGTGGGCGCTTTGCGCCTTCCTTTTCTTCAGTTATTTCGGCTTTGGCGGGTATATCGGCGATTTTCTTACAAATCTTTCCTTCGGACTTTTCGGCACACTGGCCTACCTGCTTCCGATTCTTCTTGCATTTGCATCCGGTTTTCTGGTTTCAAACCACGGAAGCTACCACTCCGTACTCAAAACTCTGGCCGGAACGGTGCTGTATTTTACCGTATGCAGCTTTCTCGGACTTGGCGATTCTGTCTTTTACTCAGAAGCAAAGATTCTCGACATCTATCAGTACTGCGCAAACGGCAAAACCGGAGGAGGAGCGGTCAGCGGAGAAATCTGCCACCTGCTTACCCCGGCGTTCGGATCAATCGGAACCGGTATTTTTCTGACCATTGCAGCACTTCTCTGCCTGCTTCTGATCACACAGCGCTCCCTGCTGAAATGGCTGCGCCGCTATCTGAAAGAAGTTTATACAGCTTCCGCCAGACACCACGCCCAGTGGAGAGAGGAACGCGAAGCCTCTGAAAACACATTTTCGAATTTTCCTGACCAGACGCAGCTGCAGGTGGAACGTAAAACAGTAAATACCAGACGTGCGAACCGCAGAGAATGCGAAAACCAGGTCTTCTCCGGACGCACGAACCGATCTGGCACACAGCGCCGGAAATCAGGCACGGCCGCGGCGGAAGGCACCGATTCCGCACGCAGCGATGTCCGCATCGAACAGCGTAATGTCACGCCTTCTCTGATCGTGGAGACCGCAGAACGGCCATCCGCACGAACCGCTGCCAGTGCTCCGGCAGATTCAGCCGCTGGCAGGAAAGCTGATCCTGTTTCTGCAGCCCACGCCGTGACAGAGATGCCGCAGGATTCCTCTCTTTCCACACAGCCATCGAGAACGGATATCGATATTCCGATCCATTTTCCGGCGACTCCAAGGCAGCGACGCCAGGATCACAAGGTTACCGGTGTCACGCTCGATACCCGGATCACCGGCGATCCGGCCGCTGTCGGCAGTGACGTGCGCGAAATTCTTTCTCCGCGCGCTTCTCTTGGCGCAGAAGAAGAGCCTGTGGCGGGAATGCAGACCAAAGAGCGGGTAAAACCAGACCTGCGTTACATCAATCTGGATTCAGACGGGGACGATTCCGATCTTCCGGATGATTTCCTTTCTCAGCTCCAGGACTTTCCATTCCAGGAAGCTGCGGATCACAGACAGAGCACAGTGGACGATTCCTCAGTCCGTGAACTTTCCGGTACAGCCTTCGACGAACTTGACTTTGACGCATCCGCAGACAAAGCAGACGATTCCATCCATATGTGCCAGTCAAACGCATTCTCCGCTGAAAATGCAGACGTGCATCCTGCCCACCCGGAACCGGATGCTGTTTCTGCAGTCAGCATGGAGGACGACGATTCGTTCCTTTCTGCCAGCGATGCAGCGGATTTTGGTTCTGCTGATGAGAATATTTCTGATGATTTCTTTCTCTCTGATGAGGAGGCGAAGCTGCGCGCATCCACTTCCTCCGGTCATGTCTTTACCCAAAGTGTCAAAGAAATCTCCAGGGATACAACACGATCCGCACCTTCCACACGAAGCATAACAGCCGAATCCGCCGCAGAAGAAGGGTCGGAGCACAGCGCCAGACGCAACCCGCGCTCATCTGCGCAGGAAATTCAAGATGGCATAGAAGGTGTCAAGCAGGCAGCAGCAAAAACAGCAGAAACCGTGCGCAAAGAGTATATTTTCCCGCCGATCGATCTGTTAAAACCCGGGCAGACGAACTCCGGAAATGACCAGGATCAGGAAGTCAAACGAACAGCAGCCAAGCTGCAGCAGACACTCAACAGCTTCGGTGTCCATGCGACCGTCACCAACTACAGCTGCGGTCCAAACGTAACCAGATACGAGCTTCTGCCGCAGCAGGGTGTCAAGGTCAGCAAGATCGTTGCGCTTACCGATGACATCCGCCTCAATCTGGCTGCTGCCGATATCCGTATTGAGGCCCCGATCCCCGGAAAATCCGCAGTCGGTATTGAAGTTCCGAACAAAAAAGGCAGCTCTGTTGCGCTGCGCGACTTACTTGAATCGAATGAATTTAAATCTCACAAATCCAGCCTTGCCTTCGCGGTCGGAAAGGATATCGGAGGAAATACCGTCGTGGCTGATATCGCCAAGATGCCGCATCTGCTGATTGCCGGCGCAACCGGTTCCGGTAAATCCGTCTGCATCAACACGCTGATCATGAGCATTTTGTATAAGGCAAAGCCGGAGGATGTCAAGCTGATTATGATTGATCCGAAGGTCGTCGAGCTGAGTGTCTACAATGGCATCCCGCATCTGTTCATCCCGGTTGTGACTGATCCGAAAAAGGCAGCCGGAGCGCTGAACTGGGGCGTGGCGGAAATGACCGACCGCTACAATAAATTCGCAGAATACGGCGTACGTGACTTAAAGGGCTACAACCAGAAGATCGAAGCCCTTGGAGACATCGACGATCCGAATAAGCCGAAAAAACTTCCGCAAATCGTGATCATCGTCGACGAGCTGGCTGACCTCATGATGGTTGCCCCGGGTGAAGTCGAGGATTCCATCTGCCGTCTGGCGCAGCTGGCGCGTGCGGCAGGTATCCATCTGATCATTGCCACACAGCGTCCGTCCGTCAATGTCATCACCGGACTGATCAAAGCAAACATGCCGTCGCGTATCGCATTTTCTGTTTCTTCGGGCGTTGACTCCCGGACGATCATCGATATGAACGGCGCAGAAAAGCTGCTCGGAAAGGGCGATATGCTGTTTTATCCGCAGGGCTACCAGAAACCGGCACGTGTGCAGGGGGCGTTTGTCTCCGACGAAGAAGTTTCCGATGTCGTGGATTTCCTGAAGAGCCAGAATACCGACGCTTCCTACAGCGCCGACATGCAGGCACAGATGGAAAAAGTACAGCAGGTATCCTCGGCATCCCGCAGCGGTGAAGATGTGGATGAACTCTTTGCCGATGCCGGGAAATTCATCATCGAAAAGGACAAGGCATCCATTGGAATGCTGCAGCGTGTATTCAAGATCGGCTTCAATCGGGCTGCCCGTATCATGGACCAGCTCTCTGACGCAGGCGTGGTCGGTCCGGAGGAAGGCACCAAGCCGCGCAAGATCCTGATGTCCGAGAGCGAATTTGAAAATTACCTGGAACAGAACTGACCGGATCTTGAAAAAAGTTCCATTTTGAGTTCCATTCCGACAAAAAAGAACAGACAGGCAGTGAAAAACACCGCATATCGACAAATTTGCCGTTGAATTTTCTGATTTATTGTTTTATACTAAAGTGATGTTTATGGAATCGCATGCGGTTCTGTTACAAATGCGGCAGCTCACTGCTGTAAATGATATGGAGGTATACTATGTATAAGATTTTGGAAGCAGGAAAACTTGCGGGCAATATCTACCAGATGGTAGTAGAAGCTCCGCGTGTTGCAAAGCATTGCCTGCCGGGACAGTTTATCATCGTCAAAGCTGATGAAGAAGGTGAGCGTATCCCGCTTACAATCTGTGATTATGACAGAGAAGCCGGTACGATTACGATTGTATTCATGCCGATCGGCGCATCTACTGAGAAATTCTCAAAGCTTCAGGCCGGTGATTCTTTCCGCGACTTTGTCGGACCGCTTGGCCGTCCGTCTGAGCTTTGCGAGGAAGCAAATCTGGAAGAGACAAAGAAGAAAAAGATTCTGTTCGTCGCAGGCGGAGTTGGTACTGCACCGATCTACCCGCAGATGAAATGGCTGCATGAGCACGGCGTAGATGCGGATGTAATCGTCGGTGCAAAGACAAAGGATCTCGTAATTCTTGAAGATAAATTCAAATCTGTAGCCGGTAACGTATACGTCACCACCGACGACGGCTCCTACGGCAGAAGCGGTATGGTTACAAAGGTTATTGAAGATCTTGTAACAAAAGAGGGCAAGACCTACGATCACTGTGTAGCGATCGGACCGATGATCATGATGAAATTCTGCTGCCTGACCACAAAGAAGCTTGGCATCCCGACCATCGTCAGCATGAACCCGATCATGGTAGACGGTACCGGTATGTGCGGGGCCTGTCGTGTTATCGTCGGCGATGAAGTAAAATTTGCCTGCGTAGACGGCCCGGAATTCGATGGCCATAAGATTGATTTTGATATGGCGATGAAGAGACAGACAATGTACAAGACCGAAGAGGGCAGAGCACTGCTCAAACTGCGTGAGGGCGATACCCATCACGGCGGATGCGGCAATTGCGGAGGTGACAAGTAATGGCAGACGTATTAAAGAAAGTTCCTGTAAGAGAACAGGATCCGAAGGTAAGAGCAACAAATTTTGACGAGGTATGTCTTGGATACAACAAGGAGGAAGCAATGGAAGAGGCTTCCCGCTGCCTGCACTGCAAGAATGCAAAATGCGTACAGGGATGTCCGGTATCCATCAATATTCCTGATTTTATCAAAGAAGTAAAAGAAGGCAACTTCGAAGAAGCATATAAAGTAATTTCCATGTCCAGTGCACTTCCGGCAATCTGCGGCCGTGTCTGCCCACAGGAGAGCCAGTGCGAAGGCAAATGTATCCGCGGCATCAAGGGCGAATCTGTTTCCATCGGAAAGCTGGAGCGTTTCGTTGCTGACTGGGCAAGAGAGAACGGCATCAAGCCGGCTGCTCCCGCAGAAAAGAACGGCAAGAAAGTCGCGGTTATCGGTTCCGGTCCTTCCGGCCTTACCTGCGCAGGCGATCTTGCAAAGCTGGGATACGATGTCACAATTTTTGAGGCACTGCATGAGGCAGGCGGCGTACTCGTTTACGGTATTCCGGAGTTCCGTCTTCCGAAGCTCGATGTTGTTGCAAAAGAAGTAGAGAACGTAAAATCTCTCGGCGTAAAGATCGAAACCAACGTCATTATCGGCAAATCCGTCACCATCGACGAGCTGCTCGATGAAGAAGGATTTGAGGCAGTCTTCATCGGTTCCGGTGCGGGACTTCCGATGTTTATGGGTATCCCTGGTGAGACTGCAAAAGGCGTATTCTCTGCAAATGAATACCTGACCAGAAACAACCTGATGAAGGCATTCCGTGAGGATTACGACACACCGATCGCACGCGGCAAAAAGGTAGCTGTTGTTGGCGGCGGAAACGTAGCAATGGATGCTGCAAGAACAGCACTTCGTCTTGGTGCTGAAGTACATATTGTATACCGCAGAAGTGAAGCAGAGCTTCCGGCACGTGCTGAAGAAGTTCACCACGCAAAAGAAGAGGGTATCATCTTTGATCTCCTCACCAATCCGAAGGAAATCCTTGTGGATGAGAATGACTGCGTTGCAGGCATGAAATGTATCCGCATGGAGCTTGGCGAGCCGGATGCATCCGGAAGAAGACGTCCGGTAGAAGTTCCGGGATCCGAGTTTGACCTTGATGTCGATACCGTCATCATGTCTCTTGGTACTTCACCGAACCCGCTGATTTCTTCTACGACTATCGGTCTTGATACGAACCGCAGAAAATGTATCGTAGCAGACGAGACCACCGGTCAGACCTCCAAGGACGGCGTATTTGCCGGCGGCGATGCCGTAACAGGCGCAGCTACCGTTATCCTTGCAATGGGCGCAGGAAAAGCAGCTGCAAAGGGAATCGATGAGTTCCTGAAATCAAAGAATTAAGTTCATTCATACGACAGCAGAGCAGATCTGTTTCCACGAT
The DNA here is from genome assembly GCA_902363665.1 of Lachnospiraceae bacterium. GTDB lineage: Bacteria > Bacillota > Clostridia > Lachnospirales > Lachnospiraceae > Choladousia. The sequence continues at coordinate 97,833 of CABJAW010000003.1, read as the reverse complement.
CAGTTCTGAGATCACGCATGATAACGAGCCGGATGGCAGTTTCTCCGCCATCCGGCTTTTCCATTATATACTTGTTCAGAACCAGGTAAAACTTTATAAAACAGGGATAAAGTGCCTGCCTGTCTAATCAGACCCGAGGAGATCCTATGAAAATCACTTTAATTACCGTCGGAAAAATCAAGGAAAAATTTTACCGTGACGCTATTGCAGAGTACAGTAAACGGCTGTCCCGTTACTGCAGTCTTGAAATTCTTGAGCTTCCTGATGAAAAGACACCGGACGGCGCCAGCGAAGCATTGGAAACGCAGATCAAAGAAAAAGAAGGGCAGCGGATCCTCCAGAGTATCAAAGAGGATGCCTACGTCATTGCCCTGGTGATCCAGGGAAAGCAGCGTTCTTCCGAACAGCTCGCCGCACACCTGGAACAGCTTACCGTACAGGGAAAAAGCCATATTTGCTTCGTGATCGGCGGTTCTCTCGGACTCTCACAGACAGTCTGGAAACGTGCAGATGAGCACTTAAGCTTTTCTCCGATGACTTTTCCGCATCAGCTGATGCGGGTTGTCCTGCTTGAACAAATTTATCGCTGCTTCCGCATCATCAAAGGAGAACCGTACCACAAATAACCCATCAGAACCGCAAAACGGACAGCCGCGCCCGATCTATGCATATACCCGCTTCACGTTCATAACTAATTTTTTCGTACCGCCTCCACTCAGAAAGGAGATGCAGCTATGACCAGACTGCTTACCGAACAGGTCTACACACAGGCCATGAATGAAATCGTGGAACCGTATTTAAATGCACACGGCGCTTCCTTTTTTCTCTGCCGCGAGGCAGACCGCGCCATCCACGTACTGCTTTACCGCACCAAAAAGCCTCCGAGAGGAACCATCCTTGTCTCGCATGGTTTTACCGAAAACATTGAAAAATATAAGGAATTTATTTATTACCTGCTGCAAAGCGGTTATCACGTCTGCTTTCCGGAGCACTGCGGTCACGGACACAGCTATCGCCTGACGGATGATTTATCCCTCGTCCACATCGACTCCTGGCAGCGCTACATCGCAGATCTTCTTTTTACTGCAAGACGCGTAAAGCACGCACTGCCGCAGCTTCCACTTTATCTTTACGGTCATTCCATGGGCGGAGGAATTGCAGCAGCAGCGGCAGCAGCGGATCCGACACTGTTTGCAAAAGTGATCCTGTCTTCCCCGATGATCCGCCCTCTGACCTCTCCGGTGCCATACCTCAGTGCAAAGCGAATCGCTGCACATTTTTGCCGCAGTGGTCGTTCTGACCGGTATGTGGCGGGACAGAAGCCCTACGGCAAACCGGAATACTTCGAAAAAAGCTGCGGAACCTCCCGGGGGCGCTTCGACCTCTACCAGAAAAAACGAGAAAAAGATCTTCTGCTCCAGCTTTCCGCACCGTCCTACGGCTGGCTCCATGCGGCAGTAGAACTGAACCGCTACCTGCAGTACCGCGGATACCGACAGATCCAGATCCCTGTTCTTTTATTCCAGGCACACGATGAACGGCTCGTATCCAAAAAAGAACAGGACCGATTCATCCGAAAGCTCAGACGAAGAGGCGTGGACGCCTCCCTGATCCGTGTGCCCGGTACAAAGCATGAGATCATCAACAGCAATGCCCTGGTGATGCGCACCTACTTAAAGCGTTTAACCGCCTTTTTCTCCTGACGAAGGTCAACGTGGATATTTGCAATCCGCTTCGCTGCCTGCTTGACTCGGATAAAAATGGGAATACTTCGCCGCATTCCTCATATACTGAATAATAAACACTGCGGAGCAGACACATGGCAAAAAAGCAGATCCCCGATTCCGGGAAAACGCTCCGGGCGCTCCAGCTCCCGGATGACCTGGCAAAAGGAACCGCATTTGTTTCCCTACACGGACAGAATTATGTGCGTGTGGAAAACTTTCGCGGCATTTCCCGCTATTCCTGCGAGGAGATCCGGCTTCTGACCAGAAAAGGCTGCCTCTGTATTCTCGGCAGCCATCTCGAGATCGAGTCCTACACAAGTGATGAGATCGAAATTTCCGGCCGGATCAAAAGCCTGTTTTTTCCTGAGTGATGCGCTCCGCCCGGGACGGCTATGGAATCACACTTTCTGGATTTTGCAAAGGGTTACATACGAATCCGGGTCTCCGGAACGTCGTGTGACCGTTTTTTTAACCTCTGTGCCTTTCACCGGATTCGCCTCTGGGATCTGCTCCCATCCGGTGAGGGGTACGAGGTTTTTCTTCTGAAAAAAGATTTTTTCGCCCTTCGCCCGATTCTGCGGAAATGCCATGTCCGGCTGCGCATCGTGAGACGCTGCGGCCTTCCTTTTATACTTTTTCGCTTCCGCAGGCGAAAGCTCTTTCCGGCCGGAGTTCTTGTCGCTTTTTTTCTCCTGTTCTGGCTCTCTTCCCATATCTGGAACATTCATATCGATGGAAATCTCACCTTGACCGATGACGTTTTAATGGAATATCTTGATCAGTCAGGCATCTTTCACGGCATGAAAAAAAGCCGTGTGGACTGCAAAGCACTTGCCGCCGCATTGCGCAGGGAATTTCCGTCACTTTCCTGGGCAGCAGTTGAGCTTACCGGTACGCAGCTGAATATTCATGTCCGCGAGGGACGCTTTTCCAAAAAAGACACAGCCGCCATTTTGGGCAGTACCGTGCGTACACTGAAGGAATCCTCCAGCCTTGTTGCCGCCAAAAGTGGTACCGTCACATCGATCTACGTACGCAGCGGCCTTCCTCTCGTTTCTGCCGGAGATACGGTAGAAGAGGGACAGATCCTTGTCACCGGCGTTCTTCCGGTATACGATGACAGCGGCGAGATCAGCCATTACCGTTATACAGCGGCCGATGCGGATATCCGGATCCGCTGTGAATTTTCCTATTTTGACGAAGCACAGCGAAATATTCAGGAAAAAAACTATACCGGCCACATCTGGAAACACACCGCACTTGAGATCCTCGGCCAGCCATTTTCTATTCCATCTGCTTTTCCGTCTTCTTTTTCAGCAGATGGCCACTTTGACCTTACCTGCGACATCCGGCAGCTGCACCTTTCTAAAAACTTTTATCTGCCCGTTTTTCTGAAAACCTACAGGGCAAAAGAATATGAATATCTGGAAAAATGCCTCACAAATGCACAGCTTTTGTCGCTTTTGCAGGCAAATTTACAGTTATTTAGAAAAAATTTAGAGGAAAAAGGGGTTCAAATATTTGAAAATAATGTTAAAATAGAGTGGACTGAAAAATCCGCGATTGCATCGGGAACACTGGTGGCAGAAGAAAGTGCCGTCAAAAGAGTTGCAGGATCGGACGTGAAGGAGGAATTACCGCAAGATGAGTATGATTGAAACGACTCTGACCGTCCCGGCAGAGCGCCAGAGGGAACTTTTCGGCCAGTTTGACCAGTACGTAAAAAAAATTGAACGTGCACTTCAGGTCACTGTGCTTAGCCGTGACGGAGAAATCCGGATCCTGGGAAGTCCGACGAATGCACTGCGCGCGAAAAAAATTTTTGAGAGCCTCGATACCCTGGCTGTGCACGGGACACCGATCACAGAGCAAAATGTGGATTATACAATTTCTTTGTCTTATGAAGAAAAGCAGGATGCAATCGTCGATATCGACAGTGACTGTATCTGTCACACAATAAACGGAAAGCCGATTAAGCCAAAAACACTCGGCCAGAAGGCCTACGTCGATGCGATCCGAAAAAAAATGATCGTTTTCGGTGTGGGTCCGGCCGGTACCGGTAAAACGTATCTGGCCATGGCAATGGCCATCACTGCCTTTAAAAATGAGGAAGTCAGCCGCATCATCCTGACGCGTCCGGCCATCGAGGCAGGCGAGAAGCTGGGATTTCTTCCTGGCGACCTGCAGAGTAAGGTCGATCCCTACCTGCGCCCACTCTACGACGCGCTGTATCAGATCATGGGATCCGAGAGTTTCCTTAAAAATATGGAAAAAGGCCTGATCGAGGTCGCACCGCTCGCCTACATGCGTGGCCGCACGCTTGACAACGCCTTTATCATTCTGGACGAGGCACAGAATACCTCTCCGGCACAGATGAAGATGTTCCTGACAAGAATCGGATTTGGTTCCAGGGTAGTCGTCACCGGAGACCAGACTCAGAAAGATCTGCCAGGCGGCATGCCGTCCGGCCTTGATACAGCAATGAAGGTACTCGGAAAAGTGGACGAGATTTCTTTCTGTCAGCTGACCAGCAAAGACGTTGTCCGCCACCCGCTGGTTCAGAAGATTGTCACCGCTTATGAAGATTATGAGAAAAAAGAAGCATATAAAGAAAAACGTACTGCAAAACACCAGAAAAACGCACCGGAAAAACACGGCGCATAAGGAGGGATAGTATGACCATTGATTTTGAAAATGAAAGCAGTCTTGATCTCGGTCTTGATCTGTACGGTGTTGCACAGGATGTCGTATCCTGTGCGCTTGATTACATGGACTGCCCTTATGAAGCACAGGTCAGCATTCTGATCACAGACGACGATGAAATCCACCGCATCAATCTCGAGCAAAGGCAGATTGACCGCCCAACGGATGTCCTGTCTTTTCCGATGGTAAATTATGAGACACCCGGCGATTTCTCGTTTCTGGAGGAAGACAGCGAGGACTGTTTTGATCCGGATTCCGGCGAACTGCTGCTCGGTGACATTGTGATCTCCGCGGACAAAGTAGCTGCCCAGGCAGAAGAGTACGGTCATTCACGCAGAAGAGAATATGCGTTTCTGATCGCCCACAGCATGCTGCATCTCATGGGTTACGACCATATGACACCAGAGGACGCCGCTGAAATGGAACGCCTGCAGGAAGAGATCCTGCAGCAGCTCGGAATCAGCAGACAGTAAAAATAGAAAAGGAGAACAGCATATGAAACAGTTTATAAATAAGAAGAACCGGAAACGACTGATCGCAGGCGCAGCAGCGCTCACCATGCTCACCGCAGCTTTTGCCGGAACACTGTCCGTATCAGCCCAGGAAGATACGATGGTGCGCAGCTTTCTGACCGGAAAGCCTGTGCCGGAATCCATTGGACGTAAAAAAGCGATTTCTGTCATGCTCAACAACATTCAGGATGCGCTCCCGCAGTCCGGCATCGCCAATGCGGAAGTCGTTTATGAAGCTCCGGTCGAGGGCGGTATCACAAGACTGATGGGTATCTTTGAAGACTATCAGGATGTACAGCGCATCGGAAGTGTACGCAGCTGCAGAAATTACTATGTTTATTTCGCACGTGAGTTCAATACGTATTACCTGCATTTCGGACAGGCGGTCTATGCTCTTGATCTTTTAAATCTGGACTCTACACTGAATTTGAGCGGACTCGATGCAGTCGGCGATACCGTTTACTACCGCTCGGAGGATTTCCCGGCTCCGCACAATGTATTTACGGACTATGACCGGATCCAGGCGGGCATTGACTATATGAATTACCCGACGGATTATTCCGATGAATACCTCGGTACAAATGGCCACTATCAGTTTGCCGCCGACGGTGAGCGGGTCACCCTGGATGGCGGAGAGGATGCTGTTGTGGCAGCACCGGGCTATGAATACAACCATCCATATTTTGTATATGACGCAGAAACCGGGAAATACACACGCTATCAGTATGGCGACGTGCAGACAGATTATCTGACCGGAAACGCCCTCACCTACGACAACATTATCTTCCAGTACTGCCCCTGGGAAAAATTTGATGACAACGGCTACCTGAATATTGATGTGCTTTCCGGCGGAGCCGGCAAATTCATTACGAACGGAAAAGCGATTGATATCACCTGGAAAAAAGATAACATCAATACGGAAGATCCATTCGCCAATGAAAACTTTGGCGTCACACATTACTACGATGCAGACGGAAATGAGATCACACTGAATCAGGGCAAGACATGGGTCTGCATTGTACTCGATTCCTGCAGCGGCAATGCAGCCGTATATTCGGATACCGCATCTTATACCGGCTGAATACAAGAGGTCAAACGTGAAAGAGAAGAAGAAAGACAGTAAAAACTATCTGGTGCAGGGTTCCATTCTGGCAGCTGCATCGATCATCGCAAAGCTGATCGGAATGGTATACCGGTTCCCGCTGACAAATATCCTCGGAAATGAGGGAAACAGCTATTATTCCACCGCAAATGAAATTTACAACATCGTGCTCATGATCTCCAGCTTCGGACTGCCGCTCGCAGTCTCGAAGCTGGTTTCTGAGCGCCTTCATAAGGGAGAATATAAGAACGCCCACAAGGTATTTCTGTGCGCTATGCGGTTTGCCGTAATCTCAGGCGGCGCACTGGCATTGCTTACCTATATCTTTGCCGGTGTGATCACAAAATACTTTCTGTCGTATGAGCTTGCCGTCTATGGCCTGCGGGTACTTGCTCCGGCCATTTTCATTTTTGCGATCGTCGGCACGTTCCGCGGCTATTTTCAGGGCTATTCCAATATGGTTCCGACCGCAGTCTCTCAGGTCATCGAACAGATCGTCAACGCAATCGTGACCGTCGTCTGCGCAGGTATTATGTACAGCTACGGCATGTCACTCGCCGCCGAAAACGGCAACGATTCACTCGGTCCTGCGTGGGGAGCCGCCGGCGGTACATTCGGTACGGTTGCAAGCATCACGGTTGCGATGCTTTTTATGATGTTTGTTTATACGACGCAGAAATCGGCAATCCGCCGCCAGATGCGCCGTGACCACAGCGGAAAAACGGAATCCTCAAAGGCTATCTACCGCACAATGATGCTCACGATCGTTCCGATCGTCCTGAGCACGCTCATCTACAACATCAGCAATGTAGCCGACCAGGGTATTTTCAACAAAGCTCTGCTTGGCCAGGGCTACACTGAATCTCAGTACGGTACGATCTGGGGAATATACTCCGGGCAGTTCCGTGTCCTGATGAATGTGCCGCTTTCTCTGGCATCCTGCCTGGCTCCGTCCGTCGTTCCGAGTCTGACCGCAGCAATGGCAAACCACAACAAACATGAGGCAAAGCAGAAGATCCGTACTTCCATCCGCTTTACAATGATCATCACGATTCCGTGTGCGGCCGGTATGGCTGCACTTGCAAAGCCGATTCTTACCATGCTGTACCCGAATCTTGAAAATGGAAGAGCACTCGCAGTCGGCATCATGCAGGTTGGTGCTCTGATGATCATACTCTACGCGCTCTCCACGCTGACAACCGGTATCCTGCAGGGTCTCGGCAAGCTCCAGACACCTCTGATCAACAACAGCATCGCGCTGGTTCTGCATTTCATCCTGCTTTACGTCCTGCTCACCGTATTTAATCTGAACATCTATGCAGTCGTCTATGCAAATATCTTCTTTGCTTTCGTTGTCTGCGTGTTAAATGCAGTGGCAATCAACCGTTTCCTCGGCTACCGTCAGGAGTGGTACAAAACTTTTATCGTGCCTTCTATTGTTTCGATCATTATGGGAGCCGCTGCCTATATCATTTACAGTGTCTTCCATGTATTTGCCGGAAACACTATTTCCACGATCATGGGCATTCTGGCAGGTGTCTGTGTATATGGCATCGGAATGATCTCCTTCCGCGGCATCACGGCAGAAGAGCTCGCCCTGTTCCCGAAAGGCCATGTACTGATCAAGCTGCTGCGCAGGGCTGGATTGCTGCGGTAATTTGAGAGTTAACCGGATCAGGCAGACAGCGAAGCGGATTACGAATATCCGCTTTGACTATCGTATCGGAAAACAGAACGCAAAGGAGAATATTACAATGGATTTCAGAGAAAAACTGAAAGACAAACAGCGCATCGTAATCAAGATCGGCAGTTCCTCTATCACCCATGCGCAGACAGGAGCACTGAACCTGACAAAGCTTGAGGTGCTTGTGCGGGAGTTGTGCAATTTAAAAAATATGGGAAAAGACGTGATCCTGGTCTCTTCCGGAGCCATCGCTGTCGGCAGGCAAGCCGTCGGATTTCATCACCGCCCATCCAATGTGGCAGAAAAACAGGCCTGTGCTGCGATCGGCCAGGCGCAGCTGATGATGACGTATCAGAAGCTCTTCAGTGAATACGGCCACCGCGCCGCACAGATCCTGATGACAAAAAACACAATGACAGACAACTTAAGCCGCATGAATGCCTCCAACACGTTCGATGAGCTTATGAAAATCGGCGCGATACCGATCGTCAATGAAAACGATACCGTTTCCACCTATGAGATTGAGTTCGGTGACAACGATACGCTCTCCGCGATCGTAGCAGCGCTCACGCATGCGGATCTGCTGATCCTGCTCTCTGATATCGACGGATTGTATACCGATGATCCTCATAAAAATCCACAGGCACGTTTTATCGATCTTGTCGAAGAAGTTGACGAACACTACATGAAAATGGGAAAAGGGAGCAGCAGCAGTGTCGGCACAGGCGGAATGGCCACCAAGCTTTCTGCCGCCCGGATTGCCACCGCTTCCGGTGCAGATATGATCATCGCAAACGGAGATGATTTTCATGTCATTCACCGCCTTTTGCAGGGCCGACCGATCGGTACCCTGTTCGCCGGCCATTACGACGAGAACTTTTATCTGGCGGACATTCTGGAAGAATAACTACGGGTTAACCTTTAACTGCTGACAGAAACTGTCCACGATCAGAAAACTCTGATCAGCCAAACAACAGCAGACCGGGCAAAAAACGCCCGCCTGACATAATAAAAAGGAGTACGAGTACACCATGGATTCAACCAAATTAGCACGCATCAACGAGCTTGCACGAAAATCAAAAGCAGAAGGACTGACTGAGCAGGAACGAAGAGAGCAGGCCATGCTCCGCAGCGAATACCTCGAGGCGATCCGCGGAAACCTCAAGAGCCAGCTCGATCACATCGATATCCTGAACAAAGACGGAAGCATCGAAAATCTTGGAGAAAAATACGAGGCACGCTATGGAAAAAATGGAAAAAAAGGAAATTAGACGTTTTGTATTTGCCAGAAGAAAAGCACTGACACCGGAAGAGATCACTGCGAAGAGCAGCCTGATCTGTCAGAAAATCATCTCCCTTCCGGAGTTTCAAAAAACAGACTGTCTCTACACCTACATGGATTACAATGGTGAGGTCTGCATGCGTCCGCTGATCGAGGAAGCGTGGCGGCTCGGTAAAAAGGTAGCTGCGCCAAAAGTAGCAGGCGAAACAATGGATTACTTTTACATCAAAAGCTATGACGACCTCCATCCTGGTTACTTCCAGATTCCAGAGCCGGATGCAGTAAATCCGGCGGACGATGAAGATGCTCTCCTGATCGTGCCAGGAGTCGGCTTTGACAGCCACCGCAACCGCTGTGGCTATGGAAAAGGCTTTTATGACCGTTATTTAAGTGCGCATCCGCATCATACAACCGTTGCGGCCGCATTTGATTTTCAGATCGTAGACGAAGTACCTTCCAGGCCGCACGACATCCGACCGCAGTATCTTTTCACAGAAGAGCAGAGTTTTGCCGATCCGGATACACTCCTGACCCGCATTGGAGAAAATGCAAAACAGGCAGAGACTGCACTGCGCCGCATTTCCACCAATACCAAAAATGAAGCACTGCTGCGCGCTGCCGCCTATCTTGAAGAATACCGCGACCAGCTGCTTGCTGCAAACGAGAAGGATCTTGCTGCGGCACGCGCAAACCATATGCCGGAAGGCCTGCAGGACCGCCTTGCGTTAAATAACGACCGTATTGCCGGTATGTCTGAAGGGCTGCGCCAGATTGCGGGGCTGGACGACCCGATCGGCGAGGTGGAAGAGATGAAAAAACGGCCCAACGGGCTGCTGATCGGACAGAAACGCGTACCGCTCGGCGTCGTCGGCATCATCTATGAATCCCGGCCAAATGTCACCGCAGATGCATTCGGCCTGTGCTTTAAGACCGGAAATGCCGCAATTTTAAAGGGTGGCAGTGATGCGATCCACTCCAACATGGCAATTGTATCCGTATTACAAAAAGCACTGAAAGACTGCGGTGTCTGTGAAAATGCGATCCAGCTGATCGAAACGACAGACCGGGAGACTACAACCCGTTTTATGCAGCTGCGAGAGTATGTCGATGTGCTGATTCCGCGCGGAAGCGCCCGGCTGATCCAGGCTGTCGTAAAAAACAGCACGATCCCGGTCATTGAGACTGGTACCGGAAACTGCCATATCTACGTTGATGAAAGCGCCGACCTCGACATGGCTGTCCGGATCATCAACAATGCAAAGACTCAGCGTATCGGTGTCTGCAATGCCTGTGAGTCGATTGTCGTACACGAAAAGATCGAAAAACCGCTGCTTGCTGCACTGAAGAAAAAACTGGATGAGCACCGGGTCGAGTTGCGCTGTGATCCATCCGCGCTCGACGCACTTGGCGGTGCTGCAGATCATGTCACTGCCGCTTCGGAAGAGGACTGGGGCAAAGAGTATCTTGATTACATACTCTCGGTCAGGACAGTAGCTTCCCTCGATGAAGCCATCGCTCATATCAACCGCTACAACACCGGCCACTCCGAAGCAATCATCACGGAAAATTACAGCAACGCACTGCGTTTTCTTGATGAGATCGACGCGGCTGCCGTTTATGTCAATGCCTCCACCCGTTTCACGGACGGCTTTGAATTCGGGTTTGGCGCCGAGATCGGCATCAGTACACAGAAACTGCATGCACGCGGCCCAATGGGTCTGAAAGCATTGACGACTGTAAAATATATTATTTTCGGTAATGGGCAGGTAAGACCATAACCTGCCAAAGCGTACCAAAACGGTACCCATGTGTGTTTAAAAATCATTTCCGCAAATTATGACACACATGCCGCGGAAAGCATTTTCCGTACACGCTTCAGATCAGAAACAGAAAGGATATTCCATGACAAACGAGATAAATTTTGACGAGATCGACCTGTCGCAGGGTGCTCCGGCGCAGGAACCACAGCGCCAGTATTACTTTATGAAAAAGGCCCGGGTACTGCTTGCCCAAAAGGAAGCAGAGCTTGGCCGAAAGCTGCAGGCCTGTATCAAAACCTTTGGCTGCCAGATGAATGCCCGCGACTCCGAAAAGCTGCGCGGCATCCTTGAGCTGATCGGCTATGAACTTACGGAGAACGAGGAAGCTGATTTCGTTCTCTATAATACGTGTACCGTCCGTGAGAACGCCAATCTGAAGGTATATGGCCGCCTCGGCTACTTAAACGGACTGAAAAAGAAAAATCCGCATATGCTCATCAGTCTGTGCGGGTGTATGATGCAGGAACCGGAAGTCATCGAAAAACTGAAAAAAAGCTACCGCTTTGTTGATCTTGTTTTCGGTACCCACAACATTTACAAGTTTGCCGAACTTCTGACGACCGCAATGGAATCCGACCGCACCGTATTCGATATCTGGAAAGATACCGACAAAATTGTGGAGGATCTTCCGGCTGAGCGTACTTATCCATTCAAATCCGGTGTCAACATCATGTTCGGCTGCAACAACTTCTGCAGCTACTGCATCGTTCCTTACGTCCGCGGACGGGAGCGAAGCCGCAGACCGGAAGATATCTTAAAAGAGATCCGTACTCTTGTTGCAGACGGCGTAAAAGAAATCATGCTGCTTGGCCAGAACGTCAATTCCTACGGAAAAAATCTGGAGGAGCCGATCACTTTTGCTCAGCTGCTCACCGAGGTGGAAAAGATCGATGGACTGGAACGCATCCGTTTCATGACGTCACATCCGAAGGATCTCTCTGATGAGCTGATCCAGGTAATGAAGCACTCAAAAAAAATCTGCCGTCACCTGCATCTGCCGCTTCAGTCCGGAAGTACCGAGATTCTGCGCCGCATGAACCGCCGCTATACAAAAGAGCAGTATCTCGCCCTTGCCGAAAAACTGCGCCGTGAGATTCCGGATCTTTCCCTCACAACAGACATCATCGTCGGCTTCCCGGGCGAGACAGAAGAGGATTTCCAGGAAACGCTTGATGTCGTCCGCAAAGTACGGTACGACAGCGCCTTCACTTTCATCTATTCGAAACGTACCGGCACCCCGGCCGCCGCAATGGAAAACCAGATCCCGGAAGATGTCGTGAAAGACCGCTTCAACCGTCTGCTCACGCTCGTGCAGGATATCTCAAGAGAGCAGTCCCTGCGTGTACAGGGACAGACACTTCCGGTACTTGTCGAATCCGTCAATGAGCAGGACAGCCATCTGGTCACCGGGCGTCTCAGCAACAACCTGCTCGTTCATTTCCCGGGCGATGCTTCGATGATCGGAGAGATTGTTCCTGTTTATCTGAAGGAATGTATGGGATTTTACTATTACGGAGAGAGAGCAGAAGCGTAAAGATTTTGTTTAGATAATGATTGTGCTTGGCACAGAAAGCTGATATAATCAAAGTAACGAAAAGGCATTGCTACAATGGCAATGCCCTTTTTCAGAAAAACTTTCAGTTAAAGGAGTTGTAGTTATGAAACAACAAAAGAAAAAAATGTCACTCGCAATGCAAATCTTTATCGCGCTGATCCTTGCGATCCTGGTCGGTCTGCTTATCCAGAGCCATGCGGATTTCGCAAATTCGTACATCAAGCCATTCGGTACGATCTTTCTGAATCTCGTGAAATTTATCGTCGTTCCGATCGTCCTGTTTTCGATCATGTGCGGTATTATTTCCATGAGCGATATCAGAAAAGTCGGCGCGATTGGACTGAAAACGGTATGCTTTTATCTTTGTACGACCGCATTTGCCGTTACCGTCGGACTGATCGGCGGAAATCTGTTCAAGGGTCTGTTTCCGGTCGTTGCGACAACTGATCTGAGCTACGAAGCGGCTGCTTCTACCTCATTTATGGACACACTGGTAAACATTTTCCCGTCCAATTTCGTTTCCCCGATGGTTGAGGCGAACATGCTCCAGATCATCGTAATGGCAATTCTGCTCGGATTTTCTATCATTCTGGTCGGCGAAAAAAACATCCGCGTTGTCAATGCGTTCAACGACCTCAATGATATTTTTATGAAATGTATGGAGCTGATCTTAAAGCTCTCCCCGATCGGTGTCTTTTGTCTGCTCTGTCCGGTCATCGCATCAAACGGACCGGCCATTATCGGTTCTCTGGCGATGGTACTTCTCGCCGCGTACATCTGCTACATCGTACATGCCGTTGTCGTTTATTCCATCACCGTAAAGACGATGGGTGGTATGAGCCCGGTCAAATTCTTCAAGGGCATGCTTCCGGCGATCATGTTTGCATTTTCCAGTGCTTCTTCCGTAGGAACACTTCCGATCAATATGAGCTGCACGGAAAAGCTCGGTGCAAAAAAAGAAGTGGCCTCTTTTGTTCTTCCTCTTGGCGCCACGATTAACATGGACGGTACCGCAATTTACCAGGGTGTCTGTGCAATCTTTATCGCAGCCTGCTATGGCATTCATCTGACACTTCCGCAGATGCTGACCATCGTGCTCACCGCAACACTGGCATCAATCGGAACGGCAGGTGTACCGGGCGCAGGTATGGTCATGCTCGCTATGGTACTTACTTCTGTGGGACTTCCGGTAGACGGTATCGCACTGGTAGCAGGTATCGACCGTATCTTTGATATGGGCCGTACAACCGTCAACATCACAGGCGATGCAGCCTGCACGATCGTCGTTTCCAATCTGGAAGAGAAACGCGAACGCAGAAATGCAGCAAAAGCAAAGAACTAAAAAGGAATTTCAATGACTGGCTGCGGTTTCTTAAAGCATAAACGCAAAACACCTGCTTTCACTCAAAATCCAGAAGGTATTCGCCCATGAAATATGAAAAGACAATCCCATTAAAAAACGGAACTACACTCCAGCTGCGAAACGGCACCGCCGAAGATGGAGCAGCAATGCTCGATATTTTTATGCAGACACATATGGAAACAGACTACCTGCTGTCTTATCTGGAGGAAAGCAGTCACACCGTCGCAGAGGAAGCGGAATATCTGCAGAAGAAAACAGACAGTGAAAATGAAATTGAAATTCTGGCTTTCAAAGACGGAATACTGGCCGGTATTGCCGGAATTGATGCAGTCGGTGCAAAATATAAGGTAAAACACCGCGCTGAATTCGGAATCAGCATTCTAAAAGAATACTGGGGATTTGGCATCGGCCGCGCACTGATCAACGCTTGCGTGCAGTGCGCTAAAGAAGCCGGATATGTTCAGCTGGAACTGGACGTTGTCGCAGACAATACCAGAGCTATCGCACTGTATCAGAGCGTTGGCTTTCAGGAATACGGTCGAAATCCGAAGGGATTTCGCTCCAAAACGGCAGGTTTTCAGGAGCTTGTGTATATGCGGCTCGAGCTGTGAGCATCCTGTAATTTTACAATCATACATAATTCTGTTCATACAAACAGGGGCTCATCTGCATGGCGCACGGCTGCGATTATAATCCTTTTAACACGAAATTTCAGCGTTACGTTTTTGCCTTCAGCAAATTAAACCTGTAGAACACTTCCACAAATCAGAGGCAGCGTCCGAAAAAATTTGACGCTGCCTCTTGTTTCTAAATCTTTTACTTTTTCATTAATTACACGTAACTGTTCAGAGCCAACCTCCAAAATGCTACGCATTTCGTCGGTGTGGCGTATCCGCCAAATAAAATTTCAAAAACAGGCTTAAAAATACAAGCATTTTCCACCTGTTTTATGAAATTTTGCTTGGCTCTGAACAGTTACAATTACACACTATTCAATCGGTTCAAAATCAGCCACTCCATGCTTGCACAGCGGGCAGATAAAGTCATCCGGAAGTTCATCGCCTTCATAGATATATCCGCACACCTTGCAGACAAATCCTTTCTTTCCCTCCGTTTCAGGCTTTGGTTTTACATTTTTCTGATAGTAGGTATAGGTCATCGTATCGAGATCGTTCATCACGCGGGCCTCCGTCACACTGCAGATGAACATTCCATGTGTGCCAAGATCAACGTACTGCTCCACCTTCAGTGACATAAATGCATTGATGTATTTATCCAGAAAGACAAGACCGTTATCAGAACGGTATACATTCTGACCGGCAAATTTGTCCACGCTACGTCCGGACTGAAATCCGAACTGCTGGAATACTGAGAATGGTGCATCTACCGACAGACAGTTTACATTGAGCACTCCCGTCTGTTTGATCACATGATGGGAATAGTTTGCCTTGTTGATATTTACTGCGATACGGTTCGGCGTATCGGTGAGCTGCGTCACGGTATTCACGATCAATCCATTATCTTTTTTACCATCATTGGAGGTGACGACATAAAGACCATATCCGATCCGGAAAAGAGCAGTCATATCGTTCTTGTTGGCAAGTGTATCGTTCTGCGCAATATATTCTTTGCAGAGCTCGCCAGCCATCGCTTCCAGCTGATCCTTATTTTCCGGATTTACTGCTGAAAGAATTTTTACCGTCGTATCCAGCCAGTTTATTTTTTTGCAGCAGGAAAGCATTTCTTTCATAACCTTTGCAGCGAGCGGTGCCCAGGAACCGTTTTCAATAATACCCACCGTGCGATTCTGGAAATTATGCTCTACCAGACGGGTGATATAATCATTCATAAACGGATAAATGCCTGCATTATAAGTTGTGGTGGCCAGTACCAGTTTGCTGTAACGGAACGCATCAGATAATGCCAATGACATATCATCCCGTGCAAGATCGTAGACAACAACTTTGGGACATCCTTTTCCGCGCAGTTTATCGGCCAGAATTTCCACTGCTTTTTTCGTGTGACCGTATACAGAAGTGTAGGCGATTACAATTCCTTCTGTCTCAGGGGTATAGGAAGACCATGTATCATACAGTCCGATATAATGTCCGAGATTTTCAGTAAGAACCGGTCCGTGAAGCGGGCAGATGATCTGAATATCCAAACCGGCAGCCACCTTTAACAGCTTCTGAACCTGCGGGCCATATTTTCCGACGATTCCGATAAAATATCTGCGTGCCTCATCATCCCAGTCTTCCTCTGCATCCAGCGCACCGAATTTTCCGAAGCCATCGGCAGAGAAGAGTACTTTATCCGTGCTGTCATACGTCACCATGACTTCCGGCCAGTGTACCATCGGCGCAAAGACAAAGGTAAGGTTATGTCTGCCAAGACTTAAGGTTCCGCCGTTTTCCACCACCAGCTTCTGGTTCTCCAGATCAAGGCCGAAGAAGTTGCGGATCATCTGGAAGGTCTTTACATTTGCCACAACTGTCGTATCCGGATAAACCTTCAGAAAATTTGCCACGTTTGCCGCATGATCCGGTTCCATATGCTGTACAATCAGGTAATCCGGTTTGCGGCCGTCCAGAATCTGCTCCAGATTATCGAGCCATTCATGTGTAAAATTAGCATCTACCGTATCCATAACAGCCACTTTCTCATCCAGGATCACGTAGGAATTATAGGACATGCCGTTTGGAACTTTATACTGTCCCTCGAAAAGGTCTACCTGATGGTCGTTTACGCCTGCATATTTGATGGTATCTGTGATTTTCATATGATCTCTCCTTCGTTATTTGTCAACGCAGACAACCAGTTTTCTACTGATTTGCCTTTCTATTGGTCTTTGAATGAACTTGATGGTATTATAACCACATTGCAGCAGAAAATCTGTTGCAAATACAACAAAATCAGAGTATTCTTTTAAGTGAGTCAAACAGATACTTGCAATCTGTTTCACTACTTATAAAATCAAATCACAAGGAATCCCTGTAACGTTTCACAAAGAATGCCCCGCACCTGGAAAGAGTGCTCTGCACAGAAAGGAAAACAGACATCGATGACGGAAGTTACTTTATTTTCTTACATAACCAAAGAGGAGCAGGAGCGGATGCGTGTCTGTTTCCGCATGCGCGAAACATCCTTTCAAAATAATGAGACAATCATGGAATATTCCAGCTCAATGAAAAAAATTGGTCTGATCCTGGACGGTCAGGCCTCTGTATACTGCTGCGATGAAGAGGGAAAGCAATATCTGCTGGATGAACTGAAAAAAGACGGCGTTTTCGGCGAACCCTTTCTCCTCCCGGAAGAATCTCAGCATTACTATGTCTGCGCAAAATCAAAAACGCGCGTACTCTTTATCGATTACGAGCATGTGGTCAAGCGCTGTGAAAATGCCTGCAGCTTTCACAGTCAGCTGGTCAGCAACCTGCTGCAGATGATTGCTATGCATGCCAGTCGGCAGGCAAACCGTATCTTTGTACTTTCACGCGGCAGCACCAAAAAGAAAATTATGGCATATCTGCATTTTACCGCGGAGGAATGCAAAAGTAACTGCTTTACCCTTCCTATGTCCTATACCTCCATGGCAGAATATTTAAGTGTGGATCGCAGCGCTATGATGCGCGAATTGAAAATGCTATCAGATGAGGGCATTATTGAAAAGGATGGAAAAAAACTGCGGATTCCTGTTCTGGAGAATTGATACGAAGCAAAGAGATTCATAAACAGCCCAAAGACGGAACTTTTTTTCAATTTCCTTCGTGATTTATTATTGACAGTTCTTTTTTGAAATGGTATGATAAACCAGATTTTGGAAGACGAAGATACAGAGTACCAGACAGAGTCTTTTGAAAGCAATTGTTTTGGACCACCCTATCAGGGTTAAGGCCATACGGACAGCCGGGTCCACTGCCGATTATGGTAACTTTGGTTACCTTATTGATTGAGTTAAAAGCTCAAATTTTATAAGTAGGTTCCTTTGATAACCGCGATGCGCCAGACGCGCAGACTTGTGAAACGGTCAATAAGAGTAGTAAAAGTATAATTGCTATATAGACTCTGACACGCATGATCCAGAAGTTTTATTTTTCCCAAAAGAGGATATTGTCCTTTTTGTGTTGAAAATAGAACAGATACATACAGATCAAAACGCAGGTTTGTGGCTTAGTGCCCTTATCTGCGTTTTTTTGTTCAGTCTGTGAAATTGCTGATTGAGGGTTGAAGCAAAGGAAGCTGGAAATGGAGGAATGATGAAAGGAAGTCGTTTTAAGTTGAACCAGAATCATGCACCCATACATGAAGCTCTGGAAACTTTCAGACGAATGAGGGTAGTACCATTTGATGTACCAGGACATAAGCGCGGAAGAGGTAATCCGGAGCTGGCAGAGTTCCTTGGACAAAAATGTGTAGGGGTGGATGTCAACAGCATGAAGCCTCTGGATAACCTCTGTCATCCGGTATCCGTAATACGGGAAGCAGAAGAGCTGGCAGCAGATGCTTTTGGAGCAGCACATGCATTTCTGATGGTTGGAGGTACAACAAGCTCCGTTCAGACAATGGTATTGACTGCCTGCAAACGTGGAGATGAAATAATACTGCCGCGTAATGTCCACCGGAGTGTTTTAAATGCGCTTGTTTTGTGTGGTGCGATCCCTGTTTATGTAAATCCGGAAGTGGATCAACGACTTGGAATCTCGCTGGGAATGCGCAGGGAACAGGTTGAGAAGGCCATAAAAGAACATCCAAAGGCAGTTGCCGTACTCGTAAATAACCCGACTTATTATGGAATATGCAGTGATCTACGTGCAATTGTCAAAATGGCACATGATGCAGGAATGCTGTGCCTGGCAGATGAAGCACATGGAACCCATTTCTATTTTGGTGGAGGGCTTCCGGTCTCAGCCATGACAGCCGGTGCAGATATGGCATCTGTATCCATGCATAAGAGTGGCGGAAGCCTTACGCAGTCAAGTCTGCTTCTCACCGGTCCGGCTGTACACGCAGGTTATGTGCGCCAGATTATTAATCTGACACAAACAACCTCGGGAAGCTACCTTCTGATGTCAAGCCTTGATATCTCAAGAAGAAATCTTGCACAGCGCGGCCGCCAGATTTTTCATCAGGTAGCAGATATGGCAGAATATGCCAGAGAAGAAATTAATGCGATCGGCGGCTACTATGCCTTCGGAAAAGAACTGGTAAATGGAAATTCAGTCTTTGATTTTGACATTACGAAACTAAGTGTGCATACGCTTGACATCGGACTTGCAGGAATCGAAGTTTATGATATTTTGCGGGATGAATATGATATCCAGATCGAATTCGGCGATATCGGAAATATTCTTGCCTATCTTTCCATTGGTGACCGCCCTCAGGAAGTGGAACGGCTTGTGAGTGCACTTGCAGAAATCCGCAGACGTTTCCAGACCGACGGATCCGGGCTTTTAAGCCAGGAATATATTGACCCACAGGTGGTAACCAGTCCTCAGGAAGCCTTTTATGCAGATAAATGCAGCCTGCCTCTTCGGCAGACAGAAGGAAAAGTCTGCAGTGAATTTGTAATGTGCTATCCGCCTGGAATTCCAATTCTTGCACCCGGGGAACGGATTACCGCAGAAATCCTCGATTATATTGAATATGCAAAGGCAAAGGGCTGCAATATGACAGGTCCTGAAGATCCGGATATTTTGAGACTGAATGTTCTGGCAGGGAGGTAACGGCAATGGAAATGTGGTTTTCAGAATTTCACACACCGGATGTAAAGCATAGTATCCGGGTAAACCGTCAACTTTATTCTAAACAAAGTGATTATCAGCGAATTGATATTTTTGAGACGCCTGAATTTGGCCGTGTACTGACTTTGGACGGAAATGTAATGCTGACAGAGAGAGATGAGTTTATTTATGATGAGATGATCACGCATGTTCCGATGGCGATCCATAAAGAAGCAAAAGATATTCTTGTAATCGGTGCCGGAGATGGCGGTGTTGTCCGTGAACTGACCAGATATGACAGGGTCAGACATATTGATCTGGTAGAAATGGATCCGCTGGTTGTCGAAGCCTGCCGCGCATATCTTCCGGAAAATGCATGCAGGCTCGATGACAAAAGAGTACATCTTCATTATGAAAATGCACTTAAATTTATCCGGCGGTGTGAAGGAAAATATGATCTCATCATTGTAGATTCTTCTGATCCTTTTGGTCCTTCGGAAGGGCTGTTTACCCGTGAATTTTATGGCAACTGTTATAACGCTCTAAAAGACGACGGAATTATGGTCAATCAGCAGGGAAGTCCTTTTTATACAGAAGATGCAAATGCTATGCAGCGCAGTCATAAGAAAATTGCCAGTACATTTCAGATCAGCCGTGTTTATCAGGCACATATTCCCACGTTTGCAGCTGGTTACTGGTTATTTGGATTTGCAAGTAAAAAATATCATCCTGTTGATGACCTCGATCCGGAAGCATGGCTTGCTTTAAACCTACGCACACGTTACTATACGACAAGACTTCATAAAGGAGCATTTTATCTTCCGGCATTCCTGGAAGATATGCTGAAAGAAGTGGAGGAATAACATATGATCCGGCCTAATATAGAAACTTTTATCGGCTGTGAAAGCAGCTTTGAACAAGCATCTGTGGTTCTTTATGGAGCACCCTTCGATTCCACAACAAGCTTTCGCCCAGGTGCCAGATTTGGTCCGTCAGCTATACGCCATGAGAGCTTCGGACTGGAGACCTACAGTCCGTATCAGGATAAAGACCTTATGGATATCAGGGTATTTGACAGCGGAGATCTGGAGCTTTGTTTTGGAAGCAGCGAATTGGCTCTTTCAGACATTGAAAACAGAACGAAAGAAATATTAAAAGCAGCTAAGCTCCCAGTACTGCTTGGAGGAGAACATCTTGTAACATTAGCGGCAGTACGTGCGGTATTTCATGAATATCCGGATCTTCATATCATTCATTTTGATGCACATGCAGATTTAAGAGACGATTACCTGGGAACAAAATTAAGTCATGCCTGTGTACTGCGAAGATGTCATGAGCTTTTGGGCGATAACCGCATTCATCAGTTCTGCATCAGAAGCGGTGAGCGAGAAGAATTTCAGTTTGCCGCGCAGCATACCGATTTTCATCCGTTTACTTTTGATGGTCTGAAAGAGACAGTCCAGGAACTGAAAGAAAAAAAGATCCCGGTATATTTTACAATAGATCTGGACTGTCTGGATCCATCGGCATTTCCGGGAACAGGCACTCCGGAAGCAGGCGGCGTAAGTTTTCTGGAACTTCTTGATGCAATCCGGACAGTTGCCCAGGCAAATATCGTAGGAGCGGATCTCAATGAACTGGCACCTATGCTGGATGTAAGCGGTGTTTCGACCGCGACAGCATGTAAGGTTCTTCGCGAACTGCTGTTGGCAATTGCAAAATAAACCAGCAACATACCCTATAAAAAGAAACTGATGTCAAGATCAAGCGGATATTCGCAATCCGCTTCGCTACTTGTTAAGGAACCAGTTATTTATCAATGTACTCTCGGAATCTTTTTGTGCTTGATTTGCAGGAAAGATTATGAGAGTACATATCAGAAAAAAGGAGAAAAAATTATGAGCAGAGTACTTGTAATCGGCTGCGGAGGAGTAGCCAGTGTAGCAATTCAGAAATGTTGTCAGGCAGATGAGGTATTTACAGAACTTTGTATCGCAAGCCGCACAAAGGAAAAATGTGATGCACTTGTGGAGAAACTAAAGGGAAAGACAAAAACAGTTCTTACCACAGCCAAGGTTGATGCAGACGATGTGAATCAGCTGATCGAACTGATCAATCGTTATAAGCCGGATCTGGTAATGAATATTGCACTTCCATATCAGGATCTGACCATTATGGATGCATGTCTGGCCTGTGGCGTAAACTATATGGATACCGCAAATTATGAACCAGAAGATACGGATGACCCAAAATGGCGTGCTATTTATGAAAAGCGCTGTAAGGAAGAGGGCTTTTCCGCTTATTTTGATTATTCCTGGCAGTGGGCATATCGTAAAAAATTTGAAGATGCAGGCCTTACAGCATTGCTTGGATGCGGATTCGATCCAGGTGTTACACAGGCATACTGTGCGCATGCATTAAAGCATGAATTTGACCAGATTGATACCATTGATATTCTGGACTGTAATGGCGGAGACCACGGATATGCATTTGCAACAAACTTCAATCCGGAAATTAATCTCCGCGAAGTAAGCGCACCTGGAAGCTACTGGGAAAATGGGCATTGGGTGGAAATCCCTCCGATGACCATCAAAAGGGAATATAAGTTTGACCAGGTGGGGGACAAGGATATGTACCTGCTTCACCATGAGGAGATTGAGTCTCTTGCAAAAACAATCCCGGGTGTGAAACGAATCCGTTTCTTTATGACGTTCGGACAGAGCTATCTGGATCATATGCGCTGTCTTGAGGATGTCGGAATGCTTTCCACAACACCGATTCAGTACAATGGACAGGAAATTGTCCCAATTCAGTTTTTGAAAGCATTGCTTCCGGATCCTGCAAGTCTTGGACCACGTACAAAAGGAAAAACAAACATTGGCTGTATTTTTACAGGCTTAAAGGACGGAAAGGAAAAAACGTATTATATTTATAATGTATGCGACCATCAGGAATGCTATCATGAGGTCGGAAGCCAGGCAATCAGTTATACAACGGGTGTTCCTGCAATGTGCGGTGCACTTATGATGCTGACCGGAAAATGGCTCAGACCGGGTGTTTATACGGTAGAAGAGTTTGATCCGGATCCGTTCCTGGAAGCACTCGACCGCTATGGCCTGCCACGCAGTGAAAGCCATCATCCGGAGCTGGTAGACTAATGGAAAAATCAGATAAAAGAGCACCATTTACAGCCACCGGCGGAATCATTCCGCCGGAATTTAAGAATATAAAAACGCCCTGCTATATCTTGGATGAAAAAGCTCTTATAAAAAATGCAAAGCTTCTTGGTAAAGTGGCCAGGCGGACGGGATGTAAGATGCTTCTGGCACAGAAAGCATTCAGCAATTATGACTGTTATCGCTTTTTTGAACCGTATCTTGCAGGTACCGAGGCCAGTGGACTGTTTGAGGCAAGACTCGGAGCTGAGGAAATGCCGGGAAAAGAAGTCCACGTATTCTGTGCCGGTTATCGGACAGATGAATTTGAGAAACTGCTTCAGTATGCAGACCATATTGTGTTTAATTCTCCATCCCAGCTTCTTCGGTTTGGACTGATAGCAAAAAAAGCAGGAAAAAGTGTGGGACTTCGGATCAATCCGGAATGCTCCACCCAGGAAGGACACGAGATTTACGATCCCTGTGCACCAGGAAGCCGCATGGGTACCACCAGAAAACAGTTGGACGAAGCATCCGAGAAAAATCCGGAACTTCTGAATTTACTGGATGGCATTCATTTTCATACCCTCTGTGAACAGGATTCCGATGATCTGGAAACAACACTGGTTTCTGTAAAGAAGCATTTCGGTGATCTGGCTGCCAGGGTAAAGTGGATCAATTTTGGCGGTGGGCATCATATCACAAAACCAGGCTATCATATGGAACGGCTGGAACAATGTATTCAAATGGCCAAAGCAGAGTGGAATGTGGACGTCTATCTTGAACCAGGCGAAGCATGGGCATTAAATGCAGGTTTTCTTCTTACCAGCGTACTGGATGTTATAAAAAATGGAGAGACTCAGATTGCAATCCTGGACGCCAGTGCAGCCTGTCATATGCCGGATGTACTGGAAATGCCGTACCGTCCTCCTTTATTAGGTACCGATGGACCAGAAGAGGGCGGGCTTACTGTTCGGCTTGGAGGTCCAACCTGCCTTTCAGGAGATGTGATTGGAGATTATAAATTCAGGCAGCTTCCTAAATATGGAGATCTTCTTTTGTTTGGAGACATGGCCATATATACTACCTGCAAGAATAATACATTTAATGGAATGCCGCTGCCTGATATCTGGCTCAGGCGTGCTGATGATACCATGCTGCAGCTTACAAAATTTGGTTATGCAGATTTTAAGGAAAGACTCGGAAGTCGTGAGAGAAATACTTTTGAATCCCTTTAGAGTAAATTGAGAAAAAAGCCATTCAGTTTGATTCGTTTCTGACTGAATGGCTTTTTAACCGAATCAAGTAAGGCCCTGCTTCAATTGCGGGAAGCAATAAGCAGGGGACGGGACTTGCGAATATCCGCCTGACCCTTGAAAAATAGCCAGGCAACAGTGCTCTTGAATGTTTTGCAAGAACGTGGTAATATTCTGATGGTATACTTAAGGTACGGTCTGAAAAGGACAATACCGTATAGTTAGAATGGTAAAATGCTTCCAAAATTAAAGATCATACATCAAAGGATAAACATGAATAAAATTAATGCTAACGAAAATATCAAAAAAAACATGCAGAAACCATGCATCAACTCTCCCGGAAATGAAACAAATATTGATAGATCAAAGGGTTCTGATAAAATGGCAAACCTGACACCTATGATGCAGCAGTACGTAAAGACAAAGGAACAGTACAAAGACTGCATCTTATTTTATCGCCTCGGTGACTTTTATGAGATGTTTTTTGATGATGCCATTACGGCATCAAAAGAACTGGAAATTACACTGACCGGAAAAGACTGCGGGCTGGAAGAACGCGCACCAATGTGCGGAATTCCGTTTCACGCAGTCGATTCTTATTTAAATAAGCTCGTTTCCAGAGGCTACAAGGTTGCAATCTGTGAACAGCTCGAAGATCCGAAGCAGGCAAAGGGAATCGTAAAGCGTGATGTGATCCGCATCGTGACACCCGGCACCAACCTCGATACCCAGGCACTCGATGAAAGCCGCAACAATTATCTGATGTGCATCGTCTGCATGGGAGAACATTTCGGTCTTTCCGTTGCTGATATTTCGACCGGAGAATATCAGGTCACTGAACTGGATGGTGAAAAAAAGCTGCTCGACGAGATCGTCAAATTTTCGCCTTCCGAGATCATCTGTAATCAGGCATTCTGCGTCAGCAGCATCGATCTGGAGGATCTGAAAGAGCGGCTGAAAATCTCCATTTTCTCGCTGGACTCCTGGTATTTCGATGACGCAATGTGTGAAAAGAAGCTGCTTGAGCATTTTCATGTATCTTCAGTGAGTGGACTCGGACTTGATCCAAATGGATGTCAGATTATCGCAGCCGGTGCGCTGCTCCAATATTTGATCGAAACGCAGAAGACATCCATCTCCAATCTGACTTCCCTGACTCCATACTCTGTTTCCAAATATATGGTGCTCGACAGCTCCACAAGGCGAAATCTGGAGCTCTGCGAAACGCTGCGGGAAAAAAATAAACGTGGCACGCTGCTCTGGGTACTGGATAAAACAAAGACCGCGATGGGAGCCAGACTGCTTCGCCGCTTTATCGAGCAGCCTCTGATTGAAAAGACAGAAATCCTTTGCCGCCTTGACGCAGTAGAAGAGCTGAAAAACAATGCGATTACCCGAGAGGAACTGCGGGAATATTTAAATCCTGTTTATGATCTTGAGCGGCTCATCAGCCGGATCAGCTATCAGAGCGCTAATCCGCGGGATCTGATCGCGTTTAAATCATCTCTGTCCATGCTTCCACACATCAAATATCTGCTCAAAAGCCTGCAGTCTCCGCTGCTTCAGGAAATTTGGGCGGACATCGATGAGCTGAAAGATCTGTACGATCTCGTCGAGGCAGCGATCGTGGACGATCCACCGATCAGCATCCGCGACGGCGGTTTTATCAAAGAAGGGTACCATGAGGAGATCGACCGCCTGCGCCACGCCAAGACAGAGGGCAAGTCATGGCTGGCAAAGCTGGAAGCCGAGGAACGCGAAAAAACCGGCATCAAGACGATGAAGGTTAAGTATAACAAAGTATTCGGTTATTATCTTGAGGTCACAAATTCTTATAAGGATATGGTACCGGATTATTATACAAGAAAACAGACACTGACGAACGCAGAACGCTACATCACACCGGAGCTCAAAGAGCTTGAGGAAACGATCCTTGGCTCCGAAGATAAGCTGACCGCACTGGAATACGATCTTTACGTGGATGTCCGCAACCGGATTGCAAATGAGATCGTGCGAATCCAAAAGACAGCACACGCCATCGCAGGCATCGATGTCTTTACCTCTCTGGCGCTCGTCGCAGAGCGCAGCGGATTTGTCAAGCCAGCGATCAACGAAAGGGGCGTCATCGATATTAAGAACGGACGCCATCCGGTCGTTGAAAAAATGATTCCAAACGATATGTTTATCGCAAATGATACGTATCTCGACAATGGAAAAAGCCGTATCTCTATCATTACCGGTCCGAATATGGCCGGAAAATCAACCTATATGCGACAGACCGCGCTGATTGTACTGATGGCACAGATCGGAAGCTTTGTACCGGCAGACAGTGCAAAAATCGGTCTGGTGGATCGTATTTTCACCAGGGTTGGCGCTTCGGATGATCTTGCAAGCGGACAAAGCACGTTCATGGTCGAGATGACCGAGGTTGCAAATATTCTGCGCAGTGCAACGAAAAACAGTCTGCTGATTTTGGACGAGATTGGACGCGGCACCAGTACCTTCGACGGGCTGAGCATCGCCTGGGCTGTCGTGGAATATATCAGCAATACGAAGCTGCTCGGTGCCAAAACACTGTTTGCCACTCATTACCATGAACTGACTGAGCTTGAGGGAAAGCTTTCAGGTGTCAGTAATTACTGTATTGCCGTCAAGGAAAACGGAGATGATATCGTCTTTCTCCGCAAAATCATCCGCGGCGGTGCCGATAAAAGCTATGGAATTCAGGTAGCCAAGCTGGCAGGTGTGCCCGACCTTGTCATCAACCGCGCAAAGGAGCTTGCTGAAGAACTGACAAACGCTGATATTACCGTACACGTACAGAGCAGTGAAGCGGAACAGGCCAGACTGAAAAAATCAAAGCCTGCGAAGCTTGATCCGGTCGATCTTGACCAGATGTCATTGTTTGATACCGTCAGTGACTCAGACGTATTAAAGGAGCTGCAGGAGATCGACGTTTCCGTAATGACACCGCTTGATGCGCTCAACACCCTGTATCGTCTGCAGAACAAGCTGAAAAACCGCTGGTAAAAGAGGGATACGATGAACGAAATTATTTTACTCAGTCAGGATACCATTGATAAAATCGCCGCAGGAGAGGTCGTCGAACGTCCGGCTTCTGTTGTCAAGGAGCTGGTGGAAAATGCGGTGGATGCAGGTGCCAACGCTATCACCGTGGAAATCAAGGACGGCGGTACCTCACTTGTCCGCATCACGGACAATGGATGCGGGATTCCGAAAGAGCAGGTGCGGATCGCCTATCAACAGCACGCGACAAGCAAAATCCGAAAGGTCGAAGATCTGCTTACTTCAGGCACACTTGGTTTCCGCGGCGAGGCGCTTTCCAGTATTGCCGCCGTCAGTCAGGTGGAAATGATCACAAAGACAGCCGGAAGCCTGACCGGGGTTCGCTATGTCATTGAAGGCGGCTCTGAAAAGAATCTGGAAGAGATCGGCGCACCGGAAGGAACGACCTTTCTGGTACACAACCTGTTTTTTAACACACCTGCCCGGAAAAAATTTCTGAAATCCGCTTCCGGTGAGGCTGGCTGTGTCAGTGATCTGATGGAACGAATGGCTCTTTCCCATCCGGAAATCGCTTTTAAATTCATCAGCAACCGCGACACAAAGCTGCACACCTCCGGAAACTGCAATTTAAAAGATATCATTTACAGCATTTACGGACGTGATATTGCCTCAAACCTGCTGAAGATCGATGCAGATTATGGCAATATCAAGATTACCGGCTTTATCGGAAAGCCGGTGATTTCACGCGGTAACCGCAATTACGAAAATTATTTTGTCAATGACCGCTATGTAAAGAGCGCCATTGTCGCACGCGCGATCGAAGACGCCTACAAAGCGTTCATGATGAGCCACCGATATCCGTTTACTGTATTAAAGCTGCAGATCGATACAGAGGAAGTCGATGTCAACGTCCATCCGCAGAAAATGGAGGTTCGTTTTTCCAATCAGCAGGACGTCTATGAAAAGGTGTGCCAGGCGGTAAAGGAAGCGCTGCTTGGAAAAGAACTGATCCCGGAGTTTACGATTGAGCGGCCGGCCGGACAGGCACAAAAAAAGAATGATACGGCAGCTTCAGGCCATCCTGAAGGAGCAGAAACAGGAAAAAAGCACATTGACGTGGTGATAAACTCCGGCGCTTCTCCGGACAGACCTGCATCCACTGCAGCGCAGGCAGCCGCTTCCGGACAGCCTGCCGAAAAAAACGGTGTTTTCAGCAATTCTGTCGGCGATCAGACCGGTAAGTCGGCCCATGCAATTTCGGAAAGCGCTGACATTCCTTATAAAGAGTCCGCGGACCTGGAAAAGAAGTCCGCACCGCGTTACCCGGAACCATTCGAAAAGATCCGCAGTCAGCTGATCGCTGAAGCAAACAGCCCGTATCAGGTAAAATATCCGCAGCGTGACCGACGCGTTTCCATGAAACCGGTCACCGGAAGCATTCTTCCGTCCGGGGAGACGAAAATACGGAAAGCTGGAGATTCCGCAGGCGAAGCGGCCGGGCAGTCCCCGGATGAAGCATTTTCGCATCCGCTTCCATCATCCGTCTCCGATGCCTTAAAGGAGGATGCCGCACGCACAAGAGAAGAGGAGCTTGAGAAAAAGGCCGTCCAGATGGAGCTTTTCGGAGAAAAACTGCTCTCAGAATCAAGCCGTCCGAGACACCGTCTCGTCGGCCAGGTGTTTGACACCTACTGGATCGTGGAATTCGATGACAAAATGTATCTGATCGACCAGCACGCCGCGCATGAAAAGGTTATGTACGAGCGGTTTATGAAACAGTATCACGACAAAAAGCAGACTTCCCAGATGATCACGCCGCCTGTAATTGTCACTTTAAATCTTCAGGAGGAAGAGCTTCTGAAGCATCATATGACCGCTTTTACTGATGTGGGATTTGAAATTTCCCCATTTGGCGGCCGTGAATACTCGATCAGCGCTGTTCCAGGCAACCTTTACAGCCTTGCAAGCCGCGATCTCTTTTTGGAAATTCTCGATGGACTTTCCAGTATCTCTGAACAGGCATCTGATCAGATTGTCTGCGAAAAGATTGCTTCCATGTCCTGCAAAGCAGCTGTAAAGGGGGGCAGCCGACTTTCCACCGCAGAAGCAAATGCACTGATTGATGAGCTTTTGCAGCTCGAAAACCCATATAACTGTCCGCACGGGCGTCCGACGATCGTGACAATGACAAAATATGAGTTGGAAAAGAAATTTAAACGAGTCTTATAGAGGAGAATGATAATGGACAACACGCCGCACGCAAACAATTTTATATCTGACATACCCGATCGGCCGCCCCTCGTCATCCTCACCGGACCGACCGCAGTCGGAAAGACCGCCCTTTCTGTAAATCTTGCAAAAAAAATCGGCGGCGAAATCGTCTCCGCTGATTCAATGCAAGTGTACCGCAGAATGGACATCGGCTCTGCAAAAGTGACAAAGGAAGAGATGCAGGGTGTTCCGCATTATCTGATTGATGAATTTGAACCGGACGAAGAATTTCATGTCGTAAAATTTCAGGAATATGCGAAACGCTACATTCAGGAGATTCAAAGCCGCGGAAAAATTCCGATTCTCGTTGGCGGTACCGGTTTTTATATCCAGGCCGTCCTGTACGACATCGATTTTACAGAAAATGGCGGCGATATGACGTACCGCAGGTTTTTAGAAGATCTGGCACACACACAGGGTGCTCACGTTCTGCACGAAATGCTGCGGGAAATCGATCCTGCTTCCGCAGATGCCATTCACGAAAACAACGTCAAACGCGTCATCCGTGCGCTGGAATTTTACCATGAGACCGGTCAGAAGATCTCTGATCACAACGAAGCAGAGCGGCAGAAAACATCGCCCTATCATTTTGCTTACTTCGTATTAAACGATGACCGCGCCCATCTTTATGATCGCATCGACCACCGCGTTGATGCAATGATAGAGGCCGGGCTGGTGGATGAAGTCCGTGCTCTGCAGCAGGATGGCTGTACCCGTGACATGGTTTCCATGCAGGGGCTCGGCTACAAAGAGATTCTTGATTATTTAAACGGTGATCTCTCACTGGAAGAAGCCATCCGCATTTTAAAGCGTGACACCCGCCACTTTGCCAAGCGGCAGATCACCTGGTTCAAACGCGAAAAAGATGTGATCTGGGTAAACCGGCCGGAGTTTGAAGGAGAAAATGCGATTCTGGCATATATAGAAGAGCAGCTGCGGGCGCGAAAAATCTCATAAGGAGGGACCCGCGTCAGCGGGAGGATGCCTTATGAGCTTGCGTCCGGTAATAAAAAATTTGCAGTATCAATATCAGCGAAAAATCTCATAAGGAGGGACCCACGTTAGTGGGAGGATCCCTTATGAGCTTGCGTCCGGTAATAAAATATTTGCAATATCAATATCAGCGAAAAATCTCATAAGGAGGGACCCACGTTAGTGGGAGGATCCCTTATGAGCTTGCGTCCGGTAATAAAATATTTGCAATATCAATATCAGCGAAAAATCTCATAAGGAGGGACCCACGTCAGTGGGAGGATCCCTTATGAGCTTGGTTGAACTAAGATAAGATAACGAAAGGATTTTCCATGAGTACAATGAATGAAATTTACACCACACTCGGCATCAGCCCGGCGGTATATGAATACGGTGAAAAGATTCTTGCCGGACTGAAGGAGCGCTTTGAAAGAATCGATGAGACCGCCGAATACAACCAGCTGAAAGTAATAAACG
The DNA here is from genome assembly GCA_902363665.1 of Lachnospiraceae bacterium. Classification (GTDB taxonomy): domain Bacteria; phylum Bacillota; class Clostridia; order Lachnospirales; family Lachnospiraceae; genus Choladousia. The sequence continues at coordinate 67,207 of CABJAW010000003.1, read as the reverse complement.
CCATGCAGAAAGCCCGTGTCAGCGCCGAGTGCTTCAACACCTCGACCGGCTACGGGTACAATGATATCGGAAGAGATACGCTCGAGCAGGTCTATGCAGAAACCTTCCATACAGAAGATGCGCTGGTACGCCCGCAAATCACCTGCGGAACCCACGCACTGGCACTGGCCCTTTCCGCCAACCTGCGTCCTGGGGATGAGATGCTCTCCATCTCCGGAAAACCGTATGATACACTTGAGGAAGTCATCGGCATCCGTCCATCCTGCGGTTCTCTCGCCGAATACGGCATCACCTATGCTCAGGTCGAGCTTCTTGAAGATGGAAATTTTGATTATGAAGCAATCAAAAATGCGATCCGTCCACAGACGCGGCTGATCGAAATCCAGCGCTCCAAAGGTTATCTGACCCGTCCGACGCTCTCTGTCACACAGATCGGAGAGGCGATCGCCTTCGTCAAAAAGCTTCGCCCGGATATTATCGTCATGGTAGATAACTGCTACGGAGAATTTGTAGAACGCCTTGAACCGAGCGATTTCGGGGCTGATATGATCGTCGGCTCCCTGATTAAGAATCCGGGCGGCGGTCTTGCTCCAATCGGCGGTTACATCGCCGGAACAAAAGAGTGCGTGGAACGCGCGGCCTACCGTCTGACTTCTCCGGGACTCGGAAAAGAAGTCGGCGCTTCCCTCGGTGTAATGCAGTCCTTCTATCAGGGATTTTTCCTTGCGCCAACCGTCACTGCCTCCGCATTAAAGGGTGCGATCTTTGCCGCAAACATCTATGAAAGCCTTGGTTTTAAAGTAATTCCGAACGCGACGGAAGAGCGCCACGACATCATTCAGGCCATCGAATTTGGATTTCCGGAGGGTCTGACTTCCTTCTGCGAAGGCATTCAGTTTGCAGCCCCGGTCGACAGTTACGTCACACCGGAACCGTGGGCGATGCCTGGCTATGACAGTGACGTCATCATGGCCGCCGGTGCATTTGTCCAGGGTTCTTCGATCGAACTAAGTGCCGACGGTCCGCTTAAAGCTCCATATGCTGCCTACTTCCAGGGCGGCCTGACCTGGCCGCACGCCAAACTCGGTATTCTGAAATCACTCCAGAGACTGTATGAAAAAGGGTATGTAAAATGGTAAAACACGTCCTTGTAGCCGGTGCTGGTGCTTCCGGCCTGATGGCTGCCATCACAGCCGCCCGCAGCGGCGCAAAGGTGACAATTTTAGAAGCAATGGACCGCCCTGGCCGCAAGCTCCTTGTGACAGGAAATGGGCGCTGTAACCTGACTAATCTCGATCCCAGGCTTTCCTCTGCCTACCATGGTGCAGATCCCGTATTCGCAAAGTCCGTGATCGAACAGTTCCCGCCTGAAAAAACGCTTGATTTTTTCCATGAACTCGGACTGCTGACTACTGACCGCAGCGGTTACGTTTATCCTTACACCAACCAGGCTTCCTCTGTTCTGGAAGTCCTGCTCACTGAAGTAAGGCGGCTGAAAATCAAGGTAAAGCTCTCCGAGAAAATAGAACGGATTTTCCGGGAAGAAGGGCAGTGGAAGGTGCAGACTGCCACCTGGACGTATCCCTGTGACTCGCTGATCCTCTGCTGCGGTTCCAAATGTATGCCGCAGACCGGATCAGACGGCAGCGGCTATGCGCTGGCAGCCTCAGCCGGACTTTCTGTCCACACACCGTCACCTGCGCTCACGCCGCTTCTCTGTGAAGGGAAATTTCTTTCCTCGCTTGCCGGAGTGCGCTGTCATGCGCGTGTGACACTTCTGCGCGGCCGTGAGGTTCCGGTCGCTTCCGAATGCGGGGAACTCCAGTGGACGAAATATGGCATCTCAGGCATCGCAGTTTTCCAGCTGTCGCGTCATGTCAGCTGCGCATCTAAAAGCGAACGCTTTGCCGCAGAAATCGATCTGCTTGATCCGTATTTGGATGACGAAGTGCTCTCCATGCTGCGCACAAGAGCACTGGCACTCCAACAGGAAAAGGTAGCCGCTGTGCTGCGCGGTATTCTTCCAGAAAAACTGATCCCGGTTATCCAGGAAAAAGCAGGGATTCCGGTAAAAATGACGTGTGCTGCGCTGGATGAAAAATCCATGGATGCCCTTCTTCATACCTGCCGTGCATTTCGTTTAACCATCACCGGCACAAAAGACTTTGATACGTGTCAGGTCTGCGCAGGTGGGGTCGGTCTATCCGCACTTTCTCCGGAAACGATGGAATGCCGATCGGTTCCCGGCCTTTATTTTGCCGGAGAACTGTTAGACGTGGATGGTCCCTGCGGCGGATACAACCTGCAGTGGGCATGGTCCAGCGGGTATGTCGCCGGACGGCATGCAGCTATATAAACAGTAACCCAACTTTCTTTTGCTGCTTGTCATTTCTCCATACAGGTGCTATAATGACACGAATTTTGTAAGAACCTTCCGAAAATACCTATCATAAATAAAGGAGTGTACCATTATGCTGGAAACTTGTCTGGAAAACGTAAGAAAGACCGTACCGCTCGTTCACAATATCACAAACTACGTGACGGTCAACGATGTTGCAAATATCCTGCTTGCCTGCGGCGGCAGTCCGATCATGTCTGATGAACCGGACGATGTGGAAGATATCACCTCGATCTGCGGTGGATTAAACATCAACCTCGGCACGCTGAACAAAAGAAGCATCGAAGGAATGTTCCGCGCCGGAAAAAAAGCACAGGAATGCCATCATGTGCTGCTGCTTGACCCGGTCGGTGTCGGAGCGTCGAAGCTGCGCACTGAAACAGCATTTCGTCTGATGGAGGCACTTTCCTTTACCGCCATCCGCGGCAATATCTCCGAGATCAAGACACTGGCGCTTGGAAGCGGTACCACAAAAGGCGTGGATGCTGACGTCGCCGATGCTGTCACAGAAGAAAATCTTGACAGCGCTGTTTCTTTTGTGAAAAATTTCGCTGCAGCGCACGGCTGCGTGATCGCGGTTACCGGTGCGATCGATCTTGTCGCAGATGCCCAAAAATGCTACGTGATCCGAAACGGAAGAGCGGAGATGGGGAAAATCACCGGAACCGGCTGCCAGCTCTCCGGAATGATGACAGCCTATCTCACAGCCAACAAAGACCATCCGCTTGAGGCTGCCGCAGCTGCCGTCTGTGCCATGGGTCTTGCAGGAGAGATTGCCTGGGACCATATGCTGGAAGGCGACGGAAACTCCACCTATCGAAACCGCATCATTGACGCGATCTACAACATGGATGCAAAAACACTGAAAGAAGGTGCCCGCTATGAAGTGCGCTAAAGAAAATTTACTGCTGTATGCAGTGACAGACCGCCACTGGCTTGACGGCCGAACCTTAAAGGAAGTCGTGCTTGAAAGCCTTGAGGGCGGTGTCACGATGCTTCAGCTCCGGGAAAAGCACCTCGATGAAGCTCATTTCCTTGAGGAAGCAAAAGAACTGCAGACGCTCTGCCGTTCCTGGCATGTGCCGTTTCTCATAAATGACAATGTGGAAATCGCACTTGCCATGAACGCAGACGGAATCCACGTCGGCCAAAGCGACATGGCAGCCGGAGATGTCCGCAAAAAGCTTGGAGATGACAAGATCATCGGTGTTTCCGCCCAGACAGTCGAGCAGGCACTTCTCGCAGAAAAAGCGGGTGCTGATTATCTTGGTGTCGGTGCGGTCTTTCCGACCAGTTCAAAAGATGATGCAAATGAGGTCACCTATGAAACACTGAAGGCGATCTGCAGCGCTGTCTCCATCCCCGTTGTTGCAATCGGCGGTATCACACAGGAAAATGTACATCAGCTTGCCGGAAGCGGCATCTGCGGAGCCGCTGTCATCAGCGCAATCTACGCAAAACCGGACATTAAAAAGGCGGCAGCAGAGCTGAAAACAGCTGTAAAAGAAACGATAAAGGATGATTTTATATGAAAACTGCACTAACAATCGCCGGAAGTGATTCCAGCGGAGGCGCCGGCATTCAGGCAGATATCAAGACCATGCTTGCAAATGGCGTTTATGCCATGAGCGCCATTACGGCCCTCACTGCCCAGAACACGACCGGTGTCACAGCCATTTTAAATGCAACACCGGAATTTCTTGGGCAGGAACTGGACTGTATCTTCACCGACATTTACCCGGATGCGGTAAAAATCGGCATGGTCTCCGAAAAAGAGCTGATCTGCACGATTGCGGACCGGCTTCGCACCTATGATGCAAAAAATATAGTGGTAGATCCCGTCATGGTCGCTACAAGCGGCGCACGGCTCATCAGTATGGATGCGATCCAGACCTTAAAAGAAGAGCTGTTTCCGCTGGCCGACCTGCTGACACCAAACATTCCGGAAGCAATGGAACTGACCGGCATGTCCATTGCCACGGAAGAGGAGATGATCGCTGCTGCCCGGCATATATCAGAAGCCTATCATTGCGCCGTTTTGTGTAAGGGCGGCCACAGCATCAACGATGCAAATGACCTGCTGTTTGAACAAAGTGGCGCTTACCGGTGGTTTTACGGAAAACGCATCGACAATCCGAATACTCACGGAACCGGTTGCACCTTGTCATCTGCGATTGTATCCAACCTGGCAAAAAGTTTTTCGATGGCGGACTCCGTTGCCCGCGCAAAAGACTATATCTCCGGCGCTCTTTCCGCCATGCTTGATCTCGGGCATGGAAGCGGACCGATGAATCATGGATTTGCGATTTCCGGAAAATTCATCGAAGAAAATAAGACCGAAGCGTAATAAAAAGAGAGACTCGTAAAAGCTGCAAAAAGCACTGTGTAGTACATAGTAACACAGTGCTTTTTTAAGTCAGGCGTATTATTTACCCAAATAAACCATGTCGGGAATTACTCCGTTACAGCCTCTGTAGATGCCTCATCTCCAAGCAGTGCTTCCTCTGCAAGATCTGTCTCTGCCTCCGTGGTATCTACATAGCTTCCGGTACCATATGCAAGAATCGTAAGAGAAGTAACCTCACCGTCTGCATTTACTTCCAGCGCTACGATATCGCCAGCCAGAATGTCATCTGTGGTAATCTCGATCTTGTCGTCAGCAGCTTCGCTGCTTTCCTCTGCCACTTCGACACCTGTTGTCTCATCTGCCTCACCAATCACCGCTTCTGTTCCTGCTTCCGTTGCAGCTTCCGTTGCAGCTTCTGTAGATTCCTCGGTTGCAGACTCCGTGGTTGCTTCTGCCTCTGCCGCATCCTCTGCTGTAATATCCTCAGTTGATGCCAGTTCTGTAATCACTGCATCCGGCGCAAATTTGTAAGTTGCTGCCTCAGTTGAGAGTTCCAGTGTCAGACTTTCCTTTGCATCTGTCTCTGTCGAAGCTTCTGTTGCTGCCTCCGTCGTATCCTCTGTACCATCCGCTGCAGCCTCAGTTGTCCCTTCCGTTCCGTCCGCAGCAGCCTCCGTCGTTTCTTCGCTGTCTGCCGCAGCTTCTGTTGTATCCTCTGTATTTTCTGTATCAGCGGCTCCTCCCACAAGGTCTCCCTTTGTAATTGTGATGGAATCAGAGGTAACCTCGGTCACCTGACCGTAAACCGTTGTGGTTGCTTCTTTTTCTGAAGCCTCAGATGCTGCCTCGGTTGCAGCTTCTGTCGTAACCTCTGTTCCTGCTTCTGTCGTTCCCTCACTTGCGAACGCGCTGATCGAAGATACCGTCAGTGCAAGTCCAAGCATAACTGCTACATAATTTCTTCTCATACTATTCAAGTCCTTTCTTATCGGTCATTCGCATCAATTTCTCAATGCATGCTATACGATAAGCGAAAAATGTGATGTTTCTGTGTTCTGTTTTTGAATAAAATGTGATTTCTTCCTTTGTATTTTTGAAAGGGTTGACGGGAAAGAACGGAAACGGTATCATAGAGAACGAACTTTTGAAACTGATTTATTATTTCTGTTACTTGCGAGGTAAAACCGATGAACCATACAACAGCTTCCGTACTGCGGATCAGTGAGCTGAAACTCCGTCCGGACCACACCAGACAGGAGATGAAGCAGGAAATCCGCAAAATTCTCCGGCTGAAGAAACAGCCGTTTCACTATGAAATCATACGAAGATCGATCGACGCACGCACTAAACCGGATTTCTTCTATGTCTATACTGTGGACGTGCAGATCGAACAGCCAAAAGAAGTGCTGAAACATCTGAAATCAAAAAAAGTAACTCTCGTCACCGCTTCTCCCTATCAGTTTCCATTCGATCCATCCCCTGCCGCAGCAAAGATACTGTGGCCGCCGGTCATCGTTGGGAGCGGCCCGGCCGGGCTGTTCTGCGCACTGATGCTTGCCAGAGCCGGACTACAGCCGATTGTTCTGGAGCGCGGTGAACCGGTAGAAAAACGTATGGAGACCGTGACCCGCTTTTGGGAAACCGGAAAACTAAACACAGCTTCCAACGTTCAGTTCGGAGAAGGCGGTGCCGGTACCTTTTCAGACGGGAAATTAAACACACTGATCAAAGATCCAGGCGGAAAGATCCGTTTCGTCCTGCGCGAATTCGTAAATGCAGGTGCAGATCCTTCTATTTTGTATGACCATAAGCCACACATCGGCACCGATATCCTTGTCTCTGTTGTCAGACATATCAGGGAGGAGATCATCCATCTTGGCGGTACGTTTCGCTTTGATAGCTGTCTGACCAAAATTTCCGTCTCCAGGGATTCTTCCGATTCCGGGAAGGCACGTTACCTGCTTTCCATAAACGGCAAAGAATCATCGCTTGAAACCGAGCATCTCGTCCTCGCGATCGGCCACAGCGCACGCGATACGTTCTCCATGCTTCACCAGGCCGGATTTTCCATGCAGCCAAAATCATTCGCCGTCGGTATGCGCATCCAGCACCCGCAGGCTATGATCGATGAAGCAATGTACGGAAAAAACTGCCCGTATGACTTCGGTGCAGCACCTTATAAGGTCACACACAAGTGCGCCGACGGAAGAGGAGTTTACTCATTCTGCATGTGTCCGGGCGGCTACGTCGTAAATGCATCCTCCGAGGAGGGACACCTTGCTGTAAATGGCATGAGTTACAGTGACCGCGGCAGTAAAAATGCCAACAGCGCAATCGTCGTTACGGTCTCCCCGGAGGATTACCAGAAGAATCATTCCCCGCTTGACGGAGTCGCTTTCCAGAGAAACCTTGAAGAAGCGGCTTATCGATGCGCAGGCGGAAAAGTACCGGTGCAGACATTTGGCGACTTCTGCCGTTCTGTTGAAAAATCACAGGCAGGCAAAGCGGAAAAAGCAGCCCTGCATCCATTGATCAGCGAATCCGCTTCCGTTCAGATACCAAATTCCGCAGCACCGTCCGATCCGTCTGCTTCTGTCCGCCCGGAGATCAAAGGTCAGTGGGCATCCGCAGATCTGAAAGAAATTCTCCCGGCTTCCTTAAATCAGGCGCTCATCGAGGGAATCCATGCGTTCGGAAGACGCATCCCCGGGTTTGATCGCGAAGATGCGCTGCTGTGCGCAGTAGAAAGCCGCACTTCCTCACCAGTGCGTATCACGCGGACGGATGACTGCCAGGCACCAGATTTTCCTGGGATTTACCCGTGCGGAGAGGGAGCCGGATATGCAGGCGGCATTACTTCCGCAGCGGTCGACGGCATCCGCGTCGCTGAAGCACTCTATCAGGCCTACAGAAAAAATTAATACTCTGGGTGTGTACTTTGCAAAAAAATTATGGTAGAATGTCTTAATGATTCGGGTGAGAGAGTATTGGTAAAAAAGTGAATACGACAAAGACATCAAAAAAGCAGACAGAAACACAGCACCCATACACCACCATTAAAAGCATACCGGAAGAGGAGCGGCCGTACGAAAAGGGCATCGCCAGGGGAACTTCTGCATTAAGCGACGCAGAGCTCCTGGCAGTCATTCTGCGCACCGGCTCCCGTGGACAATCGGCATTGGAGCTGTCAAGAAAGGTGCTTGCCAAAAGCGGGACCGGCCTGCTTGGCATTTATCACATGTCGATTTCTGATTTACAGAAGATTCACGGTCTCGGAAAAGTAAAAGCGCTTCAGATCAAATGCATCGCAGAACTTTCAAGGCGGATTGCGCGCGCACGTTTTTCTGAGACGGTTTCTTTTCATGATCCGGCCTCTGTTTCTTCCTATTATATGGAAACACTGCGTCATGAAGAGCAGGAGGTGCTGCTCCTTGTCATGCTCAACAGCAAAGGAAAGCTGATCCGCGATGAGGTAATTTCAAAAGGAACCGTGCGGGCTTCTCTGATTTCTCCGCGTGAGATCTTCATCGAGGCCGTCCGCCATCAGGCAGTCAGTATTCTTCTTCTGCACAATCACCCGAGCGGAATTCCGGATCCAAGCCGGGATGACGTGCTTCTGACCGAGCGGGTCAGAGCGGCAGGAGCGATGCTTGGCATTGAACTTCTGGATCATATCATTATCGGTGACAGACAGGCCGTCAGCATGAGAGAGCAGGGCTTCTGGCTGGAGCCTTCAAAAAATAAGGGGTAAAATACATGCTGTTTCCAAAAGTATGTGGTGTCGATCTCGGCACCGATACGATAAAAATCAAAGACAGGAGCGGAAAAAAGTTCCTGTACGACAAAAATGTTGTGGCGCTGCGCAATGACCGCGATGTGATCGCCGTTGGCAATGACGCTTACGAGATTTTCGAAAAGAACCCACAGAACGTGCAGGTCATCTGGCCCATGTCGGGCGGCGTGATTGCAAATCTCACTGAGATGGAGATCGTGCTTTCGTCTCTTCTGAAGCATTTTTCCGGCGCATTCGGTTCCGATGCCTCCTTATATATAGCAGTACCGAGCGAAATCACACAGGTGGAGCGCAGAGCATTTTTCCACGTCATGAACGGAAAGATCAACGCAGGCAAAATCCGGCTGATCGATAAAGGAATTGCAGACGCAGTAAGCGCAGAACTTCCGGTACTTTCCTCCCGGGGGCATATGGTTGTCAATATCGGAGCCGACACAACTGAAATTTCTGTCATTTCATCCGGAAAGGTAATTTTGAATCAGACCTTGAAGACCGGAGGGCGCAGGCTCGACGAAGACATCTGCACAATGGTTCGCCGGAAGTTTAATCTGAGCATCGGGCGAAAGACTGCGGAATCCTTAAAAAACAATCTGGCTTTTATGATCAATGGACCACGTCTTGAGCAGAAAGTATTTGGGATTCACACACTTTCAGGTCTCCCCAAGTCAGATTTGATCCCATCACTGGCGGTCAGTGTCGCGATCATTGATACGATCGATATGATCGTAGAGAACATCAAATCCATTTACAACCGCATCCCGCCTCAGCTGATGAAGGATGTCGCCCGTGAAGGTATCTACTTAAGCGGAGGAGTATCCATGATCCAGAATCTTCCGGAATACATACAAAAAGAAATCGGAATTACGGTTCATCATATTCAGGATCCAAAAAACAGTACGGTACGCGGTCTGGTAGAAATTATGAATAACAAAAATCTGAGGCAGTCCACTTATTCCTTAAGTGATCTGGCTGTTATGAGATAGAGGCAGGTTGATTATGAAAAAAAAGACAAATGACACCTTAAAAAATAAATCGATTCTGATCGGACTGAGCGTGCTTTGTACCGGATTGATCGCTGTTTCCTTTCTGGAAAATGATGCGGTCTCGCCGATCCGCCAGGCAAGTGGCTTTGTCATCACGCCGATTCAGAAGGGAATCAACGGATTCGGTTCCTGGCTTTCCGGTCTGACTGACAATTTTGAAGATGCTGTTTCGCTTCGAAAAGAGAACGAAGAGCTGCAGGCAAAGGTTGATACACTGACCGAAGAAAACACGCAGCTCGTTCAGGATAAAGAAGAACTGACACGGCTGCGGGAACTTCTTTCACTTGATGAGCAGTATGACGATTATGAAAAGACAGGTGCCAGAGTCATCGCAAAAGAATCCGGGAACTGGTTTCAGCTTTTCACAATCGATAAAGGTTCGTCGGACGGCATTCAGAAAGACTGCAATGTCATCTCCGGAGGAGGGCTTGTCGGCATCGTAACCGAAGTCGGCCCAAACTGGGCGACCGTCCGTTCCATCATTGACGACAACAGCAACGTCAGTGCAATGGTTTCCACTACCTCAGACCAGTGTATCATCGCTGGCGATCTCCGGCTGATCGACGAGGGTTCCTTAAATCTCGTCAAACTCACAGACTCTGATAACAAAGTCCATGTCGGAGACAAAGTCGTCACTTCTTACATCAGTGAAAAATTTCTTCCAGGCATCCTGATCGGCTACATCAGCGAGCTGAACAATGATTCCAACAATCTGACGAAGTCCGGTTATATCACTCCGGTCGTCGATTTCCGGCACCTGCAGGAAGTACTTGTCATTCTGCAGCGCAAAGAATATGTTCCGTCGGATTCCACATCATCTTCATCGCCGGATGCTTCCGCTGCAAATGCAGGAGATGCTTCGGATAAGACAGATGTTTCCAGTGAAACACAAAGTGAGACACAGTCTGAGACTTCTGCTGCCGGTGAATAACAAACCGGCTGACAAAAAAGCTGTTAAGAAAGGAGCTTTTCATGCGGCGTAAGCTTACCATGGCTGTCCTGATCCTGGTCAGCATCATTTTGCAGTCCACGGTCTGCCAGATGATCTCCATCGCATCAATCAAGCCAAATCTTCTTATTATCCTGACAGTCTCTTTCGGCCTGATGCGCGGTCGGAGATCCGGAATGCTGACTGGCTTTTTCTGCGGACTGCTCACGGATATTTTTTTCAACACCATTATCGGATTCAATGCACTGATCTATCTGTGGGTCGGCTATTTCAGCGGCAACTTTTATCGCATTTTCTATGATGATGATATCAAGACGCCTCTGTTTCTGATTTCTGTCTCTGATGTTGTATACGGCATTGTGCAATACGGATTCCTTTTTCTGATGCGCGGCCGTATCCACTTTTTCTATTACCTCGGCAGAATCATCCTGCCGGAAATGCTCTACACACTGATCCTGACTTTTGTCGTATATCAAATTCTGTATGCGATCAACAAAAAATTATGTATGACTGACAGAGGAGGTACCAGCAGCTTTGTTTCGTAATATCAGAAAAAAGGGTTCAAAAGCACTCAATACGCGGATTGTTCTGCTGCTTATTGTAGTCATCCTCATGGCTGCACTGCTTTTGCAGCGTCTGTTTTATCTGCAGATCGTACAGGGTGAGACGTATCAGAACAATTTTTCCCTTTCGATCCGCAAAGAGCGCACCTTAAAGAGCTCACGCGGAAGCATTTACGACCGTAACGGAAAACCCATCGCTTACAATGAACTTTCCTACTGCGTCACGTTCGAAGATAATGGCTCTTATTCTTCCACTCACGAAAAAAATCTTGCACTCAACAGCACGTTATACCATGTCATCAAGATCGTGGAAGAGCAGGGTGATTCCGTCATCGACAGTTTCAAGATCGCACTTTCTGATGACGGTACCTGGGAATATACGGCATCCGGTTTTACCCTGAATCGCTTCAAGGCTGATATTTTCGGTCAGGCCTACATCAATGACCTGTCATCGGAAGAACTTAATATGTCGGCAGAAGATCTCATGGCGCTTCTTTGCGGCGTAAAATACTACGGGATTCTTGACCCGAAAATCACTGCTGCGGAGCGAAAGCAGTACGACCTGCCGGACAGTTATACGGACAAAGAACTTCTGCAGCTCGTCACCCTGCGTGCCGCGATTGCAGCTTACAGTTTCCAGCGTTATCAGTCGGTCACAATTGCAAAGGATGTCAGTGAAGAGACAGTTGCACGGATCATGGAAAACGCTGCCAGCTTCCAGGGAATCGACATCTCTGAAGAATACCGCCGCGTCTATGCTGATGCAGAGTACATCGCACCTCTGATCGGCTACACGGGTCAGATTTCCGCGGAAGAGCTTGAATCGTTAAGTGAAGAAAACGACTCGTACGATGCAACCGATATCGTCGGAAAAACCGGCCTTGAAAGTGTCCTTGAGACAACCCTGCAGGGAGACAAAGGTTCGGAAGTACTGTATGTCGACAACGTCGGCCGTACGCTTGAGGTGGAATCCCGCGTGGAGCCGCAGGCGGGCAGCGACGTATATCTGACGATCGACCTTGATCTGCAAAAAGCCGCTTATCAGATCCTGGAACAGTACATCGCCGGTATTGTCTGGTCAAAGATTATTGATGCGGAGGAATTCGACGCAGATGCAGTAGAGTCAGCTGACCAGCTTCTGATCCCGGTTTATGACGTTTATTATGCTCTTTTTGAAAATAATGTTCTTGACGTCGGCCACTTAAAAGCGGATGATGCCACAGAAAATGAAAAGGCAGTTTACAATGCCTTCCTGATCAAGGCATCTGAAATCTTTGCGACACTGAAGGACCAGCTGCTGACGAACGATCCGGTCCCATACAAGGATCTGGAGGAACAGTATCAGATCTATGAATCTTACATTGTCAATGATATGCTGATGAACGATACCGGCATACTCAATGAGGATGCAATCGACAAATCCGATCCGGTCTATGAACAGTGGACAGAAGAGGAATCCATCAGTCTGAAAGAATTCCTGACTTATGCGATCTCCCAGAACTGGATTGATGTCACGAAGATCACAGACGGATCTGAATACATGGATACCGAAGAGGTATTCACGGCTCTTTCCGATTACATTGCCAGCTACCTTTATGATGACAATAATTTCTGTAAACAGGTATACCGCTATATGCTCAAAGAGAAGCGCCTCAATGGTGATAATATCTGTATGCTTCTTTTTGATCAGGGTGTTCTTGAGATGGATACCGATACATACAACGGACTGTCTGCCGGTTCCATCGATGACTGCGAGTTTATCCGTCAGAAGATTTATAATCTTGAGATCCGTCCGTCCCAGCTTGCGCTGGCTCCATGCTCCGGCTCCCTTGTACTCACCGATCCAAATTCCGGAGAAACACTTGCATGTGTGACCTATCCGGGGTATGATAATAACAGGCTTGCGAACGAGATGGATTCCGACTATTTTACGAAGCTGAACATGGATAAATCCTCCCCGTTCTACAGCAGGGCAACACAGGAGGCGATCGCACCGGGTTCCACCTTCAAGATTGTCACCGCCACTGCAGGATATATGGAGGGTGTCATCAACATCGGCGAGGGCATCAACTGTACCGGAAAATTCGACATACCGCCTTTTGATGAACAGCCGATCAACTGCTGGAACATCTACGGTCACGGCGTAGAAACGCTTCAGACCGCAATCCGTGACTCCTGCAATTACTTCTTCAACAGCGTTGCCTACCGGCTCAGTCTGGTAAACGGTGAATACGTTGACTCAGTCGGCATCGAAAAACTGACAAAATACGCTTCCATGTACGGGCTGGATGCAAAATCCGGGCTGGAAGTACCAGAGACCATGCCAAGCATCTCGACTGAGGACGCGGCACGTTCCGCAATGGGACAGTCCACTCACCTCTTTACGACCGCCGGACTTGCAAGATACGTCAGCACAATCGCAAACAGCGGTACGTGCTATGATCTGACTCTTGTAAAATACATCACCGATTCTTCCGGAAGCGTTCTGAAGGAGAACAAGGCAACCGTCCACAATACGCTGGATCTTCCTCAGGAGCTCTGGGATACCATCCATGCCGGTATGCGCGGCGTGGTACAGAACCATTCCGCTTTCAGTGCACAGGCCGCACCGGCCTTTAACGGCAGCACCGGACTGGCCGTTGCCGGAAAGACAGGTACTGCTCAGCAGAGCAAAGATAAGCCAAACCACGGTCTGTTTATCGGTTATGCGCCATATGACGATCCGGAAATCGCACTTGCTGTCCGTATCACAAACGGCTACAGTTCCGCAAACGCCGCACTTGTTGCACGTGATGTCATTTCCTATTATTATAAACTTCAGGATGAATCGGAGCTGATCACCGGACATGCTTCGCAGCCATCTGAGAGCGGCACTGCATTTGCAGATTAACGAATAAAAAATACAAAACGCATCCGAAGCGGGAGATTATTATAATGATCCGCTTCGGGATTTACCTGATACGCCTGGCGTGTCAAAGAAAAAGATAGAAAGGGAATTTCAGAAAAGAGGGAGATTTCATGGGGCGCAGTACCGTCATTATCAAAAGCAATCCTTACGGACTGATTCTGAATCTGGACCCCGAAGTGTCGTTTGATGAACTGCGTCAGGCAGTTGCAGAAAAATTCCGTATGTCTGCCGCATTTTTTAAAAACGCACGGCTGGCACTCACCTTCCGGGGCAGAACACTTTCAAAAGAGGAAGAAAATATACTGGTAGATGAAATCGTACAGAATTCCAAAATACAGATTATCTGCATTATCGATGAAGACAAAGAATCACAGGAATTCTACCGAAATGCACTGGAACAGTCCCTCCAAAAGAAAAAAGAAGAGGATGACGGACATTTTTACCGCGGAACGCTCCGCTCCGGACAGGTACTTGAGACAGAGACAAGCATCGTGATTCTCGGCGATGTGAATCCGGGCGCTCAGGTTGTCTCCAAAGGAAATATCGTGATCCTTGGATGCTGCATGGGAAATATTTATGCAGGCGCTGCCGGAGATTCCACCTGTTTTGCAGCTGCTCTCACCATGAAACCAATGCAGCTGCGCATCGCAGACCGGATCGCACGCAGCGGAATCACCAAGAGGACAAACACCGGGGAATATCCCGTTGAACCGATGATCGTTTTCATTAAAAATGACCATCTTCAGTTCAAACCGATCACCAGTGAAACATTATGTGAATATCTGGTATAACTCAGCTTCGAAAAACGGGAGGATCCAAGTATGAGCAAAGTAATTGTGATCACATCTGGAAAAGGCGGTGTCGGAAAGACAACTTCCACTGCAAACATCGGCGCCGGACTTGCACGAATGAATAAAAAAGTAGTTCTGGTGGATACCGATATCGGACTTCGAAATCTGGACGTCGTCATGGGACTGGAAAACCGCATCATTTACAATCTGGTCGATGTCATCGAGGGAAACTGCCGGATCCGGCAGGCACTGATCCGTGACAAGCATTATCCCGGTCTTTATCTGCTTCCATCCGCACAGACGCGTGATAAAAGCGCTGTCAGCCCCGAACAGATGATCAAACTCGTCGATGGTTTGAAACCTTTGTTTGATTATATTCTTCTCGACTGCCCGGCAGGCATTGAGCAGGGTTTTCGCAATGCAATCGCAGCGGCAGATCAGGCGGTCGTCGTCACGACGCCTGAGGTCTCCGCAATCCGTGATGCAGACCGCATCATCGGGCTGCTTGAAGCAGACGGAATCAAAAAAATCGATCTTATTTTAAATCGGATCCGCATCGATATGGTGCGGCGGGGAGAGATGATGTCTACAGAAGATGTCCTCGATATCCTCGCCGTCAATCTGCTTGGTGCCGTACCGGACGAGGAAAGCGTTGTAATCGCCGCCAACCACGGTGAATCGCTGATTGGCAGCAACACTCTGGCAGGGCAGGCATTTCTCAATATTGCCCGCCGGTTAGACGGGGAGACCGTACCGCTTCTGGACCTGCAGACATCTACGTCCCTGTTCCAGAAAATCGCTTCCGTATTCAAAGGCAGGCAAAGTCAGTAAAGCAAATCCACAGCTTATCGCTACACGCAATGAAAGCAATGGAATTGCCTGACTCGTTCAAATGCAGGAGGGCAGCATGAATTCTCGCAGATATGCGTCATTTCTGACATCAGGAGAAATCGCCAAAAACCGGGCAGGTTTAACGGTCGCTTCAGACCGTCTGAATGCTTCCCCGGAAGAGCTGCAGCAGATGAAAAAAGAAATCGCGGACATCCTCACCCGCTATCTGAATCTGAGCGATGCCTTTGAAATACGAATAGACCTGATTCAAAAGAGAAATCAAGGAGTACAAGATGTTAAGACAATACAAATTAAGTGATTATCGATTTCGCCTGATCCTGTTGGTCATCGCACTGTCCATATTTGGCATTCTGATTATCGGAAGTGCAAATTCGATTTACCAGACAAGACAGATCTTAGGTCTTGTCCTTGGACTTGCCGCCATGGTCTTTATTTCATTGATGGATTATACCTGGATCCTGAACTTTTACTGGATCCTTTACTTTATCGGTACCGCACTGCTTATCGCTGTGCTTTTTCTTGGAAAAAATGTAAACGGAGCCACGCGTTGGATCACCATTGCCGGACTTCAGTTCCAGCCATCCGATATCGTAAAGATCCTTCTGATTTTATTCTTTGCAAAATTCTTTGAAAATCATGAAGAAAATGTCAGCAAACCACGGATCATCCTGTCGTCGCTTGTATTGATCTCCATACAGCTCTTTTTGATTTACAAAGAACCGGATCTTTCCACCACAATTGCCGTAGCCGCTGTATTCTGTATCATGATCTTCATGGCCGGACTGAGCTACCGGATCGTCATCGGCATACTGCTCGTATGCATCCCGGTCGGCGTCATCGGCATGAGCATCCTGCTTCAGCCGGACAAAGCCTCGGACAATTATCAGCTGAAACGAGTATATGCATGGCTGCGGCCGGATGAATACCCGCAGGACGCCATGCAGCAGCAGAACTCCATTATTGCGATCGGCTCCGGACAGCTCTATGGCAAAGGCTTAAACAACGATGAGGTTACTTCTGTCAAAAACGGGAATTTTATCGCAGAGGCACAGACTGACTTCATCTTCGCCGTGGCAGGCGAGGAGACTGGTTTTGTCGGCTGCTGCGTTCTGGTTGTCCTGGAATTTCTGATCGCACTGGAATGTCTGCTCATCGGAAGGAGGGCAAAACTGCTCTCCGGAACACTGATCTGCTGCGGCATGGCCGCTCAGATTTTTTTCCAGACGTTTATCAATATTTCTGTGGCAACCGGTCTGATGCCAAATACCGGTATCACACTTCCGTTTGTCAGCTACGGTCTGACTTCGCTGGTCAGCTTTTGCATCGGCATCGGCTTTGTCCTCAATGTCGGACTGCAGACCCGCAGGTATTAGATTAGATAAGTTACTCTATATTTCAATTATGGGAGGTACGAGAAATGAATGTCGCTTTTATTGCTCATGATGCAAAGAAAAAACTGATGCAGAACCTCTGCATTGCCTACCGCAGCATTCTTGCGCGGCACGAACTGTATGCTACCGGGACAACCGGTCGTCTGATCGAAGAGGCCACCAACCTGAATGTCCACAAGTTTCTTGCCGGCCATATCGGCGGTGAAGAGCAGCTTGGCGCCATGATCGAACAGAATCAGATTGACCTGATGATTTTTTTCCGTGATCCTTTAAATCCACGTCATAACGAACCGGACATCAATAAAGCAATCCGTCTTTGCGATATCCATAACGTTCCGCTTGCAACCAACATTGCATCTGCGGAAATGCTTTTAAAATCACTGGAAAGAGGAGATCTTGAGTGGCGTGAAATGTACAGATAAAACAGGCAGAACAGACAATTTGTCAAAACCGGACGGTTATACCGCCCGCGAATGGGCGCGTGTCCAGACGCAGGAAGCCGCGGAAAAGAAAAAGCAGTTTCGCCTGCTGCTGATCACCGTTTTACTTGCGGCGCTGACTGCGTTAATGGTCTTTCTTGTTTATTATTTTGTCATCCGTTCTCACGATTATACTCTTTTTTATCCCTACGAAAATGGGGATCCCGTATTCAGCTCCGGCAGTAGTCTCCCTTCCGGAGACACTGCCAGCGCATTCGCAGAAAATCTCTGTGTGACATCCGGTGATACAAACATCACCGCCGTCTCGCTCGGGGCTCAGTCTGCCGGCGTTTTTGACTTAAATAACCGTGAGGTTATTTACGCAAAGGATGTATTTACCAGCCGTTCACCGGCCAGTATTACAAAAGTAATGACTGCGCTCGTCACATTAAAATACGGTAATCTCGACGATCTTGTGACAGTTACAGGTACGGCCGCCGACATTGAGTATGGCTCCTCTGTCTGTGGTATCAAGGAAGGAGACACGCTCTCCCTGCGTCAGCTGCTCTACGGAATGATGATCGCCTCCGGAAATGATGCGGCCATGATGATCGCCGAGCATGTCGGCGGTTCTGTCGACAATTTCGTCCAGATGATGAACGAGGAAGCTGCCGCACTCGGTGCAGTGAATACGCATTTCATGAATCCGCACGGACTGACAAATGAGGAACACTATACTTCTGTGTATGATATTTACCTGATTTTCCAGGAAGCACTCAAAGATGACACCTTTCAGGATATTATCAGCCGCAAAAATTATTATGCAGAATATACGAGAGCAGACGGTTCTTCCGCAGCTATGACCTGGGAATCAACCAATCACTATTTTACAAATGAAGCGCAGGCTCCTGATAACGTAATCGTCTGCGGCGGAAAGACCGGTACTACGGATGACGCGGGTGCCTGCCTTGCACTCCTTGCAAAGGATCGTTATGGTAATCCATACATCTCTATCATCCTGCATTCGGAATCAAAGGATACGCTTTATTCGGAGATGAACCAGCTTCTTTCCCTGATTGAAATCTCCTGATAGCCAAAATCAATAACTGATGTAGTGAAAAATCAAGCATTCTGTGTAAATAGACGAAAAATTTTGATTTAGGTGTTGTAATTTATGTGTAAATATACTATAATTACACCAAGAAAATTTTATCCGCTACCAAAGGAGGAGATTACCATGATACAGTTAATCGTAGGCGCAAAAGGAAAAGGAAAAACTAAAATCTTACTGGACAAGGTAAATACAGAAATCAAAGAAGCTCACGGAAGCATCGTTTATCTTGACAAGAGCACAAAACACATGTATGAACTCAACAACAAGATCCGTCTAATCGATGTATCCGGATTTGGTCTGGCATCAAGCGGCGAGTTCATCGGTTTTCTTTATGGCATCCTTTCTCAGGATCACGACCTTGAGCAGATGTACCTTGACAGCTTCCTTAAGATTTCCCTGCTGGATGAGACAACCGTAAACGATCAGCTTCGCAAGCTGAATGAAATCAGTGAAAAATTTAACATTACATTCGTTGTCAGCATCTCAGTCGATGGAAATGCGATCGCCGAAGATTTAAAACAGTATGTAATTGCGGACTTATAAAATACATAATCGAATTTTCAACAGGCCCCTGCCACACGGCAGCGGGCCTGTCTTCTTTTAACCGGGCAACTGTCCATTCCCTGTTATTCAGACATTTTCCGACTCGAAGTCCATTACGCGTCCATACAGGCTCAGCAGATACAATCCGGAAATGCCAATGAGCGTGTAGATGACCCTCGACATCCATGTCATATTTCCAAAAATCAGATTGACAAGATCCAGTTTGAATATTCCAATCAGTCCCCAGTTGACTGCACCGATAATAACCAGTGTGAGTGCAGTATAATCCAGTCCCTTGCTCAATGTAATTCCTCCTTTTTGTTTCTGAATTACTCACAGTATAACCGGAAAAAAAGATTTTATTCAAAACAGAGGTTGTATCACATGACGTAACATGGTAAAATGAAAAACAGGCTTATCAAGGGCTTTTATCAAAGGAGGTTTCCTGATTTGTTCAAGAAAAATAAAAAGATCACAAAGTACAGAAGATATTCTTTTTTTAATATCGGCACGCTGCTGTTTGGCATCGTATTTCTGTACATGATCATCTGTCTGTTTCTCTATTTTACAGACACGCACATCACTTCCTATGAAGTACAGCGCGGATCGATCACAGGTAATTACCGTTTTCACGCCCTGTCTCTTCGCACAGAAACAATTGTAAATGCCACACAGTCCGGAGGTGTCCGCTACTACGTCCGCGAAGGTTCCAGAACCTCAGCCGGAAGTACCGTCTGCTCAATCAATGAGACCGGTTCCACAGATCCGATTGCCTACAATGATTTTTCCATGACATCTGATGACGAATCAAGAATGCAGAACATGTTATCCAGCTTTACCATGAATTTCACAGACAATGCGTTTCAAAATGTCTACGAACTGAAGTCCAATGTCCAGACTGCGATCTCTGAGATTCTTCAGGATTCCACAGATGCACCGGCCTACGTGCGCAATCAGTGCACTGCGTCTGAATCTGGTTTCGTCATTTACAATATTGATGGATATGAATCACTCACCGATTCTGATATCAATTCAGCAATGTTTGACCGAAGCAGCTACCACGTACAGAATCTGCGCAACTCCTCAGTTTCTGCCGGCAATCCGCTGTTCAAGCTGATTACCAAAGAAGACTGGGCACTTTATTTTCCGATCGATGACAAGCTCCGCACAGAACTGGCCGACGCCACAACTCTGCGTTTTCGTTTTCTGAAAGACAACGTGACCTTTTCCGCTCCGTTTATGATCATTCAAAATGGCACGGAGTCATTTGGAAAGATCACCTTAAGCAACTCTCTGGTACGTTATGCAACTGACCGTTTTCTGGAGATCGAGCTTGTCATGAACAAAAAGACCGGCCTTAAAATTCCGACTTCTGCGATTGTTCAGCGTGAATTTTACCGCATTCCGGAAGATTATGTCACAAAAAACGAGGATACTGATACGGAAATCACACTGAAGGTTGAGCATTTTGATGATGACGGTTCCTCCACAACCCGTTATGTGACAGCAAATGTCTACAGTCACAGTGACGGTTATTACCTGGTGGACCGAAACCTTCTGACAGAGGGAGACTCCATTTTGATGGAAAATTCCAGCAACCGAATCCAGCTCCAGGAGAAGGACGTTGAGGTTCTGCACGGCGTCTACAATATCAACAAAGGTTACGCTGTATTCCGCGAAATCACTGTCATTGATGAAAATGAAGAATACTGCATCGTCTCAAGCAACAACATTTACAGTCTTGCCGCTTATGATTATATTGTTATGAATGCAGATGAAGTAACCGAAGACCAGATCGTTTACTGACAAAGGCCGAAGCGGTCTGCCGCTTCGATAATTTGAAAGGAGTTCCTGAATATGATAAAAGAAAATCTTGAAGAAGTAGAAGCACGCATCACAAGGGCCTGTGAACGCTCCGGGCGTGAGCGCTCAGAAGTAACTCTGATCTCTGTGAGCAAAACAAAACCTGCAGAGATGCTTCAGGAAGCATATGATGCCGGAAGCCGTGATTTCGGCGAAAACAAGCCACAGGAGATCAGGGAAAAATATCCGCAGCTTCCCACTGATATCCGCTGGCATATGATCGGACACCTGCAGCGCAACAAAATCAAATATATCATCGACAAGGTCTGCATGATCCATTCTGTCGATTCCATCCGCCTTGCAGAAGCAATCGATGAGGAGGCAAAAAAGCATGGGATTGTAATGCCGGTACTGATCGAAGTCAATGTAGCAGAAGAGGAATCCAAGTTTGGGGTTCATCTGGACGAGGTCGAGTCTCTTATCAGACAAATTAGCGAATTGTCAAACATTCAGGTGCAGGGTCTGATGACGATTGCTCCATTTACAGAAAATGCAGAAGATAACAGAATTTATTTCCGCAAATTAAGAAATTTATATGTTGACATCAAAGACAAAAACATCGATAATGTGAATATGTGTAATCTGAGCATGGGAATGACCGGTGATTATGAAGTCGCCGTCGAAGAAGGCGCGACGATGGTACGAGTCGGAACCGGTATTTTCGGTGCAAGATCATACAGCCAGATATAAAGTCAGATTGGAGATAACAGAATGGGTGTTATAGATAAATTTTTAAATGCAATGAAATTAAATGACGAAGAGAGCTTCGGTGAAGACGATTATCTGGACGAGGATTACGAAGAAGAAGAACAGGAAGTACAGCCGAAAAAGCATATCCTGAAAAAACTGGAAGAAGAGGACGAAGAGGAAGATCTCATCCAGCAGTCTTTAGCAGCTTCTCCGGAACGCGCGTCTGCAGCCAGAACTTCCAGGCCAAAAGTGGTCCGTACCAATTCTTCCTCCAAGGTTTCTCCGATGCGCCCCAAAAAAAGCGGCACAGAAAAGAGCGGAGAGATGGAGGTCTGCGTGATCAAACCACGCAGTATGGAAGATGCAAGAGAGATTACTGAGACACTGCTCCAGGATTGTACCGTTGTATTGAATCTGGAAGGTCTTGATATCGACCTGTCTCAGCGTGTGATCGATTATTCCTCCGGTTCCTGCTACGCCGTCGGCGGCAATCTTCAGCGCGTCAGCAGTTATATTTTCATCATCACGCCTGCCGGTGTCAGCATCTCCGGTGATTTTCAGGAACTCTTAAACGGTGCAGTTGATATCCCGGCAGCCGGTGCAAAATTCCAGTAAGTGATCATCAGGTATTACTATGAATAAAGAAGAAGAACTGCTTGTCAAACGGATTCAGGATCTCGCGAAGATTGCCGATCTTAAGTGCATGACAACTTTCAGCGATTTCCTGAATTTAAATGAACAGAATATTCTGCATCAGACACTTCAGAAGTTTCCGTGGATCCATTGTGAGACTTCTGGTGGCTATGAAGGAGCGGAGCGTCAGATTGCTGCATTTGTGCCTGATGCTCTTTCTTATCGTATGGAGGATGTCTCCTCTGATTCCGGTTTTTCGCCTTTTTCCTGGCCGATTTCCTGTATTCGGATCGAGCCGTTAAATCTCAAGTTTGCAGAGCCGCTCAGTCACCGGGATATTCTCGGTGCTCTGATGCACCTTGGCATCGAACGTTCCAGGATGGGCGATATTGCCGTCTGTGAAAATCAGTTTTATCTGTTCTGCCATGAGAGTATGGCCTCCCTGATCTGCAGTGAACTGACCAGGATTCGCCATACCTCCGTGCGGTGTATCACCACAGATGCAGCTGATTTCGTCTATACGCCAAAGACAAAGGAAATGACAGGAAGCGTTGCTTCGATCCGGTTGGACGCCCTGATGGCCGTCGCTTTTCAGTCGTCCCGCAGCAGCCTGCTTTCCCTGATTTCTGACGGAAAAGTTTTTGTCAATGGAAAGCTGATCACCACAAATGCTTACGCGCCAAAGGATGGCGACCTGATTTCAGCACGCGGAGAGGGAAAGTTTCGTTTTGTATCCTCCTCCGGGCAGACCAAAAAAGGGCGTTGCCTCGTTAAAATTGAAAAATATATTTAAAGGAGCTTCCACAATGGAAAAATCACAGGATATGAAAACAATTACGGTAAAAACTCCAGGACAGGAGCCTTATGATATCTGCCTAAAACATTCTTTTTCTGATCTTGCCTGCGAACTGAAAAAGCTCGGCTGCGAAGGCCGACGCATCTGCATCGTGACAGATTCCACCGTAGCGCCGCTTTATCTCGCAGAGGTAAAAGAACAGGTGCAGCTGTGCTGTCCAGCAGCAGAAACCTATATCTTCGAAGCGGGAGAGCAGAGCAAAACACTTGCGACAGTTCAGGAGCTTTACAAGGTGCTGATCCAGGCAGGTTTTGATCGCAAAGACTATCTGCTCGCACTTGGCGGCGGTGTCACCGGCGACCTGACCGGATACGCGGCTGCCACCTACCTGCGCGGAATCCGTTTCATCCAGATCCCGACAACTCTGCTTGCACAGATTGACAGCAGCATCGGCGGAAAAACCGGTGTCGATTTCGATCAGTACAAAAATATGGTTGGGGCTTTTCACCAGCCGGCTCTTGTCTATATCAACCTTTCCGTACTTAAAACACTCTCTGACGATCAGTTTGCCAGCGGAATGGGAGAGCTGCTCAAATATGGGCTCAGCTTTGACGCCGATTTTTATGAGTGGGCCATTGAGCATATGGAAGGTATTGAGGAGCGTGAGCCTTCTGCCATGGCCTATATGGTGGCAAAGTGCTGTGAACTGAAACGCTATATTGTTGAAAAAGATCCGACGGAAAAGGGAGACCGTGCGCTTTTAAATTTTGGTCATACCATTGGCCATGCCATCGAAAAACTGAAAAATTTCACGCTTACGCACGGCGCATGCGTGGCGCTCGGTACGGTAGCAGCTGCCTATATTTCCTGGCAGCGCGGTATGCTGGACGAAGATGAGTTCTATGAAATCCGCGATATGAATGTCGGCTTTGGCCTTCCGATCTCCTTTGACAGCATCAGCGCAGAGGATATCATCGCTGTCACAAAGAGTGATAAGAAGATGGATGCTGGAAAAATCCGCTTCATTCTTTTAAAGAAGCCTGGAAAAGCTTATATTGCCACGGATGTCACAGATCAGGAAATGCTTGAAGCCGTAAAAATGCTGAAAGCAGACTGAAAATGGAGTCGGACATGAATGAAAAAAAGAAAAACGGGAATTCTATCGCAGCAGGTTTTTTCCTGCTGCTTTTCCTGACAGCAGCTGATCAGCTGACCAAATATCTGGCCGCATCCACGCTGAAGGGAACTTCCGGGATCTCCTTGATTCCGCATGTGTTTGAACTTTTTTATCTGGAAAACCGCGGCGCTGCATTTGGAATTTTTGCCAATCGCCAGTGGTTTTTTATCATGATTGCGCTTGTCATCCTCGCAGTGGCCGTCTATATCTATGTTCTGCTTCCGCAGGACAGATATTATCATCCATTGCGCCTCTGTGCGCTTCTTGTCGGTGCCGGCGCTATCGGCAACATGATCGATCGGATTGTTCATCATTATGTGATCGATTTTCTTTATTTTTCCCTGATCGATTTTCCGGTCTTTAATGTTGCTGACTGTTACGTTGTAATCGGGGCAGTATTGCTGATTTTACTGCTTTTTACCAAATACCGTTCCGATCATTTTGAATTTCTCGATCCGCGGAAAGACTGACTGTAAGGCAGCAGTTGCTTCGCGATCCGTTTTTGTTACCTGCAGGACCATGATACAGAACAGACTATAATAAACATGAACAAAATCAAGCCTTCCATCCAAAATAACTCTATTTCGGAATCTGATTCCATCTCCACTGACAAAAATCTTAAAAAACAATCAGATACAGGTGCTTCTTTTTCTGAATTAGAAGCACCAGAAGATGAGAGCAGCGAAAAAAGAACGTCCCCGGCATTTCACGAATTTAAGATTTCAAAAGACGAGCCTTCTGGTGTGCGTCTGGATAAATACCTCTCAGATAAGCTTCCGGATCTCACCAGATCCCGCCTCCAGCGGCTGATCAAAGACGGAGCCGTGCTCGTAAACGGCTCCTCGGCAAAAGTCAGCACAAAGCTTTCTGCCGGAGACCGGATCTTTCTGACGATGCCAGAACCGGAAGAATTTTCCGCCAAACCGGAAAACATTCCGCTCGACATCCTCTATGAGGATGACGATCTGCTCATCGTGAACAAGCCAAAGGGAATGGTAGTGCATCCGGCCTCCGGTCATTACACCGGCACACTGGTCAATGCTGTGCTTTATCACTGTCAGGGCTCCCTTTCCGGCATCAACGGTGTACTTCGTCCTGGGATCGTACACCGCATCGACCGCAACACGACCGGTTCCCTGATCATCTGCAAAAATGACAAAGCACATCAGTGCATTGCCGATCAGCTCAAAGTGCATTCCATTACCAGAAAATACCGTGCGATTGTGCACGGCCGCCTGACAGAGGACGGAGTTGTACACACCACGATCGGACGCCACCCGCTAAACCGCAAAGAGATGGCGGTCAACGTACCGAATGGAAAAGATGCGGTCACACATTACCACGTTCTTGAGACATTTGATAAATTTACTTATATCGAATGTCAGCTTGAGACAGGACGCACACATCAGATTCGCGTCCATATGAAAAGCATCGGTCACCCGATCCTTGGCGATGATGTTTACGGGCCTGCAAAGTGTCCGTTTCCTGGTCTGGAAGGGCAGACCCTGCACGCGATGACGATCGGTTTTCTGCATCCGACGACTGGAAACTATATGGAGTTTGAGGCTCCGCTTCCGGATTATTTTGAACAATTGCTGAAAAAACTGCGTGGTCTTCCCTGACGATCCGTCGGAATCCGTTCCTTCCAGTCAGGAAGATCACCGTTTAAAATAGCGGTAAACATCCGCTCAAGCGCTCCTGGATGCTCCTGATTCATGGATGCAATCAGATTTTTCGCATACTGGCGGTTTGTGTAGCCGTCCACCGGACACGGATTTTCCACAACCGGAAGATCATAACGGTAGCGAAAACCTTTCACCTCCGGCTCTGTCACATAGATCAGCGGCCGGATCAGCGTCAGACCGGTACGCTCAAGATGCGTGACAGGAGAGAAGGTATGGATTCTTCCCTCCAGGATCAGCGACATCAGAAACGTCTCCACGACATCATTTTTATGGTGCGCATACGCAATCTTATTACATCCCAGTTCCATTGCTTTCTGATTGAATGCACCTTTTCGAAGCCTTGCACACAGCGAACACGGATGCTCCTCATGAAGCTCTTCAAACAGAATTTTCGCAATTTCCGTATTGACAACCGTATAGGGAATCTCCAGCTTTTCGCAAAGCTCCTGCACACCGCTTAAATCAAAGTTTTCATATCCGAGACTGACCGTAAGCGCCTCGACCGTAAATCGTTTTGGGTAAAATTTTTTCAGTTCTCCAAGCGCGTAGAGCAGTGTCAGACTGTCTTTTCCTCCTGATACGCCGACCGCAATCCGGTCACCCTCCTCAATCATGGAAAATTCATCGATCGCCTTACGCGTCAGACTTAATAATCGTTGCAGTTTCATTTCTTTTTTCCTCTTTTCAGATTTTCGGTTTTCCTGTTTCTTCTTTTTCTGAGTACGCTTACACGTTTTTTGTGTCTCACAATGCAGATGTTTGCAATCCGTTTTCACACCCTGCCGTCAATTGTCCCGGCCCGTACTTGCCCTTCCGCGCAAAATATGCTAGAATTTACGATGATTCCGCCAGATTCGCCCATTGTCAAAATGAATGGATTCTATTCGCTTTTCCGAATCGCAGCGGAAGCAAATATAACCGTTTTACTTCACAAAAGAAAGGAATTCCATTATGAAATTTGTAATACAGCGTGTCACCCATGCCTCCGTTGAAGTAGAGGAACAGATCGTAGGAAAGATCGGCAAAGGATATCTTGTCCTGATCGGAGTCGGAGCGAATGACACAAAGGCAGACGCAGACAAACTGATCCGCAAAATGATCGGGCTCCGCATTTTTTCCGATGAGAACGACAAGATCAACCTCTCCTTAAAGGACGTGGATGGATCCCTGCTCCTTGTATCCCAGTTCACTCTCTATGCGAACTGCATCAAAGGAAACCGTCCTTCCTTCACAGAGGCAGGAAATCCAGCGCTCGCAGAGGAACTGTATGAGTACATAATCGCAGAGTGCCGCAAACAGATACCAATCGTAGAAACCGGCGTATTTGGCGCACATATGCAGGTCTCCATGTGCAACAGCGGTCCATTTACGATCGTTCTGGAAAGTGATAAGCTCCACTAAGCCCATGTATGTTGAAATCTGTACCACACCGCATTCCAGAAAAGATCCACGGCGGGCATTCAAACGCTTCCCGTCCGTCATTCGAACCGGCAAAAATATGTACCGGATTCAGGCGGAAGACCGGAAACTGCGGAAAATCCGCCGGATCTGCCGGCGCAGGAAATACGAACTGAAGCGCAGCTATCCGGAAAACTGGGGGCGAAGCAGCAGCTACCGGCGTGATTTTTTTGCTGCATACCCACGGCCGCCTGGCGGCTACCGCTGCCGATACTGCCACCGCCGCATTTCCGACCAGAAGCTCACCGTCGATCACATTTATCCCGTCTACATGACAAAGACCGGAAACAACTTCTGGATGAGACTGATCGGCATCGCCAACGTAAATGATGTCCGAAACCTGGCTCCTGCCTGCCGCAGATGTAATATCAAAAAGGGCAGGAAAGCAGGCATCTGGATTGTAAAAGCCATCGTCGGAAAACATGAGATTTACTGGATGATCCGCCGTCTGCTCCAGCTTGCACTGCTTGCTCTCATTGCATACCTTGCAGTGAGCTGCCATCTGCCGGAGCTGATTCGATCTTTGATTCTGGCTCTCCATCTCTAAATCAGGCAGGTTCTTTTCAGACCTGCCTGACTTTATCCCGGAAAATCCGGCTTTTCTTTAAACCTTCCCACGTTCTTTCTATCACCCTGTGAACTCTTTTTCATCAAAATTTCAGTGACCACTCCTGACAGTTCCAGACTTTCGTCACAACGTCCTGATAGAATTCCGGCTCATGGCAGATCAGCAGGATACTGCCTTTGTATTCCTGCAGCGCCCGTTTCAGTTCCGTCTTGGCATCTACGTCAAGATGGTTCGTCGGCTCGTCCAGAAGAAGAATATTCGTCTCCGTATTAATGATCTTGCACAGTCTTACCTTCGCCTGCTCGCCGCCGCTTAAGACGCGCACCTGGCTTTCAATATGCTGTGTCGTCAGACCGCATTTTGCAAGCGCAGAGCGCACCTCATACTGCGTCCATGACGGAAACAGCTTCCAAATCTCCTCGATACAGGTCGTCGTATTTTTCTGGTCGGATTCCTGTTCAAAATAGCCGATCTCCTGGTAGTCTCCACGCGTCACACTTCCGGAAAACGGCTCCACCAGACCGAGAATGCTTTTTAAGAGCGTCGTCTTTCCAATCCCGTTTGCACCGACCAGCGCGATCTTTTCGCCGCGCTCCATGCCAATATTCAGAGCGCGTGAGAGGGGTTCGTCATATCCAATTACCAGATCCTTCGTCTCAAAGATGACTTTTCCGGACGTACGCGCCGTACGGAAATGGAATTCCGGCTTCGGCTTTTCCCTTGCAAGCTCGATCACATCCATTTTATCCAGCTTTTTCTGCCTTGCCATCGCCATGTTGCGCGTCGCCACGCGCGCTTTGTTGCGCGCTACAAAATCCTTCAGCTCGCTGATTTCCTGCTGCTGGCGGTTGTAGGCGGCCTCCAGCTGCGATTTTTTCATCGCATAGACCTCCTGGAAATGGTCATAATCACCCGGATAGCGGTCAAGCGACCGGTTTTCCATATGGTAGATCAAATTCACAACACTGTTTAAAAACGGAATATCGTGCGAGATCAGGATGAACGCGTTTTCATAATCGTTCAGGTAGCGTTTCAGCCATTCGATATGTCCTTCATCCAGATAGTTCGTCGGCTCATCGAGCAGCAGAATATCCGGCTTCTCCAGCAGGAGCTTTGCCATCAGGACTTTTGTTCTCTGCCCGCCGGAAAGCTCTGACACATCGCGGTCAAGCCCAATATCCGTAAGGCCGAGCGCACGTCCTACCTCCTCCACCTTCGTATCGATCAGATAAAAATCATGATGCTCCAGAAGTTCCTGGATAGTCGCTGTCTCTTCCAGAAGACGCGTCATCTCTTCCTCATCTGCTTCTGCCATCTGCTCAAACATCTGATTCATAGATGTCTCCAGATCAAAAAGAAAGGCAAATGCTGACTGCAGGACATCACGGATCGTCATGCCGGGCTCCAGCACCGTATGCTGGTCGAGATAACCGACGCGGACATTTTTTGCCCATTCTACGGTTCCCTCGTCCGGCATCAGCTTTCCGGTGATGATGTTCATGAACGTCGACTTTCCCTCACCATTTGCGCCGATCAATCCGATGTGCTCGCCCTTTAACAGGCGAAAAGAGACATTTTCAAAAATCGCGCGGTCACCAAATCCATGGCTTAAATTTTTTACGTTTAATATCATATTTTCCTCATTTCTGTTATCTGTTTCTTCTGTAGTTTCTTTTCATTTTTTCCGGCAAAGCAGTACGTATTTCACCACCCGACAAGCAACTTAATCATACTGTATCCTTGACATGCGCATGAAAAAATTTTACTATTAACTTACTTTTACCAACCAGCTCCAGGAGGTATTTTACTTATGAAAATCGCCGTTTACAGCATGCGTTCCGACGAACGCCCTTATTTTGAACAAATTAAAACACCGTTGATTGAATCGGAAAAGATCGGCGCACTCGGTCTTGACGTCGTGGAAGGAGAAGAGGGGATCACGCACGTGGATCACCGCATCGACATCATTTCCAATCAGAAAATGGCCTACCTGCGGCAATTCCGCAACGTCGTCATGACCCAGCATATGGCGTTTTATACCGAGGAGGCAGTCGAGAAAATGGTGCGAAGCACAGTTAAAATTTAGTCTATCTTTTCCCTGTTTATTTGTCAAGACAGGAAATCCCCTTGCAAACATGTATTGTTTATCCTCCGGCAAAACACAAATGATTTTTCAAATATGCGCTGGAACAACCACAGAAAGTATGGTAGAATAAAATATCCAAACAAAGGTTCGTGCAAATTCCCCTGCTTATTGCTCCTGGCAACCGCGCGGGGGACTTGCTTGATTCGGTTAAAAGGTCAAAGCGGATATTCGCAATCCGCTTCGCTACTTGCTCATAACCGAGTAGCTGCTTCGCAGCTTATCAGGAGTGGCTTGTACCACTCCTGATACAAGCAAGTCCCTACCCACTGCTTATTGCTCCGCGCAATTGAAGCAGGGGACTTGCTTGACTCGGTTAAAATTAAGAAAGGATGCCATGAATAACTATAGCGCAAACGAAAAGCCAAAAAACTCTTTATTTCCAGATACAGCCACCGATCCATACGATCTTGCATACAACAATCCCTTTGAGGACTCCTGCATGGAATCATATATGCAGGATCTTTTAAACAGCCTGAATCCATCTCAGCTGGATGCCGTCACCTCCACAGAGGGGTTCGTCCGCGTCATCGCAGGTGCCGGTTCCGGCAAAACGCGCGCACTCACCGCACGTTTCGCTTATCTCGTCAACGAACTTGGCATTCTGCCGGGCAACATTCTCTGTGTCACCTTCACCAACAAATCCGCAAACGAAATGCAACGGCGCATTCACCGGCTCACCGGTGATAACGACACCGGGTATATCAACACATTCCACGGCTTCTGTGTCTCGATCCTGCAGGAGGACAGCCACGCCGTCTCTTATCCGAAAAGCTTCCTTGTGCTCGACAACTCCGATATCGACGACATGCTGAAGATCATCTATGAAGAACGTGGTCTGACTCTGCGCGATATGACATTCGGAAAGGCCCGCGATATGATCGAGATGTACAAGCTCGTCAGGTATCCCGATTACTATCTGGAAATGATCCAGATGCCACTTGATGCGCTGCGGGACAAATACCTTCAGTCCACCAAAGTGTCCGACATCATTTTTTACGGCTATCTCTATCAGGAAAAGAAGTGCTTCGGCCTCGATTACAACGATCTGATCAAATTTTCCCTCTATATCTTTGAGCAGAAGGAAGAGATCCGGCTGAAGTGGCAGAAACGCCTGGAATACGTTATGATCGACGAGTTCCAGGATATCGATGCACTCCAGTATCAATTGATGCATGTGCTGGTGGGGCACCACCAAAATCTGTTCATCGTCGGTGATCCGGACCAGACCATCTACACATGGCGCGGCGCAAATGTCCGCTATCTGCTTGATTTTGACCAGGCTTTCCCGAAGGTAAAGACCATTTTGATGATGCAGAATTACCGTTCTGCGCCGCAGATCCTGACAGCCGCCAATTCCCTGATCAGCAAAAATACGCTGCGCATCAAAAAGAACCTGACCGCCACGCGTTCTTCCGGCGCTCCGGTTCTGTGCCACCATGCCAAAACGGCAGAAACGGAAGCTGACTGGATCACGGCGCAGATGGAATCTCTGCACGAAGAAGGAATGCCATGGAAGGATATGACTGTCCTCTACCGTGCGCATTATCTGACGCGTTCCGTAGAGGAACAGCTTCTGAAAAAAGAGATTCCCTACACGATCTACAGCGGCGTCTCCTTTTTCGGGCGAATGGAAATCAAGGATGCACTCTGTTACCTTCGCATGATCGCGTATCACGACGATCTTTCATTCCTGCGCATCTCCAATGTGCCGAAACGCAACCTCGGTGAACGCCGCCGGAAATTTCTGCAGGAGATAGCCGCAGCCCAAAATCTTTCCTTATATGAGGCACTGAAACAAAACCTGGAGCATGAGATTTTTCACAATACTGCAGCAGCTGAATTTGTCTCCCTGATCGAGAGGTTTTCTTCCGATTACCAGAATCGCCCCGTTTCCGAAGTGCTGAGCGCCATCCTTGATGAGAGCGGTTATGAATGCATGCTGCGTACGGAAGGCAGCCAGGAACGCCTTGACAACCTCGCGGAACTGAAACAGTCCGTTCATGAGTATGAAGTATCCTGCGGTGAAGAACTGACACTAGAAAATTATCTGGCACACGCGGCGCTCTTTACTACCAGCGATGCAGCCGGAACAGGGGACAAAGTAAAGCTCATGACCGTCCACACGGCAAAAGGGCTGGAGTTTCCATGTGTTTTTTTATG
Organism: Lachnospiraceae bacterium; assembly: GCA_902363665.1. Lineage (GTDB taxonomy): Bacteria > Bacillota > Clostridia > Lachnospirales > Lachnospiraceae > Choladousia. The sequence continues at coordinate 34,920 of CABJAW010000003.1, read as the reverse complement.
CGGCATGAATGAAGGTATTTTTCCTTCCAGAAAAACGCGTACCATACAGGGAATGGAAGAGGAGCGCCGTCTCTGTTTTGTCGCCCTGACGCGTGCCAGAGACCGGCTTTATCTCTCCGATGCGGAAGGGCGCAATTTCGACGGCTCACCGCGCTATCCGTCCCGTTTTCTGATGGATATCGATCCGTCACTTCTTACCTTCACGGAACAGCCGTCCCACCAGCTGCTTGCAGATGCCAGATCTTACATTGCCTTAAACAGCCGTTTCCTTCAGTCCGACGCTGATACCAGATATTTTGCTCCGGGCACGCGTGTGCGCCACGGCATTTTCGGTGACGGTACCATAGAAGCTGTAGAGGAAGATTCAATGGCTTACATCATCCTTTTCGACGAGCTTGAGACACAGCGGCGTATTTCTTTTCGTGCAAAACTGACGAAAATCTGATATGTATACTGCACGTTTCCATTGCGTCGTTTTCTGCAAAACAATATGATTTTCCTTTCTGTACTCTTTTTTGTACATAAAAAAAAGAAGAGTTCTGCCGCCTTGTACTTTCTTTCAAACAAACTGTATTGTTGATAAAAAAATGCAATCCATGTCTTGTACGCCGCTTTTTATTCTGTTATAGTATCGGTGAATTAGGGCGGACTAATTCATGAACTGACTGGCAGATATGCAGAACCGTATCCTGTCATAGCGCATACAGCTGCGTTTCGGCAAAACCGTATTTGCGGAGCATACGGCACACCGCCGCCTGCGCAGTACTGACATACAACACAGAAAGGAACAGATCCCATGAAAAAAGAATTTGAACAGTGGAATGGTTTTTCCGGAAGACTCTGGAAAGAAGGCGTAGACGTCCGTGATTTTATTCAGAACAACTACACTCCGTACGACGGAGATGATTCCTTCCTCGAGGGACCGACCGAGGCAACGGACAGGCTTTGGGGCAGACTTCAGGAACTCCAGAAAGAAGAGCGGGCAAAGGGCGGCGTACTGGATATGGAAACAGATGTTGTTACTTCCATCACAGCATACGGCCCGGCCTACATTGATGAGAGCCTTAAGGATCTTGAACAGGTAGTCGGCCTTCAGACAGACAAACCGCTGAAACGTGCTTTCATGCCGTACGGCGGTATCAAGATGGCAGAGAAATCCTGTGAGATGTACGGCTACAAACCGAATCCGCTCCTGCATGAGATCTTTACAAAATATCACAAAACACACAACCAGGGTGTATTTGATATCTACACACCGGAAATGCTCAAAGCCCGCCACAACAAAATCCTGACCGGTCTGCCGGATACGTACGGTCGCGGCCGAATTGTCGGCGACTATCGCCGCGTCGCTCTGTACGGCATCGATTACCTGATCGAAGCAAAGCAGGATGATTTTGCAGCAACCAACCGGCAGGGCATGCGCCGCGGTGATTTCCAGCTGCGCGAGGAGATCGCAGAGCAGATCCGCGCGTTAAAGCAGATGAAAGAGATGGCCCAGGCCTACGGCTACGACATTTCCAAGCCGGCAAAGAATGCAAAAGAGGCTGTTCAGTGGCTGTATTTCGGATACCTCGCTGCGATCAAGACTCAGAACGGCGCAGCAATGAGTGTTGGCCGTGTTTCTACTTTCCTCGACATCTACATTGAGCGTGATCTTGAAAACGGCACCCTGACTGAAAAAGAGGCACAGGAGCTGATCGACCATATGGTTATGAAATTCCGCATGGTAAAATTTGCAAGAATTGAGTCCTACAACCAGCTGTTCTCCGGTGACCCGGTATGGGCAACCCTTGAGGTCGCAGGTATGGGTATGGACGGACGTTCCCAGGTAACAAAGAACGACTACCGGTTCCTGCATACCCTTGAGAACATGGGACCGTCTCCGGAGCCGAACCTCACCGTTCTGTATTCCTCCAGGCTTCCGAAGAACTTCAAGGACTATGCGGCTCACATTTCTGTTACGACGAGCTCGATCCAGTACGAAAACGATGACGTCATGCGTCCGGTATGGGGCGACGATTATTCTATCTGCTGCTGCGTATCTGCAACCGAGACCGGAAAAGAAATCCAGTTCTTCGGCGCACGTGCAAACCTCGCAAAATGCCTGCTGTACGCGATCAACGGCGGTGTGGATGAGAAAACCGGTGATCAGGTCGCGCCGAAATATCAGCCGATCACTTCTGAGTACCTTGATTACAATGAAGTCATTGAAAAATACGATGTGATGCTCGACTGGCTGGCTCATCTGTATGTGGGCACTCTGAACATGATCCACTACATGCACGATAAATATTATTACGAGGCAGCTGAAATGGCTCTGATTGACACCGATGTGAGACGTACGTTTGCAACCGGTATCGCAGGCTTCTCACACGTCGTAGATTCCTTAAGTGCGATCAAGTACGCAAAAGTAAAGGTCATCCGCGACGAAAACGGCATTGCAAAGGACTTTGAGGTAGAGGGCGACTTCCCGCGCTACGGAAACGACGATGACCGTGCAGACGATCTTGCCGTTCTTCTGCTGCGTACCTTCCTGAAAAAGCTGAAATACTGCCATACCTACCGCGATTCCGAACCAACGACCTCGATCCTGACCATCACATCGAACGTCGTTTATGGAAAGGCAACCGGTTCCCTTCCGGATGGAAGAAAAGCAGGAGAGCCGCTTTCTCCGGGTGCAAACCCAAGTTATGGCGCAGAGAAAAACGGACTTCTCGCCTCCCTCAACTCTGTTGCAAAGCTCCCATACGAGGATGCGCTCGATGGAATCTCCAATACACAGACGATCAATCCGGACGCGCTCGGACACAGTGATGAAGAGCGCACCGAAAATCTGGTCCGCGTACTGGATGGATACTTCTCACAGGGGGCACATCACCTCAATGTAAACGTATTTGGCACGGAAAAACTGATCGATGCGATGAACCATCCGGAGAAGGAAGAGTACGCAAACTTCACGATCCGTGTATCCGGCTACGCCGTAAAATTCATTGACCTGACCAAAGAGCAGCAGCTTGACGTAATCGCAAGAACCTGCCATAAAGCACTGTAAATAATCTCATAAGAAGGGACACCGGCAGACGTGAGCTGTCCCTTATGAGCCTGTAAAAAATACAGAGGAACTCCTGTACCGGGTTCCTCTGATTTTTCATATTTATATCTGCTTTTACTTTCCACAATCAGAAAGGAGGCTTATCATGCCCTCACAAACACCACCTTGTGTCTGTTCCAATTCTCCGGTCGGTTACGTCCATTCCCTTGAGAGCTTCGGCTCCGTCGACGGCCCAGGTGTCCGCTACGTCATCTTTTTGAGCGGCTGCACCATGCGCTGCCAGTTCTGCCACAATCCGGACACGTGGAAAATTGGCAGTGGAACACCATATGAGGCTGACACGTTACTGCGCCAGGCTCTGCGCTACCGCACCTACTGGGGAGAAAAAGGCGGCATCACCGTAAGCGGCGGCGAACCTCTTTTGCAGATAGAATTTCTGATCGATCTGTTTCAAAAAGCAAAGCAAAAAGGCGTACACACGACGCTCGATACGAGCGGCGCACCCTTCACAGAAGAAGATCCGTTTTATTCCAGGTTTCTCGAATTGATGAAATACACGGATCTTGTCATGCTCGATATCAAGCAGATCGATGATGATATGCACCGTGTCCTGACCGGCCATACAAATACAAACATTCTGCGCATGGCCCAGGTACTTTCCGATCTGAACAAACCAGTCTGGATCCGACACGTGCTGGTACCGGGCGGAAGCGATAATGATGACTGCCTGCATCGCCTTGCGGATTTTATCCATACACTCCATAACGTAGAACGCGTGGAGGTTCTTCCGTATCACACGCTTGGTACATTTAAATGGGAGAGCCTGGGCATTCCGTATCCGCTTGCAGGCGTAAATCCGCCAAGCCAGGATCGTATCGAAAATGCTGAAAAAATCCTTGGTATTCACGCTTAAATTATACAAAATGACAGTTTTCTCTCAAAAAAAGATTGACATTTTCACTTTTTGCCTCGATAATAAGAAGAAAAAGATATTTCATTCTGACATCAGCGCAAAGTTGTGGAATGTGTTCTTTGGAGCCGCATCCCTCAGAAGATGCGGCTCCTTTTTATGGCATTCAGAAGATTTCCGGTGCACCTTTTCTGCAGGATGATTTATTTTTTTCAATCCTTGAGCAACGGGGGAAAATTATGGATTCTAAAATACAGGAGCTGATCCTGCAGCTGAGTAAAACACATCATCTGCCAGAGGCTGCGTATGCCTGTCTGATTCGCGGATGTAGCGAAGAAGCTTCTGCATATGCTGCGCGGCTCGCCGTACCTTTGCGCCAGCAAATTTACGGAACGGATGTTTATGTACGCGGTCTGATCGAGATCAGCAATATCTGCCGCAACGACTGTCTGTACTGCGGTATCCGGCGCAGCAACAAAACGTGTGTAAGATACCGTCTTTCACCGCAGGAGATTCTGGAATGCTGTGAAGAAGGCTATTCCCTTGGTTTTCGCACCTTCGTTCTTCAGGGCGGGGAAGACGGCTTTTACACGGATGAGCTGCTCTGCGAGCTGCTGCGTGCGATCAAAGCACAGTTCTCGGACTGCGCCGTCACGCTTTCGCTTGGCGAACGCGACCATGAAAGCTACAAGCGTCTCTTTGACGCGGGTGCAGACCGCTATCTGCTCCGCCACGAGACAGCTGACGCCTGTCATTATCAAAAACTTCATCCGACCGAGATGTCTTTTGATCACCGGATAGGCTGTCTGCAGGATTTAAAGGAAATCGGATATCAGGTCGGCTGCGGATTTATGATCGGATCTCCTTTTCAGACACCGGAAACACTCGCGAAGGATCTCAAATTCATTGAGACATTCCGCCCTGCCATGTGTGGGATTGGACCTTTCGTTCCGCATCATGCCACACCGTTTGCCGATTATCCGCAGGGAAGCCTTGAATTAACACTTTACTTGCTCTCCCTGATCCGGCTGATCGCGCCGGATATCCTGCTTCCGGCCACCACCGCGCTCGGCACAATTCATCCGATGGGGCGGGAAAAAGGAATTCTCGCAGGCGCAAATGTCGTCATGCCGAATCTTTCCCCTGTCGCGCAGAGAAAAAAATATGAGCTCTACGACAACAAAATCTGCACAGGAGAAGAATCTGCACAGTGCCGCAGCTGCCTTTCTTCCCGTATGCACTCGATTGGATATGAGGTCGTCGTTTCACGGGGAGATCAGAAAAAACTCACCGCAACTATCAGCAGCACAGACCAGTCATCTGCCTGCTTTACAAAAAGGAGAAAAAATATGGCTGTTTACAATCCAAAATCATTAAAAGCAGAAGAGTTTATCAACCACGAGGAAATCCTCGACACACTGCGCTACGCCGAGGAAAACAAGAACAATGTTGAGCTCATCGATGCCCTGCTTGAGAAAGCACGTCCGAAAAAAGCCGGAAACGGCGTTCACTGTGAAGGACTGACGCATCGGGAAGCCTCCGTGCTTCTGGCCTGTGACATTCCGGAAAAAATCCAGAAAATGTATGAAGTTGCAGAGGAGATCAAGCTTGCCTTTTACGGCAACCGCATCGTCATGTTCGCACCGCTGTATCTGTCCAACTATTGCATCAACGGCTGCCTGTACTGCCCATACCATCTGAAAAACAAACATATCGGCCGCAAAAAGCTGACGCAGGAAGAAGTCTGTCAGGAGGTCATCGCACTGCAGGACATGGGACACAAGCGTCTTGCCATTGAAGCAGGTGAAGACCCGAAGAACAGTCCGATCGAATACATTCTGGAGTGCATTAAAACCATCTATGGCATTCACCACAAAAATGGTGCGATCCGCCGTGTAAACGTAAATATCGCTGCAACGACCGTAGAAGAGTACCGGATGCTCAAAGAAGCCGGAATCGGCACCTACATCCTCTTCCAGGAGACCTACAATAAAGAGAGCTACCTGCAGCTGCATCCGACCGGCCCGAAACACAATTATGATTACCATACCGAGGCAATGGACCGCGCAATGGAAGGCGGCATCGATGATGTCGGACTCGGCGTTCTCTTTGGTCTTGAGCTTTATAAGTATGAATTTGCAGGTCTCCTGATGCACGCGGAACACCTCGAAGCAGTACACGGTGTCGGTCCGCATACCATCAGTGTTCCGCGTGTAAAGCATGCGGATGATATCGACCCGTCCGCATTTGACAACAGCATCCCGGATGAAATGTTCACAAAGATCATCGCCTGCATCCGCCTGGCTGTTCCGTACACCGGCATGATCATCTCAACCCGTGAGTCAGAAGAGGTGCGGGCGAAAGCATTAAAAGTCGGCATCTCTCAGATCAGCGGCGCATCCCGCACATCCGTCGGGGGGTACACACAGGAAGAGCGTCCGCACGACACCGAGCAGTTCGATGTTTCCGACCAGAGAAGCCTTGATGAGGTCGTACGGTGGCTGATGGAAATGGGCTTCATTCCATCCTTCTGTACTGCCTGCTACCGCGAAGGCCGTACCGGTGACCGTTTCATGAGCCTGTGTAAATCCGGTCAGATCCAGAACTGCTGCCACCCGAACGCGCTGATGACACTTGCTGAATATCTCGTCGATTACGCATCCGAAGAGACAAAACAGATCGGATTTGCCCTGATCGATCAAGAGCTTGAAAAAATTCCGCGCGAGAAGACGAGAGAGATCGCCAGAAAACACATTGAGGAAATCAAAACCTCTAACAGCCGTGATTTTCGCTTCTAATGCAGTATGACAATCAACCACAGCCGGTAAATTAAGCAGAAAGTACTGCTGTTACCGGCTGTAATTTTATCTCAGAAAGGAATGTATCTCATATGAGTCTTCAAAATACCCCGTCTTCCGAGCGTGTTCACATCGGATTTTTCGGATGCCGGAATGCCGGGAAATCCAGCCTCGTCAATGCAGTCACAGGTCAGGAGCTTGCCGTCGTCTCCAGTGTCCCAGGCACAACGACTGACCCTGTTCAAAAAGCGATGGAACTCCTTCCGCTTGGCCCGGTCGTCATCATCGACACACCAGGTTTTGATGACCTGGGTATGCTCGGAGAAAAACGTGTACAAAAAACGCGCCAGACGCTTGCAAAGACGGATATCGCCGTACTCGTTGCAGATGGTATCCGCGGTCTTTCCGGCAGCGACCTGGAGCTTGTCTCTCTTTTTCAGGAAAAAAAGCTGCCATGGCTGCTGATCTGGAACAAAGCCGACCTGACCGCTGCTCCAGAACAAGATTTCTTTCTTACCCAGCTTCCATCTGATGCACCTGGCTGCGGGCAATCCTTAAGCAAAGAAACTCAGATTGCAGTCAGTGCGCATACCGGATACCATATTTTTGAATTAAAAGAACGGCTTGCACATCTGTTAAAAGAACTCCCGGAGAAAAAGCTGCTCGTCAGGGATCTGCTTCAGCCCGGCTCCGTCGTTGTTCTCGTCACCCCAATCGACGAGTCCGCACCGAAAGGCCGTATGATCCTGCCGCAGCAGATGATGATCCGCGATGTGCTGGTTGGAGGCTGTATGGCATTTGTTACAAAAGAAACTGAACTCAAAGCCACCCTGCAGGCGCTTCAAAATCCGCCAGCCCTTGTCATCACAGACAGCCAGGCCTTCGGATTCGTCAGCAAAGTACTTCCACCCGGCATTCCTCTGACATCTTTTTCCATTTTAATGGCACGTTACAAGGGCTTTCTTGGGACAGCTGTCACCGGCATCCAGGCACTCGATACGCTTCAGGACGGTGACACCGTACTGATCGCAGAAGGCTGTACTCATCACAGACAGTGCAATGATATCGGCACAGTAAAAATTCCGCGCTGGCTTCTTTCCTCCACCGGAAAAAAACTGACCATCCGCACCTGTTCCGGCACCGAATTTCCAGAGGATTTAAGTGGGATTTCACTTGTGATTCACTGCGGCGGCTGTATGCTGAACGAGCGTGAAGTCCAGTCCCGCATACAGCGCGCCGTATCGCAGCACATCCCATTTACCAACTATGGAATTCTGATCAGTAAGATGAACGGGATCCTGGAGCGTGCGCTGAAACCGCTTGAATGACTCGGTTAATCTTGTTCTGTTCGTTCCTCAGCTTTCTTCCATTATGAACGCACCTATAGCAATTCTGCAAAATATTCTCATTTAGAAATTCATCCCACGCATTGCTTTTTTTCTTGGGTTGTGATATTCTCACTCTTGTTAGAAATATCTAACTTATCTCAAAAAGGCAGTCCTGGTGATACCTTTTTCATCACTTTGGTACATACTGCAAATCACATCCGCGAACTGTTTTCTGATCCGCCAGCAAAGCACAGTCAGAAAACAGCAGAAGAGAACCGGACGTGGGAAAGGATTCTGATATGAAAAATTTAGCAATTGAAAAAGTAATCGGAAGAGAAATCATTGATTCCAGAGGAAATCCTACCGTAGAGGCAGAAGTAACGCTTGCAGACGGCACAGTCGGCAGAGGATGCGCACCGAGTGGTGCATCCACCGGTGAATTTGAAGCACTTGAGCTGCGTGACAATGATAAAACAAAATTCGGCGGAAAGGGTGTTTCCAAAGCCGTTGAAAATGTAAATACGACGATCGCCCGGGTTTTAAAAGGTGTGGATGCCTCTGATATTTATGCTGTTGATGTAGCAATGCTCGAAGCAGACGGCACAAAAGACAAATCAAACCTTGGTGCAAACGCAATTCTCGCCGTATCTATTGCAAGTGCAAGAGCGGCGGCAGCAGCACTTGAGCTTCCGCTGTACCGTTTTCTTGGCGGTGTCAATGCAAACCGCCTTCCAGTTCCAATGATGAACATTTTAAACGGCGGCGCACACGCTGCAAACACCGTTGACGTACAGGAATTCATGATCATGCCGGCAGGCGCTCCAAGCTTCAAAGAAGGACTTCGCTGGTGTACCGAGGTCTTCCATGCACTCCAGGCACTCCTGAAATCCAGAGGCCTTGCGACCTCCGTTGGTGATGAGGGCGGTTTTGCTCCGGATCTTGGCAGCGATGAGGAAGCAATCGAAGTCATCCTTGAGGCAGTGAAGAAAGCCGGATATGAGCCTGGCCGCGATTTCGTTCTTGCTATGGATGCAGCTTCCAGCGAGTGGAAAGGCGCGAAGAAAGGAGAGTACATTCTGCCAAAATGCGGTAAGAAGTTTACCTCCGCGCAGCTGGTGGCACACTGGAAATCTCTTGTTGAAAAATATCCGATTTACTCCATTGAGGATGGACTGGATGAAGAAGACTGGGAAGGCTGGCAGATCCTGACCAAAGAACTTGGCGATAAGGTACAGCTCGTCGGCGACGATCTTTTTGTAACGAATACGGAACGTCTCTCCAAGGGCATTTCTCTTGGCTGCGGCAACTCAATCCTGATCAAGCTGAATCAGATCGGCTCCGTATCTGAGACCCTCGAAGCGATCAAAATGGCACACAACGCAGGCTACACCGCTGTAACTTCCCACCGTTCCGGCGAAACGGAAGATACCACAATCGCAGATCTGGCGGTCGCACTGAACACCTGCCAGATCAAGACCGGTGCTCCAAGCCGCAGCGAGCGTGTTGCAAAATACAACCAGCTGCTTCGCATTGAAGAGCAGCTCGGCGCATCTGCCGTTTATCCGGGAAAAGGAGCATTCCATATTTCCAGATAAATATTGTTTTGGCTGAAATCTGAAATAAAAGAATCCTCCGGCGTACGTGAAAAAGTATACCGGAGGATTCTTTTATTTCAGATTTCAGCTTTGAATATAAATATTTTTCGCAGGTTAAAATATGCTGTATTTGAATCGAATACGTTTGAATGTATCCGAACATTTTTCATGGATTTTGCGTGGAAAAGAGCGCCATAGATCTATACGACAAACACATGTTTTTCAAATAGATCTATGGTTTTTTTAATGACTTCCCGTTTTTCCGTATTTCGTTTATTTTTTTCGCCCTTAGATTTACATAAAATAATTATGTAAATCTAAGGGTTTATCTTTTTTCTTCCTCATTATTTTTTGATTTGCTCATATAAATCTTTCAATCTCTCTGGTTTTATTATTTTTTAGTTCTATGCATACAGCAATATTCTTATTCGCTTTATCATTTTATATTTCAGCCCGGTAAATTTTGTCTTTACAGATTCATTAATCCATATTTTTGAACCCAGATTTACCAGGGATTCGTTTTGATTTTCATATTCTTATCTGTTATAATTAATACAGCCAATTTTCAAAATAAAAATTTACATTTATAAAATGCATTTTTTGCTTACTATTATAATTATTAATAAAGGAAGTTTTTTATGGACACTACAAACCTCACTTACCACGACCAGGTAACAATCGACAACGTCCGCAAGCTCCGCGAAGTCCTGCAGACTTTGCCGCCGTTTGCCCGCGATTATTTCCGCGCCATTGAGCCAACCACCTCGGCGCGCACCCGGATTTCCTATGCTTACGATATCCGGATTTTCTTCAATTTTCTCCTCACTGAAAATCCGGCGTTTAAAGGAAAAACCATGTCTGATATCACTGTCGATGTTCTGGATCAGATCCAGGCGGTCGATATCGAGGAATATCAGGAATATCTCAAGGTCTATGATTCCGCTGAGGACAACCGGCTTCAGACAAACGGGGAACGCGGTCTCAAACGCAAGCTTTCCGCACTGAGAAGCTTTTATACCTATTATTATAAACGGGAACGTATCAAGACGAATCCGACGCTTCTCGTGGATATGCCGAAGCTTCACGAAAAAGAAATCATCCGCCTTGATGTCGACGAAACTGCTGAGCTGCTCGATTATATCGAACACGCGGGCGATCAGCTCACCGGCCAGAAAAAGCGCTACTATGAAAAAACACGTCTTCGCGATCTGGCAATCGTCACATTGCTCCTCGGCACCGGTATCCGTGTCTCTGAATGTGTCGGACTGGACGTCACCGACATTGATTTCAAAAACGACGCAATCCGTGTAGTCCGCAAAGGTGGCTCGGAAATGATGATTTATTTTGGTGAGGAGGTTGAAAAAGCGCTGCTTGACTATCTCGAAGAACGGGATTCCATCACACCAGTCGCCGGTCACGAAAATGCTCTCTTCTACTCTACTCAGCGCAAACGCATCGGCGTTCAGGCTGTGGAAAACATGGTCAAAAAATACGCGCACGAAATCACTACAACCAAGAAAATCACGCCGCACAAGCTGCGAAGCACGTACGGCACAACCCTCTACAAAGAAACCGGTGATATCTATCTCGTTGCCGACGTTCTCGGCCACAAAGACGTCAATACAACCCGAAAACATTATGCAGCGATGGATGAGGAACGGCGCCGGAAGGCTGCCTCTGCGGTGAAACTGCGGGAGCCGTGATGATGTCAAAGTTTATTAACTCTGGTATTCGCAATCTGCTCCGCTGCCTGCCTGATTCAGTTAAACCATAATATAAAAACACAGACTGCAGCTTTTTGCTATGGTCTGTGTTTCATTATAGGATATTGATTTGTCTGTCTGTTTCGGTTTACATAATTTAATTACGTAAACTTTTAATATTATTTTCTTTCCTCTGGTCTTTCTTCCCCTCGCACCGCCGCATACTGTGCCGTATCATAGAATCTCCCGCCTTTATAATACTTCTTCCGCGCGATTCCCTCCAGCTGCATCCCGCACTTTGTCAGTACACGGGCTGATGCGTCATTCCCTGCAAAAACCTCCGCCTGCACGCGGTTCAGACCAATCTTATCAAATGCATAGCGCAGCACGCTTTGAAGCACCTCCGTCATGATTCCGCGGCCCTGATACTCCGGTGACAGCATATAGCAGGTATCGGAATACAGGCTCGTTTCATCCACGTTTCCAAGATTGATCGTCCCGATCAGCTTCCCGTTCTCCTTCCACTCGATCACCCAATGAAAATATACGTCTGACTGATAATTTTCCGCCCAGCGCTGCACCATTTTCCGGTACTGCTCTACACTTTCGGCCGGATCAAACGGAAAATACCGGCACACTTCCTCATATTTTCCCCAGCTTTCGTACATCTCCTCATAGTCTTCTGGCTCAATTCGCCTTAAAATACAACGTTCTGTTTCAATTGCTCTTGTCCCAATTTGACTTATCCCTGTACTCATCGCTTCCCTCTTCCTGTTTCACTTCTATCTCCCATTCCACACGCACCTGGTGAATGAAATAATGAAATATTATATTTCAGATGTTTCACTGTCAAGTTCAAAACAAAACTGAATTAATTTTTATGCATAGTATCATGAATACTTTTATCCCACAATCGTCGGTATATTCCCATAAAGCAGAATCCGCAGCACACCCATCAGCACCAGATGTCCCACATAGAAGAAATAGAAAAACCATTTCATTCCCTTCCACTTTCCTCTTGTACCGTTGTAAAAATGCATAAACGGCCATACGATAATAATGCCATACTGTACCAGTCCGTATACGGCATCGATTGCCAGACACCATACCACCACATACAGTGTGATATACGCCATCATTCCAAGTACCTGTTTTTTCAGGTTGCCGCGGTTTTTGTGGATATGTAAGGTACAAAGCACCGGAAAACACGACCAGTCAGACGGAAACGCCAGAAGACACAGCAGCACGATCAGAACAATCTTCTGCCAGTTCTGTAACGGAAACGCCCGCTTCTCATCATCATCCACATACAATGCCAGTGCCGCGCAAAACAGCGCCCAAATCACACTTGTCTGGTTCAGTACCGAATCCTGAAATGGAATCACTGAGATTCCGAAACAGAAATTGTAGGCAAAATGCGAGATCACTGCAAAAACAAACAATCTTTCAAGATACTTTTTAAAATTTCTGGTATACTGATATCCCTCCGAAATCATGAACCACATCACCGGTGCCGCCAGTCTTCCGAAAATATGGATCAGCAAAAGCCACCATTCCTTATGAGTATATCCCGGCCAGATTGTCCACGCAAGGTGATCCGCCGCCATCGCAGCGATCGCACACAATTTCAGCTGATTTCCGGACAAACCGCCGGATCGTTTTAGATAGCTTACCTGTTTTGTCATTATCTCTCCTTTTCCAGATACAAGACGAGCATTCCTCTCAGGCCTGATCAAAGTCCAAGAATTTTCTCCTCCAGTTCTCCATGCGGGTGCTCTGGATCTGCCTGAAACACGGCAATCCCATCTGCGTTCGTACTCCGATCCGTAAACGCCGGATAGAGGAAACCACATTCCGGAGCGCCCGGCTCATAGTCTCCATGCACCGGGGCAACCGCGCAGATCAGAAATTTGTACACTTCCTCTGAATCCCAAAGTTCCTCTTTATCGCTTCCCTTCAAAGGCACATCGTAGCTCCCGTGAAAAAAGTACACCGCATATGATCCCTTTGCCCTGTAATGTTCCCCGAACAGCTCATAGATAATGTCAAGCAGCGCATCATTTTTCAGCTCACAGTCCCGGAGCGCCAGAAGAAGCTGGCGGATCTTCTGCGTATTCGCGGACGTAAAGCGATACTCCCTTAGCTTCTCATTCGTCTCTGCAAACGGAATCGCCTTGGCAATTGCAAGATTTGTCGCCTGCTGCGCCGGTGAGAGCTTCAGGAAATGCGCATTGAATGTTCCATCCACAAATCCTTCCTCATCCAGATAGGCACCGGCGATCCGGCCAAAGCAGTTCCGTTTTACGGTCATTCTCCGTGTCAGCTCCAGCATATCTTCACGGTTGATTCGCCGCAGTTTTCTTTCTTCCATACCTTTTCCTCACTTAAATTTCAAGATTTTAACCGAGCAGCGAAGCAGATTGCAAATATCCACTTTGATCCAAATCAGACAAATACAGCAAACCGGATTATGAATATCTGATCTCCTCTTGGACGCTTATATCCATTACAACAGCCAAACTCCCCTTTACAATACCACATGATTATTGTATACTTTCTTTGGCTTTTACGATACTCTGTAACTGTTCTGAGCCATCGCATCTGCTCAGCATTATCAAAATGGATTTCACAATCCATTTCGCTGCCTGCTATAACCGAATAGCTGCTTCACAGCCTGATTCGGTTAAGTTCAGCTCTCAGCAGTTACAATTATCTTACAGGAATCAATAAAATGCAAGCAATAAAAAAGGAGATCCTGATCATGACATTTGCATACCCTGCAATCCTGCACAAAACACCACAGAACACCTACACCGCCGTTTTCCCGGATCTGGCTGACTGTCAAGCCGAGGGCGATACCTTAAACGAGTGCCTCGATAACGCTTACGATGCCATGTACAACTGGCTCTACATCGAGCTGACTGAATTTGAAGGACATCTTCCGCCGGTTTCTCATGCAGAAGATCTGACACTTGATGAGGGTGATTTCGTTCGGAATATTTCTGCAATCATGAGGCTGACCGACGGCTGGGACGAGTAAAATCTACTTTATCACCTGCGTATAAACGCAAATCCTTTCGCATACGCTCTCATAGTGAAGCAGCAACGTGCACTGTTACAAGTCAAAGCGGATATTCGCAATGTATACTATTACAGCAAAAACAGTCCCCTGATTTTTCCAGTTTATATTCTGGAAGTCCGGGGACTGTTTTTTTCTGCAATTTATTTGCCATGCAAATCGACTGCCAGCTTACATATTTTGTAACTGTTCAGAGCCAAGCAAAATTTCATAAAAAAGGCGGAAAATGCTTGCATTTTTAAGCCTGTTTTTGAAATTTTATTTGGCTCTGAACAGTTACCATATTTTTTATTTCTGCTTTGTATACGACATGAACTCATCCCATGCCGCATCCTGAAGCCGTTTGATGATTTCCGGCGCTTTTCCTCCTACCGGAATTTTATCTACTTCCGTAATACAGTTGCACAGCGTTCCAGAACTTGTAATGATCAATTCATCCGCATTCATAGCCTCTGTCACTGTAATTTCCTCCGCTCTGGTCGGGATACCGATCTTTTCCGCATTTTTGATCAGATGTTTGATCGCAATTCCAGGAAGAACCTTATTATCAAACGGATGATAGACAAGCGTACCATCAATAATGAAAGAAACGTTGGAATGTGCCATCTCTGTCACGCGGTCACCCCGATGGAAAATAACCTCATTGCAGCCAGCCTCTTTTGCTTTCTGATTTGCGATTACGCTTGGAATCAGATTGAGTGTTTTAATATTGCAATGAAGGAAACGCGTATCCTCCAGCGTAATCGTTTTAAACACCTTGTCACGCGGAGAAAGATCCATTGGCATCAGCGTTGCCATCAAATTTGGTTTTACTACCGCATCATCCGGAAAAATGTGATTGCGGAGCGCCGTTCCTCTTGAAGTCTGCCAGTACAGAATTCCCTTTCCGTCATTTCCGTCAAATACTTCCACCAGTTTATAAAGAATCTCCTTCAGTTCCTCTCTGGAATACTGAAATGGAATGCGCAGCAGCCTGCAGCTGTTATAAAAACGATCGAAATGATCTTCCAGCGCAAAAATCACTCCATTCTGCACATAAGTGGCATCATAGCAGCCATCTCCAAAATACACTGCGCGGTCCAGAATCGGGCACTGAATCTCCTCAAGTTTTCCTAATGTTCCGTTATAGTATCCTACCTGTTCCATATCCTCAGATTCCTTTCTCTTCTAATATTGTTGTTGCCATATCCGCTTTCAGAATTGGCTCTTTCTTCAGTACTTTATATAATCCAATCGTCAATATTGGAAGCAGATACAAAATCATAAATCCATAAGACAGCAGACTGTAACCTTTTTCAATCAGATCAATGATACCAAATTTGGAAAGCACACATGCGGTTACCAGAATAACCACTGTAATAGCTGCCTGCTGTTTGCGATCCAGTTCGTTCTTTTTCTTTTCCATTCGCAGTTTCTCCTTGGTTCCGGACAGTCTTACATTTGTAAAGCGGACATTCGCAATCCGCTTCGCACCTGCTCATGAACGCAGTCGCTTCGCGATCTGCATTCAAACAAAAAAAGACAGTGAAATCATTTTCAGACCTCACTGCCTCTGCTTTTTTATCGCTATAAATTTTGTTTGACCGTCTCTGTTTTATGGAACATATTCTATCACTAAAAAAACAAATGTCAATACCTGTTTTTCATTTTTCTGAATATAAATGCTTGCATTTTAACCGAGTCAAGCAAGTCCCCTGCGAGGTTGTGCGGAGCAATAAGCAGTGGGTAGGGACTTGCTTGTATCATAAGTGAGATAAACTCACTCATGATATAGGTTATGAGCAAGTAGCGAAGCGGATTGCGAATATCCGCTTTCACAGCTATTATTTCACTGTCACGTCACAGGAATACGTATTCAGCAGAGTTCCATCCGCATCATAGAAGGAAACGCTTACCGTCGTCTCGCCAGTCTGCCAGAAGGTCACCGCAATACTTCCATCCTCTGAGAACTCGGTCTGTTCAAATGTAACCTGTGCATCATCGGCATTTTCGATTACCGCGTACACTGCCTCGGAACCACCAAGCAGCATCTGGCCGTATACCGTATCACCAGCTTTTACACCTTCGATCGGCTGATTCAGGTTAAAGCCATAGGCAGAAGTCTGAATCTGCCAGCCTGTGCCATCCGTAGCCTCAGTCGTGCCGATACCGTCCTGCGTCTCAAATGCATCCTGTGACAGAGTCACATAATACTGCGCATCCGCTGCAAGCACTTCATCCAGCAGAACCTTTGCCTGATATCCGGATGTCCATCCAAGTTTGGAAAGTTCACTCTCCGTCATCGGTTCCACAGTCACCTTAGAAGAATCATTCATAGCTATTGTCTGTGATGTTCCGTCCGCGCTGTTCGATACTGTCACGCTACCGGAACCGGCAATCAGATCCTCTCTCGGGAAGCTGATCGTCAGCATGTTGATGCCTGCTGATACCGCCGCATAGCCATTTTTCTCTGAGGTAGCCGGTGCAAATACAAAATCGTCCATTGAAATGACTTCCAGATTGCTCGTTACAATACCATCGTCACCTGCGGCCGTTTCGCTTTCGGTGGTATCATCATTTGCTGCATTCGTCTGGCTCTCAGTACTCTCTTCATTTGTATCACTGTTTTCATTTGTATAAGAATCTGAAGCTGTGATTTCAAAATCAAGACCATTCTGTGTCTCATCATCCGAGGTCTCTGCATTTGTCTCTTCCGTCAGTGCCGCCTGATCCGTTGCATCGAACGTAACACCGCTTCCAAGTGCACTGTCATCCGTATTCATCAGAATACTGTCCGAAGAAAGATCTGTCTCATTCTCAACCTGCTGTACATCATCTGCTTCTCCTGTATCGTCCGACGGAATCTCTGCCGCGTTCAGGTCAGCAGAAGTGCTGTCCACATTCTGTTCTACACGCTCCAGCGTCGTCTTCATGTCATCATAATCATAATCCTGCTGAGAAATCTCATCCAGCAGATTATTCAGAAGATTTCTGTCTTCATCAGTCAGAGAAATGTTTTTCTCCTCCGCCACGTTATTGATGATAATATCAATATCATTCTGCGTCACATCATTTCCCTGGATGACCTGCATCTTACTGTCATTGACAATCTCAGTTGCCAGCTGCTGCCCGATCGAATTTGCGATCGTCGTCGTCGTGATCATTTCCTGCGTCGCGATGTCTTTTTTCGTTTCATCGAGCTGTGTGCCAACCGCTGATTCATAGGCCATCAAAATACCAGTCAGGGCACCTGTACCGGATACCTCAAACGGGGACGCTGCAAGCACCTCACAGTTTACAACGCCGGAAGTCGATAACGTCGTCGCAATCATATTGCTGGTCACCCAGGACAGGTTGGCCGTCTTCACCTGAATACCGCCTGAGTTTGTCGGATTGACGTATGCACAGCTGTAAGTATGTGAGCCGATCTGCTCAAGCGGCACATACGATCCGAGATGATTCCGCTCATCCTGATTTGTGATCGTCAGCGTCTGAAGATTCTGTCCGGCAACGCCGAAGTAACGGAGAATCGCCTGTTTCTGATCGTCGGAAAGGTCTGCACCAAGTGTGACAACCCTCTGTCCGTCTGCAAAAACTGTAACGGAAGGTACTGCCGCCATTACGCACAGCACACTCATGAGTACAGCCATCGTTTTTCTTTTCATATGGATTCCTCTCTTTCTGTGACTTCTTTCCATCTTTCATCCTTATGGAAAGAATATCCGTTTGTTTACCAATTATAGCATTCGCCTATGGAGATTACAAGAAAGCAAAAGAAATGTAATTATTAATCTTTTTCAAAGATGCAAAACATTTGTTTGCCATTTTTATCATTCTGTGTTATACTAAAGAAAACGCACGTACGGGAGGTACTATATGGAAGAAAGACCTATTTCCAAAAAGCAGGAAGAAATTTTAAATTATATAAAGAATGAAATTCTGGAGCGTGGATTTCCGCCTGCAGTCCGTGAAATCTGCCAGGCAGTCGGATTAAAATCCACGTCCTCCGTTCACTCCCATCTCGAATCCCTGGAGCGCAACGGATATATTCGCCGCGACCCGACCAAGCCACGCGCGATCGAAATCCTCGACGAATCCTTCAACATGATCCGCCGTGAGATGGTCAATGTGCCGATCATCGGCACAGTCGCTGCCGGACAGCCGATCCTCGCCGAGCAGAACATCGAAGGATATTTTCCGATTCCGACGGAATATATGCCGAACAAACAGTCCTTTATGCTCAAGGTCAAGGGCGAGAGTATGATTAACGCAGGCATCTTTGACGGCGATAAGGTTCTGGTCAAGCAGCAGGCCACTGCAGAAAATGGAGATATCGTCGTAGCACTCGTCGACGATTCTGCTACCGTAAAGACCTACTACAAAGAGAACGGGCACTACCGTCTTCAGCCGGAGAATGATTCCATGGATCCAATTATCGTAGACAAATGTGAAATTCTCGGTAAAGTATTTGGTGTATTCCGGATTTTCCAGTAACCAGTACATCGTTTCGTAAATAACTATACCAGTCCCGCTGTTTTCTTCCCTTGCGGCAGAAGCAGCGGGATTATTTTTCTGCCATGGCTGCTTTCTGATCTGCAATACCGGATGTTTGAAAAACGAAAAGTCTCAGGGCTGTCTTAACAACGCTCCTGAGACTTTATCATAACTACATTTTTTTCACGGCTGTTTCTGCCTCTTATCTTTTGGGCTTACTCTGCAGTTCCAAAACGCTTTGGAAGGCCTTCCAGAAGTTCTTTCGGCATTGCAAGATGGAATCCGGCCGGATTTAAGAGAAATCCCTTAGAATCCTTGATCAGAAGCTTGGAAAGATTTGCAAACGGCATAGCCAGCGCTTTAAATTTATTTTCGCGGTTGAACTTTGCCAGCTCGTTTGGATCTGTAAAGAGCGGCTGCAGAACATCTCCGTTCTTATTTTTCAGAATCGGAAGGCGATACTTCTTTTCTTTCAGCTTTTCGATATCCGTCTCCGGTCCCTCCAGAAGCTCAATCGGGATAATGTAGCGTGCCTTGAAAAGATTTGCTGCAAGCTCCTCTTCAAGATCTGCAACCTGCTTTTCCTCATTTGGAATCGGTCGTGCAGCTTCCTGCATAAAATACAGTCCGGTCAGCTGCAGTTCCGGATTCATGATCGGCTGCTGCTCTTTCGGAAGCTTTGAAAAATCCGGGCGTCTTACCAGTTCGTCAAGTTCAATTGTTTCTTTTCCATTTTCTCCGACAAATACCAGCTCATTGATACCGATCGTAAAAAGCATGGTAAAGAAAGAAAGAAAACGGGCATTCGGGTATTTAATTCCCTTCAGCAGAATTTTTTTCTCTGTATATGGTTTTGCGAACTCCTGAAGCTGTGCCTCTGTATCAAAAATCCACACCTGGTCGTTAAAAGACTCTGGATCGCATACAACAAATGGCATATTTGTAAATGCGCAGTATGCAACGATCATCTCTTCCTTTTTCTGAATGCTTTTCATTAAAAATGTCTTATCTACCGCCATGGTTCCTTCTCCTGTCTCTGTTTATTCCCGGGGCACCAATTCAAATATCCGTGTCTGCATGACATTGGGCGTATCTGACAAGTGCAGCGGGGCTTTGATTTTTATAACAGCCCAGAATCGCAGCGGAACACACGGCGTTCTGAATTGTTATATTTTTTTACAGTTCTTCCGCAGAAATCTCTTTTCCATCTCTCCAGATACGCTCCAGATCGTAGAACAACCGGTTTTCCGTATCAAAGAGATGTACGATGATATCGCCGTAATCCAACAGAATCCAGTTTGCGCTGCGGTACCCCTCTGTCTGCTTTGCCGGATGACCTGCTTTTCCGAGCGTCTCCTCCACGCTGTCCGCCATCGCCTGAACCTGATTGTGATTCGTTCCGGAAGCAATGATAAAATAGTCGGCAAGGACAGAAACACCTTCGATATTGATAATCTTGATGTCCTGCGCTTTCTTTTCTTCCAGTGCCTCATATACAAGCTTTGCAAGCTCCTTTGAATGTTTGTCGGCCATATTTACGCCTCCTTTTCTCTTTCTTCGATTAACTGTCTGTAGTAATTATAAGCCATTGTTGTCTGATTATCAAGACAGGTTTTTTCCTTTTCCAGATACGCAAGCGTATCCCTCAGCGTTGTATAGACAGCCAGATCCAGATCTTCAAACGCCAGATGGCGGATCAGCGGCAGATTCTCCGCTTTTGAGCGCATCGGCTCAATATAATCAGAAATAAAAATAATTTTTTCCAGAAGTGTCATATCCGGTTTTCCGGTCGTATGACACGCAATCGCATCCAGAATCTCCTGATCTTTTACATCATATTTTTCCCGCGCAATGTAAGCGCCAAGCACAGCGTGGAGCAGAAACGGTGATTTTTCCTCCACTGCCGACACCGGAATATCATTCTGGCGGCACAGCTTGAGCTTTTTGTCATTTGGAATGCATTTTGCACAGTCATGCAAAAGACCGGCCACCTGCGCCTTTTCCAGATCCGCGTCATAGCGCATTGCCAGGGCAGCCGCCGTATACATCACGCCAAGCGTATGCACGTAACGCGACTCATCCACGTATTTTTTCAGCTTTTTCTGCATTTTTATCAGATTGTATCCCATTATTTTCCCTCTTTGTAAATCTGATTGTCTCGGATATACGCAAACACCTCATCCGTCACATAGTAACGGATCGACCGTCCTTCCCGGCACATTTCACGCAGGCGGCGCGATGCAATATCCACATCCGGCGTCTGGAGCAGAAAAATCCGCGCCTGATATTTTTCCCGGAGCTCGTCCATCTTTTCCGTCAGCATCTCAGGTGCCAGCTGATCCCGCACCGCGACTGCAAGAATGCAGTGTGCACAGATGCCATCAGGACGATACCAGGTATCAAAGGCCATCAGGGAATCTGCGCCGATAATAAAATAATAATCCGTATCCGGATGCTGCGCCGTCAGAATCTCAAGCGTATCGTTCGTATACGTATAACCGCTGCGGTACATTTCCTCAGAATCCAGCGCAAAATGCGGATTAGCATCAATCGCCAGTCGAACCATATCCATACGCTGCTGATCCGAAGCCCCTACCCGCGTACGTTTGTGCGGAGGATTTCCGGACGGCAGGAACAGAACCTGTTCCAGGTCAAACTGCTCATATGCGCATTCCGCCAGCATCAGATGCCCGATATGGATCGGATCAAATGTTCCGCCCATCAATCCTATGCGATGTCTTTTCTTTTCTTTCCCATCCACCATTCGTTTTCTCGCCCCCGGTTTGCAGGAAAGCAGACGCACCGGCCTGCCTTACTGTTTCAAAACTTTCTGTTTTCCGGAAAGTTTTTATTTCTGTGCACCGGACTTTCCTGCCTTCGGCAGTTCGATTTTTTTCTTATTGTCCTTTCCCTCTTTGTAAAGGACGATCTTCTT
Organism: Lachnospiraceae bacterium; assembly: GCA_902363665.1. GTDB lineage: Bacteria > Bacillota > Clostridia > Lachnospirales > Lachnospiraceae > Choladousia. The sequence goes on along the minus strand of CABJAW010000003.1, from coordinate 13,047 downwards.
TCCGATCACCTGTACCACCTGGGAACGCGTACGCTCTGCGACTACCTGCGCGATCTCATTCGGATCGTCCATACAGTTCTGAAGCACACTGATTTTGATCAGTTCTCTTGCCTCAAGCGCCTCTGCGATAGCTGCGGTATTCTCCGGCGTCAGGCTGGACTTTCCAATCTGGAAAATCGGGTCCATCGTCATTGCAAGGCTTTTTAAATAAGCACGCTGCTTACTTGTCATAGTATTCTCCTTCTATTTGTAATAATCAAACTGCAGTCCATACATACGGATCGTGTCACCGTCCTTGACACCAAGCTCTTCAAGCTTTTCCAGAATTCCATTGTCCTTGAGGAAGTTCTGGAAGAACTGAAAGCCCTTCTCAGATTCCAGATTCGTATAACCAAGCATCTTCTCGATCCTCGGTCCCTCCACAATGTACGTATCTGCCTCTTCTTCTGATTTTTCTACGGTAAATGGAAGATTGTCTGCCTTTAAATGCAGCTCCGGATCGTACTCCTGCTCAAATACCGTCGGCTCCTGCGGAAGCTCACGCAGCATGCCCTGTACATGATACAGAAGCTCCTTCAGTCCCTGTCCGCTGACTGCAGAGATCGGGAATACCTGAATTCCCTGCGGCTCAAAGGTGTCGCGCAGACGCTTCAGCGTCTCCTCTGCCTCGTCACCGTAAAACGCATCCATCTTGTTGGCTGCGATTACCTGCGGCTTCTTTGCAAGCGACACATCATACTGTGTCAGTTCCTGATTGATCTTTAAAATATCATCTACCGGATCACGGCCTTCTACCGATGCGGCATCCACCATATGAATGATGACTTTTGTACGCTCTATGTGACGGAGAAATTCAAGACCCAGTCCCACACCTTCCGATGCGCCCTCGATCAGTCCCGGAATATCCGCAATCACGAATCCGCCGCCGTCCAGGTCAACCACGCCAAGATTCGGCGAAAGCGTCGTAAAATGATAATTGGCGATCTTCGGATTTGCATTTGTCACACGGGAAAGCAGCGTCGATTTACCTACGTTTGGAAATCCGACCAGCCCGACGTCCGCGATCACTTTCAGCTCCAGGCAGACTTCCAGTTCCTTTGCTTCCTGTCCCGGCTGCGCATACTTAGGCGCCTGCATTGTGGAAGTTGCATAATGCATGTTTCCATTGCCGCCGCGTCCGCCTTTTAATACCACCTGTCGGCTGTTATCACCCGACATATCCGCGATCACCTGTCCGCTTTCGGCTTCCTTGATCACCGTTCCCTCCGGCACCTTCAGCACGATATCTGCACCGTTTGCACCGTGGCATCTTCGTTTCTGGCCAGGCTCTCCGTCTACCGCAGAAAACTTTCTTCTGTGGCGGTATTCAATTAATGTATTCAATCCTTTGTCTACTTCGAAAATCACATCTCCGCCCTTGCCGCCGTCGCCGCCATCCGGACCGCCGTCCGGCACGAACAGTTCTCGGCGGAAGCTGACATGACCGTCGCCGCCTTTTCCGGAGCGGATGATGATCCTTGCTCTGTCTGCGAACATATTAAAACCTCTTTCTATCAATATAACAAAAAGCCTTCCCGGCACTCATGCAGAAGAAGGCTTTTGCGAAAACAGGCTTCAAACCAACTTATGATTTGAAGCCTGCGACATTTTTATTCTGCTTCTACCGGAAGTACAGAAACAATTTTCTTGTCTCTTCCTTTTCTTTCGAATCTGACAACTCCGTCAGCCGTAGCAAACAGTGTATCGTCTCCACCGCGTCCAACATTGAGACCCGGATGAATCTTTGTGCCACGCTGTCTGTACAGAATGTTTCCAGCCTTTACAAACTGTCCGTCCGCTCTCTTTGCTCCCAGTCTCTTGGACTCGGAATCTCTGCCGTTCTTTGTAGAACCAACTCCCTTTTTATGAGCGAAGAACTGAAGGTTCATCTTTAACATAGTTACACCTCCTCAAGTAATAAGGTAATATATTCATTTCCGTATTCAGCCTCGATATTCCCGATTCCGAGAACCAGGCTGTCCATCAGCAGTGCAGCCCTTTCGGAAAGTCCTTCCGGAAACAGCACCTTCAGGTATCCGCCATCTTCTGCCTGTTCCACCTGATACGCATCCTCAGTAAACTCCTCAATAGAATTTACCGCATTGAACGTCAGCGCTGAAACAGCGGCACATAAGATGTCGTCACCATCCCCGGCATAATCCGCATGGCCTTTGCTCTCAAAGCCCTTGTACTGATGCTCAGATTTCCACACTGTAAATGTAATCATCGAAAATTAACCGTTGATCTTTTCAATCTTTACCTGTGTGTATTGCTGTCTGTGACCGTTTTTCTTGTGGTAACCGGTTTTTCTCTTGTACTTGTAAACGATAACTTTCTTTGCTTTTGCATTCTTCACTACGGTAGCGGTAACTGTTGCTGCTGCAACATCAGCGCCAACCTTCATTCCGTCATTGCTTACTGCAAGCACCTGATCAAACGTAACAGTCTCGCCAGCTTCTACACCAAGCTTCTCTACGTTAATGATATCGCCCTCGGCTACTTTGTACTGTTTACCACCTGTTGCAATAATTGCGTACATATGGCACACCTCCTGTTTATCATTACTCGCCAAATTCGGTAGTCTTTTGACATTTCAACCTCTTTGTGCGGCATACCTTTGAATAATAGCATATAGTTGAGTAGGCGTCAAGAATTTTTTGAATTTTTTGTTCTAATTTTTTCACCTAATTTTTCATTTGCTTCTGAGTCTTCCGCAATCCACTTTCGCTACTTGATTCGATTATATTCTTGTATTTTTAAGACTGTTTGCCGACACTTTCATGCAACGGCCGTTCTTTTTTCATTCTTGTAATTTCGACAAGCGACAGCTTTGTCATGTCGACAAGCGTGGTGCGAATCGGATCCCTTCGCAGTGCGTCATCGAGTGTTTTCAGCAACTGTACTTCTGATTCTTTTTCTTCCATATTAATAAAATCAATGATGACAATTCCGCTTAAATTACGCAGCCGGATCTGACGGGCCGCCTCCAGGGCCGCTTCCTGATTCAATTTTAAGAACGCGGCTTCTTTTTTCTTGCCTGCTGTAAATTTTCCGGTGTTGACGTCGATCACCGTCAGTGCCTCAGTCGGCTGGATCACGAGATATCCGCCGGATTTCAGCCACACGCGCTCACCAAGTGCTTCCTTTAAATGATGGTCAAGTGAATACAGCTTCTCCATCGGAAGCAGACGGTCTTCATAGAAGCGCAGCTTGGCGGTATCTTCCGGCTGATTTTCCTGAAAATACTCTGTCATCTGTTCAAAGAGTTCCCGATCATCGGTGAGGATTTCATCGACCTCTTCCGTATACAGATCACTCAGCCGCTTCAGGTAAGCGGACGGTCTTGCGAGAAGGCAGGAAAAACAGGTGCGGTACTGCGCGGTCTTCATCAGCTCGCCGTATTTTGTCTGAAGGCGGAGCAGATCTTTTTTGATCACCTCTGGCGAGGCTCCTCCGGCGTTGGTGCGAAGAAGCCAGCCGTAATCGCGTTCTCCTGCACTCATTTCTTCTAAGCTTCCATTATCTGCTGATGAGTTGTCCTTCACCACTCTGACCAGCCGCTCTTTCTCTTCCTTCGGCAGCTTCGATGACACGGAAATCTGCGTGTTTCCAGTCGTGAGCAGCGCATATTTTCCATGCAGTGTCAGGTTCGTCGTCACAGCAGGAGCTTTTGTCTTGATCCCTTCCCGTTTTACCTGCACCAGCAGTTCGTCGCCCTGCTGTATGTTTTGGGAAGTGCCTTTTTTTGTGTAAACGGGATGCTTCAGATCCTCCAACGGAAGATAGCAGACCGTACCAGGAGCGATCTCCACGAATGCTGCGCTGATATTTTTCACGATATTCTGCACTTTCCCGATGTAGATCTCATCAAGGATGGAATCCTCACGGCAGACATCGCAGTGAATTTCGACAGCTTTTGAACCATTTAATAGAAAAGAAAAAATCTGGCTGCCGCGCTGACTGACGACGTATGTTTGTTTCTCATCTGTTCTGCTCATACTCTTCCACCTCACATCTATAGCAATTCTGCAAAATAATGCATCCCCTCCGATCTGTCAGAGTGTGAAATACTGCGTCAGAAATCTTTGCCGTGCGTCACATCTTTCCCGAGATCCCCAAGTGGTACCAGCTTCCGTTTTCCGTTTTTCCCGAGATCTGCATACAGCTCTGTCCGATGGATCTCATAGGCAAACGGCTCCGGCGTGATACCAAGCGAGGCCATATATGCATCCATCACCAGCTCCGGCTTGATGTTTGCCTCGCTTCCGGCAGACAACTGAAAATACACCGTGCCTGCATTCACATGCATATCGTAGATCAACGGTCGAATATCCAGTTCTTTTTCACCCTTTTTTGTCTTTTTGATCACCGGAATGGATTTTTGCGCATAAAAATGAGAAATCTGTGACTGCCAGTCCCCCTTTGGCGCATAGCCCTTACGAAAACGCAGTTCATAATCTGCGCCCGCTACCAGTGTCATCGCCTTATTTGCCTTATCTTCCGGAATCTGACGCCACTGTGTCACGACAATCCCATCTACACCAACGCGGTTCAGGCGGCTGATCGCATCTTCCGACGCGATCGGGGTGCGCACTTCCACATCCATATATTCCCCATCACTCGTCAGTCCCACACCAAGCGGCTGTGCAAATGACATGATCATATGAGGGCTCATTCCCTCGGAATATGCAATATCGATCTCCGCGCGCCGCATGGCTTTCTGGAAATACCGCATGACATCCAGATGGCCGATAAATTTCATTGCGCCGGATTTTGAAAATTTTACTCTTACTCTCAATTTTTTCTCCTGTCTGCTTCGTTTCCTTAGGCTGTCTGCCGGTCCCGGAGCATTTTTCCCTGTTTTATGTGTTCCCGCTTTGGAGTCTTACTTCTCGCGCATTTCCGTGCAAACGCCGCCGCCATACTTCATCGCGCCGCATCCGCTGCATTTCTGTCTGCAGTTTGGCGTTACCTCCCGCATCTGCGAGCGCTCCCACTCTTTTCGCAGAAATTTTTTCGTCACGCCGATGTTGATAAAATCCCACGGGAAAATCTCATCGGCACCGCGTTCCCGCAGCGTATAGAAATCCATGTCAACGCCTGCCGCCGCAAATGCATTCAGCCAGCGCTCATAATTCCAGTATTCCGTCCACGCGTCAAACAGCGCTCCGTTTTTATATGCCTCTTTAATGACTGCCGCAATCCGGCGGTCACCGCGTGCAAACACGCCTTCCAGAAGCGTCTCATCTGCCTGATGCCAGTTGTAACGGATGCTTTTCTGGTTCTTCATCTCTTTGATCTCATGGTTAACTGTCTTTGCAAATCCCAGGTAATCGCCCGGCGTATACATTCTCGCCCACTGGAACGGGGTAAACGGCTTCGGCACGAAGAAGGACGTGCTGACCGTAATCTGGCATTTACCGACACGCTGCTCTTTTGGGATCTCATCGTAATAGTTCACTGCGATCTTCTCCGCCAGATGTGCGATCTCTTTACGGTCCTCCTCTTCCTCCAGCGGAAGTCCCAGCATAAAATACAGCTTAACCTTGTTCCAGCCGCCGTGAAATGCCTGATTAGCACCATTTAAGATCACTTCTTCCGTCAGTCCCTTATTGATTACGTTGCGCATTCTCTGCGAGCCTGCCTCCGGCGCAAACGTCAGGCTGCTCTTCTTCACATCCTGCACCTTGCTCATAACATCAAGGGAAAATGCATCGATGCGGAGCGACGGAAGACAGATATTGATATTCTGTTCCTGAAATTCATCAATCAGGAAATTCACAATCCCGGCCAGATCGGAATAATCACTGGAACTTAATGAGCTCAGAGAAATCTCTTCATGACCGGTGCTTTTCAGCATCCGGTAGGCGTGCTGCTTTAACACCTCCAGGCTGCGCTCTCTCGTCGGGCGGTATAGCATTCCCGCCTGGCAGAAACGACAGCCGCGGATACAGCCTCTCTGGATCTCAAGCACCACGCGGTCCTGCGTCACCTTGATAAACGGTACTACCGGCGCTTCCGGATACGGTGCATTCGTCACATCCATCTGCACCTGCTTCTCTACGGTTTCCGGGACTCCATCTTCGATCGGAGAAAACGATGCCAGTGTTCCATCCTCGTTGTACGTGGCTTCATAAAGCGACGGTACATAAATACCAGGAATCTGCGCTGCTTTTTTCAGGAAGTCTTTTCTTGAAATGCCGTCTTTTTTACAGGCTTTGTAGAGATTCAGAAGCGGATCGTAGACGGTCTCACCTTCACCGATGTAGAACAGATCAAAAAATTCTGCGATCGGCTCCGGATTGTATGCACACGGACCGCCGCCAATGACGATCGGACATCCATCGCCGCGCTCTTTCGCATCAAGCGGAATACCGGAAAGTTCCAGCACCTGCAGTATATTTGTATAACACATCTCATACTGCAGCGTAATGCCAAGGAAATCAAAGTCCAGAATCGGATCCTGTGACTCCAGTGCAAACAGAGGAATCTTTTTTTCCCGCATCACTTTATCAAGATCTACCCACGGCGAGTAGACACGCTCGCACCAGATATCTTCTCTTCGATTGAACATATCGTAAAGGATCTGAATTCCGAGATGAGACATTCCAATCTCATAGACATCTGGAAAGCACATCGCAAAACGGATGTCCACCTTTTCCTTCTCCTTCATCACTGCATTGACCTCGCCGCCGATGTAGCGGGCCGGTTTCTCAATGCTCAGTAAAATTTCATCACTTAATGCCAGTTTTCTCATAGTTTTCCTTTCTCGGTTTTCTCTTTATCTGGTTACTTTTCGATTGCTTTTCCGCAATCCATATGCTTATATCTGCGATTTCTGTCTGATACGCCACTCCATCAGGAAACAACTCCCAGACATTCCAACACCTGTCATCCGCCAAACTGCATATAATCAAACAAACTGATCTGTCCTTCCACGTCTGAGGCCGCACGTTGCCCGGCCACCACATCATCATGCAGTTTCCTTTTCTCTTTCTGATGTGCTGTTTTTACTTTTTCATCGATTTTTGCAACCGCCGCGCCGCTTTCCCCCTCCGGCACATACTTCCCCTTTGCATCGAGGATTCCCTTTTTCTGATACTCCTCCACGATTGCAAGCGCTTCGACACTTGAAATATGGAAGAACACCATCAGCGTGGAAAACTTCAGATTCCCACGCTGACGAATAAGTTCCATGATCGATTCTTCTGTCAACTGCTGCGTATCACATCGCCGCATTTTTTCTCACATCCCTGTTTCCGTTTCGCAGCGCCATGCGGATTTCTTCCTTGTAAAACCGACATTCCAAATCCGTCTGTGCTGCTTACTCATAAGCACACCTGTGCTTCCATTGATTTACGCTGTTCTTATACCATCTCTGGCGCTGTTTTTTTTGCACTGTTTTCTATCATATCCAAAAAGCAGCGTTTTTTCAATACTTTTCTTCTGTTTTTCTTTTCAGACCCCTGTTCTCATTTCATTTTGCAGTACATTACAATAGCCTTCCGTCAGGCATGCCATTTCGCATCACCTGGCCGGAAGGCCATCAGCGTTTCCTTATCCCGGATTTTTCCAACCGGGTTGTGCGCATTACAAAGAATCAGAAGCGAAGTCTGCAGATCTGCAGTTCAGTCAAAGATTTACAGCGCTTTCTTTGCATCATCCTCACTCGCAAACGGCCCCGGTACAACGCGAATACCACGATGATTTCCGAAATAGTCCCGGTCAAAACGAATCTTCGTGCCATCCGGATTTTCAAATGGCTGCTCCGGCTCAAATGCCATTCCAAGCACGTCCGTATCGATCATACGATTTGAAAAATCAGCTATCATTTCATAAAGATTCGTATTCAGATAATACTGCCCGTCTTTTTCCTCCAGCTCCACCGTGACCGGATTCTGGTTTTCAGTCAATCCGTTCTTTTCATGCTTCCACGCCTTCGCTCCTGCAAGATAAACATTGCCTTCGCTCCATACCGGAAGATGACCAAAATGCGCCGGCTCCAGTTTTTTCATATCTGCCGGTTTTGTAAAATCAAACTGCGCATTCCATGCTTCCTTCGTCGGATATTCATCAAACATCCACGTGCCGGCCAGGCGGTTCTCACAGTCGAATCCGTCATCCGAATCGTGCGGCGTGATGATGTCCTCTGACGGCCATTTCTGTACGAAAATATTATTATAGAAGCGGTCGTCTCCGTGCAGGATCGTCATAAAACCCATGACCTCCGTACGATGCGGCATATGGTACGGCGTATAGCGCCAGTCTGTTCCGCTACCGACACAGGTAAGTGCGCCGCAGATCAGATTGTGTACCATTGCAACGCCCTGAGTAGCAAAGCGAAGACTTGCATCGGAAAGCAGGATATTGTTATCGATCAATGTCGGACCATGGCTGACCTCCACAAAAATATCCTGCGACATCATACCTCCCTTTAACGGCTTTGCAAATGCCGGACGCTGATTATCATGGAGCAGATTCTGGGAAAGTCTTGTTCCCTGCGCTTCCCAGTCACACCAGATTCCCATCGTACAATGATGAATATGATTGCGGCGCATAACCACATCGATTGCCGCATGCATTTTAATTCCCGCAATCTCCGCGCCGCCCTGCTCCATCATGTTATTGATATGATGAATGTGATTGTCCTCGATCACGCTGAACACACCGCCCATCCGGCCGATGATTCCACCCTGCTCACAGTGGTGGATATTATTCCGGCGGATGATATGGCTTCCGATATTTTCCTTCAGCCATCCATGGTACTGACCGCGGCATACCGCATCGCGTTCCATCTGCGTCGGGCTTTTTACCTGCTTATAAGTAAAATAATGATTGTTATCCGGATCAAGATATTTGCCCAGTGAAATACCTGCACACTTGCTGTTCGCGATCTCGCAGTCCTCAATGATCCAGCCCTTACTCCAATGCGGCCCGATCATACCGTCCTGAAACGCCGCCGGCGGAGCCCATGTAGTCGCTGCCTTCTCAACCTTAAAACCACTGACCGTCAGATAGCCAACACCGGTCTTTGACGGGAAAAAGCACTCCCGACGCACATTGATCTCCACATTTTCCGCATTCGGATCTGCGCCACGGAAATTTGCGTAAAGAACTGTCTCATCCGTCTTTTCATCCTGCTCTGTATACCATTTGTATCTTGATTCCTCCGGCACCCAGCTGCACTCATAAATGTCTCCTTTTAAACATTCCTCCAGCGTCGCTGTCTCATACAGTGCGCGGTCGTTGAGATACACACAGCCCGTATGCTTGTCTGCCTTTGCAAAATACCAGTCGCCGTACACATACGTCGTATATGGATTGTACGCACCGAAGGTGCTGTTCGGAATACGGCATACCCATGTCGTACCCTCGTATTTTTTCCAGCCCTTTACCTGCTCCGCACCTGTGATCACAGCTCCAAGCGGCTGCGTGCTGCGATAGGTGATGCGGTTTTCCTGCGTACCTGCATTTACCGGATCTACATACTCCCGGTAAATTCCCGGCGCTACCAGCACCTCATCGCCCGGCTGTGCGATAGCTGCTGCATCCTGAATATGTCGAAACGGCATTTCATGGCTGCCGTTTCCATCTCGGCCTGCGTTAATATCTACATAAAGTTTCATTCGTGTATTCCTCCTTCGTTATGATCTGCCTACGATTGATTGACGAATTTTTTGTATCGTCTGTGCTATCATGCAGTCTGTCTGCCATTTTCTTTAACTTTAACAAAAAATGGCCTTTTCTCCGGAAAATTATAACATACCAGGAAATAAAACGCTACAAAAAAGAGACGTATCTCTTCCCTCCAGTCCATGGCTGAAATCAAAATACATCTCTCTTTTTTACGCCTGTTGCTGTTCTTTTTTACTCAGTTACCGCTTCTGTCACTGCCTCAGCTGCTGCGTCCGTATCTGTCTCAGATACAGCCTCACTCTCGCTCTTTCCCTCTCCGCCAAGGTTCTCAGAGCAGAACAGTTTGAGGCAGTTGTCCATCATTGTTTCGTCGTAATCTTTGGAGATTGCGGCTGCATTCCAGTATGCGTAGTTGCCTTCAAACCAGCTCTGCAGGTCGTCGGTATTGTCTGCATAGCGGAACTCCAGATGATAGGTGCTCTCCGGGGTGTCCGGGCTGAATGCAAAATAAGTGAACATTCCTGAATCTGCGTCCTCGCTCTCATAGAACAGGAAATCCTCGTTGTTCATATCCATTGCCTTATAAGCATGGCTGAATACCTCATTTCCGCCTGCGTCAACACCGGAGATCGTGTTGCCGTCTACCGTAAACTCTGCCACATCGCCAAGGAAATAGCAGTCAAATTGCATGCTGTCCGGATCTTCGGTGAATGCATCGATTGCTTCCTGTCCGTACTTATCACCCGTGCACATCCACAGCAGATGGTCGACCGAATCCGCTACTGCGTCCGCGTCCACATACTCAGCAGCATATTTTTCCCATGTTGCACGGTTCTCATCCTTGGAAAGCTCCGGGAACAATTCTACATAGCTTCCCTGAATCTGAGACAGGTACTCGTCCTGCTGTGCTTCCTCAGCGTTTCCGGCAAAACCCATTCCTGCGGCCAGTGCCATAGACAGTCCCAGTGCATATACAACATTCCTTCTTTTCATTGTTACATCCTCCTGACAGATCTTCTTTTTTGAAAACACCTTTTCCTGCATAAACACATATAGTAAAGCGGTCATTCGCAATCCGCTTCGCTGTCTGCATTCACACAGGTGTTTTGCAATAATTGCTTCTATTAGTGTTTCCTAATTTTAGTAAGTATATACCAACTCTGTCAATCTGTCAAGTCAGGCAATGCCCCGTTTCATCACAAATGCACACAGCGTTACCGTAAGCGGAACCGAAAGCACAATCCCGAAGCTTCCCGAAAGCCCCTGCATGATCGCAATGCCGATGTTATTGGAATTAATGATCTGCTGATAAGGGAGGTCATACGCATAGTCAAGCAGCAGTGTACTTGTACTCGTGCCTGCAAAGGCCAGAATCAGTGTATTGCTGTCCGTTCCCATCATATCACGGCCGACCCGCATGCCGGACAGCCACAGCTCCCGCATGCCAAGGTTCGGATTCTGCTTTGCGATCTCTTCCATCGCGCTGGAGACCGACATTGCCACATCCATCGTTGCACCAAGCGCAGAGATCAGAAGTCCCGAAAAAAGAAGTCCGCCCACCTGGATGCCGTCCGTATTCCACAGTGTCAAAAGCGTCTCAATGTCAGATACGTTGTAGCCGGAAATGCCTGATGCCTTACTGAAAATGAGCGCCGTGACACCGGCACAGAGGATTCCTGCGATCGTACCGCCTATGGCACAGATTGTCTTTCCGGCAGTTCCTCCGATCAGATACATCGTCACAAGCGTCGTAACAAAGCACACAAAGACCGCGGTCCAGAACGGTGAATATCCCTGATAGATCAGTGGGATATACAAAAAGATCACACTGATAAACGTAAAGACAAGTCCAAGGCTTCCTCTTACCCCCTGCTTTCCTCCGATCACACAGAGCAGGAGCAGGTACAGCGCTGCAAAAATGTAAATCACCCATTCCCGGTCCTGTGTATACACGCTGGCGATTGTCGTCTCTCCTGCCACGCTCTGCATCACGATCACATGCATTCCAGGCGTACAGCCCGCTCCAAAGAGATAGCCGGAGCTGCTCGTCACTTCCAGCGTTTCTCCTTTTCGCACGCCGGTCAGCATTTTTACCGTCACCGTCTGCTGTCCGACTCTCGAACCATCTGCCTGAAGATTGTCTGTCAGTATTTCCTCTACCACTGCTTTTTCAAATGTCTGTCCATTTCTGCTGACAAGTTCGGTTTTGGTCACCCGGTTTACCCGGACAACCAAAACCGTAAAGAGAACCAGCATCAGGAGCGAGATCAGCTTTTTTCGATTCTTCCGAAGCATAGTTACACGCATTCCTTTGCTTTCTATTCTGATTTTCTGTTTATTTCGTCTTTGTGATCGTGAAGGTATCGTCGATCGGCTCTACACTTCCGTCATCTGTGATCTGGTAAGCATTTACTGAGAACGTATCCTTTGTGAGGGTAATTACCGAGTAGCTCGGCAGCCAGTTCTGGCTTCTCGCTGCGATGTAATCCTGCTGCTGTGCGATCAGCTCATAGAATTTAGAACCACTTGCTGAGTTGGCCGTCAGATAGAGAATTCCTTCCGGATCCGTCACGCTGTTTCCTTCTACATCCTCGATCGTGTAGCAGAGGTTATCCTGCTGGAATGCATCCTTTGCCGCCACTGCATCAGCATCGCTCTCATCCGGGTTTAACTCGATCTTTTCACCTGTCTGTGTATTCGTCGCATGCTCCCAGTCATAATCCGTTCCATCCTCAGTCAGAGAGAACTCATACGTTCCATGTGTCTGTCCATCTCCGTAAAGCAGTTTAGAACGGCTGTAGGTATGATCATGTCCCTGAAGTACCACATCAATATCGTTTGCATCAAAAATCGGTGTCAGCTGGGTACGAAGGATCATGCCGTCTGTGTCGGAGTGATCCAGTCCGGTTCCGTAAATATCCTGATGCATCGTAACGATCTTCCATGCAGCATCCGGATGTGACGCAACTGCTTCCTCGATTGCCTGCTGGTGCTCTGCCACGTTATAATTGTTCGTATTCAGTACGCAATGTCATTTAGTTAACGTTTAATAGGGAGCGAATTCTTACAGAATAAATTACAGATGAACCTTAGTGAAACCGTTTTACAGATATGTTTACGATTTACCCGTGAAGGAAAGCACGACAAAAAGACAGATTGCAAATCTGCCTCAAAACGGTTTATAATGATAAAGGTGTCTATGCTGCTCGATATATAAAATATCGCGGTCTTCGGAAATGAGCCGTTTGGAGTCTTGGGTATTGGCGTTCATTCCTGATAGGGATCAATTCCTTTTTCAGCAGGGACATCACATCATATTGGTCTTTCTCCGTGGTCAGACGGAGAAAGACTCTGCAGATATGGGCAGCCATA
>CABJAW010000002.1 GCA_902363665.1 Lachnospiraceae bacterium | reverse complement strand
AAACCGTTTTGAGGCAGATTTGCAATCTGTCTTTTTGTCGTGCTTTCCTTCACGGGTAAATCGTAAACATATCTGTAAAACGGTTTCACTAAGGTTCATCTGTAATTTATTCTGTAAGAATTCGCTCCCTATTAAACGTTAACTAAATGACATTGATTCAGGTATAAGAAAAAAACAAGGCTGTGAAAAGCGTATCGTTGTTTTTCGCAGCCGTTTCTTTGTGATAATGGCTGAAACGAAGAAACGTTGGAAGGATCAAAGCGGTGATTGACTCAGGTCAAGCGGATATTCGCAATCCGCTTCGCTACTTGTAGGATCATAAGGGATCCTCCCGCAAGCGGGTCCTTCCTTATGATATTTCATAACCGAGTAGCTGCTTCGCAGCTTATCAGGAGTGGCTTGTACCACTCCTGATACAAGCAAGTCCCTACCCACTGCTTATTGCTCCACGCAATTGAAGCAGGGGACTTGCTTGACTCGGTTAAAAGATATGGCGAATGAAAAATATGGGGAGGAACCATCAAGTGGAAGAACATCATAATGAAAAACGCAGTACGTTTTCGGGAAGACTCGGCTTCGTACTCTCAGCGGCCGGTGCTTCGGTCGGCCTTGGAAATATCTGGAGATTTCCGTATCTTGCAGCGAAATACGGCGGAGGAATTTTCCTGCTCGTCTATATCGTGCTGGCGCTGACATTCGGTTACACGATGATCGTAGCGGAGACTGCGCTTGGCCGAATGACCCAAAAAAGTCCGGTCGGCGCCTTTCGGAAATTTACAAAATCCGGCTGGCTGTCCTTTGGCGGCTGGATCAATGCAATTATTCCGGTTCTGATCGTGCCGTACTATTCGGTAATTGGCGGCTGGGTTATTAAATATCTTGTGGAGTATATCAAAGGAAACGGAAAAGCTCTGGCCGGAGATGGATATTTCACTTCTTTTATTTCAAATGGAACATCGACGGAGCTGTGTTTCCTGGTATTTACTTTTTTCACACTGGCGATCATCTATGCAGGTGTCCGTAATGGCGTGGAGCGTGTTTCCAGCATGATGATGCCGGTGCTCGTGATACTTTCTGTTATTATTGCGGTCTATTCTGTTACAAGACCGGGGGCATTGGAGGGTGTAAAATATTTTCTCGTGCCGAATCTGTCAAACTTTTCCTGGATGACTGTTGTGGCAGCAATGGGACAGATGTTCTATTCGCTGTCAATTGCAATGGGAATTCTTGTTACCTTCGGTTCTTACATGAAAAAAGACATTTCAATCGAGGATTCAACGCGAAATGTAGAGGTTTTTGACACTGCAATCGCAATTATGGCGGGGCTTATGATCATTCCGGCAGTCTTTTCATTCTCCGGCGGGGATCCGGATATGCTGCAGGCAGGACCATCGTTGATGTTCATTACAATTCCGAAGGTATTTGAGAGTATGGGATTTGGCACGTTGGTTGGTGTTTTGTTTTTCCTGCTCGTACTGTGTGCGGCAGTGACAAGCTCAATCGCGCTGACCGAGAGTGCTGTTTCTACCTTCCAGGATGAGCTGAAATGGGGACGGAAAAAATCGACCGTTGTAGTGGGCGTTATCATGGTGGTGCTCGGTACCCTTTCCTCACTTGGCTATGGACCGCTTGGATTTGTAAAGATCATAGGAATGCAGTTCCTTGATTTCTTTGATTTCCTGACAAACTCTGTAATGATGCCGATCGCTGCGATTGCCACGTGCCTTCTTGTATCACGTGTGATCGGTGTCAAGAAGATCGAGCAGGAAGTACTTGTGGGGGAGGCGAAATTCCGCAGAAAGAAGATTTTCAATTTCATGATCCGTTACTTGTGCCCGATTTTTGCAGCGATCATTCTGATCAGCTCAGTGGCCAATGCATTTGGGTGGATTAAGATGTAAAGCAGAGGATTCGATTTGTAAAAATGCAGGGGAAAGGCTGAAAAAATACCGCAGGAGCACCAGGAAAGCTGCACCTGCGGTATTTTGTTTGACTACAGATGTATTTTTTGCTAAAATTACTTATAAATAAAACAAAAGAGAGAGCTGGCTGACAGGAACATATCAGGGTGTGCAATACTATTTTAGAGATGGGGGATAAAAATGAGGAAAAAGACAGAACAAAAGAGCACTACGAAGAGAAGCGTGAAAAGCACTGCAAAAAAAGCTGCACCGGTTAAAAAGGCAACCGTCCCGGCAGAGAAGGCTGAACCAGTCAAAGAGGCAGCCGTCCCAGCAGAGAAGGCTGAACCAGTCAAAGAGGCAGCCGTCCCGGCAGAGAAGGCTGAACCAGTCAAAGAGGCAGCCGTCCCGGCAGAAAAAGCTGTACCGGTTAAACAGGCTGCAGTTGTCACGGAGGCACCTGTTGTGCAGCCTGATCTGGGACCGAGAAGAAGTGTCGCTTTCATTGGATCAGAATGTTATCCGTTTGTGAAAACGGGAGGACTGGGGGATGTAATGTATGCACTCCCAAAAGCACTGGCAAAATTAAATCTGGATGTTAAGGTGATCCTGCCAAGATATAAATGCATTCCGCAGAAATTTCAGGAAAAGATGGAGTACAGGGGTTCTTTCTATATGAATCTCTGCTCAGATGGAAAACAGTATTATGTAGGAATCATGGAGTATCAGGAGGATGGCGTTGTCTATGATTTTATAGATAATGATGAGTTCTTTTCCTGGGGAAATCCTTATACTAACCTGATAGACGATATTCCGAAATTCTGTTATTTCGCCAAGGCTTCCCTTGCCGCACTCAATTACCTGGACTGGACGCCTGACGTAGTCCATTGCCATGATTGGCAGGCGGCATTAGTACCACTTTACCTGAGAACCTGTTTTCAGGATACGAACGTAGGGCGGGCGATTGCAGTACTCACAATACATAATCTGAAATTCCAGGGCATCTACGACAGAAAAATGATCCAGTACTGGTCCGGACTTCCAGATTATGTATTTAATAAGGACTGCATGATCCAGAACTGGCTGGATGCGAATATGTTAAAGGGCGGTATCGCTTACAGCAATAAAGTGACGACCGTAAGCAATACCTATGCCTGGGAGATCCAGACCGAGGAGTATGGGGAGGGACTTGCCGCTCATTTAAGGTATCACAGCAATAAGATTTTAGGAATTGTGAATGGGATTGATACGGATATCTGGAATCCGGCAACCGACAAACTGCTGGCATCTGACTATGATGACAAGTCAGTGATAGAGAAGAAAAAGGCGAATAAGAAGGCGCTTCAGGAATCTTTGGGTCTGGATGTGGATGACCATAAGATGGTGATCGGGCTTATTTCACGTCTCACCAATCAGAAAGGACTTGATCTTGTAAATGCCGTAATCCCGGGAATCATGGATGAGCACACGCAGGTGGTGGTTCTTGGAACTGGGGATGCCTGGTATGAGGATACTTTCCGCTATTATGAAAACAAATATAAGGGCAGCTTCTGTGCCTATATTGCTTATAATGAAAATGTGGCTCATAATATTTATGCGGGATGTGATGCACTTCTGGTTCCTTCAAGATTTGAGCCATGCGGGCTCACGCAGCTGATCGCCATGAGATATGGCTCTGTTCCGATCGTCAGGGAAACAGGTGGGCTCAAGGATACCGTCTGGCCCTATAATATGTTTGACAATACAGGCAACGGTTTTACGTTTGACCGCTATGAGAGCGGACTTCTTTATGATGCCATTAACAGGGCAAAGACTCTCTATTTTGAACACAGGGAATGCTGGGATAATATGGTAGTCCGTGATATGGAAAAAGATGTTTCCTGGGAAAAGAGTGCAAAACAGTATAAAGATATGTATGTAGAGTTAACGCCGAGAAGTTAACCGGATATCGAAAGGGTGTCACCCGAAAGTGGCACCTTTTTGCTTTCATCCGGAAGCTTTTATAAGTGGCGCGTTATCAGAGATTCTTCTTTTTGTAAATAAACCAGGCCGCGATGGCTGTAAATACGATGAGGTACACAAAGAGGATCACAATTCCCGATGCGGCAAAGCCTTCTCCGGCAGAGATGCTTCGGATCAGGTGACTTGTCTGGGACAGAGGAAGCGCGGAAATAAATTTTCCGAGAAATCCAGGCAGTTTTTCGGTTGAGAAAAATGTATTGCAAAGATAAGCCATCGGCATAATGATATAATTAGAAAAGCGCGGTACATCAGCATGGTTCTTGGCAAGGAAGGATACTACGACTCCGATCGCAGAGAAGACCGCACCATTTAAGAACATGATCAAAAAGGACCAGCCATTGAAAATCAGTCCCGTGTCGATCGGCATCGTCAGGATCAGAATGATTCCGCCGGCATAGAACCCGCGGAGACTTCCGCCGATGATCTGACCGGCGATGAACTGCCACAGCGGAGTAGGGGAGATCATAACCTGATCAAATGCTTTTTCATAAAGCCGCTGTACATTCAGATTCTGAGCAATGGCATTGAAGCTTCCATTCATAGTTGTCAGAGCCACGACACCCGGGATCAGAAAATTCAGATACGGCTGTCCGTGCGAGCTTGTCTGGATTCCCATGCCAAATACAACCAGATACATCAGAGGCGCGATCATGGCTGCAAGAGTGATTTTATAGAAGTCTCTTCGAAATTCCACCCATTTTTCCCATAAAATAGTAATAATTCCCATAATGCCTCCTCCTTATGACGGCATCAGATGTCGCCCGGCTCGTTCCACAAACACATCCTCCAGTGTTGTTTCACGAAGAGAAGCCTGTCCGGATAAGCCGGAGAGATATGCAATGGCTTCTTCGCGACTGTTAAAATAACTGCTTCTCGTTTCTTCTCCTGAAAATACATCAACGGCATAACGTCCCAGGCTGTCGATCAGACCGGATGGTGTGTTGATTTCTTCAAGCTTTCCATGATCCATCAAAGCGACGCGGCTGCAAAGATTCTGTGCTTCTTCCATATAGTGCGTCGTCAGAAGAATTGTTAGATTTTTACCGTTTAACTTGCGGAGCAGATTCCACATCTGACGGCGGGACAGTGCGTCCATGCCGGCAGTCGGTTCATCCAGCAGCAGAATTTCCGGCTCGGTTAGAAGCGCACGGCACACCATTAATTTACGCTTCATGCCGCCGGAAAGCTTGCGCACCGTTCTTTTGCGGAACTTGATCAGATCACAGAATTCCAGCAGCTCTTCCGTGCGCTCCTTGATTTCCCTGCGCGGCATGAAATACAGTCGTCCCTGGTATTCCATGATCTCGTCCATTGTCATATCCTGACGCATGGAATATTCCTGCGTGATGACACTGATTTTACGTTTCAGATCCGGACGGTTGCGGGTCAGTTTCTGCCCGTCAATCAGAATTTCGCCCTTTGTGGGGAGCAGAAGGGTCGAAAGAAGGCTGATGGTAGTTGTTTTTCCGGCCCCGTTCGGTCCAAGAAGACCGAAAAATTCTCCGGTCTCAATTTTGAGATCCAGAGAATCGACGGCTGTAAAATTGTCAAAGGTTTTGGTCAGGTTCTTTGTTTCGATCATTTGTGCTCCTTCGCAATGATCAGAGAATAATAGCCGGCATCATCCGGGATTTCATCGACCCCGTGGTAAATATGTTCGTCCGGCATTCCGCAATTTTCCACCATCAGGACATCGCGTCCGCTTCTGGAGAGGATCTCTTTTACCTGATTCATTTTCTTCCCGGATTTCATCAGAATATAGTTTCCGGATTCCGTAAGCTCGCTGTCAAGACGATGGACGGCCGGAACAATATGAAGCTGCTCATTCCACTCAGAAAGAGAAATATTCAGCCGGGCAGCCGCAGCACAGAAGGAAGTGATTCCGCTGACCAGCTCAGTGTGATAACCGTCTGCCTCTACGCGATGCTGCAGATAAGAGAACGTAGAATACACGCAAGGATCACCGAGCGTCAGGAATACTACATTTTTGCCGGCATCAAGACAGGCTTCAAGTGCTTTTGCTCCTTTGGCATGATTTTCTTCCAGTTCTTTTGGATCGTGGGTCATAGGCATGTAGATCGGAAGCAGTTCTTTGTCCGCAAGCTCCGGAACCGCCTGAACTGCGATTTTATACGCAACTGTTTCTTTGACCTCGGCACCCGGTACGGCAATGATGCTATTTTCGCGAATCATTCGAATTGCCTTCACTGTCATTAATTCCGGATCTCCAGGTCCGACGCCCACTCCATATAAAGTTCCTTTCATCGATAAAACCTCCTGATTAAAAAAATGGTAACTGTTCAGAATAAGCAGTAAAATACCTGATGCTGAACCGTTACAAAAATGATTGAATTTATGAAACTGTAAAATAGTAGTTACAGCCACATCTTATCAATTATACTAAAAATGTTTTATATTTACAATGGAGGATTTGCTGTGTTATAGTGAAATTTACGGCAATAGTTCAGAACGGCTTCGGAAAAACGATCCGCATCGGACTGTTACCAAATAATATATGAATACGGGAGAAATAAAGTAACGATATGAAAAGAAAATGGCCAGGTCTGATCGCAGCTGCAGTGATCAGTATAAGTACATGGAACTGTGTTAGCCAGGCAGCAGGGATGCAGATCGACAAAGCAGATGGGGAATATTCGATTCAAGTGGATCTGGAAGGCGGAAGCGGGAAAGCCATGGTAACGTCTCCTACGATTCTGACTGTGAAAGACGGACAGGCTTATGCACAGATTCAGTGGAGCAGTTCCAATTATGATTATATGATTGTGGATGACGAACAGTACTTTCCGACAAATGAAGAGGGCATGAATTCCGTTTTCGAAATTCCGGTACAGATCATGGATGAGGGAATGCCGGTGATCGCAGATACGCTGGCAATGGGAACTCCTCATGAAATCAATTATACGCTGATTTTTTACTCAGATTCCATCGGATCCAAGAGCCAGCTTCCACAAGAAGCAGCCAAACGAGTCGTGGCAGTTGCAATGGTGATCATTGTAGGGGGAGGAATTCTGAATTACTTTGTAAAGAAAAAGAGACGCTGTTAGTGGGGAGACGTGAAAAAATGAAAGCAGTAGTTGCAGTAGATTCATTTAAAGGAAGTATGACCTCCATGCAGGCCGGAAATGCAGTAAAACGAGGAATTCTTTCCGCATGTCCAAATGCGGAGGTCGTGGTCTGCCCGGTCGCTGATGGCGGTGAGGGAACGACGGATGCGCTAATCGAAGGACTGGGAGGAGAAAAGATCAGTCTGACAGCAACAGGACCTTATGGGGACTTTGTAGCGTGTTATTATGGATGGCTTTCGAAGCAGAAAACGGCTGTCATGGAAATGGCATCCGCAGCCGGGATTACGCTGGCAAAGGAAAGAAATCCGCTTCGTGCATCTACGCGCGGGGTGGGAGAAATGATCGCAGACGCGCTTAAAAGAGGATGCCGGAATTTTATAATTGGAATCGGAGGAAGTGCCACGAACGATGGCGGAATTGGAATGCTGAAGGCACTTGGCTATTCGTTTTTGGATGAAAAAGGGCAGGATGTCGGTGAAGGTGCACAGGCACTTGGAAAAGTAATGAAAATCGGTGGAGATAAACGGAACCCATTACTGGAGCAGGCTCATTTTCAGATTGCCTGCGATGTGACAAATCCACTTTGCGGTGTAAATGGAGCCACGTATATCTTTGGACCGCAAAAAGGTGTCGTGGAGGAGCAAAAACAGCCGCTTGATGAGGCGATGCATCATTATGCGGAGGTTGTGGAACAGCATTTTCATTGTGATGCGATGAACCAGGCAGGTGCAGGGGCTGCGGGAGGACTTGGTTTTGCATTTCTGACTTTTCTTGGAGGCGAGTTGATACCGGGAGTTTCTCTTGTTTTGAGTGTGAACGGATTAGAAAAGGAGCTTCAGGATGCAGATATTGCAGTGACCGGCGAGGGAAAGCTGGATGCGCAGTCTGTGATGGGAAAAGCGCCGATCGGAGTAGCACGACTTGCAAAAAAATACGGCGTAAAGACCGTTGCTTTTGCCGGAAGCATCGGAGATGACGCCGGAGAATGCAACAGAGCTGGAATTGATGCGTTTTTCCCAATTGTACGTGGAGTGACGACGCTGGATGAGGCAATGGAGACAGAGAAGGCAGAGAAAAATATGGAAGCAGCGGTGGAGCAGGTGTTCCGGCTGCTGTGAAAGAGAAAGTGAAAATATTCGGAATGGCTAAAATTTCAGATTCTGATTGACAAACATATAATAATAGAATATAATCCTTGTTAAGAAACATTACTAATAAGGTGAACAAATGGAAAGAAGAAATACGATTCAGAAAGCTCTTATTCTGAGGGCAGTATGTGAATTAAAACGCCATCTGACAGCTGATGAGGTGTATGAATTTGTAAAAAAAGATCATCCGTCTATAGGGAAAGGGACGGTATACCGCAATCTTGCTATTCTGACAGAAGAGGGGGCAATAAGGAAGGTAGAAGTTCCGGACGGATCCGATCGTTTTGATTTTACATTGAAAAATCATTATCATGTCAGATGTGTGAAATGTGGAGAGGTATTTGATGTTGATATGGACGAAATACCGGATCTGCAAAAGAAAATACATGATACACATGGAATGGAGTTTTTGACGTACGATATTTTTTTCAAGGGAATTTGCCCGGAATGCAGGGCACAAGAGAAGGAGGATAAACGATGAAATACGTATGTGACGTCTGTGGATGGGAATATGATGAGGAAAAGGGATATCCGGAAGGTGGAATTGCACCTGGTACAAAATGGGAGGATGTTCCGGAAGATTTTGAATGTCCGCTGTGTGCAGTGGGTAAAGATCAGTTTTCCGAAGAATAAATTTTCAGATGAGACGCCCCATTACAGGGGCGTCTTTTTACTTGACTTCTTTTCCATCGATCAGTACATGTCGGATTACACCGGTCAGTTCAAAAGGACTGCCGTCTGCAATGACGATATCGGCGTCTTTTCCTTCTTCCAGGGAACCGACACGGTCTGCGATGCCGATGTGTTCAGCTGGGTGGATGGTGATGGCACGGAGCGCATCGTATTCATCCATTCCGGCTTTGATTGCAAAGCCTGCGCAGAGAGGGAGGTAGTGGAGTGGAATTACCGGTGCGTCGGTGATGATGGAGACATGACATCCGGCGTTGGCAAGGATTCCGGGAGTTTCCCAGGTCTTATTTTGAAGCTCAAATTTTGTTGCATGTCCGAGGGTCGGACCGACAGCAAGCGGAAGGTTTTCTTTTGCAAGCTCGTCCACAATCAGATGTCCCTCTGTTACATGCTCCAGTGTCAGATCAATCCCAAATTCCTTTGCAATGCGGATTGCAGTGCAGATATCGTTTGCCTGGTGCGCATGCGCTTTTAAAGGGATCTCATGGTTTAATACCGGGATCAGAGCCTCTGCCTTCTGATCGTAAGACGGGAGTTTGGAGATATCATCACCGGCTGCTTCTTTTTTTGCCTTATAGAGCTTTGCATGGCTTAACGCGCCGCGGATCATAGAAGCATTTGTCATACGGCTGGAGATGCCCTGATTCTGGTAGCAGCGCTTCGGGTTTTCGCCGAACGCGCATTTCATGGCAATCGGGAATTTTACGATCATGTTATCGACACGGTTGCCGATCGGTTTGATGGCCGCAAAGGTTCCACCAATCGCATTGGAGCTGCCAGGACCAGTTGCAAAGCAGGTAACACCGGCCTTTGCCGCCATCTTCATACACGGATCGAAGGGGTTGATGCCATCGATGGCCTGTACCTGTGGAGTGACAGGATCGTTCAGCTCATTGTAGTCCTGTCCCTCATAGCCGATTCCATAGCCATCAAGGCCGATGTGGCAGTGTGCGTCTATAAAGCCAGGATACACGTGGAGGCCGGACGCATCAATCACCTCCGCATTTTCAGCAGAGATGTTTTGACCGATTTTTACAATCTTCCCATGATCAATCAGAAGATCAGCGACAAAGACATCCTTTGTTATCGCTGTGTGAAGAGTTCCGTTCTTAATGCAAATCATTTGAAAATACTCCTTTTGTTCTGTATGTATGCCGGGATTTTCTACCCAGAAGCTTCCTGAGTATATCCGGCTTGTTTGTACATATAGTATATGCAATGTGTGATGAAAACGCAAGATTGAAAACAGACGAATTCGTGAGAAAACAGACGAATTCGTGAAAAACAGGATAAATCACCGATAAAAGAGCGCAGCGATTCACAAAACCGGACGAAAAGCTGTGCTTTTTGGTTTGGAAGTGAATTCCGAAAATGGCTATTTTACTCTCTACATCGCAGGACGCTTTTGTTGTACCTGATTACTCCAAAATCTTAGATTGAAAAAGCATTTCTGCTATTCAGAAATCTGGAGCAGGAAAATTTCCAGAATGTAATGAACCAGCTGTAAACTAGCAGTTATTACAACAAGATGCACGATTATACAGGCAAGTTGGGAGTGATATTTACAAAAATTCTGACACCGGAGTATTTGTCGGAGCGTATGACTGACAGGGAGATACACGAGACTGTCAGGATTGCGAAGAAGTTTCTTTCTCTTCACAGTCCTGGCAGATTCCATGAAGCATATCTCCGCTGCACTGCAGACGGAATCTTCCCTCATCTTTTAAATATTTTTCGATGTCAGATACACTGACAGTAACAGCCTGTTGTCTTTTCAGATATTCCAGAATAATCTGTCTTGTTTTTGTGGTATATGGTTTTCTCTCAGCCATGGCTTTATCCCCTTTGTTTAAGTCCTTTCTATTTATTGTATCCTTTTATTCCGGCCGCGTCTGCAATGAATCCGGTATCAGCTTCAAAGCAATCCTGACAGTGGTATTCATCTGGAATAATCAACCTTTGCATGGGAACATGCATAATAAAATACATTCAGTGATTTCTCCGTTATTCCGGATAAAAATGCTGATACAGAAACCGGATAGAATGTGCAGATTCTAAGGTAAGCATGGATAATATCAGCAGAAATAAGGTATCTGCTGTTGGAACAGAAAAAGTTTCAAAATAAATCAAAAAATATTGATAAAGTCTACCGATTAGTGTCTTTTCGTTGTATAATGCCTTTGTTGTACAGGGTCACTTTCCTTTGTAATGTTGTATGCAAACTCATTATACATCAGAAAGCCCTGTACGATATTTTTTATGAAAAAGTTGTAAAGTGGTGTGACATCAAGTGGAATCAAAAAAATTCTAAAAAGTATATCTTTATATTGCATGAGTATGATACAATTGGTTGTGAACACTAAGAACTAAGGAAAAACCATCTATGCTAAATAAAAAAGATTTCTTAAAATATGCTTCAAAACTAGCCTTTCCGATCATGATCCAAAATCTGATCGGAACTCTGGTAAACATTGCCGATACGGTAATGCTTGGATATGTAAGCCAGACTGCCATGTCGGCTTCATCCCTTGCGAACCAGTATACTTTTATTCTTTTCTGTTTATATTATGGTATGGCCACGGGTACTTCAGTTTTATGTGCCCAGTACTGGGGAAAAGGTGATAAAAAGACAGTAGAAAGAATTCTTGGCCTGGCGGAACGAATCTCCCTGATCGTTTCCCTCGTGTTTTTCGCGATTTCCTTTTCTATGCCAACTACGATCATGAAGATCTTCACAAGCAGTCCGGATACGATTGCTGCCGGCAGTGAATACTTAAGGGTAATTTCATTTTCATTTACGTTTATGGGATTCTCTCAGGTTTTTATGAGTGCCCTTCGAAGTATCGGAAAAATAATGCTGCCTTCTGTCACGTACATTGTTTCGCTTTGTGTCAATGTAATTTGTAATGCCGCCTTTATCTTTGGTCTGTTTGGACTTCCAAGGCTTGGCGTTATCGGTGTGGCTCTTGGTACTGTCATTGCCAGAATCACAGAAGTACTGATCTGCCTCATCTACTCATTAAGAAGTTCCGATGTCAGATTCCGTATAAAATACTTCTTTGCGAAATCAGGTATTCTGTTCCAGGACTTTATGAAAATTGCTACCCCGGCTGTAATAAATGATGTTGTCTGGAGTTTTGCCAGCTCAGCATTCGCAGCAATCCTCGGCCATATTGGTGATGATATGGTTGCCGCAAATGCGGTTGCTGTTATGGTGGTAAATATTGGTGCAATCGCCTGTCGTGGTTTTGCCAATGCGACTACTATCATTGTCAGTCAGGAACTGGGTAAAGACAACATTGATGCAGCAAGAGAATATGGAAAGCGCATGCTCAGAATAACAATGGTTGTAAGTCTGGTCGGATGCGTCATTATTCTGGCACTTCGTCCTCTGATACTGGATTTCTATCGGGATAAACTGACAGAGACGGCCATTTATTATCTTGGCATTTTTATAATTATGACAACCTGGCGCCTTGTGGGAGAAGGCATCAATACCTGTCTTATATGCGGCTGCTTCAGAGGTGGTGGTGATTCCAGATTTGGAATGATCATAGATTCCATATTTATGTGGCTTGTTGCAGTTCCACTCACTTTCCTTGCAGCATATGTCTTAAAACTGCCACCTATCTGGGTATACTTTGTAATGACTCTGGATGAGTTCGAAAAAATGCCCGTGGTCTTCATCCACTATATCAGAGGTAAATGGCTCACAAACATTACCAGAGAATTTGATTAAAAAAACACACCTTCAGGCTATAATAAAATAGCTTGAAGGTGCATTTTATTTACAAATGCAGTTTCAATGATCTAATGAAAAGAACAGATTTATTAACCGGAGGTGCGAAACATGACTATCAGAAAAGCTGAAGAAAAAGATATTACAAGAATTATTGAGTTACTGGGGCAGGTGCTGCAAATCCATGCGGAGATAAGACCAGATATTTTTATTCCCAATACAACAAAATATACAGTAGAAGAATTAACAGAGCTTTTAAAAAATAAAGAAAAACCAATATATGTTGCTGTGAACGAGGCTGACGTTTGTGTGGGATATGCCTTTTGTCAATTGCAGAAACAGCCTTTTTCAAATAATATGGTGCAGTTTAAAACGCTTTTTATAGATGATCTTTGCGTTGACCAGCAGGCACGAGGTCAGCATATCGGCGAAAGTTTGTTTGAGCATGTAAAAGAAGAAGCCAGAAAAATGAACTGCTATGAAGTGACATTAAATGTATGGTCAGGAAATACTTCCGCAGAAAAATTCTATGAAAAAATGGGAATGAAAACAAAAGAGAGGCAGATGGAATACATTCTGGATAATTTATGAAAAAAACGGAATTCACTGCAGAGACAGGCAGTGCAGAAAGAATCTATTGCATTGACGATAACGAAGATGCACTTTTGTGGAGGCTTCGGATGATCGGGATCGCAAAAGAGAGCGAGGTGTTATGCTCCTGGGGCATTTTGATTGAGCATGATGGAAAAGATTATCCATCCAATGCGTTGCTATTTTGACAACGCCATTAAAGTGCCGGATAGTGGCAGTGAAGCGCCGGATAAAACAGAAACAGTGCCAGATACTATGAAAAAAATGTCGGATAGTGTTATGTGAGGACTTCACGGTACTGCAGGAAGATGCTGAAATTTTAAGTGAACTGTTTAATTCCGAAGAAAAATAACAGTAAAACGAGAAAGTGATTGTGGAAGAGATTATTCTCAAGGAACGGATTTATGTTTAAATGACGATGATGAGGTCGTGGATTTATAATGGTCTCAGAATGACAAAATCTGGTTGATAAACCAGATAAAAGTGATATACTGGATGCATAAGGAAAGAAACCGTGTGGAATTACAGTTTTGTTTTCACACGGTTTTTTAGAAGACACGGGTTAGACAATGCTAACACCAGAGGCTTATTTGTAAATGAAAAAGAGGGCAGATTTCTATGAGAATATTGATTTATGGTGCAGGTGTGATTGGAGGCCAGCTATGAAATTTTATGAAAGTGGAGACAGTAGGAAACCAGTGATATTTTTATTTCCTGGTACCTGTTGTCTGTATAGCAGCTTTGATCATGTACTGGATGGATTACATTCTTATTTTTACACGGTAACAGTTTCTTATGATGGATTTGATCCAAATGAGAAAACAGAATTTTATTTAATGGAAGATGAATGCGAAAAGATTGAGCAGGAAATCAAGAAAAAGTATGATGGAAGAATTAAAGCAGCGTATGGGTGTTCCCTTGGCGGAAGCTTTGTATCCCTTTTGATTCAGCGAAAAAGAATTCATATAGAGCATGGCATCATTGGGAGCAGTGATATGGATGAATCTGGTCAGTTTATGGCGAAAATTCAGTCATCTGTAGTTGTGCCGATTATGTATAAAATGGTTCACACAGGTAAATTGCCTAAATTTATGCAAAAGAAAATAAATGAAGCAGATGAGTCAGAGAAGGAATTGGTTAAGGGATTTTTAAATATGTTCGGTATTGACCAGGGAGGAAGTCCGTGGATTACGAAACAGAGTATTTATAATCAGTTCTATTCTGATCTGGTTACGAAGGTCCAGCATGGAATTGATGTGCCTGGAACCAGGATACACGTGTTTTACGCAACAAAGATGGGCAAAAAATATGAAAAGAGATATTGTACTTATTTCAAAAATCCGGATATTCGGAGACACAATATGCAGCATGAAGAACTGTTTTGCTGTCATAGTGCAGAGTGGGTGGAAGAAGTAAGAAAGGCAGTGGAAGGCGACAGATAATGAAAGAAAAAGTGAATGTGACAGGTGTGCCGGAAACGATGGTACAGACTCTGTATGCAAGAGCAAAAGAAACAAGAAAGAAAAATGCTAAAATAAACGACGAAATTGCAGTAGAACTTGTGAAAAATCTTGATTATGACTTTTCCAAAGCGGATAAAGATAAAGCTATGAACTATGGCGTGATTGCAAGAACAATTGTATTAGACCGGATGGTTGAGCAATATTTAAAGAAGCATGAAAATGCAGTTGTTGTAAATCTTGCATGCGGACTGGATACCAGATGTTATCGAATGGAAGGGAAATATCTGCGTTGGTACAATGCGGATCTGCCGGAAACGATGAAGATAAGGAAACAGTTTCTTCCAGAAACAGGACCTATATATCAGATTGCAAAGTCTGCAATGGATGATTCCTACGTGGATGATATCGATTATCATGGTGAAAATGTTCTGGTGATAATTGAAGGACTTACTATGTATTTGTGTGAGAAGGACATCAGAAAGATGTTTTCTATTATTGAAAGATCATTTCAGAAAGTAACTGTAATGGTCGAAACCATGTCACCATTTGTTGCAAGACATGTGAAAGAAAAATCTATAGAGGGAAGCAATGCCAAATTCACATGGGGAGTTAAGAACGGAACAGAACTACAAAGGATTGTACCGGAATTTTCTGTTCAGCAGGAAGTCAGCCTGGTCGAAGGAATGAAAGAACTTATGCCTGTATATCATGTGATAGGAAAGATTCCAATCGTTCGGAATATCTCAAACAAAATAATAGTTATGGAGAAACATAGCTGATATTATACGAGCAGGAGATGACACAGATGAAGAAAAGACATTTTGATGTGGAAACAGATGGATTTTATGGTGCATACTGGAAATGCAAATCAGATTCAGACTGTGCGATGATCGCCATGATCGGGGATGACCCGGAGGATTATCTGGCGCGTACATCCGTGAAATGGTTACATAAACTCGGTGTGAATGTGATGACAATGTCACCTGGAAAAAAGGATTATGGACATCATAATTATCCGCTGGAACGTATAGAGAAAGCAATCAATTGGTTAAAAGTGCATGGTAATCAGAAGATAGGAATTGTTGGAGCATCTACTACAGGAACACTTGCCTTAACTGCCGCTTCTTATTTTGCAGATATTACATTGACGATTGGCCTGACACCGAGTGACTTTATCTGGCAGGGATTTATGCAGGGCAAAAAAGATGGCTGTAAGGAATGGCCGATTGATGGAGAATCTCTTTTTTCTTACAGAGGAGAAGCCATTCCGTATATGCCTTTTTGCTATAAACACCCAGATTACTGGCATGTAATTGAGAAAGAAACAAAACGAACCGGTGATATGATTAATTCGAGAAAACTGTTTGATGATTCGGAAGCAGTTCATCCAATTACAGAAGAAGAAATGATCAAGATTGAAAAAATCCATGGAACATTATTGCTGATTGGTGCTGAAGATGATGTGTTGTGGGATACTGCAAAATATATCCGACGTATGAAGCAGCGTATGAAAGAACATCCACATACATGCAGGTTGGAGTATGTTATTTATGAGCATGGGACCCATTTCGTTTTTCCAGAGAGTATGTTAAAGACGATGTTGCCAGTTGGTTCTGGAATTTTTATGAAACTGGCATTTCAGGCAGCAAGAAAATATCCAAAAGAATGCCAGAGAGCACGTCTGGATATTGACTGCCGGGTGAGAAATGCTGTTGCAAAATGGAAGACTAGAAAAGAGACGGATAAAAATAGATAGAAGGTATGCACATGATGAATATCGAAGCGTATTAGTTGATTGCAGAGTCGGCATCAACCAAACGGCTGAAAGTATTCAGGCCATGAATGACCTACTGGTTCCTTTGATTAAGGAAAAACACCAGTCTATAGGTCATATCTATGCTACCCATGCTGAGAAATTAGGCTGTTCCAGAAGAACACTCTACTTGTACATCAGTAATTGTGTCTTTGAGGTACGAAACAGTGATTTAAGCAACGCACAGAGCTGATGGCGATTGTTGTTATCGGTATCTACTTGGGATTCAAGCGTGAGTTTTCCAAACTCATCGGATTCTTGGTGGTTGCCTTAGTAGCTGTTGGTCTCGTATTCAATGCGTCCGGCGTAAAAGACGTATTGTTACAGTTATTCAATAAGATTATTGAAGTGTAAAATTAGTATTGCTATTGTGCGGACATTTGCATATAATAAAGATAGATGGAAATACTACTCGCGAAAGGAGATGTTTTATATGGCTACAAAATCAGCAAATTTATATGCAAGGATTGAACCAGATGTCAAAGAAAAAGCAGAAAGTATCCTGTCTACACTTGGTATCCCTGCTTCCAGTGCTATCAATATGTTTTATAAACAGATTATCTTACAGAGAGGACTTCCGTTTGAAGTAAAAATACCATCTGTCAGACCTGTTGACATCAGCACATTATCAGAAGCAGAGTTCAATGAAGAATTGGAGAAAGGATATGCGGATATGCAGGCTGGACGGACAAAAAATGCGAAGAAAGCCTTTGCTGACATTCGCAAGGATTATGGCTTATGATATATGAAGTAGAAGTATCCGAACAGGCTGACAGTGATTTGAGAGGAATTTTTGAATATATTGCTTTTGAATTGCGATCGCCGGAAAATGCAAGCGGACAACTTGACCGTCTGGAAGAACAGATATTAAGTCTGGATACGATGCCAGAGCGTTATCGAAAATATGAAAAAGAACCGTGGAATAGTCGTGGACTTCGTGTGTTACCAGTAGACAATTATGTGGTACTTTATATTCCAGATAGCGATAAAAAGGTTGTAACAATACTTAGAGTAATGTATACCGGACGGGACATAGACAATCAGTTAAATCTCTACACAAAGCAATAAAGGATATGATTTAAAGCAGTCTTTCAGCTAGGATTGACTGCTTTTTTCATACTTAAAGTTAGAAGAAAGGACTGAATTACGATGGAAGAATGTAGCGTATTAAAAATTATATCATAGGTCAAGTTAAACTGGATCCCCATCGAGTGGAAATAATGAGTAGCTGTTGATCTTGTATTCAATCAAAATGGTGGGGCTGACCCCAATGTGGTCATGAAAAAATAAAGCAATATTTTGTGCAGGGGATGTCCATTGATTCAGAATATAAGCAGCCCGATATGATATACAATGCAGGATACACTTAGTGCCGCCACTGTGTAAAATGCGCCGATTTTTGCAGTCCATTTTACAGAATGGGTTTCGCGTGCGGTAGCTGCAAGTGCGCTGAAGCATGGCATGTTAAAATTGATTGCAAAGATAAAGGCGAGTCCCTGCGCCTGAGTAAAGTTTGCAGATAAGATTTCGGAAATGCCCGAAGCATTGTCTGCTACTTTGGCACCGAAGGTAGAGCTGACAAGGCTTCCACCCGTGTCGTATAATGTGTTTAATACACCAGGCAGTGATTCCTTTGAAATCGCAGATGCGCAGAAAGCAAGGAAAGCCTGCCATTTCAGTCCGAAAAACATAGTTACCGGTTCGATGACTTTACCAAACCTGTACAGAATACTGGATTCTGCATTTCCGCCGAAACCATAAGTCAGAGCAAAAAATACGATAGAAACAATTGAAATTACACGCAGGGCGCGGCAGAAAATATCAAAAGTACGCTGGAAAGTCACATACAGGATATTACGAAAATCTGGTTTATGATATGGCGGAAGTTCCATGAGCAGTCCTACCCGTTCTGACTTCGGGGAAAGGGAATCACCGAAGATACGGTATACAACCCACATCATCAGAAACATTCAGATGCACAGATCACAATGAATGTCTATAATCATATTGCAGAGAAGTCTCATGTGGGGAACAAGATGTCTAAAATGAACCTGCCGGAAACCGTACCTGCTGTGGTATAAACAATAAGCCGTTGTCGTAAAATGTGGTAAGAAAATCAGACGAATATATTTTTCCAAGAATTTGTCGTAAAAATGTGGTCAAACCAAGAAACCTCCGTGCAAAAGCAATTGAAAATCCCTGTGAAGTTGTGAGATACGCCATGCACAGCTCGGGAAAGAATTCCCTCGCTGTCGGGCTGTCGCCCTATAAAATAGCAAAAATAAACGTCCTCGCAAGTAAACTTGCAGGGCGTTATTTTCACTATTTTGCATAGCTCGTAGTGTTCACAAAATCTTCACAAAAGAATTAGCACTCACCTATTGATAATGGAAGTCGATTTTTGTCCTGTTTTGTGTATCGCAGAAATGCCTATTTTACGGGCTTTCGTGGCATTCAGTCATTTTGTCTGGTATCGTAGAATTTCGTCAAATGAATTGCAAATGGTGTAAATTTGGTGTAAAAAATCAGAGAAAAATGGAGAGTGCTAATAAAAATGAAACTGACTTATACAAATGTGAATGGATACCTGATTCCGAACCTTACCTACAAATCTGGTGATCAGATGGAGCAGCTTGGTAAATATGGATTCTTACGCAGAGATTATCTGAAGAACCACCGTAATTCCTTGTATCAGGTGATGCTGTTGCAGGATACAATCGGTGAGCATCTGCTGGAAGTGGACAAGGCAGCCAGAGAACTGGAAGAAGTCATTCTGAAACAGTTGGAGGAAAAAGATCCATTGCCGGATAAGGAGAAAGACCAGATGACATGGGTACGAGTAGCCAATCAGCACAGAGCGGTTGCAGAAGAAATTATTTTGAAGGAATTGATCTACGTGTAAGATTGAGGAATACAGTAAGTAACAGATAAATTGATAGTAAACAGAATATTGTGAGCAGATAAGGCGTGAGTCATAGAAATGTGGCCCACGTCTTTTCTTTTGCTCTGAGGGGAAGTGATGAATATGAACAAGAAGTTCCTAAAGCATTATATGGAGACAGAACCGGAAGGGACTGCACAGAAATATATTTTTCTGGTGGATAATCAGGAGATTGCGTTAAATATCATAATTTCCGGTTATCAGTCCCTTTATTTAGTGCAGGAAGAAGAGGACGGTTATTACAGTATAGATGGATTTGTCGATGAAATGCGTTCGATGCAGTTTCAGGGAAGCTGTCAAAGCTCCTATCACTATGTGGCAGCCTGTACAGTCAAATGGATGAATGACCGGATACTGGAATTCTGCAAGGATGCCGGACTGGACGGAAAATCCGGGTGGCAGTTGTTCAAAGAAAAAGAGTATCTTGGAAATTTTGACAATAAGCAGGAGCTTGGTAAAGTTCTTGAGCAGTTTATCCTGCGGTTTGAACGGGAACCGAAGAACGATCCGGAATTAAGCCGGTTCCACAAGTTTGATTCCAAAGGGAAAGTCACCGGTGTACGGGATATGGAGATTGTGGATTATATTGTGGAAAATGTGAGCTTCTTCGTAAGGGGAGAGATTCCCTATTATTATGAGCATGGTGTTTTTATCGAGGATGCCAGAGGTGTGAAGCTGAAATACCGGATTCAAAAGCTGATTTACCGGGATCAGGTCAACAGCAGCACCATCCAGAGAGTTTATAATCTCTTGATTACGCAGCCACAGATTTACCGGAATTCGTATGAGCTGAATAAGCAGCCAGCCCACTGGATCAATTTCAAAAATGCTTATTATGATGTACTGACAGATGAGCTGGTAGAGCATGATCCGAAGTATCTGACTATCAATCAGATCCCCTTCCCATATTATCCGGAGGACAGGGAAAAAGTCCTGGGAGGTGGAGAAAATATCAGAAAGTATCTGGATTCTTCCATACCGGATAAGGTGGAACAGCAGATGTTCTGGGAGTATTTCGGATATTGCATGACAACAGACACCCAGTTCCAGAAATTCCTGATGCTGAAAGGAAATGGAGGTACCGGAAAGTCCGTTGCAGTTGCACTGATCCAGCACGTGATCGGAAATGAGAATACGTCCAGTATCTCATTGCAGGACTTGAACAAACGGTTTTATGCTACCGGGATGTATGGAAAGCTGTTAAATGCCTGTGCAGATATCCCATGCAAGGCAATGGATACAACCGATGTGCTGAAAAAGGCAGTTGGTGAAGATACACTTTTGTATGAGAAAAAAGGAAAAGATGCGGTCTTTTATAAGGCATATGCAAAGCTACTTTTTTCAACCAACGAAATGCCGCAGAATCTGGAAGACAAATCCGATGCTTTCTACCGGAGACTCCTTGTTTTGGATATGAACCAGATGATTCCAAGAGAGGAAAAAGATATCCGGCTGAAAGAAAAGATCAAGGCAGAAGCGGACTATGCGATTCATATGGCAGTGACAGCATTGAAAGATGTTTATGATCGTGGGGAACTTATCGAAAGCGAACACAGCAAAGAATGCGTCTGGGAACTGCGGCGGTTATCAGACAGTGTATGTGCTTTCCTGGAGGAGAAACTGGTGAAGGAAAAAGGAAAGCGGCTGAAACGCAGCGACGTGTTCCGGATGTACGAGGAATACTGCGAGGACAATGGCCGTCAGGGACATGCAAAATCAGGATTTTTTAAAAATATGGAGGGCAAAGGGTTTCAGGCAAGGAAATATAACGGCGATTACTGTTATCAGGATATTGCTGTACGGGAAGAAGATTTCCAGCCTCTGGAAGCAGGGGACAGGACTCCCTTTGAGGAACACTCTGAACAATTAAAATTGAATATATGACAGATGGTTTGGGGCATTTGGGGCAAAAAAGGCAAAAATGAACGAGGTCAGGACAGGGCAAAAAAATAAAAAGGCTGTCAGGAGGTTCAAAAAAATGCCCTTTTTGCCCCAGCTGTGCTTTTATCAATAAAAATAAAGAAGAAAGAATGAGGTATGATTATGAGAATGATGAAAACAAACAAAAACGAGACAATTATGGTGATTGGGATTGACCATGGTTATGGCAACATGAAAACTGCAACCAGATGTTTTCCATCCGGTGTAGCCAGATATGAGAAGGAGCCAATCTTTCAGAATAACCTTCTTGTTTACCATGGTATGTTTTACCAGATCGGTGAGGAGCATAAGGAGTTCTGTGCGGAGAAAACGCAGGACGAGGATTATTATGTGCTGACACTGGCGGCTATCGCAAGGGAACTTGATGGGAAAGGAATGGATCAGGCAAAGGTACACATTGCAGCCGGACTTCCGCTTACCTGGGTAGCTACACAGAAAGAAGATTTCCAGAAATATCTTCTCAAGAATGAAAGCGTGGATTTTATATTCCGCAATAAAGAGTATCATGTAGAGTTTGCAGGAGCTGATATTTACCCACAGGGATTTGCAGCAGCCTTTTACCGCTTACAGGATTTCAAAGGTATCAATATGCTGGCAGATATTGGAAACGGAACTATGAACATCATGTATATCAACAATTCTCGCCCGGTGGAGAAGAAATGCTATACAGAGAAATATGGAACACATCAGTGTGTACTTGCTGTTAGGGAATCTTTGTTGAAAGAACTGGGAACAGTGGTAGATGATCTGGTGATCGAGCAGGTGATCCGCACCGGGACGGCAGATATTGGTGAAAAATATCTTTCGGTTATTCGTAAAGCTGCCGGAGATTATACGAAAGAAATCTTCCATAAGCTGAGAGAACGGGAATACAACCCGGAGCTGATGCGTTTATATGTAGTTGGCGGTGGTGGTTGTATGATCCAGAACTTCGGGGAATATGACAAAGACAGAGTAACGATTGTACGGGATATCTGTGCAACCGCAAAAGGATATGAAGCTATGACGGTGAGAAAAATTCAGAAAAACGGAGGAATGCTGGTATGAGAAAAGAACGGAGAATTATCAACACCAATATTCGGTTGAACCTGTGTGATGAACAGGATAGGAAAGCATGGGAATATCTTCAGACCATGGACAGGCAGAAATATAAATCCTATACAAAAGCAGTTGTGGCAGCGTTGAATGATTATTTTGCCAGAGAATATCGAAATAAAGAAGATCCATATCTGGAAACTAGAGAAAAGGAAGACGCTTTTCTGGAAAGAGTGGAGACAGCTATCCGGAATGGAGTGAAAGAATCTGTTCCGATGGCTATGGCAAAGAATTTATTTGAGATGCTTGCACCATTTGTGAAAGAATCAGCAGGAGAAAAAGAATTGTCCGATCTGACAGAAGAAAAGGAAAGTGAGCAGCACACGGAAGATATAACGGACTGGGAACAGGAAGCAGATTTGGATGCGGCATTGGATTTTGCGGATAGTTTTTAAGTAGTTGCAAATGAAATTGGAAAAATTGATGGATGAGGTCTTCGATATCGTCAAAAAGGTAAAATAGCAGAAAGAATGGAGCTAAATAACAGGATATCACAGTTCCATAAAAACAAAATAACAGAGAAAGCAGTGGCAGTGATGGCATTTTTCGGAGAGAAAATCCTGGAGATGTTCATGACTGCCAATTTTTATGCTTTTAAACAGAAAAAAGGTGAATCGAAAGGAAAAGAACAGAAATAAAAAGAAATCTGGCAGAGAAAGTGGCAGCCAGGGCGAAAAAGAATGGAGTGCCGGATACGGCACATGATTGTCCGATACTTCGCATCGGAGTGGCGTGTGAAAAGCCTGCTCCGGAAATATGGAAAACTCTACAAAGGGGAGTATTCCAGCTTTCCTACGCAGCCTTCCCACACACCACAAAACCACCGTCATCAGCCGCTTTTTATTCTGGAAGATGCCGCAGGGGACATGGCGATCCGATTCTTACAGT
Source organism: Lachnospiraceae bacterium (assembly GCA_902363665.1). Classification (GTDB taxonomy): domain Bacteria; phylum Bacillota; class Clostridia; order Lachnospirales; family Lachnospiraceae; genus Choladousia. Next base: position 322,476 of record CABJAW010000002.1, on the reverse strand, counting down.
GGGCGGCAGATGACAGGCAAGTTTCGCAAAGTGGCAAGCCACTATGCACCGGATCCAGCCTTTGGGCTGTTCCTAAACTTGCCATGGGGCATCTGCCCCTTGGAACCCCGGCACGTCAATAGCGTAAGTAATCCTGCGAAATGTCCACCGGACATTCCTTCGGAAGACTTACTGATTGACTAGGACGCTGTCCTGCACCTGTATAAGGGAGCGTTGCACTCCCTTATATATCCCCTGCTAATTTACCAGCCGGAAATGTTATGGCTGATTCTATTTATGGAAAGACGAATGAAGAAAGGAGTCAAGAATTTATGCGAAAACGAAATTATACGGTAACGATACGAATGAATAAAGCAGAGTATGATCTGCTCCAAAATAAAGTAAAGGAGTCTGGACAGACTCAGCAGGCGGTTGTAATTCATGCAATAGCAGGTTTAAAAATTGCATCCGCAGAGGAAGTGGAAGAATTGAAAAAGCTGAATCTGATGCTTGCAGAGATGCTCAGCCAGCTTCGTGGTGTTGCTACGAATATCAACCAGATTGCACGGAAAATGAATGCTGGTGGATTTATACCAAGAGAAGATATTTTGCATTATCTCAATCAGAATATCCGCAACTACAGGAAGGAGAGTGAAAAGATATGGCAGTCAATAAGACAGTTAATAAGCGGACAAATTCTCATGGAGCAATGAGAAACTGTATCGAATATGTATTGCGTCAGGACAAGACCAGTGAGCAGCTTGCCTATGTAACTGGTCCGTATTGCCACGATGAAATCAATTATGATCTGGTGTACCGCACATTTCTGGAAGAAAAGAAATTATGGAATAAAGACTCTGGAAGAATGTACGCCCACAATATTATTTCCTGGCATAAGGACGAGCAGATTACACCAGAGCAGGCATTTGAATTTGGAAAAGAGTTTGCAGAAAAATGGTTCCAGGGATTTCAAACCTTAGTGGCAGTCCATAAGGATAAAGACCATATTCATTGCCATCTGGTGACGAATTCTGTCAGCTATGAGGATGGAAAGAAATTGCATACTACGAAAAAAGATCTGGAGCGGATGAAGCAATTTACTAATCAGATGTGCAGAAAACGTGGATTGACAGTTGCAGAAAAAGGAAAACACTTTGACGGCAGTGAAATCGAAAAAGGCGAAGTCATTGCATGGAACAAGGATAAATATAACCTGTTCCGACAACATGCAAAGGACAGTTTTGTGGCTGACTGTGCAATGGCGGTCTTAAAAGCACTGGAAAATTGTATCAGCAAAGAAAAGTTTATAGAAAAAATGAAACAGTTTGGATGGAGTGTGAACTGGACGGAAAAGAGAAAGCACATCACGTTCCAGAATCAGGATGGAAAGAAAGTGCGTGACAGCAATTTGTCTAAAACCTTTCATCTGGACATCAGTAAGGAGGCATTGGAATATGAATTTAATGGAAATTACGAAAGGACACGAGCCGAAGCAGAACGAACAAACGGATCAGACGAAGAATTCGCTGGATACTACCGACAAGTGGAAGCAGCTTGCGAAGGAGCAGGCAGAAACGCTGGAGAAAGTGTCGGCAGAGAGGGACGAGTTGCAGGTGAGAAATCAGAAGATGAACGAGTTTATTCAGGAATTTCAGGAAAGGACACACAAGTTGAAAATGGAAAAACAGCAGTTGTTCTTCGAGAATCACGAAATGCAAGAAGAAATGCAGAAGTCGAACGCCGAAATTCAGCAGATGACAGTAGAACTGTCCGAAATGCGGAAACTCAATCAGTCCTTACAGCAGAGCAACGACGACTTGAGGAACAGAAACGGATTGATGAGCAGGAGCGAGCAAGAGCAGCTCGAAGAAGAAATAAAAGACGTTCGGGACCGGAACTCTAAGTTGCAGATACAGGTGAACCAGTCATCGGTGGAAGCGTTTGAACAGGCACAGCGGAAACAGGAAGAAGCAGAAAAACAGGCAAGGCAGGCAGAGTATCAGACTGAAAGGGTAAGAAAACGGGCAGATGTGGAGATACAAAGAGCCAGGAGAAAAGCAAAATCAGAAGTTGAGGATATGAAAGAAAGGCAGTTTTTCTGGGATTGGGGATATCTTTGTGTCATTTTCTTTTCACTTATTCAGAATGGAGCATTTCAAAGAGATATATTGCAGCTAATCATGTTGCCAGTTAATTGGTGCAGAGAGTATGTGATATGGTTTGAACAGCTGGATTATATGGGATATCCTTCAGGAGAAGTCACATTTGAACGAATAGTTTCAATGGTTGCGATTATGGCAGGAATTGTCGGATGCGTACTTCTTGTATGGGGTGGAATTGAGCAGTATAGAAAGATATGGGATGACATTTATAAAATGGTTTTGATAGCCAGTATTTCCTTTATTGTGGTATTAGGAAACTTGATACGGGAATATTTGCCATTTAATTTGCTGTTTGTGATTTTGGTCATAAATGTAGGGGCTGTTCTGATTAGAATATATTTGAATAATAAGAATGTTGGTTATTGAACAATAAAGCGAATTTATTTGCTATAATGAATTTCTATATTTTCTTGTCAGTCAGGCCTAACGATGTTACACTGAAAGCGTATAGAAACTCAAACGATGTTACATATTGTAGGAACTGGAGCTTTACAAGGTAACATTTTTTTATATGAGAAGGTATGATGTATCTAATTATTGAAGGAGACAAGCTATGAAAGAGGAGACAAAAGTAAGAACAGCAACGGAAGAAAGTGGACAGGTGTAAAATGAGAATAGTAACAGCAGCGGACAATCCATATAAGATTGCTGGAGATATACTTTTGGCATCTTCGGAAGTGAAATCGGATTTCAGAAGTGTTGATTTATATGGAACTTCTGTTCGAAGAAAAAAAGAAGATACGATATGTTCAAGATTTCATCTTGAGAATGAAAGTGGTACAGGAGATATCGTAGTATATCAGACATTTCCAGGAATGGAGTTGGTCTATAATGATATGCATATGGAATATTGTAATAAGATGCAGAGTCCACGTACTGGATTTATTGAAATTAATTATTGTCGGGAGGGGCGGTGTGAGTGTGCGTTTGGAGAGCGTAGTTATTGCTATATGGCAGCGGGAAATTTATCCATCTGTACCTTGCATAGGAAATCACATACATCAACATTTCCTACTTCCCATTATCATGGGATAACGATAACGATTGATTTGGAAGGAATTACAGATGAGATGGGAAGAATCTTGAAACTTCTTTCTATTAATCTTACTCAAATTTCAGAGTTTGCAGGAAAACAGGATTTTTATATGGTTCGTGCAAATGAAACTGTACAACATATATTTTCGGAATTATATACCGTTCAGGAACATATAAAGCCTAGTTATATTAGAATAAAGCTTCTGGAACTTTTATTGATATTAACAGAAATGGATTTTGACAGGATTAAGAACGACTATGTTTATTTTTCAAAATCGCAAAGGAACTGTACCAGACAGATTCATGATTTTATTGTAGAACATATCAAAGAACATTATACAATTGAGGAGTTGGCAGAGCGTTTTGAAATATCACCAACGGCAATGAAACGTTGTTTTAAGGGAATGTATGGCGCACCTGTTTATGCGTATCTCCGGACTTATCGTTTACAAATTGCTGAAAAATTATTACGGGAGGGGAGTTTATCTGTAGGTGAAATTGCAACAGAAATAGGATATACAAATCCAAATAAATTTACTTCGGCATTTCGAGGTGAATATGGAATGACACCGACGGAGTATAAAAAGAATGTCTGATTGGATAGAATCCAGTCTGACAGGTCATTGAGTTTTATATTAGTACCAGATAAAATATGCATTAGTTAGATAAGACTGACTAATGCATATTTTTTGATTTAGGAGGATTATAATGAAACAGAGAAAACTATTAACAAGCTTGTTTTTAGCAGCGACTTTGTCTATTTCTTTATTGACAGGTTGTGGAAATACAAGCAGCAGTACATCTGAAACAAAGCAAACAGAAAGCAGTGTTACAGACGAACAGACTACGAGCGTACAGAAGGAAAGTGGAACTGATGAGAATCAGAAGGCAGCAGATCAACTTTTAAGTGATCTGAAAGGTACTTATCAGGAACTGTGGCCGGTTATTCTAGCAGATGAATACGATCAGCTGTGGCTGGATGACAGTGCTTCAATTGTAGGAGAGGATAATGCTCAGGCGGCTGTTGAAAAGATGTCTTCTATGGTAACTGGAACAGTCACTGGTGAAGAAGCAGTGGAAACTTACAAGGATAGAAATATGGCATACGACTGTGAATTTTTACAGAATATAGATCGATTTACGTTTGACGGAACAACAATATCAGGTGTGGATGAAAATGGGAATGATATATTCAGCCATTCTTATCATTACGTAGGTATGGAAGAAACGCGTGGTCTGTACATTTACGAAAGTGATGATGCTGATTCCGGCGAGTTTACCTATTTCTGTATCGCTCCGGATACGATGAAAACAACATGGCATATTGAATTCAGATATGGCAGTGATCTGGATGCACTGGAAAAGTATGACGCAGGTGAATATGCTTATTGGCTGGCAGCAGGAATTTCTGTTGACTATACGCAAGCAGATGTTGAGAATTGTATACAACTATTCTGTAAAGAGAATCTGTCTGAATAGTAAATGAATTTGAGTCGGTGGAAATTGGAAAGAGTCTGATACCACCGACTTTTTTTAGGAGGATATAAGATCATGAATAAAAAGAAAAATCCTGAACTATCTCGGATGTTTGAATTTGCAGGGAACCGACACTGGTTGACCATTGCCGGATGTATTCTGGCAGGACTGTCCACGATACTTTCTATGATTCCCTTTGTCTGCATCTGGTTTGTGATTAGGGATATCTTACATGCAATGATGCAGGGGAATATTTCTCTGGCAGCATCCAGCGGACATTATGCATGGCTCGCTGTGGCATTTTCAATGCTTAGCATTTTTTTGTATTTTGTAGCACTATGTTGTTCACACTTGGCAGCGTTTCGCACAGCAACCAATATGAAAAAAGAAGCTATGCATCATATTGTTACATTACCACTTGGATATTTCAGTCAGAATGCCAGTGGCAGACTTCGGAAAATTATTGATGATAATGCTGGACTGACCGAAGGGTTTCTGGCACACCAGTTACCGGATCTAACTGGTGCAGTTGTTATGCCGGTTGCAGTTATCATTTTGTTGTTTGTCTTTGATTGGAGACTTGGAATTTGTTGTCTGCTTCCGTTGGTCATCAGCGTATTTTTTCTGAAAAAAATGATGGGTGGAGATAATGCAGATTTTATGTCTGGATACATGACTGCCCTGGAAACAATGAACAAAGAAGCGGTTGAATTTGTCCGTGGAATCCCGGTTGTAAAGGTATTTCAGCAAACTGTGTATTCTTTCAAAAACTTTCACGCTGCGATTGAAGAATACAAAAAATATGCCAGCGGATATGCAATCTGCTGTCGTATTCCACTGACTGGATTTAATGTTACTTTAAATGGAACTTTCATTTTATTGATTCCGGCAGCAGTGTTGATTCTTACGGGTTCAAGTGGACAGGCTGACAGTCAGAAGCTGTTTTTGGATTTCCTGTTTTACAGTCTGTTTACACCGATTTGCACGACAATGATGAACCGTATCATGTTTGCAAGCGAACAATTGATGGCAGCCAAAAGTGCGATAAGCAGAATTGAAGCTGTTTTACAGGAGAAACCACTCGAAGAATCCAATACTCCAAAACAGCCAAAGGCTGCTTCCGTTGTATTTCAGGATGTTTCCTTTACTTATCAGGGCACTGAGAAAAAAGCACTGGATCATGTGAGCTTCGAAATTCCGTCAGGAAAAACCATTGCATTAGTCGGAGCTTCCGGCAGTGGTAAATCTACAGCGGCAAGTCTGATCCCACGTTTTTATGATGTGCAGGAAGGCGCTGTTCTGGTTGGCGGTGTAGATGTTCGTGAGATTGCAAAAAATGATTTGATGGAGCAGATTGCATTTGTATTCCAGAATACACGCCTGTTCAATGACACTTTACTAGAAAATATCAGAGCTGCCAGACCGGAGGCCACACGTGATGAGGTATTGAAAGCAGCGGGAGCAGCCCAGTGCAAAGATATCATAGACAGACTCCCAAATGGGCTCGATACTGTGGTTGGAAACGGAGGAACTTATCTGTCCGGTGGTGAAAATCAGCGTATTGCATTAGCCCGTGCAATTCTCAAGGATGCACCGATTATCGTACTTGATGAAGCGACTGCTTTTGCAGATGCAGAAAATGAACATCAGATCCAGCTTGCCTTTGAAGGATTGACCCGTGGAAAAACAGTACTTATGATTGCACATCGTCTGTCTACAATTCAGAATGCAGACACGATTCTCGTGTTTGGTGATGGAAAAATCGTAGAATGTGGCAATCATCAGGAACTTGTGAATCAAAATGGCATTTATGCATCAATGTGGAAAGAGTATCAGACACAGATTACCTGGAAGGTTGGAAAATCTGTGGGAAAGGAAAAAAAACATGATTAACAGATTGCAGAAAAAATATGCTCTGAGCGATCAGGGTGCAAAAGATCTTTTTAAAGCAATTGTTTACTCTGTACTGGCAAATATCAGCTTGATGCTTCCAGTTGCTTTACTTGCAATAGTATTAAATGCGATGCTTCCGGTGGCTCTTGGAATGGAAGATAAAACGGCAGGGCTTGCATGGTATACAGCTGCAGGAATTATCATTTTAGTTATTATTTTTATTTTTCATTATTTGCAATATACAAAAGCTTATATTGGTACCTATGAGGAAAGTGAACGTAGACGTATTACACTTGCAGAAAAGCTTAGGACGTTACCACTTGGATTTTTCCATGAACGTGATCTTGCTGATCTGACAAGTACAATTATGGGTGACTGTGCAAGCTTTGAACATGCATTTTCCCATACTGTTCCGCAGTTCTTTGGAGCATTGATCTCGACAGCGATTGTGTGTATCGTACTTTTGATTATGAACTGGAAAATGGGACTGGCACTGCTATGGGTTGCACCGGTGGCATTTGCAATCGTACTGCTTTCACGAAAATGGCAGGAGAAGCTTGGAAAGAAATATATGACGGAAAGAATGAATCTGTCAGAAGGAATCCAGGAATGTCTGGAAACCGTACAGGATATCAAAGCGTGTAATCAGGAGAATACTTATCTTAAGAAACTGGATGCAAAAATGGATATAGCAGAGAAAGCACAGATTTCCAGCGAGATGGTCAGCGCAAGTCTAGTTACAACCGGTCAGATGATCTTAAGACTTGGTCTTGTAACTGTGATCGTTGTGGGAAGTTCTCTAATCTTACATGGAAAGATCAGTCTGTTTACGTATATTCTGTATCTGATCGCAGCCTCACGCCTGTACGATCCGCTTTCCGGAGCTATGGCAAATATGGCTGAACTCTTTGGTGCAAATTTACAGGTTAATCGTCTGAAAGAGATTCAGGAATATCCTTTAGAAAGCGGACAAAAAGACTATCACACCAAGGGCTATGACGTAACCTTTGACCATGTGAAATTTTCTTATGAAGAAGGAAAGCCGGTCTTAAAGGATGTATCATTTACTGCGAAACAGGGACAGGTAACCGCATTAGTCGGACCATCCGGCGGTGGTAAGAGTACTGTAGCAAAACTTGCCGCAAAATTCTATGACCTGGATGGAGGAAAGATTACACTTGGTGGCGTTGATATCGCAAAACTTGATTCGGTTGCATTGATGAAAGATTTCTCGATTGTATTTCAGGATGTTGTCCTGTTCAATAATACAATTATGGAAAATATTCGTGTTGGACGAAAAGGCGCAAGTGATACAGACGTTATTGCAGCAGCAAAGGCAGCAAAATGTCATGAATTTATCGAAAATTTACCGCAGGGTTATCAGACAGTAATAGGAGAAAATGGTTCTACGCTTTCCGGTGGAGAGTGCCAACGTCTTTCCATTGCTCGTGCACTTTTAAAAGATGCGCCTGTTATTTTGCTGGATGAAGCAACTGCTTCTTTAGATGTGGACAGTGAAACACAGATACAGGAAGCAATATCTGAACTGGTCAGTGGAAAGACAGTTCTGGTAATCGCTCACAGGATGAGAACGATTGAAGCAGCGGATCAGATCGTTGTTCTGGATAAAGGTGTTGTGGCAGAAAAAGGAAACCATGATACGCTTATGAAGAAAAATGGTCTATATCGTAAGTTAGTTGATCTGCAGACGGAAGCGGCAAACTGGAAACTTAATATATAATTTGTAGTGATGCTGGTTTAAGTTTCGCTAAGTTTCACATGTACAAATAGATGCGAGAAATCCAATAGAGAATATGTACAAAAGGCATTGAAAACCATGGAACCATTGGTTTTACAGTGCCTTTTTTTGAGTAAAGAGAAAAATTCAGTAAATTTAAGTTTTGCTAAGTTTCACTAAGTTCTATTCTTTTGATTTTCGCCACTGTTTTGACGGCTCTCGTTTACCACAATCATCACAGGTCTGTGGCCAGTTGATTTTCCATTCAAAATATTCATCTCGGGTTATTTCGCCAGATTTTAGTTCTTCTTTTCTAAGTGTCCATTCTTTCAGAAAATCATTGAGAACCCCATAATTAAACCACATACCAACTGGTGGATGAGTAGGCCAACTATCAGAATCATGGTAGCGGATAGCGGTATCGTCGCTGGAATTTGATTTTTCACCCGGATAAGTCTCTAACTGAAAGAGATTGATCATGCCGGGATTAAATTCATCCATCCAGAAAAACGTTTCCATTAATTCTTCGGCGTTCATTGTTGTTGGTTCATACAGAGTGATTGGGTTCACATCCAGAATCCTGGCCATTTCAGTCACCAGATCTTTACGGGGAACCCGGTAGTTGGTTTCGTATTGGGCAAGGCGGTTCGCACCCTTATCGCCCCAGCCAAGAGCAGCACCAAGTTCAGCCTGTGTCATATTCCGGAATGTCCGGATTTTTTTTATTTTATCACCAATTGTCATATCAGATTTCCTGCTTTCTATTTGATAAGTCTATTTTACTATCAAAAGCTCAGAATGTAAACAGAAACATTCGCAACAAAGCGAATAAAATGCTTGACATTAACATTAAAGCGAAATATAATAACAGCATAATCAATATTCGCATAAAAGCGAATAAACAAAGCGGGGATGAAAAAATCAAATTTTTTTATGAAAAATATGACCTTATTGCCTCTGCCACGTGTGATTAGTAGAAAAAGGTTTTGAATAGGAATTCAAGAGCTTTTTATGTACCTTGAAAATTAAATGAGCTGTATAGGTACCCTTAGAGGTTTAAAGGACAACACAGAATTCCACCGCTGTACCAGAGAGTAGCATGTGGAAGTCGAAGATACTCCGGCAACGGCTGGCAGGCTCGAGAAGGAGCTGGCAGCATTCAGAAAAATTCTGATAGAGGTCAAATGTAACGTTGACACCGCCTGTACGAATGGAAGCCAACACGCCGAACAGAAGAAAATTCATCATTAGACAACATCGAAAACGACAGAAGAAGGTACTGACAACGGGCATGAAACCGCTGTCTGGGAGGTGATGCAGAAGAATACGGAGGAAAGGAGGTATGTGCATCATGAGAAAGACAACAGAGTATAACACAGAAAATCGTCTGACTGTGGATATTGAAGGTTTAATGGCAATGCTATCCTGCGGTGCAGTCACAGCAAGAAAAATCGCAGACTGTGCAGAAGCAAAGATCATTGTTGGCAGACGTGTTCTCTATAACGTGGATAAGATAAAAAAATATCTTGATGCAATGGCAGTGTAATGGACGAGAACAGGAGAAAACAACGAATTTCCTTCGGAATGAGAGTGCAAAGAAAAATTGGTGTTTTTCAAGAATTTACCCTTGGAAATCCTAAAATATTATGTTAATCTGTGAGCAGATATCAGACAGATTATGACTGATACGAACAGGACAAAAATCATTCCGAATAACAAACAACGAATGTGAAAGGAATGATTAGTATGGCAAGAAAAGACAACAAAGGCAGAAATTTAAGAACAGGAGAGAGCCAGCGATCAGATGGACGTTATATGTATCGCTACAAAGATGAGATTACCGGAAAGCGGATAACAATCTATGATATGGATCTTGCGAGCCTGAGAGAACAGGAAAAAAAGGTCAATAAAGATATGGATGATCAGCTTATTACAGACACATCTGTAAAGAAGCTGACGGTAAATGGCTTGTTTGAACGGTATATGGCAACGACGAATATCCGGGAAAGAACGAAGAAGAATTATATCGGTATGTGGAATCACCGGGTGCGTAATACACTGGGAAATATTCGTGTGGTAGATTTTAAGACCTCTCATGTACGGACATTTTTTTCGCAGCTGTCAGATGAAGGGCTGGCACACAGTACGATCAAAGGCTTTTATGCTATGCTTAACCCAAGTTTTGAGATGGCAGTAGCAGACGAGATTATCCGAAAGAATCCGGTTACAGGAACACTTGGAGATTATGGTGCCCCGGCAAAAGAAAAAGAAGCATTGACTTTGGAACAGCAGGAAAAACTTCTGAAATTTGTGGAGAATAGTAAGGTATATAAACCACATCTTCCAATGATGCAGATTATGTTCGGGGCTTGTCTGAGAGTGAGTGAAACAATTGGATTGACCTGGTCGGATGTAGATATGAAGAACAGGGAAATCCATGTGGGAGGTCAGCTTGTTTACTATGAAGGTGATGAAGGCTATTGTTTCCATGATTCTGAAACCAAAACGGATGCGGGCATCAGAACGATACCGATGACGCAGACTGTGTATGACGCATTTCGTAAGCAGAAGGAATTGAATCTGATGCTGGGATTGCAGAGTAATGTAGAGATTGGTGGACGTAGTGGATTCATCTTCAATACAAAACATGGACGTCCGATCATGCCGGCAGGTGTAAACAGTTTCCTAAAGAACATTGTAAATGCTTATAACAAAAAGGAAACGGCATTGGCAGCCCAGGAAAACAGAGAACCTGAGCTGATGCCTCATATATCTGCTCATACGCTTCGGCATACGGGCTGTACCAGATTGGGTGAAAACAATGTCAATCCGAAAGTCATGCAGTATGTGATGGGACATTCCGATGCAAAGATTACGATGAACGTATATAACCATATCGCCGAAATGTCTCATGTAGAAAATGAAATGTCAAAAATGAACCTGCCAGATGCTGTACCAGCAGTGGTGTAAATTCAGGTCACTGGTGTAATTTGGTGTAAAGAAAATAAGCATTACACCAAAATCAAATGAAATGGTGTAAAAATGGTGTAAAACCAAGAAAATTGAGTGTGAGTGCAATTTGAAATCCCTTGCAAACCCTGTAAAAATTACGGTTTGCAAAAAAATATTCAAATTATTAGCACTCACCTATTGACATTGCTAACAAGAAGTGTTATAACACAGATAGAACAAAGGAGAGGAATAAAAGGAATGGAAAAAGAGTTCCGGACCGAAGGATTCCGAACCGGAGTCCGAAGATAATCAGTAAATAGCATTCCGAATAACCGGGGTGCTCAGATAGAGATTCTATTGGAAGGAGATATGACTTATGTTGATGCCGAGCATTTTTGGAGAGAATTTATTTAATGATTGGATGGATTTTTCATTCCCGCAGGTTGCAGATGTAGATAAAGAGCTGTATGGCAAACATGCAAAGAACATGATGAAGACAGATGTAAAGGAGACTGAGAATGGCTACGAGGTAGCAATTGATCTGCCGGGCTTCAAGAAGGATGAGGTTAAGATCCATCTTGATCATGGTTATCTTACCATTGCAGCTGCAAAGGGTCTGGATAAGGATGAAGAGGCTAAGAAAGGCAAATACATCAGACGTGAGCGTTACGCAGGCAGCATGAGCCGGAGCTTTTACGTAGGCGAAGGTGTAAAGCAGAGTGACATTCATGCAAAGTATGAGGACGGTATCCTGAAGCTGGATATTCCAAAACAGGATAAGAAGGCTGTAGAGGAGAGTAAATACATCAGCATTGAAGACTGATTGTAAATATTTGCCTTAGAAATATTTGCTTTAAAAAGTGAAAAAGGAACGCAGACCATGGAAACATGGTCTGCGTTCCTTTTTTATTTCCAGTTAAAGGTTGCGATACCATAAATATAGATTGCGGCGATAATGGCAGGAACGATATACTGAAACAATGGTTTTTGCCATTTCTGTATTTTCAGTCCGGTTCCGGTGTTTGCTTCTTTTACAAAGCGATCCCAGCCCCATCCAAGACGGCTGCAGCAGAACAGTGCAAGGATGAGAGAGCCGAGCGGAAGGATATTGGTGGAAACGATAAAATCCCAGAAATCCAGCCATGTCGTGCCGTCTGTAAACGGCTGAAAATGGATGAGATTAAAACCAAGTGCGGTGGTCAGGGCAAGAAGAAAGACAACGATTCCGCAGATCAGACTTCCCTTTGGCCGGGACCAGCCGGTTAATTCACGAACCATGGCAAGAATATTTTCGCAGACGCCAAGCACCGTTGACATGGCGGCAAAGATCATAAACAGGAAGAACAGTGATCCCCAAAGGCGTCCGCCGGACATATGATTGAAGACCGTTGCCATTGTATCAAATAGAAGACTTGGTCCGGCGTTAACCTCAAGACCATACGTAAAGCAGGCTGGAAAAATGATAATGCCGGCGAGTATGGCAACGAGTGTATCCAGTGCGATGACGTGAATGGCTTCTCCCATCAAAGCACGGTCTTTTCCAATATAGCTTCCGAAAATAGCCATACCGCCCATTCCGGTGGAAAGCGTGAAAAAGGCCTGATTCATGGCACCGACAACTACAGTTCCGTTAATTTTGGAAAAATCCGGTTTCAGGTAGAAGCGCATACCATCTCCGGCTCCCTGCAAAAGAAGGCTGTGGATAGCGAGCACAAGCATTAAAACGAGCAGCGCTGACATCAGAATCTTGGTAATCCGCTCCAGGCCGCCCTGGAGATTGAAAGAAAGAACAATAAAGGCAATCAGGACAGTGACCAGAAGGAAGGTAACATTGATCGCCGGATTTGAAATCATAGATGCAAAACCAAGAGATTCATTCCCGCCAGTCAGAAATTTGCAGAAATAGTAGATCAGCCATCCGCATACGACGGTATAAAAGGCCATCAGGGCAAGGTTTCCGGCAAAGCACATCCATCCGAAGCCACCCCATTTCTGTCCGGGTTTCTGTAATTTGCGATACATGTAGAGCGGGCTTGCCTGTGCAGCTCTTCCGATTGAAAATTCCATTGTAAGTGCCGGAATACCAAGGATGATCAGGCAGAGAATGTAGACCAGCATAAAACTGCCGCCGCCATTTTGACCGCACATCCACGGGAACTTCCAGACATTTCCGCAGCCGATTGCACAGCCGGCAGAGAGCATGATGAAGCCGAAGCGGCTTCCGAGTTGTTCACGTTTCATTGTTCAAATTCTCCTTTTGATAAACTGCGGAGCCGCTATTCCTGGAGCCTTTTTCAGACACGCTCTAGTGAATATGGATCGTGGGTATCCGACGGACGCAAAAATATAAGGCTATCATAAAAGAAATCACAGGATTTGTAAAACAGATGATTTCGTGATATACTAACGAAAATATCGTTTGTATTGGGGGAAAAAATGGATACGAATGTACTGAAAACCTTTATTGCGGTATGCGAATACTCCGGCTTTTCTGCAGCTGCTGAAAAACTGGGCTACACACAGTCAACCGTTTCTTCGCAGATCAGACAGCTGGAAAAAGAACTGAACACAACGTTGTTTGATCGCTTTTATCATAGAATTGAACTGACTTCAGATGGTGTGACTGCCCTGAAATATGCGCGGGACATTCTGGAGTCGCATGAAAAAATGATTGCAGAAATAAAGTGCCCGGAAAAGATCGAGGGAACGATTCATCTGGCTATGTCAAGCTCTGTCTGCAGCCGGTATTTCAAAGATGATTTTCTGCGCTTTCGGGCGCAGTTTCCGGGGGTTCATCTGATCGTTTCAGAAAGTGGTACAGAAAATATGTTTGATATGCTGCAGAAAAATGAGGCGGATCTTGTGTTTACACTGGATAGTCATATTTATAATTCAGAATATATGATCTGTGCGGAGCGGGAAGAAGCGGTTCATTTTATCGCGGCGGCAGACCATCCGATCCTTGCGCGAAAGGCGCTTGATCTTGAAATGCTGTGCACCGAAGAGTTTGTTCTGACGGAACAGGATATGAGCTATCGGAAGCTGCTGGACCGGGAACTGGCCGCCCGGTCCATGGAAGTTTCTCCGGTTCTTGAAATCGGAAATCCGCTTCAGATCTGTGAAATTGTTAAAAACAGCAGACTGCTTTCTTTTTTGCCGGATTTTATTTCAAAAGGGTATGTGCAGTCGGGACAATTGCAAACGCTGGATGTGGCCGACTGTCAGGTGAAGGTCTGGACGCAGCTTCTGATCCACAAAAATAAGTGGAGATCATCGGCGCTGAGTGCATTTATCTCCTATTACAGAAATGTCATGCAGGAGTAGCCGGAATGGAAAATACAGCAGATTGGATTTTCACATTTCAATTTCACAGCCTTGCAAAAGCAGCCAGGGCAGCTGTCCGGCTCATTTTTGCGAGCTCATCGTCTGTAAAATGAAAGTGTTTTTTGAGCAGAGTGTACTCCTTGTCAAGGGTCGTATTGGAAACAGTCATGTTGTCTGTGTTGACCGTTACTAAAATACCACGGTCAAAAAAGGTTCGGATCGGATGTTCAAAAAGCGAAGGTACGGCTTTGGTCTGTACATTGCTGGTTGGGCAGAGCTCAAGAACAATCTGCTCGCGTTCCAGCAGACGCATACATTCCTCAGAAAAGCGGGCGGCGCAGCCGTGGCCGATCCTCCTGGCACCAAAGGAGATGGCTTTGCTGATATTGTCGTAATTGCCACATTCTCCCGCATGGATGGTAAACGGAAGATCGGAGAGATACGCATAATGAAACAGTGTTTCAAATTCAGACAGAGGGACTGCAGATTCCGGACCGGCCAGATCAAGCCCGGCAATACCGATATTCTGATAGGCAACAGCCAGCTCGGCAGTCTCTTGATTTTGAGCCGGGCTTCCGGTTACGAACATACACAGAAGAATGCCGATCCGGATCTTAAGGTTTGCCTGCTTTGCCATGTTTACGCCGTTGAGGACGGCAGCGACCGTCTGCTGCTGTGTCAGTCCAAGTCTGGTGTAGTGCTGCGGTGCAAAACGCAGTTCCGCATAAAAAAGGCCCTGATTTTCCAATTGCTGAATAACGTCAAAAGTAGCGAGCGTCAGAGATTTTTCTGTCTGCAGCAAACGGGTTGGAAGATCGAAGCAACGCAGATATTCCGGAAGGCTCTGACAGGAGGAAGAGACAGTGACGGCATTTCTCACTTCGGAATCTGTCATAGTGAGACCGTTTTCAAGCGCCAGTGATTTCAGGAACGGAATGGAAAGTGATCCATCCAGATGAAGATGAAGATCTATTTTCGGGAAAGCTGTGGTTGTCATGAAAGAACTCCTTTTTTGATAGTGCGGATTGCTCCATTGATTTTGTGATTTGTCAGGTATTCTCTTGATACCAGCATTGTTATTATAACAGACAAGCAGAGAAATCGCTTCCTGTTTCATTTATAGCAATTCAATAAAATAATGCAGGCAAGACGATTTGGCAGAGTGCGAAAGACAAGGATGAAATCTGCAGGTGTGCTGATGCACGGCAAAGATTTCTGACGCAGTATTTCACACTCTGACAGATCGGAGGGAATGCATTATTTTGCAGAATTGCTATAGTTCAATGTGTTTTTTGCCGCGGCAAATTGTTCTGATCCGGACGGATCCGGCAGAAGTACCTCCGTGTTTTACTTTTCATTTGTAACTGTTCAGAGCCAACCTCCAAAATGCTACGCATTTCGTCGGTGTGGCGTATCCGCCAGATAAAATTTCAAAAACAGGCTTAAAAATGCAAGCATTTTCCGCCTGTTTTATGAAATTTTGCCTGGCTCTGAACAGTTACTTTCATTTTATGAAATGCAGGTTGTGATATCGATAGTGTACATTTTTGAGCAGCGGCTGTAAAGTAAGAAATGAAAAAAGTTGAAATGTGACAAAAAGTCAAAATAGCGGAAAAAATTGTTAAAATACAGGTAGTGTGTCAGGTGCAGCGGCATTATAATGAAAAGACAGAGAAAAGGGTGTGATCTGTCAATCAATGTATGGAGGAAAGAGGGGAAAATGAGCTATTCTATTTCAACTGGCAAAGATGATTTTTACCGTCAGATTTTTAAGCTGGCGATTCCGATCATTATTCAGAATCTGCTCAGTGCCGCGGTCAATTCTGCGGATGTTATTATGCTGAACTATGTGGGGCAGTCTTCAATTTCTGCTGTTTCGCTGGCGGCGAATTATTCGAGCATTCTGTTTATGGTGTACTATGGTCTCGGAACCGGAGCGTCACTTTTATGCTCTCAGTATTCCGGAAAAAACAATCTGCAGGCGATCCATGCGGTAGAAGGAATTGCGCTGCGGTTTTCTGTCGGGATTTCTATACTGGTGGCGCTGATCGCATTTATGATGCCGCAGCGGATGATGCAGCTGTTTACAGCTGACCCGGAACTGATCGCGATCGGATCATCCTACCTGCGTGTCATGGGTATTACCTATATCTGTTGGGGAATTTCTGAGATTTATCTGGCAGTCCTGCGCAGTATTGGCCGTGTGACGATCAGTATGGTATTAAATGTGCTGGCTTTCGTGTTAAATATTTTTCTGAATGCGGTATTTATTTTTGGACTGTTTGGTGCGCCAAAGCTCGGCGCGACGGGTGTTGCGATTGCTACAGCGCTTTCACGTCTGATCCAGCTTCTGGCATGTGTGATCGTTTCGATCATGAGCAAGGATGTGAAATTAAATCCGGCCTATATGTTTCTTCGCAGCAAGGTGCTGTTTCATGATTTTATCCGGCTGTCACTTCCGGCACTCGGAAATGATCTGTCCTGGAGTGTTGCTTTTTCCATGTATTCGGTGATTCTCGGACATCTTGGCACAGACGCAGTGGCGGCTAATTCCCTGGTAATTGTGGTTCGGAATATCGGTTCTGTTTTCTGCTTTGCGATTGCAAGTGCCGGTACGATCCTGCTGGGACAGATCATGGGAAAGGGCGATCTGGAGAAATCAAAGAAATATGCATCACGGATGCTTCGGCTGACGGTGATCACCGGCGCACTCGGCGGCGTAATCGTTCTGGCAGTAACGCCGTTTGTTTTAAAATTTGCCTCCTTAAATGAGACAGCAATGCATTATCTCAAATATATGCTGCTGATCAATTCCTATTACATCATGGGATCGGCCGTAAATACTGCGTTGATTGCCGGAGTCTTCCGTGCAGGCGGTGACACGAAATTTGGTCTGATCTGTGACACGGTTGATATGTGGGTTTATGCGGTGCCGCTTGGCTTTTTTGCCGCGTTTGTGCTGAAACTTCCGGTGCTTTGGGTTTATTTCCTGCTGTGCACGGACGAGTTCGTGAAATGGCCGTGGGTACTGCAGCATTACCGCAAGGGAGAATGGGCAAAAAATATTACGAGAGAGAATATTTTTGAGGCGAAGGGTGATACACCGTAAAATGGTGGAAGCCTGTTCGTTTATTATTCCTGGATGATCTTCACATCAAATTTATTCATCAGCTCTCCGGCCTCGGTCTGTTTTCCGGTGAGCAGATCCAGCTTCCCACCAAGAGATGCCGGAAGAGGCGCAGCCTCATCCCTGAAGTTCATGACGAAGTAGTAGGTGGCAGCTTCTGTCGTACGTTTTGTGATCTCAAGCTGCGTTGGCTCTGCGATGACTGCGGTTACGTTTCCGTCTTCCATAGCGCAATCCAGTACTTTGGCGATTCCGGTTTCATCCATGTCGGTTGCAAGATAGTAGGTGATGCCGCTTCCATAGGCGTTTCTCGTTACGGCCGGCATGCCTTCGTAGAAGTCGCTTGCGTAGGAAGCGAGACTTTCGGCACCTTCGGTATGGATCAGATCGCAGACGATGCGGCATTTTGCGGTAGTGCCGTCAGTAAAGCGGACGGTATTCGTCTGCTCCGGAGCGAGTGCATCGATTTCTTCTGCCCAGATTCCGGCAAGGGCACGCAGTGGTCCCGGATAACCGCCGAGGTAAACATTATCGGTTTCACCAACGATACCGCTCATATAGGTCGTGATCAGTACACCGCCATTCGCAACGAACGCTTCCAGAGCTTCCTTCATTCCCGGTTTTACCATGTAAAGAACAGGTGCGACAATGACCTTGTAACGACTGAAATCCGCATCGACAGGGATCATATTCACGGCAATGTTACGGTCATAGAAGTATTTGTAATACTGATGAATCTGATCGACGTACAGAAGATCGACATTCGGGCCGCTCGTGTATTCGAAGGCCCAGTAGTTATCCCAGTCAAAGATGATGCCGACATTTGCGCTGTTTGCGGCACCCGGAAGCAGCGGACTTAACTGCTCAAGCTCCTCGCCAAGCTGCTTTACCTCGCGGAAAACGCGGGTATTTTCCGTACCGACGTGTGCAATGACTGCGCCATGGAATTTCTCACAGCCGCCGACGCTTCTGCGCAGCTGGAAAAACTGAATGGTATCAGCGCCATGCGCAACGGTCTGGTAGCTCTGTGCACGCATCTGTCCCGGACGCTTAAGGGAATTATAAGGCTGCCAGTTCTGCTGGCTTGGAGTCTGTTCCATCAGCATAAACGGCTCATCCTTCAGTCCGCGCATCAGGTCATGGCACATGGCAGTATAGCTCCACGGTGTATTGTAGCCCGGATAATTGTCCCAGGAAACGATGTCGAGCTCCTTTGCCCATTTAAAATAATCAAGTCCCTTATAGGTGCCCATGAGATTGGTGGTGATCAGAGCGTCTTTGTTGTAGCGGCGTATTACATCACGCTCCATTTTGAAGTTTCCAAGCATTCCGTCTGAATTAAAGCGGCGGTAATCGACAGACAGTCCTGCAAAGGCGGTGTTCTGCTCCGTATCCATACCGTCACCGAGTGCGTTTGGCAGTACAATTTCATCCCACTCGTAAACGGTGTGGCCCCAGAATTCAAGATTCCATGCCTTGTTCAAAGCCTCGATTGATTTATATTTGTTTTTCAGCCATACACGAAAGGCCTTTTCACAGTTTTCGCAGTAACACTCTCCGCCATACTCATTGCTGATGTGCCAGCAGACTACATGCGGATTGGAAGCGTAGCGTGCGGCCAGCTGATCGACAAGGGCGGAAGCGTATTTCTGAAAAACGAGGGAATTCGGGCAGGCATTGTGGCGGTGTCCGAATTTATGATGACGTCCCTGATAATCCGTTCTTGCGACCTCCGGATATTTTTTGAACATCCATGCAGGCAGTGCGCCTGTGGAAGTGGCGAGCACGATGTCGTAGCCCTCTTTGCTGAGCATATCGATGATGTCATCAAGCTCGGAAAAATTGTATTCGTTCTCGGACGGCTGAAGCTTCGCCCAGGAAAAGACATTTACGGTGGCGCTGTTGATGCGTGCGTCACGGAAAATCCGCATGTCCTCGCTCCAGATCTCGCGTCCCCACTGATTCGGGTTGTAGTCCCCGCCGTATAAGATTCGTTTAAATTTACCAGCCATTGAATGAGCCTCCTGTTTGTTTTACTGTTTGGAGCCAGCCTCCAAAATGCAGGTATTTTACAGCTGTTTTATGAAATTTCGCCTGACTCCAAGCGGTAATCCTTTTCTTTGATTATAGCGGGTCTGGACAGGGCTGTGTATAATATGATAAACTTGTCGATATAACATTCTGAACCTGAATTTGGAGGAAGCATGCCTATTTATTTTATCAGGACACCGGTGCGCGAACCATTTATTTTTGATTCGATCGGGAATCACTGGGAGCAGGAGCACGTGATCCGGCCAGATGGATATCCGCATTACCATTATCTGCAGACGGAGTCCGGAGAGGGAACGGTCAGAATCCAGGGCAGGGCGATCCGTCTCGGTGTGGATGAAGGAATTTTAATTGCTCCTTTTGTAAAGCATTCCTATATGCGGACCGATGAGACGTGGAATACGTTGTTTGCCACGGTGACGGGAAGTCTGGAGGGCAGTATCGACCGGATTTTGGATGGGAGAAAGATTATTCTGACGGAAAAAGGTCAGGGGATGCGTATCCGCAGAAAGATTGAGGAGACGATGGAGCGCTACGCGGCGCAGCCGATGGATGAGCGGGCACTTTCCGTATCATGTTATGAATTCCTGATGAATTTTGCGGACGGGGTGAGCGGTGATGAAACTTGTAATGACCCGGTCTATCAGCGCTACATTGCACCGGTACTGCAAGAAATTGAAACGCGCTATGGAGAGCGGCTGACCGTTGCGGAGCTGAGCGCCGGAGTTTACGTCACACAGCAGTATCTGACGCGGCTGTTCCGTCGTTTTCTGGGATGCTCAGTCTATGAGTACATTACGTCACTGCGCATCTCAAAGGCAAAGGAGCTGCTCAGCAACCGGCGGCTGGAGATCCAGGCGATTGCCCACCAGGTGGGCTTCGAGGATGCAAGCCATTTTACGGTGATGTTCCGAAAGATGACCGGGATGACGCCGGGGGAGTTTCGGGTGATATCATAAATGTCAGAAAGAGAAAAGGGGACAAAACGAATATGAAAAGAAACGTCAGTCTGGAGGAAATCTCTGACGGAAGATTATACAGCAGAAATGATATGGTGCGTGCGGATTGCGGCGGCTGCAAGGGCTGCAGTGACTGCTGCCATGGCATGGGGGAATCGGTGATTCTCGATCCGTACGATGCGTGGCGGCTGTCCGGTGGACTTGGTGTGCCGTTTGCCGCTTTGCTGGAGCAGAAGCTGGAGCTGCACGTGGTGGATGGCATAATTCTGCCGAACCTTAAGATGGATCCGAAAACGGATGCCTGCGGTTTTTTAAATGAAGAGGGGCGCTGCAGCATTCATGGTTTTCGCCCGGGGGTATGCCGTCTGTTTCCGCTTGGGCGCTATTACAGCGAGGAAGCGGGAAAGAAGGAGTTCCACTATTTCCTTCAGATCCACGAGTGCCCAATGCCGAATAAGACAAAAGTGAAAGTAAACCGCTGGGTGGATACGCCGGACCTTGCACGGTATGAAACATATGTCACGCGCTGGCATTATTTTCTGGATGCGGTGGAGAAAAAGCTGCCGGGGATGGAAGAAGAGCAGGCGCGAAATGCAAATCTTCTGATTCTAAAGCTGTTTTTTTTAAAAGAATATGAGCCGGAGGATTTTTACGGACAGTTTGAGACCCGGATGCAGATCGCGGAGGAAGCATTTGAATGACTGTAAAATCATTTCTTGCATTTTGGAAGAGCTGCGATTAGAATAGAAGCAATCAGCAATAAGATGTCATTCTGCAAAAATCGACAGTACTGCCTGATGAATAAAGACAGCCGGTATGGAATCTGCGGAGTGATTCACCAGAACAAAACACAACAGGAATGGAGGACGCTGCGATGCAGTTATTGAAGGACAGAATCCGCAAAGACGGAAAAGTAAAAGAGGGAAATGTACTGAAGGTAGACAGTTTTTTAAATCACCAGATGGATATCAGCCTGTTTCAGGAGATCGGAAAAGAGTTCCGCCGCCGCTTTGAGGGTGAAGAGATCAATAAGATCCTGACGATTGAGGCTTCCGGTATCGGAATTGCCTGTATCGTGGCGCAGTCCTTCGGCGTTCCGGTTGTTTTTGCAAAGAAGACACAGACGAAAAACATCGCCGGTGATGTTTACAAGTCTCAGGTAGAATCCTACACGCACGGCCGCATTTATGATATCATTGTATCGAAAGAATTCCTCGGACCGGATGACAAGGTGCTTCTGATTGATGATTTCCTTGCAAACGGAAAGGCACTGGAAGGACTGGCAGATCTGGTGCAGATGGCCGGAGCACAGCTTGTCGGGGCGGGCATTGTTATCGAGAAGGGCTTCCAGCCGGGCGGTGAGATCGTCCGCTCAAAGGGAATCCGCGTGGAGTCCCTTGCAATCGTGGAGGGCATGGATGATAAGACCGGAGAGATTACATTCCGGGAGTAGTCCGGAAGAAAAACAGATTTGACCGGAAACAGGAATTCTTTTGGCGGTAAGCCGGTGAGAGGAATTGCAAAAAAAACGGTAATGACAGTGTACATGGCAGGAGTGTGCCAGGTACACTGTTTTTTAACCGAGTCAAGCAAGTCCCCTGCGTGGTTGCGCGGAGCAATAAGCAGTGGGTAGGGACTTGCTTGTATCAGGAGTGGTACAAGCCACTCCTGATAAGCTGCGAAGCAGCTACTCGGTTATGAAATATCATAAGGAAGGACCCGCTTGCGGGAGGATCCCTTATGATCCTACAAGTAGCGAAGCGGATTGCGAATATCCGCTTTGACTTGAGTCAAGCAAGTTCCCTGCGTGGTTGCGACGATCCGTTTTATCTTCGAAAAACATACAAAAGTCTGAAAACAAAGAAATATTCTGAATATTACAAAAAGATAAAAATAATGTTTGACAAAATAGAAAACATATGATATGATGATGTCAACAAAGAAGAGATGACAAAGAAAAAAGAAAATCTTCTGACGAGAAAGGAAGATTCAGAAAACTGACATCACTTCTTAGACAACAGGAGGACGGTCCAATGAAATGAGCAGTTTTCCATCGAAACAAAAATAAAAAAAGGAGGTACAGTCCAAAGGGAACGTAGCGCATTACCTTAAATTCAATGAAAGTCGAAGGTGTAGACAATGAAATTACAGGAAATTCATTAAGAGCCCGGTCGAAGAACAAAATTCGTCGATCGGGCTTTCTTCATGTAAATAAAAATAATTCTGTACAGCAGCGAAATAGGAAAGCAGTCCGGAATAAATTTATTTGTTCCGGACTATATTTATATTTTGGGACAAAAATACACCCTGCGCCGTCTAATAAGTGAAAGGGGGATGAAACGGATGAACAATCTTATCGAGCGAGCGAAGCAGCGGGATGCGGAAGCATTTACGCAGCTGATGCAGTCTCAGATGCAAAATATGTATAAGACGGCGCGTGCGCTCTTATCAAATGAAGAAGACGCGGCGGACGCGATCTCAGAGACAATCCTTGCGTGCTGGGAAAAGCTGGGGCAGCTGCAGGAGCTGTCGTATTTCCGGACGTGGATGACCAGGATTTTGATTAATAAATGCCGGGATCTGCAGCGCGGAAGTGCCCGTTTTTATCCGGCATCGGAAATGCCGGAGCAGGCGGAAGCAGACAGGGGGTTTGCAAATGTGGAGTGGAACGAGGTGCTCCTGGCGGTGGATGAAAAATATCGTCTTGTGCTGATGCTGTATTACGTCGATGGTTATAAGACATCGGAGATCAGCCAGATTCTGGAGATACCGGAAAGTACGGTGCGTACAAGACTGGCACGCGGCAGAGAACGACTTGCACAGATCTGCGGAGATACGAAAAAGTCAAGGAAAGACGGCCAGTGCGAAATCCGGATGATGGAAAGGACAAGGACGGTATGAAAGATCATTCAGATAAGGAGGCGTACAAAATGGGAAAAGACAGAACTACGGAAGATATGATCCGTATCCTGCAGGAGGAAGTGGAGATTCCACAGATCGTACAGAAAAAGACAGATGCTGCATTCCGGCAGATCCGGATAGAAGCAGCAGTCGGAAGAAAGACGGAACAGAAAGTGGCAGGGCAATCCAAAGCAGAAGACGATGACACGTACAGATCAGAAAAGCGGAGGGATACGGACATGCGAAGAGATAAAAAAGAAGATACAGAACAGAGAAGAACAGGCAGAAGAACGCAGAAAAATCCGCATCACATCTGGCAGATCGGTGCGGCAGCAGCCTGCCTGACAGTTGTGCTTGGGGTCGGAGTAGCAGCATACAGCAGCTGGAGCCGAAATATGGAAAAGGGAATGCAGGCAACACCACAGCAGCTGGAGCAGCTGGAATCGGAACAGCATCTGAAGACAGACGGACAGTCCGTGACGGATCAGGGAGTCACTGTGACAGCAAAAGAAATTCTTGTCGATAAAAACTTTGCGTGGCTTTCCTTTGAAGTAGCAGGCTTTACGCCGGAGGATGGAAAACAGCCGGGCTTTGCGATTGCTTCGGTAACCGGAAAAGACGGCGAAAGCCCGCTGGAAAGCGGTGGAAGCATCGGCAGCGGTTTTTATGACGGATTGATTTCCGGAATGGATGGACGGGCGCAGTACGATGATGGCACGCCGTACGAGACAGAAGCGGATGGCAGCATTGTAATGCATTACGTGAACGAGGATGGAACAATGGAGTACCGCATTTCCATGATGGCGTCAAAGGACGGTTCGTTTATCGGAAAGGAGCTTCATGTGGAGCTTCAGGGGCTCGGTGTGTACGAAGAGAAAGCATCTGATGTAGCAGTAAAGGTGGATGGTGACTGGGCGTTTAATCTGACGCTTCCCGGCAGCGATCAGGCGCAGACCTTTGAACTGAATGCGGAGCTTTCAGGCAGCGGAGCAACGGTTTCGAAGGTAGTGCTGACACCGCTTTCCGCGACCATCTCCTATGACTTCCCGTATGAAGAAGAGACGGAGATCGGGACAAATGAAAACGGGGAAGAAACCATCAGCCATACATTTGCAGAACCTCCGTATTTCCTTGGCTTCCGTATGAAAGATGGAAGCGACATCTACGCGATGGGCGGAGGCTCTTCCGGTTATGAGGACGAAAACAAAGAGGTTTATCAGCTGGTCGAAAGCTATGAACGCGTGGTGGATGTCGAACAGGTTGAAAGCCTTCTGTTTAAGAAGAGTTCACCGCAGGAGGAGCGGGCGCTGACGGATGAGGAGATGTATATTGTGCCGCTGCATTTACAATAAAAAAAGGTAACTGTTCAGAGCCAACCTCCAAAATGCTACGCATTTCGTCGGTGTGGCGTATCCGCCAAATAAAATTTCAAAAACAGGCTTAAAAATGCAAGCATTTTCCGCCTGTTTTATGAAATTTTGCTTGGCTCTGAACAATTACAAAAAAGAAGTAACCGAAGGTTCGGCGGTGCGTTATTGCGCACCGCCGGATTTTTTTGCCGAAAAAGGGAAAACGTGAAAATAAGATTGTTTTTCCCGGAGAGAGTCCTGTATAATAAGTCGTATGCAGCAAAGCGGATCTGAACGATCCGCTTTGATCAGGGCTTCTGGAAGAAACCTGCCTGACTTCATGCAAGAAGAAAGAGGACAGTATGAAAAAATTAAAAATTATATTTACATCAGATACACATGGACATTTATTTCCTGTAAATTATGCGGGAAAGTGCAGCGAAGATGCGGGGCTTCTGAATCTGGCGCATCAGATTGAAAAGGATGGAAATACGCTGGTGCTTGACGGTGGTGATACGCTGGAGGGCACACCGCTTTCCCAGTATTATATTAGCCGCAGAAGATCGTATCCGTTTCAGCCGCTTGCCGAGGGGTTCAATGCGATGGGCTGCGATTATTTCACACTTGGGAATCACGATTTCAATTTTGGATATGAGGTGTTGAAGGAATATGTAAATGCGATGAACGCAACCTGTCTGTGTGCGAATCTGATCGACCTGCGCGGTGAACTGGGCGTGAAAAATCATGTGATTCACGTGCTGGAAAATGGACTGCGCATCGGTCTGACCGGAATCGTGACGGATTATGTAAACATCTGGGAGCAGGAAAAGAATCTGAGAGAGCTGAGGATTACCGATGCGTTTGAAGCGGCACAGCGTGAATATGAGGCGCTGCGCGGCAAGTGCGATGTGTGCGTCTGCATCTATCACGGTGGTTTTGAGGAGGATCTTGAGACCGGCGAGCGGCTGACACAGTCGAGAGAAAACGTGGCCTGCGAGATTGCACGGAAGCTCGGCTATGACTTTTTGCTGACCGGGCATCAGCATATCGCGATGGCAGGAAAGGATCTGCATGGAACGTATGCGGTACAGCCGCCGGCGAATGCGGGAAAATATATTTCGCTGGAGGCGGTGTATGAAGAGATCGGAAATATGAAAGCTGCTTTGCATGAAATGCAGAATGCAAAAGAGGGGAAAACCGCAGATGCCGGAAAGAGCGAAGAGGAGCAGAAGGAAAAGAACTGTGAAACAGAAGCAGCTCTGGACGGAGAAGAAAAATGCGGGGCAGAGAATGAGGAGATCCATGAAGAAATAAAGAAAGGAGCTGCTACAGGAAAGGAGCAGGCGTGGATACCGAAAACGATAGTATCTGAGGTGGTTAAAACCGGAACGGTACACGATGCACAGCCGTTTGAAAGACTATTCCCTCTTGAGCATGACGTGCAGGCATGGCTTGACGCGCCGGTCGGTACGCTGGCAAAAGAAATCCCGGCAGAGGAAAAGCTTGACGCGGCGCTGCACGGAAGCCAGATGGCAGATTTTTTCAATCAGATCCAGCTGGAGGAAACGGGCGCGGACTTTTCGTGCACGAGTCTTGGCAATATTCCGGTCGGTCTGCCGCGAGAAGTGACGATGCGCGACATCTGTAATGCCTATCTTTTTCCAAATACACTGTTTGTACTTGAGGTGGACGAAGCGGTGCTGCGGACAGCGCTTGAGCGGTGTGCTTCCTATTTTGCTGTGGAAGACGGCGCAGTACGGATATCGGATGAATTCCTGCGGCCAAAGGTGGAGCACTACAATTATGATTTTTACAGCGGCATTCGTTATACGTTTGATGTGAGAAGACCGGTTGGCAGCCGTGTGGTATCGCTGACGAAAGCGGATGGAACGCCGTTTGGCGATAAAAAGTACCGGCTGGTGATGAACAATTACCGTGCGAGCGGTACCGGCGGTTATCAGATTTTTGAAACCTGTCCGGTGCTCTGGTGCGGTGAGAAGGAGATGCCGGAGCTGATCGCGGAGTATATCCGGAAGCATAGTCCGGTGAAGGTGAAGCGGGAGAAGACGGCGGCATTGGAGGTGATCTGGAAAGGATGAGCAGAAATACAGCAGATCATAAATATGGAACCCTCAAAAAATATTTTGGATACGACGGATTCCGTCCGGGACAGGAAGAACTCATCGACGCCCTTCTTGCAGGAAGAGATGTACTTGGCATCATGCCAACCGGAGCCGGAAAGTCGATCTGTTATCAGCTTCCGGCTCTACTTCTTCCGGGGATTACAGTTGTGATCTCGCCGCTGATTTCTTTGATGAAGGATCAGGTGCGTGCTTTAAATGAGGCTGGTGTTCATGCGGCGTATATCAACAGTTCCTTAAGCGAAAACCAGATCCGCCGTGCGATGGAATACGCCTGTGCGGGCCGCTATAAGATCATCTATGTTGCGCCCGAGCGGCTGCTGACACCGCTGTTTCTTGATTTTGCGCACAGAGCCAGTATCAGTATGGTGACGGTGGATGAGGCGCACTGCATTTCGCAGTGGGGACAGGATTTCCGCCCGAGTTATCTGAACATCGTTGATTTTGTGGAGCAGCTGCAGGTACGGCCTGTGGTCGGTGCCTTTACCGCGACAGCGACGACGCAGGTGCGGGACGATATTCTCTGCGTGCTGAATCTGCAGGATCCGAAGGTGATGGTGACCGGATTTGACCGGGAAAATCTATATTTCGAGGTGCGAACCGGAAATAAAGACCAGAATCTGCGGGACTGTCTGAGGGAACATGAGGGAGAGAGCGGAATCATTTACTGTGCGACGCGGAAAAACGTGGGGACGGTCTGCACGTCGCTTTTGATGGACGATATACCGGCCACGCGGTATCACGCAGGCCTCTCGCCTGAGGAGCGTCAGGCAAATCAGGATGCGTTTATTTTTGACGAGAGGCCGGTGATGGTGGCGACGAATGCGTTCGGAATGGGAATCGACAAGTCCAACGTGCGGTTTGTCATCCACTATAACATGCCGCAGAGCATGGAAAACTACTATCAGGAGGCCGGGCGTGCAGGGCGAGACGGGGAACGTGCGGACTGCATTTTGCTCTATTCGCCGCAGGATGTACGGATCGGACAGTTCCTTCTGGAGGAAAAAGAGCTGCGCGAGGATATGACGTACGAGGAGGCGCAGGCGGTGCGCGAGCGTGACGCACAGCGGCTGAAGCAGATGACCTTTTATGCGACAACGCATGACTGTCTGCGCGGCTATATCCTGAACTATTTTGGAGAAAAAGCGCCAAGGCGCTGCGAGAACTGTTCCAATTGTCTGCAGGAGTTTGTGGAGGAAGACGTGACAGATATATGTATCGATATTATTCGATGTATAAAAGAACTGAAACGGGGCTACGGAGCAGGAACGGTTGCAGGAATCCTGCATGGCTCCCGCGTCAGCAAACTGCTGGACTGGGGGCTGGATCAGCTGGAGTCTTATGGATGTCAGGCAGAAGTCAGCGAACCACGCTTAAAAGAGATCATACAGGAACTGATCGCGCAGGGCTATCTGACGACAACGCCGGATAAATATGCATTGCTTGGGCTGACGAGCCAGGCGGAAACTATCCCGCCCCGCATGATCATGAAATTCTCCAAACCAAAAGAGAAGGTTCCTGCAAAAACAAAGAAAAAGCGAAAAAGCCAGAGCAGCGAACTGGATTCTGCCTCCTGGCAGCTGTTTGAACGGCTGCGTGCGCTGCGCCTGAAGATTGCCGGTGAGCAGAGAGTCCCGCCGTACATCGTATTTACCGACAAGACGCTCACCGACATGTGCATCAAAAAGCCGGCCACGCGGGAAGAGATGCTTGAAGTGTCCGGGGTCGGAGAGGCGAAGTATCGGAAGTATGGAGAGCGGTTTCTGGAAGAGCTGTGGAAAAAGTAGTAAAATAATTTGTAACTGTTCAGAGCCAAGCAAAATTTCATAAAACAGGCGGAAAATGCTTGCATTTTTAAGCCTGTTTTTGAAATTTTATTTGGCGGATACGCCACACCGACGAAATGCGTAGCATTTTGGAGGTTGGCTCTGAACAGTTACTTTACTTCAGATGCTCCAGCGCATACTTCAGCGAATCCTCCAGATGTGCTTTCATCAGATCACCGGCGGTCTGATAATCGCCGGTACGGTATGCGTCGTAGATGCGGTGATGCATCTCATTGATCCGGTGCTGGGGTGTGCTTTGTGTTTCGTAAAGATTGGAAAAAATGGTGAGCTGGCTGCGCAGCTTTTCCGCGGCGTGGGTCAGACGGCTGTTCTGGCAGTAATCGTAAAAGAGCAGATGAAAACGGTCGGAGTACTCGATCCAAAGAGGAATATCCGTTTCATCGAGCTCTTTTTTTTCTTCGATTAGCTGTGTTTTTGCAAGGACAAGCTCAGCCTCGCGGCAGATCTGTGTCTGATTCGGCCAGACGGCGCTGTAGAGAATCGCCAGGCGGTCGAGATCTCCCATGAACTGATACAGTTCGATCAGGTCTTTTTCAGACAATGAGATGACGTTGACACCGACATTGGAATAATATTCTGCCAGTCCGTCTTCCGTAAGCCGTGTCAGTGCTTCGCGGATCGGTGTGGAACTGACCTCAAAGCGGTTTTTTAGATTTTTCAGCGTCAGCTTTTCTCCGAGCGGAATTTTGCCGGTCAGGATATCGCTGCGGAGAATTGCGTAAATTTGTTCGGAAAGGGTGGTCTTGTTCAGGTCCATGAGAGCTCCTTTATATACTTTTTAATCGAGTCAAGCAAGTCCCCTGCTTCAATTGCGCGGAGCAATAAGCAGTGGGTGGGGACTTGCTTGTATCAGGAGTGGTATAAGCCACTCCTGATAAGCTGCGAAGCAGCTACTCGGTTATGAGCAAGTAGCGAAGCGGATTGCGAATATCCGCTTTGACTCGAGTCGGGCAAGTAAGTCCCCTGCATGGGTGCGAGAAAAAATAAGCAGGGGAAACGATAACTATATTTATTGTATGAATGTGTTCCAAAATGTCAAGAAAAAAGATTTTGCAAAATGCAAAATGTTTATTGCAATCATAAGTGAATAATGATAGAATATTGTCAGTTTAAAGCGTTGAAGGGGCAAAGTACAAGGGAGTACAACGGTACTTGCCCTGTTTTGTTAATTAATTCAACAAAAAAATGCAAGGATTCTTTTGAAAATAAAAAGGAGTGACCCAAAATGAGAGACTTAAATCTGCTTCGTGAGCTGACACAGCTCTGGGGAGTGGCTGGATATGAAAAACTGGTACGGCAGTACATCGGGAAGATTGTAGCACCGTATGCAGATGAGATGATTACCGATGCGGTCGGTAACCTGATCGTACTGAAAAAGGGCATCGGCGGTCCGAAGGCAAAGAAGATCATGCTGGCGGCACATATGGATGAGATTGGATTTATGGTAAAGAAGATCGAGCCAGACGGACGTTTACGTGTCTGCAATATGGGATGGAACTGGACCGGTTCTGCATACAATGCAAGAGTTCGTTTCCGCAATGGCGTGAGCGGCGTGATGGGCTGCCTCGGACCGATCGAGGAAGCGAAAAATGATCCGGGCAAGCTGTACATCGATATCGGAGCAACCTCAAAAGAGGACGCGGAGAAGTACGTAAAACTCGGCGATGCCTGCGGATATTACGGCGAGTTTCTGGAGCTGGCAAATGACCGTGTCTGCGCAAAGACGCTGGACAACCGGATCGGCTGCTATCAGCTGATCGAGTCCTTAAAGGAAAATGACGGAACCTGGCTGAATGATGTTTACTATGTATTCGGTGTGCAGGAGGAGCTTGGCTGCCGCGGTTCGAAGGTAGCGGCTGCGCGGATTCAGCCGGATGTCGGAATTGCAGTTGATATCACACCGGCACATGATTATCCGTGTGATTTGGAAGGAAGTAATGTGGTCGGCGGCGGTGTCGGCATAAAAATCTGTGATCCGTCGGTAGTCTGCGATGAGGATGTGGTCGCACTGATGGAAAGCTGCTGTGAGAAAGAGCAGATCAAATATCAGAGAGAGGTTATTGACAAGGGTGGTACAGATGCATCAAGCATGAACCTTTCTGGTGTTGGCGTACGGACCGGCGGTGTTGTAGTCGTTACACGGTATCCGCACAGCCAGAGCGCAGTGGCGTCGAAAGAAGACATTGACGGAGGCGTGGATCTGCTGAACACATTCTGCAAGAGTGAGCTGACATTCTGCTGATTGGACGCAGGTAAGCATTCCCCTCTTCAAGTGCGCGGAGCACTAAGCGGTGGGATGCTTATGTTAGTGAGAGTTGAAAGTTTTTGCTGGCAGACCTGGAAGCGGACTATGAAGATGTATTTTATAGTAACTGTTTAGAGCCAACCTTCAAAATGCTACGCATTTCGTCGGTGTGTCGTATCCGCCAAATAAAATTTCAAAAACAGGCTTAAAAATGCAAGCATTTTTCGCCTGTTTTATGAAATTTTGCCTGGCTCTGAACAATTACATTTTATAAATGATAAATGCCAAAAGAAAAACAGACAGGTACATGTCAGATAACATGCAGTGATAAGCAAGAAAGAAGTAAAAAATATGGAAAATACAAGGATAAAAGGCCTCACAATTCTGAAAAACGGACAACTGCTTACGATGAATGACGGCTCCGTTTTAAAGGACGCAGATTTGTGGATCGAGAATGGGAAGATTGTTAAAATCTCAGATCGAAAAGAAACGATCCCGGAAAATGCAGATGTGATCGATGTCTCAGGCTGCGTGGTCATGCCGGGCATGATTGATTCGCATGTGCATTACGATGAGAGTTATATGGGTGATTTTTTCCTTGCAAGCGGCGTGACTTCGGTCCGCAACATGCAGGGCTTTGCCGGACATGCAAAGTGGCGTGATGAGATTTTAGCCGGAACGCGAAGAGGTCCGTACATTTATTCCAGCGGTCCGATCGCAGACGGCGAGGATCCGACAATTCCTGACAACACGAATATCATTATTCGTTCGAAGGCAGATGCGGAGAACATCATCGCTTATACGAAAAAATACGGATTTCTGTGGCTGAAGACGTATCCGTCGATGGAGCCGAAACTGTATAAGTATCTGCTGCGAAGAGCAGCAGAGGAAGGACTTCCGCCATGCGGTCATATGACGAAGATCCTTGATTATAAATCGCTGATCGATGCGGGGTATTCCTGCTGTGAACATACGAGCTCGCTTCCACGGGAAAAAGAAGACATCGTTTATGCTGCACAGCATGGCATGTGGTTCTGCCCGACCCATGTGGTCTGCAAGACGCTTCCGGACTACGTCTGGAACGGAAAACAGCTGACCGAGGTGGAGCATTTTGAGGATCTGCCGGAATGCATCCGAAAGAGATGGGAAGAAGAAAATGAAATTACCTGCGAGAATTACCGCAAGCTTGGCATAAAGCCGGATTTTCAGACGATCATCGACCGTGGAAGAACCTTCCTGGAATACTCTGACAGGGTGATGGCCGGTACGGACTGCCCGTATGCAGGTGTGGTTCCGGGATTTGCCATGGCGGATGAGCTGGAGAGTCTGGTGGATGCATATGGCATGACAAGGTATGCGGCGCTTGCGGCGGCGACAAGCCGGCCGGCAGAGTACATCGGCATCTCGGATCAGAAAGGCAAGCTTCTTCCGGGACTGGATTCAGATCTGATTGTACTGGAGGAAAACCCGCTGGAGGCAGTCGGGGCAGTGCGAAAGATCCGCATGGTATTCCAGGGCGAGAACGTCTGGGATAAAGAGGTGCTGGATGGATTCCTGAAAGCAGCAGGCAGACTTACGCAGGAAGAAATTGAATTTATTCCACTCAAAATATGACAATGATGAACTGCATTTACGCTTCGGACAAATTGGTGAAATAGTTTTTCAAACACATTTGAAGGTAAACAGGAGAAATTTTATCGCAGGAAAAAAGAAACACCTCCGCGCACAACCACCGCAGTGAGAACTGTGCGGAGCAGCAATAGAGGAAAAGGACCGGCCGAATCTTCGCGCCGACACAAAAAGGAGGAAAACATTATGAAAAAGAGACTTGCTTTACTCGCTGCTGCATGCCTTTGCATGGCAGTATCCATGACTTCATTCGCAGCAGACAAGAGCGACATTGTAGTTGCAGTGGATGCGGATGTGGATACCCTTCATCCGACAGATTTTTCTACCACGGTAGAGCTCGGCGTACTGAACCAGATTTACGACACCCTGCTTTACTACAGCCCGGATGGAACAAAAGATCCGGAGCCGCGTATCGCAGAGAGTTATGAGATCAGCGATGACGGACTGGATTATACCTTCCATTTAAGAGACGATGTGACGTTCCACGATGGCACACCGGTTACGGCAGACGATGTGGTATTTTCCATTGAGCTGTACAAGGCATCCGAATATCAGGGATCTCAGATCTCCATGCTTTCCAGCGTAGAGGCAACAGACGAGCACACCGTGGTATGTCATCTGGATGCACCGTATTCCCCGTTCCTGCAGGGTATCTGTTCTCCGATGATCGCATCGAAAGCATACTATGAGTCCTCCGAGGATGATTTCGTGAACAATCCGATCGGAACCGGCCCGTACAAGTTTGTCAGCCGCGCAAAGGGAAGCAATATCAAACTGGAAGCAAATGAGGATTACTACAGAGGAGCACCGGAGATCAAGGAAGTGACCTTTGAGGTGATTCCGGATTCCTCCACAAAGGCAATCGCACTGCAGACCGGTGAGGTAAACTTCGCAGAGATTGATTCCGCGACGAAGCCGCAGCTGGAAGCAAACCCGGCGATCACGATCGCTGAGGTGCCGACCTCCGCATTTTCTTACATCGCAATGAACACAGAAAAAGAGCCGTTCAATGATGTGAAGGTTCGTCAGGCAATCAACTATGCAATCGACCGTGACAACCTCGTGGCAGTATGCTACGACGGCGAGGCGGAAGTAAACTCCAACATCTGTGCAAAAGAGCGTTTCGGTTATTCGGATGACCAGTTCCAGTACACCTACGATCCGGAGAAAGCAAAAGAGCTGCTTGCAGAGGCAGGCATCGAGACACCGTATGATCTTGGTGAGATCCTGGTAGCAGAGAAATACTCCAATCTGGCAACCGTAATTCAGAATGACCTGAAGGCAGTCGGACTGGATGTGACAATTTCCGTAAAAGAGTTCAACTCTTACATCAGTGACCTGCAGAACGGAAGCTACGGAATTACGGCGCTGAATATGACTCTGGAAGGAGACACGCAGACACTGGAGATGGCATTTACTTCTGACTATATCGGAATCGCAAACAATGCAAGATACTCCGATGAAGAGATGGACAAGCTGTTTGAGCAGGCGAGAACTGAGACAGACAACGACAAGCGGGCAGAGATCTTCAATGAGATCTTTACAAAGGCACAGGACGAGGCGATCTACGCGGTAATGTGCAACCCGATGACACTGTACGCATACAACAGCGACCTGACCTGTCCGGAATTTGTACTGGAAGGAAACTACTACCTGTATGATTTCTCCTGGGCTGAGTAAGTATCTGCGTAACTGTTCAGAGCCAAGCAGATTTTCATGCAAAAGTGTGAATCATGCTTGCATGAATGAACACTTTTACATGGAAATCTATTTGGCGGATACGCCACACCGACGAAATGCGCAGCATTTTGGAGGTGGTTCTGAACAGTTACGTATCTGCAAACAAAAAAACGTGCAGAAAACGGACGTAAGTGTCCGCGAAATCGTAAAAAGTGTCCGGGAACAAAAAAGTACGGAGCGAAAAAAGCATCCGTTCATGAAAACAGCAGATAAGCTGCTAGAGCGCAGCAGGCGGGGATCCGGGAAAAATCCGGCATCTCCGCCTTCTGTTATGAGGAAGGAGTATGTCTTAGATGACAAAATACGTAATCAAACGAATCTTATATATGATTCCGGTGCTGCTCGGGGTGGCATTTCTTGTGTTTACCATCCTGTCGCTGACGCCTGGTGATCCTGGTTCGATCATCCTCGGCATCACGGCAAAGCCGGAAGACATCGCCGCACTGAATGCGGAATTTGGATATGACAAGCCGTTTCTGATCCGGTTTTTTAATTATATTGGCGACATTATCTTTCATTTCAGCCTCGGTACTTCTTACCAGAGCCGCGGTCCGGTCATGGCGGATATTATGTCACGTTTTCCGAACACGCTGACACTGGCTGTTTTATCGATGGCTGTATCCTCGATTATCGGAATTTCTCTCGGTATTCTTTCGGCAGTGCGGCAGTATTCTGTGCTGGATCACGTCTGTGTGGTGGTAGCGCTGATCTTCGCATCGATTCCGGGCTTCTGGTTTGGACTGATGCTGCTTCTCCTGTTTGCGTTAAAGCTTGGCTGGCTGCCATCCTTTGGAGCAAGCTCATTGAAGCATTTTATTTTACCGACGCTGACCGTTTCGCTGACTTCTGCCGCCGGGCTTTTGCGTCTGACGCGTTCGGCAATGCTGGAGACGATCCGTCAGGAGTATATCCGCACGGCGAAGGCAAAGGGCGCATCCGAAAAACGCATCATCTGGAAGCATGCACTGCGCAACGCGCTTCTTCCGGTCGTCACAACGCTTGGCGGAGGCTTCGGTGCCTCGCTTGGCGGTGCGATCATCGCGGAGACGGTATTTGCGATGCCGGGCATGGGCACGCTGATCACGACTGCGATCCGCCAGAAGGATATTCCGATGGTTATGGGAGCAACGTTATTCCTGGCGGTGCTGTTCAGTTTCGTAATCCTGCTGGTCGATGTGCTGTATGCATTTATTGACCCACGTATCAAGGCAAAATATCAGAATGGAGGAAAGAGCCGTGGCTGAGACAACACAGACACTCCGCAGTGCAGGCGTGACGCGGAGCAAAAAGAAAACTTCACAGCTGAAAGAAATCTGGCGGCGATACCGCAAAAACAAGGCTGCCGTGCTCGGACTTGTGATTCTGGTCTTTATTCTGGGCATCGCATTGTTTGCGGATCTGATCGTCCCGTATTCAAAATGTATTGAGCAGGTGGGAGCTGACCGGCTTCAGGGACCGAGCCTGACACACTTTTTCGGAACCGATGAATATGGCCGCGACCTGTTTGCCAGAGTCGTGCACGGATCCAGATTTTCCCTGTTTATCGGAGTAGCGACAAGTTTGATGGCGCTTGTATTCGGAGCGATCCTTGGAGCAAGTGCAGGTTATTTCGGCGGCGTGGTCGACAACGTGATCTGCCGTATCATTGATGTATTTGCCTGCGTGCCTCCGATTCTGTTATCCCTGGCCGTTGTGGCGGCGCTCGGCACGAACCTGCGCAACCTGATTATTGCAATCACGGTATCGTGCATTCCGGGTAATGTGCGGCTGATCCGTTCGCTTGTGCTGACAGTTGCCGAGCAGGACTATGTGGAGGCCGCGAGGTCGTACGGCACATCGACGCCGCGCATCCTGTTCCGCTACGTGCTGCCGAATGCAATGGGACCGATCATTGTAAACACTACCATGTCAATTTCAGATATGATCCTTTCCGCAGCCGGGCTTAGCTTTATCGGCATGGGAATCCAGCCGCCGTCTCCGGAGTGGGGCGCACTGCTCTCAAATGCGCAGACATATCTGTTTACAGCGCCGTACATGCTGGTATTTCCGGGCATCTTTATCATTCTTTCTTCCCTGGCATTCAACCTGGTGGGTGACGGACTGACAGATGCACTGGATCCGAAACTGAAGGATTAGGGAGGCTGCGATGGAAGCAAAAGAAGAAGTATTAAAGATTGAAAATTTATCGATCTGTTATAAGACAGATCTGGAAACGGTTTATGCCGTCAACGATATCAGCTTTTCCATCGGTGCAGGAGAAACACTGGGACTTGTCGGTGAGACGGGAGCCGGAAAGACGACGACTGCACTTGGAATCCTTGGTCTTTTGCCGGAGCGAACCGGCCATGTGACAGGCGGAAAAGTGCTGTTTGAGGGGCAGAATCTGCTGAATTTAAGTGAGCATGAAATGCAGAAGGTCAGAGGACAGAGTATTTCCATGATCTTTCAGGATCCGATGACGGCATTGAATCCGGTGCTCACGGTCGGTGAGCAGATCGGTGAGGCACTTTATCTGCATCACAGCAGCGAGATGTCCTCAAAAGAGATCGAACAGAAGGTTGACGAGACGCTGGAGCTTGTCGGGATCCCGAAAGAAAGAGGCAGGGAGTATCCGTATCAATTTTCCGGCGGCATGCGGCAGAGAGTTGTCATCGCGATGGCGCTCGTCTGTAACCCGCAGCTGCTGATTGCGGATGAACCGACGACGGCGCTTGATGTGACGATTCAGGCGCAGATCCTTTCGATCATCTGTGACCTGCAGAGAAAATATGGAACCTCCGTGATCATGATCACGCATGACCTTGGTGTAGTCGCGGAGACGTGCGATAAGGTCGGCATCATGTATGCAGGAGAGATCGTAGAATACGGTACACTGGAGCAGATTTTTACCGGTGATGAGCACCATCCGTATACGGTCGGCCTGTTTGGTTCCATTCCGAACCTGAAGGAGAATGCGAGACGTCTGCATCCGATCGAGGGTCTGATGCCGGATCCTTCCAATCTTCCGGAAGGCTGCAGTTTTGCGCCGCGGTGCAAACACTGCATGGAGCAGTGCCGGAAACAGAAACCGCAGACGTGGGAAAAGGACGGTCATCTTGTGAGATGCCATCTGGCCGGAAAGGGTGGAAACAGGATCGATGGAAAATAAAAAGAGCGAGACACTTCTTGAAGTAAAAAACCTCAAAAAATATTTCAAAACACCGGGCGGAATGCTGCATGCGGTGGATGATGTGAGCTTTCGGATCCAGAGGGGCAGGACGCTCGGTGTGGTAGGCGAGTCCGGCTGTGGAAAATCAACGCTTGGACGCACCTTATTATGTTTAAATGAGCCGACGGCCGGAGAAATTCTGTTTCAGGGAACGGACATTGCGAAGCTTGGCAAAAAGCAGATGAAGGCCGTGCGCCCGAAAATGCAGATGATCTTTCAGGATCCGTACTCAAGCCTGAACGGGCGAATGACAGTTCGCCAGCTGATCGCAGAACCGTTAATTGTCAACAAGCTGTGCAAAAAGAGACAGGAAATTGATAATCGTGTGGATGAGATCATGGAGATCGTCGGACTGGCGCCAAGGCTTGCAGCGGCTTACCCACATGAGCTGGACGGCGGACGGCGGCAGCGAATCGGAATCGCCCGCACACTGATCCTCAATCCGGAATTTGTCGTCTGTGACGAACCGGTATCGGCGCTTGACGTATCGATTCAGGCACAGATCCTGAATCTTCTGATGGATCTGCAGGAGGACCGGAATCTGACGTATATCTTTATCACACATGACCTTTCCGTTGTAAAACATATTTCGGATGAGATCATGGTCATGTATCTTGGAAAATGTGTGGAGTATGCTCCGGCGGACGAGATTTTTGAGCATCCACAGCATCCGTACACGCGGGCGCTGCTCAATGCGATCCCGATCCCGAGCATTGAATCCTGCCACAAGCGCAGAGAACTGCTGCAGGGCGAGGTTACAAGCCCGATCAATCCGAAGCCGGGCTGCCGTTTTGCGGCACGCTGTCCGTATGCGAAGGAGGAATGCAGAAGCTGTACTATGGAGCTGCGGGAGACGCAGCCGGGGCATTACACGGCGTGTCCGTATGCAGAAGGACTGGAGCTGTAAAGGAGAACGATATGGAAGAGATGAAATATACATGGCCGTATGCGAACGAGGCTGGTCAGGAGGAGGTCATCGAGAGTGATGTCCTTGTCCTTGGCGGCGGCCTGGCAGGCTGCTTTGCGGCGATCGCGGCAGCACGCAGCGGCTTATCCGTAACACTGGTGGAAAAAGGAGCGGCAGAGCGCAGCGGCTCCGGCGGCACCGGTTTTGACCACTGGGAGTCGGCCTGTACGAATCCGTGCTGTCAGGTGACGCCGGAGGAAATCGCAA
Source organism: Lachnospiraceae bacterium (assembly GCA_902363665.1). GTDB lineage: Bacteria > Bacillota > Clostridia > Lachnospirales > Lachnospiraceae > Choladousia. The sequence goes on along the minus strand of CABJAW010000002.1, from coordinate 283,548 downwards.
GTGCATATGTGAACGAGCAGGACTGGTACAGCAACGGTATCGCGCATTACATTGAATGCCGCGAGGGATATGACCGTCTGCTTGACCTGGAATCATTCGGCGGCAAGGTGCGCGATACGGATGATGAGTTTAAAGGTGCGGAGTTCCGGGATGACGAGACAAAGCTGATGTTTGCGTACGATTATAAGAACCGCTATACGATCCGCGTCTGGGGTTCGACATTCAAGCCGGCACTCGTAAAAGAACTGAGGCGGCTTGGGGTAAAGCTTTATGACCGGACCGAGGCGACGGCGCTTCTGGTGGAGCAGAAAGCAGACGCAGATGGGACACTGAAAAAGCGCGGAATTGGTGCGATGGGCATGAATGTCCACACCGGAAAATTCTGTATTTTCCGTGCAAAATCTACGGTTCTGACGATGTCACGTCCGGCGCGTGTCTGGCTGTTTAATCCGGATACGACGGGACTTTGTGAGTTTCGTCCAATGCAGAGTATCGGAAGCGGCCATGCAATGGGCTGGCGCGCCGGTATCGAATTTACGATGATGGAAAAATCGGTGCGGGCGGAGTTTTCCGCGGCAGGACGCAGCTTCCCGCCGTACGGTGCGGGCAACAACCACAATACATGGTATGCGGCAACGATGGTTGACGCGCGCGGCGTGGAAATTCCATATGTGGACCGCGACGGAAAAGAACTGAAAACGGTGTCTGAACGGTATTATCCGGCGCCGGGGCAGAAATTTTTCTTAAAGGGCGGTGTCATCGACGAACCGAAATATGAGTACCGCGGACCGGAAACTTTGAATTTTGAGGAGCTGATGAAGCGTGGTTATCAGCTGCCGTTTTATGCGGATTTAAGCCGGATGCCGGAGGCAGAACGGAAGGTCATCTGGGGCATGATGGTTGGTGAAGAGGCGAAGACGAAGATCCCGATCTATCAGAATTATACAGAGCGCGGTTTTGACCCGGAAAAACATATGCTGCAGAGCTACGGTACGGGCTGGCAGTCTGCGAATTTCCTGGAGCAGGAGCGCCAGTTCTTTGGGGCACCGGGCGGCGTGATGCATGACTGGGATATGAAGACGAACATTGACGGGATTTATGCGGCAGGCGATCAGGTCTACGCATCGGACTGCGCAGGCTTCGCATGTGCGACCGGCTATTATGCGGGCAGAAAAGCAGCGGACTACGCACGGACCGTTTCGCTCGGAGAGGTAAATCACGCGGATGTAGAGGCAGAAAAGCAGCGGCTGTATGCACCGCTTTACGTAGACAAAGAGGATGGAATGTCCTGGAAAGAGCTCAATATGGCGATTTCCAAGGCGATGCAGAATTACTGCGGCGGAGTGAAATGCGATGCGCTGCTTCTTGAAGGACTTGATCTTTTAAAGAGCTTTGAGACGGAAATCGTTCCGAAACTGACGGCTTCCAATCCGCATGATCTGATGCGAATCCACGAGGTGCTTGATATCCTGACAGTATCACAGCTTGTCCTTCATGCCAGTCTGGCAAGAAAATCAAGTTCCGCACCGCTGTTCTTCAGGCGCAGTGATTACACGGAGATGGATCCGGAACGCGACCGCCATCATATCCTGATCCATCAGGAAAATGGTGAGGCCGTGACACGTATCGTGCCGCTTGATTATTTCGGCGATCTGCAGACGGAATATGAGAAGCGGAATATGGACTACATTGAGCGGTATGCGGTGAAAAAATATCACGCAGGGACTGTGCAGCCGGAAAAGAATTCAGAAAATTTTGAACAGGAAATGGTTTCGCCGGATTTGAAAATAAGATCAGAAGGAGAGGAGGCATCGGAGCATGAGTAAGATGGAAGATACGACAAAAGAAACAAAAAATCTCGGAATTGATTTTACGGTTGAGCCGGTGCCGTGCAGCACAATGCCGCTGAAATACGATGACAGCCTGTGCATCGGCTGCAATCGCTGCGCATCGGTATGTCAGTGCGATATCCTGCTGCCGTCACCGGAAAAAGGAAAGCATCCGCTCGTGGTGTATCCGGGTGAGTGCTACTACTGCGGTGCATGCGTCATGGTATGTCCGAAGCCGGGCGCGATCAAGCTGTCTCATCCGCTGATGAACCGGGCAAAATTTGTGCCGGTGCGCAGACCGGAGCAGGAGTGAAAAATCAAGAGATTGAAAATACAAGCAGGACAGGGAGAACGGAAACGAATCCGAGCTCCCTGTCCTGCTTTCGCCTTTCACATGTAAAAATTTTAATATTTTTTATTTTTTGGCTTCCATCCATTTTACAAGCAGTCCGATATTCTGCGATTCATATGAATTCATCACACTGACATCGAAATCGTTTGGCTCAATGTAGCCATTATACCAGGATTTGGAATTAAAGTAATCCTGTACTTCTTTCATCGCAAATTTGCGGTGATGTACGGCGTAAATCTCATTGATCGCCATCTGGATCTGGTCAGCGTCAAGATTTGCCACGTCCGCCTCGGTGAGAAGTCTGGTGGAGCTGTCAGGAAGCAGAATGTATTCACTGGAAGAAACACCTGCACCTTCCTTCTTAAACGTAACAGACTCCAGCACCTTGTCGACATCACCGGAGAGTTCCTGAAATTCTGCGAGGATATCCGCGTCATCAGTGTAGCCCTGCATATCGGTCGGGAAGGAAGCGTAGTAGCATCCGTTTTCTCCATTTCCAAGAATCTCGTAGGAAGGATCGCTGTCGATGAAATCGAAATTTTCCGCATAACAGATCGAGAAAAGGGATCCGCCGTGCGGCTCGATATCAAGAGGCTTTGTCCAGGCCTCCCTGGAAGCGATGTGATAGAAGGCAGCGTGATCTGCGCTTGTGGAAACCTGGCATTTTCCGGCCCAGGAATCCGGCAGCGTCAGCTGAAATTCTTTAAAATCAAGAAGAATATTGTTGTTTTCGTCGCGGGAGGTCGTGCAGGTAAACAGACCATCCGGGATGCTGCCAGAAGAACTGTCTTCTGATGTGGCAGCTGCACTTATGGCAAGTCCGGCCGTCAGGCAGGTGGCAAGCAGTGTAAGTGAAACAAGTTTTCGCATCTGATTTTTCATATCATTTTCCCCCTATGCTATGAAATATGTAAGTAGTGGTGTAAACAGGATAACATTTGTGGGAGATTGTGGGCTAAGATTCCGCAGAAAGGTTATCCGATTAATATTCCAGAGCAGACCTGACAGATGTTTGCAGTCTGCCTGATTTACATGCATGTCGTTCATGCGATCTGTAAGCATCATATCATACCATATCCGTAAAAAAATGAATGTATTCTTAAAAACCGCGGAAAACTTTCAGGGAAATGTCAGGATGCTGAAAGCTGTCTGCGGTGTTTTACTGTTTGAACTCCTTAATCAAGCGCCGGTCCGCACACCGGATAGAGTTCACCCGTCTGTGTATCGATCACATAGCCAAAAATATTGATATCATTTGGAATCAGCGGGTGGTTGCGGATCGTATCAACCGTTTCGCGCACGGAATCCTCCACGGTATCAAAGCCCGAGAGCCATTTTTCAAAATCAATTCCGCAGTATTTCATCAGATCAATGGATTCCTGCGTGATGCCGCGTTCCTTCATGTGATGAATCATCATTTCACTGTCGATATGCTGCACGCCGCAGTCCGTATGGCCGATAACCATGATGTCTGTCACGCCGAGCTCAATGATTGCAACTAGCAGGCTGCGGATGACGCTTCCGAACGGGCTTGTCACAACGCCGCCGGCATTTTTGATCATCTTGACATCGCCGTTTTTCAGGCCGAGCGCTGCCGGGAGCAGCTCGACAAGACGTGTGTCCATACAGGTCACAATCGCCAGTTTTTTGTTTGGAAATTTGCTGGCACTGTACTGCTCGTAGCGCTTTTCCTCGACGAATTGTTTGTTGTAAGCAAGAATTTTTTTGATTTCCTCCATGGTAAATGTCCCCCTTTTAGTGATCGAATCTTACATTGTCTGCACATGGATATCTTTCACGGATCCATTTGCAATGTATGCTCTAAGTGATTTCATTTTATCATATAGGAAGGAAGCCTCGCAAGATAAAGTCTTGTATAGTATTCAGGCCGATAGTAATGGAAAGAAAATATTTGCGAAAACATATTTCGGAGAAAAGTAAAAGTGCAGAATCCTGTGATTGTAACAAGGTGTCTTATATGGTAAGATAATAGAACTTTCGAAACATATCACAGGGGGTAAAAGCATGAAAAACATACCGCGGATTTTATTAAAAAAAGCAGACGAACTGACGAAATACTATGAGAAAGCTTATCCGGCACTTGCGCCGCTTGTGGGCCAGTGCTTTCTGAACACGATTGAGACGACCGTGAAGGAGCAGGAAGACGGAAATTACTTTGTAATTACCGGGGATATCGAAGCGATGTGGCTTCGTGATTCTTCTTTTCAGGTGATGCACTACGTAAAATATGCAAAAGAGGATGAGGAGCTCCGAAACGTGATCGCAGGTGTGATCCGCAAACAGACAGAGCAGATTCTGATCGATCCGTATGCAAACGCATTCAACGAGACACCGGGAAAGCAGGGACACCAGGACGAGACAAAATTAAACGACTGGGTATGGGAACGCAAATATGAGCTGGATTCCCTGTGTGCACCGCTTTACCTGGCGCATGCGTACTGGAAGGCAACCGGGGATGCGAGTGTGTTTGATGGAAAATTTGCTGAAATGCTGGAAGCAGCGCTTCGGGTGATCCGTACCGAGCAGCATCATTCGGATTCGGAATATTCGTTCCAGCGTTTTCACTGCGTAGTGACGGACACGCTTGCCTGCGAGGGAAGAGGAACACCGGTCGGTGATACGGGCATGTCCTGGTCGGGATTTCGCCCGTCGGATGACTGCTGCACCTACGGCTATCTGATTCCGTCGAATATGATGGCAGTGGTTGCACTTGGCTATGTACAGGAGATCGTAAAAGCAAACCAGGAGCAGCTTGGCGAGAAATCAGAAGCGCTTGCACAGGAAGCGGCAGCGCTGCAAAAGGAGATTCAGAAGGGAATCGAAGCGCACGGCCTGATCGATCATCCGGCAAATGGCAGAATGTATGTCTATGAGACTGACGGACTCGGCCATACGCTCTGCATGGATGATGCGAATTCTCCGAGCCTTCTGGCAATGCCGTATCTGCATTACTGCGAAAAAGAAGATGAGCGTTACCAGAACACGCGCAAATTCGTCCTCTCGAAAGAAAATCCGTATTATTTCGAGGGAGCAGCCGCCAAAGGCGTCGGCAGCCCGCACACGCCGGATCAGTATATCTGGCACATCGGAATTATCATGCAGGCGCTGACCTCGACGGACCGCGCGGAGATTCTGCAGTGCCTCTCCTGCCTTGCCACGACACACGCCGGTACGAATTTTATGCACGAGAGCTTTGACAAAGACCACCCGGAAACCTACACCAGAAGCTGGTTCGCATGGGCCAACAGCCTGTTTGCGACACTGATGGTGGGGTTGATGGAGGAGGATTTCTTTGGGGTGATATAACTACAGAAAGAATTAAGAAAGAGATTCTCTTTGTTGCTTGCATATGCAGCAGCGTTACAAGAATGCTCCTCCAGGGCTTCTCGGACGAGCGGATCAAAGGTGTCTGTGGCACATCGGACGAAGAGATCGCAGAATGCTGGGCGATTATTCAGGAAAAAGAAAAGAAATGAGAACATAAAAAGTGGCTCTCTACAATTGCAGGGAGCCAAATAATTTGCGGTTAAATCGGCAGTTCTCCATTAAAGATTTTATTGTTGATAAAAGAAATAGAGCCGATCAAAGGCGCATTGTCATCAAAGAAAGAATGTTTTACCGTGATAGTACCAAAATTTTGAAAAAGTAAAGCGTTCGAAAGCTTTGTCTGAAGTACCTCTTCGATAAACGTTCCTCTGCCCGGATTCGTGTATCCGGCAATAATTGTAGAGATATTCAAGATTTTCAGAACACTGATCAGGGCGTGTGAGAGGTAGGAGCAATACTCAGCCAGCACCATTTTTGCCAGGGAGTCACCGGTATTTGCGGCTTTTACAATGTCTTCCCAGATTGGCTTTTCCATGGAAGAAAGAGGGGATTCCGGAAACTGCGATCTGTATTCGCAGATGGATTCACGCATAGCATGGACGTTTGCATAAAGCTCCAGACAGCCCTGGTTTCCGCAGTCACATTTTGGTCCGGCGTAGTTGATGGAAGTATGTCCAAGTTCACCGCTTTGTCCAGTGCTTCCCTCAAAAAGTACATCATTGATAATAATACCGATACCAATACCGTTCATAATGTGCAGATAAATATAATCTTTTACATTTCCCATCATCCCATAGAGCTTTTCGGCAAGTGCGCCGGCATTTGCGTCGTTGATCAGATAGGTCGGAAGACCGGTTTTTTTCGTGAAATAATCCGTGATTTCAAGATCGTGGATACCGTAAAAGAATGGCGGGTTCAGAATGATCCCTTTGGAAGTATCGATTGGTCCGACGGAAGAAATGCCGATATAAATGATCTTTCGTCTGGTGCGGGACTGGAGCAGAAGATAGCCCTCGTAAAGAAGATCAAGGAGTTCCATTGCATTTCCGAGTGATTCATAAGTATACGTGATAGAATCGAGGATTGTTCCGCTTAAGTCGCCGATAATCAGCTGACATAATTCACGCTTGATCAGAATGCCGAGTGTACAGGGAGACTGGTCTGAAACAGAAAAAGTCACCGGACGTCTGCCGTATTTATTTTCCGTTTCATATTCCGTATCATAACTCTTTTCTGAAATCAGATGCTCTTCCAACAGTTCCGAGATCAGATTTCCGACTGTCATTTTTGTTAGACCGGTTGTATTGGCGATATCGACACGTGATAAACCATTTCCGGTAGCAATCATTTTTAAGATCAGCAATTTATTTTGACGTTTTACATCTTGGTTGTTTGTTCCTTTTTGTCTGGTCATAAGCCTGCCTCTGAAGTTTTTATTGGAAATTAAATGAGTGTAGAGTGTTTGTAAATATCCGTTTTGCTATAAAAAGTGAAGTGGATTACAGATATCCGTCCAGAGCGGGAATGCAAAAACTGTATTTTCATAATAATGGAAACGGAGACAGAATGTCAATAGAATATATTGCTGATTTCCGTATTCAGAAAAGTTTATTTTACATATAAAATAAAAAAGATTTACTAATAAAAACGAAATTATCTAAATAAAACAGAATTAATAAAGAATAACTATACATAATAGACGAAAATGAGAAACAAAAACTATGAAAAAACATGAATAAAATAAATTTAATTGACAATTTTGACAGGGTGATATATAATGGCGGCATAAAACAAAGGGGCGATGGAAATGAAGAGATATACAGTAGGAGTGGACATCGGTGGTACGAAATGTGCCGTGGTGCTTGGAAAAGGTTCTGTCGCTGACTGTGAAACAAAAGACTTTATTTTGGACAAAGTGAAGATCCCGACTGTTTTTGAGGATGGTCCAGGAGGAATGATCGAGAAGCTTTTTGAATGTACAGAGGAACTGCTTGCAAAACATCATGTAGAGAGTAGCCAGCTGACTGGAATCGGGATCAGTTGCGGAGGACCTTTGGATCATGAGGCAGGAGTTATCTTAAGTCCGCCGAATCTGATTGGATGGGACAGGGTTGAGATTGTGAAATTGTTTGAAGAAAGGTTTTCTGTTCCAAGCTTTTTAGAGAATGATGCGAATGCGGGGGCACTGGCAGAGTATATGTTCGGAGCTGCAAAGGGATGCAAAAATGTTATTTTTCTGACCTACGGAACAGGAATGGGAGCCGGGCTGATTTTAGATGGCAGGCTCTATCATGGAACGAATGACATGGCAGGTGAAGCGGGACATATACGACTGACCCAAATCGGTCCGGTCGGATACGGAAAGGCTGGTTCTTTTGAAGGTATGTGCAGCGGAGCAGGGATTGCGCAAATTGCAAAGATCAAAGCGACGGAGCTGCTTCAGATGGGAACACCCGCGAAGCTGTGTCCTGATACGGAAAGCCTTGAGACGCTGACGGCTAAGGTAATTGCAGATGCCGCAAAGGCAGGCGATCCGTTTGCAAAAGAAATTTTTGCGATAAGTGGAGAATACCTTGGAGCGGCATTGGCAGTTCTGGTAGACATCCTAAATCCAGAGGTCATCGTTTGCGGGAGTGTTTTTACGAGAAGCTACGAACTGATCTGGGATTCGGCAATCGGAATCCTCAGAAAAGAGGCACTCGGTCGGTCTTTGGATGTATGCAGAATCGTAAAATCAGGGCTCGGAGAGAGTATTGGTGATTTTGCAGCATTATCAATTGTTTTGAATGAGGGTTGCTAAGTGACTGTGTTTAAGGGCAGACAGCAAAAGTGGATTGTGAATGTCCGTTTTCATGCAGTTGCTTATGTTTCAGGTTAGCAGTGAAAGAGGACAGAAAGAGTGAAAAGTGCAGAAGAATATTTGCAGGAAATGGTCAGCAGACATCCGGAATTAGAGGGGATTTCGCGGCAGATAAGTGAAGCATATGAGGTGCTTCGAAAATCTTATGAAAGCGGAGGAAAGCTTCTGACCTGTGGAAACGGCGGAAGCGCGGCAGATGCCGAACACATCGTGGGAGAGCTGATGAAAGGGTTTCATCTGAAACGGCCGCTCGGACAGGAACGGAAAGAGCAGCTTGGTGAAATGGCGCATCATTTGCAGGAGGCGTTACCGGCGATCCCACTGACTCAGAATCAGGTGCTCTCCACCGCATATGCGAATGATGTGGAACCGGATATGATTTTTGCACAGCAGGTGTACGGGTATGGACAGGATGGAGATGTCCTGATTGCGCTTACCACATCGGGAAATTCAAAGAATGTGTTCTGTGCGGCAGAAGTTGCAGTAAAGAAACATATGAAAGTGATTGGCTTTACCGGAGCAGGTGGAGGCAGACTGAAAGAAGTGGCGGATATCTGTATCTGCGTACCGGAGACGGAAACTGCATTTATTCAGGAAAAACACATTATCGTATATCACACGCTGTGTTCGATGCTGGAAACATATTTTTTTGGTAAAGCGGAAGAAAGAGCAGAATAAAATCGTTTCGCAAGGGACGGTAAAAAATAAAGCAAATCTAAGGAGGATTACAGTATGAAGAAAAAAGTTTTGGCGATGACAATGATGGCAGCGATGATCGCAGCGGCGATTGCTCCAGCAGCATCCGCAGAAGAAGACAAGGTGGTTAAACTCGCACTTCAGGGAGACTCTCTTACCTGGCAGCAGGAAATCGTGGACAAGTTTGAGGCAGAGACCGGATACAAGGTAGAGCCGATTCTGATTCCGGCAGATCAGGATATGTACACGAAGACAATGCTTCTGATGGAAAGCGCGGACACTTGTCCGGATGTCATTGCCGAGGATGGTTTCATGGTAAAATCGGACGCAGCAGCAGGCAAGCTTTACTGTCTGGATGATGCGCTGGCTGACTGGGAAGATCTCTCAAAATTTGATGCAGCAATGCTGGAGGGCGGAAAGGGCGTAGACGGAAAGACCTATGCGGTTATGTGTTCGACAGATACCCAGATCCTTTATTACAACAAAGATCTCCTCAAAGCAATCGGCATCGAGGGTGACTGGCAGCCGAAGAACTGGCAGGAGATTATTGACGTTGCTTCACAGCTGAAAGAAGCAAATGCAGACGTGGAAGATTTCATTCCATTATTTATGTATGCATCCAGCACCTACCCGGAAGAGACTTCCATGCGTACGTTCCAGCTTCTGCTTTCCGGAACAAACGGTGAGTGGCCGTCACAGCTGTATGATGAGGCAGAAGGAAAGTGGGTTGTTGACAAAGAGAACCTGCTTACAACACTGAACTTTGTAGACGATATCTTTAATAAATCTCAGGTTGCAGAGACACCGGCACAGGCTGCAGATTCCAGTATCGGAGAGCTTCTGACGGCTGATTATATGCAGAACGGAACGGTTGGACTTTATGTGACAGGAAGCTGGACACTGGGACAGTTTGCAACTCAGTATCCGTATCCAGAAGCAATGGATGTATGGGGATGCGCAAACATTCCGACATCTGATGGTCAGGAACCGGGTTACACGACAATGTCAGGCGGCTGGACATGGGCAATTCCAGAACTCGCAAACAACAAAGACGGTGCTGTTGAACTGCTGAAATACCTCTGCGGTTATGATGGAATCCTTGCAAGAGTTATGTACAACGGCGAAGCATCCCCGAGAACTGATGTGGCTGAGGCAGAAGAGTATCTGAACCAGACCCCGTCCGCAATCCCGTTCACGAAGGATCAGCTGTCATATGCACACTTCCGTCCGTCAGTTGAGGGATATTCCTCTATCACAACTTCCTTTACATCTGCAGTAGAGAGCGTTGCAACGGCTTCTGCTACACCGGAAGAGGCAATCGCAACCTTACAGGAAGAAATGATCCGCCAGTTTGGTGAGGACAACGTGATTGTAAAATAAACAGCAATATTTACTGTCAGCTGCAGAATCTTCTGCAGCTGATTTTGTAAAAGCTACTCTGTATAAAACCTGGAGCTGATACTCATTCCAGGGGAAAGTCTGATCAGAAAGGGGTACTTGGATGAGGATCGGAAAAGGAATTTCAAAGAAAAAACTGCTTACGGCAGGTTTGCTGATACTTCCGGCCGCGATACTGATTATTATTTACTATTTATATCCAATGTTGACGACGGTTTATTATGCATTTACGGATATGACGCTGACAGGATCTACTGCAACTGCGACAAATTTTGTCGGGCTGCGGAACTTTAAGAGTATTGTCACAGATCCGAAGTTTCCTGAGATATTGAAGAATACTCTGGTATTTCTTCTGTTTTCAGGAATTATTGGACAACAGTGCTTTGGATTTCTGATTGCAAAGTTGATGAAGAAAAGACGGGCCGGAGTTCGAAAATTTACCGGTTTTATGGTGGTACTTGGGTGGATCACACCGGAGATTATAGCGGCTTATATGTTTTCAGCTTTTTTTAATGACAAGGGAACCTTGAATATGTTTGTAAAGCTGCTTGGATTTAAAAAAGTAAGTTGGACGTTTACCTATCCGATGCTTAGTATCGTCATCGCCAATATCTGGAAAGGTTCTGCGTATTGTATGCTGATGTTCCAGGCAGCGCTTGACGGAATTTCCGATGACATTATTGAATCGGCCAAGATTGATGGAGCAAGTAAATTCGATATTCTTCGATGCATTGAGCTCCCGATTATCAAGGGAACAACATCAACAACGTTTATCATGGTAACGCTTGGAACGCTTGGAACTTTTGGTATGATCTATGCGTTTACCGGAGGCGGTCCTGGTGTTTCAACAACAACGTTGTCTGTCTATATGTATAAGCAGGCATTTGGGGCATTCCAGGTTGGATATGGTATGGCGATTGCACTGATTCTTCTGTCCATCGGCGCACTGCTTAGTTTCGTATATCTGCGCGTGATGAAAGCAAATCAGGATTAAACGGGGGTGAAGAAGATGAAAATGCATACAAGAAAACAGGTGGGAAATATCGCTGCCTATACATTATTAATTGTGATAGGAATTGCATTTGCAGTTCCGGCATTATGGCTTCTTTTTGCCGCATTTGATCCGACGGCGACGCTTGCAATCAAGATTCCAGAAAAATGGACCTTGGAAAACTTTAAGGTGATTCTGGAAAAAAACGGCATGCTCAGAGGTTTTTTAAACAGTTTGATTATAGCCGGCTCTACAACATTGATTATCGATGTAGTTTCGATTATGGCGGCATACCCACTGTCACGTTTTAAGTCAAAGGCTGCGACGAAGGTATCACTTGGGCTTCTGTTCCTTACATCACTTCCTGCATCAGCAATGATGCTGTCCACGTATAAACTGCTGGTAAAGTTTCATCAAATCGACAGCCTGTTCGGTGTCATCATGGTAATGTCTGCCAGCGGCACACCGTATGCAATCTGGATGTTTAAGAACTTTATGGATTCTGTATCAATCGATCTTGAAGAGGCTGCATGGGTAGACGGAGCGACCAAGGGACAGGCGATCCGGAAAGTACTGCTTCCGCTGATGCTCCCGGGCTTTATCACCGTTACCACGTACAATTTTATTAATGCATGGGGAAATTTTTACACACCGTTCCTGACTCTGATGAGTGCGGATAAGTTCCCGGCATCGGTAAATATTTATCGATTGTACGATGTACATGGGCTGGTGGTATATGGCCAGGTAGCTGCGTACGCAGTTATGTACATTATTCCAATCTTTATTTTATATCATTTTTCACAGGATAATATGTCGCAGGGCTTCAGCATGGGAGGCGCGACAAAGGGATGATAAAAGGAGGACTACCATGAAAACAATGCATATGATCGGAAATGCACATCTGGATCCCGTCTGGCTTTGGAACTGGCAGGAAGGATATCAGGAAAATAAAGCAACATTGAAGTCTGCGCTGGATCGCATGGAAGAATTTGACGATTTTATCTTTACCTCAAGTTCCGCTCAGTTTTATGAATGGGTGGAAAAAAATGAGCCGGAGATGTTCGAATGCATTAAAAAGAGAGTGCAGGAAGGACGGTGGAAAATCTGCGGCGGCTGGTGGATTCAGCCGGATTGCAATATCCCGTCTGGAGAATCCTTTGCAAGACAGGGACTGATCGCACAGAATTACTTTATGGAAAAATTTGGCGTGAAAGCGCACACTGGTTACTGCGTAGACAGTTTTGGCCATAATGTGATGCTTCCGCAGATTCTGCAGCTGTCCGGGATGGAAAACTATGTTTTCATGAGACCGGATCCAAATGAGAAGGATCTTCCAGCGAGAGCGTTTTTGTGGGAGTCACCGGACGGAAGCAGTGTAAAAGCATTCCGCATTCCGAACCGTTACTGTTTCTGGGAGAATATTCCGGAAGCAGTGGATATCTGTGCAAAAGAATATTCTGGGGGCAACGACCACATGATGTGTTTTTATGGCGTAGGAAATCATGGCGGCGGACCGACGATTAAGAATCTTGAGGCAATTAAAGAGCTGCAGAAAGAGAGAAAAGATCTTAAGATTGTTCTGAGTGATCCGGATACTTATTTTGCCGCAATCCGGGATTGTGAGCTTCCGGTTGTCAAAGAGGAACTTCAGCATCACTCACCGGGATGCTACACGGCAGAGTCTATGATCAAAAAGCTGAACCGCAAGGCGGAGAGTTCACTCTATGTGGCAGAAGCACTGTCTGTAGTTGCCCTGAAGCTTGGGAAACACGTGGATGATACGGAGCTGACAAAAGCATGGAAGGATGTACTGTTCAATCAGTTTCATGATACGCTAGCAGGTTCAGCAATTGAATCGGCGTATTTCGATGCGAGAAACCAGCTTGGAGAGGCACTTGCGATTGCGGATCGTTGTGTGACAGAGGCGACGAATGGCATTTCGTTTGATATCGATATTCCGCTGCAGCCGGAGCGGCTTCCAATGCTGGTATTCAACCCAAATTCATGGGATGTGAAAGCACCGGTAGAATTCGAGAACGGCATGTTTGGGAACGGCATTCAGCTGGAAACAGCAGAGATTGTGGATGCGGACGGAAAGGTGGCACCGCATCAGCTGATCGCACCATCCTGCCGGGTTGAAGGAAGAAAGCGGATTACGTTTACCGCGGAAGTTCCGGCACTTGGATATGCGCTGTATTACATAAAACCGGCAGAGAAAGAAGTACCATGCAGAGAAAGAAAAGACGCGGATGATCCATACATTCTGGAAAACGATCAGCTGAAAGTGACGTTCTCGAAGGAAACAGGTACGATCGAACGTATTTATGATAAGGTAAACGGACGAGAGATATTGAGCGAGGCATCGAGTGTTTCTGTGGTGGAAGACCTGAACGATACCTGGGGACATCAACTGAAGAAGCTGGATCAGAAAATCGGCGAGTTTTGGCTGGTTTCTGCAAAAGTTGCGGACTACGGACCGGTAAGAAAAGCGGTACAGTTTATTTCCAGATATGAGAATTCAACGCTGAAGCAGGTATTTTCTCTCTACGAGGGAGAAAATGTAGTGCGGGTGAAGGCAAAACTGAACTGGCAGGGTCATTTGAAGGCAGTCAAGATGTACTATACGGCAAATCTGAAGGACAGTTTTGAAGCAAATGCAGAGATTCCGTACGGTTACGTAAAGAAAAATACGATCGGACTGGAAGAGCCAATGCAGGGCTGGGCAGATGTTTCGGATGATACGTGCGGACTTGCAATCTTAAACGACTGCAAGAACGGCGTGGATTTCACCGGCAGCAGAATCGGTATCACCGTACTCAGAAGTCCGGTGTTTGCACACCATCAGCCGTATGAGCTGTGCGCGGAGGAAGAGGAAGAATATTCCTTTATGGATCAGGGAATCAGCGAATATTCCTATATTGTGGAGCCGCATGATGGAAAATGGCAGGATACGTCTGTGGTGAAAGATGCACGGCTGCTGAATCATCCGCTTGTGACAATGTTCGAGACATTTCATAAAGGTTCGCTTCCGCTTCGAAGCAGCTATCTGTCGATTGATGCGGAGAATGTTGTGATGAGTGCGCTCAAGAAACCGCTGAAAAAGAATGGCACGATCCTGCGCTGCTATGAGACGAGCGGACGCGATGCGCAGTGCACGATCCAGTTCATGGGAAGCAGCCATAAGACGACGTTCGACCCGCATCAGGTTAAGACATTCATAATAGAAGAAACAGGTACGTGGAAGGAAGTAAATCTGATCGAAGAGGAACTGTAAATATTACAAAAATCAGGACAGCAGGGGTTTGTGAGCTCCTGCTGTTTTTAAAAGGAGGGATATTATGTTTTTAACGGACAGAAAACTGGAACGGAGAATCGAGGAGTTGGAAGCGTATCGTTATAGAGATCGTTTTTCTCTTGAATGTCTTCAGGTAATGGAGGATATACAGGGGAAAGTAAATCCAGTTCTGCCGGAGAATTTTGATGGCTGGAAGGAGATGCGAGTTGGCGACAGATGGGAAGGAAGAGACGCTTATCTGTGGCTGCGCAAAAAAATAAAAGTGCCGGATGCGTGGAAAGGAAAGCGAATAACCGGTATTTTTGATTTTGGAAAGACCGGAGCAGGCAACAATTCGGGTTTTGAATCGATGCTGTATGTCGACGGGGAGATGTATCAGGCAGTCGACGGAAACCACAAAGAGGTATTTTTTGACAAGGAATTCTGCGGAAAGGAATTAAATCTTATCTTCCGCCTGTGGTCCGGTCTGGAGGGCGGAGGAAAACCGAAAGTTCAGGAACATCGGATTTCGTATGCAGATCTGGCGTGGTTGGATGAAAAGGTCGATGATCTTTATTATCTTTCTTCCATGGTATGGCAGACCATACAGGAACTGAAGAACACAGATCCAATCCAGCATGACCTGAGAGGCGCTCTGAATCGGGCATTTCTCTGTATTGACTGGTCAGAACCGGGAAGCGATATTTTTTATGAAAGTATTCATAAAGCGGATGGTCTGCTGAACGAAACGATTGACGGAATGGATAAAAAGTCTGCAGTGACAGTTTTCTGCGTAGGCCATACCCATATCGATGTTGCGTGGCTCTGGAGGCTGAAACATACGAGAGAAAAAGCTTCCCGTTCCTTTACGACGGCGCTTCGGCTGATGGAAGAGTATCCGGAGTATGTTTTTCTTCAAACACAGCCACAGCTGTATGAGTTTATGAAAGAGGAATTTCCGTCCATTTATCAGAAGATAAAAGAGCGGGTAAAGGAAGGCCGCTGGGAGGCGGACGGAGCGATGTGGGTTGAGGCGGACTGTAACCTGACAAGCGGCGAGTCACTGACCAGACAGATTCTGATCGGAAGCCGCTTCTTTAAGGAAGAGTTTGGAAAAGAACCAGAGTATCTGTGGCTTCCGGATGTATTCGGATACTCGTGGGCGCTTCCGCAGATTTTGAAAAAGTCGGGAATCGATACGTTTATGACAACAAAAATCAGCTGGAATCAATATAACCGTATGCCGCATGATACCTTTATCTGGAAAGGAATCGACGGCAGTGAGATTCTGGCACATTTTATCACGACACCGGAACCATGGCAGAAGCCAGGTTCCTGGTTTTATACGTACAATGGATATATTTTGCCGAAAACGGTAAATGGTTCCTGGAATGCATACAGTGAGAAGGCGATGAATAAAAAACTCCTGATTTCCTATGGATACGGGGATGGCGGCGGTGGTGTTAACCGCGATATGTTGGAAAACAGGCGTAGGCTTGATAAGATTCCGGGCATGCCGTTTGTAAAGACTTCGACGGCGTCAGAGTATTTTAAAGAATTGAAGGAGACGGTAAAAAATACAGAGGAATACGTAAATGTATGGGATGGTGAGCTGTATCTGGAGTATCACCGTGGAACGTATACAAGCCATGCACACAATAAACGGATGAACCGGAAAATGGAACTTCTGTATCGCCGCACAGAGTGGTTGACCGTTATGAGTGCACTGGCGCAAAAAAATCTGGAGCAGGCAAAACAGGAAGAACTGACAAAGGGATGGATGCACATTCTGACCAACCAGTTCCATGACATTATTCCGGGATCATCAATTCGGGAAGTATACGAGGATTCAGCAAAAGATTACAGATATATTGAATCAGTTGCACGGGGCGTAGAGAGCGATGCATTTCGCCATATCATTGAAGAAAAGGACGGGTATTACACGGTATGGAATGCGTCAGGCTGGAGCCAGAATGGAATTGTGGCGATTCAGAGTGCACAGGATGGAAGTTATTATGATACCGAAGGTAAGAAGCTGAAAGCGCAGCGCGAGGGAACGATCACTTATGTGGAAGTAAAAGACGTTCCACCGATGGGAAACAGGCGTATTGCTTTTGAGGCTGGCACGGGGAGAGAAGAGGCTGAAGATTTTACCGTTTGCGGACGCAGCGTGGAAACGCCATTTTATCGTATTGCATTCAATGAATATGGTCAGATCGTAGATTTGTATGATAAAGAATATGAGCGGGAGATTCTGGCGTCAGGAGCACGTGCCAATGTATTCCAGCTGTTCGAGGATAAACCGCTTGATAATGACGCTTGGGATATCGATATTTTCTATCAGGAAAAAATGCGGGAAGTGACGGAGCTGACAAAATTTGAAATCATAGAATGCGGAGCACTGCAACTGAAGATACATATGGAGTGGAAATTTATGCATTCGTCAATTGCACAGGATCTGATCCTTTACAGTACGTCCAGGAGAATCGATTTTTATACACACGTCGATTTTCATGAGCAGCATCAGCTGCTGAAGGCCGCTTTCCCAATTGATGTTCGGACTACTTACGGTACATATGACGTACAGTATGGAAATGTGCGCAGGCCAAATCACTGGAATACGAGTTGGGATCAGGCCAAATTCGAAAGCGTTGCACACCGGTGGGCAGATCTTTCGGAGCGAAATTACGGTGTCAGCCTGTTGAATGACTGCAAATATGGTCATGATATCAAGGAGAATGTTATGCGGATCACGCTGATTAAATCCGCTACACATCCGGATTATCTGCAGGATCAGGGAATGCATGAATTTACGTATGCATTGCTTCCACATGGGGGAGATTTTGTGGATGCGAAGACTGTGCAAGAGGCAGTGATGTTGAATGATCCTCTGTATGTGTCAAATGGTGTCTGCACGGTTTCATATGAGAGCTTCTTAAGCTTTGACAATGACCAGATTGAGCTGGATGCGGTTAAGAAGTCGGAGGATGGAAAGTATATTGTGGTACGTTTTCATGATTTTGCCGGTTCCTCGCAGAAGGTGACCGTGACACCTGGATTCACCTGGCGGTCATGGAGAGAAGGAGATCTGCGCGAGCGTGCGATTGAAGAGGCACATCTGGATGGAAAGATTACGCTTTCACTGCATGCATATGAGATTAAAACAATATTGATTTTGGTGTAGAATTGTTATTCAAAATAACCATATAATGTATGTGACTAAAAATAGCTCGCTCGATCGAGTAAAAGAAACGAAAAAGAGGGATTGCTGCGGCAGTCTCTTTTTTTGCACAAATTATTTGACTCCGCAGATTTATCCATATTCCCAAATTTCCTTTCCTATGATAAAGTATAGAAAAAGCATTTTGGAGATGTACAGAAAGTATGAATGAGACAGGAATTTTTAGAAAGATCACCAGCGGCATTTGCAGATGGTTCGCGCTCGGACTGGGGAAGAACTTGCACAGTACAACGAGGCGGGAGAATATGACGCGGAGCTGTTGATGGATAATCTGTAGGCTATAAAAGGATACTGTGTGATCAGCTATTCTCTGCGCGATACAGTGGAGAAGGCGCATATGGCAAGTGCTTCGAAGACGAATTTCCTGCGCCTTATGAGTATGCAGTGATTTTTATGGATATCATGATGCCAGACATGAGTGGCTACGAGACGACGCGGCAGATCCGTGCAATGGCAGATATGAAGAAGGCTGGAATCCGGATCATTGCGATGACGCAAATGCATTCAGGCAGGATCGCAGAGCAGCGCTTTACACCGGGATGAATGGGCATGTGACAAAGCCGATCGAGACAGAGAAGCTGCTGGAAATGATTGAACAGGTGCTCAGAGAAAAGGAGAAATAGAAAATGAGAAAAAGAATGACGGCAATCTTATTTGTGGCAGGGCTTACGGCTTTTTCGCTTACCGCATTTGCGGATGAAAAGGACGACCGAATTCAGGAGCTGGAGGAGCAGATCGTGGAGATGCAGCAGACGATCGATGATCTGCAGAAGCAGCTGGATGAGGCAAAGGCAGGAGAGACAAAAGAGGCGTCTGAGGTTTCGAAGGATGAATACGGCATGGGTGAGACGTGGACGGTCGATGGACAGTGGAAGCTTACGGTTCTGTCGGTGGAAGAGACACAGGAGCGCAATGAATACTCGGATAAAAATCCGGTGGCTGTTTATCTCGTTACGTATGAATATGAGAATCTTGGTTATGAGGAAGATGGCTGGAATGGACTGTATCTTTCTATGGAGGATGGCATTGTGGATACAGCAGGAAAGATGGGCTATGACTATCCGGGCGATGTAACGGATTATCCGCAGGAGACGCCGGTTGGTGCGACCTGCACGGCGCAGGCATGCATCGGCGTGGAGAATGCCGGTGATTTCAAAATTCATTTTTCCACGTATGACGGAAACGGAAAAGAGCAGAAGGCTGTTTTTGCTGTGAAAGTTGACGGGGAGAATTGACAGCGAAAGCAAGGGATTTTATAATGAAGAGAGCAGGAGTTTTGCCGGAGAAAAAAGGATTCAAGAGTGTGTGTGATGGTTCCGGCAGGACTTCTGCTGTCAAAGCGGATATTCGCAATCCGCTTCGCTACTTGTAGGATCATAAGGGATCCTCCCGCAAGCGGGTCCTTCCTTATGATATTTCATAACCGAGTAGCTGCTTCGCAGCTTATCAGGAGTGGCTTGTACCACTCCTGATACAAGCAAGTCCCTACCCACTGCTTATTGCTGCACGCAATTGAAGCAGGGGACTTGCTTGACTCGGTTAAAAAAACAGGCCGCCTGCGATTCAAAAAATCGTGGCGGCCGTTATGGCTTTTTGGAAGATAAATCAGTTTTGAGCGGTTTGCGCCGCTTTTTTCTCTGGCGAAGCGGAAGCAACCAGTACACCTGCCATCATCAGAGCCGCTCCGAAATATCCCTTTGCGGAGAGTGTTTCCTGCAGGAAAAGAAAAGCGAACAGTGCGGAAAACAGCGGTTCCAGGGAGAAGAGAAGTCCGGTGTGCTCCGGGGTGGTGTATTTCTGTGCCATCGGCTGTGCAACGAATCCAAATGCGCTGCAGATCAGGGCAAGGCCGAGAACCGCCATCCACTGGGACGGAGCAGCCGGAAGCGTCGGTGTCTCAAAAAGCATGGTACAGATCAGGCCGTAAAGTCCGGCAAATCCGAGCTGCCAGATGCCAAGAAGAAGTCCGTCTTCTTTCTTCGTAAAATCAGCGGTAAGCAGAATGTGGAAAGCATAGACAACGGCACCGATCAGGCAGAACACATCGCCGCTGTGCAGTGTCATTGACTGCTGCAGCGTCATAAAACCAATGCCGGTCATAGTCAGTAAGGTACCGATCACAATCGGACGGTTCGGAAGACGTCTGGTGATCAATGCATGGAAGACGGGGACGAGAACGACAGTCGTACTTGTCAGAAAACCGGCGTTTGAGGTGGAAGTCGTCTGCATGCCGTGAATCAGGAAGGCAAACAGTCCAAACAGAAACAGTCCGAGGATGCTGCCGCGCAGGAGCGTGCGTGGTGTAGTCTGTTTTGTTTTTTCCCGGAAGAGCAATGATACGACGAAAAATGCGATCAGAAAACGCAACGCGATCAGCGAAAACGGCGGGATCGTACCGAGGCCGACCTTCATCAGCAGGTAGGAACTGCCCCACGCCATTGCTACTAGCCCGATCAGTGCGTCCGCACGGTGCTGCGTCCAGCCGATGTTCTGGTGCGAAGGCAGCGCGATCGTATCCGAGAGCGGAAATGTGGTTTCGTTTGATTTGAAAAATTTATCAGAAAAAAGACTCATGATGATTACCTCACGTCAGAATGAAATTTGACCCGAACCAGCAGGCGTTTCGCTGCAAAGGGAATGGCAGCCACCCCACCGCTTTGATTAGAAAAAGAATGGGAGAACGCTTGACATTTCGGTTCCCAACGTCCTATTATACCCATGTAAAGACATTTGAAAAGAGAATTATATGAATGGGAGACATTCTGAAAAGTTATGGGACTCAACCGGTATGAAATATTTTTAAAGGTAGCTGAAGTCGGAAATATTACAAGAGCAGCCGAGCTTTTGCACTACACGCAGGCGGGCGTCAGCCACTCAATTGCGGCGCTGGAACGGGAGGCGGGTGTGCCGCTTCTGATCCGCGGATCAAACGGGGTAACACTGACAGAAAATGGAAAGCGGCTGATACAGCCGATCCAGACGCTGGTGAACGATCAGCGGGCTCTGGAACAGTCGATTTTTGAGATCAATGAGGTGGTGGCGGGAACGCTGCGCCTTGGAGCATTTACGAGTGTGGCGGCGCAGTGGCTTCCATTTTTAATCCGCGATTTTCAAAAAAAATATCCGAATGTGGAGTTTGAACTGCTGGCAGGAGATTATGATGAGATCACAGAACACATTTTCAGCGGGAAGATCGACTGTGGATTTTTGAGTGCGCCGACTGCGGAGGGGCTTTCTTTTGCACCTCTGTACGAGGATCCGATGTTGGTGCTGCTGCCGGAAGGCCATGAACTGGAGCGTGAACAGGTGCTGACACTTGCGCAGATCAAAAAGGAGCCGTTTATTCTTCCGATGAAAGGATCGGACAATGATATTCAGGCAGTGCTGCGCGGGAGCAGCAAAAAAGTGCAGGTGCGCTACACGTTAAACGACGACTTCTCTGTAATGTCGATGGTATCGCACGGTTTTGGGATTACGGTCATGCCGGAACTGATTCTGAAAAATTTCAATCTGGCACTGTCTGTCCGTCCGATGGATCCGCCGCAGTACCGGACGATCGGGATCGCATCCCCTCCGATGGACCGCCTGTCGATTGTGACGAAGACGTTTATTCATTACCTGAGCGGGATTGCGCCGAAGGAATATCGGGAGATGTGTTAGAGCCTGTTTCTGAAACCTTATAAGGGAGAAAATATGCCTGCAAAGGAGAAGTTCTTATGAATCTGCAGGTGGCGAAAGAAGACCGTGAATGTCAGCTTTACAAAATGTTTTAGGGTAAAAAAGATTCCGGGAATGTGTAAATCGGTATTCCCGGAATCTCTTTTATCGATCAAAGCTACTTGTAGCTGTGCATATTTTCATGGATCGATATCAGTCGATCTTTAAGATCAGTTCCAGCACGCGGCGTGCGCAGTGCTCCAGCTCCGGACGGCCAAGCTCGCCGAGTTCCATCGCTTTTTTGACACGCTCCGGATAGCCGTTCCCCATCTTGACATCGTTTCCGGCCTTGATTTCTTTGTAGTGCTCGCCGCGTGTCCACCAGTCGGTTGTGACCATGCCTTCAAAGCCCCACTCGCCGCGCAGGATATCCTCAAGGAGCTCACGGCACTCGGAAGCGCGGTGACCGTTGACCGCGTTGTAGGAGGACATGATCGTCCACGGCTGCGCTTCTTTTACGATGAGTTCGAATGCTTTCAGGTAGATCTCACGCAGTGCACGCTCGGATACGCGGGAATCGCTGTGCTTGCGGTTTGTCTCCTTATTGTTGACAGCAAAATGCTTTACGGAAGCAGCGATGTGCTGTGACTGGATGCCGCGCACCATTGCAGCGCCTGTTTTGCCTGCAATCAACGGATCCTCAGAATAATATTCAAAGTTTCTGCCGCACAGAGGATTGCGGTGAATGTTGATCGCAGGGGTCAGCCATACGGCGAGGTTATTTTCTTTTACTTCCTCCGCACCAGCGGCTCCAACCTGAAAAACAAGTTCAGGATTCCAGGTGCAGGCAAGAAGCGTTGCGCATGGCCATGCAGTTGTGCAGACACCGCACTGCGGAGCAATACGCAGTCCGGCAGGACCATCTGCGGTCATGATCGACGGAACGCCGTATTCAGGCAGGTTTCCAAAGCCGAAGGTATTTGCAACGCCGGTGTTTGGCTGACCGCCGAGGAGATGGATCAGATCGTCGTCACTTAACTGTGCGATGAAGTCGTCAAGGCTGAGTTTCCCTTCTGCGACTTCGATCAGCTGACGGCGTCCGCCGTTGTCATAAAGGGGAGCAGCCGCGCAGCCGCGGATGGCCGGAAGAATCCCTTCCTCGGTGCCCGGTACCATCTTTTCGAATGCGCAGGTGTTCATATCATTGCACTCGCCGGTTGGAAGCTCCTCAAAGGAACCATCCGAGCGCATCCGTTTTGCAAGGCTGGTCGGGGCGAGGTGGGAGGTAAGCTGCAGAGTTATTGTATGTTCGTTGACTTCCAGCGTAAACGCGGCTTTTTCGGCACTGCGTACGGAAGTACCGATGTAGAATGCGTACGTACCCTGTTCCAGGACGTAAGCGGATTTTGCAATCTTTCCAAGGTCATCGTACGATGCAAGGTCTTTTTTTGCAAAGGACAGCGTTACGATCTGCAGCTCACCTGGCTGCAGAAGGCGCGTTTTTTCATAGGTGATCAGCTTGCGTGCCGGTCCGTCGAGGATTTTGCCCGGTGCCTGGCTGTAGAGCTGAACGACTTCCTTTCCTGCGGTGTGTCCGGTATTTACAACCTGAACCTGCGCACAGATCGAGTCACCGCATTCGGACATTTTTAAAACAGAAACATCAAATGTGGTGTAGGACAGACCGTAGCCGAACGGGTAAACGACTTTTTCTGCCGCACCTGGGATTGTTTCAAAGTAGCGGTAGCCGACGTAGAGGTCATCTGTGTAATTCACATAATCAAAGGATTCATGGAAGCCTTCTGTGGACGGATAGTCTTCGACTCTGGCTGCGAAGGTGTCGACCAGTTTTCCGGAAGGGGTTCCCTTGCCGACGAGCAGTTCAGCCATCGCAAGGCCGCCTTCCATGCCTCCCTGCCAGCCAAGCAGAGCGGAAGAGATATGCGCATCATCACGTACCCAGCTAAGGTCAATGATCCCGCCGATATTTAAGACAACGGCAACGCGGTCAAAACGGGAGGTGACCTGAGCGATCGTCGCTTTTTCTGCTTTCGTCAGATAAAAGTCGCCGTCCGGGAAAACGTCTGCAGAGATTTTCGGCATGGAGGTTTCATTTTCCCACGGATTGAATTCGTTGTTGCACTCGATGCTGGAGCGGTCCCAGCCCTCGCCGGAAAAACGGCTGATTACGATCAGAGCAGTATCGGCAAAGGCGCGTGCACCGTCCGCAAGCGCATCGGAAAGAGCAGGCTCAACCGTCATTCCGGGAGCAGCACCTGCATCATACTGAGACTGTACATTGCTGCGGTAAAAATCACAGAGCGGCTCGTAGATCTGCACTGCATCGCCCTGCATTTTCAGTCCGTCGTAAAGGTTATGTACGTAGGAAACAGTCACATCGCCGCTTCCGCCGCCTCCTTTCACGTAGTCGAAGCTTCCTTTCCCGAAAAGTGCGATACGGCTTCCTTTTTTGAGCGGAAGTACGTTGTTTTCATTTTTTAATAACACCATGCCTTCCTTTGCGGCTTCTTTGGAAAGCTGAATGTGTTCTTTGCTTGCCGTTACGCGTCCGCTTTCATGAAGCGGAAGATTCGGCTGAAAATTTACTCTTGTCCACTTATTCATAAGAGACCTCCTGAAATATTAGAAAAAATGGCAGCAGATATTGCTTTGTATGTTTACAGTCTACGGGAAAATGAAATCATTGAAAAGACGGTTTCTTGCTTTCTTAATAGGTTGATATTGATATTTAAAAAACGATTTGTTAGAATTATTTCAGAAAAAAGGGGTGATTTTGATTTGAACGGACAGAAAAATCTGGAACACGAGATTATTTTTGAGGATGTGCGCACGCAGCTTTATTTTGCGTGCTATACAGGAGAGGAAAAAATGCTTCTGGCACACTGGCATGAGCATCTGGAACTTGTCTATGTGCTGGAAGGGGAGATGACAGCCTACAGCCAGGACAGTGTGTATGAGCTTGTACGCGGTGATCTTTTCCTTGCAAATACAAGTGAAATCCACTACACCCACACGCACTGTGGGACGCGTTACTGCCTGCTTCAGATTCCGCCGGCGCATTTAAAGCGCATTACTCCGGATTGGAAAACGCTGCGTTTTCAGGAGTATATTATGCATTCTGAGGAGTCGGGAAGCCTGAGCGGGCGTCTCGGTGCCATTTTTCGGTCAATGCTTTTTTTGCAGGAGAGAAAAGGGCAGGGCGATCAGCTGTTGCTGCTCTCAGAGGTATTTCGGCTGCTTTATCTGCTTGACACGGAGGCACGGGAAGAAAAGTCTTCTGGCCGTCTGGAGGAAAATGTGCGTGATCTGGAGCGGATCAAACAGACGATGGAATACATTCAGGATCATTACCAGGAGCCGCTGACTCTATCAGACGGAGCCGCATTTCTTTCGGTGACGCCGGAGCATTTCTGCCGGCTTTTCAAAAAATATACCGGTCAGACATTTCTCGGTTATCTGGGGCAGGTACGTATGACACATTTTTATGAGGATCTGAGCGGGGAGGATAAAATTACACTTCTGCTGGACCGCCATGGAATCCGAAACTATAAGGTATTTCTGCGGGAATTTAAGAAAAACTATGGTCAGACGCCGCAGCAGGTTAGAAGAAAAATCTCATAAGGAGGGAATCTCATAAGGAGGGACCCATCGCAGATGGGAGGATGCCTTATGAGCTTGCGTCCGGTAATAAAAGTCTTACGGTACCAGAATCAGCGAAAAATCTCATAAGGAGGGACCCATCGCAGATGGGAGGATGCCTTATGAGCTGCCCGCTTGCGGGGGGATGCCTTATGAGCTGCCCACTTGCACCGAAGAAAGAAGTGTGATAAAAAAGAAACTGTGCGAAACGAAAAAACAGCAAGGGGTACGATCATCCTATGAACGAAGAAATGCAGTGCATCCGTTGTATTCTGGATGCGGGCGAGCTTATTTTAAAATCAGGTGGCGAGATCAGCCGCGTGGAGGATACGATGACCCGTATGTTTCATGCATACGGGTTTCTTCGTGCGGACGTTTTTACGATCACATCATCGATTGTGGTGACGGTGTATACAAAGAATGGAGAAATCCTGACGCAGACGAGACGTGTGTCAGGCTATGACATGAATCTGGAACGTGTACACGAGATGAATCAGCTGGCGCGGGACGTCTGTACATCGCCAATGCCGCTTCACGAATTGGAAAAGCGCATTGACACGATCCGGACTTCACCGGAACTTTCCGGTTGGCGGATGGTACTGCTGTATGGAGCAGTGGCGGCAGTATTTTCCGTATTTTTTGGCGGCGGTGTGTGGGAAGCATTTTTCGGCGGCCTGACGGGTATGGGGCTTTGTCTGTTGCTGCAGTTGCTGGAAGGTCCGGTGACGAACGCGATTGTGCGCTATGCGCTGGCAGCTGTACTTGGTGGCCTGTTTCTCGGTATGACCAGAAAATATGCCGTGGATTACAGCATTGAACCGGCACTGATGGGCAATATCATGCTTGTGATCCCGGGCATTCCGTTTACCAATGCGATCCGGGATATGTTAAACGGAGATACGATGTCAGGTATGCTGCGGATGAGTGAATCGCTGCTGCGCACGATCGCACTTGCCGCAGGCTTTGTCGGAGCATTGACGATTCTTGGAGAAATATAACCGAGTAGCGAAGCGGACCTGGAATATCCGCTTTGACCTAAGGAGGAGTCTTATATGACATTTCAGGAAATTACAGAGATCATCGCCGCAGGCCTTGGCTCGATCGGCTTCTCGATGATGTTTCAGCTGCGCGGCAAAAAGCTGATTCTGATCGGCTGCGGCGGGGCGTTGTCCTGGTTTATTTTTCTTTTTGGAAAAAATAGTGGTTCGTCATTAAACGGACTGTTATGGGCGGTGATCGTGGCGGCGGCCATCGCGGAGATTGAAGCGAGGCACCGCAAAACACCGGTGATCGTGCTGGAAGTACCACTGCTGGTGCCACTGATCCCCGGAGGCGATCTGTACCGCATGATGGTTTCGATCATGACAAAAGGTGTGCGTGCTTCGATCGATCCGCTGGTATGGCTGGCGCAGGAGGTGTTTGTGATCGCGGCAGGCGTTATCCTCGTGTCGACTGTGGCTTCGCTTCTCGTGAAAGCGGCGCATGCGGTGCGGCAAAGTGTACGGTGATTTCGGCAACTTCGCTGTTGGTGCCGATGCGCATGGCAGGACCCCAGACGCCGACCCCGGAGGTGACGATGCTGGCCATATCCTGAATGCGGATCATACCGCAGGAATTCTTCCAGCCGATGCGTGTGGTGAGGTTGCCTGGAAAGAGCTGTCCGTCATGGGTGTGGCCGGAAAGCACGAGATCGGCATGGGCATCAGCAAGGGAATCAAGTTCAGAGGGCTGGTGATCGATGACGATGACCGGGCGATCGGGGCGAAGCGCGGCGGTCAGTTCCTTTGCAGAGCGGCGGATGATGCCGCTTTTCTTTTTGCAGGAGGCATCAAGCCTTCCGATCAGGTAAAAAGAATGATCGATCAGAAGCGTTTCATCCTGAAGCAGTGTGATGCCGGAGTCCTCAAGAAACTGATCCATGCGCGGATCGCTTCGGATCGCGTCGCTGCCGGAATCAAAGGTGAATCCGGCGAGGATCAGCTCGTCAATGTCGTGGTTGCCCCAGCAGGCAAAGCTTCCGTACGTGCTGTCAATTGAGGCAAGCAGGGCAGAAATTTCTTCCGGGCGCTGGATTGCATCAAAATCATTGTCGAAGATATCACCGGCAAAGACGACCAGATCCGGCTGGATCGTGTCGATCACATCCTTCATTCGCTGCATCTGTTTCAGACCGATGCTTCCGCCAAGGTGCAGGTCAGCCACAAGTGCAATTTTCAGCTCCGGAATGGAAGCATTTTTTTGAACAGAGACCTCGTAAGAGGTCTTTTTAATATGTGCGGCATGGCAGATTCCGTAGATGGAAATCAGAAGGACGGACGAAAAAATGATTCCACCGGTGATGCGCAGCGAGTTTGCGTCAATTGCGGAAAAAAGGGACTGATGCGTGGCAAGGCAGTAAAAGATCCGCAGAAAGTCTGCAAGCAGCAGAAAAATCAGCAGGTACATCAGCGTGCCAAGCCAGTAATTGTTTAGAATCCGCATTTTGCCGCGCATTTTTCCCGGTGCAAATGCGGCCGCGAGCGGGCTAAGCGCGAGCAGAATATAGCAGGTGATAAACGGAATCACGAACCAGGGGCTTCCGAGAAACGAATGCAGTGTGCGGAACCACAGCAGCATCCGGCTGATGAGATAAACGTTCAGCAGTAAATAAAGCGGAGAAAGAAGTACGGCGCCCAATCAAAGACCTCCTGTCTGGTGAAACAAAGAAAACGCGCGGAATCGCGCGTTTTCCTGTTGTTAATATAGAAATAACTCTTAGCCGACTGCTACTTCGCTTGATGCCTCGGACTCGATCTCACCAACTGCGTCCTCGATGGAAGTAACCGGGTTTTCAACGTCCTGTGCTGCCTGAATTGCCTCATCCGGAACTGTGATGTCAACTGCATCGCCGTATGCACAGGTGACATCGATGGATGCATCGTTGAGTACGATCTCAGCAGTGGAACTGTCATCAGAAGATGCAAGAGCGCCTGCAAAAACTGCGTTTAAGTTAGTCAGATCACTGTCATTGAGATCCATGTGCATGCTGACCGGAAGATAAGTTGTAGTATCGATATAGTACTGAAGCTTCAGGGAGATGCCATCAAGATAAGCAAGAGCAGTGGCAACATCCGTATCGGAGGAAAGATCCTCGCCTGTAAGCTCGGAACTCTTGTTGATCAATGTGTTCAGTGCATCCTTGTCGATGACTGCGGTCAGAAGATAGCACTCTTTGCCATCTACTTCTGCTGCTTCCGGTGCAAGCTCAAAGGTAAGGCCCCAGTCTGCGTAATCGGATACATTGAAAGAGTTGGACAAATTGATCAGCTGGCTGTAATCGATGCTGCTGTCGGTTGTGTGCTCCCACTGGCCTTCACCGGTAGCGGAGTCTTTTGAATAAACGTAAGTATCGAGTGCGCCGTCCTCATTTGTAACAGCGTACATTTTCATGTCGACAGTCTGATTCTGACCGAAGAAAGACACTGCGGCGTTTCCGTCCATCTGCATGCCGAACGGATCCATGTTTGCAGCCATGTCAAAACCACCGGTTAACTTTGCCTGAAGTGTAGAGGTCGTAGACCCGTCGTTGACATTGACTGCGCCGTCGAAGTTCATTTTCATGGTCATTGTCACGCCGGCAGCATCTTTTGATGCTTCCTGTGTTTTCTGAAGCACATCATTTGCTGTCTGGGTATTGTCGAAACCACACAGCATGGAAGCTGTACCGAGAACTGCAAGACCAAGCACTAATTTCTTTTTCATAATCCCAAATTCCTTTCTGTAATAGATTTGACAGAAGTGTCAAACGTGATGATGGATTTATCTGCGAAAAACTGCAGAAAAGTCCTGAATTACAGTTATTATAACACTGTTGTTTTTGAGTGTCCAGAAAAAGAGAGGGTTTATGGTCAAAATTAAGGTTTTGTTAATGAGTGTCTGTCATGTATTTTTTGACAATTGTCTGCATCTCTTCCCATTTATTTTCCATATCGGAAACCAGTTTAAACTGAGTGCGGGCGCGATCCAGATTGTGCTCTGACCGGTGAATCTTAAAATACGTGTCACCGCAGAGGTAATCGGTCAGAAAACGCATGCCGCATTCGTAGGTCATGACTTTTGCACCAAGCGGAAGGGCGGCAATTTCATTGTCTGTCAGGCGGCCGCCGCAGCCTTTCAGAAAGCCCTTCACATAGGCTTCATATAATTCCATACTGCAGCTTACTCTGGAAAGATCTTTTTCATCCTCCGCAGCGGTACTGGCACCGAAACGGATGGAATCGCCAAAATCATTGACAGACAGACCCGGCATCACTGTATCCAGATCAATGACGCATAAGCCTTTTCCGGTTGCCTCGTCAATCAGGACATTGTTGGACTTGGTGTCGTTGTGCGTAACGCGGAGCGGAATTTTTCCCTGCTTTTGCAGGTCGCCCAGCACACAGGCAAGGTCAGAATGCTGCCGCACAAACTGGATTTCTTTCATGACACCGGCAGCACGGCCGCAGATATCTTCGGTAACAGCTTTTTCAAAAGTTTTAAAACGAACTGCCGTGTTGTGGAAATCAGGGATGGTCTCATGCAGAGTATCTGCCGGAAAGTCTGCCAGCATCTGCTGGAAATGTCCAAACGACAGGGCACTCTGATAAAAATCTTCCGGATTTTTTACCTGATCCAGTGCATACACGTGGTCAATATAATGGTAAGCACGCCAGTATTCTCCGAAATCGTCTTTATAATATGGTTTCCCATCGGCGGCGGGAACAAAATCCAGAGTTTCCCGCCGGGGATTTCCGCCGGCGGCTTTGATCTTTTCTTTCAGGAATCCGGTCACGCCGATAATATTTTCCATCAGCGCTTCCGGATCGGTGAAGATGGTTTTGTTCATATGCTGTAAGATGTATGCGTGTTCCTGATCATTCTGCTCATAGGTCAGCAGATAAGTATCATTGATATGACCGTTTCCGTAGGAAATACAGTCCTTATAAGTGCCTTCAATCGCGAACCCATGGCAGGCCTGCGGCAATCCGTTCGTTGTTTTTTGCGTATCCATTAAAAACTCCTTTTCAGAAACTTAACCCTTGACACCACCGGATGTCAGACCGCCTACCAGATTCTTTTCGATACCGATGAACAGTATCACAACCGGAACG
Source organism: Lachnospiraceae bacterium (assembly GCA_902363665.1). Taxonomy (GTDB): domain Bacteria; phylum Bacillota; class Clostridia; order Lachnospirales; family Lachnospiraceae; genus Choladousia. The sequence continues at coordinate 253,113 of CABJAW010000002.1, read as the reverse complement.
ATCGCATACAGGGATGCTGCGAACAGATACTGCCATTCAATCATGTTGTAACCGTTGAAGATGTTGATGCCGACGGTCAGAGGTTTGAACGTATCTGTGGAAATCAGGGTCAGTGCTACGGTATATTCATTCCATGCATTGATAAACACGAAAATCAGTGCAGTTACAATACCAGGTGCGGCAACCGGAAGAAGGATTTTAATCAGCGCCTGTACACGGTTGCAGCCATCGATGGCGGCAGCCTGTTCCATTTCAGCGGAGATACTTATAAAAGTACCGCGCAGCAGCCAGATGGCAAATGCCTGGTTAAATGCGGCATTAATAAAGATCAGGCCAATGATGCTGTTGGTCAGGTGCAGAAACATCATGACCTTGTAGATACCAATCAGAAGAACGACCGGGGCAAACATCTGGGAAACAATGACGAATCCAAGGAAAATGGTCTGTCCTTTGAATTTCATTCTGGATAATGCATAGGCTGCAGGGATGCCGCAGAGCATGGCCAGAAGCGTGGATCCGCCTGCAATCAGGATGGAATTCAGCATGTAATTGGCCATGGGAGCTTTAGACCATACGTCGATCAGGTTGGACCAGATAGCTTCCACCGGAAAGACCGTACCGGAGGTGGAGAAGATTTCCGCACGGCTCTTTAATGCAGTACAGATTGTGACAAAATACGGATACAGTGTAATCAGGCAGATGATGATAACAGCCAGATATAACAATACCCGTAACACGGTTTTTTTAACGGATTTTGCATTTCGCATATCAGTCATCTCCTTTCCTTAATACAGATACCATGTAAATACTTGCACAAATAAAGAGAATCAGGAATCCGATCACGGAAACAGCGGCAGCATCGCCCTGTTTGCCATTGTAAAATGCAAGCTTGTACAGGTAAGTTACCAGTGTATCGGTGCGGTTCGCCGGATCACCCTTTGTAATGGTCCAGATGATCGGGAATGAGTTAAATACATAAATGATATTCAGTACCGTACTTACTGTAAGAGAAGGACGAACCAGCGGAATGGTGATCTGAAACATCTTCTGCCAGTAATTGGCGCCGTCTACCGTAGCAGCCTCATAGAAGCCATCATCAATACTCTGCAGGCCGGACAGTACGGTAAAGGTAACGAACGGAATTGTTACAAAGATACCACAGGCGATCTCCCAGGCAAAATAGGCACCAGCGGTCGGTGTCCAGTTGATGGCGTGATCAATAATACCAAGCTTCATCAGAAGTGTATTCAGTGTACCGTAATCGGTATCAATGATGAATTTCCAGATACTTGCCTGTACGATCAGTGTGGTAGCCCACGGGAATACCACAATGGCACGTGCAATTTTACGGCCTTTAAAATTATTGTTCAGAATAATGGCAAGGATAAAACCAAGTAAGGTGGATAATCCTACCACCGCAACAGTCCATATCACTGTATTTTTCAGAACCATGGAGAATATCGGACTGCTCAATACTTTATGGAAATTGTCAAATCCACAGAAGCCTTTGATCAGACCGGCTTTACTGATCTTGCTCAGGGACATGCGGAATACGAATCCAATCGGAGTGACAATGAAGACCGCCATCAGAAGTACGCTTGGAAGAATCCAGATATATGGTTCTATACGTCGAAATTTTTTCTTCATTAGAATGCCTCATTTCTGTAATGTCATAAATAAAAACGTGCTGGACTTAAAAAAATGGACCGAACCTTAACAGCCCGGCCCATTTTCTGTTCTTATTCTGTTTTTTGAAAGGTAACTGTTCAGAGCCAAGCAAAATTTCATAAAACAGGCGGAAAATGCTTGCATTTTTAAGCCTGTTTTTGAAATTTTATTTGGCGGATACGCCACACCGACGAAATGCGTAGCATTTTGGAGGTTGGCTCTGAACAGTTACTTTGAAAATATGGTTCTGACTTAACCTGCGATTTCTGCCTGAAGGTTATCCAGCTGTTCCTGAACGCTTTCACCAAGGAGTGCATTCTGCTCTGCGCTGATAACGCCCTGTTTTACGTCTGCCCATTCAGCTTTTGCTGTCGGATAGAACTTGCAGTTTGCAAGGATGTCGATCCAGCTTGCCATATCAGGATCTGCAGCAGCAAGAGCCTCGCCGCCAGTCTTGGTTGCCGGCAGGAAACCTTCCATAGCCACCCAGTCGGTGTAACGTGCATCATCATAGAAGTAATCGAAGAATGTTGTGATTGCTGCTTTTTCTTCGTCGGTATAATCATTATCGAAGCACATAAATCTGTCCATAACGCCTGCGGATACAGATTCACCTGTATTGCTCGGGATAGAAGCTACGCCGTAGTTTACTTCATTGCCGCCGTCTGCGATGTAAGTCGGTAAGCTGTTAGGAGCGATAACCATGGCAATCTTGCCTGCTCCGAACATATCCTGCAGGTCGTAACGTGTGTCGTTGGCCGGATCGCTGTTGGTGTAACCTGCATTTACGAGGCTGATTGCGTATTCAATCGCTGCTACGTTCTCGGCGCTGTTCAGTGTCCAGTTGCCGTCATCATCTACGAATCCGCCGCCGTTGTTCCAGGTATAGTAAGCAAATGCTGCCTGACCTTCGTCAGTTGTCATATCAATACCCCATGGATAAATGCTGTCATCGTAAGCCTTGATTGCTTCGCATGCTGCGGTCAGTTCATCCCAGGTAGTAGGAACTTCTACGCCTGCAGCGTCAAGAATGTCTTTGTTGTAGTACAGAGCGCGTGCGGAAGCGAGGTCCGGAATAGCCCATACCGTACCGTCTACTACAGACTGGTCAAGGAATGCGTCATACATCTTACTGTATGTCTCTTCGGATACAACATCCTGAATCGGAAGCAGCAGATCATCTGCCTGATAGTCAGCAAATACGTCGATGTTCAGAACATCCGGAGCTTCGCCGTTGGCGATACGCGTATTTACAACGGTGTAAATGTCGTTCCAGGATACTACTTCTACGTTCAGATTGATCCCCGGGTTGTCTGCATTAAAGTCTTCTACAAACTGTGCCCACCAGTTAGTTGTGTTCTGACCGTACTGTGCAGCGATTACGTTCACATCTACTGGATCTGCTGCCACGGCGCTCATAGATGCCATTGCCATAGCCATTGCCATTGCTGCGCCTGCGGTTAAAACTTTTTTCATTTTGAAACCCTCCTTAAAAATAAATTGTGGCAAATCACTTACCTCATCGTACCATGATTTGCCTCTCTGGTAAAAATATACTATGAAAATAAGAAATAGTCAATAGAATTGTTGAAAATACTAACAAAAAACAATGTCGAGCAAATATAAAATTAAAAAATGCACAAAGACATATGCAGAATCAGGAAAAAGCTGAAAAATAAGCATTTTCCTGTCAGACAGCGTCCGTTTTTGCGAAAAATAAATCTTGAAAACGGGGGCGGCTGTGGTATCATGAAATATCGTAAGGAGGGACCCGTTTACGGGAGGATCCCTTACGATCCTGCAAGCAGCGAAGCGAATTGCAAATGTCCCCTTTACAAAAAAACACAGCAAAGGAAGAAAGCCATGAACTATACAGAAGCAGTAAATTATATAGAAGAAGTACCAAAGTTTACGAAAAAAAACAAACCGGAAAATACGTTGGAGCTGATTCGCCGGATCGGCCATCCGGAGCGTGCGATGAAGGTGATCCATGTGGCAGGAACGAACGGAAAAGGTTCCGTCTGTGCGTTTCTTTCCTCCATTTTAACACGGACAGGAAAGCGCACCGGACTGTTCACTTCCCCGCACCTTGTGGAGATCACGGAGCGTTTTCAGATCAACGGGGAAAATGTTTCCCATGAAGTGTTCGCGCGGGCATTTACCAGGGTAAAGGAAGAAGTAGACGCGATGATAAAGGACGGCTATGCGCATCCGGCGTATTTTGAGCTGCTCTTTGCGGCAGGACTTCTGATCTTTGCGGAGGAGAAGGTGGAGTATCTCGTGATGGAGACGGGACTTGGCGGACGGCTCGATGCGACAAATCTTGTGGAGCATCCGATCGCGGTGGTGCTGACGACGATCAGTCTTGATCATATGGAATATCTGGGCGACACGGTGGCAAAAATCGCAGCGGAAAAAGCCGGGATTATTAAAGAAGGTGTTCCGGTCATTTTTGACGCGCGTAATCCGGAGTCGGCAGAAGTGATCTTTCAGACCGCGAAAGAGAAGCACGCACCGGTTTATCCGTACTATGGTGATCAGTGCGAAATTTTGGATAAGACGGACAAAAGCATTGATTTTCTGCTGGATTGCAGGTATGATGGGGAAGATCATCGCAAAATGCGGATCACCGTGCCGTATCTGGCTGAGTATCAGATCGTAAACAGTTCGCTTGCTGTGACGGCGATGCATGTGATTGATAAAAACAGCGAGGTCAGCGACGGGGAGATCGCGGCGGGCATTGCTGCGACGAGATGGCAGGGCCGAATGGAAACAGTACTTCCGGGTGTCGTACTGGACGGAGCACACAATGCGGACGGAATCAAAGAGTTTATCCGCACAGTTGTCAGCGTGCAGGAGCGCATGCCGGTATCGCTGCTGTTTTCTGCGGTGGTGGAAAAGGAATATGAGAAGATGATCGCGGAGATCTGCGAAAGCGTGCATGCCACGTCGATTGTCGTGACGCAGATCGACGGAGCAAGAGTTGTACCGGCAGAGGTGCTCGGCGGCATGTTCCGCAAGTATACGGATGCCGAAATCATTGTGCAGCCGGATGTGGAGCAGGCGTTTGAGACAGCACTTGCAAAGCGGGGAGAGGGAATGCTGTTTTGCGCCGGATCGCTGTACCTTGTGGGGGACATCAAGGCGATCCTGAAAAAGAAAAGCGAAAAATAAGGAGACACCCTATGATTAATTATGAAGAGGAACTGAAGAAATATCATCCGAGCATGGATGTCAACGAGGCAGAGGATGCGATCTACAGCCGCGACCTCACGGATATGACGGATATTCTGAAGGAAATGATGAAGGAAGAGAAGAAGAACAGAAAGCAGGGGAATTCATGAGATGTATTTACTGTAATACCCCTCTTGCTGCGATTGATTACTGCCCTGGATGCGGTGCGGACGTCACGATTCAGAAGCGGATCTTCCGAATATCGAATCTGCTTTACAATGAGGGGCTTGAGAAAGCGCTGGTGCGCGACATGGAGGGCGCGATCGTCTGCTTAAAACGCAGCCTTAAATTTAACAAGGAAAATATCGATGCACGCAATCTGCTCGGCCTTTGTTATTATGAGACGGGCGAGGCGGTGTCGGCACTGTGTGAGTGGGTCATCAGCAAAAACCTGAAGCCGGAAAATAATCTCGCAGACAATTATATCAATGTACTGCAGTCCAACAAAAACCGGCTCGATACGATCAACCAGACGATCCGCAAATACAATCAGTGTATCCAGTACTGCCGCGAGGATAATGAGGATATGGCGATCATCCAGCTGAAAAAAGTGATCAGCCAGAATCCGAAGCTGGTCAAGGCGTATCAGCTGCTGGCACTGCTTTATATGAAGCGTCAGGAGTATGAGCGCGCGAGAAAGCTGCTCAAAAAAGCAGCTGTTATCGATACGACAAATACGACGACGCTGCGCTATCTGCAGGAGATCGAGGATGCGACGGGGCGCAGTACAAATTTAAACAAACGCAGTAAAAAATACGAAAAGGACAAAGGGGAGCAGGCTTCCGGAACATTGCGTTATATGAGCGGTACGGAGATGGTGATTCAGCCGACAACGTTTCGTGACAGTTCCACGATCGCGACGTTTATTAATATCGTACTCGGCATACTGCTGGGAGGCGCGATCGTCTGGTTTCTCGTGGTTCCGGCAAACCGCCAGGCAGTCAACAATGAGGCGAATCGTCAGGTAACAGATGCGAATACCAAACTTGCAACAGAGTCCGCGCGGGCACAGGACCTGCAGGATGAAATCGACGGCTACAAACAGCAAGTGGAGGACGCGAACAAGGAACGTGACGATGCGGCAGCGAAAGCGAAAAGCTATGACGAGCTGCTCGGCGCGGCCAATCAGTACATCACCGGCGATTCAACCTCAGCGGCGAACGCAGTGGGAGCGCTGGATGCATCGGCGTATGAGGGGAATGCGAAAACGCTGTATGAGAGTATGGCGGGTGCAGTGAGCACGACACTGTTCAATCAGTATTACAATTCCGGTACGACCGCGTACATGGCCAAGGATTATGCATCTGCGGCGGCACAGCTGAAAAAAGCGATCGAGGCCGACCCGGAGCGCAGCAACAGCCAGTATTCCGATGCCCTTTTGTATATGGGAATCGCATACCTGCAGCTCGGCGATCAGGCGAGTGCGAAAGCGGCGTATGAGGAACTTCTGAAATACTATCCGGACAAGGCAGCGACCGTGCAGGGCTATTTTTCCGGAACCTCAGATCTTTCTTCTGACAGCTCGGCGGCTGACCTGAGCGGCCTGGGAGATGCGGCGACAGGGGAAAACAGCAGAGATGCGATAGCAGAAAATGCAGACGGCACAGCGGATACGACAGGTACATCAGATAGCCCGGTAGATATCATTGACGGAGGCAGTCAGAACCTTCCGCAGCCGGATTCGTATGTGGCGTGGACCGATCCGAACACAGGTGAGGAATACGATCAGTACGGAAATAAAATGTCGTAAGAGCCAGATGCAGGATATCAGCTGAACGCAGATGAAAAACAGGGTTAGATAAAAATACAGCAGAGAAAAGAAGAAAAAGCACAGTACAGAAGAGAACCGGTCTGCACTGTGCTTTTTTGCATGTTGGTCCGCAGGTGCGAAGCAACTGCGAATGGCAGTCCATAGAGCATCAATGACATCATTCATAAATAAAGGAGACGTTTTATTATGGAACATCATTTTACCTTAAGCGGCACGGCACTGACTGTGCATCTTCCGGCTGAACTTGACCACTGCAGTTCCCAGCAGCTGCGCCAGGAGATCGACCGGCTGATCCGGGTGCGCAACATACGCAGCATTTTATTTGATTTTGGAGATACCGAATTTATGGACAGCTCCGGGATCGGAATGCTGCTTACGAGCTACAAAACCATGCGTTTTATGGGCGGTACGATCCTGGTTATCCATGCAGGGGAACGGATGCGTCGTATCCTCACCCTTTCCGGGCTGGACAAATTTATCGACATCTATCAGGGGCTGCCAAGAGAGTCGAATCTGATCTGAATGCAGATAAGAATTCAGAGACGGTTTTTTGAAATTCGGTTATAAGATCCATTCCATTCAGAGGGGGGAGATCATGCAGCAAAATAAGATGAAACTGGAGTTTGACAGCAGACCCTGCAATGAGGGATTTGCCAGAGTGGCGGTCGCTGCGTTTATGACACAGCTCAATCCGACGCTTGAGGAAGTCGCAGACGTCAAAACAGCAGTATCAGAGGCAGTGACGAACGCGATTATCCACGGCTATGAAGGGGGCGCCGGGACAATTACGATCCGATGCCGCATTGAGGGGGAGACGTTTACCGTTGAAGTGGAGGATACAGGAAAAGGGATTGCAGATGTAAAACTTGCAATGGAGCCGCTTTTTACGACGAAGGCAGAGTGCGACCGTGCAGGAATGGGATTTTCCTTTATGGAGGCGTTCATGGATTCTCTGGAGGTACATTCTGCGCCGGGACAGGGGACGTTTGTGCGGATGACGAAGAAGATTACACGGCCGATGGCAGATGGGCCTTCCGGTTATCAGAGACAGAAGACAGAGGCTAAAATAGAAGAAATCTGCAGAAAGGAGTAGCCGCAGGCTGACAGATGGATCGTACCCTTGCGCTTATCAGACAGGTACACGAAGGGGATAAAGCGGCCAGAGATGAGCTTGTAAAAGAAAATATGGGGCTTGTGTATACCGTTGCACAGCGTTTTCTCGGACGCGGGTGTGACCGGGATGATCTCGTGCAGATTGGAAGCATCGGACTGATAAAGGCGATTGACCGGTTTGACTGCAGCTTTGATGTGCGTTTTTCAACGTATGCAGTGCCGCTGATTGCAGGTGAAATCCGGCGGTTTTTGCGCGACGACGGGATGATCCGGGTCAGCCGTGCGCTGAAGGAATCGGCTTCGAAAGCGTACAGTGCACGGGAACAGCTGGAAAAAAGGAATGGTCGGGAACCGACGATGGAAGAACTGGCGAAGGAGGTGGGAAGCAGTGCTGAGGAGCTTGTCATGGCAATGGAGGCGGTGTCGGATGTGGAGTCCTTAAGTCAGACAATCTACAGCAGCGATGGCTCGCCGGTCCTGCTCGGAGACCGTCTGCCGGATGAACAGGATCAGACAGAAGCGCTGCTGAACCGGATTCTGCTGCGGCAGCTGCTCGGGCTTCTGGATTCGGAAGAACAGCATATCATTCATCTGCGCTATTTTGAAGACTGCACGCAGATGCAGGTTGCAGCAGCACTTGGCATGACGCAGGTACAGGTTTCACGCGCTGAGAAGAGGATTCTGCGGAAGCTGCGGGAAGCGGGGCGAACCTGATTCATATCAAAGCGGATATTCGCAATCCGCTTCGCAGCCCGGTTAAGAAATAAAGAGAAATTTTGCGAAAAAAACAGGAAGAAAGCTCGCACAAAGGGGGAGATAATTGGAGGCTGCGGTTGTGACGGTCATGTTCAACAGCATTCTGATGCGGATGGTGGGAGCAGATGGCGTGGCTGCGATCGTCTCCTTTGCAAGGACATTTGGGTTTCTCATTGCGGCGCTTGCGCTGATGCCGCAGCATCTGGACGTGGACGGTGTGTGGCTTGCGGCTCCGGCAGCGGAGGGGATGGCAGCACTGCTTGTACTGTTTCTGACGGTACGAATCATGGTGAAACGGTATATGTAGAATTGCTGCTGGAATGATTTTTCGGACACGCCCTGAGAAAGGCAGGGCTATATGCAGAAAAATGAGATCGCTGGCACCTTTTGTGTCAGCGATTTTTTGCGGGCTGCAGAAATATTTTTGGACGAAACAGGAAAATATATGCGAAAAAGAAAAACGTCATATGTCAGGGCGTTCTGGCATAGAATGATGATAAGGCAGGAACTCTCCCCGGCTTTATCGGGAGAGGAAAAACGGAAGAACAGCCAGTTTTGCCTGCAGGAGAAAAAAGAAAGCGGAAAGGATGGAGAGTATGCCGGAGTACAGACGTTTTATTGCTTATTTTTACGAGTACATAGACGGAAAAAAGATGAACAATGTGGGGTTTGCGAAGGTTGAACTGCGAAGCGGGATGTGGAGGATTCTGTTTCGACTGACTGCTGTGCACAGCCCGGAGCCACCGGTGCAGGTGTATGGATTTGTACGAGAAAAAGAGTATCTGCTGGGTCTTTTGATGGGGACAATGCGTTGCGGGAATCAGATGCTTGAAGAGTGGGCTTACCGCGCCGACACTCCGATCTGGAAGCAGCAGTACGGATTTTCTGATCTTGCCGGGATCTGGATCCAGTGCGGAGACGGACACCGGTATGTGACCGTGTGGGATGATGATCCAATCGAAATAAATCGATTCGTGCTGGAACTGCCGGATAAATGGGACGTAAAGCGCACAGAAGTCGGTGAAAATTCAGAAACAGGAGAATTTGTTGAGAACAGCAGGAAAGACGGTCGTGAACCGATGACTGAAAGTGAAAATGTGCAAAATGAGCACATAGAGAAAAGAGCGGAAAAATCAGAGAAAGAAAAACGGTATGCAGCTGCAGCGGAAGAAGGACAGAAACTGTCTCAGTATGCGGACGGGGATGCAGGAAAAGAAGCTGCTGCTGCGGGTGGAGCGATGGATTATGTGGAGGCTGCACAGCTCGCAGAGGACGGAATTTATACAGAACTCAGCCGGCGCAGTACGCCGCCTTCACCATGCGATGCGATTATACAGCGCAGGGAAGCCTTTGAGCCGTTCGGGGATACGCAGTTTGAGGCGTGTTTTAAGATCCTGCCCTGCGATCTCATAGCACTGCAGCAGGCAGGATGGCAGGTTGGCCGCAGCAGCTTCCTGCTTCATGGATTTTACCAGTACCACCATCTGCTCCTGGCTAGGAAGGCAGACGGAAGCTTTGTCCTCGGTGTGCCGGGACTGCAGAATCCGCAGGAATGCTATATGGCACAGACCTTCGGCTTCTCGGATTTCAAGACTGCAAAATGGAAAGACCACGGCAGACCATTTGGGTACTATTATAAGGAGGGACCCGCGAAGCGGGAGGATTCCTTATAATTTGCAGACGCCGCGGACGAAGTCCGTAGTCAAAGCGGATATTCGCAATCCGCTTCGCTACTTGCTCATAACCGAGTAGCAAGTCCCCACCCACTGCTTATTGCTCCGCGCAATTGAAGCAGGGGACTTGCTTGACTCGGTTAAAATGCGTCTGCTCCCATAGCAGGAGAAGAAATGAAAGGTTCTCACCCGTATCCTCACGAAACGCCATCCAGTGTATCCGTCCCGACCGCCTGGATCACGACGCGATTTGGCAGACACGTGATCATACCGCCTTTTTCATTGATATAGCCTTGATGGACGCAGATCTGATCCGGGCAGCTGGCGCTTAACATGTGCGCTTTTCCATCCTGAATTTCACAGACATTTGTATCGCCGATCAGAATTGTGCGGTCTTTCGTAAGCGAAAAGATACCGAATTCATTTCCGTCGACGGTAATACGGATGGAAGCGGCCTGACGCGGGGAGACGAGGCGGATTCCAAACCACAGAAGTATGGCGGAAAGAAGAAGTATGGCTGTGATCAGAAGGTCTCGTTTTTTCATAATAATAAAATCCTTTCGTCTGTATCATCACAGGATTTTTGTTCTATAGCAATTCAATAAAATAATGCAGGCAAGACGATTTGGCAGAATTGCTATAATCCTGTTTTGCTGAAAAAATCAGAATCCTCATGCTCTGGGCAAGCGTAGCATAAAAATCAGAAAAAAGCAATTCTGCGGCTTGACAAACAAAAAACGGTTTATTAAAATGTTACTGTTCGGTTATGTGCAGGCGAAAGATACTTATAAAATTTCGTTTCTGTGAGATTGACACCGGACGATCACAGGCAAAATAAACAGGCGATGAAAAAGATCAGTAGTTCCAGTGCACCTGTCAGAGAGAGGCCGGTTGGTGTGAGGCCTCAGGCAGCGGGAATGAACCGGCTTTGGAGCTTCGTATGAAAATACGGCGTATTTCGGCGTTAACGAGAAAAATGAAGAGAACAGCAGCTGCTGTTAAAAAGGGTGGTACCGCCGGCATTTCCGGTCCCTTGGGGACACGGAAATGCCGGCTTTAATATTGTAAGGAGGTTATTAACAGCTAAATATAAATTATAAAATCATATAAGCACATGTTGAGTTTTATTACAAGGAAAGCGGGCAAATAAAGCTAAGAAACTTATCCGGGAATTGATACAGGGGGAAACAGATGGTAAAAGCCATAAAAGTAATGCTGATACCAAACAATGTACAGAAAACTAAGATGTTTCAGTACGCAGGTGCTTCAAGATTTGCTTACAACTGGGCTTTGGCCAGGGAAAAAGAGAATTATGAAAAAGGTGGCAGGTTCCTTTCAGATTCAGAACTCAGAAAGGAATTTACAAAGCTTAGACATTCTAATGAATATGCATGGTTATTGAATATTTCAAATAATGTAACAAAACAGTCGGTCAAAGATGCCTGCACTGCTTATAAGAACTTTTTCAAGGGTTTGCAAAAATTCCCGAGATTCAAGTCCAAAAAGAGATCAATGCCGAAGTTCTATCAGGACAACGTTAAGATACGATTCAGTAATACCCACGTTAAATTTGAAGGCTTTTCTTCCGGCAGGAAAGCAAATAAACAAAAAATGAACTGGGTAAGACTTGCAGAACATGGACGTATTCCGACAGATGTTAAATATATGAATCCGAGAATATCCTTTGACGGAGTGAACTGGTGGATCAGTGTATGTGTGGAATTTTCTGATTGCAGGGAAACACTTCGTGATGAGGGGATCGGCATAGATTTAGGGATCAAAGATTTAGCTGTCTGCTCTGACGCTGTTAAGTATAAGAACATCAATAAGAGTCAGAAAGTAAAGAAACTAGAAAAACAGAAACGCAGATTACAGCGTAGTATCTCTCGTTCTTACGGGAAAAATAAGAAAGGGGAAAGTTACTGTAAAACAAATAATGTAATCAAAAAGGAAAAGCTTTTATTAAAACGAAATCACAGATTAACAAACATCCGTAAAAACTATTTGAATCAGACCATATCGGAAATCGTAAATCGAAAACCAAGATTTATATGTATTGAAGATCTGAATATCAGTGGAATGATGAAAAACAGACATTTATCCAAAGCAGTCCAGGAACAGGGATTTTTTTTGTTTCGGAAACAGCTTGAATATAAGTGCAATGACAAAGGGATTCCGCTTATTGTGGCTGACCGGTTTTATCCATCATCAAAGCTTTGCAGCTGTTGTGGGAACATCAAAAAAGATTTGAAGTTATCAGACAGAATTTATAGATGTGAGTGTGGGAATATCATAGACAGGGATTTCCAGGCATCTATAAATCTCAAGGCTTATGGAGAAAGATTTGCAAGCTAACACTGAAATGTTGATGCAAATAGGTACGGATACGTTAGTCCGGAATTTACGCCTATGGAGAGTACAGGAACTTGTGAGTAGATTGATATTTATATCATCAAAAGCATACTCGTTGAAGTAGGAATGAAACATAGAGGTTTATAACTTTTTATAAGTTTTCAGTAACGGAATCTTTGGGAGAATCCCTCATGATCTTACAGGTAACGAAGCGGATTGCGAATATCCGCCTGATGATGGAGGTAGTGTCAAATAAATTATGAAAAAACAGAGCCAAAGAAAAAGGCTCAAATGAACCTTGAAAATTGCAGATATTAATTCCAATACGCTCTCCGAGGGCTTAGGGCGTTGCCCTAAGAACCCACAAGGGACCAGTCCCTTGACCCATTATCGGGCATTGCCCGAACCCATCCTCGCCGGAAGGCAGGAAAAGGGAGCAGTTGCCCCTTTTCTGCTGGACAGGATAATCCGGGAACTTTATGTCAATAGACTTTCGCGGCATATCCTCACAGCCGGCAAAGCCGTCTGTTCCGGTATTCCACGGTTCTATTGACAACAGTTCCGCTCCGGTGCAGCAGTGCTGTTTTTCTGCATATTCAGAATGGTCTGTTGACCAAGGAAGATCAGGAGTTGCCATTTGCCGGGCATATTGTCGGCACCCTGGAGCATTTCTATTTCATTGAGGACTTTATAGCCTGCATGCTTATGCGGACGCAGGAAGTTATAGTAAGCGACCCAGAGAGCCAGATCATAGTTGGCACCGTCGATGTTGTCGAACCCATTTGTATGGCGGTAAGCAGCTTTATAAGTACGGTTCAGCCGTTCAATCATCTGTTTGAATGGACGATGTTCTGTAGAGACAGCGTCGTCGTTGGTAAGTCCAATTACCTGAGTGATGGAAAAAGTGAAATCTTTGCCAAATTTCTTTGCGAATTCCATAGCGGCAAGGGGATAAGCACTGTATCCGTCAGCAATAAATTTAAAGTTTTCCGGAAGCTTTTTGAGATTCTGGAAGGCCATACGCATAGCAAGGATGCAGGGTCCGACACCACGGTTATCAGATACCTGATAGCCAAGGATAGAGCGTGTAGCGGCATTCATGATCAGCCAGACATAGGTTTTGATACCACGGATTTTGATGTAGGTTTCATCAGCAGTGAAGACCTCATTCTTTTCGTAGGGGTACTGATCCACGAAAGGCTTGATGCAGATGGCGGCAGTCTTACAGTAGTTGGCGATTTGTTGGTGAGAGATGCGGATGTTATACAGGTCTTTTAAAGCCTGTGATGTCTTGCGCAGGGAAAGTCCCAGATTAACATGCAGCGTCAGGCATAAGGACATGACATGAGCGTTGTGTCTGCTGAATTTCAGTGAGGAAGCATTTTTAGGCAGGGCATTTAAATCCATGCTGAAAAAATCGATCGTGAACTCACGGTAGATGTAATGGAGCTTGTATTTATTCTTGCCAAAGTATTCTTTCCGATCTGCCTTATCTACCTTTTTTAGATTGTGCAGATAGTAGGGGCACTTAGGATTCACGCATTTATGGACAATGAAATGTTTTCTGTCTTTTTTAGGAACCAGGGTGTTGCCACAGTGGGGGCAACGCAGCTTCACAGAAGCGAACCTGCTTTCATCTGGTGAAAACCTGGCATCGCAGATTTTGCACATGAGCTGTCCTTTGGAACCGTTATTCTTGTAGAGGAAGGGTTTTGGTGCATCACAACGCGGACAGGTGCAGGAGTCTGGGATATCACACTCTGAACGTCGGCTGATAGGGCGGATTTTCTTACCGTAACGCTTTTCGTAGTAAGGGATCAGCTCTCTGTAGGTCCAGTCCTGACGGAAGTCAGTGATCAGAGGAAGTTCATCAATCTTGAATTTTTGATACTTTGGGGAATGGGAATCATCGAAAGCCCACTGTTTAAGTGGGATATATCTGCAAATAAAGTGAATAAGCCAGCAGTTTTGCTGGTAAAGATATTGAATTATAGAAAGTAAGTATTGTATAATGTCCATGAGCATTGGCTCCTTTCGAGGTAATGGATTTGTGGTGAACTCATTATACACGAAAAGGGAGGTCAATGCTCTTTTTATTGCAGATTTCCCATAGAATCAAGGTTTTTAAAAGATTTTAAAACAAAAAAACAGGTAGTTTTTGACACTACCATGATGGAAAAAGGAGAAGAAAAAATGGCAAAGGAAAAGAAGCTTGTAGAAGCGATCACCTCAATGGATGAGGATTTCGCGCAGTGGTATACGGATGTTGTAAAAAAAGCAGAGCTGTGTGATTACACAAGTGTAAAAGGCTGCATGGTAATTAAACCGGCTGGCTATGCGATCTGGGAGAACATTCAGCATGAGCTGGATCGCCGTTTCAAGGAGACAGGCGTAGAGAATGTATATCTTCCGATGCTGATTCCGGAAAGCCTGCTTCAGAAGGAAAAGGACCACGTAGAAGGTTTTGCACCGGAGGTTGCATGGGTGACACACGGCGGGCTGGAAGAGCTGCAGGAGCGTATGTGCGTACGTCCGACTTCAGAGACATTGTTCTGTGATTTTTATCAGAATGATATCCATTCCTATCGTGACCTTCCGAGAGTCTATAATCAGTGGTGCTCCGTTATGAGATGGGAAAAGACAACGAGACCGTTCCTGCGTTCCAGAGAGTTCCTGTGGCAGGAGGGACACACTGCACATGCGACTGCCGAGGAGGCAGAGGCACGTACGATTCAGATGCTGAACGTATATGCTGATTTTTGTGAGCAGGTGCTGGCTATTCCGGTTATCAAGGGACGCAAGACAGACAAAGAGAAATTTGCCGGTGCAGAGGCGACATACACGATCGAGTCCCTGATGCATGACGGAAAAGCACTGCAGTCCGGTACCAGCCACAATTTTGGCGATGGATTTGCAAAGGCATTCGGCATTCAGTTTGCAGACAAAGATAACAAGCTCAAATACGTTCATCAGACTTCCTGGGGGATGACGACCCGTATGATCGGAGCGATCATCATGGTACACGGCGACAACAGCGGACTGGTGCTTCCGCCGCATATTGCACCGACGCAGGTCATGATCATTCCGATCCGTCAGCAGCAGGAGGGCGTTCTGGAAAAAGCAAACGAGATCAAAGAAGCACTTGCAAAAAGCGGACTTCGCGTGAAGCTCGACGATTCCGAGAAGAGCCCGGGATGGAAATTCTCTGAACAGGAGATGCGCGGAATTCCGGTACGTATCGAGCTTGGACCGAAGGATATCGAAAATGGCGTGGCAGTGATCGTGCGCAGAGATACCCGCGAAAAGATTACAGCGGCGATTGAGGAGCTTCCGCAGAAGATAGCGGAGGTGCTGGAGCAGGAGCAGCATGATATGCTGGAGCGTGCAAGAGCACACAGAGACGCGCATACGTACGAGGCAACCGAAAAAGAAGAGTTTAAGAAGATCGCAGATGAGAAACCGGGCTTCATCAAGGCAATGTGGTGCGGTTGCCAGGAGTGCGAGGATGCGATCAAGGAAGAGTTTGGCGTGACATCCCGCTGTATCCCGTTCCATCAGGAGCAGCTTTCCGATAAATGTATTTACTGCGGCAGGCCGGCAACAAAGATGGTATACTGGGGCAAAGCGTATTAATTCCGCAGGCAGATGTAAGTAAGGAAGCCGGAAGGATTTTTCTCAAACAGACAGAAGAGTTAAGTCTCTGTTCAGATTCCGGAAAAAAAGATGGCAATACAATGAAAAAATGTTTTATAATAAGGAATATTTGGGCAGATAGCAGCAGAGCCGGCCCGAAACATGTAAATACGTCTGAAACATTATAAAAAAATGTCTATAGCAGGCGGACAGATGTAGCTGCTTGCCATAACATTTTTCGCGAAAATTCTTGACAAACACATACAAAGTGGGTATGATTGCCCTAAGAAAGCACAAGGAGCCGTGTTTCTGCGGCTCTTTGTTTATTTCAGGAAAATTCAAGGAGGAGATTATTATGAAGAAATTTGTCAAAGTAGTCAGTCTGGCATGCGCATCAGCAATGCTGCTTTCCACAACGGCTTTTGCGGATGGCGATGCATTTAAAGTTGGCGGAATCGGACCTGTGACCGGCGGTGCAGCTGTTTACGGACAGGCAGTAAAGAACGCTACGGAGCTTGCAGTAAATGAGATCAATGCGCTCGGTGGAGTTCAGTTTGAATTTCAGTTTGAGGATGACGAGCATGATGCAGAGAAATCAGTCAATGCATATAACAGCCTGAAAGACTGGGGCATGCAGATGCTGCTTGGAACGGTTACTTCTGCTCCTTGTATTGCGGTAGCAGCAGAGACAGCAAATGACAACATGTTCCAGCTGACCCCGTCAGGATCTGCTGTAGAATGTGTTCAGAATCCGAATGCATTCCGTGTATGCTTCTCAGACCCGAACCAGGGTACTGCATCCGCTCAGTATATCGGCGAGAACAAGATTGCAACCAAGATCGGTGTGATCTATGACAGCTCTGATGTATATTCATCAGGTATCTATGAGAAATTTGCAGCAGAGGCAGCAAATCAGGGTCTTGAGATCGTATCTGCAGAGGCATTTACCGCAGACAGCAAGACTGATTTCACAGTACAGCTGCAGAAAGCAAAGGATGCCGGTGCAGAACTCGTATTCCTTCCGATTTACTATACGGAGGCTTCTTTGATTCTGACACAGGCAAACGGCATGGGATTCGCTCCGATGTTCTTTGGATGCGACGGTCTGGACGGACTTCTGAATGTGGAAGGCTTTGATACTTCTCTGGCAGAGGGCGTCATGCTTCTGACACCGTTTGCAGCAGATGCAGACGATGAGCTGACTCAGAAGTTTGTAGCAGCCTATAAAGAAGCTTACGGTGATACGCCGAACCAGTTCGCAGCAGATGCATACGATGGAATGTATGCAATCAAGGCAGCGATCGAGAAATCCGGCGTAACTCCGGATATGAGTGCTTCTGATATCTGTGATGCAATGGAAGTTGCAATGACAGAGATCTCCATTGACGGTCTGACCGGTGAGGGAATGACCTGGACAGCAGACGGCGAGCCGAACAAGGCACCGAAGGCTGTTAAGATCACAGATGGCGCTTACGCAGCAATGTAATTCGTTGCAATGATGCAGCCGCTGCAGGATTTCTGCAGCGGCTTTCTTTCGCAGCCCCGGGTGAACCAGCCCGGCTGTGTCTGTTCATGATCCGGTATCTGCAGTCTGTACTCCCCGTTTTACAGCAGAGCAGAAGTTCTTCTGTAAAACGGGGCGCATAGCAAGTGGCGAGGCGGACCGGGAATATCCGCTTTGATCAGGATCATGAAAATCAAAGAGAGGGGAAACAGGATCTTGACCGGGGAAACTACAATTTCAAAGAAATTCCGGTACATTCTGCTTCTGATGTGTGTGTGTATTGTTTTCTGGCTGTCTGCACTGCAGGTACGGGCAGCAGCTCCGGTGCTCAGTGCAAAGAATCTTTCTGTGACAGTGGGACATACCAGAACACTGAAGCTTCAGAATGTGTCCGGGAAGGTGACATGGAGCAGTTCTAATGCAAAAACAGCTGTGGTAAGCAGCACAGGAACTGTGACCGGAAGGCGTGCGGGAAGCTGTGTGATCACAGCAAAGTACCGGGGAAAAGCATACCAGTGTATGGTGAAGGTGTATCGCACCGGCATAGAATGGATGCCGAATTATCTGCAGAAAAAAAACGTACCTGCCAAAAACCAGGGACGTGTGGTTCTGGCAGGCAGTTCTTACATCGAGTACTGGACCAGTGCATCCACGGCGTTTGCTCCGTTGAAAACGGTCAACAACGGAATCGGCGGTTCAACAATACAGGACTGGATGACACTGTACGAGAAGCTGATCGTGAACTACAAACCATCAGCGGTAGTCGTATACGTTGGGTCCAACGATATTGCAGGAGGAAAAAGCGGAAAGGCTACGGCGGCTCAGGCCTGCCTGCTTTTGAAACGGCTGAAAACAAAGCTTCCGGGTGTGCCGATCTACTATATTTCCATTGCGCCGTCGATCAGACGATGGAATCTGTGGAAGGAGAATCAAATCTGCAATAAGGCGGTGAGCAGCTTCTGCAGCAAAACTTCCGGAGTTTCATTCATTCACTGCACACCGTATCTTTTAAAGAATGGAAAACTGCGAAAAGAGCTTTACCGGAGTGATCAGCTCCATTTTAACCAGAAAGGCTATCAGGTCTGGAACCAGGTGATACCGGCCCGGATCAAAAAGGATCTGAAATAAAACCTGAAATGTGAGGTGCCAATATGAGCTTTCTTTCTTATCTTATCAATGGCGTCAGCCTTGGAAGCATCTATGCGATCATAGCCCTTGGCTATACAATGGTATACGGAATCGCAAAAATGCTGAACTTTGCACATGGCGACGTTATCATGATCGGAGCATTCGTTGTATTGAATGCATTAAATGTAATGAACCTGCCGGTAATCCCGGCAATCCTTGTGGCAGTGGTTGGCTGTACGGTACTCGGCGTTGTGATTGAGCGTGTGGCTTACCGTCCGCTGCGAAATGCTTCTTCGCCGCTGGCAGTTCTGATCACAGCGATCGGTGTCAGCTACCTGCTGCAGAACATAGCGCTTCTGATCTTTGGTGCGGATACCGTATCTTTTCCGAACCGGATCACACTTCCGGCACTTTCTCTGGCAGACGGAAATCTTGTGATCTCTTCCGTTACGATCGTCACGATCGTGGCCTGTATCGTGATCATGGCAGGTCTGATCCTCTTTATCAATAAGACGAAGGCAGGCCAGGCGATGCTGGCGGTATCTGAGGACAAAGGCGCTGCCCAGCTGATGGGAATCAATGTAGATGGTACGATTGCGCTGACCTTTGCGATCGGTTCAGCTCTGGCTGCGATCGCCGGTTTTCTTCTGTGCACCGCGTATCCGTCCCTGAATCCGTATACAGGCTCTATGCCTGGTATCAAGGCATTCGTTGCGGCTGTATTTGGCGGCATCGGCTCCGTGCCTGGTGCAATGATCGGAGGAATCCTGCTTGGTATTATTGAAATTTTTGCCAAGGCGTATATTTCTTCCCAGATGGCGGACGCAATTGTGTTTGCAGTTCTGATCGTAGTGCTGCTCGTGAAGCCGACAGGACTTCTCGGAAAGAAGATTCAGGAGAAAGTGTAGGTGGCAGAAATGGGAAAAAAATTAAACAAGACAGCGAAAAGCAATGCGGTGACCTATGGAATAGTAATTGCAGCGTGGGCAGTGATGATGGTGCTGCAGAGTCAGGGAATGGTATCAAACTCGATTTCCGGCCTGCTCGTTCCGGTCTGCATTTATTCGATCATGGCAGTTTCCCTGAACCTGACGGTTGGTATTTTGGGTGACCTGAGCCTTGGCCATGCAGGATTTATGTGTGTGGGAGCATTTGCGAGCGCACTGTTTACAAACCTGGCAAAGGATGCAATTCCGATGACGTGGCTTCGGTTTACGCTCGCAATTCTGATCGGAGCAGCAGTAGCTGCTGTATTTGGGTTTCTGATCGCAATTCCGGTACTTCGTTTAAGCGGAGACTATCTGGCAATCGTTACGCTGGCATTTGGTGAGATTATCAAAAACTTTTTGAATATTCTGTACGTTGGAAAGGACAGTCACGGTCTTCACGTATCGATTAAGGATTCCATGTCACTTGGAATGGAACCAGATGGAGTAGTTATCATCAAGGGACCGCAGGGAATTACAGGAACCTCAAGAGATGCAACGTTCACGATCGGTATTGTTCTGCTTCTGATCTCACTGTTTATCGTGCTGCGCCTGATCCAGTCCAGAGACGGCCGTGCGATTAAGGCGATCCGCGACAACCGTATTGCAGCAGAATCGATCGGAATCCATATTACAAAATATAAACTGATGGCATTCACAATTTCTGCGGCGATTGCCGGAATGGGCGGCGCACTGTATGCGCATAATTATTCATCTCTGGCAGCGACAAGTGCAAAATTTGGTTATAATATGTCGATCATGTTCCTTGTATATGTTGTACTTGGCGGCATCGGAAATATCCGTGGTTCTGTGATCGCAGCGACCATTCTGTATATCCTTCCAGAGCTGCTGCGCTCGATGCAGAAGTATCGTATGCTGATTTATGCGATTGTGCTGATTGCTGTCATGCTGTTCAGCTGGAGCCCGGCAGCAAGACAGTTCCGCGAGCGTTACTCGCTGAAACGCCTTTTCAAAAAGAATACAGAAAAGGAGGATGCATAAAATGGCAATGCTCGAAGTAAAAAATCTTGGAATTTCCTTCGGCGGCCTTCGCGCCGTAAACGGATTTGATATTAAGATCGAAAAAGGAGAGCTCTACGGCCTGATCGGACCGAATGGAGCCGGAAAAACAACGGTATTCAACCTGCTTACCGGTGTGTACAAGCCGGATACGGGAAGCATCGTGCTGGATGGCACGGAAATCACCGGAAAGAGCACGATTGAGATCAGCAAGGCAGGAATCGCGCGTACGTTCCAGAATATCCGCCTTTTCAAGGATATGTCAGTGCTTGACAATGTAAAGACCGGGCTGCACAATAAACATGAATACTCTTTCCTGGCCGGTATTTTCCACACACCGGCATATCAGAAGGTGGAAAAGCAGATGAACGAGCAGGCGATGGAGCTTCTGCGCGTGTTCGAACTGGAAGAGGAAGCTGATACGCTGGCGTCCAATCTCCCTTATGGTAAGCAGCGTAAGCTCGAGATCGCACGTGCGATGGCGACAGAGCCGAAGCTTCTGCTTCTGGACGAACCGGCAGCAGGCATGAACCCAAACGAGACAGAGGCACTGATGGATATGATCCGATTCGTGCGGGATCATTTCAATATGACTGTTCTGCTGATCGAGCATGATATGCGCCTCGTTTCCGGAATCTGTGAGGAACTGACGGTGCTGAACTTCGGTGAAGTACTCGCACAGGGCAGAACGTCCGATGTACTGCATAACCCGCAGGTTATCACGGCATATCTGGGTGAGTAAGGAGGAAACAGACAAATGGCAATGCTTGAAGTAAAAGACCTGCAGGTATTCTACGGAATGATTCAGGCGATCAAGGGAATTTCCTTCGAGGTAAACGAGGGAGAAACAGTTGCGCTGATCGGAGCGAACGGCGCAGGAAAAACAACAACCCTCCATACCATTACCGGATTGCTCTCGCCGAAAAAGGGCAGCGTGGTTTTTGAAGGAAAAGAGATTACAAAGGTTCCGGCGCATAAGATCGTGAGCCTTGGAATGGCACATGTACCGGAGGGACGCCGCGTGTTCGCACAGCTTTCTGTATACCAGAACCTGAAAATGGGTGCTTACACGAGAAAAGACAAAGCGGAGATCGATGAGATGCTGGAAACAGTATACAAGCGTTTCCCGCGTCTGAAAGAGCGTCAGAACCAGATGGCCGGCACACTTTCCGGCGGTGAGCAGCAGATGCTTGCGATGGGCCGTGCGCTGATGTCAAAGCCGAAGATCGTGCTGCTTGACGAGCCGTCGATGGGACTTTCTCCGATTCTTGTAAATGAAATTTTTGATATCATCCAGAGCCTGAACAAAGCGGGCACGACCGTGCTCCTCGTTGAGCAGAACGCGAAAAAAGCGCTCTCGATCGCGGACCGCGCGTATGTGCTTGAGACCGGACGGATCGTACAGTCCGGCGATGCGCAGGTGCTGCTCAATGATGAGTCGATCAAGAAAGCGTACCTGGGTGAATAAGAAAAAGAAAACAGGCAGCACAGTGAAGAAGATTTTGACTAAGCGCTGAAATTGTGCTGACTTATAGTAAAAGGGGTGAGACTATGAAAAACGTAGTAATTACGATTGCCAGACATTTCGGAAGCGGCGGAAAGACTGTCGGAAAAATGTTGTCTGAGGATCTTGGCATTGGGTTTTATGAGCACGAGATCATCGAAATGGCCTCTGAGGACAGCGGAATCGCAGAGGAGCTGTTCAATCAGGCGGACGAAAAGCTGAAGCGTACTCCGCTGTTTTTTGGAAAAGCACATGGCGAGTACAAGGGAAAGCTGATCGCGCCGGGCAGCGACGAGTTTGTCAGCGACCACAACCTGTTCAATTATCAGGCGAAGATCATCCGCGAGCTTGCGCAGCGTGAGTCCTGCGTGATCATCGGACGTGCAGCAGATTATGTACTGAAAGATTACGACAACGTAGTCAGCGTATTTGTCCATGCATCGAGAAAATACTGCGTCGAGCAGGCCGTTGAGCGCCGCGCGTATGTCGGAAAAGACGTCGAGAAATTTGTGGAGCGGACCGACAAGTACCGCAGTGATTTCTACCGTTACTACACCGGACAGGAGTGGACAGATGCCCGCAACTATGACCTGTGCCTCAACAGTGAACGCCTCGGATTTGAGGGAACGATGGAGGCGATCGAAGAGTACATCAAGGTACGGTTTGGTGGGCTGCCGGGAACGAAGAAGTAAGGGCAGAGCACGGATCAGAACAGAGAAAACAGGATATGGAAATAAGGGAGAACACCGGTAAGCCAAAGGAGGCCAGCCGGTGTTTTTCGCTGCAATAATAATTGACATTATTGAAATGATATGTTATCTTTTAAAACAAAGAGAGGGATATACATTCGGACTGGGGAGAGCGGGTGTAAAAAAATGTCAGAAGAACAAAATAAAAGAGATCATTGTGCAGAAGTGCAGGGAAGTCCTTATCTGATCGCTTGTGATGACCGGGAGCGGGAGCGCCGCAAGGAATGGCTGTATGAGATTCTCGGCCCGGTATTTTTCGGGGAGAAGGAGGCGGCTGATGCGGAAGAACTGAGGCAGCTGTTTCAGGAAAAGTATGGGATCGATGTGCAGCATGATTTCGTAGAAGGGGATGAACATTATGACGAGTATCTTGAGGCACAGCAGGCGATCGCAGAGGGAATGAGCATTTACGGAGGCGAGATCAGCTTCGGGGACAGCACGCTGGCAGAGCTTGCCGAGCGGGTCTGGGCATGCATGGAAGAAAAGGACCGGAGCGGCTTCCGAAGGATCAACACGATGCTGGAAGAATGAGAGGGGATATTTCAGGTTTGCCTCCCGCAAGCGGGTTCCACCTTATGAGGTTGTACGCCTCACTTTGCGGAATACATCATGCAGAAAGCATTTTTCAAACATGCTCTGGATCCGGTTAAAAAAATACTTGCATTTTTATGCGCGAAGGTGTAGGATACTATGCATAAATATTCATGAATGCATGAGAAATATCAGGAAACGACATGCATAGAAATACGAGGAGGAATACATTATGAAAAAAGCAGCCGCAATCTGTATGACACTGGCAATGGTAGTTAGTCTGAGCGCAGGATTCACAAGCCTGGCAGATGATCAGACCGCTCTGGAGCGTGTACTTGAAAAAGGAAAGCTGGTAGTGGCAACTGATGCTGCATGGCCTCCGTTTGAATACATGGAGGGCGAGAATGTAGTCGGAGTTGACCTTGATATCGCAAAAGATATTGCAGACGGTCTTGGCGTGGATCTGGAGATCATTAATGTATCCTTTGATTCTCTTTCCATGTATCTGGAAAATGGAGAGGCAGATCTGGCACTGGCAGCGATCACTGTTACAGAGGACCGTGCAGATGCGATGGAGTTTTCAGAGCCGTACTGTGAGTCCAGCCAGTACATTGTTGTAAAAGAAGACAACGATGATGTAAAGAGCATTGACGATCTGGCAGGCTACACGGTAGGTGTTCATCTTGGCACAACCGGTGACTTCCTGATTTCCGATGAAGTAAACATGGGCGTTCTGGCAGGAAGCGGTGCATCTGTACAGCAGTACAAAGACCTGACGATCGCAGCGATGGGACTGAATGCAGGCGATGTCCAGGCAGTTGTCTGCGACAGGCAGCTGGCAGAAAATCTCTGCACGGTAAACGATGGCCTGAAATGTTTTGAGGCTGTATACGCAGACGGAAGTTCCACTCAGGAAGAGTATGCGGTAGCTGCAGCAAAAGGCGAGACAGATCTGATCGCAAAAGTAAATGAGATCATTGTTCCGCTGAAAGAAGACGGTACGATCGACCAGTATATCGTAGAGGAGAGTGCAAAATCTTCCGCACTGAATGAGGAAGCTGAATCATCTTCGGAAGCAGGTACTGAGGCTGACACAGAGGCAGCTACTGAAGCAGTGACAGAGTAGGTAACAGTCTTATAGAGAGTAAATCAGTCAGGCAGAAGCTGGCGTATCTATATGAAAGCGTATTTGAACGCAGGTCGCGAAGCGACTGCGTTCATGAGCAAGTAGCGAAGCGGATTGCGAATGTCCGCTTTACAAATGCTTTCTGTAAGACAGGCCTCACGATTCGTGGAAAATTTCATCTGAATGAGGGCGATGCAGAGCGCGTTGAAAACAGAAATGTCCACCTGACAAAATGACATAGCAGCAAAGCAGAGGAAGCGGATCGAGTGTATCCGCTTCGCTGTGTGTCATGGGAATGCAGACTGACCGGCAGAGAGAGTATCCTGTCTGTTTTTGCAGTTTTGCTGCAGAAAAGTCGAATGATTCCGATATGTGTAGACGTGACCACTGTAGTGTGGTACAATGGCAAAGAAATTGCGGCCTCGGCGGAGAATGCGCAGGAGCTGCAGAAGCAAAAAACAGCGGATCATGGATATCCGCTTCCGAAGAAAGGCAGGATTATGGGCTGGATGGATGAGATCAAAGCGGAGTTTGTGAAAACATTTATCCGTGATGACCGCTACAAAGTTTTTTTGACAGGTTTTGAGAACACGATTCTGATCACACTTGTGTCGATCGTTGTCGGAATGGTGTTCGGTATCGCGATCGCCATGCTGCGGTATGGATTCGTGCAGATCAAAAAGAGAAAGCCGGTTACACCGGCAAAAAAAATCGGCTACGTGCTGTACTTTATCATTGACAAAATACTTGCGTTCTATGTGGCAGTAGTCAGAGGCGTGCCGCTTGTGGTACAGCTGCTGATCATGGCGTTTGTTATCATGGCAGGCTTCCCGAATAAGATCGTGGTCTGCTGTATTGCAATGGGACTGAATTCGGCGGCTTACGTATCAGAGGTCGTGCGCGGAGGAATCAATTCTGTAGATGCAGGACAGATGGAAGCGGGCCGTTCTCTTGGTGTAGGCGCGTTTGATACGATTCTCTATATTATTCTTCCGCAGGCGTTTAAATCAGCGCTTCCGGCACTTTGCAATGAGGGAATTGCCGTTCTGAAGGAGACGTCGATCGTCGGCTATATCGCAGTTGTTGACCTGACCCGTGCGTCGGATCTGGTGCGAAGCAGAACAATGTCACCGATGATGCCGCTGCTTTTCATCGCGGCAGTTTACTTTGCATGTGTCATGATTTTATCCTTTGGGGTAAGCATTCTGGAGAGGAGGCTGAAGCAGGGTGATCGAGGTTAAGGGATTAAAAAAGGAATTCGACGGGCTGAAAGTCTTAAACGGCATCGATTACACGATCAACCAGGGCGAAAAGATCGTAGTGATCGGACCGAGCGGCTCCGGAAAAAGTACGTTTCTGCGCTGCCTGAATCTTCTGGAGGAGCCGACCGGAGGTGAGATCTGGTTTGATGGTACCAATATCACCGATCCGCAGAACGATATCAACAAGATGCGTCAGAAGATGGGGATGGTGTTTCAGCATTTCAACCTGTTCCCGCATATGACGGTGCTTGACAATATCACATTTGCTCCGGTCCGTCTGAAAATGCAGACAAAAGCCGAGGCAAAAGAAAATGCGCTGCGTCTGCTGCGCAGGATCGGCCTGGAGGATAAGGCCGGAGAGTATCCGAATAAGCTTTCCGGAGGTCAGAAGCAGCGAATTGCGATCGTGCGTGCACTTGCGATGAATCCGGAAGTAATGCTGTTCGATGAGCCGACCTCGGCACTTGACCCGGAGATGGTAGGCGAGGTGCTTGACCTGATCCGAGAACTGGCCGACGAGGGGATGACAATGGTGATTGTCACTCACGAGATGGGTTTTGCAAGGGAAGTTGGCACAAAGGTACTCTTTGTAGACGAGGGACTTATCAAAGAGGAAAATACGCCGGAGGAATTCTTTTCTCATCCGAGAAATGAGCGTCTCAGGGAATTCCTGTCAAAGGTGTTGTAAGGGATACGGATATTTGTGAAGAAACAGTACAAATAATTGCCGAAGTATAGTATTATAGAATAGCATTACAGATCTGTAGCAAAGAAGTCTTATGTGTGTCCGGCGTGAACTCTGCGAAAAAACGGCAGAAAAGAAAGCGAAGACAGAAGAACGCGAAGAGACAGCAAAAGCTGACAAGACAGAAAAGACAGAAAAGAGAGCAAAGACAACAAAGACAGCAAAGATAACAAAGACGGAAGAGTCAGCCCGCAGCAAGGCCGGGCAGAATGGAGAAAAATTATGTTTAAAAATGTTATCGTAAAAAGACCATGCAGCAAGATTACGGAAGGAATTACATCCGCACCAGAGCTTGGAAAGCCGGATTATGAGCTGGCGCTGAAGCAGCATGACGCATATATTGAAGCGCTGAAGAGCTGCGGCGTAGAGGTGACGGTACTTGATGCCGATGAGAATTTCCCGGATTCCTGCTTCGTAGAAGATACGGCAGTACTGACCAGAAAGTGTGCGATCATCACAAATCCGGGCGCTGCATCCAGAAATAAAGAGGTAGAGGCCATGATTCCGGTTATCAAAAAATTCTTCCCGGAGGACTGCATCGAGTATATCAAGGCACCTGGCACGCTGGAAGGCGGAGACGTCATGATGGTAGGAGACCATTTCTATGTGGGACGCTCCGCGCGTACGAACGAAGAGGGAATCCGTCAGTTCATCGCAATCCTTGAGAAATATGGCCTGACCGGCTCTGAGGTACCGCTTGAGAAGGTGCTTCACTTAAAGACGGGTGTCAACTACATCGAGAACAACAACATGCTGGTATCCGGTGAATTTGTCGACAAACCGGACTTTGCAAAATACAATAAATATGTGATTCCGGAGGATGAGGCATATGCGGCAAACTGCATCTGGATGAACGGTAAGGTCATCGTGCCGGATCATTTTCCAAAGGTAGCACAGATCGTAAAGGATGCCGGCTATGAAGTGATTCTGGTGGATACTTCTGAATACCGGAAGATCGACGGCGGCTTAAGCTGCTTAAGTCTGCGCTTTACAAGCCTCCTGTAAGGGATTGCTGATATGAGGGGAATATTTCGCTTTCTCAATAAGACAAAGGTGTTTCGTGGCCTTACAGAGCAGGAGTTTGCATGGGTGCTGTATGATGTGGGAAATTCCGCTTTTACCATGCTGACCTGTTCACTGATTCCGATCTGGTTTAAGAGCATGGCGATAGGTACGGCTCCCGGGCAGATCAGTGCGGATCGCGCGACTGCGTATTATTCTATTTCCATTGCGCTTGTGACGGTACTGGTCGCACTGCTTGGTCCGGTCTGCGGCGCACTTGCCGATCACAAGGATTCAAAGAAGATCTTCTTTACGACAGTAACAGCGCTTGGCGTTACCGGCTGTGTTCTGAACGGATTTGTAACGGGCTGGGTCGTGTTTATTGTTATCAATATCCTGACCAGGATCTGTTATAACGCATCTTTGATGTTTTACGATTCCATGCTCAATGATGTGACGACAGAAGAACGTATGGATGAGGTGTCCTCCTATGGATTTGCCTGGGGGTATATCGGTTCCTGCATTCCGTTTCTGATTGCACTGATTGCGTACGTACTTGGACCGGACATGCTCGGAAAACTTTCCGGCGGCGTATCAAAGGCGATCGGTTTTACCGTTACAGCACTTTGGTGGCTCATCGTAACCATTCCTCTGATCCGCAGTTACCAGCAGAAAAATTACGTGGAAAAAGAGCCGCATGCCGTAAGAAATGCATTTGGAAGAATTTTAAAAACGCTGAAAAATATTGCGCTGCATGACAAAAAGGTTCTGTTTTTCCTGATCGCCTTTTTCCTGTATATCGATGGTGTAGGAACAATCATCGATAACTGTATCAATATCGGCACGGATCTGAATCTGAATACGGTAGGGCAGGTTATATTTCTGCTTGCCACGCAGGTGGTAGCATTTGGCGGTTCTATGATTTTTGCGAAGCTGTCGAAAAAGTATGATACGGTGACACTGATCCTGGTGTGCATCGCAGGTTATTTTTGTGTGGCGCTGTATGCGCTGACGCTGCGCACGCTGGTGCATTTCGCAATTCTGGCATTTGGTGTGGGCTGCTTTCAGGGCTCGATCCAGTCTCTGTCGCGCTCATACTATTCAAAAATCATTCCGGCTGAAAATTCAGGTGAATATTTCGGACTTTATGATATCTTCTGCAAGGGAGCGTCTTTCCTTGGCTCGGCTGTAATTGCCGCAGTCAAGCTCGCCGGCGGTACGATTAATGTAGCGGTAGCTTGTCTGGCAATTTTCTTTGCACTTGGTTTTGTATTTCTGAAGATTGCGGATAAGCAGGAGTGTGCGAGGCAGCAGTAAAAAACAGAAAATTGAAGACAGAAAATCAAAAACAGAAAACGGAAAATCAAAAACAGAAAATAGAAAACAGAAAAAATAAGCGAGTTGGAATTCGGTATTATACCGAAGACCGGCTCGCTTTTTATGACAGGTTATCTCAGCAGGGAAGTACAGCAGCTGGTGCAGCTTCATATGATATGGCAAAGAAGATTAGCGGGAAATGAGAATGAGCGATCGGAAAAATGATCAGAAAATAGAAAATCTGCTGAATCTTGCGCTGAATACACCGCAAAAGGAGCGTGAGAAATCAGAGCTTCTGGAGAGCGGATATCAGCCATATACACGCACCTGGCAGGTCATTGTGCGCTGTGGCAGTGATTTTGTAAAAGTGGCGAAGGATAAATTCGGGGAGCGATGGAAGATTACGGAGCTTTCCGGGGGTTATGCGATCGTGACACTTGCGGAGCAGGATATAGAGCTGCTGGCCGGGCTGAGTCAGGTGGAATATATTGAGAAGCCAAAACGCCTTTATTTTTCTGTGGAGCAGGGACGTCGTGAATCCTGTATTTCAGCAGTGCAAAGCGGAGTTGACGGACTGGAGGGAGGAGGAGTCCTGATTGCCGTGATTGACTCAGGAGTCGACTATTTTCATCCTGATTTTCGAAAGCAGGACGGGACAACCAGGATTCTGACCTTGTGGGACCAAAGTATATCCGGCGGGGAAAAATCATTTGGCAGAATTCCGGAGGGCTTTACGCAGGGAGTTGAATACACCAAAGCAGAGATTGATGCGGCACTTGCAGCAGGAAGCAGAGAGGCGGGCCTTATGCTCGTTCCGGAAGAAGATTTAAGCGGCCATGGAACAGAAGTGCTTGGAATTGCAGCCGGAAACGGGCAGGCATCCGGCAGAAAATATCGGGGAGTCGCTCCGCAGGCAGAACTGATCGTGGTGAAGCTTGGCACTCCGGAAGCGGATGGTTTTCCGCGTACGGCAGAAGTGATGCAGGCGGTAGAATATGTGGTGCGCAAAGCAGAAGAGCTTAGCCGGCCGGTGGCAGTGAATCTGAGCTTTGGAAATGTTTACGGATCACATCTTGGAAACACACTGCTTGAGACGTATCTTGATCAGATGGCAAATCGCTGGAAAAGTGTCTTTGTGACAGGGATGGGAAATGAGGCAGCAACAGACGGTCATGCATCCGGCCATCTCAAGGAGAAAGAAGGTGCCAAGAGTATTGAGTTTACAATCGGAGAGCAGGAAACGTCACTTGCGGTGCAGCTCTGGAAAAACTATGCGGATGCGTATCGGATTGAGATATACGACCCTATCAACCGTCAGGTGGGACCTCTTGGCAGGGAAACAGGAGCGGCGCAGTATCGGTTTGGCAGCACGGTGCTGCTGGCCTATTATGGGGAACCGGCGCCTTATCAGGGGCAGCAGGAGATTTTTCTGGAATGGCTTCCTGCGTCAGAAGGGCAATATTTGGAAAGTGGCATCTGGAAAATCGTACTGACACCGGAAAAAATTGTGGATGGCAGATATGATTTGTGGATGAGTGATGGCCGCGCACGGGGATCTTATACCCGTTTTTTGCGTCCGGATCCCGGGGTGACACTTACGATCCCCTCCGCAGCTTCGCGTATTCTGGCGGTTGGAGCATATAATTCACGCACAAATGGATATGCAGCGTTTTCCGGACGCGGGTGGCCTGGAAAAACACATGGAGTCCGGCCTGATTTGGTGGCACCAGGTGTTGAAATTACAACCACTGCACCGGGCGGCGGATACAGAACGGTAACCGGAACGTCATTTTCTGTTCCATTTGTGACCGGAAGCGCAGCGCTTCTGATGGAATGGGGGATCGTAAGAGGAAACGATCCGTTTCTGTACGGAGAAAAAGTGCGGGCATATCTTCAAAGAGGCGCAAGACCGCTTCCGGGGTTTGAGGTGTATCCGAATGAGATGGTGGGGTATGGAGCACTTTGTACAGCACAAAGTCTCCCTCTGGAGTGAAAACAAATATGAAAAATCGTACAGTTGCTATTAGAAGTGAGATGATATAATAAATACAGTGAAATTAGCTGATGAGATAGAAGAAGGAGGAGGCAGTGGCCATGCAGCAGGAATTCATTACAGTAACTTTCAATCGTACTAAAATCGCGATTCGGTGTGCGGATATTCTTTATGTGATCATGTCAGATGATCATTGTACGATTCATATATTTGATGGAAGTGTTTACCGTTGCCGGATGACACTGAAAAGGGGGCAGATAGCATGAAAAGAAAAAACGTAATTACTTTGACCACTGCCGCATTGACACTTACCATGACTGTCAGTGCCGGCTCAACCGCAATTGCAGCATCAGAATTAACGGCGGAAAGCAAACCGGCAACCCAGTATACGATTGATGCGAATCAGAAAGTGTATGCATTGCTGGATTTCGAGGATACTGCGGAGTTTGAGAATGCTGCAAAGGGGCAGATTGCTTCTCCGGATACTCTGGATATTTGTGATGAAAACGGGAAGGTTGTATGGAGTCAGACGGCATATGCTTTTCTGGATCAGGACGCTCCGGATACAGCGAATCCCAGCCTTTGGAGAAATACACAGCTGAATCATATTTATGGCCTTTTTGAAGTAACCGATGGAATTTATCAGGTGCGTGGCTATGATATGTCCAATGTCACATTCA
Organism: Lachnospiraceae bacterium; assembly: GCA_902363665.1. Lineage (GTDB taxonomy): Bacteria > Bacillota > Clostridia > Lachnospirales > Lachnospiraceae > Choladousia. The sequence continues at coordinate 221,366 of CABJAW010000002.1, read as the reverse complement.
TAAAAGGTGATACAGGATGGATTGTAGTAGATCCATTGATGAGTGTAGAGTGTGCACAAGCGGCTTTTGCCCTGGTGGAAGAGAATCTGGGCACCTTTCCTGTAAAGGCAGTGATCTACAGCCATTCCCATGTTGATCATTTCGGTGGAGTCAAGGGAATTGTTTCGGAAGAAGAGGTACAAGCCGGCAATGTGCAGGTAATTGCACCGGAAGGCTTTGAGAAGCATGCTGTCAGCGAGAATATTTATGCAGGTACTGCTATGGGGCGAAGAGCAAGTTACCAGTATGGAACAATGCTTGAGGGTGGTGAAACAGGATCCCTTGCCATTGGTATTGGTATGGGACAGTCCAAGGGCAGCACAAGTTATATTTCTCCTACACTTGAAATCACACAAACCGGTGAGAAGCATACCATTGACGGAGTGGAAATTGAATTTCAGCTTACTCCGGGCACCGAAGCACCGGCAGAGATGAACTTCTGGATTGGATCGAAAAATGCTTTGTGGATGGCTGAAAACTGTACAGGAACACTCCACAATCTGTATACACTCCGCGGAGCTCAGGTGCGTGACGGAAATGCATGGGCAGAGTATATTATGGAATCTCTGGCTCTTTATGGTGATCAGGCAGAGGTGGTATTCCAGTCCCATAACTGGCCGCATTGGGGAAATGATACGATTCAGGAATATATGACCAATACTGCGGCTGTATATAAGTTTATTAATGACCAGACATTGCTTTATATTAATGAAGGTTATACGGAAACAGAGATTGCCAATATGATCCAGCTTCCAAAGGAGCTGGAGAAAGTCTGGTATACCCGTCAGTATTACGGTACCGTTTCTCATAATTCGAAGGCAGTATATGAGAAATACATGGGCTGGTATGATGGTAATCCTGTCCATCTTGCTGAACTTACCCCATCGGATTATGCCAAAAAGCTGGTAGAATATTTCGGTGATACAGATGCGGTTCTTGAAAAAGCAAAAGAAGATTTTGCCAAGGGAGAATATCAGTGGGTGGCCCAGATTACCAATACGCTGGTTTTTGCTGATCCGGAAAATACGGATGCACGTTATCTGTGTGCAGATGCATTGGAGCAATTGGGATATCAGGCAGAATCAGGTCCATGGCGCAGTGCTTACCTTTGTGCCGCACAGGAGCTGCGAAATGGTACAAATACCGATGATGCAACGCGAAGTAACGGTAACGGTGATGTTTTCTTACATATGACACCGGATATGATTCTGGATTATCTGGGAATTCTTGTAGATACAACGAAGGTTCCGGATCTGACGTTTACGGCAAATCTTATATTACCGGAAGGCAATTATGTACTCCGCGTGAAAAATGGTGTACTTCTTTATCAGAAGGGTATACAGGATGCAGATGCAGATGTGACATGGACGACCAAACGTGCCGGATTGTTGTCGATCGTTCAGAAAAACGCAGAGAATGCTGCTGCTTTGATCGAACAGGAGGGTGATGAGACTTGCCTGACACGATTGATGGATGCGGTTACTGTTACGTCAGAGTATAAATATTTTAATATTATTGAACCATAAAGTTTTGACACCGGAAGCGTGACATGCCTGTTGATGCAGGCATGTCCGTTTTTATAAGTTCGCAGGGTAATTGTAAATACAGGAGGATCTGAATATGAAAAGATTTGCAGCATCTGCTGACAGTGAGACAGATGAAAATATATGGGAGACAGTGGAAGATGCTTATGTTTATGCATTTCCGCTGGTGCTCATGGATGCGACTGAGACCTCGGCAACGAACACAGAGGAAGTTGTTACCGAAAAAGCACCTGTAAATCAGTTTATACACAGTGCTGCACTGGCAGATGCACAATTCAGGACTGTGGTGACTCCTAATGTGGATACAATCTATTCACAAGTCTGGTATGATCTGAGCGAGGAGCCGATGGTCTATGAACTTCCGGAAACAGATCGTTTTTGTAAGGTTCTTTCCATGGATCCGGTCACATTTTTTAATAAGGCCAATGAGTTGATGGTAAAGAATTCTCCGGCAGCTGCAGATAAGGAAATGCTTGAAAAAATAGCAGCTGTGAATATAGGTCCTGGTATGGAATTTGACACTTCTGTTCTTACCGGTGATGTTGCAGAAAACTGGAAGACAATGCTGACAGAAATTCGGCTAAAGCTTATCAAAGAGGGTCAGAAATTCTCAAAAAAGCTTGGTCAGTGGGACTATTTTGGTGAACCAATCGGAGATTTCAATACAGAATATGCTTATCGTGCACTGGTAGCTCTTGCAGGGCTTGGTGCCAATACAGTTGAAGTTGCGCTGTATCCAAAGATAGAGCAGGATGCGGATGGAAATCCTCTGACAGGAGAAAAATCATATCTTCTCCATTTCGAAAGCTATCCGCAGGTTCTTGAAGGGGGCTTCTGGTCAGTGACTGCATACGGGGACGATGATTTCCTGATTGATAATCCGATGGATCGTTACTGTATCAATAACCGTTCCGGTTTGAAAATGAACGATGACGGTTCTGTAGATGTGATTCTGTCTGAGGATGCACCGGAGGATACGACAAACTGGCTGCCTGTAGGTGATGGCTTCCATCTGTTTATGCGCATTTATACGCCTGATATGGATGCACTGGAGACGTGGACGGCACCGACCATTACAGAGATTGATCCCTAAATATAATTATTTTCCGGGTGATCATAACAGAGGGAGGTATGACTGGAAAGCTACAATTCGTGCTGTTTTTAGACGTTTCGTGCCAAAGCGATTGAAAAAGAATGTGTTTTTTTTATAATGAAGCCAGAAAGAAGAAGTTACATGAAACAGGTACCTGAAAAATCTCTGGGACAAAAGGTTTTAAGGGTACATAAGAAGAAAAAGGAGGAGGAACGTGTACCGGATCAGTGTATTGGCGGAGAACAGGCAGAACGGATTAATCTATGCGGATCGGATCAGAAGATTTTGCATGGAAAATGGTATTTTTCCTGAAGTGAAAGTGTATGAAAATCAGGAACATTTTTTTGAACAGATCCAGATGCTGGAGCCAACCAGTGTGCTGCTTGCGCTGCATGGAGTAAACGGACTGAATGCAGCAGAACATCTTCGTTCACTATATCCACGGTGTGGGATGATCTGGTGCAGCGACCTTGATTTTTCTCTTCATGCGTTTCGCCTTCGTGCAGAATATTTTTTTATGGAACCTGTGGAAGATGAAAAATTTCGAGAGGGACTTTCGATCTGGCTGGAGCGCAGAAAAAAGTCCGGTTGTATCAGCTGGGGTAAAAACAGCAGACGGGAATAGCTGTCTTAATCTAAGAAAGGAAGAAAAATATGAAGAAGAGAAATGAAGTGATAGCAACAATACTTTTTTGTGCGATTATGACGGTAGGAAGCTTTTCAGTAAATGCGGAGCAGGAAAGTCAGAATGAAGCAGGCAGCAGTGTGTCAGTACTGCCGGTAAAGAAGCTTACAGAGAAATCTGTTGATGAAAATCCATTTATGGCGAAGGGTGATACGAATATACATCATGACTGTTATAATACGGATACGACAGATGCGGTACTGCCGCTTGGTATTTATCCGGAGATTAATGTTTCCTATGAAAAAGTAAATGCCAATGCATCTCCGGCCATCTTTTTTGATTCGTGCGGTCATGCGGTTGTACCGTTGCTTGGAGGACTTGCAATTCGGGATATCAACGCAGAGGAAACGCAGACAATCGGTTACTTTTCACCGACACAGCATGATGGAGGCGGCTATATGATTCAGAGCTCGTATTCATTTGTAGATGAGAGCGACCGCCTCGTGTGTCCGACAAGCAATAATCATATCCTGATTCTGAAAACAATGGATGAAGAAGGAAATGTATTGCCGGAATTTGAAAAAGTGCTTGATATTGATATCAAAGCGGCAGCAGAGGAAAAGCTTGGTAAAACACTTGATCAGAATCTTTTGTCGGTAGTGTTCGATTATGATGGAAATCTTTGGTTTGCGACGGGAGGCTTTCGAATCTATCCGGAGCGGAAGCAGCAGGGAGCGGTCGGTTATATTTCGCACACTGCAATTCAGGCAATTTTGAACGGCGAGGATACGGAGCTGTCAGATGCAGTATTTGTATATGAACTGGAGCCGGGCGAAGGGGCTGAAAATGGTATTGCGTCAGCGAAGGAAGGGGCAATTATTCTGACCAATCAGAATTGTTATCTGTTCCGGGCTGAGGATGCGGTGAAAAAGGTATGGGAAACACCGTATGAAAGTGCAGGGGCGAAAGACAGTAAGGAGGGTGATGAGACGACTGGCGGAGGACTTGCCTGGGGCGGTGGATGTTCCCCGTCTCTGACAAAGAATCTGGTAATGTTTACGGATAACCAGGAAACGGTAAATCTGATCGCATTGGATATAAAAACTGGTGAGAAGGTGGCAAGTCTTCCTGTGCTCGATGAACTTCCGGACGGAATGCAGGTATCGGTTGAGAATTCAGCAATTGTATATGATGATGGAGAGGGTACGGTCAGCACGATCGTCTGCAACTGGTTTGGAGCAGGAAGCGCGGATCTGGCAAAAGCGGACAGCGATTCTTCAATTCAGAGTTATGCAAATATTTATGACATCGGCTGGCTGAGCCAGGGGAACAGTCGGATTATGCCGGGGGTTGAGCGCGTAGACACGATTAAAACAGAGAGTGGATACGAGATGAAGAGTATCTGGTGCAGAGAGGATCTGAGGGATACGTCGATCCTGAAGCTGTCTACGGCAACCGGTTATATTTATGGATACGTACAGGATCTCAATACCGGCATGTGGCAGTATATTATACTGGATTTCGAAACCGGTGAGACCGTATTTTCCATGGATGTGGCGAACAAATACGGCTATAACAATATGGCAATCGGCATGTATGCAGGAAACAGCGGCAATGCGCTTTATTGTCCGACGGGATATCTGGAAGTACTAAGACTTCAGGATCGATTTGTTTATTTGCCGGAAATGCCGTACCGAGAGGTGGATCTGGACCAGGCAGAGCGGACAGTACTTGAACAGGAAAGATTTGAGACAGACGGCGGAGTCGGAGCTGTGGCAGGATGGCTTGATACGGTTACAGTTGAAAATGTGCATCCGAATACAACGGTAGCACTGCGCATGAATGGACTCTCCGGGGATGCGGATACACTGAAGTTATATGCATACGGTGCAGATGGAGCATTGCAGGAGGTGCCGCTGGAACTCTGGCATATTCAGGAAGAGGATGGAAATATACCGGAAACACTGAATGAAGAGACACTGTATGAAGTACATGTGACCGTGGAAGACGGGGGCAGCTTTGATTTGTGTGATGAGGAAAAGAAAATCACAATTTCGGCAGTTACCGGAAGATAAAAGGTGATCTGCATCCTGCGTTCATGAGCAAGTAGCGAAGCGGATTGCGAAAAATACGATTACGAATATTACAGAACCCCTGGGATTATTTTGTGGTAATCCCAGGGGTTTTATCTGTTTAACCGAGTCGAGCAAGTCCCCTGCTTCAATTGCGAATATCCGCTTTGATCACTTCAGTTATGTGGAATACAGTCAGCTTTGCCATGTGTCTGCAAGCAAAAGCAAAGTGCAGATGCCGCTGTGCTTTACCCTCCGATATACTCCGTGATCACACCGGTCAGTGCCGGCAGGATCTGCTGCTTTCTGGAAAGCAAGTTTTCCTGGAAGGAATGGTCCTCGCCATCGGCATTTGGAAAGGCCTCTGCGGCCCACGGTGCACGGCTGCCGCCGGCATAGATGACGGAGCCGTTTTCCAGAATGCTCGTAAAGACAAGAACAGCAAGATCGATCCGCTTTTTCTGGGCGAAGCGGTCAAGTGCAGCCAGGATCTCTCTTGAGTCGGTGCGCGTTTCTTTTGCAGAGGGTACGATTACCTGGGAGATGGAGAGCTTGCAGGAGAAAAGATCGTAGATCTTAAGATCCTGATTGAGCATATCACTGAAGCTCATTTTTTCCTGGTTTGAGGTAATGCGGAACATTTCTTCTGCAAAGGTATCAATGTCGAGGTCTGCGATCGCCGCCAGAATGTTGGCTGTCTGAATATCGCGGTCCGTGGTGGTCGGCGAATGGAAATCCATGGTGTCGGATAAGACGGCACCAAGCAGAAGTCCGGCAAGCGCCGGAGGAATCGGGATCTGGTTTTCCCGAAAGATGGTGGCAACAATTGTGGCGGTAGAGCCGACAATCTCATTTCGGAAGGCCACCGGCTGTGAGGTTGAGAAATCGTTGATCCGATGGTGATCGATGACCTCAAGCACCGTTGATTTTTCAATTGCATTTACGGACTGTGAAAATTCATTGTGGTCGACGAGGATCAGCCTTCGCTTCGGGGCGTTCATGATGTGGTATCTGGAAACATAGCCGAAAAGCTGCTCGTTCTGATCGACGACCGGGTAGGCCCGGTAACGGTTTCGCAGCATTTTTACGCCGACGTCCTCTGCCAGCTCATTGGTGTGGAAGAGGACGGGGCTTTTTTTCATGATTCGCTCGACAGACGGCGCAAAGTAGAGATAACGCGAGGTATTCATCGTGCCGTGTCCGGAGCGGATGATCGGGCAGTGATGTTTTTTTGCCTCTTCGATGACGGACTCATCGACAGTATCCGCCCATACGATGATCAGCATTCCGGCACCGAGTTGAATGCATTTTTTCTGTGCCATCGTATCTGCGCCGACGATGACGATCCGTTTCTCGACCTCATAGCGGTCGAGGTGTTCCGGATAAGTCATGGCGATAATGCTGACTTTGCCGTTGACTGCGACGTTCGGATCGTCATAGACAATACTTCCGTTGATTGTTTTTCGGATGTTTTCAACCGGTGTGTGCGCCAGAATGTCGATGGACCTGGCGGTATCATCGAGTCCGACAACGGAGAAATCGGATTTTGTGACCATGCCGAGCACGTGGTTCCGGGCATCGACGACGCCGCAGTAGGCGAGGTTTTCCTTCTGCATGATCTGCATGGTTTCGTAGATCGTGGTTTCCGGCGTGATGGAGACAGGTGGATCCATGGTGATCTCCGAAAGCTTCATCCGCGCGTCCTGTAATAGCTGCGGCGGTTCAAAACCGAAACGGTTCAGCAGATAGGAGGTTTCGGCGTTCAGGGCGCCGAGCCGGCATGGAGTGGCCGGTTGTCCCATCGATCGTTTGAAAAATGCAAAAGCGATAGCCGAGGCAATCGAATCCGTATCCGGATGCCGGTGGCCGGTGATGTAGAGTGGTTCTTTTTTTTTCATATTCATGAGTTAACGGCCTTTCAAATCTAAGGAAATGTTTATGCTCTTATGTGAAATATGGCTGACTCGGGCCAAAGCAGATATTCGCAATCCGCTTCGCTGTTCGGTTAAATCGCATCAAGTGCCTGTGCGATATCTGCGATCAGGTCTTCCTTGTCTTCCAGGCCGAGACTGATACGGATCAGCTCTGCCGGAACACCGGCTTCGATCAACTGCTCATCGGTCATCTGACGATGGGTGGAGGTGGCCGGATTTAAGCAGCAGGTTCTTGCGTCGGCTACGTGAGTTTCAATTGCGCCGAGCTTTAAGTGCTGCATGAAGATGGAGGCAGCTTCACGTCCGCCCTTCAGGCCAAAGGATACGACGCCGCAGCCGCCGTTTGGCAGATATTTCTGTGCTCTTTCATAATATTTGCTGGACGGAAGTCCGGAATAATTGACGTAAGCTACCTTCGGATGCGACTCCAGAAATTCCGCAACTGCCTGTCCGTTTTCCACGTGCTTTGGCATGCGCACATGAAGAGATTCCAGGCCGAGATTCAGAATGAAGGCATTCTGCGGTGACTGCATACAGCCAAGATCGCGCATCAGCTGAGAGGTGCATTTTGTGATGAAAGCCCCCTCTTTTCCGAATTTCTCTGCGTAGGTGATGCCGTGGTAGCTTTCATCCGGTGTGCACAGCCCCGGATATTTGTCGGCATGCGCCATCCAGTCGAAGCGTCCGCTGTCCACAATCGCCCCGCCGAGTGCGGCGCCGTGGCCGTCCATGTATTTTGTGGTCGAGTGGGTGATGATATCTGCACCCCATTCAAACGGGCGGCAGTTGACCGGTGTGGGGAAGGTATTATCGACCATAAGCGGAACGCCATGAGCGTGAGCCACCTTTGCGAACAGCTCGATATCGAGCACGGTGAGTGCCGGGTTGGCGATGGTCTCACCAAACATCAGCTTTGTGTTTGGACGGAAGGCTGCGTTTAATTCTTCTTCCGTGGCATCCGGGGAGACAAAAGTAGCGGTGATGCCCATTTTCGCCAGTGTGACAGCGATCAGATTGAAGGTGCCTCCATAGATGGAGGAAGAGGCTACGATGTGATCGCCGCATTCACAGATATTGAACATTGCGAGGAAGTTTGCGGCCTGGCCGGATGAGGTGAGCATAGCAGCAGCTCCGCCCTCCATCGCTGCGATCTTGGCTGCAACAAGGTCATTCGTCGGGTTCTGAAGCCTGGAGTAAAAATAACCGGAAGCTTCAAGGTCGAATAGTTTTCCCATGTCCTCGCTGGTGCTGTATTTGAATGTGGTGGACTGCACGATCGGGATCTGGCGCGGTTCGCCGTTGCCCGGAGTATAGCCGGCCTGTACACATTTTGTTCCCATTTTATAATTCTGATAATTTTCCATAATAATCTCCTTATTCATACAAGTGTGGAATAACTGCACGTCTGACTGCATTTTTGGCCCTGCCTGTAAAGCTTTGATACCAAACGTATCGTAACATTTTCAATGCGCTTTGTAAAGCAGAGGATCGATGATCTGGCTGCAGAAAAGAGGATGGATACAGGGGCTTGCAAAAGGGGGAAGCAGGGCATATAATCAGCACACAATGATAAAATCAGAGTAACTGTTCAGAGCCAACCTCCAAAATGCTACGCATTTCGTCGGTGTGGCGTATCCGCCAAATAAAATTTCAAAAACAGGCTTAAAAATGCAAACATTTTCCGCCTGTTTTATGAAATTTTGCTTGGCTCTGAACAGTTACAAATCAGAAAAAATGGAGAGAAAACGATTATGAAGCCAACGACTGTAGAGGGAAGAGAAAAAACAAAAAACGGAATTACAAGGCTGATCTTTTCGGCACTGTGTATTTTGCTGGAAGTCGTGTTCATTCTTTTGCTGTTTACGCGGCTGAACCGCTATGCAGAAGCGATCAATCTGTTTACGCGGGTGCTCGGCCTGAGCATTATTTTACATATGTATGCATCGCCGATGACAGCAACGATGAAGATGCCCTGGATCCTTCTGATCCTGGTATTTCCGGTGATGGGGCTTACTCTGTATCTTATGGTCGGGTTAAACGGCGGCACCGGGAAAATGCGGAAACGCTATGAGGAGATCGATGCTCAGCTGCTGCCATTGCTTCCGGAAAATGAAAAAGAGAGGGAAGCACTGGAGAAGAAAATCCCGCGTGCTGCAAATATTTCAGTCTATATTAAGAAAAATGCATGGTATCCGGTGTACCAGAATACGGACGTGACGTATTACGATGAGGCGGAGAAGGGGCTGGAAGCACAGCTGGAGGATCTTTCAAAGGCGCAGCGCTTTATTTTTATGGAATACCATGCGATCGAGGATGCCGAAGCGTGGCAGCGGATCCAGCGTGTGCTGGAGGAGCGGGCGAGGGCCGGAGTCGAGGTGCGCGTATTTTACGATGATATGGGTTCGATCTGGTTTATCAATACGGATTTCATCAAAAGGATGGAAGCGCTTGGCATCCGCTGCCGCGTTTTCAATCCGCTTGCACCGGGCCTGAATTTCTTTTTGAACAATCGGGATCACCGCAAAATCACGGTGATTGACGGAAGGGTTGGGTTTACCGGCGGTTACAATCTCGCAAACGAATACTTTAATCTGACCCATCCGTATGGGCAGTGGAAAGATACCGGCATCCGGCTGAAAGGCGATGCAGTCCGTTCGCTTACGGTGACATTTCTGGAAATGTGGAATGCAGTCAGCGATAAAGACCAGAACGATGCGGATTTCACAAAGTTTCTGCCTGATTATCCGTACGCAGCGAAGCAGACGGGATTTATCCAGCCGTATGCGGACAGTCCGATCGATCATGAGCATGTCGGGGAAGAGGTGTATATCAGTATGGCGAATAAAGCGGAGAAATACTGCTGGTTTATGACGCCATATCTGATCATTACGGATGAGATGGCACATGCACTTTCGCTGGCGGCAAAGCGCGGTGTGGATGTCCGGATTATCACGCCTGGCATTCCGGATAAAAAGATGGTCTACAGTGTGACGCGTTCCTTCTATCACGGGCTGGTGCGCAACGGTGTGAAAATCTATGAGTGGACGCCCGGCTTCTGTCATGCGAAGATGAGTGTTGCAGATGACTGTATGGCGACCTGCGGCACGATCAATCTCGATTACCGCAGCCTCTATCACCACTTCGAAAACGGATGTTTCATGGCGGACTGTGACGCAGTGCTCGAGATCCGCCGTGATCTGGAGCGGACGATCACACAGTGCCGCGACGTGACGGAGAAGTACAAAAGCGGCAGAAGCGCATACCTGCGATTTTCTCAGCTGCTTCTGCGGCTGTTTGCGGAGCTGCTGTAATACAAAACGGAAACACCCTCGACGGCTTGCATAAACCTTCGGAATCGGATAAAATAGAGGAATCAATAGTATGACCGGAGTCGAAAGAAGATGAGAAGAGAGAAAAGGAAAACAGAGAAAAAAGCAGAGTACGTTATCCGTGTCGGGATGACAGTATTAACGGCGATTTTGATTGCGCTGTTTCTCTGGATCATGGCACTTGTGGGTAAGATACAGGGTACGGCACGGGTGATAAATTATGCCGGACTGGTGCGCGGTGAGACACAGCGGATGATCAAGCTGGAAAATGCCGGATATCCGCAGGACAGAATGAGCGAGACGATCCATTCCTATATCAAAGGACTGCGCGAGGGCAGCGATGAGCTGAACTTTGTCCGGCTGGATGATGCAGAATTTCAGGATAAAATGAAAGAGCTGGATGATTATTTTCAGATCCTGAAGGAAGAGGTGTCACTGGTTCGTGAAAAGGGGTATCAGCAGACGAATATCATCGAAAAGAGCGAGAAATTTTTCAAGATCTGTGACAAAGCAGTAGGGAGAGCGGAAGTGTATTCCCAGAGGCTGGCATCCGCTTTGGATCGTCTGGAGAGGATCGTGATCGTGGATATCGCCGGTCTGCTGATCCTGATCGGCATGGAGCTGATCAAGGCGGTGCGTTATGCCGCGCAGAACCGGATTTTGCAGAGTAAGGTCTATCTGGATGAGGCAACCGGACTGCCGAACAAAAACAAGTGCGAGGAGCTTTTAAATGCAGAGGGCAGTGCCCTGGAAAATGGTATTTCGGCGCTGTGTGTATTTGATCTGAACAATCTGCGCAGGATCAACAACAATCTCGGGCACGATAAAGGAGATGAGTATATCCGGAGCTTTGCGGTGCAGCTGCGCGGTGCAGTACCGCCGGAGCAGTTCGTGGGCCGTGACGGAGGCGATGAGTTTCTTGTGATACTGCGCGGGCTGGATGGCAAAGGAGTGCGCATGTGCCTGCAGAATATCTGTGAGCAGACGGAGGAATATTCAAAGGAACACCCGGAGATGCCGATCAGCTATGCCGTCGGCTATGCGATGGCGCAGGATTTTGAGGAATGCACGATGCGCGAACTGTTCCGCTATGCAGATAAAAATATGTATGTGGATAAGAACCGTGCTAAAATAGAGGAGGCGGCGCAGTACCAGCAGCTGAAATTCCGGCTGCTCGATGAGATTAAAGCACAGAATCTGCAGTTTTCAGACTGCCTGTACTGTGATGCCTTGCTTGATCAGTACAGTGTGCTGCGGGCAACCGCAGATTTTTACCTTGCGGAGGAAGGAAGCTATTCCGGTGCGGTAGAGAAGATCGTGGAAGAGCTTTCCTGTCCGGAGACACGCAGAGAGCTGTGGCATGCGCTTCAGCTGCCGCACTTGCAGCAGGTCCTGACGAGAAATGCCCGGAAGCTTGAGTTGCCGTGTCAATACGAAGAAGACGGAAAAATGCAGAGAGGACGTGTGACACTGCTGTTTACAGACACTGCGAAGAATGGCAGACTGCATCACTTTATTCTTGGGTTTGAGCGGTTCCACAATGAGGATCACACCGCGGAAACGGAAAAAACACAGCTGATGCGCTATTATGAACAGATGAAGCAGTCGATTCTGGAAAACGAGAGCTATGTGGATGCGCTTCTTGGGACGGCTGAGTCGGTGTACACAGTTGATCTGACCCATGACTGCCTGGAAAAGATTTTCTATCACACGCAGGAGCAGGAGCTGCCTGTGAATCTGAAGCTTCCGTGCTCCTACGATGCATATTGCGAGGTACAGAAGCAGTATATTGCGGAAGAGACACTGGAAAATTATAGGATTGTGGATTCCTCGGAAAAACTGCTGGATCGGTTTGCAAACGGTGAAAAGCAGATCACGGTGGAATACAGGGTGAAAAAATCAGACGGCGTCATGGCCTGGATACAGAAGATGGTTCTGTTTTCCAGGGAGACAATGTATGACAGCAGAACAGGACAGGAAAGTGCAATCATCCATGCGATTATTCTGTTCAAAAATACCTCTTCCTTCCATGAAAAGGAGGAACAGGAAAAGGAACGGCTGGAAGCGGCATTTCAGGAAGCAGATCTGGCGAGCCGTACCAAAACGGAATTCCTGAATCGGATGAGCCATGATATCCGTACCCCGATCAATGGAATCATAGGAATGCTCGAGATCATAAAACGGAGCCGGACAGATGAGAGAAAGGTGGATGAGTGCCTGGATAAAATACGGATATCGATCAGTCATCTTCTGGCGCTCGTGAATGACGTGCTGGATATGAGTAAGATCAAGGATGAAAGTACGACGCTGGAACAAGAGAAGTTTGAACTGGAGCAGCTGATGGAAGAAACAGATGCCTTGGTAAGTGCGCAACTGCTGGATATGGAAATTACATATCACGCACATCGGGAAAGGGCTTGTCATACAATGCTGGTCGGAAGTCCGCTGCAGCTTCGGCAGGTTCTGGTGAATCTGCTGAGCAATGCGATCAAGTACAACAAAAAGGGCGGAAAAATCGATACGTATACGAAGGAGTTTTCTGTGGACGGCGATACGGTCTGGTATGAATTCCGGATTACGGATACCGGTGTCGGCATGAGTGAAAAATTTGTAAAAGAAGAGCTGTTCAAGCCATTTACGCAGGAAAAATCAGGTGCCAGAACACAGTATAAGGGTACCGGGCTTGGCATGTCGATCGTCAAAGGACTGGTAGAGAAAATGAATGGCACGATCGAAGTACAAAGTGTACCTGGACAGGGCAGTACCTTTACGGTTACGCTTCCATTCCGGATTGGAAAAGCTGAGCCATCCAAAGAGCAGGAGACAGAACAGAAGCAGGAGAAATTGCTGACGGGGAAACGGATCCTGCTTGTGGAGGACAATGAAATCAATATGGAGATCGCTCAGTTTTATCTGGAAGACGGAGGTGCTGCGGTGGATATCGCGTGGAACGGAGCACAGGCCGTGAACCGGTTTGCAGCTTCAAAGGAAGGCTATTATGACATGATCCTGATGGATGTAATGATGCCGGTGATGGACGGACTGGAGGCATGCCGCCGAATCCGCGCACTGGAACAGGAAAGGAGGGAGCATGTCTGCATTTATGCGATGACGGCACAGGCATCCTCTGAAAGCGAGCAGCAGTGTCTGGAGGCAGGAATGGACGGCCATATCGCAAAACCGATCGAAGCGGAAGAGCTTGTGAAAACGATTCTTACTGTGACCGGGAAAGAGGTTTCAGACACACGCTGAAAAAGGTGTGCAGGCGGGTAACCAAAGTGAGCGAGTCAGCTTTACGGCTGGAAAGGAACTATATGAAAATATTAAATTTTGGATCGATGAATATCGATTATGTGTATCAGCTTCCGCATATCGTGGAGCCGGGTGAGACCATTACAGCAATGGGGTTAAGCGTAAACGATGGCGGAAAAGGACTGAATCAGTCGATCGCCATGAGCCGGGCAGGGCTTGAGGTCTACCATGCAGGAATGGTGGGAAGCGATGGAGCGGGCCTGGTGGAGACGTGCCGGAAGAACGGAGTTCACACAGAATATATCCAGACAGTCGAAACCAGGACGGGAAACGCGATCATCCAGGTCAATGATGCTGGACAGAATTGCATTGTGCTGTTTCCGGGGGCAAACCGTGCAAATACGAAGGAGCACGTGGATGAGGTACTGAGCCATTTTGGAAAGGGCGATGTGGTCGTACTGCAGAACGAAATCAATCTGATCGACTATATCGTAGACCGGGCGTATGAGAAAGAGATGGTCATTGCGATGAATCCGTCTCCGTTCGACCAGGCAGTGATGGACTGCGATCTGACGAAGATTACTTACTTTTTTGTAAATGAGATCGAGGGGGAAATGCTGACCGGAGAAAAGGATCCGCAGAAAATTATGGCCGGTGTGCTTGCGAAATATCCGATGAGCCGTCTGATCCTGACACTCGGAAGTGACGGGGCATGGTATGCAGACAAAGACGGACGCTGCTACCAGGAAATCTGCAAGGTAAAGGCAGTCGATACGACTGCAGCCGGAGATACGTTTTCCGGTTATTTTCTCGCATCGGTTCTTGGCGGAAAGACACCGGCACAGGCGCTGAAGACGGCGACCGTCGCATCCGGGATTGCTGTATCGAGAAAGGGAGCAGTGCCGTCGATCCCGACGGCAGAAGAAGTTGCACAGAAGTGCGGGGAGATGGAATAGCAGTCATACGCGGAGCATGTTTGTGCTCCGCTTTATAATGCCAGAAAGATGGTTGATGTTATCAAGGGAGATATGGGCAATCCGCTTCGCTGTTTGCAGGATCATAAGGGATCCAGGCTCGTAAGGAATCCCTCCTTACGAGATTCCGCAAGCGGGTCCTTCCTTATGATATTTCATAACAGAGTAGCTGCTTTGCAGCTTGACTCAGTTAAAAAACAGCAGGCTACCGGACGAACCGGCAACCCGCTGCAAAAAGAGGCAGGATGAATAATAAAAGGGCAATCCGCAGCTGCGCTGAGGGCAACAGAGCAGCTGCGGAAGAGAACCTGATCTGACGGATTCAGACTCAGGAAATTCTTTATCCCTGATAAGATGCGGAAAAACTCTTGTAGTATTCTTTGAAAAACTCTCTGATTGATTTGATAGCCTTCATGATGAAATCCTCCTTTAATCCGCTTATTCTGCTTATTCTATGGAAGTTCTGCGGTTCTGTTTACCGCTTTTCTTTGATGACATTACTATAACAGGTTGACGGAAGTTTGTAAAATACATATAATAAAGGTGTTACGATACCTGACAGGTATTGCAAAAAAGAAAGTCTGATATGCATTCCGTTTAATGTTAGAAAAAATTCAGGTCAAAAATGCCAGAAGGTAAACTATTGGGAGGCCTCGCATGGAACTACGACACATCCGATATTTTCTCGCGGTTGCCGAGGAGATGAATTTTACACGCGCAGCCGAAAAGCTGTGTATCGCGCAGCCGCCGCTGAGCCGCCAGATTCAGGAGCTGGAGGCAGAGCTTGGAACAAAGCTGTTCGTGCGAAAGCCGCATGCATTGCAGCTGACAGAGGAAGGGATTTTGTTCCGGCAGTATGCGCAGCAGATCGTCGATCTTGTGAAGCGTTCGGCGGAGGATGTCAGCGAGATGGAGAAGGGACTGCAGGGCATGATTTATCTGGCGTCGGTGGAAGGACAGGCGCCTGCACTCCTCTCGGAGTGGATTGCAGGATTTCATGAAAAGTATCCGCATGTGACCTACAGCATGTGGAATGGAAATTCTGATGATGTGGTAAACCGTGTCATGAAAGGACTGTGCGATCTTGCGGTCATTCTGGAGCCGCACAATGCAGAAGGTGTGGAGTCTGTTCCGGTTTATCAGGAGCCGTGGGTGGCGATGATTCCGGAAGGGCATCCGCTGGCGCTGGAGCAAAAAGAGACGATCCGCATGGAAGAGCTGCTTCCGTATGAGCTGATTATTCCGTCGCGTGAGTCAAGGCTTCAGGAGATCAACGGCTGGTTTGGAGAGGGAGAAAAGCCCATTGTCCGCTGCCGTATTGCGCATATGCTGAATGCGTATGAACTGACAAAGCGCGGAGTCGGAATCACGATCTATCCGGCGGCGGCCGCTGACCTTGCGGAGCATTCTGGTATCTGCATCCGGAAGATCACGGAGCCAAAGGTTATGGCCTCCTACGTACTGATACGAAACCGGTCGCGTGCGCTTTCAAGGGTCGCGCAGGAATTTTTTAATTATGTGGAGGAGCGGACGGCGGCGAACCTTGTTCAGAAATAAAGGACACGTGGGAGAAATAAGCCATAGAATTTTGTAAGAAAAAGATTGCTATTTTGCCGTTTTTTTGTAATAATAAAACCACTGTGTCGATGGGCTGCGCATTTTGGCATTACAGAGCAGCCCCAATATACCGCAAAGTGGGGCATGCAGATTGCGGAAATGATTTTTCAGACACGCTCTGGGATAAAAAAGAAGAAGAGGAGAAAATATGCAGGATATTATTGACGGCTTTTTTCATAAAAAGCATTTCTGGTTTCGATTGTGCGCGGTAGTCGCGGCGGTGATCGTGATGGGTTTTTGTCTGTCGTGGCTTTTGCTGGTCGACCTCGGGACGGATCCATGTACCCTGATGAATGTGGCGATTGCAGATACGATCGGGATGTCTCTTGGCAACTGGCAGGCACTTTTGAATACGGTACTTCTGATGATTGTGGTGATTTTCGGCGGACGCAATCTCGGTTTCGGTACACTGGCAAACATGTTTCTGGTGGGATATTCGATCGATTTCTTTTCGTGGGTCTGGGCAAAAATTCTTCCGGTGGATCTGTTTTCCAGCTGGGGTGTGCGCGTTGCAGTACTGATACCGGCGCTGGCGGTTTTTGTGCTGGCGGTTGCGGTCTATATGGATATGGATATGGGAACGGCACCGTATGATGCGATCCCGATTATCATTTCAAAGTATGTGAAGAGATTTTCATTCCGCACGATTCGCATGGTCTTTGATTTTACGGTAGTTGTGATCGGAATGTGTTTCGGCGGACGACTTGGCATTGTGACATTTCTGATGGCATTGACGCTTGGCCCGGTGATTGCATGGGTCGGTGATCTGATGAAGAAAAAATTTGAGTTTCTGCAGGACTGAATAGAGCATTAACAGTTGCTCCGGGATTCAATAAGGTTATTTGACTGTCTGGAAGAACAGATATTAAGTCTGGATACGATGCCGGAGCGTTATCGAAAATATGAAAAAGAACCGTGGAAAAGCCGCGGACTTCGTGTATTACCAGTATAAAGCAGTCTTTCGTTTATGATCGACTGCTTTTCTTATGCCCCGATTCCGGCGAACTGCATAAAAAACCCCCTTTAAAATAAAAACTACCACCCTTTCTGCATAAAAACATTATGCTATAATAGTGTCAGAAAAAAGAAAAACGCCTGAAAAAAGAAAAAATGCAGTATAAAAGCATACAAAATGACGGGACTGCCGCACGAAAAGGCATAAATAGTAAAGTATCCGCGGGATCGGCACAGGAAAGATTTTACGGATACATCAGAAAAAAGGGAGGGTGGCGAAATGGGTGAAGTTATTGTCTCCATGAGCAGCATCAGCAAGACATTTCCGGGTGTCAAGGCACTCGATAATGTAAGCTTTGAGCTGTGCTCAGGAGAAGTCATGGCGCTGCTGGGAGAGAACGGCGCAGGTAAATCGACGCTTATGAAAATATTGAGCGGTGTCTACACCAGAGACGGCGGCGAGATGAAGATTTTTGGAAAAGAATACGGCGATCTGACGCCGAAACAGGCGCAGCAGATCGGTGTGGCGATCATTCATCAGGAGCTGAACATGTGCCGTCATCTCTCAGTCACGGAAAATATGTTCCTGGGACGTGAGAAGCAGGGCGGGCTGGCACTGGACAACCGCGCGATGGAGAAGGAAGCGAAGCGGATCCTCGATGATCTGAAGATCGATATCGATCCGAGACAGACCGTCGGTGATCTTCCGGTGTCAAAGCAGCAGATGGTTGAGATCGCGAAAGCGTTATCGACAAATGCAAAGATACTGATTATGGATGAGCCGACATCATCACTTACATCGAAAGAAATCGATGATTTATTCCGCATTATACGAAAGCTGAAGGCGGAGGGCTGTGGTATCGTTTACATATCACACCGCCTGGAGGAGCTGGCGCATATCGTGGATCGCGTGACGATCATGAGAGACGGCCAGTTTATCACAAAGGGCAATTTCAGGGACATGACCATGGATCAGATCATCACAAACATGGTTGGCCGCGAGATCAAGGAGCAGTTCCCGCGGGTAGAGTGCAAAAAAGGAAAGAAAATTTTTGAGGTCAGAAATTTAAATGCAGGCCGCATGGTACGGAATATCAATTTTTCGGCATATGAGGGAGAGATCGTAGGATTCGCAGGCCTGATGGGTGCGGGACGTACCGAGACGACGCGTGCAATCTTCGGAGTTGATCCGAAGGAGAGCGGTGAGATCTGCGTGGACGGAAAGGAAGTCCATATTCGCTGTCCGGAGGATGCAATCAAAAACGGCGTCGTGCTGGCACCGGAGGACCGCAAGAAAGACGGACTTTGCACGAAGCTGAGCATCCGCCACAACCTGGCACTTCCAAACCTCGATCTTCTGTGCAATAAGCTTGGCGTAGTCAGCAGCAAAAAAGAAGACGAGCTGTGCAGAAAAGCAGTTGCAGACCTGAAGATCAAGACACCGAATGTGGAGATCGATTCCGGAAATCTTTCCGGAGGAAATCAGCAGAAGGTCGTAGTCGGAAAATGGCTGGCGCGAAATTCAAGAGTCGTGATTTTCGATGAGCCGACAAGAGGGATCGACGTCGGAGCGAAGGTTGAGATCTATCATCTGATGAATGAACTGAAGCAGAAAGGAATCGCAGTCATCTTTGTTTCTTCGGAAATGCCGGAGGTCATGGGAATCGCGGACCGGATCATCGTCATGTGTGACGGCCGGATCACCGGTGAAATCCTGGCGAAGGAAGCGACGCAGGAACAGATCCTGACGATGGCGACCTCTTTTGAAAACAAGAAAATTTCTGCGGCGGAAGGAGAAGGGAAATGAACAGTAAAAATCAAAGCCCCGTAAAGAAGCTTCTTGGCATCCGGGGAATGGGAGCGGCGCTCACGGCATTCGTGGGACTGGTAGTAATTTACATTGCATTCGGTATCATCAACCAGGCAGTTTTCTCAGGACAGAATATTCAGAACCTGCTGCGTTCGATGTCAAAGTACCTGCTGATCGGTATTGCACAGAGTTACGTGCTGATCACCGGAAACATTGATCTTTCGATCGGAACCATGGTCGGTATGAGCGCCATGATCTCCGCGACACTGATGACAAGAGGCGTGCATCCGATCGTTGCGATCCTGGTCGCACTTGTAAGCTGTCTGGTTGTCGGCGTGGTAAACGGCTATCTCGTTGGAAAATTCCGCCTGCCGCCGTTCATCGCAACACTGGGTACGATGTTTGTGACAAGAGGTATCGCCTACATGGTGAACAACAACCGAAATACGGACGCGATTGCGACCGGCATCGGCAAAGAGGCGGCAGACCGATTCCAGAACTTCTTCTACTATGGAAAGACGTTTGGTGTGTATAACACCTTTTGGATCGCACTTGTTGCATTTATCATTTTCTTCTTTATCCTGTCAAAGACACGCTCCGGGCGTCACATTTACGCGATCGGTTCCAATATCGATGCAGCGAAGCTCTCCGGTGTAAACGTAGTCCTGACGACGACCAAGACGTATCTGGTCAGCTCGATCTGCTCCTGTATCGTCGGACTGATCCTCTGCGCACAGGCAGGCATGGGTAACATGGAAGCAGGAAACATGTACGAAATGTACGGTGTAGCAGCTGGCGTTATCGGCGGCGTATCCCCGCTTGGCGGCACCGGACTTCTGCTTGGAACGTTTGCAGGTGCAGCTGTATGGCAGACACTGGAAAATGGACTGAACATGATCGGCGCACAGGTCGGCATCCAGCGAGTCGTAATCGGTGTCATTGTAGTAGGTGCGGTGCTTCTCGATGTCGTAGTAAGAAGCGGCCAGTTCGGCAAGAAAAAGAAAGCATAAAAGAAAAAAAGAAAGCATAAAAAGAAAGACAGCGGCATAAATACAAAAAGGACAGACTTAAAAAGGACAGGCTTAAAAAAAGAACCATACTGTGTCAGGCAGACGCAGATAGGGATAGAAATCACAAAACAAACACAAAACAAACAAAGAAATCAAATTTCAAGGAGGAAATTCAAAATGAAAAAGAAAATGTTTGCAGTACTCATGGCAGCAGCAATGGCAGGAACGATGGCAATGACCGTATCCGCAGCAGGCGAGAAGATCGCTCTGATCACAATGGATTCCATCGATCAGCACTGGATCAGCCTGAACGAGGGCGCACAGAAGGCAGCAGAAGAGCTTGACGCAGAAGTGACCTTCATGTCCCCAAATACAAAGGACGACGCACAGCAGATCGAGTGTGTAAACAACGCAGTGGCAGGCGGCTATCAGGCAATCCTCGTAGCAGCAAACGGACCGGACGCGATTTCTTCCGCACTGAAGGAAGCATCCGATGCAGGCGTTAAGATCGTATACGTTGACTCTCCGGCAAACGTAGAGGCAGAAGCAACGTTCTCAACAGACAACAAGGCAGCAGGAACGACAGCAGGCGAAGAGATGATCAAGGCACTTGAGGAGAAGGGAATTACCTCCGGCAAGATCGGTATCATCAATGTAAATGCGGCAACCGATTCTACTGTAAACCGTGAGGAAGGCTTCCGCGCAGCATTTGACGGAACGGATTTCGAGATCATGGAAACACAGTACGGCGAAGGCGATGCTGCAAAATCACAGACAATCGCTGAGAACTACATCACACAGGGCGTAGTTGGTATCTTCGGATGCAACGAAGGTTCCACAACAGGAGCAGGAAATGCAATCAAGGCTTCCGGCAGCAGCGATATCGTAGGCGTAGGTTTTGATAAGTCTGATGCGATCCTGAACTTGATCAGCGACGGATATCTTCTGGCAACGATGGCTCAGAACCCGGACGTGATGGGTTATGAGGGCGTGAAGGCAGCAGTTGCAGCAATCGGCGGCGAGTCCCTTGGCGGAGAAGTAACTGACACAGGCGTTTCTGTTGTAACCGCAGATTCTCTGGCAGGCGCAGAGGCTGAGACTGAGGCAGTGACCGAGTAAGATAGGCGGGTTAAGAGATATTATGAGATTCTGGAGCGGACTGCAAACATCCGCATTACCAGATAGTGAGCCATAACATGAAGAAGAGGCGGGCGGATGTCCTGCCTCTTCTTTATAGTGTGCAATCTCATGATGCCAGAGTCAAAAGCCTGAAATCACGATATGTTTGCACAGGAGTGGTTTTATGGCTTAATGACCCGTAAGGCATCTTTTGACCTTAACATCATCTCATAAGAGGGAAAATTGCAGCTTTCTTTATGGCGGATACTGTGAATTTGAGGTATGATAAAAATACAGTAACTGTTCAGAGCCAACCTCCAAAATGCTACGCATTTCGTCGGTGTGGCGTATCCGCCAAATAAAATTTCAAAAACAGGCTTAAAAATGCAAGCATTTTCCGCCTGTTTTATGAAATTTTGCTTGGCTCTGAACAGTTACAAAATACATTTATAAAGCCGGACATGTTCTGGTAATGCAAGAAACAGCTGCGCATATAAGAGCATACAAAAACAGAACGGAAAATGAGAAACCATGGGGGATGAAACGATGATAAAGGTAGTCATTGCAGACGATGAGGTGCGGATCTGTCAGCTGATTCTGGCACTCGTCGACTGGGAAGCGCTTGGGCTGAAGGTGGTCGGGACGGCGCACAACGGGCTGGAAGCAATCGCGATGGTACGAACGCTGCAGCCGAACATTCTGATTACGGATATCCGGATGCCGGGATGCAGTGGTCTTGAGCTGATTGATCAGGTAAAGAGGGATGATCAATCCCTGGAGATCGTGATCATCAGCGGTTATGCGCATTTTGAATATGCGCAGCAGGCGATCAAATATGGGGTCGGTGATTATCTGTTAAAGCCGATCAGCAAGACGGAGCTGACCGCGACGCTTCAAAAGCTTGCGGGACGGATCTGTGCGCAGAGAAAAAATGCGGAGGATGAGGCACAGCAGAAAGAAAAGACGCAGAAGGATGTGGCTCTGCTGAGGGAAAACCTGATCAGCGGCCTGCTGGACCAGAAAAACAGGAAGATAAGCATCGGGGAGCTACAGGAACAGTACGGCCTGCAGGTGCAGGACGGCGTATTTCAGGCCTTTCTTTTGAAAATGGACTGTGGCAGAGAAGAACTCAGCCCGACGGCATCGGTACTTCTGATGGAGAAGGCGCAGGAGGGACTGCAGCAGGCGGTCGGAGGCAGATGCCTGGAGTTTGTATCGGCGGTGCAGGGCTTTGCCTGCGCCGGAATTTTAAATTATGCACCGCAGAAAAAAGAGGAGGTGCGCCGCGCACTGAAGAGCTGTATCAATCAGCTGGAGCTGCAGAAGAGCCTGTTCCGGCCGGTCAGCTTTTCTGTGGCGCTTGGAAGCGGCAAAAGTGCACCGGAGGAGCTGGATGTATCAATGAAGGAGGCGCTGACGCTGATTGAGGAGCGGATCGTATACGGCACCGGGCGGCTTTATGAACGGATGGGAGGACCTTCTGCGTTGATGGGAAGTGGTGCACTGGAGCGCTATCTGCGTGACATGACGCATGCGGCGGAGATCTTTGATTCTGATCTGCTTGGCACGGTGACGGATACGCTGTCAAAAGAATGCCGCGAGACAAAGGATGTCCACGGGTATGAGATCCTTGAGGCGGTCAGCTCTGCTGCGGAGGTGTTTGCCGTGCGGACGCAGATGGCAGAGCGTGCGGAATTTCTGCAAGAGCTGCGCCGGCAGGTAAAACGGTGCAGCGAAGCCGCACAGGTATTTGACTGCCTGAAAGAATTCTGCTGCGGTTATCTTGCCAGACAGAGTGCACAGCAGGAGAGCGAGTCAGTACGGCCGATCCGCAAAGCAAAACAGTATATTCAGGAGCATTACAGCGAGCCGATCACCCAGGAAGAGGTCAGCGGCATGGTGGGCTTAAGTCCTGCTTATTTCAGCGTGCTCTTTAAAAAGACGGAGGGCGAAGGATTTGCCAGATATCTGATCAATGTGCGGATGGAGCAGGCCAAGATCCTGCTGCGTGAGACGAACAGTCCGGTGTTGGAAATCTGCCGCCTGGTGGGGTACAATGACGTAAAGCATTTTACACATACATTTGAGAAGGCGGCAGGTGTGAAGCCTGCTGTGTACCGGAAGCTGTACGGGTGAGACGATGAACTGGAGAGAAAAGTGGAAAAAGAAATGGAAATATATATCAAACCGTGTGCAGGTGCTCGGTGTTCTCTGCCTTGCGGCGCTTTCCATATCAGGGGCGGTGCAGCTTGCAGCCGCAAAGACAGGGGCAGATGTGCTTTTTACGACGGGATGTCTGACGCTGCTTGCCGGAGCGGCGCTTGCAGCAGCATTTTGGGGTTGGGTGGTCCGGCCGTACCGGGAGCATGAGAAGGTCGAAAAGCGTTTTCTGGCGGGCTATATGTTTTCAGAAGAAGATCTGGAGCGGGCGGTGCTGACACCGACGATGCGTGAAGAGATGGAAATGATGGAGAAGATCATCCGTTCACCGCAGCTGATGGATCTCAACAAAAGGCAGGCGCAGTATCTGGCACTGCAGAATCAGATCAATCCGCATTTCCTTTACAATACGCTGGAGAGCATCCGCGGAGAGGCGCTGATCGCCGGTCTTTCTGGTGTGGCGGATATGACGGAATCTCTGGCAAAATTTTTCCGTTATACGATCACAAAGGTGGAAAATCTCGTCTCGGTGGAGGAGGAGCTGGATAACTGTGAAACGTATTTCGGAATCCAGAAATATCGGTTTGGGGACCGGCTGCAGCTGCACATCGAGTACGACCCGGATGAGTGGGAGGAGATTATGAACTGCCGCATTCCGAAGCTGACGCTGCAGCCGATCCTGGAAAACAGCATTATCCACGGGACGGAGCTGAAGATCGGGGAAGGCAATCTGTGGATTCGTTTCCGTAGGACGGAGAACCGGCTGGTTATCACGATTTCGGATGATGGGGTCGGCATGGATGAAGAAACGCTGGAGCGGCTGAATGAAACGCTGAACCGCGGTGTTGATGCGATCACGCAGCAGCAGGAAGAAAAAAAGGGCGGGATCGCGCTGGCAAACGTCAACAACCGGATCCATCTGATTTTTGGGGATGAATACGGAATGCACGTGTATTCGATGGCAGAGTGCGGAACGGATGTGGAAATCTCCATTCCGGTGGTGACACGGCTGGAACAGAAGGAGGAGCATGTATGAACCGGGAGATATTTCGGATGGAGCGCGTCACGTATCAGGAAAACGGCGTCACGTTTCTGAAGGATTTCAATCTCCGGATTGATGAAGGAGAGATCCTTGGCCTGATTCCGGTCAATGGCTACGGGCTGAATGCATTTTTAAAACTCCTTGAAGTAAATGTTCCGCTGGAGGACGGCTACGTCTACAGCCGCGGCGAGATCATCAATTCCTGGAAGGATTCCAGGCGGACACATAACCGGATCAGTGTGATCGGGGCAGAAAACCGCCTGGTGGAGACCTTAAGTGTCACAGACAACATTTTCGTCCTCCGAAAAGGATTTCGTCAGGAAGTGATCCGTACCGGACTTCTGCGCAGGCAGCTTTTGCCATTTCTGGCGGATATCGGAATGGATATTCCGACCGATGTGCCGGTGGAGCGGCTGACAGTCTTTCAGCGTCTCGTCCTGGAACTGCTGCGTGCTGTCGTGTTTGGACAAAAATTCATCGTACTGAATGAGATTGGCGAACTGATCAGCTATGAGGAGCTGGACAAGCTGCATAAGATTCTGCGGCACTACGCGGCGCAGGGGTTTTCGTTTCTCTATATCTGTCTCCATTACGAGGAGGCGAGCCGCATCTGTGAGCGCTGCGCGATGATGTCGCACGGGCGGATCCTGAAGCTGCTGCCATGCAATGACGAGGAAAGTGCGGAGCGGCTCTACACGGCAGAGTACAAAAAGATGGTCCGTGTCCATATGGAAAACAGGCAGGAGCAGCTGCAAAAGCAGCGGCAGGCGTTTGCGGCGGAGCATCTGCAGGGGGAATATCTGAGGGATCTCTCATTTGCAGTTGGTGCCGGGGAGTGCCTTGCCGTGCAGATCCTCGACAACAATGTTTTTGCGGAACTGCGCAGTTTTCTTTTGCAGGACCAGATGCCGGAGGGCGGCGAACTGTGGGTGGGAAAGCGCAGACAGCGGAATTTTTCGGATCGCAGGATCGCAGTGATCCGGGAACTGGCAACGCGGACGATGGTCTTTCCGGAGTTGTCTTATATGGAAAATCTGTGCATTTCTCTTTCCATGCGCGTTCCGGCGCTCTGGCTGAAAAAAAGCATCCGCCGGAGTATCCGGCGGGAGTACGGGCCGATCCTTGGCGAAGAAGTATTTGACCTTCCGGTTTCGTCGCTGACGGAACGCCAGAAATATCAGATGATCTACACGCGCATACAGTTGGCGCACCCGGATGTGGTTTTCTGCATCCAGCCATTCAAAGGAGCAGATCTCCCGCACCGCATGCATATCTGGCAGCTTTTAGAGCAGCTGATGGATCACGGGATCGCGGTTGTGCTCGTCTCTTTGAACCTCTCTGACTCGCTCTCAATGGCAGATCGCCTGCTGGTGATCGGCAAAGAGGGTATCCAGGAAGTGCTGCGGAAGGATTTCCCGACACTGGCGGAGGAGGTGCCGTGGATGAATCTGGTGTGAGAATGCCTGCTTTACTTTGTCAGACAGGTGTGATAGGATGGAACTAAGCGGAGCAAGTTCTCTGCCGGGCTGCGCGGAGCAATAAGCAGTGGCAGGGGATCTGCCGGAAAAAGAACCGTGCTGCGCGCTGACAGGAAAAAGGTGAACCTTTCAGGCGGCAGCAGACGGAAAGAAAAGGGAGGGTTACAAATGAAAACAAAACGACACGCAAAACACAGCTTTTGCCGCAGCATTTCAGGGCTTCTTCTGGCACTTCTGATGATAGTGACGGCTGCAATTCCGGTCCCGTCACAGGCCGCAGCAGAAGAAAACGGTGCCGCTGCAGCTGCGGTAGTTCCGGGGAAGACAAGGATCACATCCGCGCGGGCGGCTTCTGCCACAGCGGTCTTTCTGGACTGGCAGAAAGCGAAAAATGCGACAAGCTACTATGTATATTACAAGCTTTCCGGGGCAAAATCCTGGACAAAGATCGCATGTGTGAGAGATCTGGGATATGCACATATCAGTAAGAACTTAAAAGAAGGAAAGCGTTATCTGTACACGGTGCGCGCGTATAATGCGAAGAGCAAACGGCTTGGCGGCTATAGCAATGTAGTGGCGGTTGTGCCGAAAAATGTACAGCCGACTTCGGTGAAGTTCAATAAAGCAACGATGGTACTTTCAAATAAAGCGGATCGGACTCCATCCAACAAAAATCTTCTGCGTGTAACGATCCTGCCGAAAAATGCGACGACAAATCTTGTGAAGATAACAGTGTCAAATCCAGGAATCGTATCACTTCAGTATACCGAACCGGGAATGTTCGTGCTTGCACGTAAGAAAGGAACCACGACGATCACTGCGACATGTCCAAACGGGAAAAAAGCTGTCTGCAGGGTTACCGTCAGATAAAAACAGAAAGAAAGAACAATAAAAAATACGCGAGGGACAATGCACAGCCCTCCGCGTATTTTTTTGTACATTTATCCTTATAAACGTTTATTTCCGAATGACAAATTTGTGAACGTGTGATAAAGTAGAGGGGGATTTACAACACGACTACACAGCAGAGCATATTTGAACGCAGGTCGCGAAGCGGATTGCGAATGGCCGCTTTACAAAAGCTTCAGTTATTTTTTTGATATGTTCTGGCAGACAGGAGGAGAAGACATGACAAGAGTAGGAGTGATCGGTGTCGGCGGAATGGGCTTTACCCATGTGAAGGCACTGAAAAGTCTGGCAGAGGAGATGGATCTTCAGGTAGTGGCCATCGCAGATCTGCAGGAAAAATATCAGAAGAGAGCAAAAGAGGAGTGGCCGGAGGCCACGATTTATGCGGAGGGCGCTGAGCTTCTGGAAAAGGAGCAGCTTGACGCGGTACATATCTGTGTGCCGAGCTATAAGCATGCAGAGCTGGCAATTCAGGCGATGAATAAAGGAATTGACGTGCTGGTGGAGAAGCCGGCGTGTTTAAAGGAAGAGGACTGTGAGCGGATGCTTGCGGCGAAGGAAGCAAATCACGTATCAGTTATGGTCGGACAGGTCGTACGTTTCTTCCCGGAGTACCGTTATTTAAGAGAAGCATACAAAAATCAGACATTCGGAAAGCTGAAATCCCTGTCCATGCAGCGCCTTAGCGGCAATGTGACCTGGGGCTATGAGGACTGGTTCCATGATGAGGAAAAGAGCGGATCGGTAGTACTGGATCTGCATATCCATGACCTTGATTTCCTGAGATATACGTTTGGAGATCCGAAGGAAATGTCCTGCACGGCAACGGCGTATGCAAGCGGTATGGTGAATCAGATCATTACAAATTATATATTTAACGGCGTGGATGCACCGGTCAGCGCAGAGGGACTGTGGGCGGAATCGGCCGCACTTCCGTTCTGCCCGCGTTTTTACGCGCAGTTTGAGCAGGCCGATGTTGTCTTTGACGGCCGTGAGAAACCGGATACCTTAAAGGTATACCATGCAGACGGTACGGTGGAGAAGCCGGACGTAAAAGAG
Organism: Lachnospiraceae bacterium; assembly: GCA_902363665.1. Classification (GTDB taxonomy): domain Bacteria; phylum Bacillota; class Clostridia; order Lachnospirales; family Lachnospiraceae; genus Choladousia. The sequence goes on along the minus strand of CABJAW010000002.1, from coordinate 193,346 downwards.
GCTTTCAGCCTTGAGGGCGGTATGCAGGGGCTGAACATCTCGACATTCGGTCCGTATTACACTGAGATCCAGTATTTCTATCAGTGCCGGAAGGAAGGAAAAAATCCGGACATCGCATCGCTTGAGGAAGGCCTTGCATCCGTAAAATACGCGCTGAAGGAATGGGAACTGGCAAAGAAATACGTGGAGGAGAAGTCATGAGAGTAGGATGTACGATTGATTATTTTAAGGGAGCGGATCTGGTGGATTCGTTCCGTCAGTTAAAGGAAATGGGAATGAACAGCTGCCAGCTGGTCTGCTGGGACAGAAGCGTGCTTGATGCAGAGCATGCGGCAGAGGTAAAGAAAATCTGTGAGGATGAGGGCATTGAGATTTCAGCCGTATGGTGCGGCTGGGAAGGCCCGCGTTTCTGGAACTTTTACGAGGGACAGGATACGCTGGGACTCGTGCCGGAAGCATACCGCTTCAAGCGCATCGAGATGCTGGTGCAGGGCTCTGATTTTGCAAAGGAGCTTGGTGTAACAGATCTTGTGACACATGCAGGCTACATGCCGGAAAATCCGCATGATCCGAAATATCCGGAGATCATCACAGCCCTGAAGTATCTTGCAAGAAAGTGCAAGCAGAACGGCCAGTATTTCCTGTTTGAGACCGGTCAGGAGACTCCGGTCACACTGCTTCGTGTAATGCAGGACATCGGATTTGACAATGTGGGAATCAACCTTGACCCGGCCAACCTGATCATGTACGGCAAGGCAAATCCGGTCGATTCTCTTGATGTATTCGGAAAATACGTCCGCGGTGTGCACGGCAAGGACGGCCTGTATCCGACCGACGGAAGAGAGCTCGGAGACGAGGTGGCGCTTGGCGAGGGAAAGGTAAACTTCCCGGTATTTTTAAAGAAGCTGCATGAGCTTGGCTATGACGGAGATATCACAATCGAGCGTGAGATCACCGGTGAGCAGCAGAAGAAGGACATTCAGATGGCAAAGAAGATGCTCGATGAAATCATCAGCGGACTGGAATAAATACAGGAAGAAAAGGTGGTGACGGATTTTGAAGATAACGACACAGCAGCTGCAGCTGCTCTTTGATGAGAAAACACTGCATTTTTCAGTGGCGGCAAAGGAGATACTCTGGAGCTGGCAGGAAGGCTACCATCCGTATCTTCTTCTGAAAAACGGAGAGGTGATCCGGTTTGACGAAGCATCCGTAAAGGAACATAAAATGATCGAAAACGGCGTGGGCAGCGGTATCCTGAGCCACTATGAGGGATTTGAAAAGAGCGCGAATCTGGCATTTGAGACGTACGTATGGCTGGAGGAGACAACCGGAGATTTCTGGTTTGAGTGGATTCCACTTTCAGACGGCGAGGAGCAGATCGCAAAGGTATTCTGGCCGGGCGCAATGGAGTTTCGGCAGGCAAGTGATGACTGGTACACATTGATTCCGGAGGAGCAGGGGCTGCTGGTGCCAAATACGTGGCCGCAGGAATTAAAGGCACTCGTCTTTGACGGAATGTTCCTGACCGCAGGGGCTTACATGCCGTGGTTCGGACAGGTAAGGGACAAAAACGGCTACATCGCGATCGCACAGACCCCGTGGAACGGTGGGATCTGGGTCGATCATCCGGCAGACGGTAATTATACGCATGCCGGAGCCTGGTGGGAGCCGAGCCTTGGAAAGATGGATTACCGCCGGGTGCTGCGCTTCAGCTTTTTTGAAAAATGCGATTACAACGATCTGTGTAAGGAATATCGTGAATACGTAAAAGAGACGGGACATCTTGTGACGCTGCGGGAAAAAGAGATCCGCAATCCGGGAGTGAAGCATCTGATCGGAGCGGAATTTGTCCACTTCGGCATCAAATCGAGCACGAATCCGGCATCGGAATTCTATAATCACGAGCATCCGGAGAAAAACGGCCGTCTGACTTCGTTTGCGGACCGGGAGAAAATGATTCGCAGGCTTCATGAGCAGGGAGCAGGAAAGATGTATCTGCATCTGGATGGCTGGGCAGAGCCTGGCTATGACAATCGTCATCCGGATTATTTTCCGGCCTGTGAGGAGGCCGGCGGATGGGACGGCATGAGATCCCTGGCAGAGACGATGCACGAGGTCGGCGGTTACTTTGGGATTCATGACCAGTACCGTGACTATTATCATGATGCACCCTCCTATGAGGAAGAATATGCAGTGCAGAGCGTGGACGGAAGCCATTATACCCATGCAAAATGGGCGGGCGGACTGCAGTCCTATCTGTGTGCATCGCAGGCACTTTATTATGTAAAGCGCAATTTTAACCGTCTGTTTGAAAACTACATTCCGCTTGACGGGGCATATCTGGATGTGTTTACGTGCAACGAGGGGGAGGAATGTGCAAATCCGCGCCATCGCATGAGCCGCAGAGAATGCTACGAATACCGGAAGCGCTGCTTCGATTATCTGACGGCAAACGGTATCCTGCCGAGCTCTGAGGAGGTTTCTGACTGGAGCATGGACAGCCTTGTCTTCTGCCACTACGCACCGTATGATTTTATGCTGCGCCAGCCGGGTGCTCCGAAAAAGGGAATTCCGGTGCCGCTGTTCAATCTGGTTTATCACGACTGCGTTGTGGAGCCGTGGATGATGGAGAAGCACGAAACGGAAGATTATATGCTTTATGCGCTGTTAAACGGTGGAGCACCGTATCTGGTACGTCTTGGTGCCTATGAGGGTACGGACGGAGCGTATGACGGGGCTTCCCTTGCGATGGAAGAGCATATGAAGCGCTGCCAGACAGTTGCATCTCTCCACGAAAAGGTGGCGTACTGCGAACTGAAAGCGCACCGTATCCTGGATGGAGATCCGAAAAAGCAGGAGAGCATTTTTGCGGATGGCACGCGTGTGCGTGTGAATTTCCATGACGGCACGTATGAGATTAGATGCGGGTACACGGAATAAAAACGAATGTCTTTGTGTTATTGACAAACACTGGTAATACGCCTATAATATCCAGCGTGTGATGTGATTTTTTGTGCAGTATGTGTGTGGCTGCATTAAAAGATAAATGGCAGCCGGAGACGGCTGACCGAACAATAAGGAGGATCCACTTATGAAAAGAAAGTTATGTATGGCGCTGAGCGCACTGATGATGGTTTCCGGCATGGCAGGCTTCGGCATTGTTGCAGGAGCATCTGACGGAGATGTTACACTCCGCTATGGTATCTGGGATGACAACCAGAAGGCTGCACTGCGTGAGATCGCAGACAAGTTCGAGGAAGAGAACCCGGGCATCAAGGTAGAGATCGAGGTAACACCGTGGAAGGATTACTGGACCACGCTTGAGACCTCTGCTACCGGCGGAAGTGCACCGGATGTGTTCTGGATGAATGCACCGCACTTTGCTATGTATGCACAGGGCGGCATGCTTGCAAGCCTTGACGATGCAATCGGTGATTCTGAGGTTGCTTCCAAGGCAGATTTCCCGGAGAGCCTGGTAGATATGTATTCTGATAACGGTGTATGGTACGGCATGCCGAAGGGCTTCGATACCATCGCTGTATATTACAACAAAGAGCTGTTTGATAATGCAGGCGTTGCATATCCGACAACGGACTGGACATGGGATGATTATGTAAGCATCGCAAAGCAGCTGACAGACGCAGACAATGGCGTTTACGGTACGGCACTTCAGCTTGATGAGCAGGCTGGCTGGTACAATACCGTAGCAATGTTCGGCGGCGAGATCTTAAATGAGGATAAGACCGCATCCGGATTTGATGATCCGAATACCCAGAAGGGTATCCAGTGCTGGGTTGACCTGCTTGACGAGGGCGTTTCTCCGACCTACGCACAGCTCAATGATACCGGTCTGAGCGATATGTTCCGTTCCGGTAAGGTAGCAATGATGTTCGGCGGCTCCTATTCTCTGTCCGGATTCATGGCAGACGAAGAGTTCGCAGACAAATTTGACTGTGTAGAGCTTCCGAGCGTAGATGGCAAGAAGGCATGCGTAATCCATGGTCTTGGCAACGTGATTTATTCCCAGTCTGCAAATCAGGAAGCAGCTGCTAAATTCGTGGAATTCCTTGGCGGCAAGGAAGCAATGACAATGCAGGCAGAGTCAGGAATTGATATTTCTGCAAGAACTGACTGCCAGAGTATCTGGGTTGATTCCAACAAGAATTACAACCTGCAGGCATTCATGAATATGGTAGATTACTCCTATGCTTATCCGGCAACCATGAACACATCTGCATGGATGACTCCGATGTACGATGAGGTTTACGCTGCATTCAACAAGGATAAGACCGTTGAGGAAGCCTGCGCAGACGCAACTGCTGAGATGAACGAGGCACTTGCACAGCAGTAAAAAATAAGAAAACGGGACCGTTCAGGGTTCCTCAGACAGCGGGGCGCTGTGAAATCCGGCAGCGCCCCGCTCTTATAAGGTAGTACTGTTACAAAATGCGTTATTCCGAAGGTATCTCTTAATACTTCGCTCAGGAGCGTATTGGAAAATACCTGGGAGAGGGTGAAACAAGGGTGTTTCGGAATGACGCATTTTTGCATTTATCCGGACCGCAGTCTGAAGCGCATTTCTCGCCGGAGGCTCGGTTGTAAAATGTCTGGAGGTAGGCAAATGACAAAGAAAAAAAAGGTTTCCAGCATAAGGAGAAGACAGTGGATGTGGGGATATCTGATGATCGCGCCGGTAGTCATCGGACTTGCTGTTTTTTACATTTATCCGTTCTTTGATACGCTGGTAAACAGTTTCAAGACGATCGGTGCGTTCAACGTATCGAAATGGTGCGGGCTTGCGAACTATAAGAAGCTGACGACCGATGAGTCTCTGTGGCATACGCTGTACAACACGTTCCGGTATGTAATCTTTACCGTCCCGGTGACGATTATTCTTTCCCTTCTGCTGGCGGTGCTCCTGAATACGAAAAACCTGAAGGGACGCGGCATTTACCGTGTCATCTATTTCCTGCCGTACGTTACGATGGCAACTGCGATCGCAGCAGTGTGGAAGTGGATGTACAACGGTGACTTCGGTCTGATCAACTACATCCTTGGCCTGTTCGGAATCAAGGGGCAGCAGTGGGTGACGAACCCGGCGATCGCTCCGTATTCGATCATCGTTGTCTCGATCTGGGGCAGCCTCGGTTACAACATGATCATCCTTCTGGCCGGTATCCAGGGCATTTCCCCGACGTACTATGAGGCAGCTGAGATCGACGGCGCAGGCGTTGTTGCAAAATTTTTCAACATCACGCTTCCACTGGTTACTCCGTCACTGTTCTTCATTCTGATCACCGGACTGATCGGTGCATTCCAGATCTTCGATACAATCTTCATGATGATCGGAAAGAATACGGTTGTTCTGGAAAACACGCAGAGTGTCGTTATGTACTTCTACCGCAACGCGTTTGAGCTGGGCAACAAGGGTTATGCCTGCGCGATCGCAATGCTGCTGTTCGTGATCATCATGTTTATCACGCTGCTGCAGATGATCGGACAGAAGAAATGGGTAAATTACGACTGATGCGCGTCATCACAGGAAGGAGTAGAAAATGAAAGAAAAAAATTCAAGACACCTGTTCGTACATCTGATACTGATTTTGGGGTCTTTTATCATGATTCTGCCGTTTGCCTGGATGGTGCTCACGGCATTTAAAACACAGAACGAGGCAATCCGTGTGCCGCCGATCATTTTCCCAAGTCACTGGGATCTGACGACATTTAAGAACGTATTTGACAAGCTTCCGTTTCTGTCTGCTTACAAAAATACGATTATTTCTGCGATCGTGACGGTAGCTGCGCAGCTGTTCATGTGCTCAATGGCGGGTTATGCATTCGGTTGTATCAAGTTCCCAGGAAGAAATGTGATCTTTGTGACCTGTCTTTCCGTGCTGATGATCCCGTCCACGCTGTTCATTCTTCCACAGTATCTGATGATCCAGAAAATGGGTCTTCTGAACACGATCCCGGCTCTGTTCCTGCCGAATCTGTTTTCTGCATATGGAACATTCCTGATGCGGCAGTTCTTCATGTCACTGCCGAAGGAGCTGGAGGATGCGGCAAAGCTTGACGGCTGCAATTACTTCCAGATCTTTTACAAGATCATGCTCCCGCTTGTAAAACCGGGTCTCATCACACTGGCGATCATCACGGTGCGTCTGGCATGGAACGACCTGATGTGGCCGCTCGTAGTCAACCCGTCGACCGACAAGACGACGCTGGCTGCAGCACTTGCAAACCTGCAGGGACAGTATTCCACCGATTATCCGACGATGATGGCCGGCTCTGTTATGGCAATCCTGCCGCTGGTTATCATGTTTGCAGTATTCCAGAAACAGTTCATTGAGGGTATTGCGTTTACGGGAACGAAGGCGTGAGAAAATATTGTTTTACTGTAGTAAGCCAAGTCCTTCGCCGTATGGCGGAGGACTTTTTGTATAGGAAAGGAGATTCCATATGAATTTAGAAGGTTTTAAGGAAAAAGCCGGTACGCTCGGCGTACTTGGTGTGGTAGTGACACAGGATGGAGAGGAGAAGGCAAAATATCTTTGGGACGAGGAATGCCGCCGTAATGTTTATTCGGCATCCAAGAGCTTTACTTCATGCGCAGTAGGATTCGCGGTGCAGGAGGGCCTCATTTCTTTGGATGAAAAGCTGGTGGATGCATTTGCGGACGATCTGCCGGAGGAGGTCAGCGAAAATCTGGCGAAAGCGACCGTAAAGGATCTGCTGACGATGTGCCTCGGACAGGAAAATGGAAATCTGATGGGTGCGCAGCGTCCGCAGTACGAAGAAGAGGACTGGGTAAAGATGTCTCTGGCGATCCCGTTCGTCTATGAGCCGGGCACGCACTTTGTATACAACAACGTCGGCCCGTATCTGGCAGGCATTCTTGTGCAGCGAAGAAGCGGATGCCGTGACCTTGTAGACTATCTGATGCCGCGTCTCTTCCGGCCGCTTGGCATTCGCCGCCCGACCTGGGAGTGTGATCCAATGGGACTGAGCTTTGGCGCAGGAGGGCTGTTCCTGACTCTGTCCGAACTGCATAAACTCGGTCTCCTGTATCTGCAGAAGGGCTGCTGGAACGGCAGACAGCTGCTTCCGGAAGAATGGATCATGGAGAGCACGAAGAAGCAGGTGGAAAACAACCTGGATTCTTATGGTTATGGTTACCTGTTCTGGGGCGGCCCGGAGGGCACGTTCCGCGCGGACGGCAAGTACTGCCAGCTCTCGATCATCTGCAGGGAGAAAAATGCAGTCATCAGCCTCGTGTCAGAGTGCCGTGATTCAGATGTGCTGACGAAGGCGATCTTTGAGGAGATTTATCCGCAACTGTAAAAGATAAGAAATTCTTAATAATGCGGATATTTTGCAGTATTACATAAAAATCATCCGTCTGTAAAGGTGAAACACGTTGACGCAGTCTCTCAAAACTTTTATAATGTTTCCATTGAATGTGCAGGAGGCTGCGGCTTATGGCAGATATGGAAGCTGTATTACAGAAAACGGTGGATTATTTTGGCGGTCACATTCCGGGTGTGGCCGCTTTTTTAGTGAAGATCATTGTCTGTATCGTGATCTATATAATAGGAAAGAATGTAATCGGATGGGTCGTAAAGACGGTGCGCTCGATGCTGCTGCGTACAAAGATGCAGACCGGTGCGGCGACGTTTATCGTTTCGATGGTTAAGATCTTTTTGTATCTGATCCTGATCTTCGGGCTTGCGATGCAGTTCGGCGTGAAGGAATCATCGGTGGCAGCACTCGTCGCTTCGGGCGGTGTGGCAATCGGCCTTGCTCTGCAGGGCGGACTTTCAAATCTGGCGGGCGGATTTCTGATCCTTTTGTTCCAGCCATTTGAGGTCGGCGATTATATCCTCGCGCAGGGAGAAGAGGGCACAGTGCAGAAGATCGAGATCCTCTACACGACGCTGCACACGATCGACAACCGCAAGGTCATCATTCCAAACGGAAACCTTGCAAACAATGTGATCGTCAATGCGACCGGCGCAGATCGCAGGAAACTGGACATCACGGTAGGAATCTCCTACGAGGACGATATCAGCAAAGCGAAGCAGGTGCTTTTGCAGATCATTGAGCGCAGCGAATACGTGATCCGCGAGCAGGAGGCGCAGGTGTTTGTCTCGGAGCTTGGCGACAGCAGCGTCGTGATGGGACTGCGGTGCTGGGTGCGGACCGAGCAGTATCTTCCGGCGCTGTGGCAGATGAACGAGCAGATCAAAAATGAGTTTGACCGGGCGGGGCTTCATATCCCGTTTCCGCAGATGGATGTGCATGTGCGGGCGGAGAAGTAATCATTGGTTTCTGCGAAGATGGGAGAAAATTTGAAATAGAAAAATTGAAACAAGAATGATAAGAAACAAAGAAAAAGAAGTTCTGAGAATAAGTAAGAAAGGAATGGAACATGAAAAAATGGAAATGGCTCATGATGCTCACCGTGTCCTCTATGCTGCTTGGCGGATGTGCGATGGGCGGTGCGAGCGGTACGAAAACGACTCAGGGCATTGCGGCGCTTGATGATGGCAATTATGCGCAGGCGCAGCAGCTTTTTGAAGAGGCGGTACAGGAAGACGAGGAGCAGATGCTTGCGTGGCGGGGACTTGGTCTGGCGGATATGGGCCTGGCACAGTATGAGGAGGCCGAGACAGCCTTTCAGAACGCGCTTGATGAGGCAGATGAAAAAATGCCGGAGAATACGCAGGATCTGAAGCTGTACCTGGCGGCGGTCGAGTACCGTCTTGCAGAATATGAAAAGACGATCGATACCTGCACGGAGATCCTGGACGCACAGGAAAAAGGCGTGGCCGATGCATATTATCTGCGCGGCGCAGCGCAGCTGCATGAGGGGAATCAGGAAGATGCCAAAGCAGACTTTGACAGCGCAGTGAATCTGATGCCGGATGATTATGATCTGTACCTGAACATTTATGAGACATACCGGGAGATGAATCTGTCGGCGGTCGGCGGGGAGTATCTGCAGAGTGCGCTTGCAATCGAAGGAACAGAGCAGGAGGATTACTATAACCGGGGGCGGATTTACTTTTACCTTGGGGATTACGATAAGGCGCAGAGTGAGCTGATCAAAGTGGTAGAGCAGAAATATGAACCTGCAATGACACTGATGGGCCGCGTTTATCTGGCGCAGGAGGATTACGACCACGCGGAGGCAGTCTACGAGACAATGCAGTCCGAGTTCGGCGAAAGTGCAGCGGGGTATAATGGAATGGCGCTCTGTGCGCTGGCACGCGGTGAGTACGACACGGCACTGGAGGAGATCGGAAAAGGCCTGGCGCTGGACGGCACGGACGACCGGCAGGAGCTGTATTTCAATGAGATCGTAGCGTACGAACGGAAGCTGGATTTTGAGACGGCGAAGGCGAAGGCGGAGGCTTATGTGGAGAAATATCCGTCGGATGAGGCCGGGCAGAAGGAGTGGACGTTTCTGAAGACGCGGTGAGATGTGAGAAGTGTGGATATCTTTTAGATTACAGCAGAATTGCGTAGATAATAATGAAAAAACAGTTATAGGCAAACAGCAAAGTGGATTGTGACTTGCTGATTTGATGTAGTGGAGTATATTACTCGTAAAAGTTATGGAAAAGCAAGTGCAGAAAAAGGAGAATGAATTTGATCGAATTAAATGATATAGAGGAGCGTGTTATCCTCGTCGGCGTTCAGCAGGCGGACGGCGATGACACAGAAGAATCCGTAAAAGAACTGGGGGAACTGGCGCAGACGGCCGGGGCGCAGGTGGTCGGCTCAGTAATCCAGAACCGTGAAAAAATTCACCCTGGGACATACATCGGAAAAGGAAAACTGGACGAGGTGCGGATGATGCTGTGGGAAACGGATGCGACTGGTATTATCTGCGACGATGAACTGAGCCCGGCACAGCTGAACAACCTGCAGAGCGAGCTGGACTGCAAGGTCTGTGACCGGACGCTTCTGATCCTGGATATTTTTGCACGCCATGCGGTGACAAGTGAAGGAAAGCTGCAGGTCGAGCTGGCGCAGCTGCGATATCGTGCAGCGCGGCTGACGGGGCTTGGAAATTCCCTGTCCAGACTTGGCGGCGGAATCGGAACGAGAGGTCCTGGAGAGAAAAAGCTGGAGATGGACCGCCGTCTGATCCGCACCCGCATCAGCCATCTGAAGCAGGAACTGGAGGAAGTGATCCGCCACAGAGAGCTGATCCGTGCAGGACGGAAAAAGTCAGAGCAGAAGATTGCGGCGCTCGTCGGCTATACCTCAGTTGGCAAATCCGCGATTTTTAAGCAGATGACCGGCGCGGATGTCCTGGAGGACGCAAAGCTGTTTGCCACGCTGGATACGACAACGCGCGGCATCCGTCTCTCCGGGAAGCAGGAGGTGCTGCTGACCGATACGGTTGGATTTATCCGCAAGCTGCCGCATCATCTGGTCGAGGCATTCAAGAGTACGCTGGAGGAGGTGTGCTGTGCAGATATCCTGATCCATGTGGTCGATGCATCGAGCCCGCAGATGGAAATCCAGATGGGGGTTGTCTACGAGACGCTGCATCAGCTGGGGGCAGATGACCGCCCGGTTATCACCGTTTTCAACAAGCAGGACCTGCTGGCAGAGCCGAAATCCTTCCGTGACCATCATGCAGAGCTGTGCGTAGCTGCATCTGCGCGTACGGGTCAGGGCATGAAAGAGATTAAAGCAGGCATCGAGCAGATCCTTCGCAGCCAGAAAATTTATATCGAACGCCTTTACTCTTATGATCAGGCCGGCCTGATCCAGATCATCCGCCGAAAAGGAGAACTGCTTTCTGAAGAGTATCAGGCAGAAGGAATATTCGTCAAGGCATATGTGACAAAAGATATTTATATGAAGGTATGAATCCCATTTCCGCCCTTGTTTGCCGGAAATGCTTCTGCTATAATAGCGAAGTCAGGAGGGTAGCTATGAAAAAACATTTTCAGGATGTAGATATCAAAGAAATCCGAAAAGAATCGATCGACAAGGGAAAACGGGGCGTCAAGCAGGTGGTTTTTGGCCGGACCAGTATTATATTGCTCTGCTTTCTGCTGCAGCTTTTCGTTTTGATCCTTGGACTGCGTGCGCTTTCTGAATACATTTATGTGTTTGTCGGTGGATATATGGTGTTCGGGCTGATCATTCTTCTGATTATCCTGAACCGGACAGAAAACCCCTCTTTTCAGCTTGCCTGGGCATCGCTGGTCCTTTTGTTCCCGGCGTTTGGCGGGCTTTTGTACCTATATATAGAGCTGCAGCCGGGCACGAAGCTTCTAAGCGGCAGACTCGATGAGATTGAGCAGGAGTGCGCGGGCATATTGAAGCCAGATCCCGGGATCCTGCGGGAGATCGGAGAGGTTGACCCGAGGACCGCGCAGCTGGCGAACTATATGCGGAAAAACGGGTTTCCTATTTATCACAACGAAGGTGTCCGCTATTTCCCAAGCGGCGAGACAAAATTTGACGAGCTGATTTATCAGCTGAAACAGGCGCGGAAATTTATTTTCCTGGAATATTTTATTATATCAGAGGGCTATATGTGGGACAGTGTGCTGGACATCCTCAAACAGAAAGTGCAGGAGGGTGTGGAGGTGCGCGTGATGTACGACGGCACCGATGAAATGTTCAATCTGCCGCACGAATATCCCAATGAACTGAAGGGAATGGGAATCCGGTGTAAGGTATTTTCACCGGTTTATCCGATCTTTTCCACACATTACAACAACCGTGACCACCGCAAGATCGTGGTGATCGACGGACGGGTTGCTTTTACAGGCGGCGTGAACCTCGCAGATGAGTACATCAACCGCAGGGAGCGGTTCGGACACTGGAAAGATGCCGCAGTCATGGTACAGGGCGAGGCGGTAAAGAGCTTCACTGTGATGTTTTTGAAAATGTGGGCGGTGTCGGAAAAGCTGGAAAATATGGCCGTTTACTTAAGACCGGTACCGGCGGCACCGGAAGACACGGAGACACAGGCCGCTTTGGCGACGGGAAAAGAAAATGCGCTGGCGTATCGGACAGCCGGATTTGACTGCTCGAACGGCTATGTGCTTCCGTATGCGGAATCACCGTTTGCACAGGATCGGACGGCACAGCGGGTATACCTTGAGATTCTCAACAGCGCTACGCGCTACGTGCACATCATGACACCGTATCTTGTGCCGGATCAGGAGCTGATCCAGGCTTTAAAATACGCGGCCAGGCGCGGTGTAGATGTCAAACTTGTCCTGCCGCACATCCCGGACAAAAAATATGCGTTTGCGCTGGCGCATTCTTATTATAAAAGGCTGATGAAAGCAGGCGTGAAGATCTATGAGTACACACCGGGCTTCGTCCATTCCAAAGTGTTTGTCAGTGATGATGTGCGCGCGGTAGTCGGTGCGATCAACCTCGATTTCCGCAGCCTGTACCTGCACTTTGAGTGTGCGCTGTATCTGCACGGAGTGGCCGAGATCAACGCGGTCGAGGATGATTTCCATGCGACGCTGCCAAAATGCCAGCTGATCACAGACTTCGATGTCCGCCACGACAAGATCACGAGGCGCATCGCAGGCCAGTTCATGCGCCTCGTAGCGCCACTCATGTGACAAACCAGTTCAGAACAGCAGCAAAATACGGATTATGTGCCGAGGCAAATTTATTTGCGCGAGGTACATAGTGCGTATTTTGGGATGGGCGGAACGCCCATCAGCCACAGACAGGAGCCTGCTTGCAGGCGGATAGCTTGCGAAGCAAGCGTGTCTGCGGCCTGTTCTGAACGTACCATAACGTAGCAGCAAAAGGAGTATCTTATGTGGAACACCCAAATCACCAAAACCCTCTCCCTCCGTAAGCGCCATCACCTCGGCGGCGGTCAGGAGCGGATCGATAAACAGCATGCAAAAGGAAAAATGACAGCGCTGGAACGGATCCACTATCTGCTGGATCCGGATTCTTTTCATGAGACGGACAGCTTTTTCCGTACGAGTGAGGACAGTGCATCGTTGATGAAGGAGACCTTTTTGGGGGATGGCGTGATCTGCGGATGGGGGACGATCCATGGCAGGCGCGTCTGCGTGGCGTCAGAAGATTTCACCGTCATCGGTGGCACTTTGGGTGAGATTCATGCAAAAAAGATCTGTGAGATCCAGGACCTGGCTTATGACATGCGTGTTCCGATCATCCTGCTCGGCGACAGCGGCGGAGCGAGAATAGAGGAGGGAATCCTCTCCTTAAGCGGTTATGGCGGCATGTTTCAGCGCCATGTGCGCGCTTCCGGCGTGATCCCGCAGATCGCGGCGATCCTCGGACCATGTTCGGGCGGCGCGAGCTATTCCCCGGCGCTGTGCGATTTTGTCTTTATGGTAAAAGATTTAAGCAAGATGTGCCTGACCGGCCCGGCTGTGGTCGAATCAGTGCTTGGGATCAAAACGACACTGGATGAACTTGGCGGCACGCAGGTACACGGAGAAAAGAGCGGCGTAGCGCATGTGGTGTGCGAGGACGAAAAGGGCTGTCTTGACAGCATCAAAAAGCTGCTCACGTATCTGCCGGACAACTGCAGCAAAGAAGCAGTTCGGGAACTGCAGGCTGCACACAGCCCGGCATCCGGGCTGGCACATCTTATGGAGCAGTTAAAGCCGCACGCGTCGAAGCGTTTTGAGGATCTCGTGCCGGATAATTCCAGGCACGCGTACGATGTGCACGCAGTGATCCACAACATTTTGCTGAACGAAAGTTTCTATGAAATCCACCGCGATTTTGCACAAAATGCGGTCGTCGGTTTTGGCGTTTTTGACGGAAACGTAATCGGTATCGTGGCGAACAACCCGATCAGCCTTGGCGGTGCGATTGACTGCAATGCAGCGGACAAGATGGCGCGGTTTATCCGGTTCTGCGACTGTTTTGGGATACCGCTTCTGACGCTGGTCGATGTGCCGGCATTTTTCCCGGGACCGCAGCAGGAACAAAACGGGATCATCCGCCACGGCGCGAAGATCCTGTATGCGTACTCGGAGGCAGTGGTACCAAAAGTGACGCTGATCATGCGAAAGGCGTATGGAGGAGCATTTATCGCGATGAACTGCAAAATGATGAGTGCCGACGCGGTTTATGCATGGCCGATCGCCGAGATTGCGGTCATGGGAGCCGACGGGGCAGTGCGGATCATCGACCGGCATCGGATCGAGGAGGCAGAGGATCCGCAGGCGGAATATGAAGCCTGCAAAAAAGCGTACGAAGAACAGTTTTCCAACCCGTTTCTGGCGGCGGAAAAGGGATATGTGGACGAGATCATTCTGCCGGAGGAGACGGTGCCGCGGCTGCGTGAGACGTTCCGTCTGCTGCGCACAAAGCAGGTCGACGAAGTGAGCGTGCGCAGGCATGGAAACATGCCGCTGTGATTTTAAGTTCTGGTATAGAAGCAGGAGAGGAATATGATATTTTCAACTTACAAATTTCTATTTTTATTTTTGCCGGTGACCTTTTGCGGTTACTTTCTGCTGAACCGCTTCCGGTATTATTCAATTGCGAAGATATGGCTCGTCCTTGCGTCCTTTTACTTTTATGCACAGGGCAGCCCTGATTTCTTCCCGTTTTTCCTCGGCAGTGTCGTCGGCAACTATGCGGTCGGCACCTGCCTGACAAAGATGGACGGAGAGCAGAGGGCGCAGAGAAAATTTCTGCTGCTGATCGGCATTCTGGCGAATGTCGGACTGCTCGGTTATTATAAGTACACCGATTTCTTCATTGAGAACTTCAATCTTTTGACCGGGAGCGATTATGCACTGAAGCACATCGTGCTGCCGATCGGTATTTCATTTTTCACCTTCCAGCTGATCGCATTCCTTGTGGATGCATACCGCGGCGAGACGAAAGAGTACGACATCATCAACTATCTGCTGTTTATCACGTTTTTCCCGCAGCTGATCGTCGGACCGATCATCCATCACGCGGAGATCGTGCCGCAGTTTGAGGATGAAAAAAATTTGAAGCTGAATCCGGAGCACGTGGCGGCAGGACTGTTTCTTTTCTCAATCGGATGTGCAAAAAAGATTTTGCTGGCAGATCCGCTGACGACAGATGCACAGGCGTTTTTTGGAAACATTAATGACAACCTGCCGATGATCAGTTCGTGGTATCACTCGATTGAGTACACGGTTTCGTATTACTTTGACCTTTCCGGCTACGCGGACATGGCAATCGGACTTGGCATGATGTTCAACATTGTGATTCCGCACAACTTTGATTCCCCGTACAAGGCACGGAATTTCCAGGATTACTGGAGACGGTGGCACATGACGCTGTCCAGATTCCTGAGTAATTACATTTTCCGCTCTGTCTATAAGAAAAACTGCAAGTGGCGGAATTACTACATAGCGACAATGGTGACGTTTTTCGTGTCCGGATTCTGGCACGGAGCAGGCTGGACCTTTGTGGTCTGGGGCCTGGTAAATGGATTTTTCGTCTGCACCGCGAGCTGGATGAAGCGAAAAGGAAAGAAATTTCCGGCTCCGATCGCGTATCTTCTGACTGCAGCCGGCGTGGTCGGTGCGCGTGTGCTGTTCGTCTCAAATACATTTACAGATGCCTGGAATGTCTACCGTGGCATGTTTAATTTCAATTCGCTCGGCAGCAGTGTGTATGAAATCCTGCGTCAGTGCTGGGGCTTTGTGAAGGCAAACGGCACGTGCAGCATTCTGCTTGCCATCGGATTGTTTATCTGCTGGTTCCTGCCGAGCTCAAAGCACATGCAGGAGACCTTCAAACCGGACGTAAAACGCTGCGTTTTTGCGGCAGTTCTGCTTGTGGCATGTATCATGCAGATGAACCAGGTCGTACAGTTCCTGTATTTCCAGTTCTAAGGAGGATCAAATGAAAAAAAGTAAACAATGGTTGCTGCTGTTTTTCGCGATCGTCTTTGTGGGAACGGCGGCATTTATGGCGGTGAATTATCAGATTGACGATACGGGTTATTTTGCGGTCGAGCACGGTGATGAGACCGTCGATGCGAACGGCTACACGCGTGCGGCGAAGTGCAAATACCTCAGGAAATACGCGGATGATTACAATGCGGTCGTGCTCGGCGGTTCGAAAGCGGGCGTGCTGAGTACGGAGCGCCTGTCGGAGTATACCGGCAAAAACTATTATAATTTTTATGTGGCATATGGCTGTTTTTCTGACTATCTGACGTACGCTTCCTGGCTGATCGATACGGTGGGGATCGATGAGATCACCCTGCATTTAAGCAGCATCGAGGTGCAGATGTTTGACCGTTCGCAGGTAAATGAGATTTATGAGGTCCCGGCATTTGTAAACGGCAATGCAGGGGACGTCCTGCTGGAAAACCTGAACTATCTGTGCCGCAACATCGAGACGAGTGTCGAGTATGCGATGGAGGACAAGGCTACAAAGGAAAATGGCATGGACAGCCTGATTACCGGAGAACGCAATTACAGCTATCCGTACCAGCTGATCGAAAAAGATGAACAGAAGTATATCAAAAAATATGTAATGCCGCGCTATAAGCAGAACCTGGAGCTTCTTTTTGAAAAAGGAGTGGAAGAGCCGGCGATGGAAGCAAATGTGGAGGCATTTCAGGAGCTGAAGGCGCTGTGCGACGAAAAAGGCGTGACACTGAAAGTGGTGATTGGTCCGACCTTCCTTGCGGAAATATTTAAATTTGAAAGCGAGGATTACTACACCTATCTAAGACATCTGGTCGATGTCACCGATATCTGGGATTTCAGCGGTTTCACCCCGGAAAACCTGAACCCCTACAATTTCATCAACGAAGGCCATTACAAAAACGTTGTCGCGGATGCGATGGTCGATACGATGTACGGAAAAGGCAGCCGGGAAAATTTCGGTATCCTGCTGACAAAGGACAATATCGACGAATACATCCAGAATCGCCGGGAGTCCTACCAAAAGCTGAAAAAAGAGTATGAGGAAACCGGCACCGTTCAGCTTCAGACAAAAGAAGATGAGAGCTATATCTCATAATATATATTTGTTCTAAAAGAAAAGATTGCAGCATAAAATAAGAATCACGGAGAGATGAAAGACATGCTGGCACAATGTGGCCGGGCAGGGTTTCATTTCGCCGTGATTTTTTCGCGTTTTTCGAAACATTAAGTAAAAAAGCACAAAAAAAAATGAAAATTCCTATTTGAAATGGGAGCTTTTGAGGGGGTGCGTAGTCATTTTGCTAAAAATCAGAGCGAAATAGAAGAACTTATTGAAACAAAAAGTCAGTAATGGTATAATATGGAAAACGAGAAGCTTTAAGTAAAGTGCGCTCATAAATGAGTGCAGGGTTCAGCAAAGCCCCAAAGACGTCAGGAGCTTTGCTGAACGCTGCACATATGAGGGCAGCAAAAAGCTTTCATAGCAGAAAAGGAGGAAACAGGATGAAACGGACCAGAAAACAGAGATTATTTTCAATCTTGCTGGTGATCTCCATGATCATGCAGCAGACCTTTGTTCTTCCGGCAGTCGCAGAGGATCACGTGGAAACGGAAACAGCTGCGGCGGTCACACAGACTGCGGAAGCACCTGAGACAAAGGCAGCAAAGACAGAGGTGCAGGAGCAAAAGGCACCCGAGACGCAAGCTCCGGTGACAGAAGCACCGAAGCCGGAAGTGCAGGAGACGAAAGAAACCCCGGCCCCGGCAACGGAAGCACCGAAGCCGGAAGTGCAGGAGACACAGGAGACTCCGGCTCCGGCAACGGAAGCGCCGGTGACAGAAGCCCCGCAGACGGAGGCACCGGTGACGGAAGCGCCGCAGACCGAGGCACCGGTCACAGAGGCTCCGCAGACAGAGGCGCCGGTGACAGAAGCCCCGCAGACGGAAGCACCGGTTACAGAAGCGCCTGAGACAGAGGCACCAGTCACGGAAGCGCCTGAGACAGAAGCCCCGGTGACGGAAGCGCCTGAGACAGAAGCACCGGCTACCGAGGCTCCGGAAACAGAGACGGAGATCAAAGAGACCGAGACGGAGACGGAAAGTGAAACGGAAAGTGAAACGGAGACAGAGGCTCCGAAGACACACTTTACATATGAAGACGGACGCGTACGGATCACTGCAGACGCATCCGAGTCAGCAAAGCTCCCGCAGGATGCAGTCCTGAAGGCAGATTATCTGGCACCGGGCAGCGCAGCATACAATGCAGCAGTTGCAAAGGTAAAAGCGGCATACGGACTCGGCGATGACGTAGAGCTTGAGTGCGCACCGTATGATATTTATTTTGTATCAAAAGGAAACCGGATCGAGCCGGAGAATGGCACAGTAAAGGTAACGATTCAGTTTGTAAAGCCGGTACTTGGCGAGGCAGAGGGAGATCTGATCGACAAGGGTATCGCACATATCAAAGACAATGGTTCAGTAGAAGATCTGAATGGTTCTGTCAATACAAACGCACAGGGAGCGGTAAGCTCCGTGGGTTTTACTACTGACAGCTTCAGTGTTTTTGCACCGTTCACCGTATCGCAGGTAACAGCGTAGGCGGCGACCTCCTCGAACCTGAATCAATTTGTCACAAATGTAGTATTTGATAACAATTTATACGATGCAGACGGAGCTCTGGTGCTGCATCCGAACTCTGAGTATTCATTCAAAATGGAATTCGCAGAAAGTATTGATAAGGGACTGTTTGAAAAAGAAGGAGTACTTACCTATACATTCCCGGCTCAGCTGACACCGGCCGGAGCAGGCGGCACATTTGATATGAATATTACTGCAGGTGAAACGCAGTACACGCTCAGTGGCAACACTTACACGATCGAAGGCAATACGATCAAGGTAAGCTTCAACAAAGACGGCGGAGCGGCTTATGAAGCTCTGAAAGCTGCGTCAAACGCTGAGTTTTGGCTTTCTTTGAGGGCGAAGGTAGATGCGAACGCTTCCGGTGATAAGATCAAATTCGGCGACAGCGTGGAAAAAACAGTGAAGTTTGATAATACCGCAGCTGTTTCTGTGGAGAAGTCCGGATCTTACGACAAGACAAGCGGCAAGATGAATTATACCGTAAAGGTAAAGTCTACCGGTACAAGCACAAACGTAAAGGTGACCGATGTGATCACCGGTACGCTGCTCACTTACGATAAGAATGTGACGGCAACCTCGAATCAGAAGGGTGCGCTTACCGTTGACCCGAATGCGACAGCAAAGGGAAATGGATTTGAGTATACAATTCCGTCGATGAGTGATGGAGAAGAGGTTACGTTCAGCTATTCAGCAAGTGTTGATTACAGCAAATTGAGCGGCGATAAGTTTACAGCAGATGAGACAAAAAATACCGTGACCGCAAAAGGTGATAACACGGACGAGGTCAGCAAGGATCATAACTTTGATCATACCATGGCATATGACACCGGAATTACCAAAAGTGGTACGAAAGGTGAGATAACAAACGGATGGCAGACTTCTAACTGGACAATCACTGTTAATGCAGATGCAAAGACGGATGTAGGCGGTAGTCTTGTAACAGACAAGATCCAGGAAAATAAAAAGGTTCCAACAAAGTATTCCGGCGCAGGTATTACTGTGAAGAAATACAAGGCGGATGGGACACTGGTCAGCAGTGAGCCAATTCCGTGGGATCAGCTGAAGAGTCATAGTGATACCACCTGGAGTTATGAACTCCCGCAAAAGGATGGAACACCATATAAATATGAGATTTCTTATACAACAACGTCTGATATTTCAAAAACAACAGAGAATACTTCTGTTACAAACCATGCAGAGTTTGACGGTAAAGGAACAGATGGAAGTGTTGGAGTAGAAGGGCAGAATCAGTTTGGTGTAACAAAGACACATGCAGCACCGTCAAAAGATGGAGTGAACTGGACTGTAGATGTAACGATTCCAAATTGTGGATTTAATGAATCATTTACTATAACAGATGCACTTCCGTTTACCTGGACAGGTGGATATCATGCAGATTCCTATAAAGAAGGAAGTTTGCAGATTGCCATGAATGGTCAGACAATCGCTGCAGATAACTATGATATCAAATACACAGCACCAGTAACGGAAGGCCACAATAAATCTTCCGGATCTATTCAGGTGGTTTTCAAACCGGAGAAACTTGCAGGATTATTCCCAGCAACAACAGGTACAGAACGGGTATTGACAATGACCTATACGACAATACCGGATTCAACCTGGCCAGATGGAGAAAATCACACTAATACAGTAACGGCAACAGGAGATGGCACAAGTAAAAACGCAAGTGACAGCTATATTCTTAAAGAGCATGAGATTAGCAAGTCAGTGGAGAATGGAAATGCTACGATTGGTGGTATGCCGGCATATAAATTCAAGATTTATCTCAGAGGTGTGGATACAGATACACTGGAAATCCATGATATCTTTGATCCTGACTTGTTTGAAATTGTAACTACAGATAGTAATTCTTATAATAATGCACAGTTTGGAGCAGGTGACGAATCTTGGATTGCTGATAACGGAGCAAATGGTTCCAGCAACGGTGGAACGCTTACGGTAACACCGACTGAGACAGGAGCAACATTCTCAATCAAAAACGTAGCGACGAAAAGTGGTGGTGCATATTATAGCTGGTATAGCATCAGATACTATTTGAAAGTAAAAGATGCAGAGGCTCTGAAAAAAATTCAGCAGGAAGCAGCAAAGAATCCAGATCATACCACAAAGATTGGAAATACTGCAGAATGGGAAGGTAAGAGTACAGGTGAAGTCAGTGTGGATTATAAGGTAAATCCACTTACAAAGACTGAAACTGGTTCTCCAAATAAGCTTAATCATTATACTTCAACATTTACAGTAGTAGTTAACCCGGACAAGTTACAGTTGAATGGAGGAAATGATCTTACAGTAACAGATACATTTTCAGATGCGATGGAGCTTGTAACAGACTCTGTACAGATTACACTGGAGCCGGAAGGTACTTCCAGTTGGGATTTTGATACAGATAAAAAAGGTCTGACAGTGACAATACCTGACGAATGTAAAGCAACGATCACCTATCAGGCACAGATCATAGGAACAGGAACTGTTACTTATAAAAATAATGTAACAGTTACAGGAAATTACACTGCATCAACAGGAGATAAGACTGCACAGATTACAACAGATGGAGAAGGTTCAGCAGAACATTTCCAGTATAAGGTTATCAAGCGCGACGCACACGACAAACAGAAACGGCTGCAAGGAGCAATATTCCAGCTGTTTGAACTGACAGATGGAAGCGAAACTGCTGTTAAGAATAATAAAACAGGCGGTGACGTGACGTTTACGACGGATGCTAATGGCGAATTTATGATGGCAGGTGCGTATCAGGCAGATGGTTGGGAGCTGACCAAAGGGCATACGTATGTGCTGAAAGAGATTCAGGCACCGGAAGGATATAAAAAGGCTGATCCGCTTACATTTACAGTAGGAAGTATTACAGCGGATGGTGCACACGGAAATGGATATACTTTTGACATTTATGATGAAGAAGGCAAGGATATTGACATCAGCGTCGTAAAGACCTGGAACGATGCAGACAACCAGGATGGCAAGCGTCCGGAGAGCGTCATGGTACAGCTGTATGCGAACGGACATCCGCAGAGTGATCCGGTCGAGCTGAATGCAGGCAACAACTGGAGCTATAAATGGGAAAAACTGCCGGACAAAGAAAACGGCGAACTCATCGCTTATACCGTCAGAGAGCTGCAGAGGAATGAAGATGGCAGTATGACACCGGTTGATGACAGAGCAAAGATCACTTATCTGGTAAATAATGAGAATGTGACTTATGAGGTCGGCTATTCTAATACGGATAATGCCTGGACGATCTCAAACACGCACACACCGGAGACAATCAACATCGAAGGAAGCAAGACATGGGACGATGCGAACAACCAGGATGGCAAGCGTCCAAGCAGCATCACGATCCGTCTGTATGCGGATGGCACAGAGCTGACTGATAAGGTTCAGACCGTAACAGCAGCGAACAACTGGAGCTGGAAATTCACAGATCTGCCGAAGTACAAAGATGCAGGAACCGAGATTGAGTATACAATTACCGAGGATGCGGTAGAGAATTACATGACTGTTGTGGATGGTTACAACGTAACCAACATGCATATCCCTGCGACAATCAATATCAGCGGAGGCAAGCACTGGGACGATGCGAACAACCAGGATGGCAAGCGTCCGAGCAGCATCACGATCCGTCTGTATGCGGATGGCACAGCGCTGACCGATAAGGTACAGACTGTTACGGCAGCAGATAACTGGAAGTGGACATTCACAAATCTGCCGAAGTATGCGAACGGAAGAGAGATTGTTTATACGATTTCTGAGGATGCAGTAACAAATTATACAACAAGTGTAAGCGGCTACAACGTAACCAACACCTATACCCCGGAGGTAGTTCGGGTAGTCATCAGAAAGGTATGGGATGACGAGAACAACCAGGATGGCAAGCGCCCGACTGAGCTTAAGGTTGACCTGAAAAAGAAGGTCGGAAACAGCTGGAATGCTCCGAATGAGCTCGTTCAGACTATAACGTTGAATGAAGGAAACGGCTGGCAGATGGAGATTGAGAATCTTCCGAAGTACACAAATGGCAAGCTGAACCTTTACAACTGGTCTGAGCACACAGCTGGACTGGAAGAGAAAGGCTATTATTTCAAAAGTATTGTGACGGAAGGCGAGATTACAACCCTGACGAACACACATGTTCCGGAAAAAGTGGAAGCAAGTGTTAGAAAGGTATGGGACGATAACAACAACCAGGATGGCAAGCGCCCGACTGACATTATTGTGAAGCTGTATGGCAAGGCAGGCGAGGCGGCAGAAGAAGAGATCCTGAAGACAACCTTAAATGAAGCAAACAACTGGACGTTTACGAAAACCAATCTTCCGAAGTTCAAAGACGGCGTAGCTTATACGTACTACTGGACAGAGGAGACACAGCTGCCGGATTATACGGTGGAAGCAGCGCAGGAAAACAGCGGAAATTCATTTGTTACTACGCTGACGAATACGCATACACCGGAAAAGACACCGGCAACTGTGAAGAAGGTATGGGATGATGCAAATAATAATGATGGCAAACGCCCGGAGACAATCACGGTTGTTCTGAAAAAGAAGAACGGACAGACCGAGACAATAGTTGGCAGTCATGAATTAAACGAGGACAACGGCTGGACAGCGACTGAGACAGAGCTGGACGTATACACGAATGGTGTTGCAAATGAGTACATCTGGGAGGAAAGCAGTCTTCCGAAGGGCTACAGCCTTGAATCCAGGGATGTGAATGGCACTGTTACGACGCTGACAAACAAATATGCGCCGGGCAAGGTAAGTGCATCCGTAGAGAAAGAGTGGAACGATGCCGATAATCAGGATGGAATCCGTCCGACGAGTCTGGAGGTTGTACTGAAGAAGAACGGTGAAGTTTACAAGACCGTGACTCTGAACAGTGAGAACCACTGGAGCTACACGGTATCCGATCTGGAGGAGTATACAGACGGAGTGAAGAACATCTATACCTGGGAGGAAGTCTCTGTGCCGGAGGGTTATACCTTAAGCAGCTCAACCCAGGAAAGCACGACCACACTGACGAACACGCATATACCGGAGACGGTAAATGCGACGGTTTACAAAGTATGGGACGATAACAACAATCAGGATGGCATTCGCCCGCTTGAACTGACCGTTACACTGTGGCGCAGGGCAAAGCAGCTGGAGACTGATATCCCGAGTGCAGGTGCGGCTGTAGAAGTGAAGACGGTGACACTGAACCAGGCAAACAACTGGAGTGCAGAAGAAACCGGACTTGCGAAATATACAACCGGTGTGGAAAATGAATATTTCTGGACAGAGGGAAGCATAACTGGCTATATGCTGAAAAATGGCTCAACAATGAACAGCGATAACGCGTATATCACCACACTGACGAATGAGCACACCCCGGAAAAGACCAGCGCTACAGTTGAGAAGAGATGGAGGGATAACGACAACCAGGATGGCAAGCGTCCGGAGAGCATCACCGTTATTCTGAAAAAGAGCGTCAATGGTCTCGTAGGCACGGTTGACACTTACACGCTGACAGCCGGTGAGGATGGCAGCTGGAAAAAGACCGTAGATGATCTTCCAAAATATGAAAACGGTACAGAAATCCAGTATTTCTGGGAGGAAAGTCAGGAAGGCCTGAACGGTTATCAGCCGCGTTCGAGTGAGACAGCGAATAACAGGACGCTTCTGGTCAATGCGTACACACCGGAAGAAACAAGCGTATCCGTACAGAAGGTATGGAACGATGATGGAAACCGGGATGGCATCCGTCCGGAGAGCATCACCGTAACTCTGTATGCAGAGGCAGACGGCGTTGCAAAGCATAAGGTAGACGAGGCAGTCTTAGATGAAACAAATCTCTGGACTGCAACGAAATCCGGTCTTGCAAAGAATGTAAATGGCAAACCGTACACTTATACCTGGGAGGAAGAGAATGTGCCGGAGGGCTACACTCTGACGACTGGATATGACAGTGAAGACACAAGCAAGACAATCCTGACGAACACCCACATTCCGGAAAAAGTGGAAGCAAGTGTTGAGAAGGTATGGAACGATAACAACAACCAGGATGGCAAGCGCCCGACCGGCATTACCGTGAAGCTGTATGGTAAGGCAGGCGAGGCGGCAGCAGAAGAGATCCTGGAGACAACCTTAAATGAAGCAAACAACTGGAAGTATACGAAAACAGATCTTCTGAAGTTCAAAAATGGTGTAGCTTATACGTACTACTGGACAGAGGAGACGCAGCTGCCAGGATATACGGTGGAAGCAGCTCAGCAAAACGGCGAGAAATCTTTTGTCACGACGCTGACGAATACGCATACACCGGAAAAGGCCAGCGCTACAGTTGAGAAGAGATGGAGGGATAACGACAATCAGGATAGAAAGCGTCCGGAGAGCATCACCGTTATTCTGAAAAAGAGCGTCAATGGTCTCGTAGGCACGGTTGACACTTACACGCTGACAGCCGGTGAGGATGGCAGCTGGAAGAAGACCGTAGATGATCTTCCAAAGTATGAAAACGGTACAGAAATCCAGTATTTCTGGGAGGAAAGTCAGGAAGGCCTGAACGGCTATCAGCCGCTTCCGAGTGAGACAGGGGATAACATGACGCTTCTGGTCAATGCGTACACACCGGAAGAAACAAGCGTATCCGTACAGAAGGTATGGAACGATGATGGAAACCGGGATGGCATCCGTCCGGAGAGCATCACCGTAACTCTGTATGCAGAGGCAGACGGCGTTGCGAAGCATAAGGTAGACGAGGCAGTCTTAAATGAAATAAATCACTGGGCTGCAACGAAATCCGGTCTTGCAAAGAATGTAAATGGCAAACCGTACACCTATACCTGGGAGGAAGAGAATGTGCCGGAGGGCTATACTCTGACGACAGGATATGACAGTGAAGACACAAGCAAGACAATCCTGACGAACACGCATACACCGGAGACGGTAAATGCAACGGTTGTCAAGGTATGGGACGATGCAGACAATCAGGATGGCAAGCGTCCGCAGGATCTCACAGTTACTCTGATGAAGAATGAGACCGTTGTGGTGCAGACCGTGACCTTAGACGCTGCCAACAACTGGACTGCTGAGGTGGAAAACCTTGCGAAAAATGAGAACGGCACTCCGATCCGTTACAGCTGGGTTGAGGGAACCATGCCGGAGGGCTATAGTCTGGAGAGCGCAGCTGTCACAGACGAGAAAAACAGCGATGATGTGGTAATCGGTACGATTACAACCCTGACCAATACCTACGCGCCGGGCAAGGTAAGCGCATCGGTAAAGAAGGTATGGGACGACACGAATAATCAGGACGGCATCCGTCCGGAGACTCTGCGTGTGAACCTGCTGAAAAATGGTCAGGCAACCGATCAGTTTGTAATCTTAAGCGAAGAAAACAGATGGAGCGCAACGCTCGACAATCTGGATGAGTACACAGATGGAACCTTAAATGAGTACACCTGGTCTGAGGAGCTGCCGAATGGCTATACGGTTACAGTTTCAGACCCTGATGAAGTGGGTACTACGACACTGACAAATACGCACACACCGGCCACCATCGGGGCATCTGTTGAAAAGATCTGGGATGACAATGACAATCAGGACGGCAAGCGTCCGGAGAAGCTGCTTGTTACATTGATGCGCAGAATCAGAGAGCAGGCGGTTCCGATCTCGTTGGATGATGCGGATGATGCGGATACCAATCCGGCAGAGGAAGTCAAGACCGTAGAACTGACAGCAGCACATAACTGGAAGGCGAGTGTATCGAATCTTCCGAAGTATAAGGATGGTCAGATGTATGAGTATTTCTGGACCGAGAAGGAAGACAACATTCCGAACGGTTATAAGCTGACCAACGAAGTAACTTATAATATCCTTTCACCTGGAGAAGGCGTCACTGGATTTATCACCAGGCTGACCAATTCGCACAAGCCGCAGAAGATCAATGCGATTGTGAAGAAGGTATGGGATGACAATGAGAATCAGGATGGCAAGCGTGCATCTGAGCTGACGGTAGAGCTGATGAGAAACGGCACGGAAGTGGCAGGAACGGTCACTCTGAATGAGGAGAACAACTGGACCGACACCGTGGAGAATCTTGACAAGTACACCGGCGGCGTAGAGAACGGATACACCTGGGTGGAGAAAAATCTGCCGGAGGGCTACAGCCTGACTGATACGAAGAAAGAAGTAACAGAAGCAACCGAAAACACACTGGAAGCAGCCATTACCACACTGACGAACAGCTACACACCTGGAAAGGTAGAGGCAAGTGTTCTGAAGGTATGGAATGACGGTGAGAATCAGGACGGCATCCGTCCGAGTGAGATTACTGTAACTCTTGTGAAAAATAATGAGCCGACCACTCAGAGCGTTACATTAAGTGAGGTAAATCACTGGACAGCAGCAATTACAGGACTGGATGAGTACACGAATGGTACTTTGAATGAGTACACCTGGAAAGAGGCAGAAGTGCCGGATGGTTATACTCTGACGAATACGAAGAAGGAAGGCAGACTGACGACTCTGACGAATACGCATACGCCGGAGGTAGTCAATGCGACCATCAGGAAGACATGGAACGATTCCGACAATCAGGATGGCGTCCGCCCGACCGAGATCAAAGTCGATCTGAAAAAGAATGACCAGGTTATTCAGACCGTAACATTGGATACGGCAAATGGATG
This sequence comes from Lachnospiraceae bacterium, assembly GCA_902363665.1. GTDB lineage: Bacteria > Bacillota > Clostridia > Lachnospirales > Lachnospiraceae > Choladousia. The sequence goes on along the minus strand of CABJAW010000002.1, from coordinate 166,090 downwards.
GGAAACAACAGTTGAGGATTTGCCGAAGTATACCGCCGGTGTGGAGAATATTTACACCTGGGCTGAGCAGGAGGACGGACTTCCGGAAGGCTATGAGTTGACCGGTGATGTGACGGTGGGCGAGGTTACGACCCTGACGAACACACGCGTGCCGGATACGGTATCTGTAGGAGTTCGCAAGATCTGGAATGACGCAGAGAACCAGGATGGCATCCGTCCATCGGAGTTGAGAGTAGATCTTTTGAAGAACGGTGAACTGACCGGTCAGTACGTAATCCTGAATGAAGAAAACGGCTGGACGGCGATGATCACGAATCTGCCTAAGAATACCGCAGTTGCTGAACCAAATGTATACACCTGGTCTGAGGAGCTGCCGGATGGCTATACGGTTACAGTCTCAGATCCTGATGAAATGGGTATTACGACACTGACCAATACACACACGCCGGACACCATTGAGGCATCGGTTGAAAAGACCTGGGATGACAATGACGATCAGGACGGTAAGCGGCCGGAGAAGCTGTTTGTCACACTGATGCGCAGAATCAGAGAGCAGGCGGTTCCGATCTCGTTGGATGATGTTGGTACCAATCCGGCAGAGGAAGTCAAGACCGTAGAACTGACCGCAGCAAATGACTGGAAGGCAAGTGTATCGGATCTTCCGAAGTATAGTGATGGTCAGATGTATGAGTACTTCTGGACCGAGAAGGAAGATAACATTCCGGACGGTTATGAGCTGACCAACGAAGTAACTTATGATATCCTTTCACCTGGAAAAGGCGTCACTGGATTTATCACCACCCTGACAAACACCCACACACCGCAGAAGATTAACGCAGTTGTGAAGAAGGTATGGGATGACAAAGACAATCAGGACGGCAAACGTCCGACTGAGCTGACGGTAGACCTGATGAGAAACGGCACGGAAGTGGCAGGAACGGTCACTCTGAATGAGGAGAACGGCTGGACCGACACTGTGGAGAATCTTGATAAGTACACCGGCGGCGTAGAGAACGTATACACCTGGGCAGAGAAAAATCTGCCGGAGGGCTATAGCCTGACTGATACGAAGAAAGAAGTAACAGAAGCAACCGAAGACACACTGGAAGCAGCCATTACCACACTGACGAATAAACACACACCGGGCAAGGTAAGTGCAAGCATTCTGAAGATCTGGGATGACGCAAAGAACCAGGATGGCAAGCGTCCAGAGACGATCACAGCAATTCTTGTGAAGAACGGAGAAGAGACGGATCAGAAGGTAACGCTCAGTGCAGACAATGAATGGAGCGCGATCATCAAGGATCTGGATGAGTACACAAATGGCACTTTGAATAAGTACACCTGGAAAGAGGCGGAAGTACCGGAAGGCTATGAGCTGACTTTAAATAAGACAGACGGAACCTTTACGACCCTGACGAACACGCACGTTCCGGAACTGGTGAACGTATCCGTTCGGAAAGAGTGGGACGACGCAGACAACCAGGATGGCATCCGTCCGGCAGAACTCAAAGTCGATCTGAAGAAGAACGGCGAAGTGATTGCAACGGTAACGCTGAATGAAGAAAACAGCTGGTCTGACGGAGTAAAAGATCTTCCGAAGTATACCGCTGGTGTGGAGAATATTTATACCTGGGCTGAGCAGGAGGACGGACTTCCGGAGGGCTATGAGCTGACCGATACGAAGACGGAAGAGCTTCTGGCACCGCCGATGGAAGGGGAAGAGGTTCTGCCGACTGAGACAGTAAGCATTATCACGACCCTGACGAATACACACACGCCTGAGACTGTAAATATCGAAGGCGCCAAGACCTGGGCCGATAGCGGCAACGAGAGCGCAAGACCGGAGAGCATCACGATCCGCATTTATGCAGACGGTGAGGAGCTGACTGATCTGGCGAAGACCGTAACCGCAGATGACGACTGGAAATGGAGCTTTACAGATCTTCCGAAGTACAAAGAAGGCGAAGTCGGACAGGAGATCACCTACACGATCACCGAGGATCCGGTAGACGGATACATCAGTGAAGTGGATGGCTATGACGTAACTAACACAAGAAGCGCAGCAGTATCGAAGGTGGACATCGGCACAGGCGAAGAGCTGACCGGAGCACATTTCCAGGTACTGGACGGCGCAGGCAACATCGTGGATGAGTGGGATTCCGAGAGCGGAACGAATCATGTGATTAAGGGTATTGAGACAGACGTGGAATACACGCTGCATGAGTCAAAAGCTCCGGAAGGCTACGAGGTAACAGCGGATGTCACATTTACCGTTGCAAAGGACGGCACAGTGACTGCGACTGCATCGGTAGTAAACGGTGTGATCATCGTAGAAGATAAGCTGAAACCGTCGGAGAACACAAGCACCACGATCGAGAAGAAGATAACTTACAACGGACTTGAGCTGTTTGCAGAGAATCTGAGCTTCTACGTACGTCTCTTCTATGACAAGGAATGCACGAAGCCGGCAACTGAGCTCAAAGAGATCAAGATCGTAAACGCAATGTCCGGAAAGGTAACATTTGACAATCTGGAGGCAGGCAGAACCTACTACGCAGGAGAATGTGATGCGGACGGAAATGTAATGTATTCCGGCGTACTGGAAGACGGTACGGTATATACGCCTGTATTTACCGGAACGAACGGACAGGTGGTTACGGTGGAAGAAGGCGAGAATAAAGTCGTATACCTCGACAATCAGCTTCAGAGCTGGCCGCACAATTTCTACGCAAAAGGAACGCTGACGGTTACAAAGAAGCTGCTTGGTGCAGACGGAGAGGCAAAAGATTCCGACGAAGTCTTCTATGCTGGAATCTTTGATGATCCGGAGTACACAACGCTGTCTGAGCGGGTAGAGTACAATCTGCTTGAACTGGATATGTCAGGCGGCTCCGAGACATCAATGTCGACAAATGTACAGATCGAATCACTGGATTCTGTGACAACGCTCTATGTGACTGAGGTCGACGAGGACGGCAACCCGGTAAAGGGTGCGCCTGGCTTTGCATATGAGGTATCTGCTGATAAGACAGAAGTAAATATTGATCCGAAGCATACAAAAGCCGAGGTCACAATTACAAACAAAGAGAAGTCTTATGAAGGCAGGCTGACTGTCACAAAGAAACTCGTGACGGAAGACGGCAGGGCAAAAGATTCCGATGAAACCTTCTATGCAGGAATCTTTGATGATGCAGACTTTACGCAGCTTTCTGACAAGGTAGAGGAGAATATCCTGACGCTTGCACTGAATGGAGCATCAGAGGTAACTGCCCAGACGAAAGTAAAAGTGGATTCTGCGGATTCTGTGACAACACTTTATGTAACTGAAGTAGATGTGGACGGCAATCCTGTGAAGGAAATGGCAGGCTTCAAGTACGGAGTCAGCGTAGACAAAGAAGAGGTTGAGATAGCGGCAGGCAGGGAAGCATCGGTCATCATTACGAATGTGGAGCTTCCGCACAATCCTTACCAGCATGGTGAGCTGACTGTCACGAAGAAACTTCTCGGAGCAGACGGCAAGCCGAAGAATTCCAATGGAGTCTTCTATGCAGGAATCTTTGACGATCCGGAATATACAACATTGTCAGACAAGGTAGAGTATAATGTTCTGGAGCTTGACCTGAATGGAAACGCAGAGGCATCCGCAATGACGAAAGTTGACATTGCCAAGAAGGATTCGACAGTCACACTGTACGTGACGGAGGTCGATGAAGAGGGCAATCCGATTGCCGGTGCAGCAGGCTTCAAGTATGAGGTTTCTGTTGATCAGACGAAGGTTGACCTGACGGCAGAACGTTCGAAAGCAGTTGTCGTGATCACCAATAAGGAGGTTCCGGAAACAGAATCCGAGACACAGCCGACCACGAAGCCGACGAAGGGCGTAAAGACCGGAGACGACACACCGATCGGAGGTTATGCAGGATTGATGGCAATCGCATTTGCGGCATTCGCACTGCTGGTTGTATCAGAACAGAAACGCAGAAAAAGCGGAAGAGAGTAAGTGTCAACCAAGATAGGTGAGAACTGAAATCGGATGCGGAAGAACTGAAAACAGCTAACTGAAAAAAGCCTTTGTCATTTGGAAAAAAGCCAGATGGCAGAGGCTTTTTCTCTGGATTTGGGAAGTAAACACAAAGCCCTCCGCTTTTCCCCAGAAAGCGGAGGGCTTTTCTTCTCAAAAATATTGAATCGGGTCAGACTGCGAAGCAGATCGCGAATATCCGCTTTGATTTTTACTGCAGCTGCGCCAGATTCTGCAGCGCCTGCTTTGGAAGGATAACTTCCATATGCTCTGTGAAGTGGGCTTCCATGCCAGGTGCAAATTTGTAGGAAAGCGCGTATTCAGAAAGCACGTTGCAGACCTTGTTGAACTGCTCAGCGGAGCTTTCTGCTTTTTTCAGGATCAGGTAATACTGCCCGTTTTCCGGATTTTTGTAAAGGGTATTCGGACCGTCATAAGCGGAGCCGAGCACGCCGGCAGCCGTGATGGCATCATCCAGAGAGTGGAACAGGTAAAAACGTGTGAGATTCCGAAGTTCCTCTTCTGTCTCCGCAGCGTTCTGTGGATCTTCCTGCTCCGAATCGGAAGCAGCAGTTTCGGAAGTCTTTTTTGCGGCAGCTTTTGCGGCGGCCTGTTTTTTCGCTTCTGTGATCTTGCGGATCAGTCCGAGCACATCATCTGCCCCCTCAATTTTATCCCGAAGGGAAGAGAGTGAAAAGTCGTCGTCCGGTTCGCTGTCCTCCGGTGTAAATTTTGCAAACCGGGTATCAAGCTCATCCGGATCCTCGACTTTTGTGATGATCAGGACGATGGTGTCCATGGACACCGGGATCGCTTCTATCATGAGTGGGATATTGTCCGCCTCAAAGCCAAAATCACGTGCGGCAAGCTGCATCATATCCTGAAAAAGTGCCTTTGCTTTATCGGAGCCGTAAGCAAGTTCGCTCAGCTTGAGTTCGCGGCTTGCAAGATCTTCGCGTGTGAGCGTACAGCGGATCTGCCGGTCATTGATTTTTTCTATTTTCATTTTATCACATCCTCTTTTATAGTATACGTGCATTCGCAGGATCATGTAAAGAAAAAATAGTTTCCGGGAATTAAATCACTGGAAAGTCTGCAAAAATATGAAAAAATGCTTGCGAAATAGACACATATTATTTATAATAAGCATCAGAAAGGATATACACGCCGTATAAATTAATTCAGAAAGGAGGCAGCTGTGTTTGTCGTCAATATGCTGTACTTTCCCGTATATATCCTTTCATGACTTCTTTTACGCATTATAAACAATTTCTATTTTTTACGCAAGTGAAATGTTACCGTTCACAGGCAAGTAAAATTTGACAAAGCGAACGGCAGCAGAAACAGGGGCAGTGCAAAGGAGACGGAAAAAGTGGAAAATCATATCACAAAAGCACCTTTTTAGTTGACGGAGCATGCCGGAGGGCAGTAGACCGGAGCAGTGATACACACAGTGGCAGACGGGGGTGCCGATACCTCCCTCACGTGGACTGAAAATAAGGCCAGAACGCTGTGGCCAGAAAGCAGAATACGAAGCCGATAAAAAAATAAAAAGAAAGGAAGCACAGCCAGAAACAACGGTTCCCCAGACACATGTGATTCTTATTTTTTTATAAAGATCCTTTGATTTTGCTGACGGGCTCTGGAAGAACTGTTATAATGACCGGGACAAAGGGGAGCAGTATCCAGAAAATTCCGGGAAAGGGGAGGTACAGCAAATGAATGTAAAGAAAAAATTCCAGATTTTAGCCGGTGTGATCGCACTGATCGGTATGCTGGCGATTCTGTTTGTATGTATCAGAAAATATATGCCGTCCTCGCAGCGTATGAGTTCCGAAGAGTATTTTGGACAGCTTGGCGAGACGGAGGCGGCCATTGTAGTGGAAGATCACATTGCGCAGGAGCACGCGCAGATTTATGATGGAAATGTTTACATCGATTACACGCTGGTTCAGAATGAGCTGAATTCAAGATTTTACTGGGATGCGTCAGTCGGACTCCTGCTTTTTACGACACCGACGCAGGTTTTTGAGATTGCGCCGAATACCTCCGCTTACGCGATAGACGGAGAGAGCTTTGACGCGGGATATGATATTCTGCATACGACATCTGCCGGGATGTATCTGTCGATGACATTTCTGCAGCAGTATTCGGATCTGAACTGTCAGGTATATGAGACGCCGAAACGTGTGGTGATTACCTACGGAAGCGAAGAGGTGACGACCGCGCGGATCAAAAAAGATACGGTCGTACGTTATCAGGGAGGCATTAAGAGCCCGATCGTGACGGATGTGACGGAGGACAGTGAAGTGACTGTACTGGAGCAGATGGATTCCTGGTCAAAGGTTCTGACAGCAGACGGTTATATCGGTTATGTGAAAAATAAACAGCTGGCAGATGTGACACAGACGACACGGGAGACAGTGTACGCAGGACCGGAGTACACGAGCATCCATCTCGATGAAAAAGTCAATCTTGTATGGCATCAGATCGATTACCAGGAGATGAACAGTCAGTTTGCAGAGGATACGGCGGATGTTACAGGAGTCAATGTAATCTCGCCGACCTGGTATTTCCTGGCGGACAGCGAGGGAGAGATCACTTCATTTGCGGATGCGGATTATGTAAAGGCGGCGCATAAGAAAAATATGCAGGTCTGGGCACTGATCAGCAATTTCAGTGCGGATGTCGATTCGACGACGCTGCTTGCATCGCGCGCGGCACGACAGAAGGTACAGAACTATCTGATCGGGCAGGCGAAAGAGATCGGCTTTGACGGCATCAATATCGATTTTGAGGGGATTGCGCAGGAAGCCGGATGCGATTACGTGCAGTTTATCCGGGAGCTGTCGATCCTGTGTCGGAAAAATGGAATTATCCTCTCTGTGGATGTGCCGGTTCCGATGGATTTCTCAAAGTATTACAACCGCGAAGAGCTTGGCAATGTCTGCGACTATGTGATTATGATGGGATATGATGAGCATTATGCCGGTTCTGATATCGTCGGAAGCGTGGCATCGATGGATTTCGAGGAGACCGGTATCCAGAATATGCTGACCGAGGTATCGAAAGACAAACTCATCAGTGCGATCCCGTTCTACACGAGACTGTGGTACACGGAGACGCTTGCGGACGGCACGGCAAATGTGACGAGCGAGGCGTACAGCATGGACAATATCGAAGCGCTCCTTACCGAAAAAGGCGTGACCGCGACTTACGACGAGTCAACCGGGCAGCAGTATGCGGAGTGGACCGACTCGGATGGAAAGTTCTGCCAGGTATGGCTTGAGGATGAGAATTCCATAGCAGCGCGTGCAGCTCTGGTCAGCAAGTATGAGCTTTCCGGCATTGCCGAGTGGGTGCTTGGCCGTGAACAGAGCTGGGTATGGGATGTCATCAGCAAAAATATATAGTTAACATCAGCCACAGACAGGAGCTGCGAAGCAGTGCAGGCGGGTCTGTGGCCTGTTTTTTTGTATTCCTTGCGCTTGCTGTCAAAATGCATTATAATCGTAAAGAAAACATCAAGTGCTGTAAAAACGAGAAAATGAGGAAATGAAATATGGATACCATTATTCAGCGTCTGGCAATGGATGATCCTGCCGGAAATGAATTTTATATCAAACGGGATGACCTGCTTCCGTTTTCGATCGGCGGCAATAAGGTGCGTATTGCAGAAGCCTTTTATCAGGATATGAAGGCAAAGGGCGGCGATACGATGATTATTTATGGAAGCCGTCACTCAAATCTGTGCCGTGTGCTTTCGGATCTCTGTTTCAGCCGCGGGACAAAATGTATCATGATCTGTTCCCATGAAGACGGAGAGGACAGTGCTCCGACGAATAACACACATCTGATCGAATGGACGGGGACAAAAATCGTAAACTGTGCGAAGAATGAAATTGCACAGACGGTAGAGCGGGTGATGAAGGAAATTCAGGAATCCGGAGGAGTTCCGTACTATATTTACGGTGACAGGTACGGGAAAGGAAACGAAGGAGCCGCGGCGAGGGCGTATGCAGAGGCTTACGGAGAGATTCTTCGCCAGGAGCAGGAGTCCGGCCTCACATTTGACTATATTTTCTGCCCATGCGGGACGGGGGCGACGCAGACAGGGCTGACCTGCGGGCATCTTCTGGCAGGAGACGGGAAAAAGATCATAGGCGTGATGATCTCCTCGCGTGAGACAACACGTGCGTATCAGGTGATCGAGGAAGGAATACGTGCGTATTTTGCGGAGCATCCCGGGGTGCGGGAGCGGATGCCGGAGGATCTTTCCGCGGAAATCCATCTGCTTGACGCATATCGCCAGGATGGCTATGGAAAGTATGATGCACGCGTGGAAGCGTGTATCCGTGAGCAGTATCTGACCAACGGAATCCCGCTTGATCCGATCTATACAGCAAAAGCATTCTGGGGAATGACAGAATATGTGCGTGATGCCGCTGTCCGGGACAGCAGAATCCTGTTTCTCCACACCGGCGGCACCCCTCTGTTCTTCGACTACGTGACTCATAGTTCAAAGCAGCCTGTGTTCTGAACGTCCGGGGAGCGAGGCAGCAAAAGCCCCAGGAAGCAAGGTGCAGATTTACAAATAAAGATAAGAAAAGATAAGAAAAGAGAAAACCAATGCTGATATCAGTTGTAATCCCCTGCTATTATTCGGAAAAAACGATCCGCAAGGTCGTAGAGCTCGTAATGGCAGAATTTGAAAAAAACAAAGGCTACACGTGCGAGTTTGTTCTGGTCAATGACGGGTCGACGGACGGCACCTGGCCGGAAATCGAAAAACTCGGAAAAGAATACAGCAACGTGTGCGGTGTAAATCTGATGCGCAATTTTGGTCAGCACAATGCGCTGATGGCAGCGCTTCATTACGCAAAGGGAGACTGCGTGCTGGGAATGGATGATGACATGCAGACACATCCGTCACAGATTTTCAGGCTGATCCACAAGATGGAGGAGGGCTATGACCTCGTTTATGGTGTCTATCCGCAGAAAAAGAACTCCTGGAAGAAAAATCTGACCAGTAAATTAAATGAAGTGACCTCACGAATCATGCTGAACCGGCCGAAAGAGATTGTTTCCAGTAATTTCTGGATGATTACGAAGGCGGTGCAGGAGGAGGTTGTGAAATACGACAGCTTCAATCCCTACATAGACGGTATTTTTTACCGCGTAACGCACAACATCGGAAATGTGCCGGTAGAGCATTTCAAACGAGAGGTCGGTACTTCTGGTTATACGTTAAAGAAGCTGATCAATCTGTGGCTGCGTTACTGGAATTTTTCAGTAATCCCGCTTCGGATTTCCTTCGGCCTTGGAATTTTTTCCGGGCTTGCGGGCGCAGTGATGGCAATTCTGATTATCATCAACAAGATTCTGAATCCGGATATTCCGGTTGGCTGGTCTTCGACGCTGTGCGTGGTGGTTGTCTTTTTCGGACTTGTGCTGATGGTGCTTGGCGTGATCGGAGAATACCTTGGCAAGATTATTTTGATCCTGAATAATACGCCGCAGTTCATTGTGCGCGATACGGTAAATGCGGGAAATGCGCAGGAGCGGCTGAAAGCACTTGTGAGGGAGACCACAGAAGCACCGGAGCCAAAAGTGTGAGGGAGTTCCACAGAAGCAACAGGGCAGAAAAAGTGACAGAAAAAGAGGAGAAGATGCCGTGCAGCGGAAGATCATGATTCTCGGAGCCAGTGTATATCAGGTTCCGCTTATTCTGACAGCCAGAAAAATGGGGCTGTATACCATTGTCGCAAGTATTCCGGGGGGTTATCCCGGATTTGCACTTGCAGATAAGGTTTATGAAATTAATACGGTGGACAAAGTGGGAATTCTGAAGGTCTGCCAGGAAGAGCAGATCGACGGGATCTGTACGACCGGAACGGATGTGGCAGTGGCAACGATCGGGTATGTGTGCCAGGAAATGGGACTGGCAGGTGTATCTGAGGAAGCGGCTGTACGTGCAACGGATAAGGCACAGATGAAGGAAGCGTTTGCGCGCGAAGGCGTGGCTGCGGCAAAGTTCCGGAAGGCATACAGCTATGAGGAAGTATGCCGGGCAGCAGAAGAAATCGGATTTCCGGTTGTAGTAAAGCGGGTAGACAGTTCCGGAAGCCGCGGTATCACGATTGTAAATGAGCCATCCGGGCTCAGGGAGGCTTATCACAATGCGCTCGACCGCTCCAGAAAAGAATATGTGCTTGTAGAGGAAAAGCTGGAGGGGACAGAGATCGGCGTGGACGGTATGGTACAGGGTGGCAAACTTGTATTTCTGGCGCCGCATGAAAAGTTTGTCTATCACACGGACAAGATCACGATCCCGGCCGGGCATGGCTTCCCGTACCTTGGAAGTGAACGGCTGCAAAAAGAGATTGAAAAACAGATGCGCCTTGCAGTAAAAGCGCTCGGCCTTGACAACTGCTCCGTGAATGCAGATGTATTCGTGGACAATGAGAAGGGGAAAGCGTGGATCATCGAGATGGGCGGACGGACAGGGGCAACCTGCATTCCGGAGCTGATCTCGATGTATTATGGCTTCGATTTTTACGAAAAAATCCTGCAGAATGCGCTGGGACAGCCGGTTGGTTTTACACCGGAAAAGGAAGGCGTGCCGTGCATGGCGAAGCTGCTGATGAGCCCGGTGGACGGCATGATCACAGAGATCAATGAAAGAAAACTGGAAAGGATGCGGGAAAAGGGCATTGCGATTAAGCTGGATTTTCCGGTTGGCCATGCGGTGGAGGCAATGCAGAACGGCACGACGCGGATTGGACAGGTTGTGATGGAAGCGGACTGCGTAGAGCAGCTTGACCAGACAATCAGCCGGGTTTATCACTGCATCAAAGTGGACGGAACGTCCCTGGAGGAATTATGGAAAAGATAAAAGATTATGTCTTTTTGCACTTGGCAGTCATACTGTTTTCGTTTACAAGTGTCTTTTCGAAATCGGCATCGATTCAGCTGAAGAGCGGCGGGCTGAAAAACCCGCTGCTGTACGTATTTGCATTTCTGATGTTTTTTGACTGCTTCATCTACGCAATCTGCTGGCAGAAAATCATCAAAAAATTTGATCTGAATATTGGATATGCGAACCGCAGCGTTTACCTGCTCTGGAGTCAGGTGTGGGCGGTGTCAATTTTCGGAGAGAAGCTGTCGGTGCGCAATGTCATCGGTGTGCTGATCGTGCTGCTCGGTGTGATCGTCGTCTCCTTAAGTGCAGAGAAAAAGGAGACCGGCTCCGGGCAGAAGACAGATGTGGCTTCGACGGGTGAAAAACAGAACTGACAGGAGGGAAAGGAATGCTTCCATATTTATTACTGATGTTTCTGGGAACCTTTTTCTCAGCCATCTCACAGGTACTTCTCAAGCAGAGTGCAGGAAAAACGTATAAAAGTGTAATCTATGAATATCTGAACTGGCGTGTGATCGTCGCATACGGTATCTCATTCTCTACGCTGCTGCTCAATACCTACGCGTTCACCGTGGTGGACATGAAATACGGCGCAGTGATCGATACCTTCAGCTATGTGTTTGTCATGGTGCTTTCATGGCTGATCCTGAAAGAACATTTCACGAAAGGGCAGCTGATCGGCAATCTGATTATCATTACCGGAATTTTTGTGTATACGCTGTAAAGCATGTGCATACAGTAGAGGTAAGAAACTCCCGGAGTGTATGCGATGGAAGAAAAAATAACAAAATATGTGACAGAAAAAAGAGCGGCCATATTCCTTGTGTTTCTGGCTGCTTTTTTTGCGGGCAATATCGCGGCAGCGTGCGTGATGAAGTACCAGGGGACAGAGGAGAGACAGAGTGGGATAAGCGGCAGGACAGAAATGAAAGGCGGAAACAATGCGGATGCGTCTGAGAATGTGGGAAATAAAGAGGCAGAGGCAGCAGCGGTATCCGGCAGCACGGTGTTCCGGGACGCCGCAGAAGGAAACTGGGGTCTGAGTTTTCAGGAAGAGGGAAAACCTCCGGTTGCGAACGCAACATTTGAGGAGCTTGCAAAATACAATGCATACTATGCAGAAAACACGGAAGAAAAACGTATTTATCTGACATTTGACTGTGGATATGAGAACGGAAATACACCGGCAATCCTGGAAGCCCTGAAGAAGCATCAGACGCCGGCCACTTTTTTTGTGGTGGGAAATTTTGTGAAGGACAATCCGGAACTGGTACAGCAGATGCTCGCAGAGCATCACACGGTGGGCAACCATACGGAGCACCACCCGGATATGTCACAGATGGCGGATCTTACTTCCTTTCAAAAAGAGATCGGCGGACTGGAATCGCTGTTTCGTGAGGCGACCGGACAGGAAATCTCAAAATATTATCGGCCGCCGCAGGGAAAATACAGCGAGGCGAACCTGAAGATGGCGCAGGAGCTGGGCTACAAAACGTTTTTCTGGAGCCTGGCTTATGTAGACTGGTATGCAGATAACCAGCCCACGAAGGAAGAGGCGTTTGAGAAGCTGCTTGGCCGCATTCATCCGGGGGCACTTGTGCTGCTGCACAACACCTCCCCGACAAACGCAGCCATCCTCGACGAACTGCTCACAAAGTGGGAAGAGATGGGATATTCGTTCGGAAAGCTGGAGGAGCTGGCAGCGTCATTTGTATGAAGAGGATAAAAAAGTTGTAACTGTTCAGAGCCAACCTCCAAAATGCTACGCATTTCGTCGGTGTGGCGTATCCGCCAAATAGATTTCCATGTAAAAGTGTTCATTCATGCAAGCATGATTCACACTTTTGCATGAAAATCTGCTTGGCTCTGAACAGTAACAAAAAGTTTACATTCCCCGTGTCTTGCGCGAGCATGCTTCCATACCTTCCAGGATTGCACTGCGCAGTCCGCACCGCTCCATGGCGGCCACTGCCTCGATTGTCGTTCCGGCCGGTGAGCATACCATATCCTTGAGCTCTCCCGGATGTCTGCCGGTCTCAAGCACCATTTTGGCACTGCCGAGCACGGACTGAGCAGCGAGCCGGTAAGCCTGAGCGCGTGGGATACCGTCACGGACCGCGCCGTCCGCCATTGCCTCGATGATCATAAAAATATAGGCCGGTGAGCTTCCGCTGACTGCTACGACGCCGTCGATCAGCCGTTCCGGCATGACCTCTGCAGTGCCGCAGGCCTCAAAAAGGCGGATGACCTGATTCAGCTCGTCCTGTGTGACAGTATCGGCGGGGCAGAGAGCGGTGACACCCTCGCCGACCATCGCCGGGGTATTTGGCATGGTGCGGATCAGCTTGACCGGTTTGCTGAACCAGTCGGTGATCGTCTGAATGGATTTGCCCGGGGCGATCGAGACAATCAGCTGCGTCGGAGTGATCACATCGCGGATTTCCCGGATTACAGGCTCGTAAAACTGCGGTTTGACGGCCAGAAAAACGATGTCTGCTTTAGCGGCCTCGCAGTTGGAGGGCGTTGTATTGATACCGAATTCCTTTGCGGCTTTTTCGCGCGTTTCTGCATGCGGAGCAGAAGCGGTCACTTCGTTTGGAGATGCGATCCCGTGCCGGAGAATCCCTCCGATGATCGCCTTTGCCATGTTTCCACATCCGATAAATCCAAGTTTCATAGAAATTGCCCCTTTCTGTCTGGTATTTCGTGATCTGCAGTGATGCCTGAACGCCGATCGCGCAGGCGGATTGCGAATCCCCAGTTTGTTAGATTTGTTCTAACAGATTTTGGAGGGGAATGCAACTGTTACTTTTGGAACGCAGGCCGCGAAGCGGAATGCAGCTGTCTGTTTTACTGCAGGTAAGCATTCATACACTTTGGATGCGCGGAGCACAAAGCAGCGGGAGATTTTCAGAGTGAAGCGGGGTTATAGTTGCGCGGCAGGGAGAAATTCGTTATAATCAGGAGCAGTGAGCCAAATGGAAGCCGCCGATTTTTGCAGAAAAAAGGAGCAGGGAAAAAAGATGAAAAAAATGATGGAAAAAAATACAGTGGAAGAAAGAAAAGGAAATCTGACCGAAGAAGATCAGAAAAAAGAAATTTGCGACGCAGAAAAGCAGCAGGAAAAGCTTCGCTTTGAGTGCGATTATCTGGAGGGTGCGGTTCCGGAGATTATGCAGCGCCTGATGGAAACGAACCTGGTGCAGACACCGGGCTACAGTGAGGATGTTTACTGTGAGAGTGCCAGGGAAAAAATCCGTGCACTTTGCGGCCAAGAGGATGCGGCGGTGCATTTTCTGGTCGGCGGGACGCAGACGAATCTGACGGTGATCTGTGCGGCGCTGCGTCCGCATCAGGGCGTGGTAGCTGCTTCCACCGGACATATCAACGTGCATGAGACCGGTGCGATCGAGGCAGCCGGCCATAAAGTGCTGACGGTACCTGGGAAAGATGGCCGCTTAAATGCGGCGCAGGTCGAGGAACTCTGCCGTCTCCATTATGCGGATGCTTCTTTTGAGCACATGGTGCAGCCGGGCATGGTGTACATTTCTTATCCGACGGAGTACGGTACCTTGTATACAAAGGAAGAACTACGGGAAATCCACCGTGTGTGCAAAAAATATGACATGCCGCTCTTCATTGACGGTGCACGGCTCGGATACGGGCTGATGTCGCAGGAGTGTGACCTGACACTCTCCGAGCTTGCGGATTTGTGTGAGGTGTTTTACATCGGGGGAACAAAATGCGGTGCCCTGTTTGGGGAGGCAGTTGTGATTCTGGAGGAAAGGCTGAAAAAAGATTTCCGGTATCTGATCAAGCAGCGCGGCGGAATGCTTGCGAAGGGCAGACTGCTCGGCCTGCAGTTTGATACACTTTTTACGGACGACCTGTATTTTTGCGTCTGCAAAAAAGCGGATCAGCTGGCACAGAAGCTGCGCAGCGCGTTTGAGGCCAAAGGATACCGGATGCTGGTAGATTCGCCGACGAACCAGCAGTTCCCGGTACTGCCGGATACGGAGATCGACCGGCTGTCCGGGCAGTTTTCATTTAGCTTCTGGGAAAAGGTGGACGAGACACACAGTGCGGTGCGCTTCTGCACGAGCTGGGCGACGACGGAGGAAGCGGTGGAACGGCTGATTGCCGTGCTTTGACCAAAACAGGCAGTGTGGCAGATGGTGAATATCCACTTTGGCTGTCACCGCAGTGATAAAAGGAAAAAGAATATGACAGAGAACGAAAGGAAGCAAAAATCTCCTGACCTTTATGAGCAGCTATCGGCCTATGGCGCTTCTGATTTTTACCCGTTTCACATGCCGGGGCATAAACGGAATTTCCATCTGCTCGGTGACCCATATGCGATCGATATCACGGAGATCGACGGGTTTGACAACCTGCATCACGCGGAAACGGTACTTCTGGAGGCGCAAAGAAGAGCCGCACAGCTGTACGGTGCGGAGGAGACCTTTTATCTGGTAAACGGCAGCACGTGCGGAATTCTTTCCGCGGTTTCGGCGTGTACAAAACGCGGGGAGACGATTCTGATGGCACGAGGCTGCCATAAAGCGGCTTACCATGCGCTGCTCTTAAACGATCTGCATGCCAGATATCTCTATCCGCCGGCGGATATGACGAGAGGGATTCTCGGAGCGATCCAGCCGGGGCAGGTGCGCAGCGCACTGGAAGCGCATCCGGAGATCCACACCGTATTGATCACGTCACCGACGTACGACGGAGTCGTATCCGACGTGAAAGCGATCGCGGAGATCGTGCATGAAAAGGGCGGGATTTTGATCGTTGATGAGGCACACGGCGCACATTTTGGCATGCATCCGTATTTCCCGCAGCGTGCGCTGGCATGCGGCGCAGATCTCGTCATCAACAGCGTGCATAAGACACTTCCTGCGCTGACGCAGACGGCGCTGCTTCACGTGCAGGGGCCGCGCGTCTGCCGCACGCGTCTGCGGAGATATCTCAGTATTTATCAGAGCAGCAGCCCGAGCTACGTGTTTATGGCCGGGATCGACCGGTGCATCGGACTTCTGGAACAGCAGGGAACGGAGCTGTTTGAAGGATTTGTGCAGCGTCTGGAACGCCTGCGTACGTCACTTTTTGATCTGAAAAAGCTGCACCTTGTGGATGGAAACGAGGACGGTCTGCAGGCTTTTGATTACGATCGCTCCAAGATCGTGATTTCTACGGAAGGGAGTGGAATGACAGGGGCACAGCTGTCGGACCTGCTGCGTATCAGGTACCATCTGGAGATGGAGATGGATGCGCCGCAGTATGTGACGGCGATCACGACGATCGGGGACACCAAAGAAGGGCTGGCCCGGCTTGGCAGGGCGCTGCCTGAAATTGATGCAGAGCTGACGCAGAACCACAAAAACAGTAGGTTGGACCAGAAGAACCGATTTCTGAAAGAGGAAAGAATGTCGGAAAACACACCCCCGGATCTCGCAGTGCTCATGGCGAATGGCGGCGAAGAAGTACTGAGCATCGCGCAGGCGGAGGATGCCGGAAAGTGTGCGGTCCGTCTTGAGGAAAGCGGCGGCCTTGTTTCCGGAGAATTTGTTTACCTCTATCCGCCCGGCATTCCATTTCTTGCGCCGGGGGAACGCATTCCCAGACGGCTTCCGGAGCAGCTTGCAAGGTGCAGGGAACTTGGACTGCAGCTTCAGGGAATGGCTGATTATACCGGGGAGAAGATTCAGGTGATTGAATCGTAAGAACGAATATTTTGAAAAGGGAATTCACAAAATGGGAAAAATATTTTATATCATGGGGAAGAGTGCGACCGGAAAGGACACGATCTATGAGGAGCTTCTGGAGCACAGAGGACTTGGACTTCGGCCTTTGATCATGTACACGACCCGGCCGATCCGGGCAAACGAGATGGACGGTGTACAGTATCACTTCACAGATGTGGAGGGGCTTCGGCAGATGCAGTCGGAAGGGCGTGTGATTGAACTGAGATCTTACAATACAGTGCATGGTATCTGGTACTATTTTACAGCAGACGGGGATGACATTGACTTTGAAAAGCAGAGCTGTCTTGCACTTGGGACACTGGAGTCGTATCAGAAAGTGCGCGCTTATTATGGCGGGGAACATGTGCTTCCGATCTACATAGAGGTGGCAGATGCGGAACGCCTGGAGCGCTCGATCAAACGGGAGAAAAAACAGGAACATCCGAATTTCAGCGAGGTCTGCCGGCGTTATCTTGCGGATGAGGAGGATTTCGCGGAGGAAAAAATTGTGCAGGCAGGCATTTCCCGCCGTTTCTCCAATGACGGCCCGCGGGAGGAGTGCATGGAGGCAGTTGCTGCGTATATCCGGGAACTGTTATAGTACGGTTTCTGCTTTGCAAATGCAGCTGTTTTACGGCTGTCCGGTAAAATTTTTCCTGGTTCTGAGCAGTAACAATTGCAAAGACTGCTCCGCAGAATTCCCGTGAACTCTCGCTTCCCATCACATTGTATCTGTGGTATACTGAGATGAGATGTTGAACGCAGGTCGTGAAAGTGGACTGCAGCTATCCGTTTTACAGGAAATCCGAGTGGATCAGAACAGACGGAAACTGCTGAATTTTGCAGAGAAACTACGCAGTGAGGACGGAAACAAAGAAGTACAGGGGGAGAAAATATGCCGGGATTCAAAGACATTATTGGACACAAACGGGAAATTGAGCATCTGGAAAAGGCAATCAGCACAGGAAAGGTCAGCCATGCTTATATTTTCAGCGGCGAAAAAGGCACTGGAAAGCTGACACTTGCCAATGCGTTTGCAATGGCCCTGCAGTGCACGGGAGAGGGAGAGAAACCGTGTGGTACCTGCCATTCCTGCCATCAGGCAGCGAGCGGAAACCATCCGGATATCATTCATATCACTCACGAAAAGCCGAACAGTATCGGCGTGGACGACGTGCGCGATCAGCTGGTCGGTGATGTGCAGATCCGCCCTTACAATGGAAAGTACAAGATTTATATTATGCCGGATGCGGAAAAAATGACGGTACAGGCGCAGAATGCGATCTTAAAGACGATCGAAGAGCCGCCGGAATACGCGGTCATCATTCTGCTCACAGACAATGAACAGGGATTTCTGGACACGATCCGCTCCAGATGTGTGCTCATACAGTTAAAACCGGTGCCGGATGAGCAGGTGAAAAAATATCTGATGGAGCACGTGGAGATTCCGGATTACCAGGCGGATATCTGTGCGGCGTTTGCACAGGGCAACATCGGAAAGGCAGAGCGCCTGGCGACTTCCGAGGATTTTAATGCGATCAAGGCATCTGCGATGAAGCTGATCCGCAAAGCGGGCACAATGAGCATCAGCGACATTATTGAATACGTAAAAGAAGTACAGGATTACAAAATTTCGATCCAGGATTATCTGGATATTCTGGCGCTGTGGTATCGGGATATGGTATACTTCAAAGCGACAAAAGACGTAAACGGCATCATTTTTCAGGATGAACTGCGCACGATCCGGGAGACGGTAAAGCTGTGTTCCTATGAGGGCGTGGAAGAAGTCATGCAGGCCATTGAGACGGCAAAGACCCGCCTGGCGGCAAATGTAAATTTCGATCTGACGATGGAGCTTCTGTTTCTTGTGATAAAAGAAAATATCCATGGCTGATCGGAAGAAGGAGAAAGAAATTCAATGATTAAAATTGTAGGAGTAAGATTCAGAAATGCGGGAAAAGTCTATTACTTTGACCCGAAGGGATATAAGATCGGTGCGGGCGACCACGTGATCGTGGAGACGGCGCGCGGCGTGGAGTACGGCACCGTGATCGGCGGAATCCGGGAAGTACCGGATGATAAGGTCATACAGCCATTAAAGGCGGTCATCCGTGTAGCAACGCAGGAGGACGATGCGCGTGCTCAGAAAAACCGTGCAAGAGAAAAAGAGGCGATGCGCATCTGCAGTGAAAAGATCCGCAGGCACGGGCTCGATATGAAACTGATCGACGCAGAATATACCTTTGACAACAACAAAGTGCTGTTCTATTTTACGGCGGACGGAAGGATCGATTTCCGTGAACTCGTAAAAGATCTGGCGGCAGTGTTTAAGATGCGGATTGAACTGCGGCAGATCGGTGTGCGCGATGAGACGAAGATTCTCGGCGGAATCGGCATCTGCGGCCGTGTGCTGTGCTGCAATTCCTTCCTCTCGGAGTTTGCACCTGTGTCCATCAAGATGGCGAAGGAGCAGAACCTTTCCTTAAATCCGACGAAGATTTCCGGTGTCTGCGGCCGTCTGATGTGCTGCCTCAAAAATGAAGAGGACACGTACGAGTACCTCAACAGCAAGCTGCCGAACATTGGGGATACCGTGACCGTGACCGCAGAGGGGGACCTGAAGGGTGAAGTCCAGTCAGTCAACGTCCTGCGCCAGAAGGTACGCGTGCTCGTCGATGTGGGCGATGAAAAAGAGCTGCGGGAGTACGAGGTAAACGAATTGAAATTCCGTCCGAGACGCCGCAGGGAAAAAGGCGGCAAAGGAGATCGCCCGGAAAAAGGCGCAGCTGAGCAGGAATTGAAGCAGCTGGAGGCGTTTGAAAAAAAAGAAGGGAAATCAAAACTGGATGACTGAGCATGCTTTACTGTTAAAAGAAGGCGAGCGGATCGATGAGCTTCACCGCAACGGTTATCGGATTATTCAGAACGAAAAGCTGTTCTGTTTCGGGATGGACGCGGTGCTGCTCTCCGGTTTTGCAAATGTAAAGGAAGATGAATGTGCCCTGGATCTTGGCACCGGGACCGGAATTATTCCGATCCTGCTGGCGGCGAAGACGAAGGGAAAGCATTTTACAGGACTGGAAATATCAGAAACGAGCGCTGACATGGCGCGCCGCAGTGCGGAATTAAATGATCTCTCACAGCGCCTGGATATCGTCCGCGGAGATATAAAGGAAGCCGGAGAGATGTTTGCTCCGGCTTCTTTTGATGTCGTCACATCGAATCCGCCGTATATGATCGGGCAGCATGGGCTGGTAAACCCGGATATCGAAAAGGCGGCGGCACGCCATGAGATCCTCTGTACATTTGAAGATGTGGTACGCGCGGCGGCAAAACTTCTGCGGCCAGGCGGCCGTTTTTATCTTGTGCATCGGCCGTTCCGCCTGGCGGAGCTGATCACTGTGTTGTCCGCGTATCACCTGGAACCCAAGCGGATGCGGCTTGTATATCCGTACGTCGACCGTGAGCCGAACATGGTGCTGATCGAGGCAGTGCGCGGCGGCAGACCGCGTATGACGGTGGAAAAACCGCTGATCGTCTATGAGCGGCCGGGTGTGTACACAAATGAGATTACGGATATTTATGGGTACTAAATCTCATAAGGAGGGACCCGCGACAGTGGGAGGATCCCTTATGGTCTTGCGTCCGGTAATAAAAAATTTACGGTACAGCGAAAAATCTCATAAGGAGGGACCCACCGCAGGTGGGAGAATCCCTTATGGGCTTGCGTCCGGTAATAAAAATTTTACGGTACAGCGAAAAATCTCATAAGGAGGGACCCACCGCAGGTGGGAGAATCCCTTATGGGCTTGCGTCCGGTAATAAAAATTTTACGGAAAATGGTATAAAAGGAAACAAAAATATGAGTGAAAAACAGGGACAGTTATATCTGTGCGCGACACCGATCGGAAATCTGGAGGACATCACGATGCGTGTGCTGCGCGTTTTGAAGGAGGCAGACCTGATTGCGGCGGAGGATACGCGCAACAGCATCCGCCTGCTGAATCATTTTGACATTCACACGCCGATGACGAGCTATCACGAATACAATAAAATCGAAAAAGCGTATGAACTGATACGGAAAATGCAGGAAGGAACAAATGTGGCGCTGATCACGGATGCAGGTACGCCTGGCATCTCGGATCCGGGTGAGGATCTTGTACGATTGTGCTATGAGGCCGGGATCACAGTGACATCGCTTCCGGGCGCCTGCGCCTGTGTGACAGCACTGACGCTTTCCGGCCTTCCTACGCGGCGTTTCTGTTTTGAAGCATTTCTTCCGCCGGATAAAAAAGAGCGGCGGGAGATCCTGGAAGAGCTTCAGACGGAGACACGCACGACGATCATTTACGAGGCGCCGCACCGGCTTGTGCGGACGCTGACAGAACTGCTGGAGACGCTTGGCGACAGACGCATCACAGTCTGCCGCGAACTGACGAAAAAGCATGAGGTTGCATTTCAGACGACACTTTCGGAAGCGGTAAAATGGTATACTGCAAACGATCCGAAGGGCGAATGCGTGATTGTGATGGAGGGAAAAAGCCGGGCCGAGCTGGCGGCAGTACAGCAGCGCGTCTGGGAAGAAATGAGTGTTTCAGAGCACGTGGAGCAGTATATGAACCAGGGAATGGACCGAAAGGATGCGATGAAGCAGGCTGCAAAGGATCGCGGCGTGTCGAAGCGGGAAATCTATGCGGCGCTGTTAGAGACACAGGAATGAGAGCCATCAGATGGTGAAGCAAGACATGCGGAAGTGAGCGATTTGCGCAGAAGAGATAAGCATGCTCAGAAACAGATCGCCACACCGACGAAATGCGTAGCATTTTGGAGGTTGGCTCTGAACAGTTACGATAATATAAGAATATAAGATGGAGTTGGACGGAGAAAAATCCGTCACATTGACGAGAGGAGATTGAAATGCCGGCAGTTTATGCACATGAATGCTTTGGACGCGCCGTCGCGGCGCAGCTTGACGGGGAAGTGGCAGAGGTAATCAGGAAATATGATGCATCGTTTCAGATCGGCCTGCAGGGACCGGATATTTTTTTCTTTTTCGGGGCGCACACGGACAACCCGGTTGTGCGGTTCGGAGAGCACCTGCACAATGTATCGGCCGCGCCGTTTTTTGCAAATGCACTTGGCGTGATCAGGCAGAAGGGGCGGATGAGCAGGGAATACGCGTATTTATGCGGTTTTGTGTGCCACTTTATTCTGGACAGTGAGTGCCATCCGTACGTGGAGGAGATGATTAAAGAAACCGGTGTGCAGCATCTGGAGATCGAGGAGGAATTTGAAAAGCTTCTGCTGAAAGAAGACGGAAAAGATCCGATTGGCTTTCCGGTAGCGACGCTTGTACCGACCGATCTTGCGACTGCCAGGGCGATCCAGCCGTTTTATCCGGTCAAACCGCAGCGGTTTCAAAGCGGAGGGAGAAAGGAATATATTCCGCTTGGCATCATCCGGCAGTCACTTTTCAGCATGAAATGGATCAAACGTCTTTTGACAGCGCCGCAGCCGTGGAAACAGAATGCGATCAACCGGATCATGAAGCTGTCCGGGGACAATTACAAATACGCAAAGGGACTGATGAATCAGCGAGAGGACAATCCGGCGTGTAAGGTGACAAACGAAGGGCTGAAAGCACGGTTTGATGCGGCGGTTCCGCTTGCGGCAGAGATGATTCGAAGCCTCGATGAGTCGATTCGGACGGGCAGAGGACTGAATAAGAGGTTTGACCGGACATTTTCCTGAGAGCCAGACAGCGTGAGTGTCAGGATAACGGCAGGATGACCAATACGTCAGAAACTGTGGATGAAACAAGATGAGAAGACGAGAAGAGGATATGAGACAAAATCAGGTCGTGAGAGTAATTGCAAGTGATTTGGACGGCACACTCCTGACGCCGGATAAGCAGGTGACCTCATTTACACGTGAGATTTTAGCAAAGGCAGTCAGCCGCGGCATCCGTTTTGTACCGTGTACGGGCCGTCCGTTTGATGCAGTGCCGCAGGCCGTGCGGGAGCTTCCGGGCGTGGAATACGTTATTGCCTCAAATGGTGCGGCGGTCTATTCTGTCTCCCTGGGCCGGAGGATCTATGAACGGCTGCTGAACGAGGAAACAGTTGAAAAAATCCTGCAGCTTCCGCTCCCGCAGGAGATCGCGACCGAAGTGCTGGTGAAAGGCATACCTTATACAGAGGAGCGCTATATTGAGGATCCGGCGCAGTTCGGGGCGACGGAATATGGAATTCAGTATATCAAAGAAACAAGGCGGGGTCTGGCAGATGTCCGGAGTTTTTTGCGTGAGCACCGTGCTCAGACAGATGGCGTTAATTTTATCTGTGCAGACCCGGCGCTGCGTGAGCAGCTTGCCCGGAGGCTCTGTGAACAGTGCCCGGAGATTACACTTACGTCATCCGTGCCACATCTGATCGAGGTGAGCCACAGGCAAAGTGATAAAGGCCAGACGCTGCTGTGGCTGCTGAGGGCGCTGAAGCTCTCCACGGAAGAGGCGATGGCCTTCGGCGACGCGGAAAATGATATCCCGATGCTTCGCGCCGTGCGGTATGGGATTGCGATGGAAAATGCGGCAGAGCACTGCAAAGCGGCGGCGTTTGCGGTGACCGGCAGCAACATAGAGGATGGGGTTGCACGGAAGATACAGGAAATGCTGGGGCTGTAAACAGGGACTTGCCTGTATCGCAGGGAATGATTATGAGGAAGTATGACAGAGAATTGTAACTGTCCGCTCTTACATTAAAGGTAACTGTTCAGAGCCAACCTCCAAAATGCTACGCATTTCGTCGGTGTGGCGTATCCGCCAAATAAAATTTCAAAAACAGGCTTAAAAATGCAAGCATTTTCCGCCTGTTTTATGAAATTTTGCCTGGCTCTGAACAGTTACCATTAAAGAAAATGCGGATCATGCAGTTATAGAAGAAAAAGGGGCAGATAAAAGCAGAAGGAATCTGTGTGCCTGAAAAAAGGAGGAAGTTACATGCGAGCAGAATTATCATGGCTGGAAAACCCGGAAGTATTTCGCGTGAACCGGCTGGACGCGCATTCCGATCATCATTTTTATGAGACGGAGCAGGATGCGCTGGAGGGAAGAGAGACCTTACGTCAGTCTTTGAACGGTACCTGGAAATTTGCCTGGAGCAAATGCCCAGGGCAGAGGCCGGCTGATTTTTATGAGGAGACAGCCAGCCTGGAGGGCTTTGGCACGATCGAAGTGCCGGGCCATATGGAGACGCAGGGCTATGACCGGATCCAGTATATCAATACGATGTATCCGTGGGACGGACATGCCTTTTTGAAACCGGGCCAGATTGACTGGAATCACGATCCGGTCGGAAGCTACGTGCGGGAATTTGATCTGGAGCAGGCTCTTGTCGGAAAGCGCGTTGCGATTTCATTTCAGGGTGCGGAGCAGGCAATTTACGTCTGGCTGAACGGCGTTTTTATCGGATACGCAGAGGATACGTTTACACCGTCGGACTTTGATCTGACTTCTGCAATCCGGGAAAAGAACAACCGGCTTTGCGTGGAGGTCTACAAGCGCAGCAGTGCGGCGTGGATCGAGGATCAGGATTTTTTCCGTTTCTCCGGATTATTCCGTGAGGTATTTCTGTATGCAAAACCGGAAGCGCATGTGGAAGATCTGTGGGCAAAGGCCGGATTAAAAGAAGACAATGAGACGGGCACACTGGATGTGGAGCTGCGCCTTTCTTCAGAAAAAGCACCGGAGGATCTGCGGATTTTCTGGAGTCTGCAGGAGACAGACCCGGCGCAGTGGAAGCGCGGGCTTGCACCGCAGGACCGTAATTATGCAGCCGGATTTGCCGGAAAAGAAATCTGCAGCGGGGCGCTGCACTATGCAGGCGGGACATCGGGTTGCTTTGCGGGAAGTGAAGAGAAGAAGCCGGCACTTGCAAACGGGGAGAGCGGAAGTGTACAGCTCTGGAAGATGGATGGAACGCAGATCGCACAGGTCAGAAAATGGCAGCCGGGTGCACCGCAGCTGTATCAGCTCTGGATCCGGGTGCAGAGTGCGGACGGCAGACTGCTTGAGACGATTCCGTACCGCATCGGTTTCCGCCGCTTTGAGATCAAAGACCGTGTGATGCTGTTAAATGGGGAGCGTCTCATCATCAACGGTGTCAACCGCCATGAGTGGAATGCACGCCGTGGCCGTGCCGTGACGCGGGAAAATATGGAAGAGGATATCGATATCTTCACACGCAACAACATCAATGCGGTCCGTACCTGCCATTATCCGGATCAGAGCCTGTGGTATCAGCTCTGCGATGAAAACGGCATCTGCATGATGGACGAGGCAAATCTGGAGAGTCACGGTTCGTGGGCGAAGCTTGCGGTCGTCGACCCGGAAGGAAACGTGCCGGGCAATCGTCCAGACTGGGAGGCCTGTGTGGTAGACCGCGCAGCATCGATGGTAGAGCGGGATAAAAACCATCCGGCGATTCTGTGGTGGTCCTGTGGAAATGAATCGTATGCAGGTACCGGAATTCTTGCGATGAGCCAGTATTATCACAAAAAAGATCCGTCAAGAGTCGTGCACTATGAGGGCGTTTCATGGAACCGTGAGTACGACCAGATCAGCGATGTGGAGAGCCGTATGTACGCGACACCGGATATGGTGCGTGAATATTTTGAGACGGACGGCAAAAAGCCATATCTGCTCTGTGAGTACATGCATGATATGGGAAATTCGATCGGTGGTATGGAGAGTTATATCCGGCTGCTGGATGAATTCCCGGGCTACCAGGGAGGCTTTATCTGGGACTATGCTGATCAGGCAATTTATCACAAAAATCACCGCGGCGAGGATGTGCTCGGCTACGGCGGAGATTTCCTGGACCGTGTGACGGATTATGCATTCAGCGGCAACGGCATCGTATTCGCAGACCGCACAGAAAAACCGGCCATGCAGGATGTACGCCACTGGTATGCACCGAAGGCACAGCGTGAAGCATTTGAGGCAGAGCAGCAGGAGAAACGCGAGGCGGCGCAGAAGCGTCTGGCAGAAGAGATGGCGGCGCTCGATGTGAAAAATGCATCCGCTGAAAAGGGTCTGAGTGCAGTGCACGGCGATGCGAATTATGGCGTGCGCGGCGATGGCTTTGAGATTATTTTCTCCGTGACAGAGGGCGGTCCGGTATCGATCGTTTACAACGGAACTGAATATCTGTACCGTGCGCCGAAGCCGGCGCTGTGGCGGGCATCCACGGAAAATGACAAGGGCAATTCCTTCAGGGCAAAGAGCTCCGTCTGGATGGCGGCAGATGTGTTTAGCCTCTGCACGGGCTGTGAGGTGACCGAGTATGCGAAGAGCTTTGCAAATATCGGAGATACGAAAAAGGAAGCGGCAGGAGCGGATGAGGGCTGTGCGGCGGAAAAATGTACAGCACGGAAGTATGATATTCAGGATGCGGCACACCGCGATCCGGCGGCAGCAGATCTGGAAAAGGTTTCCCTGACGTATACGTATGAGTTCCCGTCTGCCCCGGGCGCAAAAACAGAGATCACATATACGGTAGACCGTGCGGGCAGGATCCATACGGAAGTCGTTTACCATGGTGCGAAGGGTCTGCCGGAGCTTCCGGAGTTCGGACTTCGCCTGCTGATGCCCGGAAAGGCAGAGTCATACACGTGGGAAGGACTTTCCGGCGAGACGTATCCGGACCGCAAAAAAGGCGGAACATTCGGCGTACATACCGGCACACCAGAAGCAGCACATTACCTCGTTCCGCAGGAATGCGGCAACCATGCAGATACCTGCCAGGCACAGATCGGTGACCTGCGCATCGTTATGGATGGCGAGCCGTTCCACCTTTCCGTGCTCCCATACACACCGGAGGAGCTGGAAAACGCAACGCACCGCGATGAACTGCCGGATACCGGCCGCACCGTAGTGAGCATCCTCGGCCGTATGCGCGGTGTCGGCGGAATCGACAGCTGGGGCAGCGATGTGGAGCCGCCGTACCGGATCCCGGCAGATCAGGATATTAAATATGCGTTCTATCTTATGAAATAAACCGTTCAGAACAGCGGAAAAAAGGGGGTTTTTTACATGTTTTATACGATTCAGAATGATCATTTAAAGGTAACCGTCAATTCGCTCGGCGCAGAGCTTTACTCCATCCAGAGCGCGGATGGCACCGAGTATCTGTGGCAGGGCAACCCGGATGTCTGGAATGGGCAGGCTCCGAATATTTTCCCGTATGTGGCACGTCTGACCGAACAGAAATACACGTACGACGGAAATGAATATACAATGAAGATCCATGGATTTATCAATGCGGTTGAGCTGATACCGGAGAAGCAGACGAAAGAGAGCATCACGCTTCGTTACGACAGCAATGAAGAAACGCTGGCGCAGTATCCGTTTTCTTTTACCTACCGGATTACCTATGCGCTTAAGGGAAACGTAATGCATGTGACGAACGAGGTGGAAAATATCGGAAGCACTAGAATGCACTTTGGCATTGGCGGTCATCCGGGCTTCAACGTGCCGCTTGAGGACGGGCTTTCATTTGAGGATTACTGTCTGGAGTTTTCCCACAGTGCGCATCCGTACCGCGTCGGATTTACTGCGGACTGCTTCTTAAATGGAAGCGATGCGGAATATCCGCTTGTGGATGGCACAAAGATTCCGCTGCATCACGACCTGTTTGATGACGATGCGATCGTCCTGAAGCACACAGATCATACGGTGACCCTGCATTCAGAAAAGGGAAAACGCGCTGTGCGTGTATCCTTCCCGGATTACAACGTGATCGGATTCTGGCATATGCCGAAGATCGAAGCGCCGTACGTCTGCATCGAGCCGTGGAGCTCCCTGCCGTCGAGAAAAGGAATCATTGAGGATTTCGGGCAGCAGGCAGATCTGATCGCGCTGGACGGCGGCAAAACGTATCGGAATGAGTGGGCGGTAGAGATTATCGGATAAGAGGAATTGACGAAAGATACCTTCTGAAGACGAAAAGATTTGTCAGTAATTTACTTGACAGCAAGTCACTTATCTGTTATATTACAAATAGAACAAAGAGCGGCAAAAGAAACTCCCCGGATGTATTTTCGGGGAGTTTTCTGAAGAAGATTCTTTTACTGACAGCAATGATGTTGTCTGGTTCGGATATGGAAGGTGACAAGTATGGCAGAAAAAAGAGATTATTATGAAGTGCTCGGGGTATCCCGCAGCGCAGATGACAATACAATAAAAAAAGCATACCGTAAACTCGCAAAGAAATACCATCCGGATACGAATGGCGGAGATCCGAAGGCAGAGCAGAAATTCAAGGAGGTCACGGAGGCGTACAATGTTCTCAGTGACAAAGAGAAGAGAAAACTGTATGATCAGTTCGGCCATGCGGCATTTGACGGAAGCGCACCGGGAGCAGGCGCACAGGGCGGCGCTTACGAAGGCCCGTTCCAGGGTGGTTTCGGCGGCTTTGGCGGTTTTGGAGGCGGCGCGAACGGCTCAAACGGAAGCTATCAGGAATACCATTTCAGCGGCGATGATATGGACGATATCCTGAAAAATATGTTCGGCGGCGGAGCAGGAGGCTTCCGTCAGGGCAGGACTTCAGACGGCGGCACGTACTACAGTTACAGCAGCAATGGAAATACCGGCGGAAGGTCACAGGGCGGATTTAGCGGTGGATTTTCCGGCTTTGGCGGAAACGGCGGCAGTTACAGTGGCTTTGGCCGACGTGGGAACGGACGCAATGGCAGTGGATTTGGAAACGGCAGCGGTTTTGGTTACGGAAGCGGCTTTGGAAACGGAAGTGGTTTCGGAGATGGCTTTGATGCGGGCAATGGCTATCAGAGCAAAGGAGAAGACCTCCATGCAAACGTATCGATCACATTCGATGAGGCGGCCTTCGGCTGCGACAAGCGGATTACACTGACAGACGGCCACGGCGAAAACAAGACGCTGCAGGTTCACATTCCGGCGGGCATTGATACCGGAAAGAGCGTCCGTCTGCGTGGCAAAGGACAGCCGGGGATCGGGGGCGGCCAGGCAGGCGACCTGCTTCTGGAAGTAACAGTCGGCAGCCGCCCGGGCTACGAGCGGAAAGGTTCCGACGTGTACACGACCGTGAATATTCCGTATACGACAGCGGTATTCGGCGGAGAAGCGACCGTCGAAACACTGTACGGAAACGTCGTCTGCAAGATCCGTGAGGGCACACAGTCCGGTACGAAGATCCGTCTGAAAGGAAAAGGCATCGTGTCGATGAAGGATCCGAAGGTACACGGTGACCAGTACGTTACCGTACAGATTCAGGTACCGACCGGTCTTAGTGAGGAGGCAAAGCAGAAGCTCCGCGAGTTCCAGCGCGCAGCCGGCATCCCGGACGGCGCCGCAAAAGAATATCGTGGCGGCCGGGGGTATGCGGCATAAACAGAAAAAGACCGCTGCAGATAAGAGCGTTGACATAGGCGAACAAGCAGGAACCCAGTAAAATCAACGCTTTTAAGCGCAGCGGGCAAACAGGTTAGTTCAAAAATTGAATAACCAAGCGACAAAAGGGATGTTACCGTAAGGCAGCATCCTTTTTCGCATACGCCCACTCCGTAGATTTTGAGAAAAGTCTACGGCGTTTTTTTATGCCTAAATCTGAAAGGAGGCGTAGCCACAATGTATTTTACGGACGGCAGCAGCCGAGCATTTGAAATGCTCATGCAAGGCAACCTCGGCTTTGACCGACACGAAAACGGCGGCTGTGCCGACTGTGAGGATTGCAATACCTGTCACTTTTACCGTCCGCACTGGAAGTATCAATTCTGCGTGTATGCGGAGTGTCCGTATACGGATCTGTGAGGGGCTAAGATTGAGAGGTCTTAGTCTACTCGACTTATTGACCAAGAAATTAAGGAGGATTCATTATGAGTGAGAAAACAGAGATTACCTTCATGCAAACAAGATTAATCCGGCTTGCTTCAGAAGAGTGGCATTTACCTGTTGAACAGATTATCCACTTGTTTAAAGAAGCTGATGTTCTTGGATATATAGAAAAATGTTATACTCATTTTTCATAACAGACAAGGAAACATACGCCCCTTGTGTTTTCGGTGCTGTAAAGCCGCGCCCGGCAAGGCATACAGGCACTCTAAGCCGTGACCTTGTACTCGTTTTCAGTTATCCCGTGCGCGTAGGTGCAGCGCACCGACCACGAGGAACACCAGCCCGAAGATCACCCAGCCCCAAATGGGATCATGTTCTGAAATGAAGTAGGCCAGCAGCCCGAACACCGCTGCATAGATCAGCGTGAGCAGCCCGCCGACGAGCCAGAAGCCGATCCTGGTATTTTGCAGCCACAACAACAGCAGGAATGTTGCAATGCCGATCACAAGACAAAGCGCCGGATGAATTGCGGTGAATTGATTGCAGCACACTCCGGCGGCAATGCCGAGAGCAATGCTGTCAAAGAGAATGATATGCCCGAAGAATAGTCCGATCACCGAGCAGACAAGCCCAATGAAAAGCCCAATCGCCATGATTGCGCCCTGCGCTGCCAGCCAACCCATAAAGAAGCCTCCTTTCG
Source organism: Lachnospiraceae bacterium (assembly GCA_902363665.1). Lineage (GTDB taxonomy): Bacteria > Bacillota > Clostridia > Lachnospirales > Lachnospiraceae > Choladousia. The sequence goes on along the minus strand of CABJAW010000002.1, from coordinate 135,826 downwards.
TTTACACCGTGATTGCGTCCATAATTGTCTGAATGGTATTACAGGTATCATCAAAGGAAATGTCCTTTGCGTACTCATATTCGCGGCTGTATTTCTCCCACAGCTTGCGGAGCGTATCGCTTTCGCGGATCTCTTTCATAATCTCTGAATAGTCTGTCAGGATCGTGCCGCTGCCGCGTTTCTGCGTCGTCCGTTCCAGCGCCCGACGCAGCGTCGCTTTGTCGCACTCCACGCCGCGCAGCGCGTACAGAATATGTATGTCGTAATAATCTCTTGGACGGGTATTTGCAATGTTGCGGGACAGAACTGTTTCCAGCTTTTCTGCCAGCACCGTTTCAAGGTTGTAGGCAAGAATACTGATCGTGCGGTCATCGAACAAGAGCGAGAATGTGTATTCCACCTCGCGGGGCGTTATCATGTCGCCCGTGGTGACATCCACCGTCAGCGGTACGCTGATTGGCGGATAGTTCGCTTTCAGCGCGACCCGGATGCCGGGGTAATCATCGGTTTCCCGAATGTCAGAGATACCGACGACCTCAAACTGCACGTCGTCGGCAATCTGGACAGCGCAAATCTCTGTAAAGATTTTGCGGATTGCTTCATGCGTCAGGGTGAAGCCCTTGATCGTCGTGTCCAGATCCATTGTCGCCCGCGTGTCCAGTCCCACAATGGCGGAAATCAGAAATCCGCCTTTGAGAATGAAATTGTTCTTATAGGGCGAGAGTGAAATTCGTTCCAGCAGTCGTTCCAACATATAGTTCTGCATGATGAGCTGTGCCGAAATATGCTTCTCCGCCGCTTTGTTTTTGATAAAGGCTTTCAGTTGCATTGGATTTTTTGTAATCATAGCAAAACCTCCATGTAGCGCAGTACCTTGGGCTTTACGCGAAGTTGGTCTGCGTACTGCATCAGTTTGTGAATGTTCTTGTCCTTGGACGCTGCATAGCGTTTCATAGCTTCTCCGACGATCTGAACATCGCTGCCGCTGCCGCGCAGGATGTCGCACAGCGTCCGTTCCAAATCGTAAACACGAATCGGATTGCCGGAGGGGGATTCAATTTCAATTCTGCCAAACTCGTAGTTCTCCGGCACAACGCGCTTGACAATTAAATTTTCCTGCTTCAAGGATGGGGCATTGTAGCCCTTTGGAAAGGTCATCGTATATTTCGCCGGGGTACGGTCTGAATAGCCCAGCAAATACAGAGCGGTATCGTGCGAATAGATCCCGCGCCCATACTTGCGCTGCAAGAGGTAGAAATCGTCCTCCCATGCGTTGCTACGCACATACAGACCGCGCCCAAAGCGGTACATCTTGCCGCTCTTGACGAATTCCTGTAAAACGCTGCGGTGCAGTCCGGCTTCCGTCACCTGCGCTGCGGTGATCGTGCCGTTCTCCGATGCTTCCAGTAGTTTTTCGATTCGCTCCTTGGCGTTCATATTGCTCACCTCGCTTTGACAATCACACATTATATTATAGAAAAATAATGTGCGTCTGTCAACAGCAAATCAACGAACACACATTAAATTCCTTGAAACTAATGTGCGAATGTCAGAAAAGCTATAAGGCTTTGTCCTGTTCCTGCCCACGATTGGGGGGCAGGATGCTGTCGATGTTCTGCTTGACGGCATCGTATTCTCGCATATGTTTTTTCAGGCTTCCGTACTCAGCGTACAGCCGGTCCTTTTCTTCGGACAGTCTGGAATATTCCTCACGCAGCTTGGCGAGGTCGGGGAGCTTATCACCGACGCCCGCTGCTTTCAGTGCTCGCGCCGACGCTTCAAAGAGAATGATTTCACGCTCATGTCCACGCAGATACTTTTCCTTGTTACGGGACTTTTTGTATTCGCTATACAGCGGCTTTAGTTCCTTGTAGGCGACAGTATGCTTTATCAGCAACGCCAGATCAGACAGGCGGCGTTCCGCCGTTATGACGAGGACGACGGTTATTCCGGCACAAACTTCAACCGTCCGGGCTTCTAGCGTATGCTTGCAGACATCAAGGCAGGACGGATCAAGCGTGTCATTGTAAAAGACATGAGCCGCTTCGGACGTGATTATCTCCAAGTGGGAATGTATACCGATGTTGTTTTCCCGGAGTTCGGCGTTCACTTTATCGCAGTCAACGATGGGTGAAATGGGGATGTTCTCCGGGCTTCTGTATTGCGCGGAATGCGGCGGCAAAATGTATCAATGCCGCGCTACCAACTTTGCAGAGAACCAGAAATATTTCATCTGCTCTACCTATCGTAAGGGTAAGGGTCTCTGCACAACCCATTCTATCAAAATGTCCCACGACTACGAGCTGGAACAAAGCAACCTGAAATCAATGGCAGAAGTTTTACGCAAAGACTGAAGCAGTAGGGGCGGCAGAAAACCAATGTCAAGGAGTTTATTGCTGCCGTGAAGAAGTACACGGATTTGCAGGAGCTTGACGCGGCTGTTCTCCGCGCTTTCATTGATAGAATCGAAGTTTCCCATGTTAATAAGAAATCCAGAACGCGGGAGATCACCATCGTCTATAACTTCATCGGTGCATTTGACTTCACACGGGCAATTGAAAATGCCCGCAACACAAGTAAAAAAGAGCAAAGAACGGCATAGCCGTTCAGCTATACCGTTCCTTGCTTCAATGTTTTCCTAAGTCACCGCCGCTATGCAGCGGTCTTTTTCTAATGGGTTTAAGCTTTACGCTCTCTCCGGCTCCGGATAATCCACTCCGAATGTATCGACTGTCATCGATTTGATCTTCTGATCCTGCATCGGGCGGTCGCGGTAGTCGGTCGGAGTCTCAGCGATCTTATTGACGATATCAAGTCCTTCGATCACCTTTCCGAATGCAGCGTACTCACCGTCAAGATGCGGGGAGGCTGCATGCATAATGAAGAACTGAGAGCCGGCAGAGTCCGGATGCATTGCGCGTGCCATGGAAAGTACGCCCGGCGTATGCTTCAGGTCATTTTTGAAGCCGTTATGTGCAAACTCACCGCGGATCGTGTATCCCGGGCCGCCCATGCCGGTTCCGTCCGGGCAGCCGCCCTGGATCATAAATCCGCGGATGACTCTGTGGAAGATCAGTCCGTCATAGAAGCCCTTTTTAACAAGGCTGATAAAGTTGTTGACAGAGTTCGGAGCGATCTCCGGATAAAGCTCTGCCTTCATAACATCTCCATTTTCCATTGTAATGGTAACAACAGGATTCTGTGCCATTTTAAAGTCCTCTCTTTCTTATCAATCATTTCAATCATTCTGATTGTATTCGTAATCCTCAATATATTTCTGCAGCCGCGGAAATCCTCCCTTATAAATCAGTGAAAGCAGCTTGTCCAGCCGCCGCAGCGCCATCTGCATCTGCTCGGAAGTAATGAGACCGTCACGCAGCGCATCCGCCAGCTCATCGAGATCGACGACACGCACAAAGCCATCCGGATAAAGAATGACATCAGCGAGCAGGTCGGTGAAGACATACGTATTAGTCGCTTTGTCAAAGGTGTGGGAGATGATATCGCAGTACCAGCTGATCAGCTTATTATCATGATCATAAAATTTGCTGACCTTAAAACCGCGCTCCATAAAATAACAGGAATAGCCATGGTGGAGCGTTTTTTTCGGATGAATCGTATTCCATTTAGTAATGATCACTTCCTGATCGAGATAAAGAATTTCATCATCCTCAAGAAGAATGCATTCCTGTGGGATGATCCGTTTACGGTACAGCTTCACATCGCTCATCTGTAATCCCCCTTTGTCAGTCAGATATACGCATCTGGTATGTCTGAGTAATTTCATCGCAGCCGATCAGAAGGAGCGTTGCTCCCTGTTCTGCAGTTCCAGAATGGTTATTTATCAGAATAGCAGAAAAAAACAGAAAAGTCTACGATAAATTTGCTGTGACCTGCCTTCACATTTTGCTGCCGCACGTTCAGTGCGCAGGCCACAGACCCGTTGTTTACAGTAACTCTTGTCTTCACATTTTGCTGCTGCACTGAACTGTTGCTTGCAAAAACAGGGAGGTATGTTATGATAAGGTAACGGTTTCACACAGCGTTATGGAGACTGTGGATGAAAGCAGAGAAACAATATATGGGAGGATGGACAGATGATTCAGAACAGCATTACAAAACTGATCCAGTACGGTCTGGAGACCGGCCTGATCGAAAAAGAGGATACCCGCTATGCAGCAAACAAGGTGCTGGAGCTTTTGAAAATAGATTCCCTTGATGCGGATGCAGAGCAGGCAATGGCTGACTATGTGCCGGGCAGCAGCGAGGTAGTCGGGGAGCTGGAGTGTATTCTTGGAGAAATCTGTGACTACGCTTACGAAAACGGCATTCTGGAAGAAAATACCGTTGGCTACCGCGACCTGTTTGATACGAAGGTGATGGCGCTTCTCGTAGACCGTCCGTCCAATATCATCCGGAAATTCCAGGCACTTTATGAGGAAAGCCCGAAAAAGGCAACCGATTTCTACTACAAAATGAGCCAGGATACCGATTACATCCGCCGCTACCGCATCGCGAAGGACCGCAAATGGATCGCGCCGACCGAATACGGTGATCTGGATATCACGATCAACCTTTCCAAGCCGGAGAAGGATCCGAAGGCAATCGCAGCTGCAAAGCTTGCAAAGCAGACCTCCTATCCGAAATGCCTGCTTTGCTGCGAGAATGAGGGCTACGCAGGAAGACTGAATCACCCGGCACGCGGCAACCACCGCATCATTCCTGTGACGATCAACGACAGCCAGTGGTTTTTCCAGTATTCTCCGTACGTATATTATAATGAGCACTGCATCGTGTTCAATTCAAAGCATGTACCGATGAAGATCGAGCGCGCGACCTTCGCAAAGCTGCTTGACTTTGTTTCCCAGTTCCCGCATTACTTTGTGGGATCAAACGCAGACCTGCCGATCGTCGGCGGTTCGATCCTGAGCCACGATCATTTCCAGGGCGGACACTACGAATTTGCCATGGCAAAGGCTCCGGTCGAAAAAGAAATCACATTTGCAGGCTATGAGGATGTGCAGGCAGGCATTGTAAAATGGCCGATGTCCGTGATCCGCATCAGCCATGAGGATCCGAAGCGCCTTGTGGACCTGGCAGACCACATCCTGAAGGCGTGGAGAGGCTATACAGATGAGGCAGCCTTTATCTTTGCAGAGACAGACAGCGAGCCGCACAACACGATCACACCGATCGCAAGAAAACGCGGCGGCAAATACGAGCTGGATCTTGTACTGCGCAACAACATCACGACAGAGGAGCATCCGCTTGGCGTATACCATCCGCATGCAGAGCTGCATCATATCAAAAAAGAAAATATCGGACTGATCGAGGTCATGGGTCTGGCAGTGCTTCCGGCAAGACTGAAGGATGAGCTGGAGCACCTGAAGACCGCAATGGTAGAGGGACGCGATATCCGCGGCGACGAAGAGCTGGACAAACACGCAGACTGGGTAGACGAGCTGAAGCAGAAATACGACAGCTTTACATCAGAAAATATTGATAAGATCATCGAGGATGAGGTCGGCATCGTATTTATGAAGGTACTGGAGCATGCCGGCGTTTACAAGCGCACACCGGAAGGAAGAGCGGCATTTGAGCGGTTTGTGGCATCCGTTTAAAAATTTGGTAACTGTTCAGAGCCAGGCAAAATTTCATAAAACAGGCGGAAAATGCTTGCATTTTTAAGCCTGTTTTTGAAATTTTATTTGGCGGATACGCCACACCGACGAAATGCGCAGCATTTTGGAGGTTGGCTCTGAACAGTTACAAATTTTGCTATAGTCAGAAAGAAGCATCGGGGCAGAAGGATTTTCTGCCCCGTATAAAAATGAGTAAGGAAGGTAATAAAACATGCGGGAACAGTTGACAGAGGGCGACGTAAAGAAAATTGAAGAAGAGATCGAATACCGGAAGCTGGTTGTGCGAAAGGATGCGATCGAAGCAGTCAAGGAAGCGCGTTCGCACGGAGATTTGAGTGAGAATTTCGAGTATTATGCGGCCAAGAAGGACAAAAATGCGAACGAGAGCCGGATCCGTTATCTGGAGCGCATGCTGAAGACAGCCAGCGTGATTTCAGACCGTTCCGCAGACGATGAGGTAGGCCTTGACAAGACCGTGGAAGTCTACTGTGAGGATGACGATGAGCTTGAGACATACAAAATAGTCACGAGCGTCCGCGGCAACTCCATGAACGGATTGATCAGCATCGAGTCACCGCTTGGCAAAGCACTGTTGGGCCATAAGGTCGGCGACCGCGTTTACATCAAGGTAAACGAACAGTTTGGCTACCATGTGGAGATCCGCTCGATCAGCGCAGCTGCAAGCGAGGATGAGGACGAGATTAGGAAGTTCTGAAAAAAGAGATCAGAGAGGTAAAGATTTTTACGGGAATAAAAAGGAGGAAGGGTACCGCAAGCGATACCCTTCAAGAAGAGAAAAATGTATGAAAACTTAACCGAATATAAGATAACTGTCATTGTTATGGTTATGTACGAAGGTTAAGATAATTTTTTGGCGAAGCCAGTACCAATACAGACGCGCCGTGTACTGGTTGACTTCATTTATTTGATACTGAAAGTATAACGGCAAGTTGTGTCCATTTAGTGTTCAAAATATGAAAGATATCTGAAGTAAATATAAAAAGATCCTGACCATCAAAGAAAAACCGCATAAAGTCAGAGCAGTCAGCAGAGCATTTATCTGCAGAAAGGGATTTGCAGTTCATGAAAAAAGAAGAGACGCATGAGAACCAGCCGGGCGAGACACCGTCCGGCTATCCTGCTTTTAATATAGAAGAAGAACTGAAAAAGCTGCCGGGCCGCCCCGGTGTTTACATTATGCATGACGCGCATGATGACATCATCTACGTCGGAAAGGCGATCAGCCTGAAAAACCGCGTGCGCCAGTACTTTCAGAGCAGCCGCGGCAAGAGCGCGAAGATTTTGCAGATGGTGGAGCGCATCCGGAGATTTGAGTATATCGTCACCGATTCCGAACTGGAGGCACTCGTGCTGGAGTGCAACCTGATCAAGGAGCACCGCCCAAAATACAATACGATGCTCAAAGATGACAAGACATACCCGTTTATCAAGGTGACGCTCGGTGAGGAATATCCGAGGGTGCTGTTTTCACGGACGATGAAAAAAGATAAATCACGCTATTTCGGTCCGTACACAAGTGCCACGGCGGTAAAAGATACGATCGATCTCGTAAAGAAGCTGTATAAGATCCGCAGCTGCAGCAAAAATCTGCCGCGCGACATCGGAAAAGAGCGGCCGTGTCTGTATTACCAGATCGGGCAGTGCAATGCGCCCTGTCAGGGAATCTTCACAAAAGAAGAATACCGGAAAAGTGTGGCCGATGCGGTCGATTTTCTGAATGGAAACCACGGCTCAGTGCTCCGGGAACTGGAAGAAAAGATGAATCAGGCATCGGAAGACATGGAATTTGAAAAAGCGATCGAGTACCGCGACCTGATGCGCAGCATCAGACAGGTCTCACAGCGCCAGAAGATCACGAGCGGAGACGGCGAGGATAAGGACGTGCTGGCACTGGCGCTTGAGGATGCGGACGATACCGTATCTGCGGCAGATGCAGTCGTACAGGTCTTCTTTATCCGCGGCGGCAAAATGATCGGCCGGGAGCATTTTTATCTGCGCGTTGCACCGCAGGATACGAAGGCCATCATCCTGAACAGCTTCATCAAGCAGTATTATGCGGGCACACCGTTCGTGCCGCGTGAGCTGATGATCGAGACAGAGATCGAGGATCATGAGCTCGTCGAGACGTGGCTGACACAGAAACGCGGACAGAAAGTCACGATCCGCGTACCGAAAAAAGGCACAAAAGAAAAACTCGTCGAGATGGCGCGGGAAAATGCGGAGATCGTGCTGCGTCAGGACCGCGACCGCATCAGGCGCGAAGAAGGCCGGACGATCGGCGCCGTGCACGAGATCGAAAAACTGATCGGGATCGAGCGCACCGTGCGCATGGAAGCGTATGATATCTCCAATATCAGCGGCTTTGAGTCCGTCGGATCGATGATTGTCTACGAAAAAGGAAAGCCAAAGCGAAGTGATTACCGGAAATTTAAGATCAAATCCGTCCAGGGGCCGAACGATTACGCCAGCATGGAAGAGGTGCTGACACGCCGTTTCACACACGGACTGGAGGAACGAAAAGAGCTCGATGCGAAAAAAACGGGCTACGAGATGGGCAGCTTCAGCCGTTTCCCGGATCTGATCCTGATGGACGGCGGCCGCGGCCAGGTCAACATCGCGCTTGGGGTGCTGGAGAAGCTCGGCATCGACATTCCGGTCTGCGGTATGGTAAAGGATGATTTCCACCGCACACGCGGCCTCTACTACAACAACGTGGAAGTCCCGATCGACACGCACTCCGAAGGCTTCAAGCTGATCACGCGCATTCAGGACGAGGCGCACCGCTTTGCGATCGAGTACCACCGCAGCCTGCGCAGCAAAGGCCAGGTACACTCGATCCTGGATGATATCGAAGGCATCGGCCCGATGCGCCGCAAGGCACTGATGCGCACCTTTAAATCTCTGGAGGCGATCCGCGATGCCTCCCTGGAGCAGCTCGCCGGCGCAGAATCCATGAACGCCAGAAGCGCACAGCAGGTTTACGATTTCTTTCACGCGCAGGACGGGAAGGGAAAACGGACGGTAGAAGTGGAGGAGTAGGAGTAGAAAATAGTCCGTTTCAGAGACTGACGAATGCATAAATATACAAAAAAACTTTTATAACGTATTTACGGAAGAAAAATAGCTGTTTTCCCATAAAAAGTGTGAAACAAATACGCAAAATGACTTGAAATAACATCAAAAAAACTCTGTAATGACTGTAAAAGGAAAGAAAGAGGGGCAGATGAGCATCCTCGGAAAGAGAGTGGGAACGTGAAAAAGTTAAGACCTGTAAAGAAAGGTCTTTCTCTGATTCTGGCAGTCGTATTGCTGGTAAATATGATGCCGCTCGGAACTTTTGATGTTGGCATAACAGCACAGGCTGGACAGTCCGGAATAGAGGAAGAAATTCTGCTGGATGAGGAGACAGATGTGCCTGTATTGCAGACGCAGGCAGCGGCATCCCGTCAGACGGATGCAGGAATAGCCATAGAGGGAATGGAAGAAGTGACAGAACCGTCCGGGCTTGGCCCGAACGAAGAAGAACTGAGGTCACTTCTTCAAAACAATGCAAAGGCGGAGGCTGAATTATCAGTTGTTTCATCAGATGACAGTGTCTGTCAGCTGAAGGTCAGCTGGACGGTGAAGGATACAGCCAATACGCCGATTCAGCTTGCATTGGCACTGCCGGAGGACGTTTATCAGTCATGTCTGTCAGCAGGAGCGATTACTGCAGAAGGAAAATGGCAGGGAGAGACTTCAGACGGGGAAAGAGTTGTTTTACAGCAGTTTACAGACGTTTCTGACACATCACAGCGGTTGTTTGGGTGTGAACAGCAAAAAGACGGAGTTTGTTCCTTCTTATTAAAGCTGAATGCACCGCAGATGACAGAAATGAGCCGTATTACAGCAAAGTGGAAAGCAGAGACCACAACGGTCTGGACAGAGACTGCGCATACGGATATTACATGGAAGCGTGCAGAGGCAACACTTCCGTCAGAAACTGTGCCTGAACGAGTGACAGAGCCGGAAACAGCTGTTGCAGAGCCGGAAAGCACGACAGAAGCGTGGACGGAAGCGGCAACAGAAGCAACAACAGAGCCGGAAAGCATGACAGAAGCGTGGACGGAAACGGCAACAGAAGCAGCAACAGAGCTGGAAAGCATGACAGAAACGTGGACGGAAACGGCAACAGAAGCCGTGACAGAGTCCAGGACAGAGCCGGAAACAACGGTCGAGACAGCCACGGAGTCAGTAACAGAATCAGAGAGCATAATCGAGGCAGCATCTGAGGAAGTAACAGAGACAGACAGTGAATTGGAAACAGAAACAGAAACTGAAACTGAAACAGCAACAGAGACTGAAACAGAATCTGAGACAGAAACGGAAACAGAGACCGAAACCGAAACAGAGACTGAAACAGAATCTGAGACAGAAACGGAAACAGAAACTGAAACAGCATCTGAAATAGAAACAGAATCTGAGACGGAAACAGTAACGGAAGAAGAAAGCAGCTTTGAGATCCCGGATGTAGATGCAGATGAGCATTCTGCAGTTTGCCTGGTATATACAGAAGGCATTTCTGTTCGGACCGGAAAGCGGATGCGCAGAGCTGCAAGAGCAGTATCGCAGCCGGTTGACCTGACGAATTATATTACAGGTGCAAAATTCAATAAGACAGAGATTGAAAATGGAGAGAACGTAAAAGTATCCATCGATTATCGAATTTACGCAGCTGTCCTTGAAAATCAGGGCACAAACGTTCTTACTTATCAAATTCCGGAGGGAATCAACCCGAACGAACAGTACGAAGGCGTTGTGTATGACAATAAAGGAAAAGCGGTCGGTGTCTACAATATCACGACGGATGGAAAGATTACGATTACGCTGGACAATGAATTTTTTGCAAATGCAACAAACGTAATCGGAAATATCAGCTTTTGGGCACAGCTTCACAGCAACGGAGAGTCTGGTGACTATAAATATACGTTTTCGGAAGCTAACGATATGACGGCCACGATCAAAATCAAGGAGAAGGAAACGGAGAGTGGTTCAGAGACAGAAAAGAAAACGGATCTGACAGCGGCGAAGGACGTAAAGTACGACAATGATACAAGAACCGCCGACTATAAGATCACACTCAGCTCCAGAAATGGCACGAGTGGAGAAATCACAAGGCTTAATGATTCACAGGAACTGACTTTGGGAGTTACAACAGCCGAAGCGCCGATGGATATGAAACTGATCAAAAAGGCAGCCAACGGAACAGAAGAAGAGCTGACCATCTCTGACTATTTTGATACATCAAAGTGGTCGAATGACAATAAGACGATCATTAAACTGAAAGACGGCAAAACGTTGCCGGCACTTGGACCGGGAGAAAGCTATGAACTGAATTACAAGCTAAAATATGAAGGAATTGATAAATTAAACGGTGGCTATAACATTCAGAATACGATCAATGCAGGGAATGACAAGGACAACGGCTGGGATCAGACAAATCTTTCCTTCAGCCATACCTGGATTTCGAAGAGCGGACAGTATGATGAAAAGACAGGAGAAATTGTCTGGACAATCACAGTCAATGATTTCGGCGGTGATATTGATGGCTATAGACTGGACGATATCCTGAAAAAGAACGGAGTTATCGTGGAAGGCAGCAAAGCCGCGACGATGGTGGAATACAACGGATCGGAAAAAGTGGCTGACTACGAAATTACACTGCCGTACACCTTTAACCGTGCAAATGTAAGTGATATTACGAATAAATTCGTAATTACCTACAAAACGAAGACTACGAATGAGTTTTACAGTTCCTATACGAATAAGGCAGAATTCTCCAAGGATGGCGATGGCACTGGAGGAGGCTCCAAATTTGAAACGGGAGAAATTCGTCAGGATATTACGAAGAATAGCGGCACTCTCACCAAGAACTATATGGAACCGGATAAGGATGACACAGAAACGGATGAGACGACGGCGAATGAGCACATTTACCGGTGGCAGGTAAAGATAACAGCACCGTCGGACGGAATCAAGGCTGGTTCCTATTACCTTGATGAAATGTCAAGAGATCCGTGGAAGAACTCAGACAATACAGATGGCGGACCACATTATATGACGGCCACGCAGCTGAAAAATCTGAAAATCCTTGTAAAAGAAAAGGATGCATCAGCATCAACGGATGCGGAACTCGACACAAAATACTACGTAAAGCAGGTAGAAATAAACGGACAGTGGGTTGATTTTTCAAATCAGGAGGGTCCGTTCCGGAAATACCGGATTCTGTTTAAAGGAGATGAGGCAACGAAAAAGCTGCCGGAGAATGTAGAGCAGCTGACATTGGTCTATAAGACGACGGGCAATCTTTCCAATATGGCAAACGGAGAGACATGGACGTTTAAAAATAAGGGAACCTTTGTACAGGACGGAGGAAGCGCTGGCGACGAGGATTCAAAGAAAGAGTCAAAGGGCGGATATCTGAAAAAGCTGGACGTAGGCGGCACGAATGGCAGCTATGTGTATAATGAGACAAAAGGTGTTTTGTACTATTGCCTGGTTATAAATGAGCTTGGGAGCCTTCCGAAAACAGGCGGCGGAGAACTGACGATTACTGACCAGCTTCCGGATGGCACGGAGTTATATGAAGTACCTTACAATATTTCCACGACATCAAAGGGAAAATATAATCCGGGAAATCCGCTTAACGACTGCAGAGTAAAAATCTATGTGAATCAGTGGGGATTGAAGGATAAGCCACAGGCAGCCAACTGGCTGGGTAAAGGCTATGAGGGAGCAGTAGATCTGCAGAGCTATGTTTCAGTAAATTATGATAAAACAGGAAACAAGCTTACAGTTACGATACCGGAAGCCGTGTATTCCTTTAGTGGAAACAGTGGAAATATGGATGAGCGTTATCCTCTTTACCTCTTCTACGCAGTTAAGATCAAGGATGAAACCCTGAAAGATATGAAAGACGGTCAATCATTCACAAATCACGCACAGCTGACCTGGCAGGGCGGAACAGCAGCTGATGAGACGACAAGCACTGTGAAAAAGTCTTATATCTCAAAGATGCGGAATCCGGAAGTGAACGATGCGGAAAATGAGATCTCTTACCGTATTCTGATTAATCCAGGCGGGGAGACGAAGGCAGACGGCAATCCGTTTACTGTGACTGACACAGTGGATTACAGTGCACATACGGTAAATGGAACCTCGTACATCCTTGGCGTTGGTCTTAAGCCACAGTCCCTGCATCTGTATTACAGAAGAGATGATGGCACAAAGGGTGCGGAACTGGATTCATCGACTTATTCTCTGAAATGCACAGAGAGCAGTCAGAAGTTTGAAATGGTGCTGACGGTACCGGATGGTACACCGATGATTCTGGAGTATACATACGTTACCTCAATCGATGTGGATCTGCTCAATGAACAGAAGTGGACAGAGTATACATTTACCAATAACGTCCGAATGGAGGGCGGCTACAGCGATGAAAGCTCTGTGACGGACCAAGAGAAGATAAAAGGAAGTTCTGCAGTTGTACGGGTGGATCGGATCGAACTGGTAAAAGTAGATGCAGAAAACGAAAACATCTATCTGAAAGGCGCAAAATTTCTGTTGCAGAAGTACAATCCTACAAAGGATCAGGGGAACTGGCAGGATGAGACATGTTGGGAGCCTGTGAAGCTGTATACGACAGGAGCAAACGGAACGGTTGTACTCGGCGGCTTGACAGATAATGTGGCGTATCGTTTGATTGAACAGGAGGCGCCGACGAATTATCAGCTGGATGCAACACCGCATTACTTCTATATAAAAAGCGCACAGGGCGACAGCACAGATGCACTTCCGGAAGGCTTTATGCAGGTGGCAATGAACAGCGCAACGGGATACATTACGCTGACAAATGCAAAGGGGGAAACAAAAAATACCTCAGTAGAAGTTCGGAAAAACTGGCTTTCTTCCAAAGGTTCGCCGATGGATACGGATAAAATTGTAGATGCAGAGGGCAGAAAGGTGCTCAGCATCAAACTGAAGCTGTATCAGAAACTGGATGAAAATGCCCGGATAGACGAAACTGAGACACCGTTTGAAGAGGCAGAACTGGCAGCAAATGATACGGGTGAATGGTATCATATCTTCAATCATCTTCCGGCTGAGGATGAGAATGGGAATTCATATTACTACTACGTAAAGGAAGGGACAATGACGGTCCTGGATTCAGATAATCAGGAAAAAACGATTGAAGTCAGTGCTGCGTATGAAAGCACCAGCGACACCAGGGATGGCATTACAGGTGGTGTTATCACACTGACAAATCAGAAGAAACCTGGAAATACGTCTGTAACCGTAGAGAAGCAATGGAAATCCGGTACACCGCAGACGGAAGTTCCTGTTACCCTGTATCGTTCTTCGATTCGATACGAAGAAACGGAAGCAGAGGAGACAAAAGAAATCACGTATACGCTGGAGTATGAGAGAAGAAATCCAAATGATCCGTCTAAAACGGAGCAGGGGACGACGGTTACTTCGGGCACAGTGAGCATACCGATTTCCGGCAGCAATGTGAAGCTGACTGTAACGGGCAATGCGACACTGCTTTCTGCACAATATACGGAAAACGGACAGACTATTACATTGACAGGACACGACATTGGAGACGGAAAGCATGCTTTTATCCTGCGAAAGGTCAAAAGTGATGTAACCATCCATCTGGTATATTCGGGCTGGTCAGGTATTTCACTTGATGGAAAGCATCAGGCGGCCCCAATCCTGACGGATGGTACGAATAAAATGCTCAAACTGCCGCCAGATGCTCAGGCAGTGCAGACAGTGACGCTCGGTGCCTCGCAGAATTCCCAAAATACAACGACCGGATGGACGTGGAACTGGACAGAACTCGATGACACGTATTATTACTATGTGGTGGAAGGTGATAGAGGAAAAGGATATCTGGATGAATATTATGCGTCCTATCTTTATACCTATGGGGATGAAGCGAAGACCTCCATTCAGAAGGTTCAGATCACCAATGAGACGACGCGGGATGAGAACGAAACTGATATCTCAGTAAAGAAGGTATGGCTGGATGCGGAAGGAAACGAACTTTCAGAAGCAGAGCATCCTTCTAGTCTGGAGATAATCCTCTGGAAAAAGTCTTCTTCCGGAGCAGATGTTGATTGCAGTACAGTAACGCTTGGAAAAGACAAAAAAGGGCAGAGCGGTTACAGTGAAGACGGCTGGGAGTACACCTGGTCTGGCATCACAAAGGGCACGTATTACGTCACAGAGAAAAATCCGCCGGCGGGTTACACCGTAAGCTGGAAAACAAAGGATGGAGAATGGCAGGAAGCATCGGCAGCGTCTGCAGACAGTGGCATGATTCTTTTGGAAAACAAAAAAGAAACCACAGGACTGAAAGCAGAAAAAATATGGTCCGATGACAACAACAGCCAGAATCTGCGGCCGGAAAATGTGCGCTTTAAGTTGTACCGGACGAAGAGGCTTCTGGAGACAGAGCCACCTGGCGAAAACAGTGTGACTGTAACAGTAGCATGGCAGAATAATATACCATCGGCTGATTCAGATATTACATTTGATGTGCCGCTGTATAGCAGTAGGCAATACAAAGTAGTGCAGCGGGCGCAATTGAATGCAGTAAATGGATGGTCATATACTTTTACAGAACTGGCCGGAGATACGAGTACAGAATATTATATTGAGTTGTATAATGGGGATAAGGTACTCTGCAATAAAAGTAACTCTGAAGTATCCTATTGGGGTGGCGGACGAGCTAAAAATCAGGGCACGATTACCTTTACCGCTCAAAATATGATTTCGTCGGCACAGGCAGCAAATATTGTAAACGGAGAAGCAGTTCTGATTTCGGATGCCGGTAATACAGTCAGAACGACTTCGGCAGATATGCTTATTTCTTCTGGCTGGATCTTTAGCGTAGGAGACGGTGCAGTCACTCCTGAAAATGCAGAGTATGTTCCAGGACAGGACAAGATCCTGAACAGTGCAAATGGCTGGAAAGCAAGCTGGGAAGGATTGGATAAAGCGGATCCGAATGGAAATCTTTATTATTACTTTGCAGTGGAGGATCCGGTGCCGGGCGGATATAAGGCAAGATATGAAATGACTTATAAAGACGGCAGCCAGTCAAACGGAGTGGAAAAGGTGACTGTCACCAATAAGCTTGATATTACGAAGCCAATCCAGATCGACGTGGAAAAGAAATGGAAGGATTCTGTTACTGACCACAGCAGCTATACAGTAGAGGTAACGCTGTATGACAGTTCAGGCAATAAAGTGACAGTTGATAAGAGTGGAACTGCCATTGCAAATCCGGTGACGCTAAATACCGAGAATGAATGGAAATCCGGTTGGACCAATCTGACTCCTGGTATATATTATGTGCGGGAGACCAAAGCAACAGCAGGTAATAAAGGTCTTACTGGTTATACCACTACGTATCAGTCCGGTGGCACGGAACTGACTCCGAATGAGTCACTTTTAGATGAAGCAAAGGGAGCAGTCAAAACGACTGGAAATCTGGTGACCATCACAAACACCAGAGAAGAAACCGGCATTATCCTGCCGGGCACAGGCTCCAAATACCCACTCGTCTTTTACGGTCTGGGAATCGCATTTCTGTCGGTATCGGCAGTATGGATGTTCCTGACCTTAAAGAAAAAGAATAAACCATATTATGCGGGGAAAGGAGGTAAAAAAACTGGTGGAACCGGAACGTAATTCGTAATACCTTTAGTTCCGCGCATTAAATGGAAAGACCGGTAAAGCCGGAAAGACTGATAAAGCCGAAATCCGCGGTTTATCGGCGTCTATGGCTTACCGGAAACGGACAAGACAAAAAAGAAAAGGAAAGGTGAAAAGAATGAAAAACAAATTCAAGAAACTTCTGGCATTTGCTATATTTGCGATAATGGCGATGGCAATGGCAGTGACGGCAATGGCGGATGGCACAACGTATACGTTGAGTATCAATTATGTAAAAAATAATCAGTCAACTCCAGCGAAAAATACGTACAGTATTTATCAGATTGCATCCGGTAATGTGGAAACGTTAAACGGAAGTCAAGTATTGACAAATATTTCTGTGAACAACGAGTTTGCAGGAGTTCTTACGGATGCGAAACTTGCAGAGATTGAAAGCCTAGAAACGGATAACAGTGTGGTAGTTGCTCTTGCGAAAAAACTTGCTGCAATTACGAATGCAAACGGTTTTACCATGGAGGCAGGTAAAATGTTCACTGGCGTTACTAGCGGCAGTATAGCAGGACTTGCACCGGGCTATTATCTTGTAAAAGAAACATTGCATACAAGCGGTGATGCAAGCATTGCAACTAAATATATCCTTACAACGGTAGTTGATAATACGACAGTTAATCTGAAAACATCTGAGGCTGGTATTACAAAGAAAATTATTCTCGAAGATAAGGGTCTTTCTGGAATAACCGGAGCTTCCGATACAGGAACACTGGTCGATGCGAACGTAGCAGCAATTGGAGACACCATCAGATATCAGATTGATTCGCAGATTCCGGAATATCCAGCAGATGCAACGGATCTTTATTATGTAATCACAGACGAAATGTCTGCAGGATTGAATTATGCTGGCATTGAAAGTATTAAGATTGGAACGACAGATATCGGTGGTAGCTGCACAGTTACAAATCCTGTAGGAGAGAATGCAAAACGGGTTGAAATTAAGGTTGACAATTCGATTCTTGTTGCAAATGGTGGAGCGACAATCACAGTTATTCTGAAAGCAGAACTGAACAGCAACGCACAGGTTGGAAGCAACGGTAACCCGAACTCTGTTGATCTTGAGTATACAAATAACTGGGATACAAAGGAAAAACATAAGACGCCGAAGGATACTGTTATTACATATACTGGCGAATTAAAAATTAAAAAGGTAGATCAGGATAATCAGGAAACTCTGCTTGGCGGTGCTGAATTTGCTATTTATGGACCACGTGAAGATAAAAAAGCAGCAGATAATCCGGAAGCTCTTGAAAATGGCGAAATAACCAAGAACGGAAAGACTTATTATTACTATCAGACAATAACAACAAGTTCAGAGGATGCAACCAAGGGAACTGCGACAATAGCAGGACTTGATGCTGGTACTTATTATGCAAAAGAGACAAAGGCACCGGATGGCTACAGCCTGAAAACGGATGAGATTGAAATTGTACTGAGTGTTGCACCGAACAATGCAAACTGTGCGCTTGAAAATGAGAGTGGAGTAGTAGCAGGAAGCGAAAATGCAGAGTCTCTTGCAGCGGCAAACTCTACAGCAGTGACAAATTATCAGGTAACCTGGAACGGCGATAATGATGAGACAACAATCACCAACAAGAAGGGTACCACCCTCCCGGGCACTGGTGGAATGGGTACCACAATCTTCACAATCGGCGGTATCGTTCTGGTAGCTCTGGCAGCTCTGATGTTTGTTGTTTATATGCGCAAGCAGAAAAAGCAGGCATAAGCTGAGCATGCTCAAGATGATGGAGTAAAAAAGTAAGAAAAAGCTGAATGCGGCATAAATGGCCAAAAGCAGCAGAAACTGGCCTCCGGGGCATCTGCCCCGGAGATCATACTGAAAGACGTTACTTCGTCTTTTGTGTTTCACTTCCGCAGGACATGCGGAGGCGGACCAGAAAGGATGAAGCTGCATGAAAAAATTGTATCCAATGGGATTGATTGCGCTGATCTTTTTGTTTGGTATCGCGTTTATCCTGTATCCTTCAATCGGCAACCTGGTGACGCTCAGTACGGCTTCGATCAGTATTGCGGATTATGAGGAGAAGGTGGAGGAGATGAAAGATACTGGGGCGCAGGAGCGGCTGGAAGAGGCGCGTACCTTCAATCAACATCTGTTTTACGGTGTGAATGAGGAGGATGAGGACAAGTGCCTGAATATGGATTCCGGCGGGCTGATCGGGCATCTGGAGATACCGGTAATTAGTGTCTATCTCCCGGTTTACTATGGGACTTCGGATGAAGTGCTCAGTAAGGGAGTTGGCTATATTGTAAATTCGTCCCTTCCGGTGGGCGGTGTGAACACGCACAGTGTGCTGTCCGGGCATACGGGGCTTCCGGGGGCGGAGCTTCTTTCTTCTCTGGATAAGATGAAGGAAGGAGATATGTTTTTTATCCATGTGCTGGGGGAGACGCTGGCGTATGAGGTGGATGAGATTTCGGTTGTAAAGCCGGATGAGACGGAGGGGCTGAAGATTTTTCCGGGGAAGGATTACGTAACGCTTGTGACGTGTACGCCTTACGGGGTGAACAGCGACCGTCTTTTGGTGAGGGGAAAACGCACGGACTACGTGCCTGAGGAAATGAAGGAGCAGGCTTCGGGGAATGGAACGGTAAAGGCAGGGCTGTCATCGGTGATCAAACGGCAGATTCTGGTTATTGTCGTGATTGTTGCTGCGGCGGTGATTGTTGCAGTCAGTGCGGAGATTTATCGCAGGAGGAGTCTGAAAAAACCAGATGAAAAATAGAGTAAAGGCAAGGCTGCCGCTGTTGTTTATTTTTTATGTGCTGATGGCAGGAATCGGGATTCTGACTTACCCGATGCTCAGTGACTGGATCAGTGTGTATACGGCAAAGATTGAAATTGCAGATTATACGGCGGCGTTGGAAAAAGAGGATACTTCAGAGATTGAGGCGATGCTGAAGAAGGCGCAGGATTACAACAAGGCACTCAGCGAAGGTGATGAGGAATCGGTTGCCTCGTATGATGAGCTGCTGGCAGTTACGGATGCGATCGGTTATCTGGAGATTCCAAAGATTAATGTATATATGCCCATTTATCATGGGATCGATACGGAGGTACTGGAACGTGGGATCGGCCATATGCCGGACACCTCGCTTCCGGTAGGCGGTATTTCGACGCACTGTGTGCTCTCCGGTCATACGGGGCTTCCGGCTGCGAAGATCCTGACGGATCTTGATCAGATGAAGGAGGGCGATCTGTTTTATATTCATGTACTGAATGAGACGTTGGCTTATAAGGTGGATCAGATCAAGGTGGTTCTGCCGGAGGAGACGGATGATATTCGGATTGTGCCGGGGAAGGATTATGTGACACTTCTGACATGTACGCCGTATGGTGTTAACAGCCACCGGCTTCTGGTGCGCGGGGAACGGACGGAATATGTTCCGGAGGAGATGCCGCTTTCAGCGGAAGGTTCCGGTGTGACGGAGAAAGCAAAGCTTCCGGTACGGACGATTCTGATGATTGCCGGAGGAGGCGCTGCGGGAGTGGTGCTTGTGATGACGCTCCTGATTCTTTTTGTTCCGTTTGGAAGAAAAAAGAAGAAAGTTTAGGAAAGAAAGGATACGATTGGGTATGAGTGAGGAGATCCGAAGAAAAAGCGGATGGCTGCTTGGATTGTTGCTGTGGGCTCTGTGTCTTTTGCCCGGGATGGCGAAGGCACAGGAGGGATCGGTTACATTGCAGCTTCCTGAGACCGCAAATGGGATTGAACTGACGTTGTATGCGGTGGCGGATTACGATGGCAGCGGTTACGTTTTTCGTGATTCGTTTCGAAGCAGCGGCTTTTCATTTGAAAATCTGAATGATGCGGCACAGGCGCAGGAAGCAGCGGAAAAGCTTGCGGCTTATGCTATGACGCAGGGCGTGGAAGGTATGGCCGGAACGGCAGGAGCTTCCGGTGAAATGAAATTTGAAAAGCTTTCACCGGCACTGTATCTTGCGGCACAGACGGATGGAGAGGAGCAACTGAAGGTTTCACCGGCACTGATCCCGGTACCGTATTCGTCTTCGACGGAGGCTGCGTGGGTGTATGATGTAATACTTTCCCCGAAGTATACGTTTCCGGGTGGGGCAGTGATTTTGCTCAAATCGGATGAGGAAGGGAATGTCGTACAGAAAGCGCGTTTTGCGCTGCATCGCAAGGTATACGTAGATAGTGAGGCGGATATTCCTTCTGATGCAGAATCCGGAAGTGATGATAAGGGTACGTTTTATTGGAAGGTATTTAAGAAGGAGCTTTCGACGAGTGAGGGAGGCCAGATCGTTGTCACGGACATGCCGATCGGGGACTATCGCTTTACGGAGATGGAAGCACCGGATGGATATATTTTAATGTCTGAGCCATATTATTTTTCTATCACAGAAGCTGGTACGGTTGAGGAGCTTAATGATGTGTATCAGCCTGCTTCCGGCACGGTAGTTTCGGTGTCGGCGCTGAACCGGCAGACCAGGGTCATCGTCAACAAGGTGGACGAATCCGGTGCACCGATTGCCGGTGCGAAGCTGACGGTCAAGGACAGTGATGGAAATGTGCTCCGTAAGGAGGATGGTTCGGCATCGTATCTTTTTACGACGACGGCAGAGCCGTATGAGCTGAAGCGGATTCCGGTCGGCAGCTATTTTCTCTGTGAGGTGGAAGCGCCGGATGGATATGAGGTATCCGTGGATGAGCCATTTACGGTGACCGGCACGGCGGATGAATCGGCGACGGTTACGATGGTGGATAAGAAGGAAACGCCGACCTCGGCGGATCTGACGGTGACGAAAACGATTACGGATATTTCGGATTTTCCTCTGATGGCGACCGGCACATTTTATGTGGCATTGTTTTCGGATGAAGCGTGTACGCAGCGTGTGTCCAGTGTAAAGGCGTTGGCATTTGAGGGTACGGTAAGTGCGTCTGTGACCTTCTCCAATCTGGAAACCGGAAAAACGTATTACGTGTGCGAGACGGATGAAGCGGGAGAGCCGCTGGTTTCCGGTGAAGTGGACGGCAAGATGTTTATTCCTGCTTATCCGGACGGACAGACGGTATCGATCGAGCCGGATCGCCCGCATACAGAGTTTGCATTCAAGAATATGTTCTACGAGCTGCCGTACAATTATTACTACTATGGCAAGCTGAAGCTTGTGAAACAGACATTCCGTAATGGCGAGCCATACAATACGGATGACGTCTTCTATGCGGCGATCTTTGAGGATGCGGAGCATACGCAGCGGCTCGGTGATGTGATCGAGCTTGCAATGTACGGCGGCAGTGAGACGAGTGTGACAATTAACGTTGCAATCGGAAATGATTCGAATGGCAGCAAGACGTATTACGTGGCAGAGACCGATGAGGATGGAAATGTGCTGAAGAATTCGCCGGATCTGGAGTTTGAGGTTTCGGTAGATAAGACAGAAGTGACCTTAAGACCGAAGACGGACGGCACGGTTCCGGAGGAGACTGTGACGATCAGGAACGTCTTTGAGGAGGAAGAGACGGAAACGGAGACAGAGACTGAGACACCGTCACAGACGGAGACGACACCGGCCACTGAGACGGAGACCACTCCGCAGACGACACCTCCTGGCACACCGTCCACGAACCCGCCGGGCGGCAATGTCCGCACCGGAGATGACACCCCGGTCGCGCAGATCGCAGTCGTATTTGCGGTGGCTGGCGTGGCAGTGGTTCTGCTGATTGCAGCAGGTGTGAGAAAGAGGAAAAAGAAGTAAAAGATAGCAGGTAAGAGGATGAGAGGACTGTCTGGAAAGGATGGTCCTCTTTTTTGATATATTTGGGAAACGGGGTTGTCGAATGTTCTCTTTTTGTATATAATAGGGGAATAGAAACACAGGGAAACTGTGAGGGGCGGATGAGGGATATTTGCAGAAGGCGGGGAGAACTTTGGAAAATGTAATTTGAAGAGTAAAGAAAAATCGAACAAAAAATGTAACAGAGTAAATGGCAGAACGAGTAAAGAAGGAATCTGTAAAAAAGAGAGCAGAGAAGAGCAGTCGCTTATCACTCAGAAAGAGTACCTGGTCAGTAAAATACAAAGGTTTACATTGTTGAGTAATGTGTTTCTGTCGGTGGCTTTGGATGACCTTGAGGCCTGTCAGCATGTGCTGCGAATCATCCTGCAGAAGCCGGATCTGGTGCTGAAAGAGGTGCGGTCACAGCATCGTATTTCGAAGATTACGGCACATGATGCGATATTGGATCTGTTTGCAGAGGATAGTGAAGGGAATCTTTACAATCTTGAGATTCAGCGTGAAGATACGGTGGATCACGCGAAGAGGGTACGTTTTTACTGTGCGATGGTGGACAGTGAGTATCTGCTGAAAGGGATGCCGTATGGTGACATGCCGCAGGTGACGGCTGTTTATATCAGTGAATCGGATATCTGGCATGGTGGGCAGACGGTTTATGCGGTATGTCCAGGGTTATACGATGGAAGCAGCAGATGCAAATGCACCAGAAAGCATCAGGAGAGTGATTCGGGTGAGTATTTGAGACCGTATCAGGAAGGACGCCGGATCTTGTATGTAAATGCGGAAATGGACGATGGCGGTGAGATAGCGAAGCTGATGAAGTACTTTAAAACAGGCGATCCGTACGATATGAGCCAGGGAGCATTGTCGAAGCGGGTACACTATCTGAAGTGTGAAGAAGGAGGGATTGATTATATGTGCAAGGTATCGAAGGAATTATTTCATGATGGGTGGATGGAAGGCCAGCGATCAGGACTTAAGGAAGGCCAGCGATTAGGACTTAAGGAAGGCCAGCGCCTGGGCCTTAAAGAAGGCCAGCGCATTGGCCTTTTGGAAGGCAAACGTGAAGTTGCCATCCGTCTTTTTGCGAAAGGTATGACAGACGAGCAGACTGCCGATCTTGTTGACTGCAGTCTGCCGGTGGTACGGGAGTGGAGAAAAGATCATAAGAGATAAAAGGGATGGAGGATGAAATAATGGAGCGCTTTGAACTTCATGAGAATGGACTGAATCTTGTGTTTGAGGTCACAGATGAGAGGGAGATTAAGTTTTTGCATTTTTCGGCGTGTCCGTTTGAGAAAAGCACGCTGGATTCGGCGGATGGGATTACGGGGTTCCGTCTGGCGGAGGTGATGGTGTCGGGACTGGACCGGCCGGGTGAGCGCCATGGGACGAAGTATGTGCGGACTGCGCCGGGCTACCGTCTGAAGTATCAGGACCGGAAGGATTACCGCAATGAGAGTGGACGGAAGCTGGAGATTTGGATGACAGATGAGCCGACGGGGCTTTCGGTGTGCAGTCATCTGCAGTTTTATGATGGGATCGCGATGGTGCGCAGCTGGACGGTGCTGGAGAATCGTGGTGTAGAGCCGCTTGGGGTTGAGTATGTTTCTTCGTTTGCACTGACGGGCATTGAGAAGGATGGTCTGATGGATCCGGATGAAAAGCTGGAGGTTGGTATTCCGTACAATGCATGGCAGAAGGAGCTGCTCTGGAGCCGCTATACGATGGACGAGCTTGGAATGTCGGTGTCGCAGCCGCATGAGACGCGACGTTCTTCGCAGACGATCAGTGTGGAAAATACGGGCAACTGGTCGACGAAGCAGCATCTTCCGATGGGATTCCTGAAAAATAAAGAGATGAACACGATGCTGTTCTGGCAGATTGAGCATAATGGTTCGTGGTACTGGGAGATCAGTGACGAGGATGGTCATCTGTATCTGCAGCTGAGTGGGCCGACTGAGCATCAGTCACACTGGTGGAAGAATTTAAAGCCGGGCGAGTGCTTTACGAGTGTGCCGGTGAGCATCGGATCGGTTTACGGAGATATTGATGAGGCGGGGGCGCAGCTGACACTGTACCGCCGCCGGATCCGCCGGAAAAACCGTGATAATGAGACACTTTCTGTTATTTTTAATGATTATATGAACTGTCTGTGGGGAGACCCGACGACCGAAAAGGAGATTCCGCTGATTGATAAGGCGCATGAAGCGGGCTGTGAGTATTTCTGCGTGGACTGCGGCTGGTATTCGGACGGATTCTGGTGGGACGGCGTTGGAGAATGGCTGCCGTCGGACAAGCGTTTTCCGGGCGGTCTTCGCGAGGTCATGGATTATATCCGGTCGAAGGGAATGATCCCGGGCGTCTGGCTGGAGCTGGAGGTCATGGGAATCCGCTGTCCGAAGGCGGACCGTGTGCCGGATGACTGGTATTTTATGCGCCACGGCAAAAAGGTCTACGACAGAAGCCGCTATCAGCTGGATTTCCGTAATCCGGAGGTGATTGCGCATGCGGATGAGGTGATCGACCGCCTGGTGCGTGATTATGGCGTCGGTTATATCAAGATGGATTATAATATTGAGCCGGGCATCGGTACGGAGATCAATGCGGACAGTGCCGGAGACGGACTGCTTGGTCACAATCGTGCTTATCTGGCATGGCTGGACCGTGTGTTTGCGCGTTATCCGGAGCTGATTATCGAGAACTGCTCAAGCGGTGGTCTGCGGATGGATTATGCGATGCTCAGCCGCTACAGTATTCAGTCGACGAGCGATCAGGAAGATTACGTGCGTTATGCGACGATTGCGGCGAATGCGCCGATGGCACTGACACCGGAGCAGGCGGCGATCTGGTCGTACCCGCTGACGGAGGGAGACCGCGAGGAGGTCATCTTCAACATGGTAAACGTATTGCTTCTGCGCATCCACCAGAGCGGACATCTTGTGAACATCAGCGAGGAGCGTTCGGAACTGGTAAAAGAAGCGATCGCTTACTATAAAGAAATCCGCAGGGATATCCGTCAGGCACTTCCGTTCTGGCCGCTCGGTCTTTCGAAATACCGTGATCCGTGGGTAAGCATGGGACTTCGGACCGAAAAGAAGGACTACATTGCGGTGTGGAGAAGAAACAGCCAGGGTGAGCGCGTCACGATTCCGGTGCATCACAGAAGGGGACAGGAGCTGACCGTAAAATGTGGCTATCCGCAGGAAGGAAACTGCCGTTTTGCATGGAATAAAGAATCGGGTGAGCTGACTGTCGAATTGCCGGAGCGAATCAGTGCGCGGCTGTTTGAATGCAGATAAGCATTCCCCCGCTTCAAGTGCGCGGAGCACTAAGCGGGGGGTAAGGGGGATGCTTATGTCAGTGGGAGTTGAAAGCTCCCACTGACAGGTCGCGAAGCGACTGCGTTCATGAGCAAGTAGCGAAGCGGATTGCGAATGTCCGCTTTACCTGACGGAATTGTTGGCGGAGGATTCACAGAAAAATCAGGGTTGAGGATGGAAAGAATACTCGACAAACGAATCTTAATTTTATATAATGAAAAAAGAGGATTGTCCGGAGGTACGTGTCCACTTTACGAATGGTACGCCGGGCAGTAACAGAATTGCAGGAGGAGAAGAAAATGGCAAGCAGTGTGACTATCGAGAAGCTTGCGGACAAGATGCATCTGATCAATCGTGTGCCCAGTATCAGCATGGAGGGCAAGAAGATCGTTACGTCCGAGATCAACCGACCGGCGCTTCAGCTGACGGGATATTTTGATCATTTTTATTCGGAACGTGTACAGATCATCGGATATGTGGAGTATACGTATCTGGAGCATCTGCCAAGAGAGACCAAGCTTCCGATTTATGAGAAGTTTCTGTCGTATCACGTACCGTGTATTATTTATACAACGATGACGGAGCCGGATGAGGATATACTTCGCCTGGCAGAGAAGTATGAGGTACCGGTATTTTCGACGAAAATGACGACATCCTCGTTCATGGCAGAAGTGATCCGCTGGCTGAATGTGGAGCTGGCGCCGTGCATTTCCATTCACGGAGTACTGGTCGATGTTTACGGCGAGGGTGTGCTGATCATGGGTGAGAGCGGAATCGGAAAGAGCGAGGCTGCTCTGGAGCTGATTAAGCGAGGCCATCGTCTGGTGACGGATGATGTTGTGGAGATCCGCAAGGTTAGTGATGAGACGCTGATCGGTTCATCGCCGGATATTACACGTCATTTTATTGAGCTGCGTGGTATTGGTATCATTGACGTCAAGACGCTGTTCGGTGTTGAGAGTGTTAAGAATACGCAGTCGATCGATCTTGTGATCAAGCTTGAGGAGTGGGATCGCGAGAAGGAATACGACCGTCTCGGTCTTGAGGAGGAGTATACGGAGTTCCTTGGAAATAAGGTGGTATGTCATTCTCTTCCGATTCGTCCGGGCCGGAATTTGGCTGTTATCGTGGAGTCGGCGGCAGTCAACCACAGACAGAAGAAGATGGGGTACAATGCGGCAAAAGAGCTGTACAACCGTGTACAGAACAGTTTGATGAGAAATGCAGGAAAGCGTGAGGAGTAAAAATGGAAAAGTATTGTTTTGGAATTGATGTAGGCGGCACGACTGTAAAATGTGGTCTTTTTACGGTGGCAGGTGATGTACTGGATAAATGGGAGATTGAGACAAGCACCGAAAACAACGGGGAGCGGATTCTGCCGGATATTGCAAAGGCGATCGAGGACAAGCTCACAGAAAAGAATATCGCAAAGGATGCGGTTGTCGGTGTCGGCATCGGCGTACCGGGTCCGGTAAATGAAAATGGTGAGGTACCGTGCGCAGTCAATCTGCACTGGGGCTTCAAGCCGATCGAGAAAGAGTTAAAGGAGATGACCGGGCTGAATGTTAAGGCCGGAAATGATGCGAATGTCGCAGCGCTCGGTGAGCTGTGGAAGGGCGGCGGAGCAGGCTGCCACAATATGATCATGGTAACGCTTGGCACCGGTGTCGGCGGCGGCATCATTGTAAATGACAAGGTCATTGCAGGCGCACATGGCGCAGGCGGCGAGATCGGACATGCACATGTGGATGATTCGATTACATTCCCGTGCAACTGCGGCGCGTACGGCTGTCTGGAGCAGATCGCTTCCGCGACTGGTATTGCGCGGATTGCAAGAGAAGCACTGGCAGCGACGGATGCACCGTCTGTAATGCGTAAGGAAGAGAATGTTACCGCAAAGACGGTATTTGATGCAGTAAAAGAAAATGATGTTATTGCGATCCAGGTCGCAGAGCGTTTCGGCTCCTGTCTTGGAAAGGCACTGGCTTCCTTTGCAGTAGTGGCTGACCCGGAGATCATCGTCATTGGCGGCGGCGTTTCAAAGGCCGGCCCGGTACTGCTTGACTATATTATTCCGACGTATAAGAGATATGCATTCTCCGGCTGCAAGGATACGAAGTTTGAGCTTGCAAAGCTTGGAAATGATGCGGGTATCTTCGGAGCGGCGAAGCTGGTTCTGTAGAAAGAAAAATGATAAGTAATAAAGCGGATGGATAAGGTCTGCTTTGACTGAAAAAGGAAAACGGCCCGGGCTGCGAGAGCGTGCTCTGGGCCGCGTTTCCTTTTTTGTACATGATGTTAAGGTTTAAAGATGCCTTGTGCAAGCATACTCTGGCATCTTCTACATGGAAGAAAATATGGATTTTGGAGAGATATGATGCAAAATACGATCAGTCGAAAAATTTATCTGGAGCTTTTGCCGCCGACCGAGGAGGATGCCAGAGGCGACCGGGAGCGTATTCTGGAGCAGCTTGCACCGGAATACGGGGAGGTGAGCATGCCGCTTTCGGTACTGCGCACCTTGTATCCGATGTGCCGCGATGCCGGATATCGTTTGACCGTCACGTTGGTGTTTAACGGAAGCGGCTGGGAGATACTGCGGGTGGAGCCGGGTGATACGAGCTACCAGTTGTACGGCGCGGCAGTTGATTACGGCAGCACAACGCTTGTCATGCAGGTCGTCGATCTTCTTACGGGGAAGGTGCTGACGGAGCAGAGTATTTTTAACCGGCAGATTCCGTACGGGGAAGAGATTCTGAGCCGGATTTTTTATACGAAGGATGATCCGGAACATTTAAAGGAGCTGCAGCAGGTGACGGCGGACAGTTTCAATGAGCTGATCGAAAAATGTGAGAAGGCGTGCGGGATTCCGGGAGAAGCGTATACGGCGATGACGATCGGCGGAAATACGACGATGATTCATTTTCTGCTCGGCCTGTATCCGTGGCCGATCTTTGAGACGCCGTATGCACCGGTGGCGGAAAATCCGGGATTTCTGCGCGCACAGGAGCTGGGCATTCATCTTCCAGGCTATGTGTATCTGTTTCCGGCGGCGGCGAACTATTTGGGAGGAGATATCATCAGCGGTTTGACTGCTGCCAAGCTGGATGAGTCAGAGGAGCTTTCGGTGTTTATTGATATCGGAACGAACGGAGAGCTGGTGGCCGGAAATTCAGAGTTTCTTCTGGCAGGGGCAGGTGCTGCCGGGCCTGCGCTTGAGGGCGGTATCAGCTTGTACGGAATGCGTGCGGACACGGGAGCGGTGGACCGTGTGCGGATCGAAGAGGGCAGGCTGAAAATTCATACGATCGGGGAAGGAAGGCCGCGCGGAATCTGCGGCTCCGGGATTGTCGATCTGCTTGCGGAGCTGTTTTTAAACGGCTGGGTGGATTCGCTGGGACGTCTGAATGAGGGCGTTTCTAAACGGATCATCACGGTGAAAAATCATCTGGATGAGGAGCAGACGGAGCCTGCCGTCTGCTATGCGTGGGCGTCTGAATCGGAGCAGGGCGCGGATCTTGTCTTTACCCAGCATGATATCACAGAGTTTATGCGTACAAAGGCGGCGGCGCATACGATGGTTTCGTATCTGATCGAATCGTTTGGCCTTGAGGCTTCGGATGTGAAGCATTTTTATCTGGCCGGTGCCTTTGGCCGATATCTGAATATCGAATCTGCGGTGACGATCGGCATGTACCCGGATCTTCCAAGGGACAAATTCGTGATGATCGGAAATGCTTCGCTTAAAGGGGCGTATGGGCTGCTGATGGATTGCTCTGTGCTTGCGGCGGCGCAGCGGATTCTGAAGAAGATCACGTATGTCCAGTTTGGAAATGCCGGTGATTTTGTGGAAAAAATGCATGCGGCTCAGTTCCTGCCGTATACGGATCTTGCGCAGTATCCGAGTGTGAAAAAGAAGCTGGAGGAGAGAAAACAATGCGGATTTTGCTGACCGCGATCAACGCGAAATATATTCATTCCAATCTGGCGGTTTACAGCCTGAAGGGTTCGGCGGGCAAGTATGAACCGATGACAGAGCTGGCGGAGTATACGATCAATCATCAGATGGAGGAAATCTTCGCCGGAATTTACCGGAAAAAGCCGGAGCTTTTGCTGTTTTCGTGTTATATCTGGAACCGTCGTGAGGTGGTCGAGACGGCGGAATCCATCAAAAAGGTACTGCCGGATGTGAAGATCTGGGCAGGCGGACCGGAGGTTTCGTACGACGCAAAGCGTTTCCTGAAGGAAAATCC
Source organism: Lachnospiraceae bacterium (assembly GCA_902363665.1). Lineage (GTDB taxonomy): Bacteria > Bacillota > Clostridia > Lachnospirales > Lachnospiraceae > Choladousia. The sequence goes on along the minus strand of CABJAW010000002.1, from coordinate 106,026 downwards.
GGCGTTTGACGGTGTGATGATCGGCGAGGGTGAACGAACCTTTTACCGGCTGCTGGAGTATTACGTGGATGGGATCGGTACGCTGGAGGAGCTTTCGGGCGTGGCGTTTCGGGAGCGGGCGCACAGCGCAGGGCTTATCGCAGGGTTCATCTCAGAGCAAGCCGAAACCTCTGTGGCTGGAAAATCAGGGGGCTGTGAGGTGACAGCGGGGTGCGATGCGCAAATCGGACGAGTATCCGCAGAGGAAATCAGGCTTCTTCCGCCTGCGGAGCCTATGAAAACGCTGGATGAGCTGCCTTTTGTTTACGGGGATCTGCAGAAGTTTGAGAACCGCATCATTTATTATGAGACAAGCCGTGGCTGTCCATTTTCGTGCAGCTACTGCCTGTCGTCCGTCGATAAACGGGTGCGGTACCGCAGTCTTGACCTTGTAAAGAAGGAACTTCAGTATTTTCTGGACAAACGCGTAAAACAGGTAAAATTTGTGGATCGCACCTTCAACTGCAGCCATGCGCGGACGCTGGAGCTGTGGCGTTTTCTGCGGGATCATGACAATGGAGTCACGAATTTTCACTGTGAGATCTCGGCAGATCTTTTGAATGAAGAGGAACTGGAGCTGCTTGGGACACTGCGGCCGGGGCTTTTGCAGCTGGAGATCGGTGTGCAGACAGTCAACAGGGATGCGCTTGCGGCAATCCACCGGACTGCACCGTTTGAGAAGATTGCGGAGCACGTGAACCGTGTGCAGGGATCGCACAACGTCCATCAGCATCTGGATCTGATCGCGGGTCTTCCGTATGAGGATTTTGAGAGCTTCCGGCATTCGTTTGATACGGTGTATGCGCTGTATCCGCAGGAGCTGCAGCTTGGCTTTCTCAAGGTACTGAAGGGCTCTGAGATGTATCTGCGTGCGCAGGAGTATGGCATCGTTTACCGCAGTACGCCGCCGTATGAGGTGCTTCAGACGAGGTGGATCACGTGCGGCGAGCTGCTTCGTCTCAAGGAGATCGAGGAGATGCTGGAGATCTATTACAACAGCCTTCAGTACCGCAATACGATGCATGCGGCGGAAGCGCTGTTTGCACGGCCGATCGAGCTGTATGAGGCATTGGCGGATTATTATAAAGAAGAAAGTCTTGGCGGGAAATCGTATTCCCGTATGCAGCGGATCGAGATTCTGCGCGGATTTTTGCACAGGGAAGTGAAAAAGCAGAATGTTTTTCCGGAGAAGTATTTTGATGAGCTGCTCACGCTGGATCTTTATTTAAGAGAGAATGCAAAGAGCCGTCCGGCGTGGTCCGGTGATCAGGAGCCGGAAAAGGAGATGGCAATCGGCTTTTATCAAAGAGAGGAAGAGGCTCCGCATTATCTGAAGCCCATGGCGCAGACGCACAGCTGGAAGCAGCTGCTGCGGATGACGCATCTGGAGCATTTTCATACGCTTGCAAGAGAAGGGGAATTTTTCGGATATGCACCGCAGGCGCAGCTGTATCTGCTGTTTTCGTATGAGGAGCGCGATCCGCTGACCGGGGATGCGGAGATAGTGGAGATTCTGCGGGATCACATGGCGGAGTGTTTATGAGCACGCAACGAAGTGGATTGCAAAGACTCACTTTGCATTACCGGTGGAAGGAATGAGGTATATAATGTGGAATACATACGTAGCACTTGACCTGGAGACGACGGGGCTGAGTCCGATGCGCGACCAGATTTTGGAGATTGGGGCCGCGCGGGTGGAAAATGGAGAAATCACGGGCACTTATGAGACGTTTGTGGACAGCGGCGTGGAGATCCCGGAGCGGATCACAGACCTGACGGGAATCACAGCAGAGATGACGGCCGGAAGCCCGCAGCTGCGGGAAGCGGTGGAGGGATTTCTGGAATTTTCCGGCGATGCCGTGCTGCTCGGACACAATCTTCCGTTTGATTATGGCTTTATGAAGCGAAATGTGGTAAAGCTTGGCGGAGAATACGAGCGGCATGGACTGGACACACTGGCAATCGCGAAAAGCGTGCTTTCTGATCTGCCGGGCCGGGCGCTCAATCAGGTGGCGGCGCATTACGGGATCGTTCAGGAGCACCATCACCGGGCCCTGGACGATGCGATTACGGCCGCCCGTATTTATTCGTGCATGGCGGAAGAATTCGGGGCGCTGCGGCCGGAACTGTTTGAGCCGGCAGCGCTTGCATTCAGGCTGAAAAAGGAATCGCCCATCACAAATTCACAAAAAGGATACTTGCGTGATTTATTAAAATATCATAGAATAGAAGCTAGTGTTAAAATTGAAACACTGACAAAGAGTGAAGCGTCAAGAATGATTGACGGGATTATTTCGCAGTATGGAAGAATTATGAGGTGAGCATTATGATGAATTTTAATAACTCAAAGACAAAACAGAAAATTGCAGCAGTGATCGTGGTTGTGATTATCCTGGCGATGGTAGTGACGACGATTCTTTCGGCATTATACTAAGATATGTTTACGCGGGCTGTACATGTTCGGCCTGAAGCATACGATATAGAAAGGATTTTATGCGAAAAAGAGTTTTAGCAGGTATTGCGGCGGTGGCTGCCGGAATTTTAATCGGCATGCCGGTGTGCGCACAGGAGGAACCGATCAGTGACGGCGTTTTTATCGGGGATAAAAATGTCAGCGGTATGATGCCGGACGAAGCAGCGCAGTATGTTAAAAATGAAGTTGCGACGCTTGGCAGTACGACGGTAACGATCACGATGGGCAGTCAGCAGACATCAGCGACGTTCCGTGAGCTTGGGTTTTCCTGGGAAAATACGGATCTGGTGGATGAGATCAGCCAGATCGGTACAAGTGGAAATATCATCGAGCGCTATAAAGAGCAGAAAGATCTGCAGAATGAAAGCGCACATTATGAGATTGAATATACGATGGATGAGAGCATGGAGGCAGAGTTTGTAAATTCCTGCAGCCAGTTTAATTCAGATCCTGTGGAAGGTTCGCTGCACATGGGAGACGATGGGTATCCATATGTGGAAGGCGGTACGGACGGCCTGACGCTCGATGCGGATGCGACGCTTGCACAGTTAAAAGAAGTGCTTTCCGGCTGGAAGGACGGCGACGGCAATGTGTCGGTCGAGGCGACGGTGACGCGGACGTCTCCGGCTCTGACCCAGGAGACGCTCTCAAAAATGACAGACGTGCTTGGCACGGCGACGACGGATTACTCTGCGTCATCGGCCGGAAGGGCACAGAATGTGGAAAATGGCACATCGAAGATCAACGGTACACTTCTGATGCCGGGTGAGAGCTTTTCTGTGACAGCGGCAGTGACTCCGTTTACTCCGGAAAATGGCTACGAACTGGCACCGTCCTACGAGGCCGGGCAGGTCGTGGATTCCTACGGCGGCGGTATCTGCCAGGTATCGACGACGCTGTATAATGCAGTCTTGAAATCCGAGCTGGAGGTGGATGCACGTTCGAATCACACGATGCTGGTTGGCTATGTGGATCCGTCCAAGGATGCGGCAATTGCGGAAGGTCTGATGGATCTCGTTTTTACGAATGATCAGGAATATCCGATTTACATTGTTGGCTCGGCATATTACGGCACCTTGAATTTTACGATTTTCGGAGTGGAGACACGTCCGTCCAACCGGTCGATCTCTTTTGAGAGCAAAGTGACCAGCCAGACAGACCCTGCTCAGAACATCAAGCTGGTGGCCAAAACGGATCAGAATATCGGTTATTTATATCAGGCGCAGACGCCGCATCAGGGCATGACGGCGGAACTGTGGAAGAATATTTACGTAGACGGAGAGCTGACGGACAGTGTTCAGGTAAACAGCAGCTATTACCAGGAATCACCGGCGATCTATGAGGTCGGCGTTGTGTCTTCCAATCAGGCGGCGGTTTCCGCGATGTACACGGCGATCGCAAACAATGACTTAAATCAGGTGCAGAATATCATCACTTACGGTGTGCAGCAGCAGACGGAGACACCTCAGACGCAGGCTCCGCAGACCAATGCACCACAGACGGATGCACCGCAGACAGATGCGCCTCAGTCTGACGGCACAGGCGGAGGAGAAACACAGCCGGATGACGGTACGGTGCAGATCATACAGTAAGTACGCTTTGAAACGGGTGCACAGCTGATGATGCACGGCAAAGATATCTGACGCAGGATTTCACACTCTGATGGGCTGGATTTAAGATGCATTATTTTAGAGGATTGCTGTAAAATCAGATACAAAAGAATTCTGAGAGTACATCATGGCAGAAAGGAGGAGGTCGGATGCAGATCGGAAAAATTTCAGAGCCGTCTCTGAAGCGGTCAGTGCTGCGGCCGCTGTTTGGCGACCCGGCTCTGGTGCGGTATCGGTCAGGGGCAGACTGTGCGCAGCTGCCGTGGCAGGAGGACCTCCTTCCTGTATATTCGGTAGTAAATGAAGTACCGGGCTTTGCGGATGATCCGGGCATGCTGATCCTTGCGGCGGCGAACAATCTGGCCGCTGGCGGTGCGAAGCCGGAAGGCTTTCTTGTGTCGGCTGTGCTGCCGCCGGAGTATGAGGAGCAGCAGCTGAAGGCGGATCTGTGCCGGATGCGGGAGGCTGCGCGCTCCAGTGTATCACCACAGGAGCATGATTCAAAGCAGGAGAGGGAACCGGCAGTGATCGGCGGACATACACAGATTTCTGCGGCGGTGCTCGCTCCGGTGTATTCTGTGACCGGAATTGGAAGCATAGCCCGTGACCCTGCACAGGCTCACCGTATTTTACAGCCGGGAGACGTGCTTGTCGTGACGAATGCGATTGCGCTTGGCGGGACCGCGGCGATCGCGAGGGCAAAAGAAGCAGAGCTTCGGACGCATTATCCGTTCCTTCTGGTTGACCGGGCAAAAGAATTTGCCGGTCAGATGGCAGTGGGGGAAACCGCCCGAGCCATCACCCACTTCGGTGCGGCATCCATGCACGATCTGTCACAGGGCGGCATTTTTAATGCACTCTGGGAGATGGCGGATCAGGCAGGCGTCGGATTGGAAGTGGATCTGAAAAAAATTCCTGTCAGACAGGAGACAATAGAAATCTGTGAATATTTTGATATTAATCCATACTATCTGTATTCCGCGGGAGCACTTCTTGTCGGGACAGCGCACGGAGAGGCACTTGTCTCTTATCTTGGTGCGCAGGGCATTCCGGCATCGGTGATCGGAAGAGTGACAGACGGAAACGACCGCGTGATCCGAAACGGCAGCGAGCAGCGATATCTCGACCGCCCGAAGCCGGACGAATGGTATCGGATAGAGATGGGAGCGAAAGGACAGTAAAATGAGAGAGCAAATACTGACATTTTTGGAAAAAAACAGCAAGATCGACCTGCAGGAGCTGGCGATTTTGCTTGGTTCAAGCGAGGCAGTGATCGCAAACGAAGTCGCACAGATGGAAAAGGAGCAGGTGATCTGCGGATACCATACACTGATTGACTGGGAAAAGACTTCTTCTGAGAAAGTGACTGCACTGATCGAGGTGCGCGTGACACCGCAGAGAGGCCAGGGCTTTGATTCGATCGCAGAGCGGATCTACAATTACCCGGAGGTGCAGTCGGTGTACCTGATTTCCGGTGCGTACGACCTGCTGGTGATCCTGGAAGGAAAGACCTTACGTGATGTATCGTCGTTTGTAAGTGATAAGCTGTCGACGCTGGATACGGTGCTTTCGACGGCAACGCATTTTATCCTGAAAAAATATAAGGATTACGGAACGATCTTCGGAAAGAAAACAAAGGATGAAAGGATGCTGGTGACACCGTGAGAAATCCATTATCGAAAAAAGTAGAGACGATTCAGCCCTCTGGCATCCGGAAATTTTTCGATATTGTAAGCGAGATGGAAGATGTGATCTCACTTGGTGTCGGTGAGCCGGATTTTGATACGCCGTGGCATATTCGTGATGAGGGTATTTATACACTGGAAAAGGGACGAACCTTTTATACGTCCAACGCCGGTCTGAAGGAACTGCGTGTGGCGATCGCAGAGTATCTCAGACGCAGATTTGAGGTATCCTATGATCCGCTTCATGAGATTCTTGTAACGGTAGGCGGCAGCGAAGGAATTGATGTGGCACTTCGTGCGATGTTGGATCCGGGCGATGAGGTGCTCATTCCGGAGCCGTGCTACGTTTCCTATGTGCCATGTGTCGTGCTGGCAGACGGCGTACCGGTGACAATTGAACTGAAAGAGGAAAATCAGTTCCGCCTGACGAAGGAAGAGCTTCTGGCGGCGATTACAGATAAGACGAAGATTCTCGTAATGCCGTTTCCGAACAATCCGACCGGCGGTGTGATGCGGCGGGAGGATCTGGAGGAGATTGCACAGGTCTGCATTGAAAAGGATATTTATGTGCTCTCCGATGAGATCTATTCGGAGCTGACGTACGGAGCGGACCACGTTTCGATCGCGAGCCTTCCGGGTATGAAGGAGCGGACGCTTCTGATCAACGGATTTTCCAAGTCGTATGCGATGACCGGATGGCGGCTCGGCTATATCTGCGGACCGCAGGTGATTGTGGAGCAGATGACAAAAATCCACCAGTTCGCGATCATGTGTGCACCGACGAACAGTCAGTATGCGGCAGTTGAAGCGCTTCGGCACGGCGATGCGGATGTGGCGCAGATGCGCACGGCCTATGATCAGAGAAGGCGGTATCTCATGCATGCGTTTAAAGAGATGGGACTTTCCTGCTTTGAGCCGTTTGGTGCATTTTATGTGTTCCCGTGCATTAAGGAATTCGGGATGAGTTCGGATGAATTTGCGACCCGTCTTCTGGAGGAAGAGCATGTGGCGGTTGTGCCCGGTTCGGCATTCGGCGCGTGCGGAGAAGGATTTGTGCGTATTTCCTATGCGTATTCACTGGAAAATCTGAAACTTGCGATGGAGCGGCTGAGCCGGTTCGTCGGACATTTGAGAGAGTGGCAGAAAAAATAGAAAATATGAACGCAGGTAGCGAAGCGGATTGCGAATGTCCGTTTTACAAGGCAGCCGCAGGGGAGGTGAAAGCTGACTCTGCGGCGCTGTTGCGTTATTAACCTTATAAAGTATGGTGAAAACAGGTCTTTTGTGCCTGCTTTATAAAAAACGGAGGTAAATGATGGCAAAATTAAATGTCGTATTATTTGAGCCGGAGATCCCGGCAAATACCGGAAATATCGGAAGGACGTGCGTGGCGACAGATACGCGGCTGCACCTGATCGAGCCGCTCGGGTTTTCTCTGTCAGAGAAAGCGTTAAAGAGAGCGGGAATGGATTACTGGCCGCAGCTGGATGTGACCACCTATCTTGATTTCGATGAGTTTCTGGAGAAGAATCCGGGCGCGAAAATTTACATGGCGACCACGAAAGCACGCAGGGTGTATACGGAGGTGACGTACGAACCGGACTGTTATATTATGTTTGGAAAAGAGAGCGCCGGAATCCCGGAGGAGATTTTAAAGCAGCACCCGGATACGGCGGTGCGGATTCCGATGATCGGCGAGACGCGTTCCCTGAATCTGAGCAATTCCGTGGCGATCGTGCTTTACGAGGCGCTGCGCCAGAATCAGTTTGATCATATGAAGCTGCAGGGACAGCTGACGAAGTATGAGTGGTAGCAGGACGTTCCGTTTTACAAATCAGGCAGCGAAGAGGATTGCGAATGTCCGTTTTATAAATCAGGCAGCGAAGCGGATTGGAAATATCTGCTTTGAGTTCAAACAGGAAGAAAGATAAAAGAGAATCGAGCTGTCGCTAAACGCTGAGCGTGGTGGGAAAAGGAAAGGATAAGAATAAGAGAATGAAACTTCCGAAAGAATTTCTGGAACGAATGGAAAAGATGCTTGGAGCGGAATACGAAGCATTTCTGAAAAGCTATGAGGAGCCGCGGAAATTTGGACTCAGGGTGAACACGGCAAAGATCAGCGTGGAGAAATTTCAGGAGCTGGCTCCGTTTCATCTGACACCGATCCCGTGGATCCCGAATGGATTTTATTATGAGCGGGAGGACGATCCGGCGCGCCATCCATTTTACTATGCAGGGCTTTACTATCTGCAGGAGCCGAGTGCGATGACACCGGCCACTGTGCTGCCGGTCGTGCCGGGCGAGCGTGTGCTTGATCTGTGCGCGGCACCGGGAGGGAAGGCGACGGCGCTCGGCGCAAAGCTGCACGGTGAGGGACTGCTGGTGGCGAATGACATCAGCGCATCACGGGCGAAGGCGCTTCTGAAAAACCTTGAGGTGTTTGGGATCGCAAATTCGTATGTGACGAATGCGGTGCCGGAACGTCTGGCGGAGCAGTTTGAAGAGTCGTTTGATAAAATTCTGGTGGATGCGCCGTGCTCCGGCGAGGGAATGTTCCGAAAGGATCTCGCAAATGCCAGAATCTGGAGCCTGGAAAAGGTAGAGGAATGTGCAAAAACGCAGCACGCGATCATCCGAAGCGCAGTATCGATGCTGCGCCCGGGCGGACTTCTGCTGTATTCGACGTGTACCTTTTCGCCGGAGGAAAATGAGCAGACGATCGCCTCTCTTCTCGCGGAGAAACCGGAGATGGAACTTCTGGAGATTCCGTGGTATGAGGGCTTTTCGCATGGACGGCCGGAGCTGGCGGACGGAAATAAGGCGCTGACGCGCTGCGTGCGCATTTTCCCGCACAAAATGGACGGCGAGGGGCATTTTCTTGCGCTGCTTCGGAAGAGGAGGGCAGGAGAAGACAGGACAGAAGCTCGGACTGACGGACTGCAAAATGTTGACTCAGAACTGGCGGAAGCAGACAGTCAGAATAAATACAACGCAGCTGTGTCAGCAGCAGAAACAGACAGTCAGAATAAATGGAATGCGGCTGTGTCAGAGGAGACAGCAGAGGTACTGAAGGAAAGTTTTGGGAAGAAAAAACAAAAAGCGAAAAAAGGAAAATCAGAGGATGCCCTCTCATCTACAGGAAAAAAGAGTGGAAAACGCGGCACCTCTGTGGATAATTCCAGAAAAAAGCCGAGTTCCGGTGGACACAGCGCCGCAGCTTCCGAGCGCGATGCAGTGCTGGATTTTGTGCGTGGTGTAAATGCAGAATATAAGGAAGAGGCCATTGAGATTCGCGGCGGTCAGGTTTATTACACGAAAAACCGCATCCCGGTGAGCCGCAGCATCCCGTTTCTGCGCAACGGACTGTACATGGGCGAGGTCCGCAAGGGACGCTTTGAGCCGTCGCAGTCACTTGCGATGTCGCTGACCGGCATCAGCTATGATTCAGTGATCGATCTGGATCAGACAGACGGAAGAGTGAGAAAGTACCTGTGCGGTGAGACGATCGATGTCGATGATCTTACCCCGGATAGAGCAAGCGGCTGGCAGCTTGTGTGTGTGGACGGCTATCCGCTTGGCTGGGGCAAGCTTGTGAACGGAACCTTAAAAAACAAGTACCATCCGGGATGGCGGATGACGGTGTAACCGAGTCAGGCAGGCTGTGTATCAGAACAGACTCTTCAGCTTCGCCCATGGACTTATCTCCGTTTCGGATTCAGTCTCCGTGGAGGTTTCGGAACTGGTTTCCGCTGCATTCTCTGCCGCAGTATCGCTGTCGGAATCACTGAGCGAGATACTCATTGAAAGAGCTGATCCGGGAGAAATGCTTTCATGACTGGCAGTACGTTTACAGCGGAATCGATCCGGGCATGTATGAATTTTTGAGAGTCTATGTGCTCTCCGGCTGCATCGGCGTGATCGAATACTGGCTGTTTGGCGGCATGAAGGAGAGCAAAGAAGAGATGGCCAGGTGGACAGAGATGATTGTCCTCGAGGGAATCCGGAAGTTTGCGGGAGTGACAAAAAAGGGGAGAGCAGCGAAGTGGTGTGGAAAGAGTCATAATTCGAAAGAAAATAAGAAAGGGTAAAAATGAAATGTGGGACATTCTGAAAGGCAGCAGAGAGGATGTCCCACATGCTGTTTATGACAGCTGGTAAAGTTGATATTCCTAATCCGCTCCGTGGCGTTTGAAATCAGGGAAGGAGAGGTGTACAGAAAAAGGTGTAGTATTACGATTTGCAAATCCAATTTCCGGTAAAATGAATCAGGATGTAATATGAGAAACAATATGAAAGAACTTCCATAAAATTCCATAACACAGAACAGAAACAAAAAGAAATGATAAAACAGGTGATATATTGAAGAAAATAAAATAAAATTGCATAAAATACAACGTCGAAAACTGTCGAAAACAACAAAATACACAAACGATGAAGAAAGATATTGACAATAATAGGTCGAAATGCTAATATGAAACCAAGAAAAGCGCTTCTACAAAAGCGCTATATAAAAAGAAAAATATGAAAGCGCTTTCATAAAAACAAAAACAAGGAGGAACAGGAAATGAAGAAAATGGTAAGAGGACTCATGGGAATGGCAACGGTGGTAGCGATGTCTGCAATGATTACTTCCGGCGCGGCAGCAGCAGATGCGGAGTACACGATCAAGCTTGCAAACAGCAATGCTCCGTTTACTGATATCGACGGACAGAGCGTAATTGATGCCGTCAATGCGGGATGCTTTGCTTTTGAGAATTATGTGGAGCAGGCATCGGGCGGAAGAATCGAGGTAGAAATTTACGACTCAGGAGCACTCGGAGGAAGCGTAGAGGGGTTGCAGCAGTGTATGCAGAACGTCGTTCAGGCATGTGTTACCGGTGACGGAGAACTTTCCACCTTATATTCGAAGTTGCAGGTACTGTCTGTTCCGTATATCGTAGATGACCGCGTAGAATTCTATAATCTTCTTGATTCAGACTTTATGCAGGATCTGTTTGCAGGAATGCAGGACGAGCTTGGAATCCGGATCGTGGCAGCATCTGACAACGGCGGTTTCAGAAGTATTTCCAATAACTCCCATGCAATTCATTCCGCAGAGGATCTGAGCGGACTGAAGATCAGATCCATGGAAGTTCCGGCATACCAGATCATGCTGGAGTCGATGGGAGCAACTGCGACACCAATCGCATGGGCAGAGCTGTATACTTCTCTGCAGACCGGCGTAGTTGACGGCGAGGAAAATGCACCGACCACAATCCTGAACGGTTCCTTACAGGAAGTTCAGAAATATTACACACTCGATCAGCACTCCATGTCTTCTCTGGTACTTGCAGTGAATGAAGGATTTTATGAGTCACTGCCAGAAGATCTTCAGGAGATTGTTACAAAGGGCGGAAAAATTGCACAGATTTCCATGCGTGGTGCAAACTGTGCGAATGAGGATCTTGCACTCACTGCACTGATGGAATCCGATATGGAAGTTTATATTCCGACTGCAGAAGAAAAAGAAACCTTCAAAGCAGCTTCCCAGGACAAAGTACTTGAGTGGCTGAAGGGTGAAGTTGGAGAAGAACTTACAGATGGCTTTATGGAAGCAGTAGCAGCAGTAAAGGAATGATGATATGGATAATAAACAGAAAAATGCATTTCTGAAATGTATGGATATAGTAGATAAAATCGTTCGTGAGATATGCATATTTTTGATGTTTGTTATGCTTGTTCTGGTATTGCTGCAGGTTGTCAGCCGCTATTTGCTGCCGGTTTCTCTGTCGTGGACAGAGGAGCTGGCAAGATTTACAATGCTGTGGCTGATCTTTCTGGCAAGCAGCCATATCGCACGAAAGTCTTCCTATATCAGAGTTACATTTATCATTGACCGGCAGCCGGATAAGGTAAAACGGGTTCTTTCCGTTATCGTAAAGACGATCGTTCTGATCACGGCAGCACATTACACATGGAATTGCTTTAACGTTTTTACAACCGTTTCTGTAAAAGAGGTATCACCTACAATGCAGATGCCGATGGTGATTCCGAGATTTGCGCTGGTAGTCGGACTGGCCTTAACGTTCCTGCAGGCGCTTGCGGCAGGCGGACTTAAAATGCTGGATGAGGAGGAAGAGGCATGAGTTTATTTTTACTTTCTATTGCGCTGCTGATCGTGTTGATTCTGGTCGGCGTTCCGGTTGCCTATTCCATGGGATTTACAGCAATCGTGTATATCATGGCAATCGATCCGTCCTTTCTGCAGGTACTTCCGACCAGAGCCCTGACCGGAGTGAACTCGTTTATTCTGATGTCAATTCCGTTCTTCATGCTTGCAGCGGAAATCATGGTGAGGACAGATATTTCAAGAAAGTTGTTTGCATTTGCGAGACTCTTTGTCGGAAGATTTCGCGGCGGACTTGCATTTGTAAATGTCATTGCAAGTACGATTTTTGGAAGTATTTCCGGATCCGCGATCGGCGATATGACTGGACTTGGAGCAATTGAGATCGCCGAGATGGAGAAAGAGGGATACGATAAGGACTTTTCGATTGCACTTTCAGCAGCATCATCCCTGCAGTCTCCGCTGATTCCGCCAAGCACAACGGTTATGGTATACGCCGGATGCGTCAGCATCTCAACCGGAGCGGTGCTTCTCGGCGGCCTTGGACCGGGTCTTCTGATCGGACTGTCACAGATTATTTATATCTTTGCAATCAGAAAGAAACGCAATTTCCCGAAGGACGACAAGGTCTATGAGAAGGGAGAGAAGCGGATCATCATGCGCGATGGTATTGTGGCACTTCTGCTTCCGCTTATTATCCTTGGCGGAATCCTCGGCGGTTTTTGTACCGCGACCGAAGCAGCGGCACTTGCATGTGCGTATGCCCTGTTTCTTGGCTTTGTATTTTATCGAAATCTTACGCTCAAAGAATTTCGGGATATTTTATGGAGTACCAGCAAGACAGTCGGCAATATCTTTATGATCGTGGCATTTGCGAATGCTTTCTCATGGGCAGCAGGTATGCAGAAGATTCCGGATCAGCTGGCGGCACTTCTGCTTCAGATTTCGGATAACAAGATCGTACTTCTGCTGATTGTAAATGTGTTCTTTATTCTCGTTGGTATGGTGATGGATGTAGGCGCGGCAATCATCCTGTTCGCACCGATCCTTGCACCGGTTATGACAAAGGTAGGCGTAAACCCGATTCACTTCGCGGTTCTGACAATCGTAAACCTGAGCATGGGTGTGCTGACACCACCGGTCGGACTCGTACTGTTTTCCGCAGTTAGCGTCGGCAAGCGGCCGTTTGATAAGGTGGTAGGAGCGCTGAAGCCATTCCTAGTTATTGATGCGGTGATTTTGCTTCTTCTCATTCTTTTCCCGCAGCTGATTACGGGAATCCCGACCCTGTTCGGCTTTATGTGATGAGATAAAATGAGAAAGGCGGTGATAAAATGCCTTGTGCAGATATTGGACTTATCGGTCTTGCAGTAATGGGCGAAAATTTGGTCATGAATATGGAATCGAAAGGATTTACCGTCGCAGTTTATAACAGGACGCGTCAGAAAACGGAAGCATTTGTAAACGGCAGAGCGTCAGGTAAAAATATCATGGACTGTTACAGCCTTGAGGAGCTGACGTCACAGCTGAAAAAGCCGAGAATCGTTTTCCTGATGATTAAGGCGGGAAACGCAGTTGATGAGATGATTGACCAGCTTCTTAAGTGTTTGGAGGAAGGTGACATTATTGTTGACGGGGGCAATTCCCATTTCCCGGATACGATCAGAAGAACAAGGTATGTAGAGTCAAAAGGACTTTTGTATGTGGGCACCGGAGTCTCCGGCGGAGAGGAAGGCGCTTTGAAGGGGCCAAGTATGATGCCGGGCGGCAGCCCTGCGGCATGGCCGTATGTCAAACCTGTTTTTCAGGCGGTCTGTGCAAAGGTCGAGGACGGAACGCCATGCTGTGACTGGGTAGGCGAAGACGGGGCAGGTCATTTTGTTAAGATGGTCCATAACGGCATTGAATATGGCGATATGCAGCTGATCTGCGAGGCGTATCAGCTGATGAAAGCAGGGCTTGGCCTTGACAATGAAGAAATGAGCCGTGTTTTCAGGCAATGGAATCAGACGGAGCTGTGCAGCTATCTGATTGAAATTACTGGTGATATCTTTGGGTACCGGGATGAAGCCGGGGAATACGTGCTGGATCAGATTCTTGATGCAGCTGGGCAGAAGGGAACCGGAAAATGGACGGGCATAGCGGCCCTGGAGGAGGGGGTTCCGCTTACGCTGATCGGAGAGGCGGTGTTTGCGAGATGTCTGTCTGCGAGAAAGGAAGAGCGCGAGGCGGCATCAAAAATTTATCCGCACCAGAAGCTTTCTTTTACCGGTGATGAACAGGCGATGATCGAAAAGATCAAAGATGCACTTTTTGCAAGCAAGATCATTTCCTATACGCAGGGCTATGATCTGATGCGGACGGCAGCGGGCACCTATGGCTGGAATCTGAACTACGGCGGGATTGCGCTGATGTGGAGAGGCGGCTGTATTATCCGGAGCGTTTTCCTGAACCGGATAAAAGAGGCTTATGAAGAAAAGCCGGAGCTTGAAAATCTGCTTTTGAACGATTATTTTTCGAATACGATCAAAGAACTGGTTCCGGCATGGAGAGAAGCGGTGGCGTTTGGTATCAGCAGAGGAATTCCGCTTCCGGCGATGAGTTCTGCGCTTGCCTATTTTGACGGGTACATATCCAATCGGCTTCCTGCGAACCTTCTTCAGGCGCAGAGAGATTACTTTGGCGCACATACGTATGAGCGGGTGGATCGTCCGAGAGGCGAATTTTTCCACACGAACTGGAGCGGCCACGGAGGAAAGACGGCGGCGGGGGTTTACAATGCTTAATACGCGCTACACAGAAAAGAGGCGGTAAAATATGCATTCACTTTTTGATATCGAGGGAAAGAAAGCGATTGTGACCGGCGGAACAAGAGGGCTTGGCTACAGTATGGCAGAAGGTCTGATGGAAGCCGGATGTGAGGTGGCGATCGTGGGCACCTCGGATAAGGTTTATGAGGTTGCAGATGAGTTCTGCAAAAAAGGTTTTCGTTGCCATGGGGTAAAAGCTGATCTTGGAAAGCGGGAACAGGTATACCGGGCATTTGCAGACTGCATGGAGGCGCTTGGAGATCTGGACATTCTTGTCAATGCACATGGAATTCAGCGGCGCTGCAGCTCAGAGGCATTTCCGATGCAGGACTGGGACGATGTAATCAATGTAAATCTGAATTCTGTATTCATCCTGTGTCAGGAAGCGGCAAAGGTCATGCTGAAAAAAGGATACGGGAAAATCATCAATATAGCTTCCATGATTTCCTTTTTCGGAGGACAGACGATACCGGCGTATGCGGCGGCGAAAGGCGGTGTTGCGCAGGTTACAAAGTGCATGAGCAATGACCTGATGGCAAGAGGAATCAACGTCAATGCGATTGCGCCGGGCTATATGGCGACAAAAATGAATGAGGCACTTCTGGATCCGGAAAATCCGAGATATCAGGAAATCACAAACCGCATTCCGGCAAAGCGCTGGGGCAGCGGGGAGGATATGAAGGGAACCTGCATTTTTCTGGCATCACATGCCAGTGATTATCTTGGTGGGGCAGTGATTCCGGTCGACGGAGGTTATCTTGTAAAATAAAATGTGTGAGAATGCAGATTTAAGAATTCTCATAAGCAAGGATCTGCCTGCGGAAGGATTTCTTATGGTTTGGCAGGCAGTAAAAGCGAATTACGAAATCCGCTGTATACATGAAAGGAGAGAAAAAGATGAAAATTGCACTTATCAATGAAAACAGTCAGTGCGGAAAAAACAGCCTGATCTTTGAGACACTGAAAAAGGTATGCGAGCCGAAAGGACATCAGGTATTTAATTACGGCAGATTTGCAGAGGACGACGGATATCAGAGAAGCTACGTACAGGCGGGACTGCTTACGGGAATTCTGATCAATTCAGGCGCAGCAGACTTTGTCATTACCGGATGCGGAACCGGAATGGGAGCAATGGTTGCAAGCAATTCATTCCCGAATGTATTCTGTGGATTTGTGGAAGAACCGCTGGACGGCTATCTTTATTCTCAGGTGAATGCAGGAAATGCGGTGTCACTTCCATTTAACAAGGGATTTGGCTGGGGAAGCGATGTGAAACTCCGCTATATCTTTGAGCGGCTGTTTGAGGAGGCTCCGGGAGGAGGATTCCCGAAAGAGTGGGCACAGGCAGAGCGCACGAACAGAAACATTCTTACAGATGTGAAAAAAGTAACCTGCCGTGATATGAAAGAGATTCTGAAAGAGATTGATCCGGAATTTTTAAAAGGCACGCTGGAGCCGAAAGGAACGAAGGAGCAGATATATGAAAACGCAACAGATCAGGAGCTGGTTGACGTAATAAAAGCACTGGTGGAATAGGTCTTATCCGTTCAGACAGTATGCGGAGAGTTGCGCAATATCGTCCGATTTTGAATAAAACAGGCAGCCGGTAAGGCGCTAAAATTTATTTCTGCACTGTGAAACTGATTGAAAGAAACATGGAAATAGTGTAAAGTGTAGATGTAAGAAAAATTCGAAAATCGAAACGGGAGTGGAAGTATGAAAAAAAAGACGATTTATGATGTGGCAAAAGAGGCGGGGGTAAGCATATCGACCGTATCAAGAGTGATTAACGGCTCAGGGTATGTCAGTGCGGAAACCAGAAAAAAGGTGGAGCAGGCATGTGCAGATTTTCGCCCGGCAGCTTCTGCGCGCGAAATCCAGTCCAAAAAATCCCGGACGATTGGCGTAATTATCAATCACGAAAATGACTACTTTTTCATGAATGAATCCTTTGTCAATGTACTCAGGGCAATTGTAACGGTGGCACAGAAATGGGGATACCGGATTCTGCTTGAGCACAATAAGCTCAATACGGATATCTGCGGGCTCTATTATGAGGGACGTGTTGACGGAATCCTTGTACTCGGATGCAATGAACAGGATGGATTGATTGAAAAATTGAAAAATGATCAGGTTCCTTTTGTGGTAATCGGTACGTGCAAGGATGAAATGGTCAGTCAGGTGGAGATCAATAATAAGAAGGCATCCTATGATGTGGTCAATTACCTGATCGGACTTGGACACCGAAATATTGGAATTATCACCGGATCGCTGCAGTATGCATCAGGAAAGGACCGTCTTGACGGATACAAGGAAGCACTTTCGGATGCAGGCATTCCAGTCAGAGAAGATCTGATTGAGGTATGCGATGATTTTTCAGATAAAAAAGCGGAAAATCTCACGAAGAAGCTGCTGTACAATCCGGCCAAAATAACAGCATTGGTGACATTCAACGATATTATTGCTGTAGCTTCCTACAGAGCAGCCAAGGAAATGAAAAAGAAGATCGGAGAGGAACTGTCGATCGTCGGGTTTGATGACGACAGAGTTGCGGCTTACATTACTCCGGCGCTGACGACCGTGTGGCAGCCGAGTTATGCAAAGGGAGAACGTGCGGCGGAGATCCTTTTAAGCGCGCTCGAGCAGGGGACACTGCCAAAGGCAAGAGAAGAGCTTGCATGCGTTCTGATTTTCAGAGATTCCTGCTGCGAGGTATAAATGAACAGGGAGAGAGCAAAGTGAGGGTCTTGAAAAGACGGATCACTTTGTTTTATCCCTTGTCTGAAAGCGGTTCCATGTTTATCTGAAAATAGGAGAAAAAGAATGAAAAATAAACTGGAAATATCGAAAGAGATAAGAAGAAATATTGTAAAAATGGTTTATACCGCGAAATCAGGCCATCCGGGCGGTTCCCTTTCAGCGGTAGAGATTCTTGTCAGTCTGTACTTTGGAGAAATGAATATTGATCCGGCCGAGCCTGACAAAGAGGAGAGAGATCATTTTGTGCTTTCCAAAGGCCACATCACACCGGCTTATTATTCTGTTCTTGCCGAGCGTGGTTATTTTCCAAAGGAGGAACTTTCTACGTTTCGGCAAATGGATTCCAGACTTCAGGGGCATCCGTGCATGCAGCACTGCCCGGGAATTGATATGACGACGGGATCTCTTGGCCAGGGCGTTTCCTGTGCGGTCGGAATGGCGCTCAGTGCAAAACTCAGAGACAGAAACTATCGAGTGTATACACTGCTTGGTGACGGGGAACTGGAGGAAGGACAGGTCTGGGAAGCATGCATGTTTGCAGGACATCGGAAACTGGATAACCTCACTATAATTATTGACAATAATAATCTTCAGATAGACGGCCCGATCGATCAGGTATCCTCGCCGGATCCGATCGATGAGAAGCTGGCAGCTTTTGGTTTTTCCGTGACACACGTAGACGGACATAATCTGGAAGAGCTGGAAGCCGCCTATAAAAAGGCAAGAGAAACGAAAGGAAAACCAAGTGCGATTATCGCGCATACCGTGAAAGGCAAAGGCGTTTCTTTCATGGAAAATCAGGCGGGCTGGCATGGACAGGCGCCTGGAAAGGAACAGTACGAACAGGCAATGGCAGAGCTGGGAGGGGAAGTTAAATGAAGATAACAAAGAAAACAGCAACAAGAGACAGCTATGGAAAAGCCCTGGTCAGCCTTGGAGAAAAAGATGACAGGGTCGTTGTACTGGAAGCCGATCTTGCAGGCGCAACAAAAACTTCTTATTTCCGCGAGCGGTTTCCGGAGCGCCATATTGAATGTGGAATTGCTGAAG
Source organism: Lachnospiraceae bacterium (assembly GCA_902363665.1). Classification (GTDB taxonomy): domain Bacteria; phylum Bacillota; class Clostridia; order Lachnospirales; family Lachnospiraceae; genus Choladousia. The sequence continues at coordinate 87,493 of CABJAW010000002.1, read as the reverse complement.
CGAATATGACCTGCATTGCAGCGGGCTTATCGCTGACGGGAAATATCCCGTTTTTATCTTCCTTTGCAATGTTCGCTGCCGGAAGAGCTTATGAGCAGGTGCGTAATTCCATTGGATATCCACACCTGAATGTAAAGATTGCAGCTACGCACGGCGGCATTTCCGTAGGAGAAGACGGTGCGACCCATCAGTGCAATGAGGATCTGGCTCTGATGCGGACGATTCCCGGCATGGTGGTTTTAAATCCGGCAGATGACACATCGGCGAGAGCAGCAGTGATGGCGGCCGCGGAATATGAAGGACCGGTTTATTTACGGTTCGGCAGACCAGAGGTTCCGGTCATTTATGACGAATCGTTTCAGTTTGAAATCGGAAAGGCTTACCGGCTGAAGGAAGGAACCGATATCACCATTGCAGCGACGGGACTTTGCGTATGGTCAGCGCTGGAAGCGGCTGAAAAACTGCAGGAGCAGGGAATCAGTGCGGAGGTAATTGATTTTCCGACTGTCAAGCCGCTTGATGAGGAGACACTGCTTGCATCGGCTGCAAAGACAGGAATTGTAGTTACAGCGGAGGAGCATTCAATTATCGGAGGCTTTGGAAGTGCAGTGTGTGACTGCCTTTCCGAGAAGCTTCCGGTTCCGGTATACAAAATCGGAATGCGGGATGTCTATGGGCAGTCGGCACCGGCAGAACAGCTGCTGCATCGATATCAGCTGGATGGCGAGGGCGTTTATCTTCAGACGCTGGAGTACTATAACCGAATCAGAAAAGTTCAGAAGTGATAAGAGGGCCTGCCGTTATAGCGTGATTATGGGCAGGCAGCGGAAGGAATGAGAAGGATTCGTTTTGACAGGAGGCTGGCAGATGAAGATACTTGCCATGGAAAACAGCACAATGTCTGCAAAGGCGATGCTTTATAATACGGATACCGGGAAGAGCAGCGTCATGACAAAACGATATGAAGAAATGCATTCGGATACGACACTGCATGATCCGGAGGCCGTATTTCAGAAGATGATGGAAGTGGGCCGGATCTGCAGCGCGGGTCAGAAGATCGATATGATCGCGCTGAGCGGTACCTGGCACAGTGTCGGTTTATTTCAGCAGGATTTTACACCGGTCACACCGATTTATCTCTGGTCAAACACGGAGGCATCAAAAATCAGCAGAAAATATCGTGAGGATAAGGCATTCGCAAAGCGATATTATGAGATGACAGGCTGTATGCTGAAGGCGCAGTATCCGTATTTTAAGCTGGAGCTGCTCAGGCAGAAGGGCTATGCGGTAAATCAGTACCGGATTGCCGGTCAGGGAACCTACAATAACTGGCGGCTCATCGGAAAATATGCGGTGACACGAAGCATGGCTTCCGGAAGCGGCTGTCTGAATATCCATAAAAAAGAATATGCAAAGGATCTGCTGGAAGAGATAGGAGTTGACAGCGGAAAGCTGCCGGAACTGGTTGATTATAATGAAACATTTCCGCTTACGGAAGATGGTGCAAAGCTGCTTGGTGTTACGCCTGGCACGCCGGTGCTGCTCTCTAATCCGGACGGAGCAATGAATCAGACGGGCTCCGGTGGCTTAAAATCCGGGGTTATGACGGTTTCGGTTGGGACAAGCAGTGCACTTCGGATGAGTGTGGCAAATGCTGTGTTGCCGGAAGAGCCGCATACGTGGTGTTATCTGTCACCCAAGGGATATCTTGCGGGCGCGGCGATTTCCGGAGGCTGCAGCAGTATTGAGTGGTTTCGGGAAAAAATTGCGCAGAATGCACCGTATGAACAGCTGGAATGCAGGGAGGATGTGGATACGCCGGTATTCCTTCCATTTCTGTATGGAGAGCGCTGTCCGGGCGAGAACGAGGAGCGAAGCGGCGGTTTTTACGGGCTGAAGCCGTACCATGACCGGAGAAGTATGTACCGGGCGGTGCAGGAAGGAGTGCTGTTCAATCTGCGTCAGGGCTATGAGGAGCTTTGCCGGATCTGTGGAGAGCCGCAGGGCATTCGACTGTCAGGCGGGATTCTGCACTCACCGGAATGGTCGCAGATGTGCGCGGATATTTTTGAACGGGAAATTTCCATAGAGGAAAATCCGCAGTGTTCGCTTCAGGGCGGCGTGGTGCTTGCGATGGATGTGCTGGGCTGCTGCCCGGCAGAAGCGTTTGAGGCGGAAACGAAAGGAATCATCGTTCCGTTGGCAGAGCATACAGGGCACTATCGGGAAAAATATCAGCGCTATTTAGAAATATATCGAAGTGCACAGTGAAGAAGCGGTTGTCCGGCAGGAAACTGCAGGCAGCCGGTGTTGTACAGGAGGAAAAAATGAACGGAGAAATTTTTGATAAAATTGAAAAGCTGAAGCTGGTTCCGGTCGTAAAGATTAATAATATCGAGGATGCACTGCCGCTTGCAGAAGCACTTTGCAGAGGCGGACTTCCGGTGGCAGAGATCACATTTCGAACAGAAGCGGCGGAGGAAGCGATACGAAAGATCCGGGCGGCATTTCCGAAAATGCTGGTCGGTGCCGGAACCGTGATTAATAAAGAGCAGGCAGAGCGGGCACTTGCTGCCGGAGCGCAGTTCCTCGTATCACCTGGTACGAGCGAGGAGATTCTCGCATATGCGAAAGAGCGAAAGGTACCTGTTTTCCCGGGAGTATGCACGCCGTCTGAAATTATGACTGCGCTGGCCTATGACGTTAAGGTTGTAAAGTTCTTTCCGGCATCGTGTTACGGCGGATTAAAAACAATCGAAGCGCTTGCGGCGCCGTTTTCACAGATTCGTTTCATGCCTACCGGTGGTGTGAATGCGGCAAATCTTCAGACCTATCTGCAATCCGAAAAAATTATTGCCTGCGGAGGAAGCTGGATGGTAAAGGAAGGGCTGCTGAAGGAGAAGAGATTTGATGAGGTGGAGCGCCTCACAAGAGAAGCAGTAGCGCTTGCGGAAAGAAAATAGAGTTACGGTTCAGAGCCAGCCTTTTTAAAAATGCAGTTATTTTACGAAAGGTTGTCTGGCCGAACAGTAACAAGATAGATTGCTTAGTTTACGGAAACGGGGGATCTGAAAATGAAAATTCTTGTAACACCGACTTCCATGCAGCCGCAGGAGGGAAAGGTAAATCCTGCACTTGAAAAACTGCGGGAATTTGCAGATGAGCTTGTGTTTAATCCGACAGGAAAGCCGTTGACAGGAGAGATGCTGATACAGCAGTTGCAGGGCTGTGACGGTTATCTGGCCGGGCTGGATTCAATCAGTGCGGACGTGCTGGAGCACTGCCCGAACCTGAAAGCGATTTCAAGATATGGAGTTGGATATGACCGGGTAGACCTTGCGGCAGCAGAAAAGCAGGGGATTGTTGTGACCAATACACCAGGGGTGAATGCGGAAGCAGTCGGCGAGCTTGCGTTTGGGATGATGATGAGCCTTTCACGCAGCCTGACCATGCTTGATGCGAGCACGAAAAGGAATGGCTGGATCCGTTGTACTGGAAAAGAGCTGTACGGAAAAAAGATTGGAATCGTAGGTCTTGGCGCGATCGGAAAGGTAGTGGCACGCTGTGCAGGCGGCTTTGCTATGGAGGTGCTCGCATACGATCCATATATGAATGAAAGCTACGCCGCAGAGCACGGCATTAAAAGTGTTTCTTTTGAAGAGCTGATCGCACAGTGCGATTACATTTCCATGCACTTACCATTAAATGATCAGACGTATCATATGATAAATAAGGAAACATTTTCAAAAATGAAGGACGGAGTGATTCTGATTAATGCGTCAAGAGGCGGAATCGTTGACGAGGCTGCTGCCAAAGAGGCAGTTGAGTCAGGAAAGCTTGGCGGTCTTGGTCTGGATGCATTCGAGACAGAGCCGCCGAAAGATTCTCCTCTGTTTGCTTATGACAATGTCCTTGCTACGCCGCATACCGGGGCGCATACAAAGGAAGCGACAGAGAATATGGCAACACTGGCGACGGAGAACCTGATTCAGGTGCTGCGTGGTGAAGAATGCCGGTATACTGTGACGGCGCATTAAGATGTGGTTGGATGCAGAAGTGAAGTGGATTATAAATATCTGCTTTGACATCTGCATTGGTTTGGAAACTGACAGCACAATAAAAAGCACTTGTGATTCGCAAGAAAGGAACGCGGATACGCAGGTGCTTTTTTGCTGCTTTTGAGTTTTCAGAAGCGGGATTTTCTGCTACAATAGAAGCATCAGAATCCGACAGAAAGGGGTGACGGCATGGCAGGGATCAATATTCCGGTTGGAATTTCCGATTTTGAAAAAATACGGAGAAACGGATATTATTACGTGGATAAAACGGGACTGATTCCGGAGCTCCTGAAGGGAGAGGCGGCGGAGGTTACGCTGATTACGAGGCCGAGACGTTTTGGAAAGACACTTGGAATGAGCATGCTCGCCAGCTTTTTTGACATCAAAAAGGACAGCCGGGATATGTTTTCGGGGCTTTCAGTTATGCGTGACGAGAAGCTGTGCAGAACGTGGATGAACCAAAGACCGGTTCTTTTCCTGAGCCTTCGGAAAGTGGACGGGCTGAATTTTACAGCTGCCTATGAAATGCTGGTTTCCGTTATTGCACAGCTTTGTAAGGAGCACCTGTATCTTTTGGAGAGTCATAAGGTCAACGAGTACGACAAAGAAATTCTGAAACGATTGCTTGCAAAGAAGGGGACGCCGGAGGAAATGAAAAACAGTCTGGGGCTTCTTACGGAAATGATGCAGGCACATTTCGGAAAACCGGTGATTCTTTTGATGGATGAATATGATGTACCAGTAGCGAAGGCGAACGCAAACGGTTATTACCGGGAAATGCTGGATGTCATGAAGGGGCTGATGCAGGTATTTAAGGATAACCGATCTTTGCAGTTTGCAGTTGTGAGTGGATGCCTGAAAATTGCAAAGGAGAGTATTTTTACCGGCACGAATAATTTTGTGTCAGACACGATTACATCGACAAATCTCGATGAATATTTTGGATTTACGGAGCATGACGTTGCGCAGATTTTAAAAAAGTCAGGGATGGAGGATCATGCACGGGAGATACGGGAATGGTACGATGGCTATTGCTTTGGCAGCGTAAATGTGTATTGCCCGTGGGATGTGATGAATTATCTGTATGACCTGCTGAGGGATCCAAAGGCAAAGCCGGTCGGATACTGGAAAAATACGAGTGATAACGTAATTATCCGCTCCTTTATCGATTATGCCGGTGCAAGCATTACGAAAAAGATGGAAACGCTGCTTTCGGGTGGAGTCATTCGGCAGAAAATAGAAGAGAATCTGACGTATGATTATCTTCATGCGTCAGAAGAAAATCTGTGGAGTATTCTCTATCTCACCGGTTATCTGACCAGTGCAGGGGAATCAGACGACCCGGCAGAGCTTCCTTCGGGTGAGGCGGCGCTTGTGATTCCAAACGAGGAGATACGGGAGATTTTTGCGACGACCATTAAAGGATGGTTTGAAGACACGGCAAGAGCGTGGAACCGGAAAAAGCTGTTTGCCGCGGTGTGGTCAGGCGACTGTGAAACGATCACCGGGGAAATGAATCGTCTGCTGCGGCAGACCATCAGCTATCATGATTATAAAGAAGACTTTTATCATGCATTTCTTGCCGGAATCTTTGCGGGAGCAGGATATGAGGTGGAATCAAACCGGGAGCATGGAGAAGGCAGAAGTGATATTATCATCTATGCACCTGCCGATGGAAAGGCGGCAGTCTTTGAGGCAAAATATTCAAAAAGGCCGGAACGCATGCAGGAAGACTGCGCAGCGGCAGTACAGCAGATCGATGAGCGGATGTACGCGTCCGATCTGGAGGACCGATGCGATGAGGTTTTCTGTTATGGCATTTCATTTTATAAAAAGCGTTGTGTGATTAAGAAGAAAGAGTAGAAAGCATTTATAAACAAGCGATCAGACGAAGCGGCAGATTCCCTTAGCGAAGCGGATTGCGAATGTCCGCTTTACAAAACGTTGATCATGAAAAAATAGAAGAGGACATTTATGAAATCAGTAAAAGTAACGAAGGAATCAGAAAAATTCCAGGAGATCGAGCGGCTTTACCGGGCGGCATTTCCGAGGGAGGAACGCGTGCCGATGGACACGCTTTTAGAAGCGGATGGTCCGTATGATTTTATTGCCTGCTACGATGGAGCAATTTTGTGTGGATTTTATTCTGCACTGACATTTGGGGACATTACCCATATTCTGTTTCTGGCGGTAGAAGAAAAGCTGCGTGATCATGGCTATGGCTCACAGATTCTCGCAGAGATCGGAAAAGCATACGCAGGGAATCGGGTGATTCTGGATGTAGAGATGGTCGATCCGGAAGCAGATAATAATGAACAGAGAGAGCAGCGCATCGCTTTCTATATGCGCAATGGCTACCATCACTCCGGCATTTCCTATGGATGGCGCGGTGTGATGTACGAGATCCTTATTCTGGACGGAACGATCAGTGAAGAAGAATTCTGGAATTTCTGGGATCAGCTGGACGAGGTGCAGCAGAACAATTACTATTTTTATACAGGCTCTTATGCAGAAAAAGGAGAGCCAGGAATCTGTCTGTGGAAGCTAAACGCGAGAAATGAACGGCTGAGCATGCTCGGAGCAGACACGCAGATGACACGTCCGTCCTGGGTGACCTTAAACGAAAGAGGTGACACACTTTATGCTGTACGTGAGCAGGTGCCAATTGGCGGTGTGTATGAGATGAAGGCGCTGCGGTCGGTGGAGAATCCGGAGCTGCTGCGGCCGGCAGAAAGTTCAGAGCTGGTGGAGCCGGCAGAAAGTCCGGAGCTGCTGCAGGAAACAGAGGGACAGCTGCGCGGAGCAAAAAAAGAGGCGGGAACGAATCCGGGGATTGCGAAGGACATGGCTGCAGCACCGATTCTGGAAATGGTGAAGGAGATGCCTTCCGGCGGCGCGGATCCGTGTCATTTAAGTCTTGACGGAAGAGAAAATTTCCTTATGGCAGCGAATTATACGAGTGGTTCGCTGGCTGTATTTGCGCTGGATGAGCAGGGACATTTGCAGGAGCGGTGCGATTTTTGGCAGCATACTCCAAGAAGAACGGATGAGACACAGGGGCAGGGAAATTCGCAGCAGAGCAGAAAAGCAAAGAACCCGCAGGAAAATCCATTTAAAGTCAATCCACTGCGTCAGGAGGGCCCGCACGTTCATTTCTCAGAGGAAGCAGGAGAGCTGCTTTGGAGCACTGATCTCGGACTGGATCAGGTCTTTGGCTATCAGATTGATTATGAACAGAAGAAGCTTACCGATACCGGGATCCGCCTGCAGCTGCCGGATGGATACGGACCGCGTCATCTGGCATTCTGGCATGAGGACATGGCTGTGATCTATGTGCTTTGCGAATTGAGCAACCGGATCGTGGTCTTCGCGGAGAAGGTGCAGGAAGAAGGTTCAGAAGAAACTGAAAAAGCGGCAGAAAAGAAAGTGTCTGAAACAGGAACAGAAAAAATGGACAGGGAACGTTTTGAAAACACGTCGGAATATACAATCCTCCAGGACATTTCAACGCTCCCGGAAGGTTATCACGGAGAGAGCACCGCATCTGCGATCCGGCTTTACGGAGGCTTCCTTTTTGCGGCAAACCGCGGAGACGACAGCATTGCGATGTATGAGATCCAAAAAGACGGAACGCTGACACTTTGCTGCATAAAAAAAACCGGCGGCAGAACGCCGCGCGATTTTCAGATTTTCAGTGATTACCTCGTAGTGGCAAATCAGGAGTCCGACAGCCTGACCGTACTGCATATCAACCGGAAAGAGAAACGGCTGGAGCGGACTGCAATTCACGCAGATGTGATAAAGCCAACCTGCGTGTGCAGGTTGGAACGACAGGCACTTCTGTAGTGAAACAGTGTTTCGCCGGATGAGGAGCGAGAGGTGCGTTTGCTGTAGCCCCTGGGAATTATCCGCGGGGCGCAGCAGAAACGTTTTCCCGCTCCATCTGCTTCAGCTCCGGAAGCACAGTACAGAGCATAATTACGAAACACAGCGTACCGCCGATTACATTAGAGACCGGTTCTGCGAGGAAAACGCCGTCAGTTCCCATATGGAAGGCATACGGCAGCAGATAAGTCAGCGGTACAACAATAAATACTTTACGAAGCAGGGAGAAAAAGACCGCCTGCTTCTTTTTATTTAAAGACTTAAAGATTGTCTGACCGATGTACTGCAGAAGCATGAAAATGAAAGCGGAAAAATACAGCTTCATGGCAGGGATTGCATCTGCGAAGAGCTCCTGATCCGAACTGAAAATGCCAATCAGGAAGCGTGGTGCAAACAGGACGACGCTCCAGGCAAGAATTGCATAGATCAATGCAAGAGCAGACATCGTAAGCCCTGCCTGCTTTACCCGTTTTGGCCTGCGGGCACCATAATTATAGCTGATAACAGGAGAAGAACCCTCCATGATAGCGTGAATTGGTGTGTCCACCATCTGGCGAATGCTGGAAATGATGGTCATGACAGAAACGTAAAGATCGCCGCCGGTTGTTGCAAGTATATTATTACAGCAGATAGTTACAAGGCTGTTGGTAAGCTGCATGATAAATCCGGCGGTACCGAGGCTGGCAATATTTCCGGCGAGAACAATACCTTCTGAAAATTCACTTTTTTTGAGAAAGCGGACACGATATTCGGCGCGGAAACGCAGAAACCGAAGTACGAATATTGCGGAGAAGATCTGGGACAGTACAGTTGCTATTGCGGCGCCCTGAATTCCCATGTCGAAGAAAAAAATAAAAAGCGGATCGAGCAGCAGATTTGCGACAGCACCGATTATGACAGAAAGCATGCCAGTGGTAGCGTATCCCTGTGCATTGATGAAAGGGTTCATTCCGGTAGTAACCATGGATGGAAAGGTACCGAGCACATAAATCATCAGATAAGGGAGGGCGTACGGCAATGCATTTTCGGAAGCACCGAAAAGCACGAGAATCGGTTTGGCAAACAGGAGAAAAATCACCATCAGCAGTGCAGCACAGATGGAAACCATGGTAAAAGATGTATTCATGATCTGGCTTGCCCTTTTTCGGTTTCCGCGGCCGCGTTCAATCGAAAAAAGCGGGGCACCGCCGCTTCCGAACAGGTTGCTGAATGCAGTGATGATGACGATGACCGGAAAGCATAATCCGACCGCACCGAGCGCAGTCGTGCCAATGCCCGGGATACGGGCAATATAAATGCGGTCTACGATGTTGTAGAGCAGGCTTAATACCTGCGCAACGAGCATAGGAACTGCAGCCATGAGAATATTTTCTGTGATTTTTCCTTTTTCAAAGTCGATTTGTTTCATGAAGCAGACCTTCCTTTTAAAGATTTTCGTGATGCGATCACATAGTTGAAGAGCCGTGAAACGGCAATTTGTTAATTTCCTGTTGCAGTATAACACAATTTGTGCTATATGAAAAATATTGATATTATTTTATAACTATATAAAATAAATATGGATTTGGTCAGAAACAGGAGAATTTTACAAAATGACCGTAAAATGCCAGTATCTTTTTCAGAGTTTATTATGTACTAAAGAGGAGGAGCCGAAAATGGAAATCAGACAGCTGGAATACTTCCGCGCAATCGTAGATGCAGGCACGATCAGTGCAGCGGCAAGGAACCTGCATATGACGCAGCCGCCGCTCAGCTATCAGATGAAGCTTCTCGAGGAGGAACTGCAGGTAAAGCTTTTTGTGCGCGGCACGAGAAATATTACGCTGACAGAGGCAGGAAAAGCGCTTTATGTGCGTGCCGGAAGTTTGCTGATGATGGCAGATGTCACACGGCGTGAGGTCATAAAGGTCAGTCGAAGCGCGACTCTGCACATCGGTATGACGCCGTCCACCGTTGAAATGATGGTGGAGAAAATCGCAGCATTCACGTACTTGCATCCGGAAATTCATTTTGACATCCATGAGGGGTCTACATTTACGTTGAAAGATGAGTTGGAAAACGGTGTGGTGGACGTGACAACCCTGCGCACGCCAATCACACTGAACGGATTTGCGACAGCGCCATTAGTAAAAGAACCGCTGGTTGCAATGGGCCTTCCTGAAAAGCTCCCGGAAGCCGGTTCAATCGCTTTGGAGCAGCTCTCAAAGGAGCATCTGATCCTTTCGCACCGTTACCGTGCCTACATGCTGGAGGGTTTTGAGCGGGCAGGGCTCTCATGTGATATTTATTATGAATGTGAAGACGCACGTACCGCGATGACACTGGCTCAAAGCGGTGTCGGGATCGCGATTCTTCCGTCCTCCATGCGTCATCCGGATGATCCCGTGCAAGCGTGTACAATCTCCGGAGCGGCATTTCGGACAGAGATATTGTTGGCGTGGAGAGAGGAGAAATTACCGGAGATTGCGCGAGAGTTTGTGCGTATGGTACTGGGGGTGTAACAGATGCTGATTCACTACGCAGGAAAATGAGTGATTATTTTTAAAAGACAGGGCGCGAAGCGGATTGGTTATATAAGCTTTACAAAGAAAGAGTTCAGGAAGGGATGGATATGAAGTATACGGATCGAATCCGAGCTTATTTTGAAAGTTTTCGGGTGAAAATATTTCTAATTATCGTTTCGATTATGACGGCACTGGCGCTTGTAACGACCATCAGCATGTATTTAATGGCAACAAAGTCGCTGATGAACCAGGCTGCAACGATTACAGAGACTAATATGAAGCTTGAAATCAGTGTAGTTAATTCGATTTTTCACAGCGTAGAATATTATGCGAAAGAAATGGCTGTGAGTGAGGAATTAAGAAAATTGTGTAGCATAGATGATCAATGGGATTATCAGACTGCCGCAGAAAAATATCGTCAAGTCAAGACATTTGCTGAGCAGAAAATGACAAGTCTGGAAAGAAATAATCTGATTAACAGTAATATTACTATGGCGATTTATATTATTAACCAGAAGACAGTATTCGACATTAAGAGTACATTTTATGAGAATGTAAAAAGCGAAAATATTTCGTTTTTAAAGGACTATGAGGAACGGCTGGATCACTGGGTTTCAACACCGCGGGTGAATGGAGTAAATCTGTACCCGTCTGGTATGACGGAAAAATATCCAGAAACGATGGTGTCAAAGTGTTTTCCAATTATGGATGAAAGCGGAAAGAAGATCGGGGTACTGGCAGCACAGGTAAACAGTGAGGTTTTTGAAAATTATTTCAGCAATACGCAAAAAGGATTGTCCGGTGAAACAATTGTAATTGATGAGACTGGTCTCCCGGTGCTTTATTCGAATCGAAGGTTGTATGAACATTTTTCAGAATGCCTCGATGAGAATTTGGAGATGCGTTCAAGATGGAAGACAATAAAGCTTGGTGCAAAGGAGTACATGCTGATTCAGGGAGATGTCGAAAATATCCGGGCGAAGCTTTTTATTTTTATTCCGATGCAGGACATTCTGTTCAATATTTCTGTACTGACAAAATTTCTTTTGCTGATCTGCTTCATTGTATTACTGGTCAGTATTTTGTGTACGGCGGTAATCTCTCGTTATTTTTATCGACCGATTGGTATTTTAAAAAGCAGTATGCATCAGGTAAAGGATGGGAATCTTTCTGTAACGATCGCAGAGACCAGAAAAGATGACTTTCAGGATATTTATGATACATTCAATGATATGACGTGTCGCCTGGAGCAGTTGATTCAGACCGTTGCTGAGGAGCGGACTTTAAACGAAAGCGCAGAACTCAGGTTGCTGCAGGAACAGCTGAATCCTCATTTTTTGTATAACACACTTGATTCTATTTATAGTATTGCCAAAATACATAAAGAAGATCAGATTGCAGAAATCGTAGCGGCGATGTCACGTTTTTTCCGGGTCAGTCTGAGCAATGGAAAAAATATCGTTACAATGGCAGAGGCTGCGGATATTGCGAGAAGCTATCTGATTATACAAAAAATCCGGTTTGGAAATCGTATCAATTACAGTATTGAAATTGAAGAGGGGCTTGCAAAAGTTCAGGTACCAAAACTACTTTTGCAGCCAATCGTTGAAAATTCGATTTATCACGGAATTGAGAGAAAAAAGGGAGGCGGTACGATTCAGATTCGGATTAGCTTTCTTGATGAATTCTGTTGTATAAAAGTAGCGGATGATGGCATTGGTATGGAAACGGAACAACTTGAGGAAATAAAAAAACAGCTGTATTCAGACGAAGTATGTCAGTATTTTGCAGTACGGAATCTCGCAAAACAGTTGCGGATTCTGTATAAAGGAAAAGAAAGATTCAGAATCGACAGTAAAATTGGAGAGGGTACCTGTGTGACGATCCTGCTGCCGGTTACAATGGAGGGTGAAGATGATAAAACTGTTGGTGGTTGATGATGAAATCTGGATTCGAGAGCGAATTTCCAAGGAAATACCATGGGAATCTGTACAGGCGGAAGTGGTAGGTACGGCGGAAGATGGGCAGGAGGCCCTGGAGATGGCAGAAGAACTGGAACCGGATATCATCATTACAGATATCAGAATGCCGGGGGTTGATGGAATAGAACTGCTTCGGGAACTCAGAAAGAAATCGTTGGATATAAAAGTGATACTATTAAGTGGATACAATGATTTTTCTTATGCTAAGGAAGCGATTAAATATGGAGCGTTTGATTATATTCTGAAACCAGCAGAGGATCAGGAACTTTTGAATGTGGTAAATCGATGCGTAATGACGATTGAGATTGAGAGGGAGAAAGAAAGAAGAATTCAAGGCTTACAGGAGAAGGCAGAGCTTGGATACGAAGCGTATAAAGAACGAATGCTTCTTAATATTGTTTCTGGGGATTATGAAGAGGGAGAGGATGACCGGCAAAATGAGTATGCGGGAGCATGGAAGATTTTTCAGGATGCGATAGAGAAAGTGTATCACACGTGTATTTTAGTTTCAGTTGCGCAGCAGATGAGCGATCCACAAAGAAGAGGACTGGAACATTTTATTGTCATAAATATAATGACAGAAATTCTGGAAAAATATGGAGTAGTACATAAGGCATATTTAAATTCAAGGAGGGAATGGTTGTTTTGTTTATCCTGCAGTGAGCAAAAAAAAGATGAAAAGCGATTGTTTCAGGATCTGCAGATGGTTCGGAATCTTCTGGAGGAAAAATTAAAACTGGATATTGCAATCGGAGTTGGTGAGGCAAGTGATGACTTTTTTAATCTTGCTTATTCATACCAGACGGTGTGCTCATTTATGAAATATCGGAAATGGATTGGCGACGATCGGATTATTTATCATTCATCGAATATTTCGACCGCGGTGAAGACAATAGGTCGTTACAGCACGGCAGAAATGGCATGTCTACTTCGGGAAGGGCGTTTTCAGCAGGCGAAAGAAACGTTGCGGAGGATATTTGAAACAGCGAAGAAGAATACTCCAGAATCAAGGATAGCGGCGATTTGCAGAATGATTTCCATGGAAGCAGAAAAAGAATTTTATCAGTATTTCAAAATTAATATGGGAGAAAGCAGTGCAAATTATTTTCAAATTGAATTTTGGAACGGAATTGAAGAGATTGACTGTGAAGAGAAATTTTTTGAACTGATTGATCGTTTTTATAAAGAAAAAAAGGAAAATATTAATAAAGGAAGAAGAATTGCGCTGAAGGCAAGAGATTATATTATCAATCATTATCAAAAACCACTGTCGTTAAACGATGTAGCAGAGGAGTTGGACTTGAATCCATCCTATTTGTGCAGACTCTTTAAAGAAGAAATGCAAACGTCATTTGTGACATTTCTGCAAAATTACCGTATTGAGAAGGCTGCAGAACTGCTGAGTGGAACAAATGACAAGATTGGTGAGATTGGCGAATTGGTCGGTTATGAAAACCAGCAGTATTTTAATAAGGTATTCAGGAGTATAAAAGGAATGGCCCCATCTGAATTCAGAGAGAAGAAAAGGGGCAGATAAGTGCAAGATGTCAGATAAGCGAATAATTTGAACGTAGATAAGCATTCCCCCGCTTCAAGTGCGTGGAGCACTAAGCGGGGGAATGCTTATGTCAGTGGGAGTTGAAAGCACCCACTGACAGGTTGCGAAGCTACTGCGTTCATGAAATATCATAAGGGGGAACCCGCTTGCGGAATTTCGTAAGGAGGGATCCGTTTACGGGAGGATTCCTTACGAGCTTAGATTCCTTATGATCCTACAAGTAGCAAAGCGGATTGCGAATGTCCGCTTTACAGAAGAGAAAGGTAAGAATTGGACAAAGTTTGCCGGATTCTTACCTTTTTTTCAGATTTTGACATTTTGTAAAAAAAGGAAATACATGTAAAAATAATCAAATTGAAGAATATGGAGCTGTTTTTTATAATAGTGTCATCAGGAAACACGAACGTAAAGGACTATAAAACTACAAAATGAAAAAGCAGGAGGAAAAACATGAGAAAGAGAATTTTGGCAGTGATGGGCGTGACAGTGATGGTACTTGGAATGACGACGTCAGTAGGAGCGGAGGAAGCAAAAGCAGATGCAAGCGGAAAAACATTTGCAGCAATCACAACACAGGAGGATCAGTTTAATGGCATGTTGAACACTGGAATGCAGAAAGCCTGTGAGGACTACAATGCGGAGTGTGTATCGGCAATGTCAGGCGGTGATGAGACAAAGGAACGTTCATTGCTTGATACATATTGCACGCAGGAGGTAGATGGAGTGTGCATTATGCCGACAAGTAATATCAGTTCTCCGGCAACACTTGCAGCGGTTTATAATGAATACAGTATTCCACTTGCCATTGCGGATGGAGAGATTGAGCAGGATGGAATTATTGGTGGCTCAACGACTTCTCATACGGAGCTTGGATATGGTGCAGGAAAACTTGCTGTTGAGTATATCGAAGCAAATAAGGAGAGATATGAGGATACTATAAAAATTGGAGTGATTACATTTAAAACACAGTATGCAGAGCCGGCAAGCGACCGAATGAATAATTTCCTTAAGGCGCTGGACGAAGCAGAAATTGCATATGAAGTAGAGGCAGAAGGCGAGGCATGGGTTCAGGATAGCTCTCTTCAGGTGACTGGTGATATGCTGACTGCAAATTCTGATCTGGATATTATTTTTGCCTGCAATGATGGTGGAACAATTGGAGCGGTACAGGCAGTAAAGAATGCCGGATTAGGCGGACAGATTAAAGTATTCGGTATTGACTGCGGTGAACAGCAGATCGATATGCTTCGTTCTGATGATGATATCCTGCAGGGTGTAGCGGCGCAGGATGCTTACGGAATGGGATATAAAGCTATGGAGAAACTGATTCAGTATTCGCTTGATGATTACGATTTTGAACTGGGAGAAATCGAAGTTTGCCCGGCAACTCCGGTAAGCCGTATGTCGCCGGAGTCCATCGATGATTTTGAAACACTTTTGAAAGAGACTATGTAAGGTAAAGAGACCATGTAAGGTGCAAAAAGTTCGTTGTAAAATGCGGAAAAGCAGCAGGAGAGGAGAATGCTCCTCTCCTGTTTGTCTTAATCGGATCAGGCAGTCATCTGCGAAGCGGATTGCGAATGTCTGCTCTCTATGATCCGGCCGATTGGGAGGAAGGATATCATGAGCATTTTGGAGACAAAAAATGTAAGCAAGCAATATCCCGGCACCTTGGCGCTTGACAATGTTACGGTATCGTTTGAGAGCGGGAAGGTACATGCGTTTATTGGAAAAAATGGGTCCGGTAAATCGACACTTGTCAATGTATTTTCAGGATCCACGGCCGCGACAAGCGGAAAAGTATTTCTTGACGGAAAGGAACTTCAGTTTCGCAGTCCATCAGAGGCACAGGCATGCGGACTGGCGACGGTATACCAGGAACTGAGCCTTGTACCGAATATTTCAGTGGCTGAGAATATTTTTCTCGGAAGACTTCCGATGAAAAACGGGCATGTGGATTGGAAAAAAACGTATGCAGAAGCAGAAAATCTGCTAAAAGAAATTGGAATTGATATACCGGTGAAGGAGCAGATCAGCCGGCTTAGTATCTGGCAGTGTCAGATGATTGAGATTGCAAAAGCGATGAGTTTAAATCCTAAGGTGCTGATGCTCGATGAACCGACTTCATCGCTGGCGCAGCATGAAGTGGAAGCACTGTTTCGGATTATTCGAAAACTGAAGGAGAAGGATGTCATCATCATTTATATTACCCATAAACTGCAGGAGCTGTGGCAGATTGCCGATACGTGTACGGTGCTGCGCGACGGAAAGCTGATCGGCATCCGAAATATCCATGAGCTTGACCGAAGGGAGCTCCTGAAAATGATGTTTGGTGAAGTGACCGTTAAGAGTATGCCGGAGGATCTGAAGTGTTCGCCGAATGTAGTCTTGAAGGTCGATCATCTGTCGGACGGTAGGCGTTTTCAGGATGTAAGCTTTGAACTGCATGAGGGAGAGGTGCTTGGAATTGCGGGGATGCTTGGTTCAGGCAGAACGGAGCTTCTCAGCTGTATTTTCGGATCAAGAAAAAGTACGGAGGGATCCGTAGAGCTGAAGGGAAAGATCTATGAAAAACGCTCTCCCGAAATTATGAATAAAGCAGGAATGGCGATGATACAGGAAGACCGAAAGCGTCTCGGAATTAATTTGAGCGGCAGTATTGCACAAAATCTTTGTTATGCGGCGTTAAACCGGATCGGAAAAGGAATCAATATAGACCGGAAAATAGAGAAAAAAATGATTGAGAAACAGGTATCGGACCTGCAGATTAAAGTGGCAGATACATCTTACCCAATCAGTGCATTGTCTGGTGGAAATCAGCAGAAGGTGGCAGTCGGAAACTGGCTTAATATAGATCCGGAAGTGATGATTTTTGATGAGCCATCGAAAGGAATCGATGTAAATGCAAAACAGCAGATTTTTCAGATTATATGGGATCAGTCACGAAAAGGCGTCTCAAGTATTTTGGTTTCAACGGAACTGGAAGAACTTCTGGAGACGTGTCACCGGATTTTGATTATGCGAAATGGAAAGATAACGAAAGAGGTAGATCCAAAGCAGATGACAGTGGAAGATTTGTATGCTGTGTGCATGGGAGAGGAGTAGAGCAATGGAAAAATCATCGAAAAAAATATCAAAATTTATTGAGCAATATATGCTGGAAGTTGTAATCGTGGTGATGATTGTTTTTATGTCATTTTTATCGCCACATTTTCTGAAGGTAAACAATATCATGAATATCCTCAGAAATATTTCACTGCAGGGAATCGTAGCGTTTGGTATGACACTTACGATTGTATGTGGCGAGCTTGATCTGTCCGTTCCGTCTTCTGTGGCAACTGCAGGAGTTCTGACGGCGCTGATTGGCGGAAAGTTGGAAAGCGCAGGAATTATGCCACTCCAGTATGGCGCAATTGTTGGGATTCTCGTATCATGTGTGTTTGCAGCAGTTGTCGGTCTGATCAACGGAATTTGTATTACAAAATTCCGGATTCCGGCAATGATAGCGACCATCGCAATGAATTATATTATTTATGGTTTTTCTGCATTTATTTCAAAAGGGTATCCAGTTACGACGCTACCGTCGTGGCTTTCCGTGATTGGTTCAGGAAAAATATTTGGTGTTATTCCGGTACCGGTTATCTTCCTGCTGATCGTCTTTGCAATCACCTTCTATCTTCTGAAATATACAAAGTATGGAAGAGCCTGCCTTGCAGTCGGCGGAAACGCAGAGTCGGCGAGACTGTCCGGAATTAATGTCGTGAAGACAAAGATTATAACAATGATTATTGTTCAGGTCTGCTGTGTATTGTCCGGTGTGCTTTTGTCCGGACAGGTTATGTCAGGCACCTTCTCCTTTGCAAAAGGCTGGGAAATGACGGCAATTTCTTCTGTTGTAATCGGTGGATCGAGTATTGCTGGAGGAACCGGTAATGTAAAAGGTACATTTCTTGGTATTATTTTCCTTGGAATTATTTTGAACGGAATGACGTTAATGAATGTTAATGATTATTTGCAGTACGTTGTTCGTGGCGTGCTTATGATCGGTGCGGTTATGCTGAATGCAATGATGGCTAATAAAAATCGGGGGTGAAGGAATGTATACGTCAGAAGAAATCGGAAAAAATACGTGGCTGATTCTGGAATGTGGATACGATGCAATCTATTATCTGGAAGGAGACGAAAAGGGACTGCTGATTGATACCGGTGTGGGAGCAGGAAATTTGAAAGAATACATCGATAAAAATATTGCTTCAAAGCCTTATGATGTACTTTTAACTCATGGTCATCTGGACCATATTGGAGCAATTTTACAGTACCCAAAGATTCTGGTCAACGAAAAGGACTGGGAGATGGTCAAAAGCTCGATCTCAAATGAAGATCGCAGACATTTTCTGGAAAATATGAAGGAAATGTCGGAGGGACGGGTGGAAAATCAGGATTCCTCAAATATGATTCTATATAACGGGTATTTGCCAGAGCTGGTTGATATTGCTGATGGAGCTGTCATCAATCTTGGAAATCGTGAATTACAGGTGCATGCAACGCCCGGGCATACGCAGGGCAGTATCTGTCTGACTGATTCACAGGAAAATATCGCGATTGTGGGAGATACGATTATTTATCGTTTATTGCTGATGACCGGACCGAAGGATCTTCATGAGCGTCTGAAAATCTGGTGGGAGAGTACAAAATTTCTGTATGAGGGAGATTACAGGGCCTGGTATATGGGGCACTGCGGGATTGTACCAGAGGTTACCAGAACGGAATTAAGAGAGATCATTCGAAGGCTGCTGGAGAATCTTTCGATTGTCGAGATGGAAGGAACCAGTCCCAAATATGTGCTTGGAGAAACACAGGTATATTTAGGACCGCCACTCAGCCTTCAGTTTACAAAGATTGACTGAAAATTTACAGATGAAAAACCATGGAAAAGAGGTGCCAGAGCAAAAACTGCTGAAGACACCTCTTTATTTGAAGTCATCTTCATTGCCTGATTCTGGTAGAAAACGTACATACTATGAGAATCAGATTGGAAAAGATAAAAAGACAGCACATGAAAGCTGAAGTATCATGTGCTGTCTTTATAAGTGGTGCAAAGTAATCAGAAACAAAGCTTACCTGCATCAGAAATCTGGTGGATTATGGCAGTGTTCAGAAATTACAGAATATCAATATACTCGTTTGCCAGCGCCTTATTCATGCTGCGCACCGCACAGAATTTACCGCACATACTGCAGGTGTCGGAATGATCGTCCTCCGGCATACGGCTGCTGCGGATCGCT
Organism: Lachnospiraceae bacterium; assembly: GCA_902363665.1. Lineage (GTDB taxonomy): Bacteria > Bacillota > Clostridia > Lachnospirales > Lachnospiraceae > Choladousia. The sequence goes on along the minus strand of CABJAW010000002.1, from coordinate 68,221 downwards.
TTTGCGGTTTCCGGATCAAGAGCGCAGGCATACTGTGCATCCCAGTCGAGAACACGGCGTGCATCTGCCATTTTATCATCAATATCGCGTGCATGCGGAATACCCTTTGCGATATCGGCTGCGTGAGCAGCAATTTTTGAAGCAATGATACCCTGCTTGACGTCCTCGACATTTGGAAGTGCAAGATGCTCAGCCGGTGTGACGTAGCACAGGAAAGCAGCTCCGTTCATTGCGGCAACTGCACCGCCGATTGCGCTGGTGATATGGTCATAGCCAGGAGCGATATCAGTAACGAGAGGCCCGAGTACGTAGAACGGTGCACCCATGCACAGAGTCTTCTGTACTTCCATATTTGCAGCGATCTGGTTGAGCGGAACGTGTCCCGGTCCCTCGACCATCACCTGTACATTGTGCGCCCATGCGCGCTTGGTCAGCTCACCGAGACGGACAAGCTCCTCGATCTGGCAGACATCGGTGGCGTCTGCCAGACATCCCGGGCGGCAGGCATCTCCGAGCGAGATTGTGACATCGTGCTCCTCGCAGATATCAAGAATTTCATCAAAATATTCATAGAACGGGTTCTCATTTCCGGTCATGCTCATCCAGGCAAATACAAGACTTCCGCCGCGGCTGACGATATTCATTTTCCGTTTATGTTTTTTAATCTGGTCAATTGTTTTTCTGGTAATTCCACAGTGCAGCGTGACAAAGTCTACGCCGTCTTCGGCATGAAGGCGAACCACATCGATAAAATCCTTTGCGGTCAGCTCAGCCAGATCCCTCTGATAATGGATCACGCTGTCGTAAATCGGAACGGTACCGATCATGGCCGGACATTCGCTGGTCAGTTTCTGACGGAATGGCTGTGTATTTCCGTGGCTGGAAAGATCCATGATTGCTTCTGCGCCCATGTTGACGGCACTCATAACCTTTTCCATCTCAATGTTATAATCCTTGCAGTCTCTTGAAACGCCGAGGTTGACGTTGATCTTGGTGCGCAGCATGCTGCCGACACCCTCCGGGTTCAGACAGGTGTGCTTTTTGTTGGCACAGATTGCTACCTGGCCTTTCGCTACGAGTTCCTGCAGCGCCTCGACAGCCATATGCTCTTTTTTTGCCACGATCTCCATCTGAGGTGTGACGATTCCTTTTCTGGCTGCGTCCATTTGTGTTGTGTATTCCATTTCTTTTCCTCCTTGTCACAACCAATGTACTCCCGGAATCTCTCTGTGCCTGATTTTGTGAGATGATTTTTTGGCATTTGTGTGAGCCTGGCAGAAAATCGGCCGCAAAAGCAAATGCAGGAAGAACCCTAAGAGTACATAACTAATGTTTTTTTGAGCGACAGAAGGTGGTGCCCCCAATCTGCCGCCGTTCAGAGTCAGGTGAAAGGCAGACTCTGAACACAGTAAATCAAATTTGCTGTTGCTGATAATGCCTGTGTATGGAAAATACGGAAGGGAAAATCACAGGATATGGCGCTCAAAACACCGTATTTGACGTGAATCAGTCAAGTCACCTGCGGGGCTGCGAAGAGCAATAAGCAGTGGATTGCAGATATCCGCTTTGGCAATAAAAAAAGTGCCGCAGGGGGCACCTTTCATGAAAGCCAACCTTATCGTTCGCTTTTCTGCTTGCGCATAACGGAATCATTGCAAAACAGCAAATCCGTTAAAATCATCCCTACGTTAGCATTACCTACATCAGGTCATCAGGTCGAGAACTTCATTCTCCTCTCAGCCGGCTAATGTGCCAGCTCCCTGGATCAACATCTTTTACATTATACTCCGATTATCAGAAGCTTGCAAGTTTTTTGTTGACGTTCAGAAGCAGCTTTCAAATGCAGCGTATCTTTTGCATGAAAGTTTGTCTGGCTCTGAACAGTATCATTTTGCAATAAACAGTACGCCCAGTGTCCCCGGCCCACAGTGGCTTGAGATCACACCGCCTGCTCTTGTCTCAAGAATCTCATCAAAAACGCCAAGGCTTGCGAGATACGTCCGTACCTGATCAACGATTGCACGGTCACAGCCGGAATGCGTGATAAAAACACGACCCGGACGGGCGGTTAAAAGCTGTGGCTCCAAATCCTTTGCATAGGCAGTAATCACGGAGGCAAGTTTTCCACGGTATTTTTTGGAGGCGTCCATTTTTCCGTGTTCCACAACAATCTTAGGGTGCAGTCGGAGCATTCCACCGGCCATGGCGGCAACACCGCTGCATCGTCCTCCGCGGTGGAGATAGGTCAGGGTATCGACCACAAAGCTGGCGCGGACATTCGGACGGAGCGCTTCGATCTGTGTTTTGATTTCTGCGGCAGAGGCGCCTTTTTGTGCCAGAACAGCAGCCTCAATGACAAGCAGTCCGATGCCGGTAGAAAGATTTTCAGAATTAATGACGGTCACAAGGTCTTCGGCTTCCAGTTCCGCCGCAGCAATCCGCATGACATTTCCAGAGGAGGACATACTGTCTGAAATAGAAAAACAGATGACCGCGCGCCTCTCCCTGACGTACGGTTCAAGAATCTGTACGGTATCTTCAAGAGAAGGTGCGGAGGTTTTCGGTGTTGTTTTATTTTCGTCTGACCAGCGGAAAATTTCTTCCGGTGTGATTGTCAGACCGTCTTTGTATTCGTCGGTTCCGAGCAGGATGTGCAGCGGAATGATGTCAATATCGTATCTTTTCAGCAGCTCCGGCGAGAGATCGCAGGTGCTGTCGGCGATGATTTTTACCATGAAATTTCAAGGCTCCTTTCTGAAAAAAACAAATTTAAACGTGTTTCCATGGAAACAGCGAGACAGAAGCACAGCCTCTGGCGAATCTGTTTTGTGGATTATAGTTCATTGTAGAACAGGAAGGGAGGCGCGTCAAGGAAGGAACGTTCCGATACAAAAAAATGTGCAAAAGTCTGCTGTGAGCGTACCACTTCTGCACATTTTTTTTGTAAAATATAACTGTTCAAAGATGGACAGCGTGTTGAAAAAATCACATATTGTGTAAATCATCAGAATCCGGAACGAAACGCACGATGTCATTCGGCGTGCAGCGAAGCGCACTGCAGAGCTGCTCCAGCGTAGCGGTGGTAATTCCCTTGCTGTGTTTTAAATTGTGAATCGTGCGCGGATTGATGTTGTGCCTGTATATTAAGGTATAGGTCGTCATTCCTCTGGCTTTCATTGTTCTCCAGAGTGGAGAATAGTCAATCATGTAATCACCTCTCCAACTGATTATAAGAGGTTGACATACAAATAAATATACTGTATTATGTAACTATTATGAAAAAGAACACTAAGTGAAGTGAATATTCGTCAAACTGCACAAAAATGACAGGACAGAAACGGCGGAAAAGCGGTAGCTTGCGGATGTTCGAGCAGAAACGGAGGGTATTTATGCGAAGAAAACAAAACTGGAAACGCATGATGGCATGGCTTTTGACGGCTGCGATGATGGCCGGCAACAGTTCTTTTCCTGTGCTTGCGCAGGAAATGCCGGAGATCATGTTGATCGACGAGGAAAACTTATCTGACAGTATTCCGTCATCCGGAAGTGAGGCGGCGCACAGCCATGATTCAATCGAGATAGAGGGAATCAGTACAGTCGCTGATCCGGGGCTGACGGAGGCAGGACTGGGGAGCGAGTCGGAGACGGAAACCGAGACTGAGACAGAAACCGAGACCGGGTCAGAGCTGGAAATGACAGAGGCAGAAACAGAACTGGTGGTTTCGGATGATAGTCCGTCCGGTAATCCTGATCTTTATGCAGAGACTGAACTCAGGTCGCCAGGTGTGGAGCCGGAGGTGCAGAGTGAAGAAATCACAAATGCATATGAGACTGAAGCCGAGCCGGAGAGTGAGAAACTCACAGAAACAGCCGCCGAGCTTGAGAGTGAGAAACTTACAGAAACAGCCGCCGGGCCGGAGAGTGAGGAACTCACAGAAACAGCTGCAGAGCCGGAGACCGAAGCCCTGACAGAAGCTGCAGAAACAGAAGCAGCCACGGAAGAAACATCGGAGCCGGAGGCATCTGAGACGGAGGAGGTAACAGAAAGCTCCGAGACGGAGATGCCTGAGCTGACGGAACGTGAGACTGAGCCGGAAACCGAGACTGAGCCGGAGTCCGAAACCGAGTCTGCGACAGAAGTCGACGCAGAAACTGAGGATGAAGCAGCTCCGCTTACGATAGAGCCGGAAGAAGCACAGCCTGCAGTGCAGCAGGACTATCCTGTTTATTTTGAAGGCCTGCGCGGTGACGATTATTCATGGGTATTTAATACGGAAGATACCTCGTTTACCCTGAATATGGACAGCCTGGACGGCGTGGAAAATGTGACTGTAAAATGGTACGTCGGGTTGTGGTCTGAGGAGGAATCCTGTGTACCGGATCCGCTTTCGCCGGATGACGGTTATTATGAAATAAACGGGACGACAATCACCCTGCACGGAGCGAAGCTCGCCGAGCTTTACGGCGATTCAAAGGGTGTCAACTGGCCGAACATCGGCGCAGAAGTGTTTGTGGATGACGAGGCTGCTTCCTGCGCATGGACGGGTGTGGAAATACGCGAAGAGGCCTTCAATTACGATTATCCGCTTTCCCAGCCGGGCGACAATATTCTGCTGCAGGGAACCGGTGCGTCCTGGCTTTCTTCCAGTTTCGGTTGCTGGGTGCACAATCCAGATCATCCGGACGGCGAAGACGTGCAGATTCCGATCACCTCTGCGCGTGTTGCAGCGCAGTACCGCTGGAGCGAGGAATCAAACAGCTGGGAAAATACATCGGATGAGATCCTGCGCTGCGAGGGCGATGCGGGCAGCGGCTGGAATCTGACCGGCATCGATTATGGACGAGCAGATCTGGAGCTGACCTATACCTCTGTGGAGGATGGGGAAAAGACGTATCTTGTGGAAATGTATGTAAATGGAGAGAAGTACAGTGTAGATATAGGCTTCCCGGAGGGTACGCATCAGATGCTTCCGGAGGAGACGCTGGAGATTCCGATTTCTGTGTATCTTGATCGGCTGGATGAAAACGGACAGTTTGTGTCAGAACGGATCCGCGATTATTTCCTGAGCGTGGAATCGGAAAACGGACGGACTTATGATTCGGATGTGTTTGACGTATCCTGCGGTCAGACCGATGAAAATGGCACAGCGATCCTGCGCGTGACATCAAAGCGTGAAGACGTGAGCCATATTTATCTGCGTATTATGCGGACAGATGAAAATGGCGAGAGCTATGAAGCGTGCGCAGCGAATATCGGTATTGACGTGACAGCCGGCTACTATTTTATCGAGCCGGTCAGACTGACGGATGACGACGGAACCGTTTGCAGCGTACCGATCGGAGGGGCACTCGACCTGAATGCCTTTGAGCCGACGCTGTATCGCAAAACCACTGATCTGCAGGAAAAACAGGCGGTGACTGAAGGAATTCGGTTTACGCTGGAATATGACACAAATTCCTGGGAGGAAGCTGGAGAGAGCAGCGGCGGAGCACTTCCGGTACTGCGCAGAACCGGCTATGATACGCATCTGGTGCTGATTGCACAGCAGCAGCGCACAGAAGACAATGGAGAGCCGTCACTTGATGACGAGGGAAATGAAATCTGGGATGAGATCTGCAGGCGCGATTACTGGCCGGATCAGATGGAGTGCAATATCTTCTTTGAGGATCTGCGCGGCGAAGACAGCACCTGGGTATTTGACGATGAGGATCTCACGATTCCATTAAATACCGAGAAAGTAAACGGACTGGAAAATACAGAGATTACATGGAGAGTCGGCACCTGGGATGAGTCGCTTGATGACATCGGCGAGACGCTCGATCCGAACGGCGGTTACTACACCGTAAATGAGGACGGCACAGAGATTACACTGCACGGCGCGGCGCTTTCCAACGTTTATAATGAGGAAGCAGGAAATACCTGGTTTCATATCAGTGCAGAGGTGAAGACAGACGGTAATACGCTCTGCAGCACAGGCACAGGCGTCGAGGTACGCCGGAGTGTTTATGATTACCGGATGCCGGGAAGCAATCCGGGAGACCGAAATCTTTTGCCGGTTGACAGCTTCTACATCAATCCGCAGCTGGAGTGCTACGTGGAGAATGCAGAGTATCCATACGGTGAAACAGTGACGACTCCGGTAACGGGGCTTCAGATTCTCGGGCAGTTTACCTGGGATGAAGACGGCAATGAAATCACTACCGACGAGACAATTGCGGCTCTGTCCGGAAACAGTGAGGAAGGCTGGGAACTGCAGGGTGTGACGATCGGTTTTGTAAAACTGCGTCTGACTTATGATTCTGTAAAAGAGGGCGAAGGCACTCTGGTCTACGGTGAGAATCCGGAGGATGAGTTCCGTGTTGATTTTAATGGTGATGTTTACCAGCTGAGCCTTGAGTACCCGGAGCGAAGCGATCTTGCACTTCTGACAAACGGCGAGATGGTGGTTACAGCCAGACTTTCGCACCGTTATGTGAATGAGGAGGATGGAAACTGGATTTTCCATCATGAGAATATTTCTGATTATCGTCTGGAGACAATTGTAAATGAGGACGGTACGCCTGGATACGATACCAATCTGCTGGCGAATGTTGAGACACGTGTGGACGAAAACGGCATGCCGTATGTTTACCTTCAGGCAAAGGATCAGGAGGGCGCAAACGAGCTCTATATCCGGGCAATGATGGCAGACGAATCTGGAAATTACAATGAGGTCTGCGGTGCGATCCTGTATTTTAACGTGAACCGCTCGTATTATTATCTGGATCCGGGACAGCTTCGAAACGAAGACGGCACCCTGTACAACGTCCAGATCGGCCAGACGCTTGACCTGAATGCGTTCAACCCGAAAGTATACCGCGCGGACGTGGAAAAAGAAGACCGCGAAGAGGTGACCGGTGAGCTGCAGTATCTCATAGAGTATGACACAAATGCATGGCAGGAACGGGAAAGCGACGGCGCGATTCCGATTCTAAAGCGCATCGGCAACTGGGACACCGGAGTGACGCTGATTGCACAGCAGAAGCGTATGGAAGAAGACGGAACGGTTTCGGTGGATGACGATGGAAACGAGATCTGGGAGGAAATCTGCCGGACAGAGTACTGGTTTGACTGGAGCTGGGAAGGCGGCATCTGGTTTGAAGGACTGCGGGAAGAGGACCGTACGTGGGTATTTGACGATGAGGATCTGACGATTCCGTTAAATACTGAAGAATTAAACGGACTGGAAAATACAGAGATCACATGGAGAGTCGGCACCTGGGATGAGTCGCTTGGTGACATCGGCGAGACGCTCGATCCAAACGGCGGTTACTACACCGTAAATGAGGACGGCACAGCGATCACACTGCACGGCGCGGCGCTTTCCACCGTTTATAATGAGGAAGCAGGAAATACCTGGGTTCATATCAGTGCAGAGGTGAAGACAGACGGTTATACGCTCTGCGGCACAGGTACAGGCGTCGAGGTACGCGGCAGTATTTATGATTATCATTTCCCGGCAAGTGATCAGCCGGATGAGCGGAATATCCTGCCGGTACAGAGCTTATGGATTGATCCGAACATGAGCTGCTATGTGGAAAATGCAGAGCATCCGTACGGCGATGAGCTGGAGACAAGGATTACTGATGTTCAGATTCTGGGACAGTATACGTGGAATGAAGATGGTGAGGAGGTCGAGACCGACGAACGGATCGCAGAGCTTTATGGAAACAGCGAGGATGGCTGGGAGCTGCGCGGCGATAAGCTTGGTTTTGTAAAACTGAAGCTGACGTACGATTCTGCAAAAGAAGGCGAAGGTTCCCTGACCCTGGGTGAAAACCCGGAAGAGGAATTCCGTGTAAATGTATTGGGCGAAGTGTATCACCTGGATTTTGACTACCCGGATGCGATTGACTGTATGCTGACCGACAGCACGATCGAAGTGGGCAGCAACCTGTGGGCAGAATATGTAGAAGGCGAGAACGGTGCATGGACGTACAGTTCGAAAGAGATTTCGGATTACCGGCTTGTGATCCCGGATGGCTATAATACGGATCTGCTTGAAAAGGCAGAAATTGAGACCGACAGCGAAGGCCGCCCGTTTGTGCGGATCACATCTAAGAAGGAAAACGGAAGTGACCGGTTCTGTGTGCAGGCATATCTGCCGGATGAAGACGGAGCGTATACGGTTGATGCGATTGGCGCACAGCTGAATATCAATGTCGGAGAGGATTACTGGTATTTAAGTCCGGCCGAGCTGACAGATGCAGATGGAACACCGTATACACCGGGGCTTGGAGATGTGCTGGATCTGCATGAATTTGATCCACTTCTCTGGTATCGTTCCATTGAACAGAATGATCCGGTGGCAGTGGCAGATCACGTGCGTTTTGTCGTGGAATACGATGAAAACGCCTGGGAAGAACTGAAAATGGAAAGTGACGGTATTCCGCAGCTGCGCAGAACCACAAACTGGTATACGGAGATCTGTCTGGTTGCGCAGGTGCAGCGCTTTGAGGACGATGGAACGCCATCTGTGGATGAAGATGGAAATGAGATCTGGGAAGAACGCACCAGAAGGAACTATAGTATCGGTGAAAAGGAGTACTCCGGAGAACTGGAGCATGCATACGGCGAGCGCCAGGATGAGATCCATGAGGACGAGGAAATCCGCTGTATTCTGCTGACTGACGAAGAGTTTCCACAGATTCTGACGATTGTGGATGCAGACTGGATGGAAAATCTCGAAGGCTGCACGACAACGTGGCGGATCGCGAAGTGGAACGGAGAGGAAGATGTGGAGGCTGACTGCGCAGAGATTGTGGAGAGCAATGATACATCTGTCACAATCCGCGGCCTGGAAGGACATGAGGACGAGTGGCTCAATGTTTATGCGACGGTTTCCTGGAATGGAATTGAGGTTCAGGAGTTCTGGACCCACCTGTATCTGACGAAGTGCGAGCACAGCTGGGAGTTGGACCGCATGCTGCAGGAGCCGACGTGTACAAAGGCCGGAACGGCAGTATACCGCTGCAGCGGAATCTGCGGAATCGAAAAGGCAGAGGAAGTGGAAGCGCTCGGCCATATCTGGGATGAGGGCAGCATCACAAAAGAAGCAACCTGCACCGCAAACGGCACGAAGACGTATACGTGTACGAGAAGCGGCTGCGGCGAGAAAAAGACCGAGGTGATTGCGAAGCTGGGTCACAGCTATGAAGAGAGCTACACCGTGGACAAAGAGGCAACGTGTGCGGAGGCCGGAAGCAAGAGCCGCCACTGCGTAAGATGCGACGCGAAGACAGATGTGACCGCAATTGAAGCACTTGGCCATATCTGGGACGAGGGCAGCATCACAAAAGAAGCGACCTGCACCGCAAACGGCACAAAGACGTATACGTGTACGAGAAGCGGCTGTGGCGAGAAAAAGACCGAAACGATTACCAGACTTGGCCACAGCTATGAAGAGAGCTACACCGTGGACAAAGAGGCGACGTGTGCGGAGGCCGGAAGCAAGAGCCGCCACTGCGTAAGATGCGACGCGAAGACAGATGTGACCGCAATTGAAGCACTTGGCCATATCTGGGACGAGGGCAGCATCACAAAAGAAGCGACCTGCACCGCAAACGGCACGAAGACGTATACGTGTATGAGAAGCGGCTGCGGCGAGAAAAAGACCGAGGTGATTGCGAAGCTGGGTCACAGCTATGAAGAGAGCTACACCGTGGACAAAGAAGCAACGTGTACGACAGCCGGAAGCAAGAGCCGCCACTGCGTAAGATGCGACGCAAAGACCGGTGTGACGACAATCAAGGCACTCGGCCATAAATGGAACAGCGGAAAGATTACAACAGCCGCAACGTGTACGAGAAAAGGCATCCGTACCTACACCTGCACGGTATGCAAGGCGACGAAGAAAGAGAGCATCGCTGCCAAAGGCCATAAGTGGAGCGCATGGAAGACTACCGCGGAAGCAACTGTATTTGCACCGGAGAAGCAGCAGAGAAGTTGTACCGTATGCAAGGTAAAGCAGACCAGAAACGTCGGGAAGAAGCTGACGCCGACCATGAAGCTGAATGCATCCAGCCTGCAGATGAAAGTGAAGCAGACGACAACGGCTCTGACCGTAAGCGGCATGGCAAACGGCGACTCGCTGAAGAGCGTGGTTTCCAGCAACACGGCAATCGTGAAGGTATCCGAGGTCAAAGCGACCGGTACGTTCAGGCTGACGGCGCAGAAGAAGGCAGGCAGCGCGACGCTGACGATTACTCTGAAGAGCGGACTGAGCAAAAAGGTAAAAGTAACAGTAAAAACCACAGCCATCAAGACAACAAAAATCACGGTACCGACCAAGGTGACTATGAAAGCCGGAGCAAAGGTGACGCTGACACCGATCCTGACACCGATCACGTCTCAGGAGAAGATTACGTATGCAACCCTTGATTCAAAGATCGTTACGGTGACCAGTAAAGGTGTAGTGACCGCAAAGAAAAAAGGAAGTGGCAGGATACTGGTGCGTTCCGGAGCGGTAGCGGTGATTGTGTATGTAACCGTAAAATAAAGGTAACTGTTCAGAGCCAACCTCCAAAATGCTACGCATTTCGTCGGTGTGGCGTATCCGCCAAATAAAATTTCAAAAACAGGCTTAAAAATGCAAGCATTTTCCGCCTGTTTTATGAAATTTTGCTTGGCTCTGAACAGTTACAAATAAAGATAAAACAGCGATGGGTGCAGTTGCAAAGCTGTGCTGAAAACGTTGCAAAGTAGAAATGGCAGCCTTACAGAAATAATCTGTGGGGCTGTCGTTTTTTTAACCGAGTCAAGCAAGTCCCCTGCTTCAATTGCGCGGAGCAATAAGCAGTGGGTGGGGACTTGCTTGTATCAGGAGTGGTACAAGCCACTCCTGATAAGCTGCGAAGCAGCTACTCGGTTATGAAATATCATAAGGAAGGAGCCACTTGTGGGAGGATCCCTTATGATCCTACAAGTAGCGAAGCGGATTGCGAATATCCGTTTTGACTGAAATACGAGGGCAGAGCGGGGATTCGCAGCTGCAGAAATTATTGATATACAAAAAGATAAAACAAGCCACGACACAAGGAAAGGGTTGAGGAAACGGTTGCAGAAGAAAAATGGAAAAGCTATAATAGAAGAAAAACGAGCCAGAAATGACTATTGCGAATGAGAGGCAGAAAACGCAGGGAAAAAGTACAGAAGAAATTCAAAAAATGTTTACGCATGATCTTGGCGAGGATTCGGAGATTGTAGAAGAGATTATTGCACAGTCAGAGCGTGTCTGAAGACAACAGAAAAGCAAGGAGGAGTAAATATGCAAAATTATTCAGGAGAGGTCGGATTACAATATCATTTGCAGATCAGACCGGGCGATGTGGGACGGTATGTCATCCTGCCGGGCGACCCGAAGCGCTGTGAGAAGATCGCAAAGCACTTTGAGGACGCGAAGCTGATCGCGGACAGCCGGGAGTTTGTGACATATACCGGCTATCTGGATGGAGAAAAGGTCAGCGTGACTTCCACCGGTATCGGAGGACCATCGGCTTCAATCGCGATGGAAGAGCTGGTGCAGTGCGGGGCAAATACCTTTATCCGTGTCGGCACCTGCGGCGGCATTGAACTTGACGTGAAGGGCGGAGATTTGATCGTAGCGACAGGAGCAGTCCGTATGGAAGGCACGAGCCGGGAGTATGCACCGATCGAATATCCGGCAGTCGCAGATCTTGAAGTGGCGAATGCGCTGGTGTCTTCCTGTAAAGCACTCGGCTATCGTTATCATACCGGTGTCGTTCAGTGCAAGGATGCCTTTTACGGACAGCATGAGCCTGAGCGGATGCCGGTCAGCTATGAGCTGCTGAACAAATGGGAAGCATGGAAGCGCATGGGCTGTAAAGCATCTGAGATGGAATCGGCTGCGTTATTTATCGTGGCGGCACATCTGAGAGTTCGCTGCGGTTCCACCTTCCTTGTAGTAGGCAACCAGGAGCGCAATGCACTTGGCATGGAAAATCCGATCGTCCATGACACGGAGGCAGCGATCACAGTCGGCGTAGAAGCAATCCGCAGACTGATCCGGCAGGATCGGGAGAATCAGCCCGATTAATATAAACTGAGTCGGGCAAGTCTGAGTTATCAAAAGAAAGAGGAATAAGCATGACAACAGAAGAAATTTTAAGCAAAGTAGACCATACCCTGCTGGCACAGACAGCGACCTGGGAAGAAATCTGGGGGATCCTGGATGATGCGATGAAATATCATACCGCATCGGCCTGCATTCCGCCTTCTTACGTAAAACAGGCGGCGGAATACGTGAACGGCAGGCTGCCAATCTGCACCGTGATCGGTTTTCCAAACGGCTACAGTACCACAGCGACAAAGGTATTTGAGACAAAAGATGCGGTTGCAAACGGCGCATCCGAGATCGATATGGTGCTCAACATCGGTTTTCTGAAGGATCGCAGATATGACGAGATCGAGGCGGAAATCCGTGCGATTCACGAAGCGTGCGAGGGCCGAATCCTGAAGGTGATCATTGAGACCTGCCTTCTGACCGATGAGGAAAAAATAAAAATGTGCGAACTCGTGACGAAAGCAGGCGCAGAGTTCATCAAGACCTCCACCGGCTTTTCCAAAGCAGGCGCGACGTTTGCAGACGTAAAGCTGATGAAGGAACACGTCGGACCGGTTGTGAAGGTGAAAGCGGCGGGTGGCATCTCCTCTTTTGATGATGCAGAGAAGTTCATCGAGCTTGGGGCGGACCGTCTCGGTACGAGCCGTCTGGTGAAGATCATGAAACAGGGGAAGTAGAAAAATATAGTTAGGGGCATGTTATGTCATGCCCCTTTTGTCATTAAAATAAAAAGAACCGCAAACTCTTTCGAAAAAAGAATTTGCGGTGCCCCTGCCAAGGAATCGATGCGACAGGATTTGAACCTGCGACCTCTGCGTCCCGAACGCAGCGCTCTACCAAGCTGAGCCACGCATCGTTATGAAGTTGTTTTTGTCACGTTTCAACTTTGACAGTATATCATTCCTTTTTGAAAAATGCAAGTGTTTTTTACAAAAAAATATAAATTTCTATAGAATTCCTGTGAAAATATTAGAGTAAATGTTGATCTATCAAAAACATCAAATAAAAATAAAACGTTTAATTACGTAAAAATGCATATAAAATCAATAAAAACAAAACAAAATTAGAAAAAAACGTTAAAAATAGTGTTGACTAAATAGATAAAGTATGATAATTTTAAGAAAAAGGATTAAACGTTTTATCCAAGAAAAACAGAGTATCGGAAAGTAAATTCAGAAAGGAAGGCATGTATGAAAAGAAGAGGATTATCGTTTCTTATGGCAGCAACAATGGGAATTTCGGTATTTGGCGGATATGGGATGACTGTACTGGCAGACGGAGAGACCGAGATTGAATTTCTTTATTATGCGGATGATACACAGAAGGCGATTATTGAATCGGCCTGCGCAGCATATGAAGAGAGCCATCCGGGTATTCAGATCAAACAGACCGTGATTCCGGCAGACGGCTCTATCACGACAACGATTGCGACGCTTGCGTCATCTAATGATTTGCCGGATATCAGCTATATGGCGGAAGCGGATGTAATTAAATACGCAGACGCAGGGCTGCTGTACAGTCTAGATGATGCGATTACAGACGGCACAATCGGGGAAAAACTGGATTCGGTTACAATCCGGGGAAATGACGGAAAGATTTACGGGCTTGGACTTTCCAATCAGCTGATGCTTCTTTATTACAATAAAGATATTTTTGATAAGTACGGAGTCGAATATCCTGCTTCTTCCGTAGAAGATGCGTGGGACTGGGATGAATTCGTAACGATCTGCAAGAAGCTTACCATCGATGAGGATGGAAACACAGCTGCGGACGATGGTTTTGATGCATCACGTACAACGCAGTATGGCGTAGCGTTTAACTCATTGTATCAGTTTAATTATATGTGGGCGGCCTATGCAAACGGAGGCGGTATTGTATCGGCGGATGGAAGCGAATTCCTTCTGGATCAGGATGCTTCTTTAGAGGGAATCCAGAAGATCGCAGACCTGTTTAATAAGGATCAGGTAGCTCCGGCGACGACCTCCAGTCTGGTCAGCAGCATCGGTTCCGCAGATAAGGCAATGATTTCTGGTGATGTGGCAATGTATATTAACGGTTCGTGGGATCTTTCAAACGTAATTAACGCGAAAAAGGAAGCAGATGTAAACTACGGTGTTGCTGTTTTGCCGAAGATGGAAAAAGCAGTTACAATGAATGCCGGAGGTCCTGCGGTTATGTTTAACACGACGGAGCATCCGGAAGAGACGTTGGAATTTTACGCTTACATGATGGATCCGGAGCGCGTGACGGATATTCTGAAAACTGGTGCATGGCTGCCGAACGAAGCAAGCTGGTATACAGACGAAGCAAAAATCGAGAAATGGGCATCGGGAGAAAATATTACGGAAGATGCCAAAGAAGCAATTTTGAGCTATACGAATACGGAAGGTGCCATTGCGCAGTGGCCGGTATACTATACAGCAAATTGGGCAGATATGATGGCAGTGAGTGATTCTGTTATCGATTCCGTATGGACCGGCGATGGAAGCGCAGCAGAAATATTAGGCAGCGTTATGGATGAAATGAGAGCAGCATTCGAAAAATAAAAGACCGTCGGTAAAACAGAGATGATGGAGGCTGAAAAATGCAAAAAGACAGAAAAAGAAAAAAACAGATATCAGAAGGCAAAGCGGGATATCTGTTTGCGGCACCTGGGATACTTGGATTTTTAATATTTACGGCTGGTCCGATGCTGATTAGTCTTTACTATAGTTTTACAGAATTTTCTGTTCTGACAAAGCCGAAATGGAATGGCCTGCAAAACTATATTACAATGCTGACGTCTCCCTCTTCTCTGTTTTTAAAATCTTTGTCAGTGACTTTGATTTATGCCGGATTGAACGCAGTATTAACCATGATTTTTTCGATTGCAGTGGCGCTTCTGCTGAATCGTAGTTTCAGGGGGAGAGGTATTTTAAGGGCATTGTATTTTCTTCCCTCGGTAATTCCAATCGTGGCAAGCACGGTAGTCTGGAACTGGATTCTGGACTATCGAAATGGACTGATGAACCAGTTGCTTCGAATGATGCATCTGGGATCGCTGAACTGGCTGATGGATAATAAACTGATTTTTGTATCTTTGCTGGCGATCAGCCTGTGGACTTGCGGCGGTTCGATTGTAATTATGATTGCAACATTGCAGGACGTGCCGCGAAGTCTGATTGAGGCAGTGGAAGTCGACGGAGGAAATGCAGTGGATCGTTTTCGGTATGCGGTATTTCCGTCGATTTCGCCGGTTGTTTTTTTTCAGCTGGTCATGTGTCTGGTGAATTCACTGCAGATTTATGCACAGAGTATTATGCTCTCTGATAATGGAAGCCCGAACCGTATGACGTATTTTATGAATGTCATGATTTACGATCATGCGTTCAAACAGCTGAAAATGGGACTGGCCTGCGCGGAGAGCTGGGGGATGTTTGTCGTTGTTCTGCTGATTACTGCAATCTTATTTGTGACAAAACGGTATTGGGTACATGAGAATTGAGGGGGAAAAAATGACAGTACGTGGAAAAAAGATATGGAATATGGTTTTGATTCTGCTGGCAGTATTTGTCGGACTGGTTTTTCTTTTCCCTGTTTTCTGGATGATAAGAAGTTCTTTTATGGGACTGGAGGAGCTGTATGCGAATCCGCCGCTGCTGCTGCCGAAAAATGCCACGCTGCAAAATTATCAGGCGGCTTTGGCACAGACAGATTTGTGGCTGCAGCTTCGCAATTCCTGTGTAATAACGCTGCTGTTTGTGATGGGGACGGTGATTTCCTCCAGTCTGACAGCATACGGATTTTCAAGATTTGAGTTTAAGGGGAAAAACGTGTGGTTTATGCTGATCATCTCAACGATGATGCTGCCGAGCGCAGTGACGTTAATCCCGCAGTATCAGATGTGGAATCGACTGCACTTACTTGGAACAATCGCACCACTTGTTGTACCTGCCTGGTTTGGCGGAAGTGCATATTTTACGTTTATGCTCCGGCAGTTTTTTCAGACGATCCCAAGAGAGCTGGATGAGGCGGCGAGAGTGGACGGAGCAGGATATCTGAGAATTTTTGTGAGTATTATGCTTCCGCTTGTAAAGCCGGCGATGATTGTCGTAGCCCTGTTTGCGTTTGTGAATTGCTGGAATGAATTTTTTTATACGGTCATTTACCTGAATGGTCATCAGGAATTGAAAACACTGACGCTTGGGCTGTATTTATTTAAAGGGGTGTACTCGACCAATTACGGGGCGGTTCTGGCACTTGCAATCATGGTCAGTGTCCCGGCGTTGATTTTCTTTTTTATCGGAAACAAATATTTTGTAGAAGGAATTTCCATGACAGGAATCAAAGGATAAAGGAGCATTGATATGAAAGGTGAAATCTGTTTTGAAAAGAATAAAAATGACAGGAAAGGAATGAAAATATGCTTCAAAAATGGTTCCTGTGTGGCAAAAGAACCGGCTGAACTGGAGATTCATGAAGCGGACGGCGGAAGAACCGTTTACAAAAGTGGATATGAGCAGGTGGAAAAAACAGAAAGAGGATACGTTGGAATTGCGGAAATTACAACAAAAAACGGAAGCCGTTTTTTGTTTAAGGACTGTTACAGACAGGAAGAAAGGGAATGGATTCTTTCAAGAAAGGTGACAGTAGAGAATGCAGATGGGCATGATGCCGGATTTTCCACTTGTTTTGCAGTAAGTGAGGAAAACAGCGGCAGTTTTTCGGAATATGAGATGTTTATTCCGGGAATCTGGTATCGGAAAAATGAAAATGTGGTAGCGGGAGCATTTGGAAGTGATCCGGATGACCGATACTTTTTGATGCGTGTGACGCGCATGGCAATGCCGTATGTAGAGCTGTATCATACGCAAAGAAAACAGTATCTGGCGTTGAAACATGTTTCACCGGTTCCGGATATTGGAATGAAAGAGCCGGAAGCTGGCTGGCTTACAGATGCATCGTTCCAATATGCATCGCTTGGAATTAGAAAAGCAGGGGGTGTACAGCTGTGTTACAATTTTCCGGGAAGCGAAGGGGAAAAAAATTATATTGATCGCACTACTGGATGGGCTAGGAGGAGTCATCCGGTACGGCAGGATGTGAAGCATGAATATACAATATCCATTTCCGGTGGAGAAGCAGTAGATTCATATGAGGCGCTGCGGACAGTATGGCGCTATTTCTATAAAAAAGAAACGCCAGAACATGTGCGGGCAGATCAGAAAATGGTATATGAGGATGGAATCAGGCTGCTTGATACATACTGTCAGGAGTACAACGGTGCGATGGGAATTCCGTTCTGGACGACAGTGCCGGAGGGAACCGTGTGTGATATTAGCTTTCAAATGGGATTTGTAGGACAGCAGACAATGTGCGCCTATCAGCTCTTACGGTATGGATATCGGAATCATGACTCGAAAAAAATAGAAAAAGCGTTTCGGATCATTGATTTCTGGGTGAATGAATCTGCGAAGGACAGTGTTCTGCCGCGTGTGTGGTATAACGCATTTCCAGACACTTTCCGAAAAGAATATCCGACCTATACGAGGACGGCAGCGGATGGAATGGAAGGAATTCTGGTGTGTGCGCTTCTGGCAGAGCAAAACGGACAGGAATGCACACAGTGGAAGGAATTTTGTATCCGCTATGGGAACTGGATGTCAGAACATCAGAATGAAGATGGTTCGTGGTATCGTGCCTACGATGAGAAGGGATATCCAGTACATACCGGGAAATTTAATACAAGCAATGTGGTGCGTTTTCTGGTGAATCTCTACTGGTGGACCGGTGATCAGAAGTATCGGGCAGCAGCAGAAAAAGCGGGGGAATTTTGTCTGAAGCATATTTATCAGCCGATGCAGTTTGTGGGCGGAACGGCGGACAATGATAACACAATCGACAAGGAAGCCGGGATGATTGCAGTCTATGCATTCAATGCGTTATATGAAATGACCGGAGATAGTCGATATCTGGATGCAGCCTGTGGGGCAGCGGATTTCTGTGAAACCTGGACGTATGTCTGGAATTATCCGGTGTATCCGTATAAGGGAAATGCTGTGTTTGACAAGGTAACCTTTACAGGGTTGAGCCTGATTGCAACAGGTCACTCTCATGCGGATGTTATGATGGGATATATGCCATATGAGTACTATCGGTTGTGGCTTTGGACAGGGGATGAGCATTATCTGGAATTTTGCCGTTTCCTAAATGGAAATACAAAGCAGACGACAGACTGGAATCGTAAGCTGGGGCATTATTATCCTGGGCTGGTAGAAGAGAGCGGAGAACTTGCAATGCAGTATCACAACGGTCTTGGACGATGGCTTCCATGGTGTACAATTGCGGAGATTGAGTCTCTGACCCGTATGGAGGAAAAATACGGGGAATTGGATGTGGAAGCTGTACTGCGCATGAAAAAGATGCTGGATAGCCGGGAGAAGATTATGCAGGTACGGTCATCGTGGCTTGGGCGTTTGTAATTTTGGGATTCGAAACCGTATTGTGAAGAGGTGTTTTAACCGAGCCAGAAAAGCCTCCCGCTGGGGCATAGCGAGATAAACAGCAGAGGGGACTGCATCCGTTCTGCAGGACAAAAAGGTGCTGACAAAAGCATCTGGCAAGATTATAATAAAATTAAAATTCCAGATACCTGGAAGAGATGCGGGGATTAAATATGGCTACGATACGGGAAATCGCAAAAGCATGTGATGTATCCATTGCGACGGTTTCAAACATTTTGAATCATAAAGGGAAAGTAAGTGAAAAAACAAGGCAGATGGTTTTGGAACAGGTGGAGCGTATGAATTATGTTCCGAACGTTGTTGCGCGCAATCTGAAGTGCCGTGAGACCAGAATGATTGGAATTATTACAGAGGATCTCACTGTTTTTAATGCACCGGAGATTGTAGACGGTATCGATGACTATCTGGAAGAGCAGGACTACAATTTTGTGCTTGGAAATCTGCGTATTTATAAAAAATATGGAAATGATTTTAGTTATCATGAGGAGTTTAAAAAACATCTCGATGAGGAAATTGCCATGATGCGTGCGAAACAGGTGGAAGGGATTATTTATGTGAGTGCACATAGCCGAGACTTATCCGAAATGCTGGAACAGGATGCAAACGTGCCAATTGTAGTAGTCTATGGCTTTGCTGATAAAAAAGAAATTCCATCGATCGTATTTGACGACGAAAAGGCAGCTGATGCGGTTGTGAGCTGCCTTCTTAAGGATAAAGTGGTTTCACTTGGAATTATTGCAGGAGAAAAAAACAGCGTACATACGATTGACCGTCTGCTTGGCTGTCAGAAGGCATTGTTTCGCAGGGGTGTGCTTTTTAATCCGGAGCTGGTTTATTACGGAGACTGGAGCAGAGAATTTGGTTATGAAGCGGCGGAACGGCTTTTGGGCAAACACGTAAATGTAATTTTTTCAATGAATGATAGTATGGCAGCAGGTGTATATGATTATGCGCGGGATCAGAATCTTACGATAGGAAAAGATATTTTTGTGGGTGGAATTGGAAATAAAATCGGAGATGTGCTCAGACCGAGACTGACAACAGTAGAAATGCCACTGTTTGAGATGGGAAGGAGAGCTGGGGAGCAGATTCTTGAACTGATTAGCGGTCAAAAGATGAGCTGCGAAAAAAGTAAACTGAAAGGAACGTTGCAGAACGAGAAGGGTGGCAGTGCCTGAAAATAGCAGTTAGCAGTCGGTCTTTAGAGCATGTTGCCCCGCCAAAACGGAATAAGAAAGGCCCCGAAGGTGCGAACTTCGGGGCCTTTTGCTGTGCTACTTATGAACACATCTCATCATTTTGCCTGCTTGCATATAACATATGCATTTTTTTATTGCAATATACGCTTTTGATTTTTTAACGTAAAATAAAAAACATCACAAATCTTATAGAAAGATCTGCGATGCTTTTGCCAGTTAATCGATGCGACAGGATTTGAACCTGCGACCTCTGCGTCCCGAACGCAGCGCTCTACCAAGCTGAGCCACGCATCGCTTTGCTGTGATGAAACTGCTTATTTGTTACAGCTCTAAAAGTATAACAAATGTTTTTGGAAAAAGCAAGTGTTTTTTTATAAAAAATGAAGTTTTGCAAAAAAATAAAAAAACGGGACAATTCAGAAAATTCAGTCAGCGAAAAGGTAGAAATCGCTCCTGTGCTTGTTATATTTTCCGTGATTTGATATAATGGCTTATAGCAATTCTGCAAAATAATGCATCCCATCCGATCTGTCAGAGCGTGAAATACTGCGTCAGAAATCTTTGCCGTGCGTCAGCACGCCTGCAGATTTCATCCTTGTCTTTCGCGCTCTGCCAAATCGTCTTGCCTGCATTATTTTATTGAATTGCTATAGGTGAGCCGAATAATACTCATATCTGAGGGATGGCGTAATCAGTAGTTGAGAAGTGAAAAGAGAACTGAGAAAGTAAGTAAAAATAAGGTGAGAGAAAGGGAACAGTATGGGAAGAGAACGGACAAGATTTGGTTTGTATATGATTGTGGGCGCTTATCTGATCTATCTGGCATATCAGATGTATCAAAATCCGGATGCGAATTCGCAGTCGATGGTCATCAATGTGTTTATGGTGCTGTTCCTGGTGATCGGGATCGGGATTCTGATTTTCGGCGGCTGGCTGCTGTACCAGAATGTGAAGCATCCGCAGGGGGATGATACCGCGAAAAAAGAGCAGGAGGAATCCACCGGAAACAGAGCCGAAAGTGATGAGGATCACGCTAAAGAATAAGAAACAGGGATTGCCATAATAGTTCTGATATAGTAGAGAGAATATTTGTTTTGAATTTGAAATTGAAGCTCCTGTCGTACAGAGTGCGGCGGGGACTTTTTTTGTTTTACAGAAAAGTGCCTGAAAATGAGAAAAAAAGTCAATTACCGGACAAGAAAAAAACGCCGCATTTTCACAAAAGTGTTATAATACAGACAAAAGTTAGAAAAAACAAACCAAAGTGAGGCGAAAATGATGGGCAGATACTATCGTTTGTCAAAAGAGATTACAGATGCAGAAGCAGAAGAGATCTTAAGAGAGCTGAGAGAAAAGGATGACCTGAAAAACGTGGAACTCAGCGAGGACCGTAAGAGGATGAAGGTGGAGACGAAGGACGGCGAGTATGCCGGAGTGATGGGAGCTGCAGTCAATATCTGCAGCAGGATTGCGCATGGGTGTGAGCTTTCGTTTGATGGATTCGCATACAAGTGAGTGGTATAGTTATTTCGATAACGATATACCAGTATAATAAGTAAGAACAATCGCATGGATTTGCTTTGCTGGAATGAGACAGAAAGGAAAACAGAAATTATGACACAGATCACAGTAGGCGTAGACGGAATGCAGTGCGGTATGTGCGAGGCACATATCAATGAAGCAGTCCGCGGCGCTTTTAAAGTAAAGAAGGTAACGTCATCACACAGCAAGGGAGAGACGGTAATCCTCTCAGAAACGCCGATTGACGAGGGCAAGCTGCGTGAGGCGATCACAAAGACCGGTTATACGGTGACAGGAATTAAGCAGGAGCCGTATGAGAAGAAGGGACTTTTTTCTTTCCTTCACAAGTAGACGGTGAATAAAAACAGACAATACATTGCATGAACGCAGTCGCGAAGTGGATTGCCGATGTCCGCTTTACTCAGAAACAGAATAAATCAGAAAACAGTGATGTGAGAGTGCGGTGAGATGGATCACCGTATGAAACACGATAAAACAGGCAGATATGTTTTTATGTGTCCCGAAAAGGTCATAAAAACATATCTGCCTGTTTTGATCAACCGTGTAAAAGGATAAGCTGCAAAATAGCCGCGTATCATTCGAACTGGAGAATAGCCTGCAATTATCCGCTCAGTGCGCCTGAATCGAATTCAGAAAATCCTGCGCACGCTTTGTCTGCGGATTGGTGAAAAATTCCTCCGGTGTATTTTCCTCAAGGATGCTGCCGTTGTCCATGAAGAGAATGCGGTCAGCGACGCGTCTGGCGAAATTCATTTCGTGAGTGACGACAACCATGGTCATGCCGTCTTTTGCGAGTGCAGTCATGACATCAAGCACCTCGCCGATCATTTCAGGGTCGAGAGCGCTGGTCGGCTCGTCAAAGAGGATTGCCTTCGGATGCATTGCAAGGGCGCGGGCGATCGCGACGCGCTGCTGCTGTCCGCCGGAGAGCTGAGCCGGGACTTTGGCAGCCTGGCTGTCCACGCCGACACGTTTCAGAAGCTCCATTGCCTCCGCACGGGCTTCTTTTTTTGACTTGCCGAGCACATCGATCGGAGCAATTGTGACGTTGTCGAGGATTGTTTTGTGGGCGAACAGGTTGAAGGACTGAAATACCATGCCAACCTGGGAGCGAAGCTCGGCGAGCTTTTTCCCCTCTTCCGGGAGTGTGGTACCGTCAATGCGGATCTCACCGGAATCGATTGTTTCCAATCGGTTGATCGTGCGGCACAGGGTCGATTTTCCGGAACCGGACGGGCCGATGATTACGACAACCTCGCCCTTTTTTACGGAGAGGCTGATGTCCTTTAAGACATGCAGCTGTCCAAAGTGTTTATCGACATGGGAGAGCTCGATGATCGGTGGAGCTGTTTTCGTTTCAGAAGAATTCATGGAGTACCTCCTTTAATGGAACAATGGCCTGTAGATACAAAAGATGCAAAATGTGGAAAATCTGCAGGATGCAGAAAATATTTTTCAGACATACCCTGACAGGGAGATGGTTTTAACGAGTGCGCCTTGCTACAGCAACTGATATCTTATTTAAAATGTAGTTGATCAGAATGTAGATGATCGCTGTCACAAGATAAACGGAGAGCAGTGCATCGTAATTACTGATCAGGACACGTGCATTCTGCATAAGGTCCGAGTAGCTGACGATATAGGCGAACGTCGTATCTTTCAGGACGATGACAAGTTCTGAGATCAGGGCCGGTACGACAAAGCGCAGCGCCTGCGGGAAGATGATCTTGAAAAAAACGCTGCTGCGGCGCATGCCGAGTGAGAGTGCCGCTTCCGTCTGACCTTTCGGTACGGCATTGACACCGGAGCGGAGTACTTCTGCCACAACACCGCAGGCGGAAATCGCAACAGGGGCTGCGACCTTCCAAAGAGCCGGAAGCCGGATGCCGAACTGTGGTACGACAAGCAGAAAGAAATAAATAAAAAGAAGTGTCGGGACACCGCGGCTGAACTCGATCAGCACGGTGCACAGTGCGCGGAGCACTTTGAATGAACTGATGCGGCCCATCATGAGCAAAAGGCCGACGAAGAAGGTGATGATGCCGGCTGTGAGAGCAGCAGTCATCGTACCGACGAGACCGTAGCCGAGAAAACGCCAGGTCGTATAGCGTGTGAAGATCGACCAGTATCTGGCATCAAGCTGTCCGTTTTCTGCAAAACGACGGATGACTGCGATCACGAGAGCGGCGAGGGCTAAAATGGAGAGTACGGTTGCCACTGCAATTCGTTTGCGGGCTTTCGGACCTGGTGCTTCATAGAGAGCGTCACGAATCGTTGGTTGTTTTTGTTTCATCGCAGGATCCTCACTTTCCGGTCAATTCTGGCACCGATCTGTCCGATGACGACGGCAGTTGCACAGTACAAAACAGCAGAGATTAAAAAGGCAGTAACACCGCCGACGGCATGCGTGTTGATGTGGGAGACGAGGCCGGTCAGGTCCATCGGATTCAGGGGCACCTGGGAGGCAAGTGCGGTTGTCAGCATAGTGGCAACCAGCAGATTCGTCAGAGAAAGCACACTGGAACGCAGTGCTTGAGGGATCACGATATTTTTCATGATCTTTGAAAAGGACATGCCAAGTGCACGGGCGGCTTCGATCTGCCCCGGAGCGATCGTGTTCATGCCGGCCATCAGATACTCGGAACAGAACGCAGATGGGATCAGCGAGGTCGCGATCAGCACACACGTATAATAGGAAAGAATGATATTCAGATAAGGAAGCGCATAAACAAGCAGGATCAAAAGGGCTGCGCCCGGAATGTTGCGGAAAATCTGAACGTAAAAGTCACCAAACAGCTGAAGCGGACGAATTGGGCAGACGCGGATAACTGTGATCAGAATGCCGATCAGAAATGCGATGGCAAAAGAAAATACAGTCAGTTTCCAGGTTGTCAGAAGCGCCTGCAGGTATTTGTCCCCATACTGGGTAAGAAGTGCAGAAATGTCCATAGAGTCCTCCTTTCACGAAAAAGAGCTTCCAGGAGAAATCCCGAAAGCTCTTACTGTGATCTTTGAATTGGTCAGTCGATTATTCTTCGATAGCCGGAGCGTCCGGTACAGTCTCAATACCGGTGCGGTCGCCAAGGCTGATCTTCCACAGATCTGCCCATGTACCGTCTTCCTCAATTTTCTTCAGGAAATCATTTACAAATATAACACCATCAGAGTCAAGAGGCAAGCCAATACCGTAATTATCTTCCGGTCCAAATACATCTCCGGCGATCTCATAAGCGCCCGGGTTCTTTACGATTGCATTCAGCAGAAGTGTGTAGTCTGTCACGTAAGCATCGACACGGCCCTGCTCCAGAGCGGTACGTGCTTCCTGGTCGTTTGCAAATTCCTGTACGGTAGCTTCCGGTGCATACTCGGCAAGGATGTCAGGACCGGTGGAACCGGACTGGGTGGCAACGGTCTTGCCTGCGAGATCGTCTACACCTGCAATATCGGTGTTGCCTGCTTTTACCAGAACGGCCTGCTGGGAAGAGTAGTACGGACCTGCGAAGGAAATGACTTCCTTGCGGGCATCTGTGATGGAGTAGGTAGCAAATACAGCGTCTACCTGTCCGCTCTGCAGAACAGACTCACGTGTGCTGGAATCTACCTGAGTTACTTCGTATTTAGAAGAATCGCCAAGAATGTAACCGGCGAGCAGCTGATACAGACCGGCATCAAATCCGCGGATGCTGTTGTCTGTCTCGTCAAGCTGGCTGAAGAGGAAAGAGGTGCGTGTGCCGCCGACACGGAGTACGCCTGCTTCCTTTACTGCGGATGCCCAGCTGTTTGCCTCGATAGCAGCGTCGTCTGCGACCGGGCCGGAAGAGACGAGTGCGTCAAATGCCTCAGCATCGATTGCAGCTGCCTGTGGCTCTTCTGCCATTGCGGCTGCAGAGAATCCAACTACCATAGCTGCACTCAGAAGAAGACCGGTTACTTTTTTCATTAGATTTAAACGTTTCATAATAGTCCTCCCTATTCAAAAAAAAGTTATTTTCATAATACTCTATATTCCCTATTGTGTCAATAGGAAATATAAAAAACAGTAAGTTTGCATGCGGGAAAACGGAAAAAACTAAAGTGAAAAAATGAAGCGAAAAAGAGAAGAAAGACTTGACAAATCAGAAATAGACGTTATAATAAAAACAAACATATGAATAAATGTTCATATGATAAAAAGAACAAAAAAATAAATTACACTATAATATGGAAGAGAAAGGAAAAACAATCATGAAAAAGACGTACAAAATCGAAGTAGACTGCGCAAACTGTGCAAACAAGATGGAAGAGGCTGCAAAAAACACCGCCGGTGTAAAGGACGCGACAGTAAACTTCATGACCCTGAAGATGATCGTTGAGTTCGAAGAGGGCCAGGATCCGAAGACTGTTATGAAAGATGTTCTGAAGAACTGCAAGAAGGTAGAAGACGATTGCGAAATCTATCTGTAAAAGTAACATTTTAGGCGAAGCACGTAAAGGACTGAGCGGGCATCGCCTGTTTGACCGTCTTTGTTTTGGCAGATGCTGAAAAATAAAGAACTTGTGTAACTGTTCAGAGCCAAGCAAAATTTCATAAAACAGGCGTAAAATGCTCGCATTTTTAAGCCTGTTTTTGAAATTTTATTTGGCGGATACGCCACACCGACGAAATGCGTAGCATTTTGGAGGTTGGCTCTGAACAGTTACGAACTTGTACAGAATTCAGAAAAGAGAGAGAATCGATCTGTTTGTGAGCTCTGTATTAGAATAGATTGCCCCGGGCCTGTTCTTTCCGTATGGATTCGGATAGAAAAAGCCCGGGGTTTATCAGACAGAAAGCGCACAGATCGGACCGGGGATGTGCAGAGGCAGCGGTGGAAAGAGAAGCCGGCTGTTCTGCAGGACACGTGGGTTCGCTGTGGGATGGGAGAAAAGATTATGAACAAGAAGCAGAAAAAAATGCTGATCCGTATCATCGTGGCGGCAGCGCTGATCGTCGTGCTGTCTCTGCTTCCGGCAGAGGGCTGGCTGCAATTTGTGTTATTTATGGTTCCGTACCTGGTGATCGGACACGATATTCTGAAAAAGGCGTGGAAAGGTATCTGCAATAAGCAGGTATTTGATGAAAACTTTCTGATGGCGATCGCGACTATCGGCGCCATTTTGCTTGGCGATTATAAGGAAGGTGTAGCTGTTATGCTGTTTTATCAGATCGGCGAGCTGTTCCAGAGCTATGCAGTTGGAAAGAGCAGAAGAAATATCAGTGACCTGATGGATATCCGTCCGGATTACGCGAATGTAGAGCGTGACGGAAAGCTGGAGCAGGTCGATCCGGATGAGGTCGCGATCGGAACGACAATCATTGTACAGCCGGGTGAAAAGGTGCCGATCGATGGTATTGTTACTGAAGGAAAATCTTCTCTGAATACGAGTGCACTGACTGGTGAGAGCCTTCCGCGTGACGTTTCCGAGGGAGAAGAAGTCATCAGCGGCTGCATCAACATGACAGGTGTGCTTCACATCCGTACGACGAAGGAGTTCGGCGAGTCTACGGTAGCGAAGGTTCTGGAGCTTGTGGAAAATTCCAGTTCCCGCAAATCCCGTTCCGAAAACTTTATCTCAAAATTTGCACGAATCTATACGCCGGCAGTCTGCTACGGCGCACTGGCATTGGCGATTCTTCCGCCGCTTGTACGGATGTTTTTCATGGGTCTGTCTCCGGAGTGGGGCGACTGGATTTATCGTGCCCTGACCTTCCTCGTAATCAGCTGCCCATGTGCACTGGTCATCAGTATCCCGCTCAGCTTTTTTGCAGGAATCGGCGGAGCGAGCAAGGAAGGTGTACTGGTAAAGGGTTCAAATTATCTGGAGACACTTTCCCAGGCAAAATATGTGGTATTTGATAAGACCGGAACCATGACCCAGGGCGTGTTTGAGGTGAGCGGTGTGCATCATTCCAGCATGGATGATGCGAAACTGATTGAGTATGCGGCACTGGCAGAGAGTGCTTCCTCGCATCCGATCAGCAAGAGCCTTCAGAAGGCATATGGAAAAACAATTGATCGAAGCAGGGTTTCTGATATTGAGGAGATCAGCGGAAACGGTGTCACCGCAGTCGTAGACGGCGTAAAGGTTGCTGCAGGAAACGGCAAGCTGATGACGCGCCTTGGCATTGAGTATTGTGAGTGCCATCATGTTGGAACGGTTGTGCATATTGCGGTCAATGGCGAGTATGCAGGACATATCCTGATTTCTGATATGATAAAACCGCATGCGAAAGAGGCGATCCGCGATCTGAAGCGCGCAGGAATCAAGAAGACTGTCATGCTGACCGGTGATATGAAGAAGGTAGCTGACCAGGTGGCACAGGAGCTTGGCATCGATGAAGTGCACAGCGAGCTGCTTCCGGCGGACAAGGTAACACAGGTAGAGCATCTGCTTGGCGAAAAGAAAGAAAATGAAAAGCTTGCTTTCGTCGGTGACGGAATCAACGACGCGCCGGTACTGTCCCGCGCAGACATCGGTATCGCGATGGGCGCAATGGGATCGGATGCGGCAATTGAGGCTGCAGATGTCGTGCTGATGGACGATGATCCGCAGAAAATCGCAAAGGCGATCAAGATTTCCAGAAAATGTATCCATATCGTTTATGAAAATATTTACTTTGCAATCGGAATCAAGCTGATCTGCCTGGCGCTCGGTGCGCTTGGTATTGCAAACATGTGGATGGCGATCTTTGCGGATGTCGGAGTCATGATCATTGCAGTGCTTAATGCGATCCGCGCACTGTTCGTAAAAAATCTGTAATGATTCAGAGCAGGACAGCCGGTAAAATATAAGATATGTCAGGGAGCAGAAGTATACAGGCCATTTGTGACTGATGAAACAGATACAGCCGGGGAGATAAAAGAACCCGGCTGTAAGCAGATAGATTGGATCGGTATATTTGGCTTTCGCAGGAATCAGTGGCTGATGATAGAACAGATGCGGTGGTGCCATGCGGCAGTGGCGTGAAGAGTCATTGGGTACGCCGTACGGATGGGAAATCCTGACAGAAGGATCTTTATAAGATAAGAGGAGGCAGATTCGGATGACGGAAAAAGAAATAACAGAAAAAGCGATGACAGAAAACGAGAAAGAGCAGGAATGCTGTGAGGAATATGAAGTACACGAAAATTTGCTGGAAATTGTAAAACAGACGATGCCGGAGGAAGAGGAATTAAACGATCTGGCGGAATTATTTAAAAT
This sequence comes from Lachnospiraceae bacterium, assembly GCA_902363665.1. Lineage (GTDB taxonomy): Bacteria > Bacillota > Clostridia > Lachnospirales > Lachnospiraceae > Choladousia. The sequence goes on along the minus strand of CABJAW010000002.1, from coordinate 39,634 downwards.
TTTCGGAGACGCTACAAGAATTCGGATTCTTTTCGTCCTGTTTGAGGCGGAAGTGTGTGTCTGCGATCTGGCGGAAACTCTGAATATGACGCAGTCGGCGATCTCACATCAGCTGCGCATCCTCAAACAGAGCCGCCTGGTCAAGAGCCGGAGAGAAGGCAAATCCATCTTTTATTCCCTGGCAGATGAGCATGTCCGGACGATTGTTGCACAGGGTCAGGAGCATATTGAGGAGGACTGAGATGTCTGGCTCTCTGAAGTAAAGCGGACATTCACAATCCTCTTTTCTGTGTCTTTGCCACAGTCAGATCCGGTGTGACACTTCTGAAGTGATAATGCCGACCACCGCGCCGGTTACGACCCCGGCGACAAGCAGCGCGGGCGCATAATAGATCAGTGCAGAATTTTCGACGATCACCATCGCAGCAGCAAGCTGCCCGGCATTGTGAAAAACACCGCCGAGAATGCTGAGCATAACGGGAGAGACATCCGTTTTTTTCTGGAAGAATGTCATGGCACACAGACTGAGTACGGCACCGGAAAAGCTGTAGATAATTCCAAATAAATTTCCAAACAGAAAACCGATGATCAAAATGCGGGCTGCCGATACTACGGCAGCCTCTTTCCATGTATAGCGAAGCAAAAGAAAGAGGACAGCGAGATTGGCAAGGCCAGGCTTAATACCTGGGATGCCCGGAAAAACGGGCAGCAGGGATTCGATATAGCCGAGAATGGAAGCCAGTGCGGTAAAGAGGCCGAGTCTGGCAAGTTTATGGGTGTCGAGTGTCATAATAAAAAGGCTCCTTTCCAGGCAACAATAAAATGATGGCGGACCTCTGAATGAGAGGAAATTATAATTACAGCCAATGTCAGGTGTATACGTTCAGTGTAACAGCTGCGGCAAAAGGGTGTCAAGTGCAGGAGAAATAACCAGTTATAGGAGATATCGAATACCAGAGTTTCTTTCCCGCGTTGACACATCTTTCCCTCTGTGGTACTATTTTCTAAGTTAATTCTACTAAACTGATAGGAATAATATACAGGAAAACGTTACAAGGAGAAAGACTATGACTTACCATTTTGAGACACGATGTATCCACGGCGACCGATGTTTGGACAAGGATCATCCGTATGGCGCCGTTTCTACCCCGATATTCCAGACAGCAACCTTTATCCATCCGGGTCCCGGACAGTCGACCGGCTACGATTATACACGTGTAAACAATCCGACGAGAGATGAGCTTGAGAAGACGGTTTCCTCGCTGGAGCATGCGTACGATACGATGGCCTGCACGAACGGGATGGCGGCGATCGGGCTGTGTCTGGAATTTTTCTTCCCGGGCGATCATATTATCTGCACGGAGGACCTTTACGGTGGTTCTGTGCGCATGTTTGACAATGCAAAAAAACAAAGAGGCCTGAGCTTTACCTACGTCGACACTGCGGACGAGGCGCTCGTTGAGCAGCAGATCACGGAACATACAAAAGCGATCTACATCGAGACACCGAGCAATCCTACAATGCGCGTCACTGACCTGCGGGCAATGCGCCGTCTGGCAGACCGCTACGGCCTGTATCTGATTGTGGACAATACGTTTTTAACGCCGTATCTGCAAAAACCGATTGATCTTGGCGCGGATATGGTAATCCACAGCGGCACAAAGTATCTGGGCGGACACAACGATACACTGGCTGGTTTTCTGTGCGTGAAGACGCCGGAACTCTCCGAAACGGCGCGTTTTTACTTTAAGACGAACGGCTGCTGTCTTTCTCCGTTTGACAGTTTTCTGATTCTGCGCGGCATCAAGACACTTCCGGTGCGCATGGACCGTCAGCAGAGCAACGCACAGAAAATCGCGCAGTGGCTGAAAGAGCAGGAAAAGGTGGAGCAGGTGTACTATACGGGGCTTCCGGAGCATCCGGGCTACGAGATAAATAAAGCACAGGCCAGGGGAGCGGGTGCAATGATCTCGTTCCGGGTGAAAGATGCGCAGGCGGCAAAGTGTACTCTGGAGAAGGTGCAGTTGATCTCGTTTGCGGAGAGTCTTGGCGGCGTGGAGACACTGCTGACTTATCCGACCATGCAGACACACGGCGATGTACCGGCGGAAGTAAAAGAGCGGCTTGGCATTACGGATGATTTCCTGCGGCTGTCGGTCGGCATCGAGGACGTGGATGACCTGATCGCAGACCTGGCGCAGGCACTGGAATAACTGAAAGACGAAAACAGATGACTGGAAAGAAAACTCCGGAGGAAAGCAGCATGAAATACGATTTTGATACACTCATCGACCGGCATGGCACAAAAAGCCTGAAATATGATTTTGCAAAAGAACGCGGAAGAGACGAGGACATTTTACCACTGTGGGTGGCGGATATGGATTTTCGGACCGTTCCGGAGGTATCGAAGCGCCTTACGGAGGCAGCGCTGTACGGAATTTACGGCTACAGTGAAGCGAAAGAGGATTACTTTGAGGCGATTCGCAGCTGGTATGAAAAACATTTTAACTGGAATCCGAAGGCGGAATGGCTCATCAAAACGCCCGGCGTTGTCTTTGCGATCGCAGCGGCGGTCCGGGCATTCACAAAGCCGGGGGAAGGTGTCCTGATCCAGCAGCCGGTTTACTATCCGTTCAGTGAAGCAATCAAGGATAACGGGCGCGTGCCGGTGAACAGTCCGCTGAAGCTGGAGCATGGCCATTATGAAGTAGACTTTGAGGATTTCGAGCAGAAGATCAAGGAGCAGAATGTCAGGCTGTTTCTGCTGTGCAGCCCGCACAATCCGGTTGGACGTGTCTGGAAAGAGGAGGAACTGCGGCGCATGGGAGATATCTGCCTTGCACACGGCGTAAAGATCGTCAGCGATGAGATCCATGGTGATTTTACGTATCCGGGACACCATCAGACCGTGTTTGCGTCGCTTGGAGAAGCATATGCAAAGAATTCCGTGATCTGCACGGCACCAAGCAAGACGTTCAATCTGGCAGGGCTTCAGGTGTCGAATATTTTTATCCCGGATCCAGAGCTTCGCAGACAGTTCAAAAAAGCCGTCGATGCGGCAGGCTACAGCCAGCTGAACCTGATGGGGCTGATCGGCTGTCAGGCAGCCTATGAGACGGGAGAGGAATGGCTGAGTCAGCTGAAGGAATATCTGGCTGAGAATCTGAATTTTGTGCGCACTTACCTGCAGGAAAATATTCCGCAGATTCATCTGATCGAGCCGGAAGGAACGTATCTTTTGTGGCTGGATTTCCGCACACTTGGCCTGACAGAGGCACAGCGCGTGGATCTGATCGAGAAAAAGGCACATCTCTGGGTTGACAGCGGCGCGATGTTCGGTGTGGACGGCGAAGGCTTTGAACGGATCAACATCGCATGCCCGAGAGCGACGCTGAAGCAGGCACTGGATCAGCTGCGAGATGCCGTGAACGCACAGACGGGTCGACAGACAGCATAAAATGACGGTTTTTCGCTGTACTGCGATAAAGTTATCGAGAAATGATTCTCAATAATCATCTTGACAGATAACGGAAGTTAGTATATATTAATCATAGTTAGTCATAGCTACTGACAAAAGCTGAAAATACAGACAGGAAAGCCTCATGTAAAGTGACACAGAATGTCGTCTGAGAGGTGCTCCTGACAAAAAAAGAAAGCAGTAGAAAACATCAGGAGAGCTGGGATGCTGTAAAACCAGAAAAGGCGGTCCGACCGGGCGTTTTGCATCATCCCTGTTTTTGTAAATACTAGTTAGCGATAGCTAACAAAAGATAGTTATAGTAGAACTGGAACGCAAAAACAGTGAAAAAACGGGAAAAGTATGGCTGAGGGAAATCAGGCTGCAGGAGTTTACAGAGCTTCACACAGCTGCGCGGAGAACATCAGGAATGGAGGTAACGTATGAGCGTTGTGATTATCGGAGGAAATGAGAGAATGGTATGTCAGTATGCGGATATCTGCAAATGCTATGGATGTAAGGCGAAGGTGTTCGCAAAGGAGAACGGACCGATCCGCAAAAAGATCGGATGTCCGGATCTTCTGATCTTGTTTACAAATACCGTTTCCCATAAAATGGTGATCGCGGCGGCTCAGGAAGCAAAACGCAGCAATATTCCGGTGGCAAGAGTCCACGCGAGCAGTGCGGCTGCACTGAAAAATGTGCTGGAAGAGTATTGCGCATAAGAGTATTGCGCAGGCAGGCAATCAATTTGCTGCGCAAATTGGTTGCAGGAAAGCGGTAATGCGCATATGAGAATCGTGCTGCGCACGATATGCGCAAGTAGGCAATCAATTTGCTGCGCAAATTGGTTGCAGTGCATACAATAGCCGGAGAACGGCTACACTGTTACTGTTCAGACCGAAAGACTGGCTTTGAACAGTGAGAAAAGAAAATGCAGAAAAAGGAGCCGTTATGCTGGAAGAATATCTGATCGGAAATTGTTCGCCGACACTTGCGTCACTGAAAACAGCAAACCTGTTCAGCATGCCGTATGAATCAGAAAAAGAGCTGTCTGACCAGATCGGATACTGGAATCAGGAAATGGAAGGAAAAGGGATCAGCGTTGTGCTGCTGCGCAGACATGAAACGAAGGCACTGGTGTATGTGTGCCGGAAAACACGTCTGGAAAAGAATCTGAAGCAGCCTGGCGTGGTGGGATTTCTTACACGGTATGGATATCAGATAACCGGAGATCTGATGGATGTGGATGCGGCACTTGCGCATCTGAAGGAACGCCTTGCCGGGCAGGAAGGATTTCCCCATGAGATCGGGCTTTTCCTCGATTATCCGCTCGGCGATGTGATCGGTTTCATTGAGAATGCGGGACACAATTTCAAATGCTCCGGCTGCTGGAAGGTGTACTGCAACGAGTGCGAGGCTGTAAAGCTGTTTGCACGATACAAAAAATGCCGGGATGTTTATATGCGTCTGTGGCATCAGGGAAGGAGCGTTCTGCAGCTCACCGTAGCTGCATAACCAGCGATGGCGGAGCAGAAAACCTGCCCGTATATCGCATGCCATATATAGTAACTGTTTTATAGGCATTTTACAGCTGTTTTATGAAAAAATGGCTGTTTCTGAGCAGTTACATATCAAAAAAGAAAGAAGGACAAAACAATGAGCAAAGTAGCAGTAGTTTACTGGAGCAGCACAGGCAATACAGAGGCAATGGCAAATGAGGTTGCAGAGGGCGCAAAGGCAGCAGGGGCAGAGGTCTCTGTAATGACTCCGGATGATTTTTCCGCAGACAAGATGGATGAGTATGATGCGATCGCATTTGGCTGTCCGGCAATGGGCGCAGAAGAGCTGGAAGAGACAGAGTTTGAGCCGATGTTCAGCGCCTGCATCTCAAGGCTTGGCGGTAAAAAGATTGCACTGTTTGGCTCTTATGGCTGGGGTGACGGTGAGTGGATGCGTACCTGGGAAGAGAATTGCAAAAATGAGGGCGCAGTGCTCACACATGAGAGTGTAATCTGCCAGGAAGAACCGGATGACGATGCAAAGGCAGCGTGCCAGGAGCTTGGAAAATCTCTCGCATAAAGAAAAACAGCCCGAAATGGTGTTCTGAAAGACCAGAAGGAGGATCAGACAGGCAGTACATCAGGCTGAAAATCAAGTTCAGAAAGAATGCCAGAATGATACGTTCAGGCGGGCCGGCCGGTTCGCCTGAATCTTACTGTCCGCTTATTGAGAAAGTTTTTCAAAAAAACTTATTGACATCTAATGAAAATTAGCATACACTAACGAAGAATTGAAAAAACAAATCAATAAGAAAGAAGGAGGACACGATGATGCCGCTCACAATGGCGAATGCTGGTGAAGAAAATATCATCAAAAAAGTAGGCGGGAAAGAAGATACCCGTAGATTCCTGGAGAATCTTGGCTTTGTAGTAGGGGCTGCGGTTACGGTGATTTCTCAGGTTGAAGGAAACATAATCGTAAATATCAAGGACTCCAGAGTCGCTATTGGAAAAGATATGGCGAACAAGATCATGGTGTAAGCTGCCGCAGATTCTGGTTTATGCGGATGATACAGCCAAAAAGAAAAGAAGGAGAGAGACATGAAGACATTGAGAGAAGTTGCCTGTGGGCAGACTGTCACGGTCAAGAGACTGCATGGCGAAGGTCCGGTTAAGAGACGTATCATGGATATGGGGATTACCAAGGGCGTTCCGGTGTTTGTAAGAAAAGTAGCACCGCTCGGCGATCCGGTAGAAGTTACCGTGAGAGGATACGAACTGTCTTTGCGAAAAGCAGATGCGGAAATGATCGAGGTAGAGTAATTTTTTTTGCCTGATGGTTAGCAAATGCTAATAAAAGCAAGATGAAGAGTACTTGCGGAAGCTTGCAGTAATTTATGTTTCATAAGGCAAATAAAAGTAAGCATGCATATTTCGTGCAGGACAGGAAAAAGTTTAAGAAAAGAGGGAAATGAAAAATGGCTATCAAAATTGCACTGGCCGGAAATCCGAACTGCGGAAAAACAACACTGTTTAACGCACTGACCGGATCAAACCAGTTTGTAGGAAACTGGCCTGGAGTTACGGTTGAGAAGAAGGAAGGTAAACTGAAAGGACATAAAGATGTCATCATCATGGATCTTCCGGGTATCTATTCTCTTTCTCCGTATACACTGGAGGAAGTCGTAGCAAGAAACTATCTGATTTCTGAACGTCCGGATGCGATCATCAATATCATTGATGGTACAAACATCGAGCGTAACCTTTATCTGTCAACCCAGATCCTGGAACTTGGTATTCCGGTAATCATGGCGATCAACATGATGGATATCGTAGAGAAGACCGGAGATAAGATCTACATCGACAAGCTGAGCAAAAAGCTGGGATGTGAGGTAGTTGAGATCTCCGCACTGAAGGGCACCGGTATCACAAAGGCTGCTGAGCGTGCCGTAGCACTTGCACAGAAGAAAGGTGTTATGAACTCCGTACATGAATTTGCACCGGAGGTTGAGTCCGTAATCGATGAGGTTGCTGCAAAGCTTACCTCCGTACCGGCAGAGCAGAAACGTTTCTTCGCGATCAAGCTTCTGGAGAAGGATGACAAGATCCAGACACAGATGACAAACGTGCCGGATGTATCTGCTCAGATCAAAGAGCTGGAAGACAAGTTTGACGATGATACAGAGAGTATCATTACAAACGAGCGTTACGTTTACATATCTTCCATTATCGGACAGTGTGTGACTAAGAAACAGACAAAAGAGAAACTGACCACATCAGACAAGATCGACCGGATCGTGACCAACCGCTGGCTGGCACTCCCGATCTTCGCACTGGTGATGTATATCGTATATTATGTATCTGTAACAACAGTCGGCGGTATCGCAACAGACTGGGCAAATGACGGTGTATTCGGCGATGGTTGGTATCTGGCCGGTATCGGCAGAAGCGCTTACGATGGCGATGCAGGCGAGTTCGATGATGCATCTGCAATTGTAAATGCATTTGCAGAGGACGCCGGAGATGACAGCCTGGTAGAAATGCTTGACGCAGAGTCTGATGACTTTGATGCAGACGCAGCAACCGCAGCACTGAAAGAGTTCGCTCCGACCGTGGCTGCAGACGCAGAAGTAACTTACACAATCGAAGATGAAGAGACACTTGCAGAAGAAGAAGCAATTGCAACAGGTGCTGATTTTGCAGATGCAGCAGCAGTCCTTGAAAAATGGAACTGCGAAGCTCCGGATCCGGCTGACTACGGTATCTGGATTCCGGGTATTCCGGCTCTTCTTGAGAACGTACTTGGCGCAGCCGGTGTAACAGACGGATGGCTGCACGGACTGATCATGGATGGTATCGTAGCCGGTGTCGGCGCCGTACTTGGATTCGTTCCGCAGATCCTGATCCTGTTTATCTTCCTTGCATTCCTTGAGGGATGCGGCTACATGGCACGTGTTGCCTTTATCATGGACCGTATCTTCCGTAAGTTCGGCCTTTCCGGAAAATCCTTCATCCCGATGCTGATCGGCAGTGGATGCGGTATCCCGGGTATCATGGCTTCCCGTACCATCGAGAATGACCATGACCGTAAGATGACAATTATGACCACCACTTTCATCCCGTGTGGTGCGAAGGTTCCGTTTATCGCAATGATCGCAGGTGCGATCTTCGGCGGCGCTTCCTGGGTAGCACCGTCCGCATACTTCCTTGGTATCGCAGCAATCATCTGCTCCGGTATCATCCTGAAGAAGACAAAGCTCTTTGCAGGCGATCCGGCTCCGTTCGTTATGGAGCTCCCGGCTTACCACCTTCCGACGGTTGGAAGCGTACTGCGCAGCATGTGGGAGCGTGGCTGGTCCTTCATCAAGAAGGCAGGCACCATCATCCTGTGCTCCACCATCGTAATCTGGTTTGCAACTTACTTCGGAGTTGTAGATGGCAAATTCCAGATGCTTTCTGAGGATCAGATCGACTACAGCATCCTGGCAATGATCGGTAACGCAATCAGCTGGCTGTTCATCCCGCAGGGCTGGGGCAACTGGCAGGCAGCAGTGGCTTCTATCACAGGCCTTGTTGCAAAAGAGAATATCGTTGGTACACTTGGTATTCTGTACGGCGGCGGAGACGGAAGCGTATACGCAGAGATGGCTTCCAAGTTTACTGCAATTACCGGATACAGCTTCATGGCATTCAACCTTCTGTGTGCACCGTGCTTCGCAGCAATGGGTGCAATCAAACGTGAGATGAACAACACGAAGTGGTTCTGGATCGCAATCGGATATCAGTGTGGTCTTGCATACCTCGTATCTCTTTGCGTAGCAAGAATCGGTATGCTGGTTACAGGCGCTGGCTTCAGTGTATGGACGATTGTTGCATTTGCAATCGTTGCAGCATTCATTTATCTGCTGTTTCGTCCGTACAAGGAGGCAAAGACACTGGATATGGATGTAAAAGTATCAAAAGCAAAATAATTGAGCAATAAAAGATTCATCCTGTAATTTGCACGGCCGGTGACGGTTCCGCGAAAGCGCACCGGTACCGGCCGTGTGTGTTATGGTTCTATGGAAACGCGAACTGGAAGTAATCAAATACCCCGCTGCAAGCAACGGGATATTTGATCCTCGCGGCAGTCGCCAAATCTCCATGCAAGCATGGCTACTTGGCTCGTTGCTCGCGGGAATAAAATAAGGAGGTGGCAGAATGGGATCTGTAATAGTAGGACTCGTACTGGCAGGCATTGTAGGACTGGCGGTTCGCAGTATGGTAAAGGACAAAAAGAACGGAAAATCAATCCAGTGCGGCGGTGAGTGTAAAAACTGTGGCGGCCGTTGCCACTGAGGTGATGCGTATGGGAAGTGAGATTATACAGATGCAGTCGGCAAAAGAACGGTATCGGACTGAGCACAGGACGGATCACAGAAAAGAAACCGCTCCGGAAGAGGTACGCTACCAGACAACAAAGATGCAGAAAGAGCAGATCTTGAGGCAGCTGAAGGATCAGGGATGCAGAATCACAAAGCAGCGTCTGACTTTGCTGGACATCATTCTGGAGGAAGACTGCTCCTGCTGCAAGGAGATTTATTACAAGGCATCCATGAAGGATCCAGGCATCGGGATGGCAACGGTTTACCGCATGGTGAATATGCTGGAACGGATCGGTGCGATCAGCAGAAAGAATATGTATCGCATTTCCTGTGAGGAAGGCTGCAAAAACCAGTCCTGCCGAATCGAATTCAGCGATCATACGGTGTGCAGCTTTACACCGGGGATGTGGAACGATATCGTGCGTGCGGGGCTTCAGGCCTGCGGTTACATTAAGGACGGAGACCAGGAGATCGAGAACATCGTGATGCTGGCCGCTGAGTGAGATGCAGGGGTATCCTGAAGATGAAAATAAAAGAGAATACTTATCAGGATTAGAAATAGCAGGCGATTTTGAGCCTGCTATTTTTAGGGTGTGGAAAGGGCGAGCGGAAGCCTCCGTCCGGAGTAAGCATCAAACTTTAAGCTTTAAGCTTTAACTCCCTAAGCTTTAAAGCTTAAGCCTTTTGTTTCCTGTTTTATTGCTCCGTTTCCCACGTAATATTTTGTCCATCTGACCTCGCCACAATCGTCCCATGCTCATCCGTCCGCAGCACCTTAACGCCTGCGTCCGCAAGTCTTTGAAGCGTTTCCTGGTGCGGATGTCCGTAGTCATTTCCGGCACCCACACTGATGACAGCCCAGATGGGCTGCGTACAGGCGAGAAGCAGGCTTGTAGTGGCGTTGGAGGAGCCGTGATGGCCGGGGCAGATAACATCGCTGTAGAGGTTCAGACCACTGCGGCACATATCTTCCTCGCTCTGCATTTCGGCATCACCGGTCAGCAGAAAGCTGTTATCGCCGTTTACAATGCGGATTGCAATGGAATTGTTGTTGGAATCCGTGTACGACCGGATCGGGCCGACTACGGTAAAATATGCATCCCCAAGCTGATAGTCACTTCCGGCTGTCGGGTGGCAGACGGTATTCCCGGAATCAGTCACCGCATTTTGAAAGGATGTATACGTTTTGGAAGTGTGCACATAATCCGGGCCGAGTACTGTATCGACCTGCGTGGTGTGCAGCACACCGATCAGTCCGCTCAAATGGTCTGCGTCATAGTGCGAGGCAATCAGGTAGTCGAGTTTTGTGATCCCCTGACGCTTCAGATAGGCAACAACGAACGAAGAGTGACTGCGGTCACCGCCGTCATAGAGGAGTGCATGATCACCGGAGCGAACAAGAACCGACAGTCCCTGCCCGACATCGAGGTAATGGACTTCAAAATCGTCAGAGCCTTTTACGGTATCGGCTGTGAGTTTGGAATCATTGTCACCGCTGTCTGAATCGGGATTCGGATTCCACGGTGGGGAAAGACCAAGCGGCGTATAAAAATAATCCTCAAGGGCAGTATGGACATCAGCGGTGAGAGGTTGAATAACCTCTGTCTGGAATGGAGCGATTACATGCTCGGTGAGTGCACTGGAAACAGTGTTCCAGACGGGGGTCAGCACATGTTCCGAAAGAGGTGTGAAGATCCATTTGCGAAGCGGAGCGCCGACCGTATCATCGATTGGTGTCAGAATGTGTTCATTTAGAGGCCGCAGAACGTGCTCATCAAGCGGTGTAAGCAGATACGGCTCCACGATCGATTCACAGACCGGAGAGAGGACATATGTATCGGCAGCATCCAAAAGCAATTGTGTCTGCGCCGGAAAGAGTGAAGTTAAGATCCACAAAAGAAGAAGCACAGGCAGAACGTAGCGGCGGATCAGGCGGAGCAGTCTGCGGCGTTTCCCACGGGCAGACCGTGTATAATGTGGATAATTACGTTTTTTTCGGTATCGTCTGTTCATAGGTAGAAAAATTTATTTGGTAACTGTTCAGAGCCAGGCAGATTTTCATGCAAAAGTGTGAATCATGCTTGCATGAATGAACACTTTTACATGGAAATCTATTTGGCGGATACGCCACACCGACGAAATGCGCAGCATTTTGGAGGTGGTTCTGAACAGTTACTTTATTTGTTATATTCCGCGTAAGCTGCACAGCAGCCAGATGGTGACAGGATAATTACAGATCAGCATGAAATTATAGAAACGGGCAGCGGTTTTGCAGCAATTTGGGTCAAATATTGCTGCAAAGAAAGACAAACTGACAACAAGAAAAGCGGAGCCGGAAAATCCAGCCCCGCTTTCGACATACGGTATCTTAAAGCTTTACTACATTAGCTGCCTGCATTCCGCGAGCGCCTTCTGTCAAATCATAAGAAACTGCCTGTCCTTCTTCGAGAGTTTTGAAGCCTTCTCCCTGGATTGCAGAAAAATGTACGAATACATCAGATCCGTTCTCTCCTGTAATAAAACCATAGCCTTTTTCTGCATTGAACCACTTTACTGTACCCTTGTTCATGATGGTACCTCCTAACCTTTTACAAGTGACCGGGCAAAAAATTTCACTCACTATTATAGATTATAAAGGTTTATTTCATGGTCTATAATAGTGAGTGAAACTAATGAACCAGTCAATCTTTATGCAATCCCATTATAGCACAAACTGAGGGGGTGTCAAGTAAAATACTGAAAAATCCCTACTTATTCAGTGGCAGATGATTCGGACAGATCAACTACATCTTCGGAGGAGAAAGTCTCCAGTTCCATGGATAGATCATCGCCTTCGGCAAGTGTTTCGGAGGTTTCTGCGTCTGAAGCTGCTTCCGTGTCTGATTCGGTGCCAAACTGCAGATCGGAGAGATCATCCGAGAACAGATCATCAGAATAGGAAGTTTTTGTGATTTTTGCGGAATTATAAAGCAGATCAGCTACCTTCGACTGATAGAGTGACCAGACAAGAGAATCACGTCCGTAATCTTCTTCAAAGGAAGCGGCGCTTTCCTCACCGTAGTCAGCTGCGTTGTTTTCAAGGTAATTGAGATAATCTTCTTCGGTCAGGGTGATGTTGTTTGCCTCACAGTAAGCGCTGATCAGAAGACGCTGGTTGACCGCGGTAAGTACTTCGGAGTCAATATCTTCCTCTGAAATACCGAATGCGGCGAGAATATCTGCATCGCTTGTACCGTCATCTCCGGCAAACATGCGGTAGAAGGAGATGGATTCTTCCTTGCATGTATTGTAGAGATCCTGCGGATAGCCATTGAAGGTTGTGGCATCGAGTGCTGCCTGGAACAGGGACTCGATGGCATCCGAGTAACTGATGTCGGTGTACTGATCCTCAAGGTTTTTGCGGACAGCCGCCTCATACTCTTCTTTGCTGGAGTAATCCGTATAATTTGTAATGAAATCATCGTTGTATTCCGGGACAGTTACGCGGGTTACACCGTTGACGGTGACTGTAAAATCAACGGTATGTCCGATCCAGTCTTCATTTACCCAGTCATCATCAGAAAAAGTAACAGAGAACTGCTTCGTATCTCCGGTAGAAAGGCCGATCAGCTCTTTGTCAAAATCAGCGCCGTATTCTTCATTGCCAATCGTGAAGTAGGTGTTTTCCGCATCATCCGATTCGTCGGAAGTGTCATCTGCGGACAGGAGGTCCGAAGTGTTTTCAGAAGCAGCTTCAGTGGAGACCTCGGAAGAACTTTTGGAGGCAGCTTCTGTGGTGGTTTCGGAAGAGCTTTCCAAGGCAGCTTCTGTGGTGGCTTCGGAAGTATTTTCGGAATCAGCATTTTCTGCCACGGCCTTCAGTGAGACATAGATAATATCACCGGAAGCAGACGGTGTGTCGATGTCTTCCTCTGTGCCGGCGCTCTGCAGATCCATGTCGATCTGCTGCTGTACCATGTCATCCGTCACATCGTACGTATACTGAACGATTTCAAGACCGTCATAATTGCCGAGCGTTACATATTTGGAGGCATCCTTTACAAGGTAATCAGAAGGGGTGATTGGAGCGATGGTGGCTTCTGTCTCGGTTTCGGTCTCTTCGCTGACGATATCGGCTGTATCTGTATCATCAGCAGTTTCGCCGGTGCTGCCGGAAATGTCAGAGGAAGCTTCCGTGCCTGCAGCAGTCTGCTTTTCCTGAGCCGAGGTTTCAGTTTCTTTTTTGTCACCGCCGCATCCGGAGAGCATCAGTGCTGCTGCCAGTCCAAGTGCGGAAATGAGATATTTTTTTTTCATAGCTGTTAATCCTTTCTGAAACGAAATAATCAATACTACGGGAATTATACCATTTTGGACAAGTTATTGTAAACCGCTTTTGGGGAAGTCATAGAATTTTCACTTTTAACTTTTCAGGGGTGTGGGGCTGTGTTATCATAGACCTGAGTGAATGAAAACCGAAGCGTTTGGCAGAAAGGACGGACAGATGATATACATTAAAATTCCGCAGAAAGCGGAAAAAATTCTTGAGGTTCTGCATGGAAACGGATATGAGGCATACGTAGTAGGGGGCTGTGTGCGTGATTCGATTCTTGGGCGGGAACCGGGAGACTGGGATATTACGACATCAGCATCGCCGCAGGAAGTAAAGTCGTTATTTCCGCGCACGATCGATACTGGAATCGAGCACGGAACCGTGACAGTTATGGATGGAAAAGAAGGCTTTGAGGTGACGACATATCGGATCGACGGCGATTATGAGGACAGCCGTCATCCGAAAAACGTGATTTTTACCAGAAGCCTGACGGAGGATCTGAGGCGCAGAGATTTTACGATCAATGCGATGGCGTATTCGCCGGAAACGGGACTGGTGGATGAATTTGGCGGGCTTGCAGATATTGAAAAAAAGACCATCCGCTGTGTGGGAGACGCAAAGGAGCGCTTTGGTGAGGATGCGCTGCGCATGATGCGTGCCGTGCGGTTCGCAGCACAGCTTGGATTTACACTGGCAGATGATACGAAGAATGCCATCCTTGGAATGTCGGGAAATCTTGCCAATATCAGTGCGGAGCGGATTCAGACGGAACTGGTGAAGCTCCTCACTTCGCCGCGTCCGCACTGGTTTAAGATGGCGTATGAGACGGGGATTACCGCTGTCATTATGCCGGAGTTTGACCGGATCATGGCACAGCGCCAGAACAATCCGCACCACATTTATACGACGGGGGAACATACGCTGGTCGCGCTGCGCAGCATTCCGTCGGATAAGGTGCTGCGTCTGACGATGCTGTTTCATGACATGGGAAAACCGGATGTGTTCGAGACAGACGAGGATGGAAAGGATCATTTCCGCGGCCATGCCGCTTACAGTGCGGTCATAACAAAAACGATCATGAAACGGTTGAAATTTGACAACGATACGCTGTATCAGGTGTGCAACCTGGTTAAAAACCATTCCCTGTATCCGCAGCTCAGCGGACGGGAGGTGAGACGGGCGGCATGGCAGATCGGGCCGGATCAGTTTGATTCATTTCTGCTTGTAAAACGGGCGGATATCATGGCACACCACCCGGATGTGATCCCTGCAAAGCTTGATTATTTAAGGGAACTGGAGCGGATCTGGGCGCATATTAAAGCACATGGCGACTGCATGTCACTGAAGGGACTGGCGGTTACCGGAAAAGACCTGATCGCGGACGGAATGGCTCCGGGACCGCAGCTTGGAGCGATGCTTGAGCAACTCCTTCAGCTTGTGCTGGACGAGCCGTCTCAAAACAGGCGTGAAGTGCTGATGGGGGAGAGCCGGAAAATCCGGGAAGAGATGAGGTCCTGATGCATTGCTGCGGCCAAGGCCAGTACCAAAGTGGCAGAAGTGCCTGTACCGTAAGATGGATATGGATTGGTTGCAAATATTATTTGGACGAAAGAGGAGTTGGAAAAATGACGAGAGAACTGAAATTAAAAGAGCGCATGATCGCCTACGAAAACGGCAGTCCGGCGCGTATCCAGCATTTTATGAAGGTATATGCATTTGCAGATATGATCGGAGAGGCGGAAAAACTCTCCGAAGAGAAGATGGAGATCCTGCGGGCAGCGGCGCTGGTACACGATATTGGAATCCGTGTCGCAGAAGAAAAATATGGAAGCTGCAGCGGTAAGCTTCAGGAGAAGGAAGGACCGGCGGTCGCGGAGAAAATGCTGACCGAGGTCGGTTATCCGGGAGATGCGATCCGGAGGATCTGTTATCTGGTGGGTCATCACCATACATATAGTGGTATTGACGGGCTGGATTACCGGATTTTGGTAGAAGCGGATTTTCTGGTAAATCTGTTTGAAAATGAGTCGAGCCGTCATGCGATGCGCAATGCGGATGAGAAAGTCTTTGAGACGGAGACAGGAAAACGCATTCTGCATGAGATGTTTGCGCTGGACGATGAGGTGAAAGAATGAGATCTCCGCTTACAACACTGTGCTATGTGGAGCGCGGCGACAGCTATCTGATGCTGCACCGTGTCAGCAAAAAAAATGATGTAAACAAAGACAAATGGATTGGAATCGGCGGCCATTTTGAGGAAGGCGAGAGTCCGGAAGAATGCCTGCTGCGTGAAGCGTATGAGGAAAGCGGACTTCGGCTGACTTCCTGGAAATTCCGCGGAATCGTAACCTTTGTGGCAGAGGGCTGGCCGCCGGAGTATATGTGTCTTTATACAGCGGACGGTTTTGAGGGCGAACTGACGGACTGTAACGAAGGGCTGCTTGAGTGGGTGCCGAAGTCGGAGGTGACGAAGCTGAACCTCTGGGAGGGCGACAAAATCTTCCTGAAGCTGCTCGCTGAAAATGCCCCGTTCTTTTCGATGAAGCTGATGTACTGCGGCGATGTGCTGACGGGCGCATGGCTGAACGGAAAAGAAATGGAACTGTTTGATGTCTGCGATGAGACGGGAGCCGTGACCGGAAAAGTCACCGAGCGGTCGGTGGCGCACACGGCAGGGCTGATGCACCGCACCGCGCACATATGGGTTGTGCGTGAGCAATCGGTGGCAGAGAGTGAAGGACGCTATGAGCTTCTGATGCAGAAACGGAGCCTGCGGAAAAATTCCTTCCCGGGCTGCTATGATGTATCGTCGGCTGGTCATATAAAGGCCGGAGATGATTATCTGGAGTCTGCTCTCCGGGAACTTTCCGAGGAGCTTGGAATTGTGGCTGCCCCGGAAGAACTGGAGTATGTAGGACGCTTCGACAGCGGCGATATTTTGGCGAAATTTGACGGCAGGCCATTTCACGACCGGGAAATTTCAGCGGTTTACGTATACCGAAAGCCGGTGGACGCGGCTGCGCTGAAGCTTCAGGAGGAAGAAGTAGATGCGGTAAAGTGGATGCCGTACGAAACGGTACTGCAGGCAGCCAGGAGCGGAGATCCGGATTTTTGTGTGAACGAGAGAGGATTGAAGCTGCTCGGTGAATATCTTGATGCAAAGGAGAGGGAGAATTATGAAAAAAGTATCAATTAGAAATCCCCTCCTTCTGCTCACGACAGCAGTCGTCTGGGGCGTTGCGTTTGTGGCGCAGAGCGTTGGAATGGATTATGTCGGGCCGTTCACGTTCAATTTTGCACGGTGCATTCTGGGTGCGCTGGTGCTGATACCATGCATGTTTTTGCTGGATAAAGTGAACGGAAAAAAGAAAAATAATGTTTTATCAGAAGCAAAGCCGGAGACGGGGAAGACGCTGATATTTGGCGGCATCTGCTGCGGCGCCGCGCTTTTTATTGCAAGTAATCTGCAACAGTTTGGAATTCAGTATACAAGCGTCGGCAAGGCAGGCTTTATCACGGCGATGTATATCGTACTGGTGCCGGTGCTTGGTATTTTTCTGAAAAAAAGAGCGGGGCTGCGCGTCTGGTGCGGTGTTGCGCTTGCAGTGGCGGGACTGTATCTTTTGTGCATGACAGACGGGATTTCCGTCAATTTTGGCGATGTGCTTCTGCTGCTGTGTGCTTTTGCCTTTGCGATACATATTTTGATTATCGATTATTTTTCACCGAAAGTGGAAGGTGTGCGGATGTCCTGCATCCAGTTTTTCGTATGCGGGCTGCTGTCCGCTGTCGGAATGCTGCTGACGGAGCAGGTGGACTTTCACGCGATGCTTCAGGCGTGGCTTCCGATCACTTATGCAGGAGTGATGTCCTGTGCGGTTGGCTATACATTGCAGATCATCGGACAGAAGGGTATGAATCCGACGGTGGCATCTTTGATCCTGAGCCTTGAGTCGGTGGTTTCCGTCCTGGCAGGCTGGGTTTTGCTCGGACAGAGCCTAAGCCACAGGGAAATCGGAGGCTGTGTGCTGATGTTTGCGGCGATTATCCTGGCGCAGCTGCCGGAGCGGGAATGATCCATTCCTTATGATATTTCATAACCGAGTAGCTGCTTCGCAGCTTATCAGGAGTGGCTTGTACCACTCCTCTGATACAAGCAAGTCCCCACCCACTGCTTACAGGGGACTTGCTTGACTCGGTTAAAGTGTAGTCAGGCATAGACGTTGGAATATTGCCCGGCCGGACTTTGCAGGGTCATAGCCAATATAGGAAACTGAAACAGAGAAAAGAGAGAAGAACAGAATTGACAAAATATGAAAATGATTCAACAGCGTGCCGCCTCTGCCCGCGCAGCTGCGGCGCTGACAGAAGTAAGGGCATGGGGCGCTGCCATGTGGATAATCAGATCAGGGTGGCACGCGCCGCGCTTCATATGTGGGAGGAACCGTGCATTTCCGGAAAGGAAGGCTCCGGAGCGGTCTTTTTTTCAGGCTGCAGCCTGGGCTGCGTTTTCTGTCAGAACCGGGATATTTCAGGAGGAAAAGCAGGGCTTGTGATTTCCGGGGATCGGCTGACCGAAATTTTTCTGGAACTGCAGGGACAGGGAGCGAACAACATCAATCTCGTGACGGCCGGACATTACGCAGTGCAGGTGAAGGAGTCGCTGGAAGCGGCCAGAAGAAAAGGCCTCCATATTCCGGTTGTCTACAACAGCAGCGGATACGAAAAAGAGGAAACAATAAAAATGCTGGAGGGTCTGGTCGATATTTATCTGCCGGACCTTAAATATCTGGATTCCGAACTGGCGGGACGTTATTCAAAAGCACCTGATTATCCGAAGTACGCGACAGAAGCGATCGCGGAAATGGTGCGTCAGCAGCCGACACCGGAGTTTGACGAAGAAGGACGGATGCTGCGGGGGGTGATCGTGCGTCATCTTCTGCTCCCGGGCCATGTCCGGGAGGCAAAGCACGTCGTGAAATACCTCTATGAGACGTATGGTGATCAGATTTATATCAGTATGATGAATCAGTATACGCCGATGCAGGAAACGTTTGAAGATCCGCTTTTGAACCGGAGAGTGACGAAGCGTGAGTACCGGAGATGGCTGGACTATGCGGCAGATCTCGGTGTGACGAATGGATTTTATCAGGAGGGCGGCACTGCGAAGGAGAGCTTTATCCCGGCATTTAATTATGAAGGAGTGCTGCGGACGGAGAACAAGAAAAAAGATATTTTTGCAGATATAAAGTAAAAGCAGCCGGTGGCATGACGAGCCGTCACGGGCTGCAAAAATACAGACAGTGGAAGACGAAATGGATATGCGTGTTACAATAGATGGAAGCGAGGAAAAAGAAATGGCGAAAACAGAGCGAGAGTATCAGGGGCGGAAACAATCCGGGAGGAAAGAAGAAAGATTTCCGGTATCCGGTAAGGCCGTTATGAAACGTGGAAGCAGAGGAGAAGAAAGAGACCGTGAAAGAAGCAGCCGGACAGAAAAACGGAATGAAGCTGCAGGCCGGAAGCGTTCATCACAGGCGGGAACAGCAGCGGTATCGCAAACTGAATCTTTGCACCGCAAAAAGATTCCGGGGCAGATCTGTCCGGTGGAAAAGAAGTGCGGCGGCTGTCAGTTCCTGCATCTGACGTATGAGGAGCAGCTGGCCTGGAAGCAGAAACAGCTCTCAAAGCTGATGAAGCCGCTCTGCCCGGTGCATGCGATCACCGGGATGAAGGATCCGCTGCATTACCGCAACAAGGTACACGCTGTCTTTACCCACAGGCGCGATGGAGAGATCATTTCCGGCATTTACGAGGAGGGAACGCACAACGTCGTAAAGGTTGATGAGTGTCTGCTTGAAAATCAGACAGCAGACGCGATCATCCGCGATATCCGCCAGCTCCTGAAATCCTTTAAGATTAAAACGTATAACGAGGACACGGGATACGGTCTGTTCCGCCATGCGCTGATCCGCTGCGGCCATAAGACGAATCAGGTGCTCGTGGTACTGGTGCTTGGTTCTCCGATTCTTCCATCCAAAAATAATTTCGTCAAGGCACTCTTAAAGCTGCACCCGGAGATCACGTCGATCGTGTTGAACGTCAACGACAAGAAGACGAGCATGGTGCTCGGAGAAAAAGAAACCGTGCTCTATGGAAAAGGCTACATCGAGGACGAGCTGTGCGGCAGAAGATTCCGCATTTCTCCGAAATCCTTTTATCAGATCAATTCAGTCCAGACTGAGTTCCTCTACGGAAAAGCAATCGAACTGGCAAATCTGACCGGAAAAGAGCGTGTGATCGACGCCTACTGCGGCATCGGAACGATTGGACTGGTGGCAGCACAGAAGGCTGGCGAGGTCATTGGCGTGGAACTGAATCCGGATGCCGTGCGTGACGCGAACCGAAATGCAAAAATGAACCAGACAGAAAACATTACCTTCTACCAGAATGATGCCGGGGTCTTCATGACCGAGATGGCGGAGGCCGGTGAGCACGCAGATGTCGTGTTTATGGATCCGCCGCGGGCAGGAAGCGATGAAGCCTTCCTCACCTCCGTCGTCCGCCTCGCACCGGACCGCATCGTCTACATTTCCTGCAACCCGGAAACACTCGCAAGAGATGTGGCATGGCTCAAAAAACACAGATACCAGGCGGAAGGGTGCTGGGGATATGATATGTTTCCGTTTACGGGGCATGTTGAGACGGTTGTATTGATGTCAATGGTAAAATAAGCAAAGGCAGAAATGCCTAGAAATTAAGGGTTTTAAGACCAATGGTAGTAATTTGAAGTGCTGCTGTTGGTCTTTTTCTTTTGCCTTGCCCCGAACATATATGTTCAATGATGTTCCTGTTGGAGGGATGGTGTTGAAGAACAAATATGGATAATTGGTGGGGGTGAGAATATAAAATGGATGACAAAATGATGAGAAAATGCTTGATAATATTCGTGAATGAGATTAAAATAAAATAAATGAAGGGAGAATCAATTATGGACTATTTACCAGTACAAGAGTTTTCTAATAAATGGAATATAAGTAAGAGAAGAATACAGATTTTGTGTAAAGAAGGACGAATAGAAGGAGCAAAGATGATTGGTAATATGTGGGTAATTCCTGCAGATGCAAAAAGACCGAATGATGCTAGAACAAAATCACCAATAAAGCCTAATACAGAGAGTGTGTCTGAAGTACGCCGGGAATTAAAAAAAGTACTTAAGAAATTGTATAACATTACGGAGAGACTTTATATAAATGAGGATGACAAAAAGAGTGTGGTTTTGGCTACAATAGCTTATTCATTGTTCGAATTTTATTTGGGTGATAAAGAAACAGATGAAATGTATAAAATAATTTATAAAGATATTTCTGGGAAAGAGAAAGAAATTTCTTTAGATTTTTCATTAAAGGAAATTGTAGCTGAATTTATAGAGAAATTCTGTGATGCTCCAGATATTAATAATATTCTATCTTGGGCGTATCAATATACTAATAAAATTATTGATGGGAATATATATAGTCAAACTCAATTTTTTACTGAAAAATACATGATAGATTATCTTGTTGGAAATGTTGTCGATTATGATAGGACTAAAAAGATTGTTGATCCATGTGCAGGTGGTGGAAATTTCTTAGTGGAATGTTTAGATTATTTGTGTGACTGTTTAGGCGAAAAAATAAATGTTGATGAAATTATTTTAAATACAAGTAGATTGTACGGATATGATATTGATAAGTCAATTGCCAGAATAGCAATTGTGAATATTAGATTAAGAGCAATATCTATAATGAAACGAGCTAATATCGATGTTACAAATGAATTATGGGAGCAGATTTGTCCTAATATCTTTGTTACAAAAAATGAAGATACGATTTGTGGTTCTCTAGCAAAAGATAATCGTGTTGTGGTTAATCTTGTAAATGGAAATGAGTTGGGGATGGATGATGCACTTTCAAATGCAGATGCAATAATAACTAATCCACCATTTGCAACCATAAAGGGAATGCGTCAAGAAGAAAAAGAATTTTTGAAAAAAAATTATCCTGATGCAAACTGTGATACATGCGTTTCGTTTATAGTAGCAATACACAATCTGTTGAAACCAACCGGTGTATGTGGAATAGTATCTCAAAATTCATGGATGCATTTAAAGTCATTTAAAGAAATAAGAAATTATTTCTCAACGCAATACAATATTCAAAAAATAGCGAATCTAGGTTCTGGTGCTTTTTTTGACCTTAATGGAGAAAAGTCAAATGTTTCTCTTATTGTATTTTCGAATAAATATAGGTCGGATAATAAAGTTGAAATACTCAATTTATCTTCATTTTTATTAAAAGAAAAAATTGATAAGCTAATTAGTAATGAAGGTAGATTGTATATTGGGCAAGATATGTTAGATGGACCGAATGGTTACGATTTTTCTGGTAAAGGAACCTTAAATGTAATGGGAGCAAATAAGCAACCGTATCGGAATGTTGCAGTTCCAATGCAAGGAACATCGACAGGTAATGCTAAAGAACTTGTGGGTTATTTTTGGGAACATTTTGGTGAAACAGATTGGGTTGCTGTAAGTAATGGGGGCGGTTACTGCAGATGGCAGGGATTAAATGATAGTGTAGTCAAATGGGGAAAGGAAGGCGAGTACATTAAGTCTCAAAAGGGGTCTGCGTTACGAAATGTAAAATATTTTGGTGATACTCAAATGGTATTTAGTGATACAGGAACAGCAGGGTTAAATGTTAGAGTTTTGCTGGATAATCAGATTTTTATTGCGTCTGGTCCGGGAATTAGAGTTGTTAAAGGAAACGAATATGCACATTTAGCTTTCTTGAATTCAAGAATAGCGGCATATTATGTGAGAATGATGTCTCCAAAACTTACAATAGCGGCCGGATATATTGGACAAATTCCTGTTAATGATAATATTTATTCTTCAGTTGTTCTTGAAAAAGAAGCACGATTATGTATTGAACTAAAAAGGAAAATGTTATCGACAAGACCTAATAATATAGAGTATGAGTCCACATATATACAAAATATTAGTGGTAACTTGCTTAATGATGCTTGGCGAATGTTTAATGATGATCTGATAAATGAACTTCTAAAATTAGAAGTTGAAAGTAAAATAGACCAATTCATTTTTAAGGAGTATGGGCTTTCTGAAGAGGAAGAAAAGCATCTTCAAGATAGTGTTGGTGAATGTGCATATTTGATTGATAGAACGCAGGAAATAGATATCGATAAACTTGATAAATACCTAGAAAAACTAATAGATGCGGCTTGTTGCTTAAAGAGAACAAGAGCATCAAAAAATTCATTAGGAAGCGATGGAGTCCTTGAATATGTTGCTAAAGATTTAGGAGTTAATCCGGAAGTGGTTGTAAAAAAAATACAGGAAAAGCCGTTTGAAATGAAAAGAGTATTAAATAAATATATGGATATGATTTTGCATAATATGGTTTTATATAAACTGGATTATAACACAGATAATGGTGTGCTAATTTCTGAATGTGCAATAACTGAATTGGTATCTGATTTGATGGATAGGTTTGGGAAAGACTTTGATTATAGTAAATGGATACAAGAATCGTTTAATAAAGTACACAGTGAGATATTTAAAGGTGTTCCTTATCTACAATATGAAAATGGGGTGATTCATAAGTATGACAGCAAAGTTGCATAATTTGGTTGCTAAATATATGAATAAAACAATTGATATAGAAGAATGGGAAGATATTAGAAAAAAATATTTTGAATATTCATATTTAGCATTTATGACTCTTTGCGCACATGAGATTAAATCTGATTGTGCTGCAAATGAAATAGAAAATATTATTGGAATGAATGATATTATTGAAGAATCAATATTGTGCTATGTCTTGAAAATACCGAGTTCGTATGAATTTATTTCTGAGGTATTATCTATTATCAATGATTATGACGCATTTGATATAAACTGCTTATACCAAAGTTATATAGCAACAGATTTTTCTATTATGGATGGTGAAGTGAAATTCGAGGGTGGAAAGAACAATAGAGAT
The DNA here is from genome assembly GCA_902363665.1 of Lachnospiraceae bacterium. Classification (GTDB taxonomy): domain Bacteria; phylum Bacillota; class Clostridia; order Lachnospirales; family Lachnospiraceae; genus Choladousia. Next base: position 15,956 of record CABJAW010000002.1, on the reverse strand, counting down.
ATATTGGGTTCATACTATACTCAAGAAGAATTTGCATATGAGATTACTCAAAAAGCAATTGAGGAATATCTTGAAAATAATATTAGAGAAGAAGTAAATGAGTTAAAGATAGCTGATTATTCTTGTGGTGGTGGAGCATTTTTGGTTGCAGCATGTCGAATATGCAGACAAAAAGGGATAAGTGCAGATATTTACGGATATGATGTAGATCCGATTGCAATAATGATAACTAGACACAGATTGCGTTTTGAAGAAAGTTCGGGATATAAAATTTTATTAGGAAATCCATTATTGATTACAAAAAATGATATAGAGCCATTAGAAAAATTTAAGAGGGCAGAGGTAGGAAGATTTTATTCATTGGAAATGGGTGTTGTATCACACGACAATGTAATGATTGCCCTTGGAAATCCACCTTGGGAAAAGATTCGATTTGAAGAAAAGAAGTTTTTAATGCATTATGTAGAAAATCATGAAATTGGATCAAAGGCAGGGCGAGAAAAATATATTCAGAACATTTCAGAAACGAATAAGTATTTTTATAATTGTTTTATTGATGATTACGAAAAGGCAAAGCGATTAATAAAAAAAGAGGAATGCTTTTGCAAATCAAGCTGTGGTGAGTTAAATACATATGCGATTTTTACAGAATTATGTCGAAATGTGGTTTGCAACAGCGGTATTATTGGATTGATAGTTAAATCGTCACTTCTCAAGATGCCCGTGTACAGTGCTTTTTTTAGGGATATGACAAAAAATAAAGATTTGTATGAAGTATACATGTTTACAAATCGGAATAAGATTTTCAATATTGATTCTCGTGAAGAATTTTCAGTCATTTTCTTGAAAAAGAACAATACAAAAAATCTTAGCATAGCATTAAATATTGAACGATATGAAAAATTTGTTGATAGAGAAAAAATAGAATTGTCATATGATTTATTGAATAAACTTAATCCTGAAACGGGAATGATTCCAAATATATGCCATAACGAAGAATTAGAATTTCTAGTTAGCATTTATGAAAAATATGATACATTCGGAATGCGTTATCCAGAATGTAAATTTGGTAGACTGGTTCATTTGACAAATCATTCGGAGAGTATAATTAAACAGAATGATGATGGCTATATTCCTATATATGAGGGAAAGTTTATTGAGCTATATACCGCTAAATATGCTACATTTTCAGGGATGAATGAAAGCGATAAGTATAAAAACAAAGCTTCAGCTAAAATGATTTGTGACATAGATGGCAAAGAGTATCCAGAATCTCGTTATTTTATAAAAGAAGAAGTTTGGAATAATTTATCTAGAAATTTTAATGATGAAGGTGTGATTGCTTGGAGAAGTTTGACATCAGCTACCAATAGAAGAACAATGCTTGCAACTGTTCTTCCGTTGATTCCGACATGTCAGTCTATTCAAATTTTGCAATTGCCTAAGAAGGAAATGCTACACATACTAGCATTATTTAATTCAGTAGTATTTGATTATATTGTAAGATTAAAAATGGCGGGGCTTGATTTGACGCAGACAATTATTAAACAGATTCCTATTCCGGATACAAAATCATTTGAAAAAGAGTTGGTCTATATGGGAGAAAAAGCAACAATTGAAAAGCATATTAATTCTCGAATAAGAATGTTATATGTAAGCGACCAAAGACTGGATAACTTTTTTGCGGATGTGAGTATTTATCCGATAAAGAGAAAAATTACTAGAAAACAAATAATTGCAGAAATAGATAGATTAGTAGCACTTTTGTATGGATTAAATGAAGAAAGATTCAAGAATATATTGCATACTTTTAGTAAGTACTATTCAGAAAAGGAAGTTGAAGCTTTTTTTAAAGCATCAACTTCCTTGGGATAAACTTAGAGCATGCCATATGCTTTTGAAGTAGCACCACTACCATTACGTGCCCATACACGGCTAAGGGATTTTACACGATCAAGTTCGCTTTCATCTAAAAGAGAGAGAACATAATAATCGGTGTTGATCTTTTCGAATACAAGTATTTTATGAACGAAATCACCTCGATTTCCGTATTTTGATAATTCTTCAGAATCATCATTTGGAGTACCTTTTAATTGGATTCTCCAACTTCCGTTATCTGGAGCAAATTTGATTGTTGATGGATAATAATCCTTTCCGAGATAGTTGATGGTGATATTTTTTTGTCTTGAAGTATCTTCTGGGTCAATATCAAAGAATTTTATACCACCATACATTCGTGCTGGATCAGAATATTCATAAGGAGTTCCTTTGACAGAACCGGATTCTATCTGTCCAAGTTTTGATAAATCTAGGATATTTCTTGACCCCCCTGTTGATTTTCGCATTTCAAACCAAAATTGTTCATTGGTAAAAGCAGGTGCATTTTCAGTGGTGGGAGTAATTATGTAGTCGATATCAGGAGTAGATGCTTTATTAAGCGGCTTATGAGGTTTATGAGTGGTTATTATTGTTGGAATAGTAACCTTCTCAGATCCGAATAAGCTGTTTTTCTTTTGCCTTTTCTTCTGGGATACTCTTTTGCTGATATTCTCAATTTTCTGAGATACTTCTTTGGATATATAATTTGCCTCTAATAATGTGTTAATGTCATCAATGGAATTTATTTTGGTAGAGCACGAATAGTCTGTATCAGAATATTTTTCTATTATTGAATAAATGTTTTCTAACTCGCTTTTTCCAGTCGATGAATCATATGATTGGATTGAACAACTTTCAAAGTTGGTCCAAAGACCGCCACCAGTCAGGTTGTTTGAACCAATAGCACACCAAGCGGTAGACGAGTCTTCCAATAAATAAATCTTGCTATGGTATGTTGTTGAAAAGTTTTCGGAATGAATAACGTACAGTTCATTGCATAGTGAAAATAGATTAAGCAATGCTTCATACGAAGTTCCATCTAGATCTATACCGATAAATGCTTTGACGTATCCACCACTTGACTTGAAGTTCTCAATAGATTCTTTTAATCTTAAAACTCCGCTATTCTTTGCAAATGCAGAGAAAATAGTAAAATTTGTATAACCGTTTTTTAACTCCGAAATTAGAATGTCACCGAGTTGACCTTGGAAAGGTTGATTGATAATAGACATAATATCTTCCTCCTTAAAAACACAACTACAAAAATTATATCACACAGTACTTAAATTTTATATATTTTTTTGCTTGCTATTATGTGCCTTCAGAGTGATATATGTACATACCAAAAAATCATAAGGAGGTACAAAACATGGTACTACATTTCAATGTAACAAAGGACAAACGAAAAGCTATGGTTCAGGCAATTGAGAAGGAAATTGGGGGAAAGGCAAAATGCCTCGGAGTTCCTTCCTGTGCCTACGAAATTGGAAACTTTACGGTAGGAAAGAATGGCGAATTGGAATTCGGAGATTTCGATGACCTTGATGAGGTTGCACCGATTGTTGATGCCTGCGTTTTGGCAACAGGGGTCAGCCAGGCAGAGTGGAACAATAACAGGAATGCCGAAGAAACTGCCGACACAGTGGAAACAGCGGGCGAAGACGAGCCGATTTGTGACGGGGTCAGTATTTCAGTACCAAGAGCCGGATTCACGGACGAGGCACTTGAAAACCTGCACAAGCTGGTGGAAAGCAAAGCCCCACTCATGAAGAAGGCATTTCTTACGGATGAGCTTCCAATCATTGAAGAGGAAGAAACAATTTCATTTCCTTGGTTTTCCAACTGCAATGCCGATTCGGTAACGCCTTACACAAGGTTCATTGCAGCCATCTGCGACATGGCGAAGAACCAAAAAAGAATCACGGCAAAGCCAAAGGAAAATGAGAATGAGAAATACGCATTCAGATGTTTCCTTTTGAGGCTAGGATTTATCGGTGACGAATACAAAACAGACCGAAAGGTTCTGCTTGCAAACCTTGACGGCTCATCTGCATTCAAGGCAGGAGCGAAGAAAGGGGGCGAGCAGTAATGTTTTTTCCACCGAGATAAATCGTAGATAAAGTAAAGAAGGAATATCCATCCGGCACAAGGGTGGAACTGATAGAACTGAATGACCCATACCGCCATTTTGATACAGGTCTTAAGGGAACCGTATCCTGTGTGGATGATACGGGAACCATCCATGTGGACTGGGATAACGGCAGCCACCTTGGGATTGTTTATGGCGAGGATTCCTGCAGAAAACTGAATACTGTCAAGACCATCTGTTATGGAAGGGAAGAAGTATGGGACAGCCGGGAGGACGCTTTGGAATTTTATATGAAAGCAATGGCAGGCTCAGAAGGAAGTGAGCAGGAACGATATGCCAAGATTGTGGCGGAACTTGCGATGGGAAAGGCTGTCTGCACGGATGGGGAAGAGTAGAAAACTGCTGGAAAGATACACAATAAAAGGTGTGTATCTTTGTCCAGTAGTGGTATTCCATTATTGTGAACTCTGCAAAAAAGTTACACTAAACACCATCATGGATTCAAAAATGTCATAATCTCATCAAAATTTTTGCCGCTTTTTAGGTAGGCTTCCATGATGGTGTCAGCTTCAATTCGGCGTTTCTGTTCCTGCAGTTCCTCAAGCGAAAAGGCAGCGAGAATTGCGGCAAAGTTCTTCGGAACAGGATGCTACGAAAACACAGCCGGAAGAAACGGATTCCTGCAGAGGCAAAGGTTTCTTTTGTTAAATATGTAGCCGCAAAAGAAAAAGATGAGATACAAAAACTGAGGGGGCAGGTTGTATATCATCTATTTAATGCAGAGATGGCGTTTGGGTTAGCAAAGACAAAATCGTCAAATATTGAATCATGGTATAGCTGTATTAAAGATATTCTAGAACCAAATATTGGTATTTTGTGTGAAGAAGATCAAAGAAAAATAATAGCTATGCTTACTAGACAAAAAGCTGAATTAGATAGAAATAAAGAATCACAGACATTATTTGAAAGATTAATGGACTATATGTAAGATTGGAGGTGTTAAGCTATGGATTTTATCGGTGCAATGAGCGAAATGGCAGAGACATCAGAGATAAATGGCGATAGCACTTTTGAATTTAGTGAGAAGGCAAATGATAAGTTTGATAAGATTATGGGTGATGATAAAATTGATTCCTCTCAATATGAAGATGCTCCACAACTAACACCAGAAGAACGGGAAAACAAATTTAGTAAATTGTTTGATGTTGGTGATTTTTTTAGAAAAGCACAATTTGAACAAATGGATAATACATACCATTTTCTCAAGCCATGTGGAGACGGTGTGCTTACTCTCGAAGAAATGCCAATTTTAAGCGGGTTTGTGGCCTATTTTGAAGGAAACATATCAACAAAAATAGGTTTAAAAATATGTGCTTGTATTGAAAAATTGAATACGGGTGTAGTAAAAATAGACCTTTTGGCGTAGTTGGTATCAGGTGCGCTGAAAGGTTATTTTTATGGAATTTTGTACGCGGAGAGGTAATGGGCTGTACGCAGAAATATGTATGATTTAGATTGATTTTCGGCGTCTCTGCGCTTATAATGAAAGCTAGAGTAAAATGTCGTATTTTATAACTTTATTGAGGTAAGAAATATGGAATATATGACAATTAAAGAAACAGCAGAAAAGTGGAATCTTTCAGTGAGAAGAGTGCAGACAATCTGTAACGAAGGAATGATAGACGGGGCTATGAAATTCGGTAATACATGGGCCATTCCAAAGGATGCTGCGAAACCGGCAGATAAAAGAATTAAGTCAGGGAAGTATGTCAAGTCCTGATTTTGGGACACCTGGTATGAGAGAATGGATTAGAAAGGAAGAGTGTGCCTATGTTACCGGAAGAAAAAGCTCGTGTAAAAATTGATAAGCAATTAAGAAATGCTGGCTGGGATATAGTGGCTCGAAATGAATATCTGCCTAATAGCACATCTGCTGTTAAGGAAGCTTTGATGAGAGGAAATACAGAAAGTGATTACCTTCTATTTATCGATGGAAAAACAATAGCAGTTGTTGAGGCAAAAAGAGAAGAAAATCCTCTAGGTGATGAAGTTAAGAAGCAGGCAGAGGATTTGCTGTTTCGCCACAGGCGTGGTATGGCTTATGGTTTGAGAAGCTTATTCCTTTAGTGTATATGGCTAATGGCAATAAGATTTATTTCAAAAATATGCTTGTAGAAGGCAGTGACTATGAAGAACTGTCACAGATGCATTCGCCTAAGAAAATGCTTCAGATTATTGGAAAAAAATCCGAGTATGGTGCGCTTCCAATAATCGAGAAGCGAGGTCTCCGTGATTGCCAATATAGGGCAGAAGTAAAATTTGAAGAATCATTAAAGATGGGAAATAAGAAGAACCTGGCAGTGCTTGCAACTGGTTCCGGTAAAACCTATCTTGCATGTTTGGCTTCATATAGATTACTTAACTATACGCTACAAAGAGAATTCTGTTTCTTGTAGATAGAAATAATCTGGCAAGACAAACAGAGTCTGAATTTAGCGTGTTTGACCGCACAGAAGGCCAGCAGAAAATAGACAAACTGCTATTAATGCTTTGGCGCATGGGAAAACATCAGAAGTACAAGTTCAAAATATAGAAAAGAGTCTAAATACTATAATAGAACAGTTTGAAGAAATGAAAAAAGATTTGGTTTTTCTATTAAGCGAAAACAAGGATCAGCAGAATTAGAGCTTTATGAATATGCGTTTTCGCTTGGAAAATACAAAGATGTTGAAAAAAAATATGTAGGAAAGGAGCTGCCAGGATGGAGAATGAAAAAGGAATAGTTAAATTGACTCGTAAGCAGCTCTATGATGAAATATGGGCTGTTTCAGTTGCAGGGGTAGCCAGAAAATATAACTTGAATTATGGTAAACTGATAGCAACTTGTAAAGTAGAAAATATACCTTTTCCTTCTTCTGGTTATTGGACTAAGAAGAATATGGGAAAAGATGTATCGAATGAGATTGTAGAATTTTCTGGATTGGAAGATACAGAAATTTCATTAATAACGAAAGACGCGGTTGTTAAGCGTATTCGGAAAGCTAAGGCAGAAGTAGTAGAGAAAGTGCATACTGACGTAACAGAAGAATTGGACGTAGCAGTCGAGGAAGATTTATCGCAGAAAAAAATGGAGAATATACCTAAGTGGCCGGATGGAATTCTTGATTATTTGGATGCGACGGAAAGAAATAAAGTATTAGAATATGCGTGCAATCTGCAGATAAGTCAAAGTACACGATTGCATAAAATGTTGGTCCAATACAAGAAGGATATTGCAGATTATAAGTCAAAACTGAAAGAAGCACAGAGTAGACCATACTATAATCCAAGACATAATAAACCAGAAAACGAACCTGCATTCTTTAAGGAAATGTCTGATGAGTGTATGTCACGTGCAATTGCTATATTAGATACCGTATTCAAATCAATTGAATCTTTAGGTGGAAGTATTAATAGTGATTTGTCTGTGAAAATTAGAGATGATATTGTTAGATTTCGTATGGTTGAGAGTCAAGACCAAGTAAAGCATGAAATGACTAAGCAAGAGGCACAGGAGCTCGTAAAGTATAATGATGATATCAAAAATCATAGATGGGCTTTAAAACCGCAAATTAGAAAATATGACAAGGTATATAATGGTAAACTTCGTATTGTATTTGGGGAGCGAAGCTACATTAGAGATAACGATTCTGAAAAATTAGAAGATAGACTGGGTGATATTTTGGTTACCCTGTATGAGAAGGCAGAAGAGAATAGAATTGTACGAGAAGCACGTGAAGAGGCAGAACGTAAGAGAGTTGAAGAAGCGAGATGCAGAGAAGAAAATAGACAAAGAAAAGAACAAGAAATTCGTCTTGTAAAAGAACTTGTAAACAAAGCTGAAGACTATAGAATTGCAAAGGAAATAAGAGAATATATTCAGGCTATGATAGATAGTGGAAATGAAGATATTACTCCAGAATGGATTGAATGGGCGCTGAAGAAAGCTGACTGGTATGATCCGTCTATAAAGACTGAGGATGAATATCTGGGAAAACGTCAGCATGAAAAAAGTGCTGAAGAAAAGGAAAAATCTTTGCAAGACAGTATCAGAAAGAGCTGGTATTGGTAAAAATGAATGGAGGCAATTTGATGGATAAAGATCCTTTTAAAGAGTATATAAGGCAATCAGAACCAAGTAAAAGAGACAAAGGTTACGCCTGGCATACAGCTATCGGACTTCAAGCAGTGGATGGATTAAAGCCTTCGAAGTATTTGATTGATACTGCAATAAAGAATATTGAAGGTGATATTTCGATTGATGAAGCGCAGGAACTTCTAAATACGTATTATGAAGAAAATCCAAAAGCAGATACAGACGACCGTACGGAAGAGGCCGACAAAGTTGCTGTTAGAATTGCAAAAATTTTATCGGAGAAAGCATTTAGTTTTACTCCGAATGAGTATATCTCTATTCATAAAAAGTTGTTTGCTGGGATTTATGGACATGCAGGAAAACTGAGAGATTATAATATTACAAAAAAGGAATGGGTGCTGAATGGAGCAACGGTTCTTTATGGAAGTGCATCAGAACTTCGCGCAACCTTGGACTATGATTTTGCAGAGGAAAAGAAGTTTAGCTATAAAAACCTGAGTATGGAAGATATTATTCATCACTTGGCACTCTTTGTATCAAGATTATGGCAGATACATGTATTCGGAGAGGGAAACACACGAACTACAGCAGTATTTTTTATTAAGTATCTTAGAACGCTGGGATTTGACGTAACCAATGATATTTTTGCGGAAAATGCGTGGTATTTTAGAAATGCACTTGTTAGGGCCAATTATAACGATTTAAAAAATGGTGTTCATGAGACAACCGAGTATTTGGAATTGTTTTTAAGAAATTTATTGTTGGATGAAAAGAATGAACTTCATAATCGTTCGATGCACATTAGTGGAAGGTTTAAAGAAACGGACTTTGAAAGTGCAAAAGCGGACATTGGGAATACAGAAGCGGACACTGAAAGTCAAAAAGCGGACATTCGAAATAAATTACTTGCTTTTTCAGATATAATTTCAGAAAAAACAATAAATCACACTTTTGAACTGTTTTCAATATGTGGAAAAGAAGAATATTTCGGCAGAACGATTGTAGAAGATATTACCGGGTTAAAATCAACAAGAGCATCCGAGCTGATAAAACTGTTGGTTGATAGTAAGGTAATCGTATCCGTAACCGGACATGGAAAAGGAAAATACCGATTTCAATTATAGTGAACGTTAAAGGGGTGTTAATGCCATTCGCAAAACTGCCCTAAACAAATCTGCGGACAGATATATTACCAAATTTGGTAGCAGTATTTAGAATGATTTTGCATTATAAAAGTGTTACAAAATATCGGCGTACCCGCCACACGTTTACAAAGTCAAACAGTCTGTACGCTATGTCTTAACTTTATGATTGCAGATATTAGCAACCTGTCAAAGGGTGTAAAAACTCAGTAACTATGCGGGTTCGCGTACTGTTAAAGCGGTGAAAAACGATTCCGCATGTGGAGGCAGTTGTTGTGATGTCAAAGATGAACTCTAACAAGTAAATATAGTGTAGCAATTAAAGGATTTTCTCAGTGACTATCGTTAAAAGGTATATGAAGTCTTGTGGAAAGTCTTTTTTGACTGCCTGAATAAGTTATTCCCGGTGCAAAAATCCAGGATAGTATTCCGCTTCATGTGCTTCATCCCTTGTTCATACGACCTGTTTTATACATGCTTGCAAGATTTTTTACTTTAACACACAAAAACATAGACGCAGAAAAATAGGAAGTGTTATAATGAAAAAATATTTATGGGCAAAGCAGACGAAAGTCTGTGACGCAAAACTAGAGGGTCTGTAAAATGGCAGCCAGTTGCATGAAATGATGTACACTGTCTGTGGGGGAGTGTCTTTTTTATTTTATCGACATAATCATATTATTCTATACATGAATTTTCAAAAATTATAGGCGTATCTGCCCAGACATTACGAAATTGGGATGCCAATGGAAAACTTCATCCGCATCATACTACAGTAAGTGGCTATAGAGATTATTCTGATGAGCGGATATTGTCGTGTTTCCAGCCATAAACAAAAAGCGGATCTGGAACGACAGATTGATAATGTTAAGACATATCTTTTGGCAAAAGGACAGCCGTTTGAGATGATAAGTGATATCGGTTCCGGGATTAATTATAAGAAAAAAGGGTTCTGGGAATTGATACAGGAGGAAACAGATGGTAAAAGCCATAAAAGTAATGCTGATACCAAACAATGTACAGAAAACTAAGATGTTTCAGTATGCAGGTGCTTCAAGATTCGCTTATAACTGGGCTTTGGCCAGGGAAAAAGAGAATTATGAAAAGGACGGCAAATTCATTTCAGATTCTCGCCATTTGGGTAAAAAGGTTCTTCTTGTGGAGGACAATGAACTGAACCGCGAAATCGCCACTGCCCTGTTGGAAGAGATCGGAATATCCGTAGGCTCTGTGGAAGACGGCACGGATGCTGTTGAACGGATGAACGAAGTGGATGATGACAGGTATGATCTGATCTTTATGGATATCCAGATGCCAAAGATGGATGGTTATATGGCAACCAGGGAAATCCGTACCCTGAAGAATAATAAGAAAGCCAATATCCCAATCATTGCCATGACTGCAAATGCTTTTGAAGAAGATAGAGAAAAGTCAGTCAGAGCAGGCATGAATGCACATATTACAAAACCAATTGATATAGAAACAATAGTTGACGTTCTGGATCAAGTGTTTGGAACATCATAACAAATGTGCGGATAAAGAAAATGAAAATATGGATATTTTGACGTTGTAAAACGGGAAAATGTAAAGGAAGCTAGGGAGAGGGAGTTGTAATGAAAAAGAAAAAATGGAATAAGCTGCTTGCAGGACTTTTGGTGATGGGGACAGCCATATCACTTTTGTCAGGCTGCGGCGGAAAAAGCGCGGAAAAAGAAGATGCAGAAACGATCACGGTGTATTTATGGAGCACAAGCCTGTATGATAAATATGCACCATACATCCAGGAACAGCTTCCGGATATCAATGTTGAATTTGTAGTAGGCAATAATGATCTGGATTTTTATAAGTTTCTTGATGAAAACGGCGGATTGCCGGATATTATAACCTGCTGCCGGTTTTCATTGCATGATGCAAGTCCTCTGCAAGACAGTCTGATGGATCTTTCCACAACCAATGCGGCAGGTGCTGTCTATGATACCTACCTCAGCAATTTTATGAATGAGGATGGCAGTGTAAACTGGCTTCCGGTGTGTGCAGATGCCCACGGTTTTGTAGTCAACAAGGATCTTTTTGAAAAGTATGATATTCCGCTGCCAACCGATTATGAAAGCTTCGTCTCTGCCTGTCAGTCATTTGATGAGGTGGGAATCCGTGGCTTTACTGCAGACTATTATTACGATTATACCTGTATGGAAACACTGCAGGGTCTGTCCGCATCAGAATTGTCTTCTACAGACGGACGCAAGTGGCGCACCACTTACAGTGACCCGGATCATACAGAGAAGGAAGGTCTGGACGATACCGTCTGGCCAGAGGCTTTTGAACGCATGGAACAGTTTATCCAGGATACAGGGCTGAACCAGGACGATCTGGATATGAATTATGATGATATCGTTGAGATGTATCAAAGTGGCAAGCTTGCCATGTACTTTGGCAGCTCTTTCGGTGTAAAAACGTTTCAGGATCAGGGGATTAACTCAACATTTCTCCCATTCTTTCAGGAGAACGGCGAAAAGTGGATTATGACTACGCCATATTTCCAGGTGGCCTTAAACCGTGACCTGACGCAGGATGAAACACGCCGAAAGAAAGCAATGGAGGTACTGAACACCATGCTTTCAGAGGATGCACAGAGCCGGATCATTTATGATGGACAGGATCTGTTAAGCTACAGCCAGAATGTGGATTTTAAGCTTACGGAATATCTGAAAGATGTGAAACCTGTGATCGAGGAAAACCATATGTATATCCGCATTGCGTCAAATGACTTTTTTTCCGTTTCCAGGGATGTGGTTTCGAAGATGATTTCAGGAGAATACGATGCAGAACAGGCTTATCAGTCATTTAATTCCCAGCTTCTTGCGGAAGAATCAGCTTCAGAGAATATCGTGCTGGATTCACAGAAGTCTTATTCCAACCGCTTCCATAGCCATGGAGGGAACGCGGCATATTCGGTTATGGCAAACACTCTGCGTGGTATTTATGGGACAGATGTGCTGATTGCAACCGGAAACAGCTTTACGGGAAATGTACTGAAGGCCGGCTATACGGAAAAAATGGCAGGCGACATGATCATGCCAAATGATCTGGCGGCTTACAGCAGCAAGATGAGTGGGGCTGAACTGGCAGAGATGGTCAGAAACTTTGTAGAAGGCTACCAGGGAGGCTTCATCCCCTTTAACCGTGGCTCTCTGCCTGTGGTCAGCGGCATTTCCGTGGAAATTAAGGAAACAGATGATGGCTATACACTGAGTAAAGTTACAAAAGATGGAAAAAAGGTTCAGGACAATGATACATTCACGGTAACCTGCCTTGCGATACCAAAACACATGGAAGCCTATCCGGCAGATGAAAATATGGTATTTGAGGGAGAGGATACCACCGTGAAAGATACCTGGACAGGATATATTTCAGATGGCGATGCCATTCTTGCAGAGCCTGAAGACTACATGACTCTGAGGTGAGAAAAATGGACATTAAGAATCATAATACAAAAAGAGAGAAACATGTCATGAGAAAAAGGTTAAGGATAGTGGTCTTTCTTGCTGTTTCTCTTGGAATTGTTTTGATGATTTTTCGATATTTTGGATTTGTGTCGAAAACCATTTATGAGGAAAGTGTTTCCCATCTGACGGAGGTTTTTCATCAGTCTGATAATATGCTGAGGGAACTGACAGATAAGAATCTGACCTATCTCCATATGTGGGGAGAGAATCTGCAGAATACCTTCAGCGAAAACAAAATCCGTGATTATATAAAGAAAGCGCAGGAAGATGCCGGATTTTTAGATTTCTTTTTTCTGTCAGCCGACGGGAACTATAAGATGGTGACAGGGGAAACCGGGTACCTTGGATTACAGGAAAATATTGAGGAGGACATCCGGCAGGGAAATGATGTGATATCAAATGCAGCAGTTCCAGGGAAATCCCAGCTGCTTGTTTTTGCCACTCCAAAGGCTCATGGAAGCTATCAGGGATTTGAATATGATGCGATTGCCATTGCTTATGAAAACTCTGATATCGTAGATGTGCTGGATATTTCTGCTTTCAGTGGAAATGCCCAGAGTTTTATTGTTCATCCGGATGGCCGTGTTGTGATCGATCATTCTTCTGGGTCATGGGGGAACGTGTATAATTTCTTCGGTGTTCTCAGAGAGCATTCTGATATGTCTGAAAAAGAAATCAATGTACTTTCAGAGAAATTTAAAGCAGGACGCACCGATGCGATGCTGGTAAATCTGGATGGAAGGAATTACTATCTGGTCTATGAAAAATCGGATATTCAGGACTGGATGTTTCTGGGACTTGTCCAGGCGGATATTGTCAATGCCAGTATGAACAGTCTGCAGTTTCATACAATGCTTCTCGTGGGAGCAGTCGTGCTCGGTATTGCCGCTTTACTTATCAGTTTTATTATTCAAAAAGGCAGAACGAATCTCAGGAAAAAGGATACGGAGATTCTGTACAGAGACGAGCTGTTTCAAAAGCTGTCAATGAATGTGGATGACGTATTTCTGATGCTGGATGCAAAAACATACAGGGTAGATTACATCAGCCCAAATGCGGAAAAGCTGCTGGGCATTACAGCAGAACAGATCCGTAAAGATATTTGTGTTCTGGGAAAACTGTATCCAGGGAATCATGGGGATACGGAGAAAAATTATCTGGAAAAAATCCAGGTTCATGAACAAAAAGAATGGGATTTTGAATATGTTCATCAGAAAACAGGAGAAAAACGCTGGTTCCATAATATTGCAATGGGCAGTGAGGTAAGCGGAAAAAAGAAATATATTATGGTTATGTCGGACCGTACCTCGGACTGGAAAATGAACCAGGCACTCTCTGAGGCAGTACGTGCGGCGGAGACTGCAAACCGGGCAAAGAGTACTTTTCTTTCCAATATGTCTCACGATATCCGGACACCAATGAATGCGATCATCGGCTTTACTACACTGGCAGTGAGCAATATTGATGATAAAAACCGGGTTCGGGATTATCTTGGTAAGATCCTTGCTTCCAGTAACCATCTGCTCTCCCTGATCAATGATATCCTGGATATGAGCAGGATTGAGAGCGGAAAAATTCATCTGGAAGAAACGGAAGTCAGCCTGTCAGAAGTGCTTCATGACCTGAAGACTATTATCAGTGGGCAGATTCATGCGAAGCAACTGGAGCTTTATATGGATGCCATGGATGTCATAAATGAAGATGTCTATTGTGACAAGACGCGGCTGAATCAGGTGCTGCTGAACCTTTTGTCAAATGCAGTTAAGTTTACTCCGGCAGGCGGAACCGTTTCTGTCCGGCTGAAACAGTGTCCGGGGACAGTAAAAGGCAGTGCACTGTACGAGATCCGGGTAAAGGATAACGGAATCGGCATGAGTCAGGAATTTGTACAGAAGATCTTTTCTCCTTTTGAGAGGGAGAGGACTTCCACAGTCAGCAGAACCCAGGGCACAGGACTTGGCATGGCCATCACCAAGAATATTGTGGATATGATGGGAGGCACCATTGCGGTTCAGACAGAACAGGGCAAAGGCACTGAATTTATCGTCCGTCTGCCATTTCGGACTCAGCCGGAGCATCATCGCATAGAGAAGATTGCAGAACTGGAAGGGCTTAAGGCATTGGTTGTAGACGACGATTTTAATACGTGTGACAGTGTGACAAAGATGCTTGTGAAGGTTGGAATGCGTTCAGAATGGACGCTTTCCGGTAAAGAGGCTGTCCTGCGTGCACGCCAGTCTATGGAGCTTGGGGATGCATTCCATGCTTATATCATCGACTGGCGTCTGCCGGATATGAATGGTATTGAGGTCACCAGACAGATCCGCAGTCTTGGTGACGATACACCGATCATTATCCTGACTGCTTATGACTGGTCAGATATCGAAGTGGAAGCCAGGGCTGCAGGGGTAACTGCATTCTGCGCGAAACCTCTGTTTATGTCAGATATCAGAGATACCCTGATGGCTGCCATCGGCCAGAATCAGGCTGAGCAGGAGAAGCCCGTTCTTCCGGCGGCAGGCTCCGATTTCAGAGGCAAATGTATCCTGCTTGTGGAAGACAATGAACTGAACAGTGAAATTGCGGTGGAGATCCTTAATGAATATGGTTTCCTGGTTGATACCGCAGAAAATGGAGCGGAGGCAGTGGAGAAAGTCAAAAATTCGACACCGGGGGATTACGATCTGGTGCTTATGGATGTGCAGATGCCGGTAATGAACGGATATGAGGCCACGAAGCAGATCCGTGCCCTTACGGATCCGGCACTGGCAGGAATTACCATCCTTGCCATGACAGCTAATGCTTTTGATGAAGACAGAAAAAAATCACTGGAATGCGGTATGAATGGATTCTTATCCAAGCCAATTGTTATAGAGGAATTGCTCAATACGTTACAAAACAATCTGGCGAATTAGTAATAAAAAAACGTAACTGTTCAGAGCCAACCTCCAAAATGCTGCGCATTTCGTCGGTGTGGCGTATCCGCCAAATAAAATTTCAAAAACAGGCTTAAAAACGCAAGCGTTTTACGCCTGTTTTATGAAATTTTGCTTGGCTCTGAACAGTTACAAAAAAACCTGCTAAGAAGTTCGGTTAACAACTGTTACTGATCTCATGAGTTGACATTCATCTGCTCACATGAGATGTCGCCATTCTGCTTAAGTTTTTGTCACTGTTTCGTCCGTGACATGCCGCCCGTTTCCGGG
>CABJAW010000001.1 GCA_902363665.1 Lachnospiraceae bacterium | reverse complement strand
CCGGGTAGCCAAGTCGGGCAGGGATAAACGCTGAAGGCATCTAAGCGTGAAGCCCCCCTCAAGATGAGATATCCCAAGACCCCTTGAAGAACACGAGGTAGATAGGACAGAGGTGGAAGTACAGTAATGTATGGAGCTGACTGTTACTAATCGGTCGCAAGCTTATCCAAACGCGGAGAAAGGCGGATGCAGACAGGAAGGAGTGGAACGGAGCACAAAGTGGTCCGGGACACGGATGACTGGATGCATAGCTTTGCGGAGCAAAGGTATCGAGAAAACGGAGTTTTCGAGATATCCGGCTTTCGTAAATTCGAAGCAAGGTTAGGGTTAAATAAATCGGAATATGATATTTGAAATAGACTGTATGTGGTTTTGAAGGTACATAAGTAAGACATCGAAGTGATTCGGTGTCTTTTTTTTGTTCAAAATCTACGCTGCGGCAAATATGAGGTTGCTATTTCGATAACTTTCGTGTATACTCAAAAGTATAAAAAACAACAGAGTTTTTTCAAACTGAAATTTGGAACAGGAAAGGAAAGGAGAAGAGAATGAGAAAAATCCACAAAAAACTGAGTTACCTGCTATTGACAGCCCTGCTGCTCTGCCTGATGGTCGGTACTTCTGCGGCGGCAAGCCTTAATTACGACCGCACCTGCACTTTTTATCTGGAAGGCACAGGAAAGTATGCGAAGGGAACCGGAATAATTGGTGCTTTTGAGGATGGAAGCGGCACACCATCGATCGTCCGCACATCTTTAAAAAGCAGTGCGCCTTCTGTTGCAGCCCTGAAATACCTGCGATCAGAGACGTTCGGAGGCGAAAGCCGTGAATATCGGATCGGTCTGACACTGAAAAAGCCTGGCACGACAAAAGTGACATTTCAGTCAGGAAAGAAAACGTGTACCTCAACAGTAAAAGTGCTGTCCTATAAGAATCCGCTGTCGGTGGTAAAGCTCTCGGGCGTAAAGAGCGGAACAAATCCAAATCTGACCGGGCTTTTAAAGAACAAAAATTATGCGACGGTAAAGATGAGCAGCACACAGAAAAAAGCGGTTCTGACACTGAAAGCAGCGCCGGGCTGGACGATTACATACGTATCGTATGAGAATCCGAAGCGAGGACTGCATTATTTCATTGCGGAAGAGACAACTTCGGATACCTTTACACTTGGATATTTTCCGACCGGATCAAATGCAAAACTTCGCATCGTGATGAGAAATAATGCGAATTTTGGAACTATTGACTGTCTGTATACAATTAAATAAAACAGAAGAAGGAGGAAAGCAAAATGAAGAAGCTGTGGAAACGAATGACAGGTCTGCTTTTTATTGGATGCCTCTTTGCACTGATACTTTCTGTCACTGCGGGAGCTGAGCCGCTGTATCCTAAAACACAGTATTATTACTTAAATGAAAAGGGCGGCGAAGGACAGGGACAACTGACCATCAGCGGTCTGCCGTTTAAACAGAAACTGTCGAAATCATCTATAAAAAGCAGCAATCCGGCTGTGGCTAAAGTCAGCGGGCTGAGTCAGTCGCAGGTGACCACAGAGGAAGATCAGTTTGGAAAACTGCCGACTTCGGGAATACAGTATAAGAATGGTTATACGGTTGAACTGAGTTTTACCAGGTCAGGAACGTCAAAGATTTCGTTCAAATCAGGAAATAAAACATACACGTCAACCGTAAGAGTGCTGCCGTACACAAAGCCACTTTCCAGCCTGACCATCAGCGGAATCAAAAACGGTACTACCACGAACCTTGCGGGAAAATTTGCAAAAGGACATTGGGTATCTGTAAAGCAGCCAAAGACGCAGAACAACGGACAGATTTCCATAAAAGCAGCATCCGGTTGGAAAATCATATCCGCCTACTATATGGCAGAGTGAAGAAACCGTATGCTCACAAGTGAGAGAGGCTTAAATTCCGTCACATTATTTGCAGGCCGAATGCCGGCTGGTGAGTCTTTCCGAAGCCTTACGATGAAGTTTCGTAACAGTAAGAATGGAGCGGTGATCGAGTGTATCTGTCAGATTGACTAAGCGGATATGCGAGATCTGCTTTGTTACTTGCTTATAAGAGAATAGTTGCTTCGCTCCTGTTCTTGTAAAGTCAAAGCGGATATTCGCAATCCGCTTCGCTACTCGGTTAAAAAATGGAGGCAGTTAGAGAAGAGAAAATGAGAGAAAAATTAAAGAAAATGGCAATTTACCTGTTACTTTTGGCATTTTTCATTCCGGGAATCATAGGAAGGCGGATTGATGCACAGGCGGCCGGAGATTCCGGGAATGATACGCTGGCAGCAGCAATCAGAATCAGTAAGACCGCTGCGACACTGTCACCGAAGCAGACCGTGACGTTGCGATTAAACGGTACGACAAGAAAGCCGGTCTGGACCAGCAGCAATACAAAGGTGGCGACGGTTGGCCGTACGACGGGAAAGGTTACAGCAAAAAAAGCCGGAACGACAGTCATTACAGCGAAGCTCGGGGCAAAGACGTATCGCTGCAAAGTTACCGTTCGTGCCCGCTATAAAATCCTTTACAAGAGCTTCCTTGGCAGACATCCGGAGTATGACAGTTACTATGTCCTGAATGTGGATAAAAGCGGAGTGCCGGAGCTGGTTGTGTTGACGGGAGTAGGCGGAGTGATAGGAAATTATAATGTTTATACGGTGGCAAACAACAAGATAAAACTTCTTGGAAGCTATCAGTCGATGGGCGTTTCGACCGCAAATCCGAGTTTCATGTATGTTGCGGGACAGAAAAGTCTGTATGCATCAGGCTGGGTGAATCGTGTTGGCGGAGCCTGGGGAAAACTTTTTACGATCTCAAGAGGAAAGCTGAAAGAGACACGTTACGCTTATGAAGCACACAGCTGGAAAGATGAGTACTATACCGGTACGAGCTACAAAAACTATAAAAAAGTAAGTAAATCTGCATTTATAAGTTTTTGTAACCGCTATTTTAAAAATCATAAGACATATTCGCTGGTAAAAAATACGAAATATAACCGGGATAAGACATTCCGGTAAAAAGGAAAGGACAGGTGTGCGCAGTATGATTTTGATGCATGGAATGACAGTAGTTTTGATACTGGCAGCCTGTCTGACCGGAGTGGAAACCATGGAAATGTCAGGCGCAGAGCAGGCAGTGGAGAATCCGGCGGAAAGGTCTGGCGGGGTGGAGACAGAACAGATGCGAAGCATCGCGGAGCAGAATGCAGAATCGTTTCTGAAAGAATTCTTTTCCTTTAACAAGGATGACCGCCGTGCACTTTTTGCGGATACGGAGAGTACGGATGAGCAGATGGTGGATGCGGTGGCGGCGTATTATGAAGGGTTTCTTCCATATACAGAGCAGGCCTGCATCGAAGAGATGGCGTCCGCGCGGCTTCCGCTCAAATATGACCGGATGTGCGGTGACTGGATCGTTTCGGTAAAAGCGAAAGAGGTCTCACTGGAAGAGGACGGATCGGAAGCCTTTGGTGACGGGACGGTGTATGATTACACGGTACTGCTGGAAAAAGAAGAGTACAACACGGATACGATTGAATTGTTTGACATTGACGGGCAGATTACGGTCGATGCGGAGGGATTCGTGAAACGGATTTATGTGGACGAGCCGGAAGGACTGGAGCGGTATCTGGGAAAAGCGGCGGAGTGAAGTTGGGAAGAATCAGGTAATATAGTTTTTCAAAAAATTCATGGATAGAAGGATGAATTGCTAAAAGAAACATAACGGCGATGACGGATTTCGCGAATATATCGACTGTGAATTGAAACAAAAGACGAAATATTAGATAAAATAACAGAAAAGCGAGTCGGAAAGAAATCCGGCTCGCTTTTTTCATGAAATAAAAGTTTTTTGACCTTCAGCATAAAAACAGTTCCAGCGCAAACACCACAATACACGCTGCCGACGACACAAAAAACAGGCTTTTTCCCATCCAGGCCGCGGCGATGGCTACGACAAGCGCTGCCCAGGCGGAGAACGGGCTTCCGGTCGCATCGAGGATGGCCGGGAAGGTCATGACCGCCAGTGTTACGTAAGGAATATAATAGAGGAACGAACGGAGCGTTACGTTTTTGATTTCCTTCCGGATCAATGTGAGTGGGAGGACACGGATCAGCGTGGTAACGCCTACCATGATTGCAATATAAAGAAAGATATTATTCTGCATTTTCAGAATCCTCCTTGATCGGGAATAATACAGCGGCAAGGCCGGAAAGGATCACGGTCAGGATGATGACACGCATACCGGACGAGATGCCGGAGAGCAGCGGCAGATAAGAAAACAGGCTGCTGGCCAGCATCGAGATGATTACAAGAACTGCAATCACGCGGTTTTTCCGGGCGGGTGGAATGATCACGGCAAGGAACATTCCATACAGGGCGACGCTGAGTGCGCGCGTGATCCGCGGCGGCAGCGCGGTCCCGAGAATGACACCGAGACAGGTACCGAGCGCCCAGCCGGGAACGGCGATGCTTGCGGTGCCATACGTATAGAACGGATTCAGTTTTCCTTCACGGGAAGACGAAACTCCGAAAATTTCATCAGTGATAAAAAAACCGGTCCAGAAACGGTGAAACATTGGAGTATCAGTTGGCAATTTCTGGGAAAGCGCACAGGACATCAGCAGATAGCGCAGGTTGATGATGGCCTGGGAAAATACCATTTCGAGATAAGGTGCGCCGGCACTGATGATGCCGAGTGCGGCAAATTCTCCGGCAGAAGTGAAGTTTGTGAGACTCATGATCGTAGCCGGAAACGCATGGATGCCAAAATTCCGGGCAGCAATGCCAAGGGTGAAGGCAACGGCGAGGTAGCCGAGTGCGATCGGAACGCCGTCACGGAGTCCTTCTTTATAATTTTTCACATTTATACTTTTCATAATGCCCCCATAACAAGACCGCAGGAAAAAAGATGACAGCTGCGGTGTGATATCCAACAACATATTATAGGAGTTTTAGAATAGAAAAGCAAGGCTTTGTTTACTGGCGCAGCAGACGCCACAGCGTAGAGCGGCTGATGCCAAGTCGGCTTGCAGCCCGTGAGCGGTTTCCATTTTCCTGCTCCAGTACGATCCGGACAATATCATAATTAATAAGATCGAGTGTCTGATTGAGATTCAGAGTCTCCAGGCCGCCGCTGCCTGAGTGGGGATGAGCAGGCTGTTCCTGATTAAGAAGATGCTGGACAAGGTGGGTCGGAATATAATAGCTTTCCGTCTGCAGAACAAGTTCACGGATGATTCGTTTAAACTGCGACAGATTTTCTCTCCAGCTGTACTGTTTCATAAGTGCCATGGCTTCCGGCTCAAAGCCAACAATCTGTTTTCCGAGTTCATTATTGATCTGGCTGATATACAGGGTTGCGATGCCTGGAATATCTTCGGTGCGTTCGCGGAGCGGCTTCAGGCGCAGGACAAGACAGGAAAGTGCGTTCATGAGCGTCCGGCAGCAGACACTTTCTTCCGTGACAGATTCACCGATGGTACAGGAAAAAATAAGGCGGTTTCTGCGATGAATATCGCCCTGGATCAGATAGGAAATAAAGCTGTTGGCCAGTGCTTCATCGAGCTGCTGGATGTTTTTGATATAAATAGTGGTATGCAGATCATTCAGCGGAGAGTTTACGCTTTCCATAAGATAGGTCCATTTTTTCGG
Source organism: Lachnospiraceae bacterium (assembly GCA_902363665.1). Classification (GTDB taxonomy): domain Bacteria; phylum Bacillota; class Clostridia; order Lachnospirales; family Lachnospiraceae; genus Choladousia. The sequence continues at coordinate 343,790 of CABJAW010000001.1, read as the reverse complement.
ATTGGCCTGCGTACAGTCGATCGTAACGAACGGACTTTTCCGGTATTCACTGTGTTCATAAATAAACTGTGCAGCTTTATCTTTTCCGGTACCGGTTTCTCCGGTGATAAGGACCGGATACAGTGTTTTCGCATACTGCTCCATAAGACGGGCATTATTTCCGACCAGATTGGCGCTTCCGTAATAGAATGAAGAATTCTTTTTCTGTTCACGGCTGTCATAGAGTGAGATGCCGAGTTCATCGATCGAAACTGGAGCATCCTGCAGAAGCAGATAAATGTAGACATATGGCGTACCGTTAATATTGATGTGTCTGGAATAAAGAGAGAAGAGCAAACTTCCGACACGATCTTCCAGACGAAGGCGTGGATCATTTAAAAATTCATTAAGATGAGTTTCTACATAAGTAAAGAAAGGTTCTGTTGCCTGACTGCGTTCCAGACTGGAAAAAAAGAGCGAACCGTCCTTTGTGTAAACAAACAGAGATTCACGGCTCTGTACGACGGCAGTTTTCAGGACAAGAGCCTGCTGACGCTGGAGAGAAAAAAGCCTGGCGATACTGACGCACTGCTCCAGCGCCGTTTCAATGCTTTCACGCCCGGAAGTGATCAGGATAAAGTTCATGCCAAGGTCATTTGCGACAGAAGTGCCTATCATATCACAGAGGATCATTTCACATCCGTCTTTTTTCAGTGATTTTACAACTTCGTATGGATCGATTCCTTCTCCGAGTGTGATGATCTTTATATTATATTGAAGCAGATTGCAGAGAATCCGGGCACAGTCCGTGATTGCAGGATAGCCGACAATGGCAAAACTGGAAGTATAATTTTCTGCCAGCTTGATTGCATGGAGAACATCGTATACGGATATCTCGACAGCAACAACCGGGATCTGGATATGGGAGGCAATCAGACGCGCGGTACCACCTCTGGAAAGGACAATATCATAGTCGTCAAGATCACAGTTTTGCAGGATCTGGAGTCCGTTTTGCAGGTTTCCAATTTGAACGGTCAGCTCAACATCCGGCCAGGATTCCTGCAGGCTGACCAGTACTTCTTTCATCCCCTGGTAGGGCGCGATCGCCAGTATTCGTGTTTTCATAGTGTTTTCTCCTTGTATTAGGTCAACGTGTACAAAGTAACAAAATGTATCGAAACGAAACCTTAGCTGATGGCAATATTATAGCATATGTTTCAAAATAAAACAATATAAAGATTTGAACGGATTGAAATTAAGAATACAGGTGTGATAATATGAGCATACAGAAAATAAAAACAGAAAGCGATCGATAATAAAACAGTTAAAAGAGAAGGAGGATAAAAATGAAACCAGTTCTTGGAATTACAATGGGAGATCCGTCTGGAAATGGACCGGAAATTTCAATTAAGTGTCTGATGAAGCCGGAGACCTACGAAAGATGCAGACCGGTCGTGATCGGTGATGCAAAATGTATTGAGGCAGCACTTCCGACAGTAGAAGGTGCACAGAACATGAAACTTCATGTGATTCATGATGTGCAGGATGCAAAATTTGAATATGGCACAATGGATATCTATGATCTGGATGTTGTGGATCTTTCGAAGAGGCTTTATAAGAAAGACCGGAAAAAGCTTGCACAGACCATGACTGCAGAAGAACTTGAGGCTGCGTATAAAGAGAGCCAGATTATGTGCGGCGATGCAGCGTTCCAGTATGTGGTAAAGGTGATCGAACTGGCGATGAACGGGGAAGTGGACGCGACGGTTACGAATGCTCTGAACAAAGATCATATCAATATGGCGGGACATCATTATTCAGGACATACAGAAATCTACGCAGAGTATACGCATACACCAAAATATTCCATGATGCTGGCACACGGAGAACTTCGGGTTGTTCACACCAGCACACATGTTTCCTTAAAACAGGCGATTGAACTTTGCAAAAAAGAGCGGGTACTGGATGTGATCCACATGGCGGACATGGGATGCCGGGCACTTGGAATTGAAAATCCGAGAATTGCAGTGGCGGGTCTGAATCCACACTGCGGCGAAAATGGAATGTTCGGAAGAGAAGAGATCGAGCAGATCCAGCCGGCGATTGATCAGGCACTTGCAGAAGGAATCAATATACCGGACAAAGCACCGACACCGGCAGATACCGTATTCAGTAAGGCACTTGGTGGCTGGTATGATATTGTAGTAGTTCATTATCACGATCAGGGACATATCCCGCTTAAGGTACTTGGTTTTGTTTATAATAAGGAACTGCAGAAATGGGATGCAGTGGCAGGGATCAATGTGACACTGGGGCTTCCGATCATCCGCGCATCGGTAGACCATGGTACGGGCGAAGGCCATGCCGGTGATGGAAGCGCAAATGAACTGAGTTTAATGAATGCAATGGATTATGCAATTCGTATGGCACTTGCAAAGCAGAAACAGGAGTAAAAAATGAGAGAGAAGAGAGAAACACGTATTAAAGGAATTATACCACCAATCCTGACTCCGTTTTATGAGGATGAAAGTGTAAATTATGAGGAACTGCGCAATCAGGTCAATCGAATGATCGAGGCCGGAGTGCATGGACTGTTTCCTTTTGGGACAAACGGCGAGGCGTATGCACTGAGCAATGATGAGAAAATTGAAATCTTAAAAGTCGTTGTGGATGAGACAAAAGGCAGGGTTCCTGTTTATGCGGGGACAGGCTGTATTACGACAAAGGATACGATCGAGCTTTCGCTGCGGGCAAAAGAAGCGGGAGCGGATATTCTTTCCATTATCACGCCGTATTTTGCAGCAATCTCCCAAAATGAATTATATGCACATTATAAAGAGGTAGCAGAAGCAGTTGATCTTCCGATTGTACTCTACAATATTCCGATGAGAACCGGCTGTAACATTGAACCGGAGACGGTGGAGCGGCTGGCTGAGATTCCCAATATTGTCGGGGCAAAAGATTCCAGCGGAAAGTGGGAGAACCTTTCTGCTTATATCGAAATTTCGAAAAATACAGGACTTTCCATTCTTTCGGGAAATGACGGGCTGATTCTGAAAGCACTGCAGGCTGGCGCAGTCGGAGGAATCGCAGGCTGTGCGAATGTATATCCGTACAATATGGTCGCAATTTATGATTGCTTCGTGAAAGGGGATCTGGAGGGAGCGCAGCGCGCACAGGATGCAATCGGTGTATACCGTTCCTGCTTTAAATATGGAAATCCCAATACAATCACAAAAATTGCGGCAGGTCTTCTCGGCTATCCGGTAGGAAACTGCAGAAAACCGTTCTGCACACTGCCGGAAGAAGGAATGCAGGCATTGAAAGAGGTACTTGAGATAAACCGGAAAAACGGTATGAAATAACAGAGGCAGGAGGGCAATCACTAAATGAGACTCTTAATGATTGCTGATGACTTCACGGGTGCGCTTGATGCCGGAGTTCAGTTTGCCAAAAAAGGCTTCAAGACGAATGTGCTTGTAGCAGACGGCGTATGTATGAGCCAGTATGAGGATACGGAGATTCTTGTAATTGATGCGGAGACAAGACACAGAGAGGCAAAGGAAGCCGGGGCGATTGTACAGCAGCTGGCCGAAGCGGCTGTACGGTATGGCGTTCCATACATATTTAAAAAGACGGACTCTGCGCTTCGAGGCAACATTGGTGCAGAACTTTCTGCGGTGCTTTCGGCAGGAAAGGAAAAAGTCCTCACTTTTATCCCGGCTTTTCCAAGGATGAACCGTCTGACGGTCGGAGGAAGACAGCTGATCAATGGAGTACCGGTCAATGAGAGCGTTTTCGGAGCGGATCCATTTGAACCGGTGCGGACTGCTGATATAGCAGAACTGATTTGCAGTCAGAGTGATTTTCCGGTAAAGACGATGAAAAGTGGAGAATATTTAACGCAGGCGAAAGAAAAAACAATCGCAGTATATGACTGCAGCTCTGATGAGGAAATGCGACAGATCGCCGAAAAACTCAAGGATGGAGACGCCTTTCAGCTGATCGCAGGCTGCGCAGGGCTGGCAGAGATTATTCCGGAGATTTTGAACTGGAATTGTACGGAACAGGAACTGCCAAAACTGCCGGAACAGTTTCTTGTAATTTGTGGAAGTGTAAATCCGATTACGGTAAAACAGCTGGAATATGCAGACAGAAACGGATTTGTGAGGATTCAGCTTACACCGGAGCAGAAGCTTGAGAAAAATTATTTTGAATCATCGGAGGGAAAAAGATTTCTGGATCAGATTGAACAGGTCTGTATGGAAAAAAGGAAAGTCATCATTGATACAAATGATCCGACAGGCAGTGAGATGACTGCTGAATACATAAAAAGATACGGATTAAAACTTGATGACGCCAGAGTCAGGATTGCGGATTCACTTGGAGTTATTGCAAGAAGACTGATGGCTGGAGAAACAAAGCGATGCATCCTTATGACAGGAGGAGATACCCTGCTTGGATGTATCCGAAAGCTGAAAAAAGCACAACTGACCCCAATCGGAGAATTCGAAACAGGAATTGTATTGTCAGAACTGAACACAAGCCAGGGCAGTACATTTGTATTTACAAAATCAGGAGGCTTCGGAGACGAAGCGCTTCTGGTGAATATGGGAAAAGAAATCTGCGGAAACGAAACAGGAGGTATAAGAATGAGTTATCAGATAAAGCTTCCGTCCTGTGTGTATGGCGGTGAAGGAAGCATAGAGAAAATAAAAGAGATTATTGCGCGGGAAGGTGCCGGCAGAATTGTCGTATTTTCAGATAAGGGAATTGAGGCGACCGGTCTTTTGAAGCTTCTGACTTCGGAACTTGATCAGCTGGAGGTGCAGTATCATATCTTTACAGACTGTAAGCCGGAGCCGACATACCTCCAGGTGGAAGAGGTTGTGAATCTTGTACAGGGATATGCGTGTGATCTGATCATCGGAATTGGCGGCGGTTCTGTCATGGATGCGGCGAAGCTTGCGAGCGTACTGAAGGATGCACCATATACGATCCGTGATCTGATGAATGACCCGTCACTTGCAAAGAAAAAAGTGAAAACCGTGATGATTCCTTCTACCTGCGGTACCGGTTCAGAGGCAACCTGTAATGCGATCGTAGCAGTTCCGGAAGAGCAGTCGAAAAAAGGAATCGTAAATGAAGAAATGATACCGGATTATGTCATCCTGGATTCCAGAATGATCGCAAAACTGCCGAAACCGATCGTAGCGGCAACCGGTGTCGATGCACTGGCACACGTCGTAGAATGCTATACTTCAAAGAAAGCAACACCATTCAGCAATCCGTATGCACTGGAAGGCGCAAAGCTGATCTTTGGCAATATCCGCGAGGCATACAACAATCCGGATAACATGGAAGCAAAAAACAACATGATGCTCGGAGCTTATTATGGAGGAATTGCGATTACAGGAAGCGGTACGACAGCAGTACATGCGCTGTCCTATCCGCTTGGCGGAAAATTCCACATTGCTCATGGAGTATCAAATGCAATCCTGTTTGCACATGTAATGGCATTCAACAAGGATGGCTGCGAGCCGCAGCTGGCACAGATCTGCGATGCAATCAATCCACAGCTTGCAAAGGAGAGCGAATCCGTACGTGCACAGTATGTGATCGATCAGATAGCAGAAATTGTAAGAGACACAAATATTCCGACCGATTTGAACCAGTATGGCGTAAGCATGGAGGATCTGGATTTCCTTGTAACGGCGGGAAGCCAGCAGCAGCGCCTTCTCGTTAACAATTGCAAGGAGCTCAGCCTGGAGGATATCAGAGAGATTTATCTGAAGGTACTGAAATAAAGAGTCATAAAGGGAAGAAATCCTGAAAACAGGTGTCGCAGAAAGCAGATACAGACCGGCCAGAAGAAAGTCTGGCCGGATGGCTGTCAAAAAGACAGCCGGAAAGGATAAAAATGAAATATGTAATGACGGAAGCCGTGTGTGCGGAAGGAATGGCACTTTTGGATAATGGCGAACAGATTTATGTGGCACACGATGCCAATCCGGCAAATTACCAGGAGGAGATGAAAGATGCAGATGCATTGATTGTCCGTGCAGCGCCGGCAAAAATTGTCAGCCGTGAGGTGATGGAGCATGCATCGCAGCTGAAAGTAATCGGAAGAACCGGAGTGGGATATGACAGCGTGGATGTAGCTGCAGCTACGGCGCTTGGCATTCCGGTCGTAATCACACCAGGTGCAAATAACCGTGCGGTTGCAGAACATACACTGACCATGATGCTTGCACTTTCAAAAAATCTGGTAGAAGCACAGGTAGAGACGGCGAAGGGAAACTGGGCAGTCCGCGATGCACATAAGCAGTTCGAACTGTATGGCAAAAAAGCCGGAATCATTGGCCTCGGAAGAATTGGAAGAGACGTGGCATCGCTGTGCACCGGAATTGGAATGAAGGTGGCAGGATATGATCCATTCCTTACAAAGGAACAGATCGAGGGTATGGGATATGAATACTTTGCGGATGCAGAGCAGCTGATGGAGCAGTGTGATGTCATTTCAATCCATGTACCGCTGACACCGGAAACTGAAAATATGGTCAGAAAAGAACAGTTCCAGAAGATGAAAAAAACAGCGATCATTATCAACTGTTCCCGTGGCGGGATCATCAATGAAGCGGATCTGATCGAAGCGCTTAACAGCGGAGAGATCGCAGGAGCAGGTCTGGATGTATTTGTCGGAGAAGAGTTAAAACCGGGTAACCCGCTCCTTACAGCACAAAATCTCGTTTTCAGCCCGCACAGTGCAGCGCAGACCAGAGAGGCGGTCATCAATATGGCAACTATGTGCGTGAATGGATGCAAAGCGGTTTGTCAGGGCGAGAAGTGGCCGTATGTTGCGGATCCGAAGGTATATGAGCATCCAAAGTGGAGCGGAAAGTAAAACGGACAGAAGAGGAGGTCTTAGTATGAATCAGCTGGTGCAGGGAATTATTACTCCGATCTTGACGCCGATGTATGAAGATGAATCGATTAATTTCGATGAGCTTCGCAATCAGGTAAATCGTCTGATCGCAGCCGGAGTATCTGGATTGTTCTGTTTTGGAACAAACGGAGAAAGCTACATCATCAGTGAAGAAGAAAAATATGCAGTATTAAGCTGTGTGATCGAAGAAACAGCAGGAAGAGTTCCGGTATATGCGGGTACCGGATGTCCTGGAACGAAAGATACGATCCGTATGAGCTTAAAAGCAAAAGAACTTGGAGCAGATGTGCTGAGTATTATCTGCCCGTATTTCGCGGCAGCGAATCAGCAGGAAATTTATAACCATTATGCGGCAGTTGCAAAGGCGGTAGATCTTCCGATCGTCATTTACAATATTCCGCCGCGTACCGGAAATGCAGTTGCACCATCTACCGTTGGAAAGCTTGCACATGAATTTTCCAATATTGTTGGGGTGAAAGATTCCTCTGGAAATTTTCTGAATATGCAGCAGTATATTGAGGCAACGAGAGATATCGAGAACTTTAGTGTCCTTTCCGGAAACGATGCTTTGATCTTTGACAATCTGGTAAACGGCGGAGCCGGAGCAATCGCAGGATGTTCAAATATTTATCCAAAGACGATTTGCCAGATTGTGGAAAAATACAAAGAAGGAAAACTGGATGAAGCACTTGCACTTCAGAGAAGTCTGGTGTCGCTGCGTGATACATTCAAATATGGAAATCCGAATACAATGATCAAGTATGCAACTCAGCTTTTGGGATATCCGGTTGGCAGCTGCAGGGCACCGTTTAACAGCATTTCCGGAGATGGAAAAGAAGCACTGCGCAGGGTGCTGGATGAAAACAGAGAAAAAGGCATGGAGTGAGATTGGAGAAAACAAGATGAAACGATATTTAAAAGATCGCAATGTCGTGGCCGGGCTGTTCTTTCTGATTTTTGATCTGTTTTACCTTGGCTTCGGACTGCAGATTCCGGTTTCAGACACTTCCAGTGTCGGTGCGGGATTTATGCCGCGCGTATATGGTTTTTGCATGCTGGTTATTGCACTGATTCTGCTGTTTACTTCAGTAAAAAAAGTGAAGGCAGAAGACAAAGCCGGAAAAGAAGTAACAAATGATTTTTCGATGGATAAAAGAGATGCAACTCGGGTGGGGTGTTCCTTTGTCCTTATCCTGCTGTATGTGATTTTGCTGAAAGAGCTTGGATTTTTAATTTGCAGTGTTCCGCTTTTATATGGGCTGGTATATTTGCTGAGTCCGGCTTACGTAAAAGAATCTTTCATTCAGAAGCACTGTATGGATGAAAACGGAAACAAAAAGGAAGGCTGTTTTGATTCAAACGGAAAAGTGAAATTCACTTCCATGCTTCCTTATTATGGAAAGATTCTGTTTTTTGCAGTAATCTATACGGTTGTGATTTATGTTTTATTTGCAAAAGGACTTGGCCTTAAGATGCCGGCTGGCATTCTTAAAGGAGTACTTCCGTTTTAAGAAAGGAGAGAAAAGATATGGCAGCATCATTTGCAGTTGGGTTATCCAGCGTGTTTACCCCGCTTTGTCTCCTCTGCATTCTTGGCGGTGTATTTATTGGTATCATATTTGGCGCGGTACCGGGACTGAGCGCAACAATGGCGCTTGCGCTGTTTCTTCCGGTCACTTATTCCATGGATTCGGTCAGTGCGGTTGTACTGCTGACCTCACTGTATATCGGAGGCATTTCGGGCGGATTGATTTCTGCGATCCTGACCGGTATTCCGGGTACTCCGTCATCGGTTGCCACCTGTTTTGACGGATGGCCGATGACACAGAAAGGACAGGGAGTCAAGGCACTTGGAGTTGGTGTGGTAGCAAGTTTTGGCGGAAGTATTTTTTCCACGATCATTCTTATTTTTGCGGCACCGACACTGGCAGCAATTGCAATCCATTTCGGAAACTATGAGTATTTTGCAATCGCGCTGTTCAGTCTTTCTATGATGTGCGGACTTTCCGGAGAGAACATCTGGAAGGGACTTCTTTCCGGTCTGAGCGGCTGTATGTTTGCTACAGTTGGAATGGATGCAATCGGAGCGGTAAGACGTTATACTTTCGGTAGCAAAATGATCCAGAATGGATTTGATACGCTTCCGGTACTGATCGGTTTATTCGCTGTTGCAGAGATCGTTTCAAGAGTGGGGACAGCACGTGCGGCAAAAAAAGAAGAAGGAATCGATGTCGATATGCGGAATATCCGCGGCTTTGGTTTTTCGGTGAAAGAGGCAGTCGGGCAGATTAAAAACTTTCTGCTCTGTTCCGGAATCGGAACAGCGATCGGTATTCTTCCGGGTATCGGAGGAGGAGCGGCAAATGTTATGGCGTACACCGTTTCTCAGCAGACATCGAAGCATCCAGAGAAATACGGTACAGGTATCATTGACGGTGTGGTAGCGACAGAGTCTTCCAACAATGCGGCAGTCGGCGGTGCACTCGTTCCGCTTCTGGCACTTGGAATCCCTGGGGATACCGTAACAGCCATGCTGCTTGGCGGTCTGACATTGCATGGAATTTCGGCAGGTCCGCTGATGTTTACGGAGCACACAGATGTTGTTTATTCGATCTTTATCACAATGCTGATTGGTTCCTGCGTTATGCTGGTGATGGAGTTTTATGGCCTGAGAGTATTTGCAAAGCTGCTTTCCATTCCAAAGTATTATCTGCTTCCGGCAATCTTCCTTTGCTGCGTAATTGGAGCGTATGGAACAAGACACAATATGTTTGACGTGTGGTCTGTGATCGTGTTTGGACTGATCGGCTTTATTTTTACAAAACTGAAAGTACCTACGGCACCGTTTATTCTCGGATTTATTATCGGACCGCTTGCAGAGAACAATCTCCGCCGCGGACTGATGTTCGCACAGGGGGATTTCGGAAAATTCTTCACACGCCCGATCGCATGCGTATTTTTTGCAGGTGCGCTGATCAGCTTTGTATTCGGAATTTATAAAAGCGTCCGTCCGAAAAAGAAAAAGGCAATAGATGTAGACGATTGAAAATTGAAGTGAAAGAGAACAGTATTGTAAAAACGTAATGGAGTGCCACAGGCATGTAAATAAAAAACAAATACACAGGAGGTAATGAAATGAAAAGAAGATTAGCGGCAGCCCTGCTTACACTGGCAGCGATTGCGACGGGAGCAGCAGGAATCGGAGGTTCGGCATTTGCGGAGGAAACAAACTGGCCGGAAGATGACATCACAATTGTAGTTCCATTTAAAGCAGGAGGAGATACGGATTTCCATGCAAGAAATCTTGCAAGCTATCTGGGCGAAATCCTGGATGTCAATGTTGTTGTTGAAAATGTAGACGGTGCAAATGGTTCCACAGGTATGCTTCAGGTAATGGATTCCGATCCGGATGGATATACGTGCCTGTTCTTCCATGATTCCATGCTGACCAATAAGCTGGTAGGAACCTGCGAATATAATTATTCTGATCTGGATGTATGTGCGGCAACAATCGTAGATAATTCCTATGTACTGGCTGTAAACAGCGGATCCGGAATGAGTACACTGGATGATGTAGTGACAAAAGCAAAAGAAAATCCGGGAAATCTGCTTTATGCATCCTCTGTAGGAGCTTATTCCTACTATCTTGGACGTAAATTCGAGGTGGAGAACGATGTAGATTTCAATATTGTTGATGCTGGCGGCGGAACAGACCGTAATGCGGCACTGCTTGCCAATACGATCGATACGAACTGTAATCCGTACGGCGTTATGAAGAGTTACTTTGATTCTGGAGACTTTACGGCAGTTGCATGTCTGGCAGATGAGAGAAATCCTCTGTTCCCGGATGTACCGACCGCAAAAGAACAGGGCTATGACTGGGTAGCAGAGAGAAACTATTTCCTCAGCTTCCCGGCAGGAACCGATGAAGCCATTGTAGCAAAGATGGAAGAAGCGATCAAAGAGGTATGCGCAAACGAAGAATTCATTAAGGCAACAGAAGACGCATACTGTGTAACACCGACCTTTGTCGGAACAGAAGATCTGAAAGCAAAACTGGATGCTGAATTTGCTGATTTCACTGCAAATGAGAACCTGATCACTAACTAAAAAACGAAACGCGGCGGATGCTTCAATGAAAGCAGCTGCTGGCGGATGATGGAATGGTAAAAAGCTGTTTCTGTGGCTGTCGGACCGGATGGTCCGACGCTGCAGGACAGCTTTTTTTAATCGGGCAGGCCGCGAGCGGATTACGAATATCCGTTATAAAGTTTCCTGCCATAACAGGAAAGGAAGTGAAGGTATGGGGGGATTTCTGACACTGCTGCAGCTGGAACTAACTCTGTATATTTTGATAGCACTCGGAGTTTTTCTCAGAAAAAAAGGATTTTTGAACGATGAAAATGAGTCATTTTTGAGCAAACTGACATTGAATGTAATTTTGCCGTGCAGTATTATCAAATCTTTTTTGATTGAGTTTAACGGGGAGATCCTGAAAGAATTTACCACAGTGCTCGTAATTGCATTATTTGCAGCAATCTTTCAATTCGCATCAGGCAAGCTGTTCTTCCGTTTCATTTCAGAAGAAAAAAGAAAAATTCTGGCTTATGGAGTTATCAATCCAAACTGTGCTTTTCTTGGAATTCCGATGATCGAAGGGGCATTTGGGGAGGCCGGACTTGCACAGGCTTCTGTTTATATGATACCAAACCGCTTTTTCATCTGGACAGTTGGGCTTGGACTTTTCACAGAAAAGGGGGCGGATAGGAAAAAAGTACTGAAAAAATGCCTGATGCATCCATGTATGGTGGCATTATATATCGGGATATTTTTTATGCTTACTCAGATACAGCTTCCGGTATTTCTGACTGACGCGCTGCGGCTTATGAGCAACTCCATGACAGCGTTGTCAATGCTTCTCATCGGCTCGATTATTTCAAAGATATCGCCGGGGGATATTCTGAACAGGGAGTGCCTGTATTTCTGCCTGATACGGCTGGTGGTAATTCCGGGCGTTATTTTTCTGCTTTGTCTGGCAGGACAGGTATCATCATATATTACGGGAGTGTGTGTAATGATGACAGCGATGCCGGCAGCGAGCATTACCGCTGTTCTTGCAAAGCAATATCATGCGGATGAAAAGCTGGCAGGAATGGTAGTAATAGGCTCGACGCTGCTGTCAGCAGTAACGATTCCGGTATGGTTGTATCTGGTTTCTGTTTTTTTCTAACTTGCTCTCCCTGCGGGAAGTGTTTGTCCTGAAAAGAAAATGAGAAAAATAGTCAGAGGAGAGAATCGTAAATTTCTTGACAATTTTTCCCATGCGTTGTAGTTTATTAAAAGATTAGTATAAGCTAACTAACATAAGGGAGGACAAACCAATATGCGTAATCGAGATTGCGTAAAGAAGTGTCTGGCGATGATACTTTCTGTCAGCATGGCAGTACAGCCTGGCTTTATTGCACTGGCAGAAGAGACAGAGCAGGAAACGCTTCAGAGTACTGAAGCGGCAACAGAAGCGCCGCAGGCAGAGGGGTCAGAGACGGAAACACCGGTAACAGAGGCAGCGCAGACGGAAGCGCAGGCAACTGAGGCACCGGAAACGGAAACACTGGTGACAGAAGCGCCTGAGACGGAGACACCGGTAACTGAGGAACCAGAGACCGAGGCACCGGAAACAGAAGCAGTACAGACCGAGGCACCGGAGACAGAAACTTCTCAGACACAGGCGGAAGAAACAGAGGAACCGTCAGCACAGGCGGAGACGCAGTATACGTTTAAATACCAGATTTATACCTGGAATGAAGCACAGAAACGTAATACACATATTAGTATGAAAAGGATGACTTCAGATAGTGCAGTGGTGACAATTTCCATGCCGGATGCATCCAGTACACCAGATGTGACAGTCAATGGGAAGAAATATGTATTCAAGGGCTGGAGAGTCGGCCGTATCGGAGAAAATAATGAGATTCAGACAGAGCTTCAGTTTGCTGCCGGAGCAGCGGTGACAGCAGATGTCAGCGAGCTTGGCAACAAATATCTGATGATTTATGCAGTGTACGAGGAGCAGAGCACATCTTATACCTATACACTGAATTATGACGGAAATGGAACTGGCGTAACTTCTGTACCGTCAGCACAGACAGATACGAACGCAGACGGAAGTGCCGTATTTAAAGTAACCGGCAGCAAGCCAGTAAGACCGGGCTACATCTTCCAGGGCTGGGCAGAGAGCGCAGATGCAGCGAAAGTAAAATATGCGGCAGGCGATGAGATCCGCATTGCAGTAAGCGAGGAGAACCAGACAAAGACTTTGTATGCGGTATGGAAATCTGCAATGGTAGGCCCGCAGGAGGATACCGAGATCAATGTATACGTAGAGTACATGGATTCCAGTCTGGAAAAAGGCTACCGCGTAGACGAGTCAAGCAAGAAGACGGTGACCGTAACGTGCCAGAATAAGACTGAGCATAGCAAGTACACGAGCCATCAGGTAAAATACAACGATGTCGTAAAGGCAGCAGACGTATCAGGCTTCGCAGTAGAGGAAGGCTGGGAGATCGTCGGGATCGCAAGAAATGCGGGTACAAACCAGAGCGTATTCGGATTGGACAACACATTCATGCAGGGCGGCGTACAGAGCCCGTACAACAGCTTCTATCTGGTGGCAAAGAAGAATTATACTTACAGCTTAAAGTATGACGGAAACGGAGAAAACGTAACATCCGTACCGGCAGTACAGGAAGAGACTACGGCAAACGGAGTAGCGGTATTTAAAGTAACCGGCAGCAAGCCGGTAAGACCGGGCTACATCTTCCAGGGCTGGGCAGAGAGCGCAGACGCGGCGGAAGTAAAGTATGCGGCAGGCGATGAGATCCGTGTCGCAGTAAGCGAGGAGAACCAGACAAAGACCTTGTATGCGGTATGGAAATCTGCAATGGTAGGCCCGCAGGAGGATACCGAGATCAATGTATACGTAGAGTACATGGATTCCAGCCTGGAAAAAGGCTACCGTGTAGATGAAGCAAGCAAGAAAACCGTAACGGTAACGTGCCAGAACAAGACTGAGCACAGCAAGTACACGAGCCATCAGGTAAAATACAACGATGTCGTAAAAGCAGCAGACGTATCAGGCTTCACAGTAGAGGAAGGCTGGGAGATCGTCGGAATCGCAAGAAATGCGGGTACAAACCAGAGCGTCTTCGGACTGGACAACACGTTCATGCAGGGAGGCGTGCAGAGCCCGTACAACAGTTTCTATCTGGTAGCAAAGAAGCAGTACACCTACAGCCTGAAATATGACGGGAACGGAGAGAATGTAACATCCGTACCGTCAGTACAGGAAGAGACTACGGCAAACGGAGTAGCCGTATTTAAAGTAACCGGCAGCAAGCCAGTAAGACCGGGCTACATCTTCCAGGGCTGGGCAGAGAGTGCAGACGCAGCGGAAGTAAAATATGCGGCAGGCGATGAGATCCGCATTGCGGTAAAGGAAGAGAACCAAAGAAAAACACTGTACGCAGTATGGAAATCTGCAATGGTCGGCCCGCAGGAAGACACGGAGATCAATGTATACGTAGAGTACATGGATTCCAGCCTGGAAAAAGGCTACTGCGTAGACGAGTCAAGCAAGAAGACGGTGACCGTAACGTGCCAGAATAAGACTGAGCATAGCAAGTACATGAGCCATCAGGTAAAATACAACGATGTCGTAAAGGCAGCAGACGTATCAGGCTTCGCAGTAAAGGAAGGCTGGGAGATCGTAGGGATCGCAAGAAATGCGGGTACAAACCAGAGTGTATTCGGATTGGACAACACGTTTATGCAGGGCGGCGTACAGAGCCCGTACAACAGCTTCTATCTGGTGGCAAAGAAGAAAGTTTCTTCTGTTACTTTGAGTAAGGAAACGCTTACCCTTGAGTTCGGCGCACAGGAGACACTGACCGCAGAGCTGCTTAACGTAAAAGAGACAACATGGACCTCTTCTGATGATTCGGTTGTAACTGTAGCAGAGGATGGAACCATCACCGCAGTCGGACTTGGCACTGCAGTTGTAACCTGTGCAGACAAGGCAGACGCAAACATAAAAGCAACGTGTGAAGTAACGGTAGAGGACAGCACCGTGCTTGCAGCAGCAGTAACCATCATTTCCGGAACAAGCGTAAAAGTTACATGGAACGAAGTTCCGAGTGCCGAGAGTTATCAGATTTACAGGCTGGAAGTTGGAAATGGAAGCTATGAAGTTGCAGCGACAGCAGAAGCAGGCGAGACGGAATGGACCGATATCTCACTTAGCGCAGGCAAAAAATATCGTTACTATACAGAGGCTTATGCAACCGTAAACGGAGAGAAGAAGGCAATCAAGAAATCAGCAGTGAGAACCTGCATTACCCCGAAGATCACCCTGTCAAAGACAGCAATGAATCTTCAGTATGGCAAGACTGCAACCCTGAAAGCAACAAAGGTCGGCGTAAAAGCGGTGACCTGGACTTCTTCCGATCCAAAGATTGCAAAGGTATCTGCAAACGGCATCATCACAGCAGCAGGACTTGGCACCGTTACGATTACCTGTACGTCGAAGGCAAATGAGGAGATATCGGCAACCTGCGAGGTAACCGTAAGAGATACAACACTGCTTCAGATGAAGGCAACAGCAGGCAAGACCAACAATCTGCTTTCCTGGAATAAGATCCCAAGTGCAGATGGATACCGCATCTATGGCGGTGAATGCGGAAGCACAATGAAGCTGATCAAGACCGTTTCCGCGGGTACACAGTCCTGGAATCACAGCGGCCTGAAGGCTGGCAAAGCATACCGCTACTGCGTAAAGGCTTATCGGATTGTAAACGGAACAGAGACTGTTACCAAGACCTCCAACACCGTTCACAGCATTACGGCAAGCAGCAAGTTTACGAATGCAAAGAGCGTAACCGTAAGCGAGACAAGCGTAGCACTTCAGGTGGGTGAGTCAAAGAACCTGGGAGCAAAAGTCGTTGCGGCAGATGCAAACCGCACGCTCCTGACTCATACAGCAGAGCTTGTATACAAGTCAGGCAGCAGCAAAGTGGCAACTGTTTCAAAGGATGGAACCGTTACTGCAGTTGGAAAAGGAACCTGCCGCATCTATGTGACAGCAGGAAGCGGAGCATCCGCAACTGTAACAGTAACTGTAAAATAAAACGGTTCGAATTAAGTGCGGAAAAGCAAATGGTAAACGGCCATTGGAATCGCGGAGATAGTCCGTAATAATCAAAGCTGATACCAAAATCCCCAGAAAGTTTCCAAAAAGAGAAACTTCCGGGGGATTTTTTGCGCAGATTCGGAAATACTACCAGAAAAAGAGAATGGAGCATGACAAATGGAAAAAGAATCATTAAAGCGCTATATCATTTTTCTGGCAGCCCTGATCGTTTGTGCAGGCGTGGCCTGGTATTTTTCGAAGAATGTGGAAGATCCGCAGGACAATGCAGTACTGGCGGGGAGCAGAAATCTGATCATTGATCTTGGAACGGCTGGCAAAGGATGGCAGGAGGAGATGGAGAGTGGGACGGAAGAGGCAACAAGGAAAGCAGCGGAGCCTGAAAATGTGAGTGTACAGCAGGATGAGCAGCAAAGAGATATCACAGAAAAGTATGCAGCGAAAACAGGGAAGGAAAAATGAAGATGGCGGACACACTGTATTTAAAAATAGATAAAAATGTGCAGGTAAAAAACAAGCAGGTTCATCTGAAGGATATCGCAGTGCTGAGCTGTGCATCAAAGTCGATTGAGAATAAAGTAAAAACGCTCCGGCTGCCGACTGAGATCATGAAAGGACCGGGACGATACGTATTTGATATTATCGATGTAATTGAGACGATCGAAAAGGAGTTCCCGTCACTGGAAATCAATAATCTCGGAGAAGCGGACTTTATCATTACTGTAGAGAAGCCGGAGAAGCTGCCGGAAATCCTGAGCTTGGGAAAAACGGCGGCCGTCTGTATCCTTTCATTTTTTGGCGCGGCCTTTTCAATTATGGCATTCAACAATGATATCGGTGTGACAACGCTATTTTCACAGCTTTACGAAACATTTACAGGAAAAAAATCAAACGGATTCACGATACTCGAACTGTCTTACTCAATCGGTGTTGGGCTTGGAATCCTGATTTTCTTCCATCATTTTGCAAAGAAAAAAGGAGGAACGGACCCGACTCCGCTTGAAGTCGAGATGCGCACGTATGAGGATGAGATCGATACGACGATTATCGAGTCAGGGAATCGGAATGAGCGGCAGTGCTGAAGCGAAGGAAATGAAGAGAAATGAAGAGAAAGGAAAGATGGAAAAGCGGAAGGGCGTAAGGATAACAGAAAAAGGAAGAAGTGAAAGACAAAAGGGAAGGCGAAACAGAAGAAGGAAAAGAAAAATAAAGCAGGAGGAAAAAAGAACAAAGAAGAGTAAAAAGAAATAGCAGGAAAATAGTTTGCAGGAAGAGACAGAAACGGAGAAGAAAAATGGGTGAGACATTAGCGGCAGTGACAGGATTTTCATCGGGTTTCATTGTGGCAGGCGGCGTGGTGGCACTTATGGTCGGCCTTGGCATCATCACGCGCTTTATCGGTATTTCACATACAGCTGCCCATATCCGTGCGGGTGAGAATGCAATTCTGTTCGGCACAGTGGTCGGCACAATTCTGACTGTCTATGAGGTAAGCCTTCCGTTTGGCAGCTGGGTGCTCGCGATCGCCGGTGTGTTTATGGGAACGTTTGTGGGTGGCTGGATTATGGCACTGGCAGAGATCGTAAATGTGTTTCCGGTGTACTGCAGAAGGCTTGAAATTACAAAGGGAACAAGCTGGATCGTTATCTTTCTGGCAATTGGGAAGATGCTTGGAAGCCTGTTCCATTTTTATATGCGGTGGGGGAAAGGATGAAAAATGATAAGCGTAAGATAAAAGAAGACGAACAGGTAAAGACAATCTGAAAATGGCATTTTGGAATGAAAAACATTGCTGCAGGTGACGTAGAAAGATATAAAAAAAGATCAATGCAGCGTAATAGAAATGAGATGCAGATTGCGGGGAAAAAGGAGTAGAGAAAAATGAGAAGAATAGCAAATAAAATCAGAAAAATGTCTGTGTAAGAATACAGTGATAAAGCTACAAAAAAATAAAAAGAAAGAGATAGCCGGAAAACAGGTAGTTCCTAATTAGAAGAGGGTGTGATAAAATGAAGAAGCTGGATGCAGGCCGCGGAGGTCTGCGTCAGATATCTTTGCCCTTCGCATTCTGACAAACTGTCCTGAATTCGAAACAGCAGAGAACAAACAGAAAGACAAAATATAAGAAAAGGAAGTCAGACCATGAAATCAAGTGAAGAACTCCGGCGCCAGCTACGCCAGATCGATCATAAGGGATATAAGGCATACAAGATTCTGGAAGGAGAATATGAGTTTGGCGCGTATCGGCTGTGCATTGACCATGTGCAGGGAGATCCGTTTGCAACGCCGTCCAGGGTACGGATTGTATACAAAAATCAGAAAAACATACCGGATGAGCTGTTTAGAGAAAAACATCGAAAGACAGCGATAGAAGATACACTGCTTCGGAGACTGCACCGAAGTATCGGCAGTGTTGTAAAGGGGCAGCGGCGCGGCTCCGGAAAGAGTGGAATGGTCACAACATGCCGCGCTGGACAGGAAATTCTGGAGCGGAGCGCGATGCACATTACATCGACTGTAGCCGAAGCAAGAATAGAGGTTGGCTTCCCTGCCTTTGGAAGAACGATCGCGGCGGGAGAGCTGGAAACACTTTTATTTGATGTGCTGCCAGAAGTGGCAGAGAGTACCTTCCGGGCAAAACCACAGCTGCTGGAGGAATTAAAGAAGGCAGCGTATCTGGCGGATGATCAGCGTTTTATCCGGCAGGAGTTACCGCGGCTTGGACTGGCGGCATTCGTGGCAGACGGGGCCATCCTTCCAAGAGAGAGTGGAATTTCACAGAAAAAAATGAAGGGAGCGGTTCCGTTTGAGAGTCCGGAAAGTCTTGCAGTGACGCTGCAGCTTCCGCATGGCGGGATGCTGCGGGGAATGGGCATCCGCCGCGGGATCACCGTGATCGCGGGCGGAGGCTTCCATGGAAAGTCTACGCTGCTCAAAGCGCTGGAACGTGGTGTCTACAACCATATTGCGGGGGACGGAAGAGAATATGTGATTACCGATGAGACAGCATTCAAGCTCCGCGCTGAGGAAGGACGCAGTATACACGAAGAAAATATATCGATGTTTATCAATCATCTGCCGACAAAAGCGGATACGGCAGATTTTACGACGGAGAATGCGAGTGGCAGTACCTCTCAGGCAGCAAATACGGTGGAAGCACTGGCTGCAGGCAGTACAGTACTTCTGATCGACGAGGATACCTCGGCCACGAATTTTATGGTGAGAGACGGCCGGATGGCACAGCTGGTATCGGATGAAAAGGAACCGATCACACCGTTTATCCGGAAAATTCGAAGCCTGTATCAGGATCTTGGAGTATCGACGATTCTGGTAGCGGGAAGTTCCGGCGATTATTTATCCGTGGCGGATACGGTTCTGCAGATGGACTGCTACCGGGTTTGTGATGTGACTGAAAAAGCACACGCGCTTGCACAGGAACTCAAAGAAGAAAAGGCAGACGCTGCCAGATGGCTGCGCAAACCAGTCAGGAAAAAGGAGATTGAAAAGATCCGCGTTCACGGCTGGGATTCCTTAAGTATCGATAAATCTGAGATCGATCTGCGCTATCTGGAGCAGGTGGTAGATGAGAGTCAGACCGCAGCTCTTGGCTATATCATTCAGTACATATTGACCAGAACTGCGGATGGAAGAAAGACGCCGGATGCGCTGGCAGAAGAAATAGCGAAAAAACTGGATGCGGAAGGAATCCTGAGTATCACTCCCAAAAACTACAGCGCCGGCCCGTCGGCGATGGTGCGAAAGCAGGAGATCCTAGCATGTCTGTGCAGATATCGGCTGTTGTAAAAAACAGTTGATTTTTCGCGAAAACAATGTTATGGTGTAAATGCTCATATGACTGACGGAAGTGGGGAACCACAGGGAGTATGGGTCTTGAGGAAGCCGACCGTCTGGGCACAGAAACTGTGGACAGAGTGCGTCGGCATTTTTGCGTTACCAGTTCTGTACACCAGCAACATGCAGAGCTGGGCGCAGGCAAATTTATTTGCCGGAGACCAGAACTGCATGTTGGGATGGGCGGAACGCCCATCAATCCACAGACATGAGCTGTGAAACAGCGGATAGTCCGCGAAGCGGACGGGTCTGTGGATTGGTGTACAGAACGTCCGGAAAGAAGCAGCAACATGCAGAGCTGGGCGCAGGCAAATTTATTTGCCGGAGACCAGAACTGCATGTTGGGATGGGCGGAACGCAGGAAAATTTTACCCCACCAGAAAAGGAGACGGAACAATGGAAATGATTTCTTTGGAAAAGGAACTGAAAGAGAACAGCTACCCGGGAAGAGGAATTGTCATCGGCAGATCTGCAGATGGAACGAAAGCAGTTGCAGCGTATTTTATTATGGGAAGAAGTGAGAACAGCCGCAACCGCATCTTTGTGGAGGACGGAGAGGGAATCCGTACACAGGCATTTGATCCGTCCAAACTGACTGATCCGAGCCTGATTATTTACGCACCGGTTCGAGTACTCGGCAATAAGACGATCGTGACAAACGGTGACCAGACGGATACGATTTATGAGGGCATGGATCGTCAGCTTACGTTTGAGCAGTCATTGCGCAGTCGCGAGTTTGAACCGGACGGACCGAATTACACACCACGTATTTCAGGAATTATGCATATTGAAAATGGACGATACAATTATGCAATGTCGATTTTAAAGAGCAACAATGGGAATCCGGAAGCCTGCAACCGCTATACGTTTGCATATGAGAACTGTGTGGCAGGAGAGGGACATTTTATCCATACCTACAAGTGCGATGGAAATCCGCTGCCGAGCTTTGAGGGAGAGCCGAAGCTGGTGGCAATCCCTGATGATATCGATGCATTCGCAGACCTGCTGTGGAGCAGCCTGAATGAGAATAATAAGGTGTCTCTGTTCGTACGGTATATTAATATCGCGGACGGAACGTATACATCGAGAATCATTAATAAAAATAAATAAAGAGATAAGATAAACGGGATAAGTAAGAAGTCAGCGGGTACAGCAGGATATTTATTTTCTGGAAAGCATCGTAGATAAAAAATGAAATACTGAATAATTTATCGGTATGTGATTCTCGATAAAAAAGGAATATCTGTTTTGGTGTGATGAATGATAGTATCTGTCTGGCTTTATCAGGAATGAAACAGAAAACACAAAATGATTTCGAAAGGAAGATCGATATGAACGAATTACAGTTAAAATATGGATGCAACCCGAATCAGAAACCGTCCCGCATTTTTATGGAGGATGGTTCCGATCTGCCAATCCAGGTGCTGAGCGGCCGTCCGGGCTATATCAATTTTCTGGATGCCTTCAACGGCTGGCAGCTGGTAAAGGAGCTGAAAGAGGCGACAGGTCTTCCGGCGGCGACTTCTTTCAAACATGTTTCCCCGGCAGGAGCGGCAGTTGGACTTCCGCTCGATGAGACACTTGCGAAGATCTACTGGGTGGACGATCAGGGTGAACTTTCACCGCTGGCGAGTGCCTACGCGAGAGCAAGAGGTGCAGACCGTATGTCTTCCTTCGGTGATTTTATTGCACTCTCTGATGTCTGCGACCGCGATACGGCGATGCTGATTAAACGTGAGGTATCGGATGGTGTGATCGCTCCTGGCTACACCGAGGAAGCGCTTGAGATCCTGAAGCAGAAAAAGAAAGGAAACTACAATGTCATTCAGATCGATGCGAATTATCATCCGGCACCGATTGAGCATAAGCAGGTATTTGGTGTGACATTTGAGCAGGGACGTCAGGAGCTGCCGATCAACGATGAGCTGCTTTCAAACTTTGTGACAGAAAAAAAAGACGTTCCGGCAGATGCACTGCGTGATATGAAGATTGCGCTGATCATTCTGAAGTATACCCAGTCCAATTCAGTCTGCTACGTAAAAGACGGACAGGCAATCGGAATTGGAGCAGGACAGCAGTCCCGTGTACATTGTACAAGACTGGCAGGTCAGAAGGCAGATAACTGGTTCCTGCGCCAGAATCCAAAGGTGCTTGCCCTTCCGTTCCGCGATACGATCACGAGAGCAGAGCGTGATAATGCGATTGATGTTTACATTGGAAACGAGTACATGGATGTACTTGCAGACGGCGCATGGGAGCGGGTATTTACCGAGAAACCGGCGGTATTTACAGAGAAAGAGAAGCGTGCATGGCTGGATCAGCTGCAGGGTGTGACGCTCGGATCGGATGCGTTTTTCCCATTCAGCGACAATATTGAGCGGGCACACAAGTCCGGTGTAGCCTACATCGCACAGCCGGGCGGATCCGTCCGTGATGCAGATGTGATTGCGACGTGCAACAAGTACGGCATGGCGATGGCATTTACTGGGATTCGGTTGTTCCATCATTGATGAGGAATCAGGTTCTCCACTGCTTATTGCTCCGCGCAATCCTGCAGTGGTCCTTAAAACGAAATGTAGAAGAAACAAAACTGGCTGGAGTACTTTGAAACAGTACTGCCAGCCAGTTTTTTATGGGATAGATACCTGTTTTTTCCCAAGATGAAGCCAGAACGCAGAGGGGCATTTTACCGCATCAGGTATGCGGAACAAATGCAAATGCTGTTTTCGGGCAGATCTATTTCCGTTCGTCCTGTTTTTTCAGTGCTGCCTCCACGAAACCACGAAACAGCGGATGCGGTCGGTTTGGACGGGATTTCAGTTCCGGATGAGCCTGTGTGGCAATGAAGAACGGATGATCCTTCAGCTCAATCATCTCGACGATGCGGCCGTCCGGGGAAAGGCCGGAGAGTGTCAGTCCATTGTCGGTCAGGATACGGCGGAAGTCATTGTTGACCTCATAGCGATGTCTGTGGCGCTCGTGAATTTCCTCAGCCCCATACAATTCATAGGCTTTCGTCGATTTATCCAGAATACACGGATAAGAGCCGAGACGCAGGGTGCCGCCGATATCCTCTATGCCATTCTGATCCGGCAGAAGTGCGATAACAGGGTAAGGAGTCTGCGGATTGAGTTCGATGCTGTGTGCTTCCTCCAGTCCGGCTACATGGCGTGCATATTCGACAATTGCGAGCTGCATACCAAGGCAGAGTCCAAGAAACGGAATGTTATGTGTTCTTGCATATCGAATAGCTTCGATTTTTCCGTCAATACCGCGATCCCCAAAGCCTCCGGGTACAAGGATACCGTCTGCGCCTGCAAGGTATTCATCTGCATTTTCTTCTGTTACATCTTCTGAATTGATCCAGTGAATATTGACAGTAGCATGGCTTGCGATTCCGCCATGCTTCAGTGCCTCAACAACACTGATATAGGCATCATGCAAGGAGATATATTTTCCGACAAGTGCGATATTGACCTCACGGGTCGGTGTACGCAGGGCTTCCACCATAGCTTTCCAGTCATTAAGATCCGGTTCCGGACACGGAAGATTCAGACATTTGCAGGCTACCTCGGCCAGATGTTCACGTTCCATTGCAAGCGGCGCTTCATAAAGATATTCCACATCGAGATTCTGAAGAACATTACTGCTTGGAACATTGCAGAAAAGGGCAATTTTATCTTTGATTGCTTTATCAAGAGGATGCTCGGAGCGGCATACAATAATGTCCGGCCAGATTCCCATACCCTGAAGCTCTTTTACACTGGCCTGGGTCGGTTTTGTTTTCATTTCTCCGGATGCCTTGAGATAAGGAATCAGGGTGACGTGAATTAAAATGGCGTTTTCATGGCCGATATCGTGCTGAAACTGGCGGATTGCCTCAAGAAACGGCTGGCTTTCGATGTCGCCGACAGTACCGCCTACCTCGATGATGGCGATCTGTGTTTCGTTGGATGTGTTTGTATAGTCGCGATAGAAGCGGCTCTTGATTTCGTTTGTGATGTGAGGGATAACCTGTACGGTGCCGCCGCCGTAGTCGCCGCGGCGTTCTTTTTGAAGAACGGACCAGTAAATCTTTCCGGTGGTAACGTTGGAATTTTTGGTGAGACTTTCATCAATGAAACGCTCATAATGGCCAAGGTCAAGGTCGGTTTCTGCGCCGTCATCGGTGACGAATACCTCGCCGTGCTGGATCGGATTCATGGTTCCAGGGTCGATGTTGATGTACGGGTCAAATTTCTGCATGGTTACCTTATAGCCGCGTGCTTTGAGCAGACGGCCCAGCGATGCTGCGGTGATACCCTTTCCAAGTCCGGAAACGACACCGCCTGTTACGAAAACGTATTTTACTGGCATGGCTTTCCTCCTGTATTGTTGTGTGTGATGTGCGTGATTGTGATAGGGAAAGCGGGGATTTCAGATCCGCTTTTTTAAAAAACTGTTATATTATACAACCATCGGAAAAGAAAATCCATTCTTTTTTTCAAAAAAATAAAACCGCCTGAATCCATGATACTGAATGATTCGGACAGTTTGTTATGTGTGAGTCTGTTTTTCTATAGCAATTCAATAAAATGATGCAGGCAAGACGATTTGGCAGAGTGCGAAAGACAAAGATTTCTGACGCAGTATTTCGCGCTCTGACAGATCGGAGGGGATGCATTATTTTGCAGAATTGCTATATATTGCGGCGTGAAGCACATTTTTTATCAGAACAGAGTGTTCCTGTTTCTGGCAGTTTCTCATATTTGTTCCAGAAATGCCCGGATATAATACAGCCCTGCACCGATCGACGTGATCTGATCATCGTGTGAACCGGAAAGAATCCGTACTTTTTCATCGGAGATACCGCAGTTTTCTGCCGCAAGACAGGAGAGCGTCTCATAGTCCTCCGGGCAGAAATAAGCATTTAAAAATCCGCCGAGCAGAAAATCAACATCGAGAATATTTCGGATGTTTGAGATGACACGGGCAAGATGGTGGAGAAAGGTATCCCAAACCTGTATTTCATGCATTTCTCCGGAACGCAGCTTGGCAAAGAACAGTTCAAGACTTTCACCTGCTTCTTCTTTGAGCGCGTTGGCAGAGCAGTATGATTCCACGCAGCCGCATTTGCCGCAGTAGCATGGTTTGCCGCCTGGAATTAGACACATATGCTCCAGGGTACCACTGATTAAGGAGTTTCCTTCGAAGACCGTACCGTTTAAAATCACAGCGCCGCCAATATTGCGGTTCAAAGAGACATACACAGCGTTGGTGATCTCTTTCTGGAACCAGATCTGTGCAGAGGCCGCAACTTTTGAATCATGCAGAAAAATACATGGGTAATTCAGGTGTTCCTGAAAACGGTCGAGTGAAAGACCGGTGTGTCCAAGTACCTTTCCGAAGGTAACAGTCTGACCGTCAGGGGAGATCAGTCCCTGAATTGCGATACCGATGCCGAGAATAACAGAAGGGTCGTACGGAAGAGCGGCAATAAATTCATTTAAAGCACGACAAACTTCAAGAAAGTAGTATGGATCATTGCTGTAGGGCAGGTTGATGATATGATGTGCCAGCACTGTGCCATAGAGATCAATCACACTGACTGAGACGAATTCACGGAGAATTTCCATACCAACTGCGATACGGGCAGTGGCACGGCATAAAAGGCATTGTGCTTTGCGGCCGCCGGTGGATTCCAGAAAGTCTCCTTTTTCAATGAGACCGGATTCTTCAAGATCAACAAGATTCTGAGAAACGGTCGGAAAACTGAGATGGAGGGCGGTCGCAATATCCGGCCGGGAAGTCTGGCGCTGTTCATAAATATATTGAAAGACCTTTGTTCGATTGATTTTTTTTACTTCGTGCGCGGTTAAATTTGACTGAGCCATGATACCTCCCTGCAAGTAGCAAAGCAGATCGAGGATATCTGCTTTGACTAAAATAAAATAAGTTTAAGAATAAATTTATCATAACAAGGCACAGGTAGATTGTCAATCAGAAGGGGAAGAAGGTATGCGACAAATATAACAAAAATCAGGGGATGAGATTGGGAATAATGCGTATTGTACAGCTTCTGAAATTGTGGTAAACTACTTTTTAAATAAACTTACATAAAGTTAATAAATAAAGGGTCTTTGAAATGGAGGAATCAGGTATGAAAGGAACGTATTTTCTGGGAGCACAGAAGACTCCGAAATTTGAAGTGCGCGATATGGAATTCGCTCCGCTTGGAGAACACGAGGTGCTGGTGAAGAACATGGCCTGTGGTATTTGCGGAACAGATGTTCATATTTATCATGGAGAGGCCGGTTCAGCAGATGTGACACCGCCGGTTGTACTTGGACATGAGTTTTCCGGAATTGTAATAGAAACAGGAGAGGCAGTTACAACAGTCAGCGTCGGAGATCATGTGGCAATGGATCCGAATTTGTACTGTGGAAAATGTCTTCCGTGCCGTATGGGAAAAAAGCAGAATTGTGAGCATCTTTCAGCACTCGGCGTAACGCGCGACGGAGGTTTTGCGGAGTATGCCGTATGCCCGGAATCACAGTGTTTTGTAGTAAATAAAGAGATTGATTTTGATGTGGCAGCGATGGCAGAACCGCTTGCCTGTGTGGTACATGGAATTGATCAGGCTGCGATACGGCCAGGTCAGGCAGTATTAGTGATCGGAGGCGGAACGATTGGACTTCTAATGGTTCAGATGGCAAAAATTTCAGGAGCATCAACGGTAATGTTAAGTGAGCCGGTTGAGATGCGCAGGAAAATCGGTCTGGAAGTCGGAGCAGATGCTGTTATCGATCCGTTAAATGAGGATGTCAGGGGAAAGATCAGAGAAATCTGCGGCAGAGACGGAGCAGATGTGGTTATTGAATGCGTCGGAAAGCCATTTGCAGTGGAACAGGCATTTTATGCTGCAGGATTTGGAGCAACGTTGCTTCTGTTCAGTGTGCCGGCAACGGATGCAACGGTAGCACTCCCACTGTTTGATGTATATAAAAAGGAATTGCGGATTCTTGGGTCAATGATCAATCCGGATACACATCAGCGGGCAGTGAATCTGATTAATGGACACTGCCTGGAGATCAAAAAGCTGATCACACATGCTTATGATCTGGAGCATCTTGACGAGGCGATTCATATGCAGATGAGCAGTGAATCAATCAAGGTTATGGTGCATCCGTGGGGATAAAAACATTTGAGCATGATATGCGTATGTCATGGTAGCTTACTGAAAAAAAGTGAGGATATTATGACATATGGCAGGGCTGAGGAAAGGAGCAGATAGATATATGAAGAAAGAAATGCTGCAGCAGGTAATGACTGCACCGAAAAAAATTGAGTTTCGAAGCGTTCCGGTACCGGAAATCGGAGAGGATCAGGTGCTGGTTAAAATTATGAAAATCGGAATTTGTGGAAGTGATATTCATGTGTATCACGGTACCCACCCATTTACTTCCTATCCGGTGACACAGGGACATGAGCTTTCTGCAAAGGTAGTAAAAGCCGGAAAAAACGTGACAGAGTTTACCGAGGGGCAAAAAGTAACAATTGAGCCACAGGTTTACTGTGGCACCTGCTACCCATGCAGGCATGGAAAATACAATCTGTGCGAAAAGCTGAAGGTAATGGGATTTCAGACAACCGGAACGGCAAGCGAATATTTTGCGGTAGATGCTTCAAAGGTAACACCTTTGCCGGAAAATCTGACTTATAATGAGGGGGCAATGCTTGAGCCGCTTGCGGTGACGGTGCATGCGGCAAAACGTTTCACGGAGTTAAAAGGGGCAAAGGTGGCCATTCTTGGATGTGGGCCGATCGGTATTTTACTGGCACAGTCCTGTAAGGCGCTCGGGGCAGAGCAGGTAATGATTACAGATGTTTCTGATTATCGTCTGGAGCTGGCAAAAAGCTGCGGCGCAGATTTTACTATTAATACAAAAGAAAAAGATTTTGGGGATGCAATGGTGGAATGTTTCGGAGCAGATAAGGCAGATGTAATTTATGACTGCGCCGGAAACGACATTACAATGGGTCAGGCAATCAAATATGCGAGAAAAGGAAGTACGATCATATTGGTGGCCGTATTTGGCAAGCTTGCAACGGTGGATCTTGCGGTGCTCAATGATCATGAACTGGATTTGAATACAACGATGATGTATCGTCATGAAGATTACGTTGATGCGATCCGACTGGTAAGTGAAGGAAAAATTCAGCTGAAACCGCTGATGAGCAGTCATTTTGCGTTTTTGGATTATCAGAAAGCGTATGAATATATCGATGATAATCGAGAGACCACGATGAAGGTTTTGATTGACGTGGATGCATCGGAGGAATAAGTATAAAAAGAAAAGAGGCACATTCTTTTTTTAACCGAGTCAGGCAAGTCCCCTGCTTCAATTGCGCTGAGCAATAAGCAGTGGGTGGGGACTTGCTTGTATCAGGAGTGGTACAAGCCACTCCTGATAAGCTGCAAAGCAGCTACTCGGTTATGAGCAAGTAGCGAAGCGGATTGCGAATATCCGCTTTGACAAGGCAAAACTGGACGTAGTGCAGGCGACATGCTAAAATGGACTTGTTGCGGATAACCGTACAGTAACATAAAAATAAAGGAAGAGGTGCGTGTGGGGTTAAATAGTATTGAGGTAAAACGACAGAATAAAATTCTGGTTTACAGGTATCTTCTGGAAAAGGGAAAGGCAGTAAAGCCGACGATTGCCGGTGATTTAAAATTGAGCCTTCCGACAGTAAGGCAGATTACAGGTGAGTTGGTGGAGCAGGGTCTGGCGTATGAAGCAGGACCGCAGGATTCTTACGGTGGCAGGAGAGCAATGGAAATTGCAGTTGTGCCGGATTATCGGTATGCCGCAGGAATCGATATTACAAAAAATCATATTGATTTTGCCCTTGTAAATTTACGGGGAGAAATTCTGGTAAACAAGCGCTATAAAAAAGGATTTGAAGACAGCAAAGCATACTGGAAAGAATTAAAACAGATGCATGAGACCTTTCTGAAGGAACAGGAAATTGAGTCAGAACGGATTTACGGGCTTGGCATTTCGCTGCCCGGGATTATCAGTAAAGATCAGAAAAGCCTGGAATACTCACATATTTTTCAATTAAAAAAGCCGATGGATTTTGCAGGACGTATAAGTGGATATCCGTATGAAATCTGTTTTTTTAATGATGCGGAAGCGGGATGCATGGCAGAGTGTTATACGCATCAGGCGCCGGATGAATTCGTATTTTTATCTTTGAGTAATACAGTCGGAGGCGCAATCGTACATGACGGACAAATTTCAAAGGGGAAAAATAACCGCAGCGGAGAACTTGGACATATCTGCATTGTGCCGGAAGGAAGGCTGTGTTATTGTGGAAAAAAAGGTCATTATGATCCGTACGGTTCTGCACTTTTGCTCAGTGAGCTTGCGGGTGGATCAATGAAAGATTTTTTTTCAGGCCTGAAGCAGGGGAATGAGCAGTACCAGGAGCGTTTTGAGGAGTATCTGAGAGCATTGGCGCTTATGATTTACAATCTTCATATCAGCACAGATCTGCCGGTGGTACTTGGCGGTTATGCAGGCAGCTATCTAAATGAATATCTTCCGAAAATCAGAGCATTGCTGAAAGAAAAAGAAATATTCGATGACGAGGAATGCTATATCAGTACCAGCAGATATAATGTGGAAGGGGCTGCAGTCGGCAGTGCCCGCTATTTTTCAGAGCAGTTTATTTTACGGCTGTCGTGAAGCTAGTTTGAAGCAGATAAGCATTCCCTCACTTCAAGCGCACGGAGCGCTAAGCGGTGGGTAAGGGGATGCTTATGCCAACTGTGAAAAAAGTAAAAGTACCGCAGAAAAAACGTGAAGAAATGTTTGTTTTTTCTGCGGTATTTTTTGTTTGTTATTAAGCCACTTTTTAAAATTGATTATCTAAGAAAACTAATTTTGCGGGTTTCTGGATTTTCCCTCGAGAAATCGAGAGATAAAAAAATAAAAAAAAGTAAAAATACACAAAAAAGATAGAAAAGTATTGTAAAAAAGATCAATTGGCACAAACGTGTTAATGTGCTATGATATCACCATCAAAACTTAACGAAACTATTTTTAAAAAGTGATTTGCAAATCGATTAACAAAAGAATGATAATGAATGCTTTTTAAAAATAAGTTTCAAAATTATTTACATCAGGTGAACGGAGGATATGAGTATGAACGTGAAAAAGGTACTGACAGGAACGCTTGCAGCAGCAATGACTACATCAATGATGACAGGCTTTGTAATGGCAGAAGAAACAAAGGAGAACAGCGATATCACGATTGCGTATGTGACTTCAGCATTGACCACACAGATTTTCAGAGATCAGGTGACTGCGCTTGAAGATTACTGTAAGGAGATCGGAGTAAACTTTGTATATACAGCACAGGAGGATGAAGCAAAGCAGCTTGAGGCATGTGATAATTATATTTCAATGGGCGTTGATTGCCTGATGGTTCATGTAACAAACGTCGATATGTTTGCAGATACTATGAAGGCATGCCAGGAAGCCGGAATTCCGTGGTTCTCTTATGATACGAAGATGGAAGGAGACGATGCGTATTACGGCTGGAATAATTACGATCTTGGTTATGCAATCGGTGAAAATGCAGCAGCATGGGTAAATGAAAACTTTGGTGAAGGCGATGTTGTTTATGCAGCAAGCAACAATATGCCAACAGCAGCATTTCTTGTTACAAGAGAGCAGGGATACAAAGATGCACTGGATGAAAAGTGTGATGCGACAATTGAATGGGTTGCAGAGGCAAACGGAGGAACAACGGATAATGGAGTTACCGCAGGTGAAAACTTTCTGCAGTGTGGCTATGATCTGAATCTTGTCTGTGCGATCAATGATTCCGGTCTGTGTGGTGTATATCAGGCATTCCAGGCAGCAGGATACGATGGGGACAAGGTTGCACTGTTTGGCTGTGATTCTGATCCGGAAGCGCTGGAAGCAATTGCAGAAGGTGGAATTTATAAAGGAACGATCAATACAGGACTTGTAAAGCTGGCTCCGGATTTTATTGATATTTGTGTGGGTCTTGCAAAGGGTGATGAGTCTGCAAAAGGTGATCATTGGGGAGACTTCATTATGATTACGAAAGATAATGTACAGGACTGGCTGTCATAATCTGAATTTCTGAATTGAAGAAAAGAGGTAAGATGAAAAATGGGCTGGCACAGTATGGGCCGGCCCATTACAAAAGGAGGAGACAGTTCGTATGGAGAACATTCTGGAAATCAGGGGGCTGACGAAGACGTATCCCGGTGTTGTTGCTTTAAATAATCTGTCGCTGTCGGTCCGACGCGGTGAGTGCCACGCGATTGTTGGAGAAAATGGTGCCGGAAAATCGACTCTGATCAAATCTGTAGCAGGCGCGATTACACCGGACAGCGGAACCATTACATTTGAAGGAACAGAATATACATCTCTTGATCCGACCTTATCAAAGAAAATCGGAATTGGAGTAATTTATCAGGAGTTTGTATTGTGTCCGGCACTTACAATTGCAGAAAATATTTTTCTTGGAGAACGTCTGACACCTGGGGCATTTCAAAATGAAGCTTTAATGAATCAAAAGGCACAGGAAATTCTGGATCGTTTTAAAGTAGAAGGCCTGAAGGCAACTGCGCTGGTGAGAGATTTGTCAACTGCCTATCAGCAGCTGGTTGAAATTGCAAAAGCAATTGCCAAGAAATCTAAATTGATCATTATGGATGAGCCGACCGCTCCGCTTACGGAACGTGAGGTATCCGTATTATTCCGGATCATTCAGGAGCTGAAAGCATCCGGTATTACAATTATCTATATTTCTCATAGACTGGACGAGTTGTATGAAGTGTCTGACCGCGTAACAGTCATGCGAGATGGATGCTATATTACAACGACCGATACAGCGGATGTGACGAAGGATCAGCTGATCGCTTATATGGTTGGTCGAGAACTGAAAAAAGACTTTGCAGAACGGAATTCGCGGACAGAGGAAGTCTTGCTTGAAACGAAAAATCTTGGTGGAAACGGTGTAGAGCCATTTTCCATCAAACTACATAAAGGAGAAGTACTGGGGTTTGGAGGGCTGGTCGGAGCAGGAAGAACGGAGTATGCACAGCTTATTTTCGGCGCAGCGCCAAAAGAATGTGGCTCCATATATTTAAATGGTCAGAAGATTGAGATCAATAGCCCGGAGGATGCAGTGAAATATGGAATCGGAATGGTTCCGGAGGACCGAAAACAATGCGGAGCGCTGCTTCGCATGTCGATCAGGGAAAATATTGTTGTTTCTATATTGAAGAGAATCTCAAATCGTTTTTCATTTGTGGATCGTTCACAGGAAAAAAAGATTGCAGATGAACAGATGAATGCACTGCGTATAAAAGCACCGTCGGCAGATGTGCTGGTTAATAATCTTTCAGGTGGAAATCAGCAAAAGGTTGTACTGGCAAAATGGCTGGCGAATAATTCGCAAGTACTGATTCTGGATGAACCAACACGCGGAATTGATGTAGGAGCAAAACAGGAAATTTATAAATTGATTGATGAACTGGCAGCTCAGGGAAAGGGAATCATCGTGATTTCATCAGATATGGAAGAAATTATGGGGATTACAGACCGGATGCTGATTCTGTACGAGGGAACTTTGAAGGGAGAATTGCAAAGAGCAGAGTATCAGCAGGAACGAATCCTGAAACATGCATCAGGAGAAAATTAGAGAGGGCAGAGGACTATGAAAAAAGCAATAAATATCGCAAAAGACTATACTATTTTTCTGATTTTGATTTTACTTGGAATTTTGTTTACAATTGGAAATCCGGCATTTTTGAGATTCAATAATATTATTACGATTCTGCGCCAGTCCTGTATTATGGGAATCCTGGGTATGGGAGAAATGGCATTGATTATTGTAGGCGGTCTGAACCTGTCAATGGGATCCTGTGTGGCACTGTCAACGGTAATCATTGCAATAATGACAGTGAAAATGTCTCTTCCGTGGTGGCTTGCAATTGTTGTTGTAGTTATTGTGAATACGCTGATTGGATGGCTGACAGGTGCAGTTATTAACAAGACAAAAATTGTGCCGATGATTGGAACAATGGCGATTTCAACCATTATCAGTGGTATTGCGTATTTGCTGTGCGGTGGACTTCCGATTTCCGGACTTCCTGATATTGTGAAGTTTTTTTATCAGGGAAATGTAGGACCGATTCCAATGCCAATTGTAATTGCAGCGGTTATCGTTGTTATCATGGGAATTATTTTCAAGTATACATATTTTGGAAGAAAGATCTTTGCAACCGGAAGCAATCGCGAGGCAGCCAGGCTTTCCGGCATTAACGCAGATCGGATTTTTGTAAGCTGTTATACGATCTGCGGAACACTTTGCAGCATTGCGGCACTTCTGATGATTGGACGTATGGGATCCGGACAGCCTAACTGTGGTGCGACATTGGATATGGATGTACTTTCCGCACTGGTTATCGGAGGTGTCAGCTTCCTTGGCGGAGAAGGAAAAGTAACAAAGGCAATCGGTGGTATTATTCTGATTGTCATGCTGACGAATGGACTGACACTGTGTGGAGTAAATGAGTATATCCAAAAAGTAATTACTGGCGGAGTATTCCTGTTTGCAGTTGTACTTGACAGCTACCAGCATAATCATCTGAAGTTTTTTATAAAGAAAGTAAAAGCATGAGGAAAGAAAAATGAGTGATTATTACAGAAAATATTTTGAACCGGAATATGGGGAAGCAGCCCCGGATGCAATTATTGATGAACCGCAGGAAATGGACATGGAACATCCGACGGAATGGAGGATTAAAACAAATTTTGAAACAATTGCAGCGCTGACAAATTTATTTAAGCATTGCTTTTGTTACAAGCCAATCATGACAATTAAAACTGTGAACACAGTGATACAGTCGGCAGATCATGAAATTCCGGTACGGATCTATCTCCCGGAGGGGAAAGGACCATTTTCTGTACTTGTCTTTTATCATGGCGGTGGCTGGAGCATGAACAGCCTGGATGTGTATGATTTTGTGCCGCGTTATTTTGCAAAATACGGGAACTTACTGGTGATTGCACCGGAGTATCGTCTCGCACCGGAAAACAGGTTTCCAAAGGGAGTAGAGGATGCATATGATACGGCAAAATGGGCATATGAACACGCAGCTGAATTTGGAGGAGATCCGAATACGATTTCCGTATGCGGAGATTCAGCAGGTGGAAATTTTGCGGCAGCGGTATCGCTGATGGCAAGAGACAAAAAGGAATTGTTCATTAAAAAACAGTTTCTGATTTATCCGGCGACCGCCTTTAAGCTTGGGTATCGCAGTACATCAGAGAAAAGATACGGGAATGGAGAATACTTTCTGAAGATCAACAGTGAGGAAGAGGGGCTGAATTATTATTTTGAAGATCCGGCAGATGCGGATTCTCCGTATGCATCACCATTGTATGCGGATGATTTACGGAATCTTCCGCCGGCATGCTTTATTTCGGCGGAATGTGATCCACTGCTGGATCAGGCATTAATGTATGCGGCAAAGCTGGAGGATGCGGGAGTTTCGGTAGAATATCATCTTTATAAAGGAATGGTGCATGCATTTATCAACCGTCCTTTACAGAAGACATTTGAAGCATTTAATACGATTATTGAAGCAATGCCGAAAACAGAATAACACAGAAGAAGCAAGAATTCTGGAACAGGAGGAAATATGGCACTTTTTCAGTGTAAAATTTTTTCAAAAGAATTATTTCGCAGTGTAAATGTAAATGTAACACTTCCGACACCGGATTCAGGAGACTGTTTTTTTGATACGACAACAAAATACCCGAAAGCGGGAGAAAAATACCAGGTGCTCTGGCTACTGCATGGTTTCAGCGCAGATGAGTCAGACTGGCAGCGTTTTTCTTCCATTGAGCGGTATGCACAGGAGAAAAAAATTGCAGTTGTGATGCCGGATGGTTATAATAGTATGTATGCAAATAATCGATTTGGGGCAAAATATTACAATTTTTATACGGAAGAACTTCCGATGATACTGCGCTCTTTGCTGCCGCTTTCGGAGAAAAAAGAGCATAATTTTATCGCAGGACTTTCAATGGGTGGATACGGTGCATTTAAAGCGGCATTTACAAAACCGGAACAGTATGGCGCAGCGGCCAGTCTTTCGGGAGGTCTGATTCAGGATCTGGAGGATTTGAATACACCAGGGGATGTGGAAGGACCGGTAAAGCTCTGGCGTCAGAATGTGTATGGAGAGAATGAAACGGAACTGAATCCAGAAACAGAAGATCTGAGAGTAATTCTTGAAAAACAAATGAAAGCAGGAGTGAAACTTCCAGCATTGTATCAATGCTGCGGAACGGAAGATTTTATTTATCAAAGCAATGTGAAATTCAGAGATTATATGAGAGCACTCGGCGTTGATTTTACATATGAGGAAGGACCAGGCGTACATAATTTTGATTTTTGGGATCCGTATATCAGAAAAATTTTAAATTGGCTTCCGCTTACCGGAGGACTTGCAGATTAAGGTATTTTTTGGGGTACAAGCAGGTAGAAGCGGATGTGCAGCTAACTACATGAACTGCAAAAAGAAGTGGTCGTTCACGGGATAAAAGAGTGGACGGCCTTTCTTTATTCTCGTAAGCAATTGGCAGGCAGCTATCAAATCCAATCATATCTTCACAGAAATTTTAGAAACATTTCTATTTCCGGTATTGATTTATAGATTCTGTATATTTATAATAGAAAGGACTGCAATCTGGCAGAAAAAAGGAATTGTTTCCTTATAATAAAAACGCTTTCTGGCGTGAATAAATTTCTGGGTGGCAAAGCCGACAGAGTGCAGAGCAAATGAGGAGGGCGAGCATGGATAATAATCAGCAAAAAGATAATCGGCCAGGCGGCGGCAGAATGCCAAATGGAAATAAAGTTCCGTTTATGGCAATTCTGGCGATTGCACTGGTCGTGATTCTTGGAATCACGATGTTTTCCGGTATGTTCCGCAGTTCATCTTCGACAGAAATTTCATATGACAAGTTTCTGGACTGGCTGGATGCAGGGTATATCAAGAGCGTAACGATCGGAAGTTCAAAAATCGACATCGAACTGAAGGGGGACGAACTGCTGACACTGACCGGTCAGGGTTCCATGACGTACTACACGGGCAATCCAGGCGATCTGTTTCTGGTGGAGCGGCTCAACAAAGCAGGCGTTACCTTTAAAGAAAAGATTGATAACGGTACGACGAATCTGATCTTGGATCTTGTGATCTACTTTATCGTACCGATTGTTGGAATCTGGATCCTGATGGGATTCGTGATGAAACGCATGGGCGGCGGAAGCGGCGGAGGCATCATGGGCGTCGGCAAGAGCCGGGCAAAGGTTTATATTCAAAAGGAAACCGGGGTCACGTTCAAGGATGTGGCCGGACAGGATGAAGCGAAGGAGTCACTGCAGGAGGTGGTGGATTTCCTGGAAAATCCGGGTAAGTACACGACGATCGGTGCAAAGCTGCCGAAGGGAGCATTGCTTGTAGGACCTCCTGGTACCGGAAAAACGCTGCTTGCAAAGGCGGTTGCCGGTGAGGCAAAGTGTCCGTTTTTCTCAATTTCCGGTTCGGATTTCGTGGAGATGTTCGTCGGTGTCGGTGCATCGCGTGTTCGTGATCTGTTTGAGGAAGCAAAGAAAAACGCACCGTGTATCATCTTTATCGATGAGATCGATGCGATCGGAAAGAGCCGTGACAGCCGGTACGGCGGAGGAAATGATGAGCGTGAGCAGACATTGAATCAGCTGCTTGCGGAGATGGATGGTTTCGATACGTCGGGCGGACTGCTGGTACTGGCAGCGACCAACCGGCCGGAAGTGCTCGATCAGGCACTACTTCGTCCGGGACGTTTTGACCGCCGTGTCATCGTTGACAAGCCGGATCTTAAGGGACGTGTAGATGTCCTGAAGGTACATGCGAAAAACGTCAATATGGATGAGACCGTTGATCTTGATGCGATCGCACTGGCAACATCCGGAGCAGTCGGATCAGATCTTGCGAATATGATCAACGAGGGTGCGATCCTTGCCGTAAAGAACGGCAGGAAGGCAGTTTCACAGAAAGATCTGTTCGAGGCAGTTGAGATCGTATTAATGGGTAAGGAAAAGAAAGACCGCATCCTGAGCAAGGAGGAACGGAAGATCGTTTCCTATCATGAGGTTGGACATGCATTGATCAGCGCACTGCAAAAGGATTCTGAACCGGTACAGAAGATCACAATCGTGCCGCGTACGATGGGCGCACTCGGGTATGTCATGAATGTGCCGGAAGAGGAAAAATACCTCAACACGGAAAAAGAGATCCGTGCGATGCTGGTTGAATTCCTTGGAGGCCGTGCAGCGGAGGAGATTGTGTTTGACACGGTAACGACCGGGGCATCAAACGATATTGAACAGGCAACACGTATCGCAAGGGCGATGGTAACACAGTATGGTATGTCAAAGAAATTCGGCCTGATCGGACTTGAGATACAGGCAAGCCAGTATTTGGACAACCGCCCGGTGATGAACTGTTCGGATGTGACAGAAGCGGAGATCGATCAGGAGGTCATGAAGATCCTGAAAGATTCCTATGAGGAAGCAAAACGGCTTTTAACCGAGCATCGCACTACGCTTGATAAGATTGCGGCATTCCTGATCGAGAAAGAAACAATCACAGGAAAAGAGTTCATGAAGATCTTCCATGAAGTCGAGGGAATGAGTGATGAGCCGCAGGAAACGACAGGACGGATCAATGAGCGTACGGTGGAGGATGCTTCGGAGGCTGAGAAGGAGCTGACAGCAGGATCGGAATCGGTGAGCGAAGCAGCTGAAGCGGCTGAGCTGAAGCCGGAAGAAGCGCCGTCCGTGATCTCACTTAGCGGCCCGGTGGCTGAGGAAGAAAACGCATCAGAGGCGGACGCAGCCGAGGAGGAAGCGGTGAAAACTGAGGCACTGACTGATGCAGAAACCGATCTTACAGCAGAGCCGGAAACGAAAGCAGCAGAGGAAAACGATCTGCAGGAAGTATCGGATCAAACCGATACGGAAGCGTAAAAACTTTGTGACAGAACGTGAGAAATACAAAACGGATTACAAAGACAGAACCTTTGCGAAAGAAAAACGATTAGTAAGAGCAGAAATTTCAGAAAAGGGATTGCGGGGCATTCGCGGTCCCTTTTTTACAAAAATCTTAAGCTTTTTGAAATAACATTGAATTATCAATCACTATGTGGTATGGTGGTTAGCGGAAAAAGTGGGGGAAAGGAACAGGTGATCAATTGAATATTTTACAGAAAATACGGGGATATGCCCAGAACGTACCGGAACGCGCGGCCGTAAGATGCGGAGCGGAAGCACTGACATACCGGGAGCTGTGGGAATATTCCGATGTACTTGCAGCGTGGCTGAAAGCGCATGCAGGTGAAGAAAAACAGCCGCTTGCGGTGTATGGCCATAAAAATCCGTGGATGCTGGTCTGCTTCCTGGCCTGTGTGAAGTCGGGACACGGTTACTGTCCGGTTGATATTTCGGTGCCGGATGCGAGGACTGCAATGATTCTGCAGGCACTTCCGGACGGCCCTGTGCTGACAACGGAAGATATGCAGGTGGATGCCGGTACGAAGCGTGTACTGACACTGGAAGAGATCCGGAAGCTGGCGGGGGCAAAGAACAGTAATGCACCTTCAGAAACCGACTGGGTGACTGGAGGCGATACCTGGTACATCATCTTCACATCCGGCAGTACCGGCACGCCGAAGGGAGTTCAGATTTCGGCGGACTGCCTTTCACACTACCTGGACTGGTCGGTAGGGCTTGGTACTACACCGGAGGAAAAGGAAGGAAAGGTGTTTCTCAATCAGGCACCATTTTCATTTGATCTGTCAGTGATGGATCTCTATACTTCGCTTGTAAGCGGAGGCACGTTATACTGCC
Organism: Lachnospiraceae bacterium; assembly: GCA_902363665.1. GTDB lineage: Bacteria > Bacillota > Clostridia > Lachnospirales > Lachnospiraceae > Choladousia. Next base: position 304,818 of record CABJAW010000001.1, on the reverse strand, counting down.
TCGAAAAGTCGGTTCAGTCCGATTATAAAAAGCTGATGGAATCACTGGCACAGTCACAGGCAGGCATCTGGGTATCAACGCCATCGTTTGCGGAGGTATGTCTGTCCGAAAAAGCCTTTGATGAAAAGATGCTGCCGCAGCTGCGGGCATTTCTATTCTGCGGAGAGACACTTGGCAACCGTACTGCCCTGAAGCTGATGGAGCGTTTTCCGAAGGCTGCGGTGATCAATACATATGGACCGACTGAGTCCACTGTGGCGGTTACGGATGTGACGGTGACGAAAGAAATGGCGGAAACGGTCAATCCGCTGCCGGTCGGAGCTGCAAAGCCGGGGACTGCGATCGAAATCCGGGATGAAAATGGAACCACTCTGGCGGATGGCGAAAAGGGTGAGATCATCATTCTTGGAGATACGGTAAGCACCGGGTATTTTTGTCAGGAAGAGCTGACAGGGAAAGCCTTTTTCCTGGAAAACGGTGTGAGGGGATATCACACTGGCGATAAAGGCTATCTGGAGCATGGTATGCTGTTTTACTGCGGGCGGATCGATCTGCAGATCAAGCTGCACGGCTACCGGATTGAGTTGGAGGATATCGAAAATAATATCCGACGTCTGTCTGGAATCGAGCATGTCGTGGTGCTTCCGAACGAGCGCGACGGCAAGGTGAAGAGTCTGACCGCTTATGTGGTCGAAGAACCGCTTCCGGAAAACGAGAGAGAAGAGACGGCGCGGCTGAAGCACGAACTGCTGGCGTATGTACCAGAATATATGGTTCCGAAAAAATTTGTTTTTCTGGAGCAGATGCCGATGACGAATAATGGAAAAGCAGACCGGAAACGTCTCAAGGAAGAGCTGGAGAAAAAGACGGCGGGAGGCAGAAGATGAGTTACTATGAGGGACTTTCCTTTTTTGTCTGCCTGGTGATCGTGCTTCTTGTCGCGATAGTGATCGGAGCACTGGAAAAGCCGCTGAAATGGTACAGCCTGCTGGTATCGCTTCTGTTTGTGGCTTTTGTATTTGCGGGAAATCCGGCGGGGATTTTGTATCTTGCACTGTTCTACATCTGGTCGAGCTTGCTGATCCTTGGGTATTTTAAGATCCGCACGAAAAACGGACGCAAGGCCGGAATTTATCATGCAGCGGTGCTACTCTCCCTTGTACCGCTCGTGATGTGCAAGGTGACGCCGCTGTTTCACCTGAGTATTTTTGGATTTGTCGGGATTTCTTATCTGACGTTCCGCGTGGTGCAGATGATCATTGAGATTTACGATGGTGTGATCAAAGAAGTATCGCTTGTAGAGATTACGGCGTTTCTGGCATTTTTCCCGAGCTTCAGTTCCGGCCCGATCGACCGGAGCAGAAGATTTCTCGCAGACTGGAATCGGGTGCTGCCCAGAGCGGATTATATGGAGCTGTGCGGAAAGGGAATCTGGAAGCTGTTGCTCGGTGCCGTTTACAAAATGGTGATTGCGGCGGGTGCTTACAAGGTTATGGGATATCTGGAGACTGGAACAGCGTGGTATCACTGGATTGGCTATGCATATGCATACGGCATCTATCTGTTTTTTGATTTCGCAGGATATTCACTGATGGCGGTTGGGAGTTCGTATGTGCTTGGAATTGAGACACCGGACAACTTCAATATGCCGTTTATCAGCCGCGATATCCGGGAGTTCTGGGATCGCTGGCATATTACACTGTCACACTGGTTCCGCGATTTTATTTTTACAAGATTCGTTATGTACAGTTCAAAGAAGAAATGGTTTTCAAGCCGTCTTCAGAGAGCCTGTGTGGGATTTTTTGTTGACATGGGAATCATGGGACTGTGGCACGGAATCACGCCGTCGTACATTCTGTACGGTCTGTACCATGGAGCATTACTCGCGGCAACGGAGACGTATCAGAAAAAATCATCTTTTTACAAGAAGAATAGAAATAAAACGTGGTATCAGATTCTCTCCTGGGCGATTACGATGCAGCTTGTAATGTTTGGATTTTTCCTGTTTTCAGGAAAACTGATGGCAGTGCTTGGATGGTAGTGTGAGTCCGGCAGAAAAATAAGTACGAAGAAAAAACTGCTCTAAATGACAGATGACCGCTTTGGCATGTATACGGGAAAATGAAAGATGGAGAGAACCGAGAAGCACTGATTAAAGATTGAAAGTAAGTGAAAAAAGATCGAAAAATAGCGATCAAAAATAAGGAAAGGAATAGAAAGCTATGGAAAATGAAGTACTGGATTTACTGGCAGAGATTTGTGAGGATGACGTTGTGAAGGAGGATCTCCAGACGGAACTGTTTGAGTCTGGTCTGATGGATTCTCTTGGATTTGCAGAGTTTCTGGTGGAACTGGAAGATCAGTGCGGAGTTGTGATTTCTCCGTCTGAAGTGGAAAGAGCGGACATCGATACACCGGAAAAAATCCTGGCGCTCGTAGAAGCAAGGAGATAACAGCGTGAAACGAATGAAAGCTTTTTTTCTGGCGCTGATGCTGTTCGTGGTAACGGTTGTGGGATGTCATTTCTATATCACACGGGAAGCCACAATGGACAGTGCTGCGCTTGGAACACTGCCGAGTGAAGAAAAAGGAAAACTTCGCTCAGCACTGGTGAATAATATCGATGAAAACGGTTACCCGGTATTTGGCTCATCGGAATTTATGCATGGATCTGATACAGCGTATCATCCGGCACAGGTCTTTGCTGGCAGTGATTTCCACCCGATGCTGATCGGGGCCGGTTACTATCAGAGCCTCAGCCATGCGACGACACTGGCGTCGATCGCAGAGGGGATGACAGTGAAAAAAGCAGCCCTGATTCTCTCGCCGCAGTGGTTTCGTAAGACAGGAGTTGTTGACCAGGCTTATGCATCCCGTTTCTCGGAGACACATTACGCGGCGGCGATGGCAAATGAAGATTTGAACGATGAGGTAAAACAATATATTTCAGACCGTACGCAGACATTGCTGTCTGTTGATGAGAAGACACAGCAGCGTGTAACGATGTATGACGATGTATTGTGGAAAAAGGATGGAGACCCGATTGAGACAATCAGGGAGAAGGCCTGGTCTGCGTTTTTGAATGAGAAGGAATTGTTTGAGACGATGCTGCTTGGCAATTCCAAAAAGCTGCGCGAAGCAGAGAAAAAGGAAGCGGCTGCGTCGGGAAACGGAGGAGAACCGGACTGGGAAGCACTTCTGCAGGAAGCGCAGGACGAGGGAGAGGTACAGAACCAGAATCAGTTCTATATTGATGAAAAGGCATACAAGCGCCTGGAACCGCATCTGGAGAAAAAGAAGGGGATCAACAGTGACGCTTACAAAGGATATCAGAGCGGACCTGAGTTTGATGATCTTCGATGCTTTCTTCAGACGTGCCAGGATCTTGGAATCGAGCCAATGCTGGTGATCGTGCCGGTGAACGGCTACTATTACGACTATACCGGTTTCCCGAAAGAAGCAAGAGAAAAATACTATGAGAAAATCCGCGGAATTGCAGAAGAGTACGGTGTGAAAGTGGCTGATTTATCTGATCAGGAGTACACCAAATATTTCTTCGAAGACCGCGTACATCTCGGAAAGAAAGGATGGGTAATGGTAGATGAAAGCCTTTACGAATTTTATAAAGAAACTTGACAGCCACCCGAAGCTGCAGTTTGCACTTCAGACACTGGGTTTTTACGCCCTGATGCTGATCCTGTTTCTCTACTTCATGACCGCCAACCTCTCCACCGCACCAAAGTTTGTATATTCGCAGTTTTGATTACAGGGAGACAAATAAAAAGACCACCGATCATGCTCGCATGAAGAGGTGGTCTTATTATTTGTCTCCCGCCCGCCAATGAGCAAGAAGCGAAGCGGATTGCGAATTGGTGGAAGATTGCGAAGCAATCTTGTAATCAAAACATGTAGAGGGAGGTCAGACCACCGATCATGCTCGCATGAAGAGGTGGTCTTATTATTTGTCTCCCGCCCGCCAATGAGCAAGAAGCGAAGCGGATTGCGAATTGGTGGAAGATTGCGAAGCAATCTTGTAATCAAAACATGTAGAGGGAGGCCAGACCACCGATCATGCTCGCATGAAGAGGTGGTCTTATTATTTGTCTCCCGCCCGCCAATGAGCAAGAAGCGAAGCGGATTGCGAATTGGTGGAAGATTGCGAAGCAATCTTGTAATCAAAACATGTAGAGGGAGGCCAGACCACCGATCATGCTTCCCACCGTCCGGATGCCCCGCACGGCAGCACGAGCCCGCTCTTCGTTACCGGCAGTCCGATCTCCTGCGATTCTACATGACCTCCGAAACGTTTCAGCTCCGTTGCGATCATGTACGTCAGCACGGCCGGAGCCAGTCCTGTTGTATAGGAGTTTACGAGGAAAAAGAGCGGCTCATCGCTGAGCAGTCCGGTGCAGAGTTTGATGAACGGATGGATCGATTCTTCAATCTTCCAGATCTCGCCCTTCGGCCCACGGCCGTAAGATGGCGGATCCATGATGATCGCGTCATAGCGGTTGCCGCGGCGCAGCTCACGTTCGACAAATTTCGTACAGTCATCGACAAGCCAGCGGATCGGAGCATCATCGAGTCCGGAAGCTGCCGCATTTTCTTTTGCCCAGCCGACCATGCCCTTGGAAGCATCCACATGGGTGACCTTTGCACCGGCTGCTGCGGCAGCGAGTGTAGCGCCGCCTGTGTAGGCAAAGAGGTTCAGCACGCGGATCGGACGTCCGGCCGATTTAATCTTTTCAGAGAACCAGTCCCAGTTGGTCGCCTGTTCCGGGAAAAGTCCTGTGTGCTTAAAACTGAACGGTTTTAAATGAAAGGTCAGCTCGCGGTAGTGAATGCTCCACTGCTCAGGAAGGTCGAAGAATTCCCATTCTCCGCCGCCCTTTTTGCTGCGGTGATAGTGGCCGTTCGGATGCTTCCATCCGCGGTCATTTTTTGGGGTATCCCAGATGACCTGCGGGTCCGGACGTACCAGAAGATAGTCGCCCCAGCGCTCCAGCTTTTCGCCGCAGGAGGTATCAATCACTTCATAATCTTTCCATTTATCTGCTATCCACATATGATATAATCAACCTTTCTTCCTTATTATATATAGATATAGAATTGCGGGAGCAGCTTTGCTCGGAGCAATTCGTGGATATCAAGTTAGGGCAAAATATCTTTTAACCCTAACATTTTATTACATAGGGTAGTATACGCGATCACCCAATGAGAATCAAGCAAGAAAAAAGTTTTTGGTATTGTAATCCTGATGGATATACGGTATGGTAATACAGAAAGCCGGGCTGGTGGATGATCACCCGGTGAGGTATCGATATTTAAGTAAATACGGAGGTTTAGTTTATGGCGATTCAAATCAGTGCAGATCAGCGTACTTTTACGCTGCAGACAAAATCAAGCTCATATCAGATGGCAGTCGACGCATACGGCGTGCTGCTGCATCTGTATTATGGAAAAAAGATCGAGGCAGAAAATCTTGAATATCTGATTTATAAAAGTGACGTTGGATTTTCCGGAAATCCGGTGGAGGCCGGAAAAGACCGCACGTATTCTTTAGATTGCCTTCCGCAGGAACTGCCATCCAGCGGGGTCGGCGATTTCAGGGAGGAAATGATCCGGCTGTACCATGAGGACGGAAGCTGTGCGGCAGATTTCCGCTATGAGGGATACGAGGTCGTAAAAGGTTCTTATGAGATCCCGGGACTTCCTGCAGTATACGATACAGAGCAGGAGACCGGAGAGACGCTGATCATTACGATGCGCGAGGTAAGCTCGGATATCAAAGTAAAACTGTATTACGGTGTGATGGAGGAGGAAAATGTCATTACACGAAGTGCCTGTGTCTGCAACTGCGGTACGAAGAAGGTTGTACTTGACCAGCTGCTTTCCTGCAATCTGGATTTTATGTTCGGTACATACGATATGATTTATTTCTATGGACGTCATGCGATGGAGCGAAATCTGGAGCGCGTGCCGGTAAAGGGAGCCAAGGTAGAGATCGGAAGCAGAAGAGGTACGTCGAGCCATCAGTACAATCCGGCTGTGATCCTCTGCCCGCCGGAGACAACCGAGAAAAACGGCGACTGCTATGGACTGTGTTTTGCATACAGCGGAAACTTCACCGCAAGAGCACAGCGTGATCAGAGAAATCAGACGAGAGTACAGATGGGCATTCAGCCGGATCAGTTCCGCTTCGTGCTGGAGGGAGGAGAGACATTCTTCGCACCGCAGGTGATCATGAGCTATTCGTCCGAGGGATTTACGGCGCTGTCTCATCAGTATCACGATTTGATCCGGGAACACATCTGCCGCGGACCGTGGAAGCATGCAAAGCGCCCGGCACTGATCAACAACTGGGAAGCGACCTACTTTGCATTTAATAAGGAAAAGATCCTGAAGATCGCACGTCAGGCAAAAGAACTCGGTATCGAAATGCTCGTGCTGGATGACGGCTGGTTCGGAAAGCGCGATGATGATTACAGCGGACTGGGGGACTGGTTCGTCAATGAAAAGAAACTGGAGGGTACGCTGGCAGAGCTGTCGAGTGAGATCCATGCGATGGGCATGAAGTTCGGCCTCTGGTTTGAGCCGGAGATGGTTTCGGAGGACAGCGATCTGTACCGTGCACATCCGGACTGGGCACTGCAGATTCCGGGCCGTCAGCCGAACCGTGCGAGATACCAGCTGGTACTCGATATGAGCCGGAAAGAGGTTGTCGATTACTTATACAACCAGATCAGCGATGTGCTGGAGAAGGCTTCTGTGGACTACGTGAAGTGGGATATGAACCGCAGCGTCTGCGATTTTTACAGCAGTAAGCTTCCGGCAGAACGGATGGGTGAGATTCCGCACCGCTTCGTGCTTGGTGTTTACGATCTGGCAGAGCGTCTGCTGAAGCGTTTCCCACAGCTGCTTCTTGAGGGCTGCAGCGGCGGCGGCGGACGGTTCGATGCCGGTATGCTCTACTATGCACCGCAGATCTGGTGCAGCGACAACACCGATGCGGTCAACCGTCTTGATATTCAGTACGGTACCTCATTCTTTTATCCGACAAGCACGATGGGAGCACACGTATCGGCGGTGCCGAATCACCAGACAGGCCGCATCACTCCGTTTGCGACGAGAGGCAATGTGGCGATGGCAGGTACGTTCGGCTATGAACTGGATCTGAACCTTGTGACCGATGAGGAGAAGGCGATGGTAAAAGAACAGCTCGCACAGTTTGACCGCTTCTATGACCTGACGCACGAGGGTGACTACTACCGCCTGACGGCTCCGAAGGAAGGCGAGCTGATGGTATGGGAGTTCGTGGCAAAGGACAAGAGCAAAGCCGTGAGCGGTGTTGTAAAGACAGACGCGCAGGGCAATCCGCTTCCGCTGCATGTGCCGGTAGCGGGACTTGCTCCGGACCGCAAATACCACTGCTCTTATAATGGAAGCGTTCATACGGGAAGCGTATGGAACAATTGCGGACTGACGCTGGTTGAGATCCCAAAGGAGTATGAGAGCCTGCTGATCGAGTGGACGGAAGCGGAGTAAAACCGGCAGCTGAAATACAGCTCATGCCTGCCTTTCTGTAGGGGGAGCGGCATGAAAAAAGATTGTATCAAATAAAATACAATATTTTATGCGGAAAGCTCTTGCATTTGCAGGAGCTTTTCGGTATAATGCAAACGTTGTGACATGATAGCGTAGAAGCGCGAGGTTGCTGCAGATTCTGCAGGTTTTCCGTGGAGCGAATGTCAAGTTATGAAACTGGCGACAAGTCACTGTACCGATAACAGAAAACTTCCATCAAAGATGGAAAACCGTGTGAATGTCTGAGGACACACACGGAAGTGTGTACAGTCACCGCTTGTCGTACTGAAAAGAGTGCGAAAAGGAGGCGACTTTTTTTATGGCAAGTCAGGTAATGAGAATTACATTAAAGGCGTATGATCATCAGTTAGTAGACGCATCTGCTAAGAAAATTATCGAAACTGTAAAGAAAAACGGATCTCAGGTGAGTGGACCGGTTCCGCTCCCGACAAAGAAAGAGGTTGTTACAATTCTGAGAGCAGTACACAAGTACAAAGACTCCAGAGAGCAGTTTGAGCAGAGAACTCACAAGAGACTGATCGATATTACGGCTCCGACCCAGAAGACAGTTGATGCACTGTCCAGACTGGAAATGCCGGCTGGTGTCCACATCGACATCAAAATGAAGCAGAAATAAGCATCATCATTAATCAAGAAGCAAATCCTATCAGGTTGATATAGAAGTAACGCCAAGTTCCACTTATATCATTCCCTGTCAACTAGGATGATCGCCATCAGGTGATCCGCTGTAGAAAAACAGGAGGTAAAAGAATGAAGAAAGCGATTTTAGCAACAAAAGTCGGAATGACTCAGATCTTCAACGACGACGGAGTACTTACTCCGGTAACTGTTCTTCAGGCTGGCCCGTGTGTAGTAACACAGGTTAAGACAGTTGAGAACGACGGTTACAGTGCAGTACAGGTTGGTTTTGTTGACAAGCGTGAGAAGCTTGTAGCTAAGCCGCAGAAGGGTGCATTTGACAAGGCAGGCATCTCCTACAAGAGATACGTCAGAGAGCTGAAGCTGGATGACGCTGAGAGCTATGAAGTAAAGCAGGAGATCAAGGCTGATGTATTTGCAGCTGGAGACAAGGTAGACGCTACTGCAATTTCCAAAGGAAAAGGCTTCCAGGGCGCAATCAAGAGACACGGCCAGTCCAGAGGACCGATGGCACACGGTTCCAAGTATCATCGTCACGCAGGTTCCAACGGTGCTTGTTCTGACCCGAGCAAGGTATTCAAGGGCAAGAAGATGGCAGGACACATGGGCGCTAAGCAGATTACGGTTCAGAATCTTGAAGTAGTCCGCGTAGACGCAGAGAACAACCTTATTTTAGTAAAAGGCGCTGTTCCGGGACCGAAGAAAGCACTGGTAACAGTTAAATCAACAGTGAAATCCGGTAAATAAGCCTGAATTCAGGAAAGGAGGAAGACACACATGGCAAACGTAGCTATTTATAATATGGAAGGCAAAGAAGTTGGCACGATGGAGCTGAATGATGCAGTGTTCGGTGTAGAGATCAACGAGCATCTGGTACATCTTGCAGCAGTAAGCCAGCTTGCAAACAAGCGCCAGGGAACACAGAAGGCAAAGACCCGTTCTGAAGTTTCCGGAGGCGGAAGAAAGCCGTGGAGACAGAAAGGAACTGGTCATGCAAGACAGGGTTCAACAAGAGCTCCGCAGTGGACCGGCGGTGGAGTAGTATTTGCTCCGGTACCGAGAGACTACACGGTAAAGATGAACAAGAAAGAGAAGAGAGCAGCTCTTAAGTCCGCGCTGACATCCAGAGTTCAGGAAAGCAAACTGGTAGTTGTAGACGAGCTGAAATTTGACGAGATCAAGACAAAGAAGATGCAGGGTGTTCTGAACGCACTGAACGTAAAGAAAGCTCTCATCGTTCTGAAAGACAACGATCAGAACGTGCTTCTCTCTGCAAGAAACATCGCAGATGTAAGAACAGTTCTTACAAGCACACTGAACGTATTCGACATTCTGAAGTATGATACAGTAGTAGTTACCAAGGCTGCTGTAGAGAACATCGAGGAGGTGTATGCATAATGGCAGATATTAAGTATTATGATGTCATCCTGAAGCCGGTTGTTACTGAGAAGAGCATGAACGCTATGGCTGACAAGAAGTACACATTCCTGGTTCACACAGACGCAACCAAGAGCCAGATCAAAGAGGCTGTTGAAAAAATGTTCGCCGGCACAAAGGTAAAATCCGTAAACACGATGAACCTTGACGGAAAGAACAAGAGACGCGGAATGGTTACCGGCAAGACTGCCAAGACCAAGAAAGCAATCGTTGCTCTGACAGAGGACAGCAAGGATATCGAGATTTTCGAGGGACTGTAAAAAACAGCCCGGACCTTTATCTGCTGAGAAGCAGGACAATAATATCGCATGACGCTTCATGAAAATGAGACGCCATGGCATGAAAGGAGAACATCATGGGAATTAAGACATACAACCCATATACACCTTCCAGAAGACACATGACCAACCTGGACAATTCTGAGATCACAAAGAAGACTCCGGAGAAATCACTTCTGGCTTCCAAGAAAAAAACTGCTGGCCGTAACAACCAGGGTAAGATCACGGTAAGACATCACGGCGGCGGATCCAGACAGAAATACAGAATCATCGATTTCAAGAGAAATAAAGATGGTATCCCGGCAACTGTAATCGGTATCGAGTACGATCCGAACAGAACAGCAAACATCGCACTGATCTGCTACGCAGACGGCGAGAAGGCTTACATCCTTGCACCGCAGGGTCTGAAGGACGGCATGAAGATCATGAATGGACCGCAGGCTGAGGTACACGTAGGAAACTGCCTGCCGCTTTCTGAGATCCCGGTTGGTACTATGGTTCACAATATTGAGCTGTACGCAGGCCACGGCGGACAGATGGTTCGTTCCGCAGGAAACGGCGCACAGGTAATGGCTAAGGAAGGCAAATATGCAACACTGAGACTTCCGTCAGGCGAGATGAGAATGGTTCCTCTGAACTGCCGCGCTACCATCGGTATCGTAGGAAACGCAGAGCACAACCTTGTTAATATCGGTAAAGCAGGTAGAAAACGTCACATGGGTATCCGCCCGACCGTCCGCGGTTCTGTTATGAACCCGAACGACCATCCGCATGGTGGTGGAGAAGGCAAGGCTGGTATCGGACGTCCGGGCCCGTGCACACCGTGGGGCAAGCCGGCTCTTGGCCTGAAGACCAGAAAGAGCAAGAAAGCTTCTGACAAGCTGATTGTAAGAAGAAGAAACGGTAAAGGTATTAACTAGGATTTGAGAAAAATAAGGAGGTAACCAAATGGCTCGTTCACTGAAAAAAGGACCGTTCGCTGACGCTAGCTTACTGAAAAAGGTAGACGCTATGAACGCAGCAGGAAGCAAGCAGGTTATCAAGACCTGGTCCCGTCGTTCTACGATCTTCCCGCAGTTTGTTGGTCACACGATCGCAGTTCATGATGGAAGAAAGCATGTTCCGGTATACGTTACAGAGGATATGGTAGGCCACAAACTCGGCGAGTTCGTTGCAACCAGAACCTACCGCGGACATGGCAAAGATGAGAAGAAATCCGGCGTTCGCTAGAACACGGTATACGGTTATAAAGCAGCGGAAGTGAGGCAGTGATGCTTCCTCCGCGGCAAACTCCGCAGGGAAGAGCCTGCGGAGAATGAAGAAAAGCCCGCAGGGCGCAGATTTTGAAAGGAGGCTACATCCAATGGCTAAAGGACATAGATCCCAGATCAAAAGAGAAAGAAATGCTCAGAAGGATACAAGACCGTCAGCAAAACTGTCTTACGCTCGTGTTTCCGTTCAGAAAGCATGCTACGTATTGGATGCCATCAGAGGAAAAGATGTTCAGACAGCACTTGGTATTGTTACTTACAACCCGAGATATGCTTCTGAGTTAATCGCTAAATTACTGAAATCAGCTATCGCAAACGCTGAGAACAACAACGGAATGAGCGTTGAGAACCTTTACGTAGAAGAGTGCTACGCAAACAAGGGACCGACAATGAAGAGAATCAGACCGAGAGCACAGGGTAGAGCTTACAGAATCGAGAAGAGAATGAGCCACATTACCATCGTGCTGAATGAGAAATAAGGAGGACTATCATGGGACAGAAAGTTAATCCGCATGGTCTTAGAGTCGGCGTTATTAAGGACTGGGATTCAAAATGGTACGCAGAAGCTGATTTCGCAGACTGCCTGATCGAAGACCACAAGATCAGAACATTCCTGAAGAAGAGATTATACAGTGCAGGTGTTTCCAAGATTGAGATCGAGAGAGCATCTGAGAGAGTAAAGATCATCATCTACACTGCTAAGCCGGGTGTTGTAATCGGTAAGGGCGGCGCTGAGATCGAGAAGCTCAAAGCAGAGCTGCAGAAGATTGTTTCCAAGAAACTGATCGTAGATATCAAAGAGATCAAGAGACCGGATAAGGATGCACAGCTTGTTGCAGAGAACATCGCAGCACAGCTTGAGAACCGTGTTTCCTTCCGTCGTGCAATGAAGTCCACAATGAGCAGAACAATGAAGGCTGGCGCTCTTGGAATCAAGACTTCCGTTTCCGGCCGTCTTGGCGGAGCTGATATGGCTCGTACCGAGTTCTACAGCGAGGGAACAATCCCGCTTCAGACACTGAGAGCAGATATTGATTATGGATTTGCTGAGGCAGACACAACCTACGGCAAGATCGGCGTAAAGGTTTGGGTCTACAAAGGCGAAGTACTTCCATCTAGAAAAGAAGGGAGCGATAAATAATGTTAATGCCAAAAAGAGTTAAACGTCGTAAGCAGTTCCGCGGTTCCATGAAAGGAAAAGCGTTAAGAGGAAATACAATCTCCTATGGTGATTTCGGTCTTGTAGCTACCGAGCCGTGCTGGATTAAGTCCAACCAGATCGAGGCAGCCCGTATCGCTATGACACGTTACATCAAACGTGGTGGTAAAGTTTGGATCAAGATTTTCCCGGACAAACCGGTAACAGCAAAACCGGCTGAAACTCGAATGGGTTCCGGAAAAGGAACACTTGAGTACTGGGTAGCAGTAGTAAAGCCGGGCCGCGTAATGTTCGAGCTGGCAGGCGTACCGGAGGAGGTTGCCCGCGAAGCATTGCGTCTCGCTATGCACAAGTTACCTTGCAAATGTAAAATCGTTTCTCGTGCAGACTTAGAAGGCGGTGATAACAGTGAAAATTAATAAGTATGTAGAAGATTTAAAGGCAAAATCAGCTGCAGAATTAAATGATGAATTAGTAGCTGCTAAGAAGGAACTTTTCAATCTGAGATTCCAGAACGCAACGAACCAGCTTGATAACACCAGCAGAATTAAAGAGGTTCGCAAGAACATCGCCAGAATTCAGACCGTTATCACAGAGAAGGCTAATGCGTAAGCTTCTGCGGCAGATCCGTCACAGACGCGCAGATTGAAAGAAAGGAGAAATTTCCGTGGAAAGAAATCTTAGAAAGACCCGTACGGGTAAGGTTGTCAGCAATAAAATGGACAAAACAATCGTTGTTGCAGTAGAAAACCACGTAAGACATCCGCTTTACAACAAAATCGTAAAGAGAACTTACAAACTGAAAGCTCATGATGAGAACAACGAGTGCAATATCGGAGATACAGTAAAAGTTATGGAGACAAGACCGCTCTCTAAGGATAAGAGATGGAGACTTGTTGAGGTTGTTGAGAAGGTTAAATAGTATATTAGGAGGTATATCGGCATGGTACAGCAGGAAACCAGACTGAAAGTTGCTGATAACACCGGTGCAAAAGAGCTTCTTTGCATTCGCGTTATGGGCGGTTCCACCAGGAGATATGCAGGTATTGGCGATATCATCGTTGCTTCGGTTAAAGATGCAACGCCAGGTGGTGTTGTTAAAAAAGGCGATGTTGTGAAGGCTGTCGTAGTTCGTACAGTAAAGGGTGTTCGCCGTAAAGACGGTTCATATATCAAGTTCGATGAGAACGCAGCAGTTATCATCAAGGATGATCTGAACCCGAGAGGAACTCGTATTTTTGGACCGGTAGCAAGAGAGCTTCGTGACAAGAAGTTTATGAAGATCGTTTCTCTGGCTCCGGAAGTATTATAAGGAGGACCTGAAGATGAATAAGATCAAGACTGGCGATACAGTAAGAGTAATCGCAGGTAAAGATAAAGGTAAAGACGGTAAAGTTCTCGCAGTAAAGGACGGCAAGGTTCTCGTTGAGGGCATCGGCATGGTAACAAAGCACACAAAACCGTCAGCTGCTAATCAGCAGGGCGGCATCGTGAACAAAGAGTCCTATATCGATGCATCCAATGTTATGCTTCTCGTTGGCGGCAAGGCAACAAGAGTCGGCTTCAAGATGGATGGCGACAAGAAAGTCCGCGTAGCAAAGGCTACTGGAGAAGTAATTGACTAATTGAAGAGAGGAGGTCGCACAGGTGAGTAGACTTAAAGAAGTTTATCAGAATGAGATCGTAGATGCTATGATCAAGAAATTTGGATATAAGAACATCATGGAAGTTCCGAAGATCGACAAAGTCGTTATCAACATGGGTGTTGGTGAGGCAAAAGACAATGCGAAGCTTCTGGAATCTGCAGTAAAGGATATGGAGACCATTACCGGTCAGAAGGCTGTCCTGACAAAGGCTAAAAATTCAGTGGCAAACTTCAAGATCAGAGAGGGCATGGCAATCGGCTGCAAGACCACACTTCGTGGTGAGAAGATGTACGATTTCGTAGATCGTCTTATCAACCTTGCACTGCCGCGTGTACGTGACTTCAGAGGTGTAAACCCGAACGCATTCGACGGAAGAGGAAACTATGCACTTGGAATCAAAGAGCAGCTGATCTTCCCGGAAATCGAGTACGATAAGGTTGACAAGGTAAGAGGTATGGACGTTATCTTCGTTACAACTGCTAAGACAGACGAAGAAGCACGTGAATTACTGAGACTGTTCAACATGCCGTTCGCGAAATAATCCGGCATTTGGAATATAGGAGGAAAATTTCATGGCTAAGACAGCAATGAAGATCAAACAGCAGCGTACACCGAAGTTCTCCACCAGAGCTTACACACGCTGCAGAATCTGCGGACGTCCGCATTCAGTCCTGAAAAAATACGGCATCTGCCGTGTATGCTTCCGTGAGCTGGCTTACAAGGGTCAGATCCCGGGCGTAAAGAAAGCTTCCTGGTAAGAGTCAGGGTGCGCAGGTAAAAGCGCAGAGCTTTTGAACAAAAGAGAGAAAAACAATTGGCAATTGACCTGGACGGGAAGACAAATGCACAGGATGCAGACCGGACAGGGGAGGTAGTGGGGAAGGACACGTGTCTTCTCACTACTCCGAACTGCCAGACTCGAAAATGCTTCGCATTTCCTCGTTCACGGCGTTTCGCCGTGAATCAAAATGGAAATTCAGTCCTTAGCAGACAAGTCTGCACGGCCTGATTTCTCATTTTGAGGCAGTTCTCAACGATAACGTGAAAAGTCTGATTAATAATTTAGGAGGAAACTATCATGACAATGAGCGATCCGATCGCAGATATGCTTACAAGAATTCGTAACGCAAACACTGCAAAACATGACACAGTAGATGTTCCGGCTTCCAAGATGAAAATTGCTATCGCAAACATCCTGGTTGACGAGGGATATATTAAGAAATATGATCTGGTAGAGGATGGCACTGTAAAGAATCTCCACATCACAATGAAATACGGCGCAGATAAGAACGAAAAGATTATCACCGGTATCAAGAGAATCTCCAAGCCGGGTCTTCGTGTGTACGCAGGCAAGGATAATCTCCCGAAGGTACTTGGCGGACTTGGCATCGCAATCCTGTCCACAAACCAGGGCGTTATTACAGATAAACAGGCAAGAAAACTTCAGGTTGGCGGCGAGGTTCTGGCATTCGTTTGGTAGTTGAATGCACAGGCCGGCTTTCCGGTAATTTTGCGAGTTATATTTTTATATATACAGCTCACTGAAAACAGAGGGGGCACAAGACCCTCTCCGAAAATCTAAGTAAGGAGGAAACAGGCATGTCACGAATTGGTAGAATGCCAGTCGCAATTCCGGCAGGAGTTACTGTTGAGATTGCAGAGGGTAACGTAGTTACCGTTAAAGGACCGAAGGGAACTCTGGTAAGAGAGCTTCCGCACGAAATGGATATCAAAATTGAGGACGGTCATGTGATCGTATCCAGACCGAACGATCTGAAGAGAATGAAATCTCTCCATGGTCTTACCAGAACACTGATCCACAACATGACGATCGGTGTAAGCGAAGGCTATACAAAGACTCTGGAAGTAAACGGTGTTGGTTACAGAGCTGCCAAGGCAGGCAAGAAGCTGACACTGAACCTTGGATATTCTCATCCGGTAGAGATGGAAGATCCGGAAGGAATCGAGACCAAGGTTGATGGCAACAAGATCATCGTATCCGGAATCAGCAAAGAAAAAGTTGGCCAGTACGCAGCTGAAATCAGAGACAAGAGAAGACCGGAGCCGTATAAGGGCAAGGGAATCAAGTACGCTGATGAAGTGATCAGACGTAAAGTTGGTAAGACTGGTAAAAAATAAATAAGGAGAGTGTGAAGAATGGTTAGCAAGGAATCAAGAGCAAAAATCCGTGAGAAAAAGCATTACAGAATGCGCAACCGTTTCGCAGGCACAACTGAGAGACCGCGTCTTGCTGTATTCAGAAGTAATAACCATATGTATGCTCAGATCATCGACGACTCCGTAGGACATACTCTGGTATCTGCCAGCACACTTCAGAAAGAAGTAAAGGCAGAGCTTGAGAAAACCAACGACGTTGCAGCAGCAGCATACCTTGGAAAAGTAATTGCAGAGCGTGCACTGGAAAAAGGCATCAAGGAAGTTGTTTTTGACCGTGGCGGTTTCATCTATCAGGGTAAAGTCAAAGCACTTGCAGAAGCAGCAAGAGAAGCTGGACTGGAATTCTAATAAGGGAGGAAAAGACACATGAGACATGAGATTATTGACCCGAGCCAGTTCGAACTGACTGACAAGGTAGTGTCAATTAAACGTGTATCCAAGACTGTTAAAGGCGGACGTACGATGCGTTTTACAGCTCTGGTTGTTGTCGGTGATGGAAACGGCCATGTAGGTGCAGGACTTGGCAAAGCAACAGAAATTCCGGAAGCAATCCGCAAGGGCAAAGAGGACGCTATGAAGAAGCTTGTTTACATCGGAATGGATGAGAACAACAGCGTTCCGCATGATTTCATCGGAAAATTCGGTGGTGCATCCGTACTGCTGAAGCGTGCTCCTCAGGGTACTGGTATCATCGCAGGCGGCCCGGCACGTAACGTCCTTGAGATCGCTGGTATCAAGAATATCCGTACAAAGTCACTTGGATCTAACAATAAGCAGAACGTAGTTCTGGCAACACTGGAAGCACTGAAGCAGATGAAGTCTCCGGAAGAAGTTGCAAGACTCCGCGGAAAATCTGTAGAAGAGATTCTGGGCTAAGGAGGTTTTGAACAATGGCAGAGAAACTGAAAGTTACATTAGTAAAATCACCGATCAGTGCTATCCCGAAGCATCGCGCAACAGTTAAGGCTCTTGGCCTTACAAAGATGCACAAGACGGTTGAGCTTCCGAACAACGATGCAGTCAAAGGAATGGTTGCACAGGTTTCACACCTTGTAAAAGTTGAGGAAGCATAAGAATTATTGAGATAAGGAGGTGTCATCATGGATTTATCGAATTTAAGACCTGCTGCAGGCAGTGTACACAGTGATAACTTCAGAAGAGGACGCGGACATGGTTCAGGAAACGGCAAGACTGCCGGTAAGGGACATAAAGGACAGAAGGCACGTTCAGGCGCACCGAGAATCGGATTCGAGGGTGGCCAGATGCCGCTGTACAGACGTCTTCCGAAGAGAGGTTTCAAGAACAGAAATACTCTTGATATCGAAGCAATCAATCTTGGTGCTCTTGAAGTATTCGAGAATGATGCAGAGGTAACAGTTGAGACTCTGCTTGAGAAGGGTATCATCAAAGATGCTAAGGATGGCGTTAAGATCCTTGGCAACGGTACACTTACAAAGAAACTGAACGTAAAAGTAAATGCGTACAGCGAAAGTGCAAAGGCGAAAATCGAAGAGCTCGGTGGAAAAGCAGAGGTGATCTGAGATGCTCGAGACACTGAAAAATGCGTTTAGAATTAAGGATATACGGAAAAAGTTATTCTTCACATTCTGCATGATGGTTGTGATTCGTATGGGTTGTCAGCTTCCTGTACCAGGAGTAAACAGAAATTACTTCTCACAGTGGTTTGCTCAGAACTCAAACGATGCATTTAATTTCTTTTCTGCATTTACCGGTGGCTCCTTCGAGAAAATGTCAATTTTCGCGCTTAGTATTACGCCATATATTACATCCTCCATCATTATCCAGCTCCTTACCATTGCCATCCCGGCACTGGAGGAGATGCATAAAGATGGAGAAGATGGCAGGAAAAAAATTGCAGCTATTACACGTTATGTGACGGTAGCACTTGCTCTCATTGAGAGTATTGCAATGACAGTCGGCTTCGGCAGATCCGGAATGATTCCGAATATTACTTTCCTGAAAGGCTTTGAAGTAGTTGTTGCGCTGACAGCAGGAAGTGCATTCCTGATGTGGATCGGTGAGCGGATTACAGAGAAAGGTGTCGGCAATGGTATTTCCATTGTCCTGATGATCAATATCCTTTCCAGTATTCCGGCTGATATCACGGGTCTGTTTGAGATGTTCGTAAAAGGCAAGACGCTTGCACACGGAGCACTCGCAGCCCTCATTATCATTGCTGTCATTCTTGTTACAATCGTGATGGTTATCATACTGAATGATGCAACAAGAAAAATCCCGGTACAGTATGCAAAGAAGATGCAGGGACGGAAGATGGTAGGCGGTCAGTCTACATTTATTCCGCTGAAGGTTAATACCGCAGGCGTTATTCCGGTCATCTTCGCCTCTTCTCTGATGTCTATTCCACAGATGATCGTTGCCTTCACAGGTGCGAATGTGGGAACCGGCATCGGTGCTACACTGATTGGAATGCTGAGCCAGAACAACTGGTTCAACTTCAGCAAACCGGTTTATTCGATTGGTCTGATTCTTTATATTGTACTGAATGTGTTCTTCGCTTATTTCTATACATCAATCACTTTCAACCCGATTGAGGTGGCTGATAATATGAAAAAGCAGGGCGGATTCATTCCGGGTATCCGGCCGGGCAAACCGACCCAGGAATATCTGGAAAAGGTATTAAATTACCTTGTATTTATCGGTGCGGCAGGACTGATTATCGTCGTGCTGATCCCGATCTTCTTTAATGGTGTGTTTGGCGCATCGGTTTCCTTCGGCGGAACCTCCATCATCATCATTGTAGGAGTTATTCTTGAAACATTAAAACAGATCGAATCCCAGATGCTTGTTCGCAACTACAAAGGATTCCTGTCAGAGTAGAAATAAGGAGTGTACACACTTCCGAAGGTTTACAGAACAAATCCGTCTTACACAGGCCGGAGGGCGTTCCGACCTTTCGGGAGAGGGTGCACTCTTTTTTTGTTGAAACGCAGGCAAAATGAAATCGTTATGCTCCATTGGTATGGGCAAATTACAGGCAATTTTCGGCAGAGCAGAGGCTGAAAAAACATTGCCCGTGAATGAAACAATATAGAAAAGGTGGAAATTTAAAATGAAAATAGTTATGCTCGGTGCACCGGGTGCCGGAAAAGGCACACAGGCAAAAATGATCGCATCAAAGTACCAGATTCCGCACATCTCTACCGGAGATATTTTCCGTGCGAATATCAAAAATGGTACAGAGCTTGGCAAAAAGGCAAAGTCTTACATGGATCAGGGACTTCTTGTTCCGGA
The DNA here is from genome assembly GCA_902363665.1 of Lachnospiraceae bacterium. Classification (GTDB taxonomy): domain Bacteria; phylum Bacillota; class Clostridia; order Lachnospirales; family Lachnospiraceae; genus Choladousia. The sequence goes on along the minus strand of CABJAW010000001.1, from coordinate 285,332 downwards.
TGAACTGACGGTAGATCTCGTGATTGACCGCCTTGCAAACGATGACTGCAAGAACGGCTATATCCTGGATGGATTCCCCCGCACGATCCCGCAGGCAGAGGCACTCGATGCGGCACTGGCAAAGCTTGGTGAAAAAATGGATTACGCAATTGATGTAGATGTTCCGGATGAGAATATTGTATCCAGAATGTCCGGAAGAAGAGCCTGCACAGGCTGTGGCGCAACCTATCATATTGTATACAACCCGTCAAAGAAAGGTGACTGCTGTGAGGTATGCGGTGAAAAACTGATTCTTCGTGATGATGATAAGCCGGAAACAGTTCAGAAGAGACTGAATGTATACCATGAGCAGACACAGCCGCTGATCGATTACTATACAAAGCAGGGAATCCTGAAAGCCGTAGACGGCACACAGGACATGAATGATGTATTTACAGCGATCACAAATATTCTGGGGGCGTAAATTATGTCAGTGACAATCAAATCAGCACATGAGATTGAGTTGATGCGTGAGGCAGGAAGACTGCTGAATATCGTACACAAAGAACTGGAAGCAGCGATCCGTCCGGGTATTTCGACTTGGGAGCTGGATAAGCTGGGCGAGCGCGTGATCCGTGGTTTTGGCTGCGTACCGAACTTTCTGAATTACAACGGATTCCCGGCATCATTCTGTATTTCCATCAATGATGAGGTCGTACACGGTATTCCGAGCAAAGAGAAGATTTTGCATGAGGGCGATATCGTCAGCATTGATGCAGGACTGATCTACAAGGGAATGCATTCCGACGCGGCACGTACGTACGGTGTTGGTCAGATTTCACCGGAAGCACAGAAGCTCATCGATGTGACGCGAGAGTCTTTTTTCAAGGGAATTGAACTGGCAAAAGATGGAAACCACCTTCATCAGATCTCAGCAGCCATCGGTGATTACGCAGAATCCTTTGGCTACGGTGTTGTCCGCGATCTGGTTGGTCATGGTATCGGGCATGCATTACACGAGGATCCGCAGATTCCGAATTTCCGTCAGAGAAACAGAGGCCTTCGTATTGTAAAAGGAATGACATTTGCGATTGAGCCGATGATTACAGCCGGACGTCCGGATGTAGAATGGCTGGATGATGACTGGACGGTAGTGACAGAGGACGGAAGCCTTGCGGCACATTATGAGAATACGATCCTGATCACAGACGGTGAGCCGGAGATCCTGACACTGGCAGAGTAAGGAGCGGGCATGAAGAAACAGATCAATGCACATCCCCGTACCACGCAGATTAGCGAATCGCTGAAGGCCAGACTGGAAAGCGGCGCTCCTCTGCAAGCAGAACTGCTGGCTGTTTCAAGAGCGGGTCACGACAAAGACACTCTGTACGTGGTGCTGGCAGAAGAAAACGAATACTTCTGGCTGGCGGATGGAAAGCGCAGAGGGCTCGAATCACCGAAAAAGAAAAAAAAGATACATGTACAGCTGATCCGTCATCTTCCACAGGAGGTGGCAGCGCAGCTGCAGTCGATCGAGCTGGACGCACATCTGCGAAAAGCCATAAAACTCTACGAAAAGAGTCAGAATTCAAACAATGAGATATAAAAAGCAATCTGTTTGAATACTGGCAGAAACCAGGGATACAGGGAGAATAAAAAAGTAAGATTCAGAAATGAATCGAAATCCCTGTAAAAATAGAAAGAAGAGCACAGGAGGTCTATATGTCAAAGACAGATGCGATTGAAGTAGAAGGAACCGTACTCGAGAAGCTTCCGAATGCGATGTTCCGTGTAGAACTGGAGAACAAGCACGTAGTGCTGGCACACATCAGCGGAAAGCTGCGTATGAATTTCATCCGTATTCTTCCGGGTGACAAGGTAACGATCGAACTTTCACCGTACGATCTGACTAAGGGCAGAATTATCTGGAGAGATAAATAAGGCTGATAAAACAATAGAACAAATAAGAAATGAACGCCGCGTGGGATCTGAAAGTCCTGTGCGGCGTTTATCGTGAAAACAGGCAGGTGAAAAAGTATAAAATCCCGAAAAACAGTGAAAAAACGCTTGCATTTTCCAAAAACAGGTGTTATACTATAGATCGAGCTTTTGGAGAGACACTATCTCTGTGTCTTTTTATGCCCAAAAGTTCAAGAAGCAGAGAACAAATGGTGAAAGGAGGATTAACCAAATGAAGGTTAGATCATCAGTAAAACCGATCTGTGAGAAGTGCAAGGTCATTAAGAGAAAGGGCAGCATCCGGATCATCTGCGAGAACCCGAAGCACAAACAGAGACAGGGTTAATTTTCAAAATCGGCGGAAAGGACGATGGGTTACCATTCGTCAAAATTTTCAATATAACGATGGAATAAATGAGAAGACAATTCTTTTAATTATATAGATTGAATTAAGAAAGTTGGATTTTATTTCGTTGCGATATTGGCTTTTAATACCGACCCAGGATTGAGACAGTAAACGGCTTCGCGTGAAACCGCTGTTCGCGAAGGCAGAATGTCCTGCAAGAATGATCATTTATGAGCGATTCACAGCTTAATGGGTTGGAAAGGCCGCAGGTGTGCTGCGGCTGGGCAGCGCTTACTGCCCCAGTTAGAGACAATAAAGAAAATGGAGGAACAATTACATGGCTCGTATTGCTGGTGTAGACTTACCAAGAGAAAAACGTGCAGAAATCGGTTTGACCTATATCTACGGAATCGGTAGAACAAGCTCAAACAAGATTCTGGCTGCAGCGAATGTAAATCCGGACACACGTGTCAGAGATTTAACAGATGAGGAAGTTGCGAGAATCCGTGACATCATCGATGAGCAGTTCACAGTAGAAGGTGATCTCAGAAGAGAGACAGCCCTCAACATCAAGAGACTGCAGGAGATCGGATGCTACAGAGGTATCCGTCACAGAAAAGGCCTTCCGGTTCGTGGTCAGAAGACAAAGACCAACGCAAGAACCAGAAAGGGTCCGAAGAGAACTGTAGCGAACAAGAAGAAATAATACTGAAGGAGCGCAAAAGAGCGCATGATTCATCTGCTTTTTGGATAAGCGGATGTCAGACAATTATGAAGAAAGTAGGTTAGTTTAGATATGGCAGCAGCTAAGAAAGTTACCAAAAAAGTGACAAAAAAGCGCGTTAAGAAAAACGTTGAACGTGGACAGGCACATATCCAGTCATCCTTCAATAACACAATCGTTACACTGACGGATGCACAGGGAAATGCATTATCATGGGCAAGTGCCGGTGGTCTTGGATTCAGAGGTTCAAGGAAATCTACTCCGTATGCAGCACAGATGGCTGCAGAAACTGCAACAAAGGCAGCATTAGTACATGGTCTGAAAACAGTTGACGTATTCGTTAAGGGACCGGGATCAGGAAGAGAAGCAGCAATTCGTGCACTTTCTGCAAATGGTCTTGAAGTAGTAAGTATCCGCGACGTAACGCCGGTACCGCACAACGGATGCCGTCCGCCAAAACGCAGAAGAGTCTAATGAGGGAGGTCAAATAACATGGCAGTAAATAGAGTTCCGGTTCTGAAGAGATGCAGATCACTTGGTCTTGATCCGATTTATTTAGGAATTGATAAAAAATCCAACAGAGAGTTAAAGCGCGCAAACCGTAAGGTAAGCGAGTATGGCCTTCAGCTTCGTGAAAAGCAGAAAGCGAAATTCATTTACGGCGTACTTGAGAAGCCGTTCCGTAACTACTACAAGAAAGCCGACAGAATGCAGGGACAGACAGGTGAGAACCTGATGACCATTCTGGAGAGCAGACTGGACAACGTAGTATTCCGTATGGGTCTTGCAAGAACAAGAAAAGAGGCTCGTCAGATCGTAGATCACAAGCATGTTCTTGTAAACGGCAAGCAGGTAAACATCCCGTCTTACCTTATTAAGGCTGGCGATGTGATCGAAATCAAAGAGAAGTGCAAAGGCTCTCAGAGATACAAAGACATTCTGGAAGTAACCGCAGGAAGACTGGTTCCGGAGTGGGTAGAAGTAGATCAGGAAGCACTGAAGGGAACTGTAAAAGAACTTCCGAAGAGAGAAGTAATCGATGTTCCGGTTAACGAAGTGCTTATCGTCGAGTTGTATTCTAAGTAAGCTTAACGTCACCCTCAACCATAAGCAAACCCAAAGGAGGGCCTGAATAGTGTTCGATTTCAACAAACCAAAAATTGAAATTGCAGAAATGTCAGAAGATAAACGCTTTGGAAGATTTGTAGTTGAACCACTCGAGAGAGGCTATGGCACAACCCTTGGAAATTCCCTGAGAAGAATTATGCTTTCTTCCCTGCCGGGTGCTGCTGTAAGCCAGGTTAAGATCGAGGGCGTGCTTCATGAGTTCAGCTCTATTCCTGGCGTAAAAGAAGACGTTACAGAAATTATTATGAATATCAAATCGCTGGCGATCAAAAACAACAGCGAGACGAATGAGGCAAAGGTCGCATACATCGAGTTTGAAGGCGAAGGTACCGTAACCGCAGCTGACATTCAGGTGGATCAGGATATCGAGATCATGAATCCGGATCAGGTTATTGCACATCTGAATGGCGGTGCAGACAGCAAGCTCTACATGGAGCTTACGATCACCAAGGGACGCGGATACATCAGCGCAGACAAGGGTAAGACACCGGATATGCCGATCGGTGTGATCGCAGTCGATGCAATCTACACACCGGTAGAGCGTGTCAACCTCACCATTGAGAATACCCGTGTGGGTCAGGTTACCGACTACGATAAGCTGACGCTGGACGTATACACAAATGCAACACTGGCTCCGGATGAGGCAGTCAGCCTTGCAGCAAAAGTATTGAGCGCACATTTAGGTCTCTTCATTGATCTTTCTGAGAATGCGAAGTCTGCAGAAGTCATGATCGAGAAGGAAGACAACGAGAAGGAAAAAGTTCTTGAGATGAACATCGATGAGCTGGAGCTTTCCGTTCGTTCTTTCAACTGTCTGAAGCGTGCAGGCATCAATACCGTAGAAGAGCTTTGCAACAGAACTTCTGAGGATATGATGAAGGTACGTAACCTTGGTCGTAAGTCCCTTGAGGAAGTATTGGGCAAGCTGAAAGAGCTTGGACTTTCACTGAATCCGAGCGATGAACAGCAGTAAAAGGACTACAGCGGCTGGGCAGTAAGACCGAAGAGCGTGTCCAGGCGTTCCGAAATGGAGGAAATTTAAAATGGCAGGATATAGAAAACTCAGCAGAACAGCTGATCAGAGAAAGGCTCTGCTCAGAAACCAGGTAACCGCTCTGATCTACAGAGGCAAGATCGTTACTACTGAGCAGAAGGCGAAGGAAGTTCGTAAAATTGCCGAGGGTCTTATTGCAATGGCAGTAAGAGAGAAAGACAATTTCGACACCGTTACCGTTACTGCAAAGGTTGCACGTAAAGATGCTGACGGCAAGAGAGTAAAAGAAGTAGTAGACGGAAAGAAAGTTACCGTATACGATGAAGTTCAGAAGGAAATCAAGAAGGATCAGCCGAGCAGACTGCACGCTCGTCGTCAGATGCTGAAAGTGCTGTACCCGGTTACTGAGGTTCCGAAGGAAGCAGCAGGCAAGAAGAAAAATACAAAAGAGATCGATCTGACAGCAAAGCTGTTTGACGAGATCGCTCCGAAGTACGCAGATCGTAACGGTGGTTACACAAGAATCGTTAAGATCGGTCAGCGTAAGGGTGACGGAGCTATGGAAGTAGTTCTTGAGCTGGTTTAATCAATTGAAGACCGAATAAAGTTTACAGGTTCCTGAAATTTCAGGAACCTGTTTTCTGTAGGAAGATAAAAATCGACCTGTCCAGGAAGTATCCGGGGAAAAGTTAGAGCTGTCAATGAAGGAAAGCGTGGTAAGCATAATCTTGAAAAGTTTATGGGAGTGAAACAGGAATATCTGACTTAAAATTATCATTTAGTTAGAAAAATGAACTGGGCAGAGTGAAAAAAGGAGGAAAGAAGCATGAAAAACTGGGAAAAAGAGACAATTGAGAAATTAAAAAAGCTGCCGGGCAAAATCAGTTTTTATTATCGTTCCCTGGACAGTGAGGATACCGCCGAGTATCAGGCAGATCAGCCGTTGATGGCGGCCAGTGTAATCAAACTTTTTGTGATGACTGAGGCATTCGCGAGAATTGAAGCAGGAAAACTGAACCCGGATGCGATGATTACGGTAAAACGCGCAGACTGCGTGCCGTCCTGCGGAGCCCTCAACTACATGCATGATAATGTGCAGGTGACGGTTATGGATCTGATTACGCTGATGATCATTCTAAGCGACAACACGGCGACGAACGTGATGATCGATCTGCTTGGCATCGATGCAATTAACGCGCAGATTCGCTCGCTTGGTTTTGAAAAGACGGTTCTGAAGCGGAAAATGTTTGATTCCGAAAAAGCGGCTCAGGGGCTTGAGAATTACATTAGTGCCAAGGAAGCAGGACTTCTTCTGGAAAAGATGTATCGTGGAACACTGATCAGTGAAAAGGCAAGCGCAAAGATGATTGAGATCCTGAAAAATCAGCGTCTGAATCATAAAATTCCATTTTACATCAAACCGATGGGCGGTCCGGCGATCGCACATAAGACCGGAGAGGATAGCGGTATTACACACGACTGTGGCATTGTGTTTGCAGAGCATCCGTTTGTTGTATGTTTCTGCGGAAATGAAACCGATGTGACGGCTTATGAGCGGACGATGGCGGAGATCGCGCTGGAGATCTATAAGGCGAATCAGTAAGTCAAAGCGGATATTTGCAATTTGCATCATTGCTTGTTCAAGACAGAATGTCGGCAGATCAGTTACTTAATGAAACGTATATAAAAAACGGGGGCAGCAGAAAAATGAAAAAATTTCTGCTGCCCCCTGTTTTAATTTGGATATTCGTAATCAATGTCGCTGGTTGCAGGGAGATGAGGAAACCCACCTCATAAACAGAATTTCTTACGAGATTTTGCAGGCAGGTACGTACCATCTATGATGTTTCATAACCACGATCAGAATGGAACTTGTCTTGTTTGATGTGGGTCAAAGCAAGGATTCCGGTACCCATTTTCGTGGATCTACATCCATAAATTTTGCGCGTGCAAACCGCTCCTTCTGATCGAACGGGACGGTGCAGTCGAAGATGGCTTTGCAGGCGATTCCATGAGTACGGATGAGGGGATTGTATTCTGGGCTGTTTGAAGGGTCGAGCGGATGGCACTGTACGCCCGGAAGCGGAATCAGATCGATATCTGCCTGAAAACGTGTCGTCATAGCCCACATCACATCATTCATATCAAAGCAGTCTACATCTTCATCAACAAGGAATACATGCTTGAGTTCGGCAAAAGCAGAGAAGGCCAGAAGTGCTGCCTGCCGCTGACGCCCTTCGTCTGAGGGGACAGTTTTGCAGAATTGAATGACTGCAATATATTTTCCGCCGCCGGGTGAAGCACAGTATACATTTTTTACTTTTCCGGGATAGGCTTTTTCCAGCATGGAAAGAATACTGGCTTCTGTAGGAATCCCGGCCATGGAGACGTGTTCTTCGCTTGGCCCGATACAGGTCTGCATGATTGGATTTTTTCGTGTTGTGACGGCCTTTACCTTGATGATCGGAAGAGACTGGTTTGCAGGACCGCAATAGCCGGGGAATTCAGGCATGGCTTTTCCGGTATTTGAATTTTGATCCTCGCGGACACGGACATTTGGCAGAATTTCCCCTTCGATGACGTATTCCGCATGAGCGATCGCACGTTCATTAACAGTAAGACACTGTACGAGTTCGACTGGGTGATGACGGATCGCACCGGCTGCTTGCAGCTCATCATATCCAAGCGGAGTTGTCGGTGGTTCAAAGCAAGAGGCAATTTCAATCGCCGGATCCACACCAATACTGATTGAAATCGGAAGGGATTCCCCCTTTGCTTCCGCAAGCTCACGAAAATATCCGATGTGGCGGGCACCAGGCTGCAGGAAAATTGACAATTCGTCACGAGACTGAATGCACATGCGATGAATTGTAACATCAGATTCGCCGGTTTGCGGATTGCTGGCATAACACATACCGAGCGTAATATAAGGACCGGCATCTTCGGGAGTATTGGTCGGTGCCGGGATAAGACGGCGGAGATCGAAATCCGGATCAGTTGCAAGATGAACGACTTCCTGACATTTTGCTTTTTCGTTTGGAATTACGACTGGCGGCACTGGATGTGCAACGGATTCCTTTAAAAGAAATCCAAGTCGTTTCGGATCGCAGCCAAGCAGATATCCGACTCGTCTGCGGCTTGCGAGAAGACCGATTACAACAGGAGCATTCGGGTGGCCTTTTACGTTACAAAAAAGCATGGCCGGACCTTCTTTCGTCGGACGTGCTACGGTTCCGCCTGCGCCGACATGGCGGTAAACGCCGGAAAGTTCGCCCATCGGATCAGTTTCTGTATCTGTTTCGATCAACTGTCCTGGAATGGAACGCAGAAGCGCGAGTGCAGAACGGAGATCGCAGACGGCGGTATCATCCGAAGCTGCAGATTGTGTACTGGAGAAAGAATCAGCTGAGTATTCTGATGAATGTGAGTGTGTGAGATCAGGTGTAAAAGACATAAGTACCTCCTTGAAGTTTTTATAGAACAAAGCGGACAAGTCCGCTTTCAACTCCCACTGACATAAGCATCCCATCCACCACTTAGTACTCCGCGCACTTGAAGTGGGGGAATGCTTATCTACGTTCCAGTCGAATATCGCTTTAGAGCGTGTCTGAAAAAGGCTTTTCGTGAGCTGCGAGTCCCAGTTTGTGGGAGATTTTATCCGAATGAGGGCGGCGTAGCGGGCTACGTCAACCGAATGAGGGCAAAATATACTGCAAAGTGGGGCTTGCAGATTGCGGAAATGATTTTTCAGACACGCTCTAGGAACAGTGTAGCGCAGGAAAGAGGTACAAGCAATTCGAAATCTGTGGTATATTATTCTTAAATGGAATAGGTTGAAAAAAGAAAGCTGAAAAAGAAAGCCGAAGAAGAAGCTGAAAAAAACGAAAGAAGAAAACGGAAGAAGAAAACGGAAAAAGAAAGAGAAAGAGAAAGAGAGGACACGACCTGGATGGAACTCAGGAAACTTGAATTTCTGCTTGATCTGGCAGAGACAGAAAATTATTCGGAAACGGCAGAGCGGATGTTTACAACACAGGGCAATGTGTCAAAACAGATTCTGGCGCTGGAGAAGGAACTTGGAGCAGAACTGATCGACCGTTCACACAGAAAAATCAGTCTGACACCGGCAGCAAAGGCAATTTTACCGAATGTAAAAAATCTGCTGCAGGAAGAGAAAAAGATGAGAGCGGTTCTTGAGGAGCAAAGCTCCGGATTAGAGCAGCTCCTGCGAATTCAGGTGCTTCCGGTATTTGTACAGTATCATGTGCCGGAACTGATTGCACGTTTCAAAGCACAGTATCCGCAGATTAGAGTACAGATTATGGAAACGGAAAAAAGGCAGCTGGAGCAGAATCTTGAAGATGGAAAATGCGATGTGATTTATACAAGAGAGAGGGTTGATGAGGAGGAAGAACTGCTCAGTAACAGAAACGGAAAAGCGTGTGATGAAAAGCTCACAGTGGCATATGATCGATTTGTAGCTGTACTGCCGGAGAACGATCCTCTTGCGGAGCGGACAGAGATTTCTTTGAGAGAGCTTGAAGATCGGTCCTTCCTTTTACTGGATGAAAAGACAGAGCTGTTTTCAAAGGCACAGAAGCTGTGTCGCAGAGCAGGATTTGAGCCGAATATAGCGTACCAGGGAGTGCGAATCGACACAATTCTGGCAATGACGGCGAATGGTCTTGGAGTTTCACTTCTGATGGATCGGACAATTCCAGAAAAGAAGGAAGATGGAATTATAAAAATTGCATTGAAAGAAACGTGTGAAAGCCGACTGTTATTTGTGCGAAGAAAAAGCCGAAAAGGAAATCCAGCAGTAAATGTATTCTGGGAATTTCTGAAAAAAGAAATATGTAACTGTTCAGAGCCAGGCAAAATTTCATAAAACAGGCGGAAAATGCTTGCATTTTTAAGCCTGTTTTTGAAATTTTATTTGGCGGATACGCCACACCGACGAAATGCGTAGCATTTTGGAGGTTGGCTCTGAACAGTTACAGAAATATAAAAGTGTCCGGCAGGGATAGCGCCTGGAACTTCAAAAAGAATTCCAATACGGAATAGAACGCTCTGGAAACGGAATTGCATTCCAAAACTCTGGCAGATATACTGGTGACAGAGACAAAAAAGGAAAGCCTGTGAAAAGAGGACTGAAAAATGCGGATCATTGTAGCAGTAACCGGTGCCACCGGGGTACAGATGAGTGAAATATTACTGAGAGCGCTCAGATATCAGGAGGAGTGTGAGATTCATTTGATCGTCAGCGAGGGCGCGAGGCTGACCTGGAATCTGGAATGTGACAGGGAGATTACTAAGCTGTACAATCTGGCAGATTATGTTTACAGAGAAGAGGATCTTGCTGCAATAATTGCAAGTGGGTCGTTTGTGACCAATGGAATGATCATTCTTCCCTGCAGTATGAAAACACTGTCGGGAATTGTATCCGGCTATGCAGAAAACCTGATTCAGCGGGCAGCTGATGTTTGTCTGAAGGAGGGAAGAAAAGTAGTTCTGGTACCAAGAGAAATGCCGCTTGGAAAAGTTCATTTAAAGAATTTGAAAAAGGCAGCAGCTATTGGCTGTGCAATTGTTCCACCGATGCTGACATTTTATAATGGCGCAAAGACTCTGGAGGAGCAGGTAGATCATGTGATCGGAAAAGTACTGCTGCAGTTTCAGCTGGAATATGAGAAATTTGTACCATGGAGGGGGATTTCAGAACCTGGAGTTCCACAAAATGAAGTGGAAAACCGCTGTGGAGAAAAACAGGAAACAGATACATTGATAAAAATCGATAAAAAGCTTTCGTGTGGTACACTCTGTATTCAGGCACAGCAGATCGGGGATGATCTGCAGATTCTGCTGTGGGGTGGAAGCAGACCGCACATAGGATGTGTTGTTTTGTCCTCGCCGCGTGCCTCACTGAAAGGAAACGGAAAGCGCAGCAGTACTTCTTCCGTCATGAATCGAATTGGACATAAGGATGAAGAAATCTGCAGAGCAGTTGCTGAGGAGACAGCCATCCGAACCGGAAAGACAGTTGTGTGCAGCGGTGGAGTTCATGTGGAGGATATTTGCGACCGTCAGATTCTGGAGGTGCGGGAGGCAGTGAGAAAGATGACGCAGGAGCTTGTTACACAATTGTCGGAAATCGCAACAGAGTCATAAACATAAAGTACAGAAAAGTAATGCAGAAAAGTAACACAGAAAAATAACATAGAAAAATAATACAGGAGAGTAATACAGGAAAGGGAGTATAACACTATGAACACGACAACAAAGCAACGATTTGGCGATAACACGGCTGAAATCCCATGGAAATATCTGGAAGAGCATCATTGCTATCTGTGGGAGCGGGCTGCATACTGCAGGAACCCTGAGGTACCTGCGGAACAGTGTATGAATATTTATGTACCGGAGCATTTTCTGGCTGAGAGCGGTGAACTGACAGGACAGATTGATGAAAATGGATTTAACGCAAGGACGGTTCCTGTTATTTTTGAAAATGGACTTGCCGGATACCATGAAGCGGAGCCGTTCGAGCTGGACGATTTCAGAAGTGCGGGAAAGGATTTTCTGAATGCTGGTTTCGTATATGTGTCCTGCGGCTGCCGCGGACGCAGTTCTGAAAATATCGATAAAAAACGATGTGGAAAATCTCCGCTTTCACTTGTGGATCTAAAAGCAGGCATTCGTTTTCTTCGGCATTTTGCGGGTGTGATTCCTGGCGATATGGAAAAAATAGTTTCGGTAGGGATCAGCGCAGGCGGAGCAATGAGTACATTGCTTGGCGCAACCGGAAACAGCAGGGATTATGAGGAAGAGCTGAAAAGAGCAGGAGCCTTCATGGATGAGACGGATGATATATTTGCGGCACAGTGCTACTGTCCGATCATTGACCTTGATCATGCAGATCTTGCTTATGAGTGGCTGTTTCGTGGAGAAACACATTATATGGGAATGCCGTTTGTCGGATTTGGGGAAGGCAATCTGACGCCGTATGAGAAAGCGCTGTCTGACCGGATGGCGGATGCATATCCTGAGTATTTTAACAGCCTTGGACTTACGGATCCAAAGACCGGAGCTGCGATTACCATAGGGAAAGAGCTGGAAGGAAGCGGTTATGCTTACCTGATGAAAAAACTGGAGCAGTCAGCCGCAAAATATCTGAAAAGACTGGAAACAGGAGAGACGCTTTCCGGAGCAAGGATTCGCAGGAGAACTATTTTGGAAGGCCAGACAGAGTCGGTTGAAAAATCGCAGAGTGAATTCGCGATGCAGAAACAACATACAGAAAGTCAGGAGATGGCTTTGGTGCAGAAGGAAAATGCGAATGAAGCGAACCTGCAGGCTTGTGTCACTCCGGCCGCCTATATCACCGGTGATTATGAAACATTATTTGAAGAGCATCGATCTGTTGGCGAAAGCTGGATTCCAGGACTGGATAAGAGCAGCTGGCTCTCGTGGACCGATGATCATGCTATGATCACAGGGCTGAAAGACATGCAGAAAACATACCATCGCAGATTAAAGCTGTGTCCTGCATTTGATGATCTGAATCTGATTCAGGCAGAGAACCAGGAGTTTGGCACATCAGAGTGTGATCTGATGCATTTCGATCCGTATCTTGCGCCGATCATGGAAGAATTTCGGACAGAATTTCCGGGGGAAAGCGCAAAATATTTAAAGGGATATAAGGAGGTTCTCGAAGACTCGGAGTTGGAAAAGCGCCGCTTCCTTATTAATCCAATGAACTATATCGGAAGGCCGGAAAATACGCTGGCACCGCACTACCGGATCCGGGTTGGTTCGAAGGATTCGGATACGTCGCTGATGATCACACTTACGCTTGCCTTAAAGCTGATGCAGACCGGAAAGACTGACGTGGATTATGAGATCGTATGGGACGAGCCGCACGGCCGTGCCGATTATCCCGGCGAGGTGACCGCGTGGGTCAAAAAAATTACTGCCAGAAATTAACCGGCAAGGCAAGCAAGACTCCTGTGGGAGTATGCGGAGCAATAAACAGAAGGGCAGGACTCCTGTGGGAGTGTGTGGAGCAATAAACAGAAGGGCAGGACTCCTGTGGGAATGTGCAGAGCAATAAACAGAAGGGCAGGACTCCTGTGGGAGTGTGCAGCGCAATAAACGGAAGGGCAGGACTTGCCTGTATCAGGAGTGGCACAGACCGACCATATACCGCAGAACGATTGACAATTTGCGGTCAATGCATTACTATGGACATCAGTTCTGAGAAGTATCAATATAGAGAAGTATCAATATGGAGAGGAATGCATATGAGTATGGCAGTAGCCACATTGAAAAAAGGGGAGGGCCGCACCCTGAAAGCAGGCGGCGCATGGATTTTTGACAATGAGATCGAGAGTGTGATGGGAAGCGCGGAAAATGGCGATATTGTGCTGGTGCATGATTTTGACGGGTATCCGCTTGGAAGGGGATTCATAAATCGCAATTCAAAAATCCGGATTCGGATGATGACGCGCAGCATCGATCAGGAGATCGACCGCGAGTTTTTGAAAATGCGGGTGCAAAATGCGTGGGAGTACCGGAAAACGACCGTTGATACGTCATCCTGCCGTGTGATTTTCGGGGAGGCAGATTTTTTACCCGGTCTGGTAATCGATAAATATGAGGATGTATTGGTCGTAGAATGCCTGGCGCTTGGCATGGAAGCCTTTAAGAAGACGATTGTGGAGCTTTTGAAGGAAGCGCTGGCGGAGGATGGCATTGCAGTGCGCGGTGTGTATGAGCGCAGCGATGCAAATGAGCGAAAAAAGGAAGGTCTGCCGAAGGTGAAAGAGTTCATCGGAGAGCCGTTTGATACGAATGTGGAGATCACAGAAAACGGAGTTCGTTATCTGGTGGATGTAGTGAATGGTCAAAAGACCGGATTTTTCCTCGATCAGAAGTACAACCGGCTTGCAATTCAGCGGCTCTGCAAAGGGAAGCGAGTGCTCGACTGCTTTACGCATATGGGAACATTTGCGTTAAATGCCGGCATTGCGGGGGCGGAAGAGGTGACAGGATTGGATATTTCAGATTATGCGATCCACCAGGCGCAGGAAAACGCAAGGCGGAATCATCTGGAGGATACGGTGCATTTCCGGTGTGCCAACGTATTTGATGAGCTGCCGCTGCTGGCAGAGCGGAAAGAAAAGTTCGATGTCGTGATTCTGGATCCGCCTGCATTTACGAAATCCCGAGAGGCGACGAAAAATGCAATCAAAGGCTACCGTGAGATCAATATCAAGGGCCTGAAGCTTGTAAAAGACGGCGGCTATCTGGCGACATGTTCCTGCTCGCATTTCATGACGCAGGAGCTTCTGGCAAAGACCGTGCGCGAGGCAGCCAGATCCGCGCATAAGCGTCTCCGTCAGGTCGAATTCCGCACCCAGTCCCCGGATCACCCGATCCTGTGGGCAGCAGATGAGTCCTATTATCTGAAATTCTATATCTTCCAGGTGGTTGATGAGAAGTAAGGACTGGAAAGTGGCGGGAATGCTTGATTTATAAGGGATGGAAGACATTTGACGTTTACAGAGAAAACCTCGTAAAATATCATAAAACCGTGAGTAAAGCGGACATTTGCAATCCGCTTCGCTACTTGCGTTTAAAGTGGTAAGGAATGGCTGAAAAAAGGAATCGAGAAATCGATTCCTTTTTTGAGATTTGCGCGCTTTGGCAGGGGCAGATAGTATATTCTGAGTCATGCCGTGCGGCTGCGCGCTGAAGCATGTTCTGCTGCTTCACGCTCAATTTTCTTTATCACGTACAGATAGGAAATACCGGTAAATGCCGCCGCAGCGACCCATGCAGCCGGATCGGCAGCGCAGGCCATTGGATAGCTTAAAAGCTTCATGGCGGCGATCGAAACGACAAGGCGTGCAAGAAGCTCTGCAACACCGCCCATCATCGGCAGGAAGCTGTAGCCGCATCCCTGCATGATATTTCGGAAGATGTAGATCGTGCACAACGGGACATAGAAAGCAATGCAGAGATAGCTGTAGGTTTTTGCCCATGGCAGCAGTGCATTCACATCAACATCGCCGGAAAAAAACAGGCCGAGGCATGGACGGAGCAGAAAATAAACCAGTACGGCCATCGAAACCGAATAGATGGAATCTGCAATCAGAGCAGCGCGGACGCCGGCTTTGATCCGTTTGATGTCACCGCACCCATAATTCTGGCCGCCGTACGTTGCCATTGTCTGTCCCATTGCGACCATGCCCTGCGTCAGAAGGACCATAAGCTTTCCGGAGGCAGTAAAGGCTGCGACAGCTTCTGAGCCGAACAGGTTGATTGCAGACTGCATGATCATGGTACCGGAAGCGGTAATGGCAAACTGAAAGGCCATCGGGATTCCGGCAGCAAGCTGCTGACGCGAAGTAAGACGGGACGGTCGCCAGTGGCGTGGAGCAGGTTTCAGATCCGGAACGCGCAGCCAGATATACAGACCGCACAGGATAGCGGAGATGGCCTGAGCCAGGTTGGTTGCCCATGCAGCTCCGGCTACGCCCATTTGGAGTCCTATGATAAATAAAAGATCAAGTACGACATTGAGACAGGCAGAAAATATAAGAAAGAACAGAGGAATCTGACTGTTTCCGACCGCTCGCAGATATGCGGAAAACAGGTTGTAAAAGACATTTGCTGCGATGCCGATGCTGATTGCAATAATATAAGTATAAGCAGCATCGAAAATGTTCTCCGGCGTGTTCATAATGGTCAGCAGCGGCTTCATACTGAGAAGACACAGGATCGTCAGAATCAGGGAAGAGAGAACGGACAGAAAAATACCGTTTGCGACTGAGTGACGAACGGCTTCCGTATCGCGGGCACCATAGCGCTGCGAAACACGAATGGAAAATCCGGAGGTAATTCCCTGGGAAAATCCGGTAATAAGAAACATGATCGTGCCGGTTGAGCCAACTGCGGCGAGCGCATCAGCGCCGACATAGCGGCCGACAATGATCGTATCAGCCATGTTGTAGAGCTGCTGAAACATATTTCCGATCATGAGAGGGAAGGTAAAGCGCAGAATTACCGGCATCGGCTTTCCTTTTGTCATATCTAACTGCATGATGTTTTTTCCTTTCTGTAAAATAAGACAGCAATTCCGGAAAAGACTGCAGATCTGAGCAGTGGTCTTGCTGTGGAAACAAGCGTAAACGTAGCAATTTTATACATTGTATTTTGAAATGTCAAGAGGAAAAAGAAGAGAAAAAAGAAGATGAAAAAGAAGAGAAAAAGAAGGGAAAAAGAAGCGATAAAAGAAGCGATAAATAAGAGAAAAAGAAGGATAAAACGAAATATCCGCCGGGACAGCAGGTGTAAAAAAATCCGAAAAACCGTACGAAAACGAATTCGAATCTTGACAAAATAGTAAGACTCAACTAACATACATAATATATAGGTAACCAAAGTTTGTTACCTATATATGAGTATGTCCGGAGGCAGGGGAAGCATTCATCAGCTGTAAGTGTGCGGAACACAAAAGGGTGTATGCAGAAAGCAGTTTCCGGCGCGCTCCGAAAACAGAAAACTGCAGCAGAACATATGTTGCGGACAGGAGGAAGGAGTTATGTTTTTGACGATGCAGGGGATCCGGAAATCGTTCGGCGCAGGTGAGAGCCGTGTAGAAGTGTTGCGGGGACTGGATCTGGAGGTAGAAAGAGGAGAATTCTGTGTATTACTGGGACCATCCGGTTCCGGGAAATCCACCCTTTTGAATATCATTGGGGGAATCGACGGAGCCGATGAAGGCAGTATCGCGATCGACGGGGAACGGCTGGAAAATATGACGGAAAAAAAACTGTCACTTTACCGCAGGAAGCATCTGGGCTATATTTTTCAGATGTACAACCTGATCCCGAATCTGACGGTGCGGGAAAATGTGGAGGTAGGCGCATATCTGAGTGACCGTCCGCTTGATGTGGACGAGCTTTTGCATACCCTGGGTATTTATGAGCATCAGCGGAAGCTGCCGAATCAGCTCTCCGGCGGTCAGCAGCAGAGAACGGCAATCGGCCGTGCGATCGTGAAAAATCCGGATATCCTGCTGTGCGATGAGCCGACGGGTGCACTTGATTACAACACTTCGAAGGAAATTCTGAAGCTGATTGAGACGGTTAATCAAAAATATGGAAATACGATCATTATGGTCACGCACAACGATGCGATCAAGGATATGGCAGACCGTGTTGTGCGGCTGCGAGATGGTATGATCCGCAAAAACTACCGCAATGAACATAAAATTCCAGCTGCAGAGCTGGAATGGTAAAGGAGGACATGATGAAAAATCCTTTACGAAAACGGGTGCTTCGGGAACTGCGGGATGAGATTGGAAAATACCTGGTAGTATTTATTCTGATGGTATCCACGATTGGTTTTGTGTCTGGCTTTCTTGTGGCAGACGGCAGCATGATGACCGCGTATAACGAAAGCTTCGAAAAATATAACATTGAGGACGGAAATTTCCGTACGGACGATGAGATTCACCGGTCACAGCGGGAAAAGATAGAAGCGGAAGGCGTGACACTCTACGAGAATTTTTACATTGAAAATGAGATGGACAATGGAAGTACCGTGCGTATTTTTAAAAACAGGGAGGATGTTGACCTGGTCTGCCTGATGAAAGGAGAGCTGCCGCAGGAAAAGGATGAGATTGCAATCGACCGCATGTACGCGGACAACAATGCTCTGACTGTGGGAGATACGCTGACAGGGGGCAGCCATGAATGGAAAATTACGGGACTGGTCGCGCTTTCTGATTACAGCGCACTGTTCCAGAACAACAGTGATTCCATGTTTGATTCAATCAAATTCGGAGTGGCAGTCGTGACACCGGATGGGTTTGCGCAGCTGAACCAGGATCTGCTGCAGTACGATTACGCGTGGGTTTATGACGAGAAGCCCGTGACAGAAAAAGAAGAGAAAGAACGTTCCGAGGATCTGATGAAAGCAATCGGAAAAATCGTCACGCTGGAAGATTTTACGCCGCAGTATCTGAATCAGGCGATTCGTTTTACGGGCGATGACATGGGCAGTGACCGTGCGATGGTGACGGTACTGCTTTATATTGTGATCGTGATCATGGCATTTGTTTTTGCGCTTACGATCAGTAATACGATCCGGAAAGAAGCGGGCGTGATCGGTACGCTGAGGGCATCCGGCTACACAAAGCAGGAGCTGGTACGCCACTACATGACGCTTCCGATCCTGGTGACCTTAATCGGCGCCGTAATTGGAAACATACTTGGCTATACCATATTTAAAGATGTGTGCGCTGCCATGTATTATGGAAGCTACAGCCTGCCGACGTATGTCACGATCTGGAATGCAGAGGCATTTCTGATGACGACTGTAGTGCCGCTTCTGATCATGCTGGCGGTGAATTACGGGGTGCTGCGCCACAAACTGAATCTCTTGCCGCTCAAATTCCTGCGGCGTGATCTCTCAGGCAAAAAGCAGCACAGGGCGGTACACTTAAGCCCCCGGATCCGTTTTTTCCAGCGGTTCCGTCTGCGCGTCATCTTTCAAAACGTGGGCAACTACATCGTGCTGCTGATCGGAATCCTGTTCACAAACCTGATCCTGATGTTTGGCCTGCTGCTTCCATCGACACTTGATCATTATCAGAAGGAAGTGCAGGAAAATCTGCTTGCCAATTACCAGTATATCCTGAGTGTTCCAGTCAGTGCAGTGAGCGGCAGCCGGATCGATGAAGCGTTCGCACTGCTCGATTTTTATCTTGGCACAAGGACCGACAATGAGGATGCGGAGCAGTTTTCTGCATACGAACTGAACACAGCAGAGGATGGATATAAGAGTGAGGAGATTTTGCTGTATGGTGTAGATCCGAAGAGCAGTTACATTCAGGCAGATTTTTCGGAGGATGGTGTGTGGGTTTCTTCGGCATATGCCGATAAATATCTGTTAAAGGAAGGCGATACGATCACCTTAAAAGAGAAATACGAGGATGATGTGTATTCATTTCAGGTTGCAGGCATTTACGACTACACCGCGTCCCTGTGTGTATTCATGAAACAGCAGCAGCTCAATGAGACATTCGATCTCGGCGATGAGTATTTCAGCGGCTATTTTTCAGATACGCCGATCACCGATATCAAAGAAAAATACATCGGTTCGGTGCTTGACCTTGATGCCCTGACGAAAATATCGAGACAGCTCGATGTATCGATGGGAAAGATGATGGGACTGATGAACGGGTTTGCAATTCTGATCTTTGTGGTGGTGATCTATCTGTTGTCAAAGATCATCATTGAGAAGAACGCACAGGCGATCTCGATGACGAAGATCCTCGGCTACACAAATGGTGAGATCAGCAGGCTGTACATTGTGTCAACCTCAATTGTGGTAGTGGTATGCATTCTGCTCAGCTTTCCGGTTGAATGTGCCCTGATGAAATTTCTGTTCCGCGCGATCATGCTCTCAAGTATGACCGGCTGGATCACCTTATGGATCGATCCCATGATCTATGTGCAGATGTTTGCGGCAGGAGCAGGAAGTTATTTTGTTGTCGCCCTTCTTGAGTACCGGCGCATCCGTCGCGTTCCGATGGATGAGGCGCTCAAAAACGTGGAATAATTATAGAGAAGAACCTGCAGGCATCGAAGAGAATTACAAAGATCGGCTTTGATTAACAAAAAAGCAGTGGCGCACATTTCTGTGTTTCACTGCTTTTTTCTGGCATCTGATCGATTGTCATAGCACCCTGTGAGGATCTGAATAATTTTTTGCAATTCAAAGATTGATTTTCCCATGCAGCCTGTTATAAAATGGTAAAAACAGAAAATTTGACCGAATGAAACAGAAAAGGACGATTTGGCAGAAAAAGAGAGAAAATTTAACCGAGTAAAGCAAGTCCCCTGCGTAAAGCGGACATTCGCAATCCGCCCCCTTATGATATTTCATGAACGCAGTGCAATAAGCAGAGCAGGAGTTGTATGTATCCACCTTTCTGGAACTTCGGTGTGAAAACGGAGGAAAACATTGATTGATTCAATCAGATTGATACGATTTAAAAAATTTAAGGAGACGCGGCTGGAGCTGCGTCCGTTTACAATCCTGACCGGCGGGAACAATGCCGGTAAGACGGCTGTGCTGGAGGCCATCTGGCTGGCACTGCACAGTCTGCATGAGGGACGGCTGCTCTCGGTAGACCGGAGAACACTGCAGTCCAAGGTAAGCGGAACAGGCTGTTACTTGTTTGATCTTCCGTTTGTATCGCGGGAGGATCTGTCGGGACTGTTTTACAATCGGATATCCCGCAACAGCTCCACGTACGATGAAAACAGCGGAGCGATGCTGGAGTTGACGGATGAACGTGGAAATGAATTGAAGCTTCATGTAAGAGAGCTGTTTAAAAATATAAATGTGAAGCTGCTGACGCCGGAGGAGGAGCTTCGTGCGCCGCGTCTGCAGGCAAGAGCGCCGCTGTATCTTCAGGGCGGACGGGGTGTAAAGCTGCAGGAAGAGCGGCTGTTTCCGGCAGCAATGGAAGCAAGAATCGCGCAGGATGGCAGTTCTTCTGCATTGCGCAATATGATTCTCGATCTGAAAAAGCAGATGCCTCAGAAATATCAGTATCTGGAACAGCTGATGGAGGAAGCGTTTGCATTTCAGATCTGCGAGATGCAGTTTGATGAGAACAGAGAGCGTTATCTGATTTCGGAATATCAGGAGAAAGGAACGGCGGATGCGGTTCGCCTGGAATTTGGTAACTGCGGAAGTGGGATGCTGAATATTTTGCAGCTTCTGGCTGCAATTCTGCGCTATTGTCCGGAAAAGAGTGAAGTGGTATTGCTCGACTGTCCGGATGCAGGACTGGATGGACTTCTTTCTCTGAAGCTGATGGATACCTTGCGAAAAATACAGGAAGAGCTTGGAATTCAGATTATTCTGACGTCGGATTCGGAAACTGTATTGCGTGACGCAGATCCGGAAGAGGTGATTCCGGTGATTGCCGGTGCAAAAGTAAACCGGCCGCTGTGGATAAAGGATCAAAAAAGTGCGAAGCCAGTGGATATCGGTCTCGATGCATACGATCTGGCACAGGCAGTGAACAGCAGACGTCTGGTACTTTGCTCACTTGAAAAGAAGGAGGCGGAGCTGCTTCAAAAGATCATTGCCAGGATATCAGGAGCAGGAGTGCTTCCGGCATGGATCTGCGCGGAGGAAGGGCAGTGTGCACGGATAAAAGAAACTATCAGCCGTCTGTTTGAAAAAGAAATATCTGTATTCTGGA
Source organism: Lachnospiraceae bacterium (assembly GCA_902363665.1). Taxonomy (GTDB): domain Bacteria; phylum Bacillota; class Clostridia; order Lachnospirales; family Lachnospiraceae; genus Choladousia. The sequence continues at coordinate 263,914 of CABJAW010000001.1, read as the reverse complement.
TAAAAGAAGGAACGCATGAGCCGGAAACGGAAAATATCCGAACTCTGCAAAAGGGAGCAGTATCAGAGCTTCTGCTTGCAACGGAGGTTCTCCGGCGGGCAATTTCTGCAGTAGCAGGCAGGAGTAATGGCCTGCAAATGGAAGACAGTGAGCTGCAGGCGGAAAGAGAACGGGCATTTGAAACGGAAGCTCCTGTTTTGGAAATATTGTGCTGGCTGGAGCGGGAAAAGGGGATTCGGATCAGGATGCGGGAGCTTGTAAGACAGCTGAAAGCAGAGGATCTCCCAGAGTCACTTGCGGAACTGGTGAAAGCACCGGAGCTTCCTGTGGATAACGGAAATAAAAAGACAGAGGAAGAAGCTGACCGGAGACAGCACAAAGAGTATGAGCAGCTGTCACTTACCTTGCAAGAGTGATGCGAAGGACAAAACTTCATTTTTATCCATAGCTGTCAGCGGATGGGAAAAGAGAGTTTTTGCTTATGATAAATATAGTTGTGAGGACAGAAGATGAAGAAAGAAAAGCAGTATGAAGCAATTGAAAAAATGATGGAAAGAGTCAGAGAAGCATTCGGAGCAGAGCATAAGATCGCGCGGATGTTTGAAAAGTGTATTTCCAATACATTGGATACAACTATTAAAAGAGACGAAAACGGAAAAATTTTTGTTATCACCGGTGATATTCCGGCTATGTGGCTCCGGGATTCGTCCTGCCAGCTGCGGCCGTTTTTGCTGTTTGCAAAAGAAGAACCGGAGATTCTGGAGATAATCCGTGATCTGGTAAAGCGCCAGATGGAATGCATTTTGATTGATCCGTATGCGAATGCATTCAATGAAAGTGCAAATGGAAATGGTTTTCAGGATGACCGCACAGAAATGAAGCCGGAGCTGTGGGAACGCAAATATGAAATTGATTCCCTTTGCTTCCCGTTTCAGCTGTCGTACCAGCTTTGGAAGAATACGGGCTGTACAGAGCAGTTTGATGAAAGCTGGAGAAAAGCGGCAAAGAGAATTGTGGAGGTATTCCGGACAGAGCAGTATCATGAGGAAAAATCCCCGTACTATTTTGAACGGAAGAACTGTGTCTACACAGATACGCTTTCCAGGGGCGGCAAGGGTGCCCTTGTAAAGAGCGGAACCGGATTGATCTGGTCCGGCTTTCGGCCAAGCGATGATGCCTGTACCTATGGCTATTTGATTCCGTCAAATATGCTGGCCAGTGTCGTTCTTTCTGAAATGGCACAGGTCAGTCGTGAGGTGCTGGCAGATGAAGCGTTTGCGGCAGAGGCAGAGAGCTTTTCTGTGGAGGTACGAAAAGCAATCGAGGAGTATGCAATCGTTCCTGGGCACCAGAAAGAATTTTATGCATATGAGGTAGACGGTTATGGACAGTACAACATTATGGATGATGCCAATATACCAAGCCTTCTCGCCATGCCGTATATCGGATATTGTAAAAAAAATGCAGAACGTTATCTGAATACGAGAGAAGTGATCTTAAGTGAGTGGAATCCATATTATTACAGCGGAAGTGCCCTGCAGGGAATCGGCAGTCCGCATACACCGCACAGCTACGTATGGATGATAGCTCTGTGTGTTCAGGGACTTACGAGTGAAAGCCGCGAAGAAAAAGAAAAGATACTGGAAATGGTGTGTAATGCAGATGCAGGTACAGATCTGATGCATGAATCAGTATGCAAGGATGATCCGGAGCAGTATACAAGGCCATGGTTTTCCTGGGCAAATTCTGTATTCTGTGAATTTGTAATTGACTATCTTGGAGACTCGGTTAAAATGTAGAGGATGACGGCCTGGCAGAACGGTAGAAACAAACATAGAATTGTCGGAAACGTTTTGCAGGCAGAAAAAGCTTAAAAAGAAAGCTCAAGGACAGACAGTGCCGGAAAAAACAAGTCAGGAGGAAAATAAATGTTTTTAATGAAGGAACACGTCGGGAAGCTGATTACAGACCTGAAAAATCTGATTTATCGCGATATCCGACCGATCGAAACTTATCGATACAAAAAAGCGGGAAGTGAAAAACTGGATCCGAAGGCGATAGACACCACAGATTGGGAGTGTTTACCATCGAAGGATCTGTGGGGCGGCCATCGGGAGTATTTTTATTTTGAGATAGAGGTACAGGTGCCGCAGGAATGGAAGGGCAAGCAGGTCGTATACGAGCTGCGCACCGGAAAAGAGGGCGAGTGGGATGCGCTGAACCCGCAGTTTTATGCGTATGTGAACGGGGAGCCGCGAATGGGACTGGATGTCAACCATCGGGAGATCCTGCTGACGGACTGCGCCGCAGGCGGTGAACAGTTCAAAATCCTGCTTTCTGCCTACTCAGGCGACAACAACTTCTCCCTTCATATGGATTCTGAGATCAAGATCCTGGAGCCGGAGATTGAGGGCTATTATTACGATCTGGAGGTGCCGTATCAGGTGGCACGCGTGTTGCCGGAGTCAAACGAGAACCGCACGCTCATCATCCGCGCACTCGATCATTCGCTGCGCCTGCTCGATCTTCGGAAGGAGTATTCCGAAGCATTTTTTGAGAGCCTGAAGGCGGCGAGAGCAGATCTGGAGCAGGAATTTTATCAGAAGTACTGTGGCAGGATGGATGCGCCGGAGGTGTACTGTGTTGGACACACGCACATCGATGTGGCATGGCAGTGGACGCTCGGCGTGACGAGAGACAAGGCAAAGCGGAGCTTTACGACGGTGCTGGAGTTGATGAAGCAGTACCCGGAATATATTTTCATGTCGAGCCAGCCGCAGCTGTATGAGTATGTGAAGGAGGATGCACCGGAGATCTACGAGCAGATCAGGGAGCGGATCGCACAGGGACGCTGGGAAGCGGAAGGCGGCATGTGGCTTGAAGCGGACTGCAATCTTTCCTCAGGGGAGGCACTGGTACGTCAGTTCCTCTATGGCACGAGATTTTTCAAAAAGGAATTCGGTGTGGACAACAAGATCCTGTGGCTGCCGGATGTATTCGGCTATTCTGCAGCACTTCCGCAGATCATGAAGAAATGCGGCATCGATTATTTCATGACGACAAAGATCAGCTGGAATGAACGCAACAAGATGCCGTATGATACGTTTTTGTGGGAAGGAATTGACGGCACCGAGGTACTGACGCATTTCGTTCCGACGCGCGATTACGGTGCAGGCGCAGTTGAGGACGGCGTGGAGACGGCGCATTTTACGACGTACAACGGCTATCTGAATTCCTCCCAGACGATGGGCGGATGGCAGCGCTACAGCCAGAAGGAGCTGAACCGCGAGGTGCTGATGAGCTACGGCTATGGAGACGGAGGCGGCGGAGTCACAAAGGATATGCTGGAGAATCAGAAGCGTCTCTCCAGAGGCATTCCGGGCGCACCAAAGACTGTAATGTCAACTGCGCGCCACTTCTTCGAGACACTCGATTCCCACGTACAGGGAAAAGAGGAGCTTCCGCGCTGGGTTGGAGAGCTGTATCTGGAGTATCACCGCGGCACCTACACATCCATGGCGAGAAACAAAAAATTCAACCGCCGCGCAGAGTTTGCATGTGAGGATCTGGAGCTTTACGGACTGCTTTCTGAGCAGGCAGGCGGCTATGTTTACCCGAAGGAAGAGCTTGGAAAGCTCTGGACTGTGCTGCTGCGCAATCAGTTCCATGATATCCTTCCGGGGTCTTCAATCCGCGAGGTCTATGACGAGTCAAAAGAAGAGTACGAGAAGCTGTTTTCGGTGAGCCGCACACAGACGGATGCGGCACTGGAAAACCTGACTGCCAGAATCGATGGCCGGATCGGCGATATCACGATCTACAATCCGAACAGCAAGAGCGCTGCTGCGCCGGTATTGCTTCCGCTTGGACTGGAGCACTGCATGCTGTTAGATGGTGAGGAGATTGTTCCGCTGCAGAGATCCGAAAACGGCATGCTTGCAATTATCAAAGACATCCCGTCCAAGGGCTACCGTACCTTCCATCCGGTGAAGAATGAAGAGGTGGAAAAAATCGGCCTGCTGACACCGGCAGAGGCAGAGAAGGATGGCCTTCTCACAGAGGAGCGCCTTGGCATTCTTGTTTATAAGGACGAAAAGAAAGAGGAGAAGAGCAGCCTGACGATCAGCAGGTCCGGCGCAGAAACGCCGTTCTTCAAGGTAACCTGGAACGAAAAAGGACAGTTTACAAGCGTTTATGATAAGAAGGCAGAGCGCGAGCTTTTGCCGGAGGGCAAGTGCGGAAACGTGATCATGAGCTATGAGGACCGCCCGCACAACTTCGATGCCTGGGATATCAACCACTATTACACCGAGAAGGCATGGGAGATCGGTGATGCAGCAGAGATGACGATCGAGGAAGAGGGACCGATCCGTGCTACCATCCGCATCGAGCATCACTACCTGGATTCTGTTGTCACCCAGTACATCAGCTTTTACCGTGATCTGTACCAGATCGACATCCGCAATGAGATCGACTGGAATGAAAAGCAGGTGCTGCTGCGCTGCTATTTCCCGGTAGACGTGCATACCGATGAGGCAACGTATGAGATCCAGTACGGCAATGTAAAACGACCGACGCATTACAATACATCCTGGGATGACGCACGCTTTGAGGTCTGCGCACATAAGTGGATTGATTTAAGCGAGGACGGCTACGGCCTGAGTGTTCTGAACGACTGCAAGTACGGCTGCGACATTCACAACGGACGGATCGGCCTGACGATGCTCAAATCTGCGATCTTCCCGAATCCGGATGCCGATAAGGAACACCACAGCTTCACGTGGTCCTTATGTCCGCACGTAGGAAGATGGCAGGAAAATGACACGGTAGCGAAGGCTTACGCGCTGAACAATCCGTATCAGGTCATCAGAAAGACAAATGAGGGCGGCAGCCTTCCCAAATCGTATTCACTGGTATCCGTGGATGCGCCGAACGTCATCATCGAGACGGTCAAGAAGGCAGAGGATGGCGAGGGCACGATCATCCGTATGTATGAGTGCTGGAACCGCCGCAGCAAAGCGACCCTGATCTTTGGCCGCCCGGTTACCCGCGCTGCACAGACCAATATGCTTGAGGAAGAGGAGCAGGAGCTTGCAGTTTATGACGATACAGTGACGGTAGAGATGAAGCCGTTTGAGATTAAGACAATTGTTGTGTACTGAAAATGGATATTCGTAACAATATAATGGTAAAGTAAAGAAAATATAAGGGTAAAGTAAAGGAAAGGCATCGCCCATCCGGATGGATGAGGCGATGCCTCTTTTATGCAGTTATCAGATATTCCCTGCAGTCTGCAAAAGCAGCCTGCCAGTAAAGCGGATGGCGAATATCCACGTTGACTTGACAAAACAGCATATAGCATTTAATATAAAAGTATGACAAAAAAGTAATACAAATTGTGGAAAACAGGAAACAGTTCAGAGGAAAACAAGAATATGGGAGTAAAAATATCTGGCGCAGAGTTGGAAATTATGGAATATTTGTGGAAAAGGGATGAAAAATGCACGTTCGCAGAGCTGCTCGATTATTTTAACGAGAACAGACAGAAGGACTGGTGTAAGCAGACGCTCAATACAAACATTTTAAGGCTGAAAAAGAAAGGGCTTCTTACAAAAGAAAAGAACAGTGGTAAAGCCGTTTATTATCCAGCTATAACAGAGGTAAGGTATGAGCAGATGTGTGCAGAAGAAATTTTGGAAGAGTCTTATGGCGGACGCATTTCCAATTTTATTATGGCTTTTACAGGAAACAGCAAAATTACAGAAAAGGAAAAAGAAGAATTGCTGGACTATATTGATCAGCTGAAGGGATAATTTATGAGAATGCTGTTTGCAATGTCTGTAGCGGGCAGTATACCGCTGCTGATTTATTATCTGGTATTCGGAACAGGGAAAAAGCCATTTGCAGCAAAGCAGAAGATGTGTCTTCTTCGGTTATCAATGCTCTTTTTTCTCCTGCCATTTCAGGATTGGAAGTATGCATTGCCGAAGAATTCGGTCTTTTCGTTTCTTTTTTTAAAAAATCCGAAAGGAAAAATCCATTACCTGAAATTGCCTGGATACATGGCGGTTTACAACCTGGAGAGTGAAAATTATACATTGGTAGCAATTTGGAAGCTGGTATTTCTGGCTCTCTGGATTGCAGGAATTGTCACTTTCTGTATTGTTTACGTGTATCGATACCAAAAGATGAAAAGAACTCTTTGGAATGATTCGGAAAAGATAGGAAAATCAGGAAACATCAGCTATTTGAAAAATGGAAAAGTGAAAAGCCCGTTTACAATTGGAATTTTCCAGCGGTGGATTATTTTTCCGGAAGAGGAGCTTGATCAGCAGGAAAAAAAGATGGTAGACCTGCATGAAAAAACACACGTGCGAAACAGGGATACACTTGGAAAATGCGTTTGCGTAGTAATTTTATTGCTGCACTGGTATAATCCGGCGGCGTGGCTTTTGCTGCATGAATACTGTAAAACGGTGGAAGAACTGTGCGATGAATATGTCGTAAATTCTTTACACGGAAAAGAGGAGGCAGGTGAATATGCAAAACTTCTGGTAAAATTTACGGAGACAAAAAAACAGGAGATCGTAATAGAGAAAAATTATCTTACGGGAGGAGAAAAACAGTTGAAACGAAGAATCGAAAGAATATTTCATGGTACGAAGAAGAAAAAATGTTTTCCGGTTGTGGTGCTGGTTACGGTATTTTTGTGTTCGGCAACTGCGATTGGATATCAGAAGCCAGGGGGATTAGAGAGTAGTGATCAGTTTGCAGGCGTTTCAGATGGTGATTTTTACTGGATGGATAACGAAGGAAAAATCATAGAGGAAGAAAACTATGATTTTTCAATGGGGAATTTTGTTTTTACAGAAAATAATGGAAAAGAAATGACTTTTACGAAAGAGATACAAAATAGCAGGGTTTCTTGTGCCCATACATATGTAACTGGCGAGTATAAGAAACATATAAGAAACTCAACGGGAGGCTGCAAGATTATCATTTATCGTGCCAAAAGGTGTTCGAAATGCGGATCTATACAAATAATTAAAAGACTCAATTCATTAAATTACGAAAAATGTACTCATTAGTTGAAAAGAAACATATATGCACAGCATTAATGTGTATATTTGTTTTGATAAAAAGTATTACATAAATATAATGCAAAAGGAGAAAGAAAATGAAGAAGAAAAAATTAGATATTATACTTCCAGTTGCCTTTATTCTACTTTCACTTTCATGCCATGCATCCGCAGCCGAAGAAGAACGTGAGCCGGATAAACTTCCGGAGATTACAGGCGGGTATACGGTGGAGCGCGTTGCAGCGGCAGAAATCGGGATTGTCAGTCCATCCGGGCTGTGTGTATATGGAGACGAGGTCTATATTTGTGATTATGAGGATGGCAAGATTGTGGTGACGGATCTGGAACTGAATCCGGTGCGGACATTTGGAAAAATTGGAATGGGGGAAGGAGAATTTTCACATCCGACAGATATTACCGTTTATCAGGATGAACTTTATGTACTCGATGCGGGCAGCAGCAGAGCGGAGATTGTAAAGACGGACGGAACGTACACAGGAGAGATCGGACTTACAATGTTGGACCGGCAGGGGTACGGGGATTATTACAGCATTGAGGTGAATGGAGCGGGCAGGATTGCGGTAAGCGCAGATAAATATGATACAAGCGCGGCAAGAGTACGATTGTATACAGGCGACGAAAAGGTGACTCCGAAAGGACAGTTTCGCGGCTGTCTGTTTTTATATGAGGATGTTTTTTATGCTGCGGATATGCTGGAATACTGTAAGGTATCACCAACTTCATCGGTTTATATTACCGGGACAAATTATCTGTATGAGGTAACAGATGAAGAGCTGGTGCAGAAAGCAGAACTGCCGTACAAATATGAACCGACGGATATGCTGGCACTTGGAAAGGAAATTTATGGGATTTCCGGCTCCTTTGGGCGGATTGATCGCTTTTCCGAAGACGGACAGGTACAGGAAGGGATTGCTCAGCTCCCAACAAGCAGCCTCAAACTGCGTTTTGCAGCAGAAACTTCCGATCAGTTTTACGTGACAGATCAGGAAAATAATCAGATCTATTATGTTCACAAATGACGGAGGAATCTATGTGGGACAGCATTTTCTTTCATCTGGAGAATATATGGAAAGATACCCTGGCATTTCGGTATCTGCACGGTGTGATCTTTTTTGTGATGGCGATCGGAATGGCAGTGCCGTTTTGGATGGGAGCGACGGTATGGGATTTGATGTCAGAAGCAGCGCTTTCAAGGTATCAGCTACCGGAACAGCTGATTGTTGCGGAATACCAGGACCGAATCAGTGAAGCGGAGACCTCTGAGATAGAAGCACAGCAGAGACAGAAATTGAAAAAAGAAAGCGAACAGATTGGAATTTCAGCCTTCCTGAGCGAAGAGGTACAATGGAAGAAGTGGAATGGAGAACCCTATGTGCAGGGATGTAGCAAAAACTTCTGGAAGCTGAATGGTTATCAGGTTCTGGATGGAGCAGACCCGGAAAAAGAGTGGTCGGGAAAAGGAGAACCTTGCTATGTATGTGATAACTGTGATCTGCTCTATCGAAATGGAATCTGTCCAGGAGATGAGATTCAGATCGCAGGCAAATCCTTTACGGTGGCAGGCATTTTGAAGGCTCCGAAGTTGTATGGAAGCATTGCCATTTCCTATAAAGCACTGGCGGCGCTGGCAGACGGAAAAGAGGCACAGTTTCAGGGACTTTATCGTTTTTTTGAGCCGACGGCACCGGAGGCAGTTAACGGCGTACTACTGGAAATGGATTCTGTAATCGGAGTGCTGACTGGCACAGAACAGGAGGCAGTATATCTGCAATCAGTAGAGCGCATTGCAAAAGAGCGGCTGACGACCGGAATTGCGATGCTGATTTTTACGATGATCAGTTTGGTTTCAGTAAATGGAGGCATGCTGATGCAGGAGCAAAAGCAACTGGCAGTGCGTCAGGCAATAGGAGCGAAGGAAAAAGAGCTTTTCTGGGAATATGCACTTCGCATGGAAGTGCTGTATCTCCTGGCCTGTGCAGTAAATGTGCCGCTTTATCCGATACTTTTTGGAAGTATGCATGGAATGAGCAGAGAACTGCCGCTTCCGGTGGTTGGAATTGTAGGGATTGCCGGGAGCGCAGTCTGGCTGTTTGTTACGGGCATACTGTGGGAGCGGATGATTGGAAAGCAGGCACTGATTCCGATTCTGAAGGGAGACGTATGAAATATTTTGCGGAACGCATTTTTCATCAGCTTTTTTATTATAGAAAACAGTATCTGGTGATCTGGCTGGAACTGCTGCTTGGAGTGATACTTCTGAATCTTTGTGTCAATCGTCTTCTGACAAGCCGGGCACTTGTAGAAAAGGCGGAACAGGCGATGGGAGCAGAAGAGCCGATGCTGCGCTATCATTGGACGGGAGATTCATGGGAGGAAGCATATGTGCCGGTGAGCTATGCACAGTACCGGGAGTTGGAGAGAAGCTTTGCCGGAAAGCTGGAAATTTCCTTTGCGGCGTGGGTATATGATAATGCCTTTTTCGGTGAGAACTGGGAAGAAACGGCGCAGTGGACACTGGTTTTTCTGAATGATCGTCTGTATGAGGAAATGTTCGGAGAGAAACGTCAAAAAAATACGGTCTATGCAGGGGAAGAGGCGGAGAAAGAGATACAACGTGCACAGAATGGAATAAAAAACGGGGAGGTTGGAAACTGGAAATTTAAGGCGGACTGGAAAACAGGCACAATACAGCTTGGAATTTTCAGAGGGAGCCTTCAAAGACTGACAGACGAGAACAGAGGGAAAGAGCTGGAAACAACTATGCTGGATGTATACAGCGATGAAACTTCGCATGTCTGGCTGAAGAATTGTGTCATTTTTCCGATTGAGTGGATGAGCGGGCTGGACCTGAGTCAGGAAAATACCAATTGTCAGTGCACACTGAAAGTGGGAGGCGCTGATCAGCAGCAAATGAAAAATGGAGCAGAAGAGGTACTGCTGAAACTGCAGGCGCAAAACAGTAATTTCTCTTACGAAATGGTGGATCACTATGCAGAACTTGAATCGCAGAAAGAAGAGCTGGACTGGACTGCGTTTTACTGGCTCCGTATTTCGTTTTCGGCGCTGCTGCTTGTTGGCGGCAGTCTGATCGGCCTTTTGCTGGTGCTGCTTCATCAGAGAAGGAGAGTAAAGGCAATCGCATACGCGATGGGAACGACGGAAAAATATCTGATGGCAGAGACGGCGGCGGAACTTGGAACGCTGTTTGGACTTGCGTTGGTGCCAGGTCTGCTGGCAGCGTGGTGCATCAATATAAACGAAATGCTTCCGATCACACCGCTTCAGTATTTTTCAGTGAGCAATGTAATTACGTCCGGTGTGATAATTGGAATCTTAGCTGCGGTATGTGTTATTTCCGGAAGATGGGAAGGAAAACTATCATACGTACAGATACTAAAGGGAGAGTAATGTGTGCTTCAGGCATGTTCTGGAAAAGGAAGAGTTGCAGAGGAAAAAAACATGGAAAGAGAGAATACGCGGCAGGGAATACAGGTAAAGAACCTGCATAAATCGTTTCAGACAGGTTCTGAGAGGACGCAGGTACTGCGCGGAGTGGATTTTACACTGGCACCGGGGGAGTTCTGCGCAGTGATGGGACGCTCCGGATGTGGGAAAAGTACATTGATGAATATTTTATGTGGTTTAGAGAGAGCAGATGACGGTATGGTTTTTGTTGACGGTCTTCGGATTGATACACTGGATGCAAGAGCGCTGGCCAGATACAGGAGGGAAAAGATTGGAATTGTGTTTCAGGGATTTTATCTGGATGAGACACGTAATCTGATCGATAATGTTGCGATGCCCTGTGGGTATGCAGGTGTGCCGGCAAAGGAGCGGAACAAGCGTGCGGAAACGCTGCTGAAAGAGTTTGGCTTGTTCAGCGAGCGTAAAAAAAGACCGTCACAGATATCTGGTGGACAGCAGCAGCGTGCGGCGATTGCGAGGGCACTTGTGAATCATCCACGCTATCTTTTTGCAGATGAACCAACCGGAAATCTTGATGAAGAGAATACGAGGCGCGTAATGGAGCTGTTTCAGGAACTGAACCAAAAAGGAATCGGCATTTTGATGGTGACGCATGATACAGCTGTTGCGGAGTGTGCACAGCGAATCGTGAAGATGGAGCAGGGAATTTTGGTTTCGCAGTCTGTATAACCGAGTAGCGAAGCGGATTGCGAATATCCGCTTTGACCAGAAAAGGCATCGCCCATCCGGATGGATGAGGCGATGCCTCTTTTATGCAGTCATCAGATATTCCCTGCAGTCTGCAAAAGCAGCCTGCCGTTCATAATCGATCCTGCGTATGGTTTGGTTTGAATTAAGCCTGCGGACCTGCAGCAACCAGAGCCTTACCAGCTGCGTTGCCTTCGTATTTAGCGAAGTTCTTAACGAATCTGGAAGCAAGATCCTGTGCCTTTGTCTCCCACTCGGAAGCATCAGCGTAGGTATCACGCGGGTCAAGGATTGCCGGATCAACACCCGGAAGCTCGGTCGGAACTTCGAAGTTGAAGTGCGGGATTGTCTTGGTCGGTGCATTGTTGATTGCTCCGCTTAAGATAGCGTCGATGATTCCACGAGTATCCTTGATGGAGATACGCTTGCCGGTTCCGTTCCAGCCAGTGTTTACAAGGTAAGCCTTAGCGCCGCTCTTTTCCATCTTCTTAACAAGCTCTTCTGCATACTTGGTCGGATGCAGCTCCAGGAATGCCTGGCCGAAGCAAGCGGAGAAGGTCGGTGTCGGCTCTGTGATTCCGCGCTCTGTACCAGCAAGCTTTGCTGTGAATCCAGACAGGAAGTAGTACTGTGTCTGATCCTTTGTCAGGATAGATACCGGCGGAAGTACTCCGAATGCGTCTGCAGACAGGAAGATTACGTTCTTAGCTGCCGGTGCAGAGGATACCGGGCGTACGATGTTCTGAATGTGGTTGATCGGGTAAGATACACGGGTATTCTCGGTTACGCTCTTGTCAGCGAAATCGATCTTGCCTTCTGCATCCAGAGTAACGTTCTCAAGAAGAGCATTTCTCTTGATTGCGTTGTAGATATCCGGCTCAGAATCTTTGTCCAGGTTGATAACCTTTGCGTAGCAGCCTCCCTCGAAGTTGAATACGCCGTTGTCATCCCAGCCGTGCTCGTCATCACCGATCAGGAGACGCTTCGGATCTGTGGAAAGAGTAGTCTTACCTGTTCCGGAAAGTCCGAAGAAGATTGCGGTGTTCTCACCGTTCATATCTGTGTTTGCAGAGCAGTGCATGGAAGCGATGCCCTTCAGCGGCAGATAGTAGTTCATCATGGAGAACATACCCTTCTTCATCTCTCCGCCGTACCATGTATTGATGATAACCTGCTCGCGGCTTGTGATGTTGAAGACAACTGCTGTCTCTGAGTTCAGACCCAGCTCTTTGTAGTTCTCAACTTTTGCCTTGGATGCGTTGTAAACAACGAAATCCGGCTCAAAGTTCTCAAGCTCCTCAGCGGTCGGCTGAATGAACATGTTAGTAACGAAGTGTGCCTGCCAAGCTACCTCAACGATGAAACGGATAGCCATACGAGTATCAGCATTTGCTCCGCAGAATGCATCTACTACATAAAGCTTCTTGTTGGACAGCTCTTTCTGAGCGATCTCTTTTACTGCGTTCCATGCTTCCTGGCTTGCCGGATGGTTGTCGTTCTTGTACTCATCAGAAGTCCACCATACAGTGTCTTTGGAATTCTCATCAACAACGATGAATTTATCTTTCGGTGAACGGCCTGTGTAGATACCGGTCATAACGTTAACTGCGCCCAGTTCGCTGACCTGACCTTTTTCGTAGCCTTCAAGCTCCGGCTTTGTCTCTTCCTCAAATAACAGATCATAAGACGGATTGTAGACAATCTCAGTGGTTCCAGTGATGCCATACTTGCTTAAATCGATCTTTGCCATCTTTTCATTTACTCCTTTTCTTAAATGTGAACAAGATACGCTCCTGCATACGCAGAATCGACAGTATCTTTCAAAAAAAGCGGATTGCTCCGACTTCCAGCCTATATTATACATGATTAGTCGATAAAATCAATAAAAAAACAGTGAAAATTTCCATTTTGTTAAAAAATAAACAGAACGTTTCCAAGGCGCAGATAATTTTGTCAGGATCGCGCATCAGGAGGTCACAATCCAGAGATCTCCGTTTGGTCCGGTGAATGTACCGTCCCCATTGGAAGTGTAGATGCCGCCTGCGATATTCTGCCAGATATCGGTGTCACTGTCGTAGTAAAGCTGGTTCACATTCAGCCCGTCCTCCGAGACAAGAGAAACAGAAGCTGAGGCATGGTCAGCAGGAGACGGAGGTGTCTCAGAGGTCCACAGGCTCTGATTGTCGGAGCAGGTAAAGATTCCATCGCCGTTTGGAACATACTTCCGGTAATCACCGTCGTACCAGCTTCCGTCAGAGGCCTGCCAGACGTAGGTAGCGCCGGTTGCCTGCAGGGCGTAAAGCGTGATCCGGGTGTCCGTCAGGGACGGAAGGGCAGAGTCGCTGCCCGGATGAGTATCCGGGTCGGAATTTTCGGGCGGAGTGTCTGCATTGCCAGGGGTGGCGTGATTTGGTGCGGTACCCTGACTGCCTGGATCCGGGTTATCAGGATTTCCGCCGGTCGTGCCGACCGGATTTTCGGTGGTATCTGGTGACTGACCGGAGACCGGTGCATCATGATCAGCAAGAGAGGCTGTACCCGGGCTGTTTGTCCCGGAAGAGACCAGAGTGCCGTCAGGGTCTGAAGATGAGCCGTCTAGATGTCCGCTATTGTTTGCTGCAGTATTTACACTCGGTCCGCTGTCAGAATTTTTTGTGTTTTGCGCCGCATTTGCGCTGGCACGCGCATCAATCTGTGCCAAAACAGAGGCAGAGTTTTCAGAGACGGTGCCGGAATCTGCACTTAAATCAGTGGCAGACTGTGCCTGTGTCGGAAGGACAGAGCTGCCAATGGCAAGATTGCCGGTCAGCAAAAATGCACAGAACATAAGGCAAAGCGGAGTCCCACGCCGCAGGCTCGCCAGTTCTGTGAGGTAGTGGATCCGTTCTTTAAAAACCAGCTTGCTGTCGTTTAAACTGGCTGAGAGATACGGGATGTGATTTTGCAGCGCAGCTGTTTTTAAGAGCAGCTGGCTGTAATGCAGCCGGGACTGCATCGGAGAAGCCTGAAGGACGCGGCCGTCGCAGAGGTTTTCAATGTCTTTTTCCGCCTCACTGCGCATCAGATACAAAGCCGGATTGAACCAGTAAATGGTAGAAACGGCAAGCAGAAGCAGCTTGAACCACAGATCTCTCCGCTTATAGTGTGTCAGTTCATGGCGCAGAATAAACGAAAGCTCTTCACGGTCGCAGGGTGCTTCGGTCAGATAAAGAGCCGGATGGAAAAGTCCGGCAAGTACCGGCGTGGAAAGATTGCGGTTTTCCATAAGCCCCGGCGGGGCTGAGATATGCTCACGGCGGCAGATGCTGCGGTAGAGATGGAGCACGTCCGAATTCTGAACCGGAGAGCTCCAGCGGCGCAAAGACCACAGAGAAAACCGATATTTGAAGATCCGAAAAGCTGCGAGCAGGACAAAGCCGGTCAGCCAGATGCAGGAAAAAAGCTGCAGGAAGCCGTACAGAGAAAGCCGGGGCGAATGCAGGGAAAGCACGAGCGGGGCGGAAGATGTGCCTGATTCAGAAGAAATGCCTGAGGCAGCTGAAACGGCAGAGAATGACGGCGCATCTTCAAAATATTGCCGCATCCCCGTCTGCCTTGTCGGCTGTACAATCTGCAGCTGAACCCTGGAAAACGGAGAAAGGTCAACCGGAACCAGCAAAGCAAGCGCGGTCACAAGCCACACAAAGTATTTCCATTTACAGGTATATTTTTTCCTGGTCAGCCGAGAAACAATGCACGCGGCGCAGATGATGAGCGCCGCGATCGTATTGAGTTTTAGAATGTGAAAGGTAAAGCATGTCATCCTGATTCCTCCGGTTTATTTCCTGGATGTTTTTTCAGAGTCAGATTCCTCGTACAGTTCCTGAATGTAATCGTACAGCTCCGCTACGTCCTGCTGCGTCAGTTCTTTGCCCCGGTAAAGAGAGGTGACGAAGCTTTTTAAGGAATTGCCAAAAACACGCTCCAGTACATTTTTGCTCTCACAGTTCTGGTATTCTTCCTGAGAGATCAGAGGTGTATAATAATTCGTTTTTCCCTCTTTTGTGACAGAGACAAACTGCTTTTTCTCCAGACGGGAGAGCAGGGACAGGATCGTTGTGGGAGCCAGTGCCTTTTTTTCATTGATTACGGTTTCAATTTCCAGCCTGCTCATCGGCGGTGTGTGATGCCAGAGCACCAGCATGATATCAAGCTCCGAGTCGGGCAGACGGATGATTTTATTTTTCATTAAGTTCACCTCCTGTCCGTATACTACGCCAGAGGGCAGGAGGTGTCAAGAAAAAGGAGGTCATGATTCGACAGTCCATATTGTGCCGTCCGGGCCGGTAAACGTATTATTTCCATTGTCTGTGTAAATGCCCCATGAACTGTTGTGCCATTTGCCGGAATCAGCATCCAGATACAGTGTCATCTCATTTAGCCCATCCGGATCGGTCACAGTGACTGTTCTGGAAGCGTTTGCGTCAGGCTTTGCCTGTGGAATATCAGTCCATATACTGCCGTCACACACTCTGCTCCAGGAATCGCCGGAGGCCTGGACATACTGACGGCCGGTGCCGTCATACCAGTTTCCGTCGGTTGCCTTATTAATATAGGTAGCTCCGGTGTAATCGGAAGTGTAAAGCGTGAGCTGTTCGTCGGTCAGAGTGATGCCGTTTTGCTCAGCGGTCGGGGCAGCCTTGGAAACATACTGTGCTGAGATAAAACCGGTGGTTTCATCGAGATCAATGCGATACCAGCTGACCTGACTGCCTGTAGTGATGGCGCCGGTGACAGAGACAGGATTTCCGTAAGGCACGGTGGAAATAATGGACGCATCGGTGGAAGCAGAGCTTCGCACATTTACATTTGCACCGGTGATCCAGCCGGTAAAGGAAATACTTTCATCGATGGAGCCGTCCGTGGATGGTGCAGGATTCGTTTCGGAAGAGGAATCCCTGTCAGAAGAATTACCGGTATCAGCAGCCGGATCAGACGGCGTTACTGCTTTTTTCGTGTCGTAAATGTTGATCACTGCGCTCTGGACTGCTTTCTGGATCTCGTCAAAATCCTTTTTATCAGCGGCAAGCCCGGTGATCAGAAAGACTTCATTGCGCGTGGAAATGATATTCTGGCAGACCTTCTCATACGTATCGTCTGCGACTGTGATATCAGGCAGCTTTTCTCCGTTACTATAGTGCTCTAAAGTAATAGAGTCTTTTCCGTTCGTCAGGGTTGCGAGCGTCGCATCATCTTTGATCTGTGCCCAGCTGTCATCCGGTGTGTCAATGGTCAGAACGGAGTCTGAGGTGGTAAATTCCTTTGCAAATGCCGGAAGCGACCAGGAAAAAGCAGCCGAGAGAGCCAAAATTGCAAGTAACTGTTTTCTTTTTTTCATAATAATAATCTCCTTTCAAAGGAAGCGGATAATTCAGATCCGCGTTCGTTAATTGCAGAAGCATGCAGTGGGACTGCAGTCTGCATACCATACATCTGCTACAGATGTAGTAGATGTATAAATACTACAACTGTAGAAAATAAAAGTCAAGAGGAAAAATGGAGATCGCCTTTTTGCTGCAGCCTGGAGCCAGGTAAAATTTCAGAAGCGAACGTAAAACGCCAGAAAATCCCTTTGCAGAAGAAAGAACCGGTATGGTATAATAAACTACCCTTGGTTTGAAATGACTGATTTAGCCGCAGGAGGAAAAGGGGCATGGAACGCTGCGGATAGAAAACAGAAGGAAAGAGAAAAAGACGGATGGAATGCCACAGGCGAAGAGCAGAAGAAAAAGAAAGAAAATTTCCGAAACAGCATCGTAAAAGAGCAGATCTGTGGTACAATGCAAAAGGGCATGGAGCAGAAGAAAGCTGCCCTGTCCCAGGACGAAACAAAAGAAAGCAATACGGATGAATTCTGCTTTGCAGCTGGCATTACCCGGCGGCGCTTGAACCGGGAAAGATTACCGGGATTCAACGATGTGTGCGGCGGACATCGTATATGGGATGGGGAATGGGAGAAAATCATGATATCAAAAACAATGCGGAGCATTTTGCATGCATTATCCTACGGAAACATTGACGTAGAATCATCGCGGCGGATTGCAGACCTGAAGAAGCTGGATGCCATGCGGATTTTTATCCGGAAACTGGACACGAAGATCTGTAACGGGGACTATGAAGTGCCGGTGCGGATGTATTTTCCGAGTGAGGAGACGATGGAGCAGGAGAAGGAGGGGAAACTTTCCCTTCCGGTGCTGCTGTTTTTCCACGGCGGCGGCTGGGTAACTGAGAGTGTGAACACTTACAACCGTGTCTGCGCACGCATGGCGCAGTCCACCGGAAAAATCGTCGTATCTGTCGAATACCGCCTGGCGCCGGAGCACCGTTTCCCGACGGCATTTGACGACTGTTATGCGGCGGCAAAGGAGCTTTACACAAACCATGCGATTTTAAATGCGGATCCGAAACAGATCACGGTCATCGGGGACAGCGCCGGAGGAAATCTGGCGGCTGCCGTCTGCCTGAAAGCAAGGGATACCGGAGATTTTCAGGTAGAGCGCCAGATTCTGATCTATCCGGCACTTAATAACTGTTATACGGAAGCATCCCCGTATCCATCGGTACGGGAGAACGGAACCGATTACCTGCTGACTGCGGTGAAAATGGAAGATTATGTGACACTGTACGAGAGCTGTCCCGAGGATCGCCAGAATCCGTATTTTGCGCCGCTGATGGAGACGGATTACAGGAATCTTCCGAGGACATTACTTCTGACCGCGGAACTGGATCCGCTGCGCGACGAGGGCGAGGAGTATGCCAGAAGGCTGGAAGAAGCCGGAAACGAAGTACAGCAGTACCGCATTGCGGGGGCATTTCACGGATTTTTTGCGCTTGGAATCCGGTTCTGGCATGTGCAGGAGAGTTTTACGTATATCAACCAGTTTCTGGGGCAGTAGAAAATCGAATCGGGCAGGTTTTCGGAATGACTGTGGAACGTAAGAAGCAGCAAATGACCTGCCTGTATCAGTAAAAAAGCTTCTGGCAGCAGAGAAAAAGAGGCATTGCGGGCCGTATTACCTGTGACCTGAAAAAATACTGCCGGAAGAGAAAATAGAAAGAAGCCGATCATTTATGGAAGCAAAATACTCAAAATGGAGAAAACTGGACAATGCGGCGCTTGCATTTCCGATGGTCACGGGAAAAGACGATACGAGAGTGTTTCGTTTTTACTGTGAACTGAAGGAAACAGTGGATGAAACGACGCTGCAGGAAGCACTCGATCAGACGATGAAAACGTATCCGCTGTTTCAGGCGGTGCTGCGCAAGGGATTGTTCTGGTTTTATCTGGAACACCGGGAGATCCGGCCGGTGGTGCGGGAGGAGACGAAGCCGCCGTGCAGCAGGCTGTATATCCCGGATAAAAAATCACTGCTTTTTGAGGTGACGTATTATCAGAACCGGATCAATTTCGAAGTGTTTCATGCGCTGACAGACGGTACGGGAGCGATGCATTTTCTGCAGGAACTGGTGCAGAATTACCTGATCCTGCGGCATCCTTCCGCGGGTCTGCCGCGCATCGATACGACGAAGGAGATGACGCGCGGCGTGCAGGAGGAAGACAGCTTTTCTCAGTATTATTCGTCGAAGGCACCGCGGGATAAGGAGAAAAAGCCGGATGCGGTGCGGCTGAAAGGCGAAAAACTGCTGCATGAGGACATGCGTATTACGGAGCTTGAGATACCGGTAGATGAACTGCACAAAAAAGCGAAGGCACACGGCGTCTCGATCACCGTTTATGTGGCTGCCGTCATGCTCTGTGCAATTGCTGAACAGGTGCCCAAAAGCCGGAAAAACCGCCCGATCACACTGATGATCCCTGTAAACCTGCGTAATTTTTTCCCATCTCAGTCGATGACGAACTTTTTCGGCTGGATCGAGGCAGGGCACACGTTTGAGGACGGGACGACGTTTGAGGATGTGCTGCAGGATGTCAGGGCACAGTTCGAAAAAGAGCTGGTCAAAGAACGGATGGCGATGCGGATGAACGGATACGTCCGTCTGGAAAAAAATCCTCTGCTGCGTGCTGTTCCACTGGAACTGAAAAAAGGATTTCTGATGGTCGGAGCTAATCTGGGCAGCCGCTGCATCACGGCGGTCTACTCAAATATCGGCATTGTCCGATTCCCGGAGCAGTATCAGGACTACATCAGGCAGTTTGGATTTTTTGCGAGTACGAATGGGCTTCAGCTGTGTTCGTGCTCATTTGGCAATAAAATGGTGCTTGGCTTTACGTCAAAACTGCCGGATGACAGCATTCCGCGCAGTTTTCAGAATATCATGAAGCGGGAATCGATCCCGTGCAAAGAGACAGGAAGCGAATTCCCGGGCTGCGGAGAGGCACAGAAGGCGGAAGGCAGAAAGACGATACAGATCTTTACCTTTCTCTGTCTGGCAGTGGCGGTGCTGTGCGGCATGATCAATTATCTGACACTTGGCACGCTGAACTGGTTCTGGTTTGCGGCCGCCGGCTGTCTGTGTGCGTGGGCGATCGTTACAGTGGCTTACACCAAACGCCGCAACATCCTCAAAAATGAGATGTGGCAGCTGCTTCTTGTCACGGTCCTGGCGGTGCTCTGGGATCACTTCACAGGCTGGCGCGGATGGTCGGTTGATTTCGTGCTGCCGTTCGGCGCGCTTGCTGTCCAGTGTTCGATGGTAGTCATCGCAAAAGTAAACCGCCTGGAGCGCGAAGAATACCTGTTTTATCTTGTCCAGTCTGCGGGAGCAGGCTGTATACCGCTTCTCCTTCTGTGGCTGAATCTGGTGCATTACACACAGCCGTCTGTCGTCTGTTCCGGAATCAGCATCCTGATGCTGGCCGCACTGTTTATCTTCCGGAAGAAAGATACGCTGCGGGAGTTCCGGAAGAAGCTGCGGATGTGAGAGGAGGTCAGCTGGCTACGAAAGTTCATGCCTCTGGATCGCAAAGAAGTTCTGTTTGTGAAGGACAGAGGGGAGAACCTGGCAGCAGGACGAATTATAGCAATGATGAATGTATGATTCACAGTGAAAGCAAGTGTCAGATGATAATTTAACCGAATAGGGCAAGTCCCCTGCGGGGTTGCCCGGAGCAATAAGCAGGAAACGTAAAAAGGATATCTGACAGGAAATAGCAGAAGAGAAAATGACGGTATATCAGACCGCGTGGAAGGGAGCAACACAGATATGGTAAAAATAGATCTCATCACTGGATTTCTTGGTTCCGGAAAAACAACGTTCATTCGAAAATACGCTTCGTATCTGATGAGTCAGGGTCAGAACATCGGTATTCTGGAGAATGATTACGGTGCAATAAACGTCGATATGATGCTGCTCTCGGACCTGCGCGGTGATAACTGCGAGCTGGAAATGGTATCGGGCGGCTGTGATCGTGACTGTCATAGAAGGCGTTTCAAGACAAAATTGATCTCTATGGGGATGTGCGGTTATGACCGTGTCCTGATCGAACCGTCCGGCATCTTCGATATGGACGAATTTTTTGATACATTGCACGAGGAACCGCTTGATCGCTGGTATGAGATCGGCAATGTGATTGCGATCGTCGATGCAAAGCTGGATCCGAATCTGTCAGAGCAGGCCGATTATGTTCTTGCTTCCGAGGCGGCAAACGCGGGACTGATCGTCCTGAGCCGCAGCCAGGAAGCTTCGCCAGAAGAAATCGGGCAGACGATCATGCATTTAAACCATGCCCTTGCACAGGTAAAATGTAAACGGGAGATCGATGCATCACACATTTTAAGTACCGACTGGAACTCCTTTACCAAAGAAGACTTTGCACGCATTTCCTCCTGCGGCTACGATCCGGCCAGCTACGTCAAGCAGGATGTGGATGACAATGGCGATTTCGATTCCCTGTTTTTCATGAACCGCCATCTGACCGAGGCTCAGTTGTGCGAGGCAGTAAAGGAAATCATGAACAGCCCGGCGTGCGGCAGTGTATTCCGCATCAAAGGCTTCCAGAAGCTGGAGGACGGTACCTGGATCGAACTGAACGCCACCCGCCAGACCACCGAAATCCATCCCATCAAGGAAGGTCAGGAAGTGCTGATCGTGATCGGCGAGGGCCTGGTGAAAGAGGAGATTGAGAAGAGGATTGGGGAGGAGGAGAAACAAAATGGCAGAAAATGATGCGCCAGTGCAGCGTTCTGAGTATATTGCGCACAGAAAGGAAACAGACGAACAAAAATGGGAGGAACAGCCGTTACACGTACATTTGAAACATACGGCAGAGCTGGCTTCGAAGTTAGCCTCTTCGTTTGACGCCGCTGAGTGGGGATATTTTAGCGGCATAGTACATGATATTGGAAAGTATTCACAAAAGTTTCAGAGGAAAATCAGGGGAGAAAATATCAGAGTAGATCATTCTACAGCAGGAGCACAGTTAGCGTGGAACAAAAACGGTTTGTATCAGCTGATGAGTTATTGCATTGCAGGTCATCACGCAGGTCTTCCTGATAGCGGGAGTAAGCAGGATGATGGATCGGATGGTACGTTATATGGGCGTTTGGGAAAAAAGGTAGAGAATTACGAGGCTTATAAACAGGAAATAGAAATTTCGAAAATACAAAGGCCTCCATTTTCCAATACACAAGGGGAAAGATTTCCCAATTTTACAATTGCAGCGTTTATTCGTTTTATATTTTCCTGTCTTGTAGATGCAGATTATCTGGATACGGAAGCGTTTATGAAGAAAGAGCGGAATATCCAGTATACTACAATAGAGGAATTGACGGACAGACTGGATAAATATATGAAAAAAAAGAAATGGATGGAAAATGCGGAACAGGAAACTGTTAATGGACATCGTACCGAAATTCTGAAGTCATGTATCAGCCTGAGCCAGGGAGAAAAAGGAATTTATCAGCTTACTGTGCCTACGGGAGGCGGTAAGACCGTTTCCTCTCTGGCATTTGCGCTGCATCATGCAGCACAGCATAAAATGGAGCGTATAATCTATGTGATTCCGTATACAAGCATTATAGAGCAGACAGCGGAAGTTTTTCGAGAAATTCTTGGCGCTGAAAACGTATTGGAGCATCATAGCAATGTGAATTACGAAGAAAAAGACATTATCAGCGACGAAATACGGGAGAAATTACAATTGGCTACTGAAAACTGGGATTGTCCTGTGGTAGTTACTACGAATGTTCAGTTTTTTGAATCTTTGTATGCAAGCAGGACTTCTCAGTGCAGAAAGCTGCACAATATAGCGAACAGCGTGATTATATATGATGAGGTGCAGATGCTGCCCGTGAATTATATAAAACCATGTATTGTAATGATGGAACAATTGTATAAATATTATGGCTGTACAGAGATACTGTGTACGGCAACACAGCCGGCGATTCCGCAGTTTTTTTCTGAGTCGGTTCAGGTGAAGGAACTTTGCCCGCGTGTGGAAGAGCAGTTTCGCTTTTTTAAGCGATGTAAATTGGTTAATATGGGCACACTGTCAGAAGAAGAACTGGCAGAGAAGCTTTCTGACGAGAAAAGAGCATTATGTATAGTAAATACACGGAAGGAAGCGCAGCGGCTGTATCAAATGATGAAAAAAATGGGGAGAGAAGATGTTTTCCATCTTTCAACGACAATGTACCCGAAGCATCGACAAAAAAAATATGCGGAAATAAAGAACCGCCTTGCGGAAGGAAAAACATGTCTTGTTATTTCTACCAGTTTGGTAGAAGCCGGTGTGGATCTTGATTTTGATACAGTGTATCGTGAAAAGAGCGGATTGGATTCTATGATTCAGGCAGCCGGAAGATGCAATCGAAATGGAAAGCGGAAAATAGAAGAGAGTAATACGTACATTTTTTCATTGGAAAATGCGAAAGAAGTGCAAAGTCAAAAACTGGCGCTTGCAGTTACTGAGACACTTATGCAAAAAAATATGGAACTGGATATGCCAGAGACGATAGAAAGTTACTTTGAGCAGCTGTATCATTACAAAGGAAAAAGTCTTGATGAAAAGGATATTGTTGGAAGATTCAAAAGAGGAGATCTTCCTTTTCGAAAAGTTTCGGAAGATTTTCATTTGATTGGGAAAGAAGGCATTTCGATTTTAATCACAAAGGAGGCAGAAGCCAGAACCATTTTTGAGGAAATAAGACAAAAAGGAATGACAAAAGAGCTATTGCGAAAGGCATCGCGATACAGTGTAAATGTATACCTGCAGGATGCTGAAAAGTTTTTCCAAAATGGAATGATTGAAGAACTGTCAATGCAGGGGAAAACGAATTTGTTTGTGATTTCTGATGAAAAAAAGTATACGGATGAATATGGACTGATGCTTGAAATTGAAGAAGGAGAGGGTATATTTTTCTGAAAATAAATAAAAACAGCCACTCGAAATTGTATAGGCAGTTTCGGATGGCTGTTTTTATTTTTACAACAAACGTAAATATTTCAATCCACACAGTGCTCATAAAACGGAGGCTGTGACTAAAAGACTATAGCATGGAAAATAAAAAAAGTAAAATATAAAAGAAAAATAATGATTGACAGGATGCTTGAAAGGAATATAATGGAGATATACAACAAACATAAATGAAATAAGAAAAAGAAGGTGGAAAAATGGCACGAGGAGTAAGAGTAAAAGTATGGGGGGATTATGCGCTTTTTTCAAGGCCGGAGCTGAAAACGGAAAGGTATTCGTATGATGTGATTACGCCATCAGCGGCGATCGGAATTCTTGAAAGTGTGTACTGGCATCCTGGCCTGAGATGGATTGTAGATCGTATTTATGTTATAAAACCGATACAATTTATTAGTATAAAACGAAATGAAGTAAAAAGCAAGATCTCCGCAGCAAATGTTTTATCTGCGTATAATGGAAAAAAGAAAGATCTGTATATCAGTTCAAAAGCTGATATAGTGCAGAGATCATCTGTGATTTTGAAGGATGTGGAGTATATAATAGAAGCACATTTTGAGATGACAGAAAATGCGAACGCGTCGGATAATCCTGGAAAATTTAAGGATATTATTATGCGTCGGCTGCAAAGAGGGGAGTGTTTTCAAGCACCCTATCTTGGTTGCCGGGAATTTCCGGCTCATTTCAGCATTTGCGGGGAAGAAAAAATTGTAACAGCATATGACAATGTGGAGGAACGTGATATGGGTCTTATGCTGTGGGGAATGGATTATACAAAATTGCCGGATATTCAGCCTAGGTTTTTCCGGGCAGTAATGCATCGAGGCGTGATCGATTTGACAAATTGTGAGGTGATACAGTGATTCTGCAGGAATTAGTCAAATATTATGAGACACTGGCACGGGATGGAAAAACTGCGCTGCCGGGATGGTGCAGCGCAAAAGTTTCTTATATTATTCGTCTGAACAGCAAGGGAAAAATAGAAGGAATCATACCTGCCCAAAAGGAAGTTGAAAGAGGAAAGAAAACGATATGGGTGGCAGATGTAAAACTGGTCCCGCTAATGGAAGGAAGAAGCTCGACCAAGATCGTTCCCAATTTTCTGTGTGATAACTCCAAATATATGCTTGGAATTGATGCCGAGGGCTGTAGTGAAAAAACAATAAAACGGTTTGAGGCGGCAAAAGAGAAGCATTTTTCCATTTTAAAAAATGCAAAAGGGGAAGCTGGCAGTGCAGTAAAAGCTTTTTTTGAGACATGGGATCCGAAAAAGGCGAAGGAAGACAATTGGATAAAACAAATGTATAAGGAAGTCACAGACGGCGGCAATCTTATTTTTGAAGTAGGAGGAGAGGAAGTACAAGAAGATGAAGAAATCCGATTGATCTGGGATGAATATCAAAAAGAAAAGGAAAAGAACAGTGAAAATGGAGAAAAACGAGTCTGCCTCGTAACTGGAGAAAGAACGGAAATAGCAAGAATCCATCCGCTCATAAAAGGATTACAGGGGGCTCAGTCAAGCGGAGCTGCGCTTGTATCTTTTAATGCACCGGCGTTTGAATCCTATGAAATGTCACAGAGCTATAATGCTGCGGTAGGTACATATGCTGCATTTGCTTATACTACTGCATTAAATTATCTTTTGTCACAGAGAAAATATGTATTTCAGTGCGGTGATACAACGATTGTTTTCTGGGCAGAAAACGGAAAGGAAGAATATCAGCAGGTATTTTTGTGGTCAGTAGAGCGGGATGAGGATAACACGGAAAAAATTCGTGAGGTATTTGAACGAATCAGGGAAGGAAAAAAAGTAAAGCTGGATAAGCTTGAACTGGATCCGGAACAACCGTTTTATATCGCGGGACTGGCAGCAAATGCAGCAAGAATATCTGTCCAGTTTTTCTATCAAAACAGTTTTGGAAAAATTCTCAGCAATATAGAAAAGCATTATGAAAGAATGAAAATCGTGCGACCCAAGGGAGAAGAAAGAGAATATGTGGGGCTTTGGAGGATGATAAATGAAACGGTAAATCAGAAAGCAAAAGACAAAAAGCCGGCAAAAAATCTTCCCCCTGCAGTATTTCAGGCAGTATTAAATGATACAAGATACCCGCAGAGCCTGTACAGTCAGATTTTACTTCGAATCAGGGCAGAACAGGGACGGGTTACCTGGGGGCGGGCGGCTGCAATAAAAGCGTTTCAGATTAAAAATTATCATATGGAAGAAGGGGTGTATATGGAACTCAATGGAAAAAATGAAAGAAAAGAGCAGGCTCAGATACTGGGCAGAGTATTTGCAGTACTGGAAGCAATTCAGGAAACGTCTGCGAATGGCAAGCTGAACACGACGATTCGTGACCGATATTTTAATGCGGCCTGTGCAAATCCGGCAACCGTATTTCCAATCCTGATGAAACTGAAGAACAGCCATATGCGAAAACTGGGAAGAGACAAAGAAGGGTTAAAAATAAAATACGAAAAGCAGCTGACCGATCTGCTTGGAAAATTGGACGAGTGTCCGAGTCAGTTAAATCTGGAAGAACAGGGGCGTTTTATTCTCGGATATTATCACCAGAAACAAGAATGATACGAAAAGAAAGCATAACAGGAGGAAAAAGAAATGGATGCAATAAAAAACAGATATGAATTTGTGGTATTTTTTGATGTGGAAAATGGAAATCCAAACGGGGATCCGGATGCAGGAAATATGCCGAGAATTGATCCGGAGAGCGGATATGGACTTGTGACAGATGTATGCCTGAAACGAAAAATCCGAAATTATGTGGAAACGGTTAAGGAAAATGAGGCAGGATATAAAATTTACATCCGGGAAGATGTTCCGCTGAACAGAAGCGATAAAGAAGCGTGTGAAAGCGTTGGAATTAAGGAAAAAGAAGATAAGAAAGTAACAGAAGCGCTGAAAGCTTTGAAAAAGACAGATGCAGATGTTGATATAAAGCTTCGCGACTATATGTGTGAAAATTTTTATGATATCAGAACATTTGGTGCAGTAATGACCACTTTTGTGAAGGCCTCTTTAAATTGTGGACAGGTACGTGGACCGGTTCAGATCGGATTTGCCAGAAGCATAGATCCGATCATCAGCCAGGAAGTTACGATTACGCGTGTAGCGATTACAACAGAGGAAGATGCACAGAATAAGCAGACAGAAATGGGAAGAAAAAATATTGTTCCGTATGCATTGTACAGAGCAGAAGGATATATTTCAGCAAATCTGGCACGAAAGGTAACTGGATTTTCAGAAGAAGATCTGGAGCTTTTATGGAAAGCTATTATTAATATGTTTGAGAATGACCATTCTGCTGCACGGGGGAAAATGGCAGTTCGCAGACTGATCGTTTTTAAACACAGTAAAGAACTTGGTGACTGTCCGGCGTATAAATTATTTGATGCAGTAGATGTGACGAAAAAGGAGGAGGTGGAGTATCCAAGGAGGTACCAGGATTATGTGATAAAAGTTTATGAAGATAAGATACCGAGTACAGTAGAAGTTATGGAAAAAATATAATGACCTATACAGAAGACGATTATTTGATGATATCTGGAATCCAGCATTTTGTATTCTGCCGCCGGCAATGGGCATTGATACATGTCGAGCAGCAATGGGCAGAGAATGAGCATACGGTGATCGGAAAGATTATGCACGAAAAAGCTCATGATCCTTATCTGCGAGAGAAGAGAAAGGACGTTTTGATATCAAGAGCGCTGCCGGTGGTGTCCAGAAAGCTTGGGCTGACAGGAGAATGCGATGCTGTGGAATTTCATAAGTGCGAAGATGGAATTCGGTTGTTTGGACACAGAGGTGAATATCAGGTGTTTCCGATTGAGTATAAAAAGGGCAGTAAAAAGTACGGATTGGAAGATATTCTTCAACTGACGGCGCAGGTACTATGTCTGGAAGAAATGTTCAGTACCTCTATTCCGTTTGCGGCACTATATTATGGAGAAACGAGGCATCGGGAGAAGATAGAAATTACAGAAGAGCTAAGAAATAAAGTAGAAGAAATTACGGAAGAAATGCATGAGTATATGAAAAAGTCATATACACCGATGGTTCGGAAAAATAAAGCGTGCAGAGCCTGTTCATTAAAAGAAATATGTATGCCGGAACTGGAAAAAACGATTTCAGTAAAAGGTTATATGAAGAAAATGTTGTCAGAGGAGAAGGACGGTTGAAAAAATTATTAAATACGCTATATGTAATGTCTGAGACTGGATACCTTTCGCTTGACGGAGAAAATGTGGTGTTGCTTGAAAATGACAAAGAGATGGGACGCATACCATTGCACAATCTGGAAGAAATCGTTTCTTTTGGATATAGAGGAACGAGTCCGGCTTTAATGGGAGCCTGCGCAGAGCGAAATGTTTCGCTGTGTTATCTGACACCACAGGGAAAGTTTCTGGCAAGGGTTACTGGGAAAATCAAAGGAAATGTGGTCCTGCGCAGACAGCAATATGACAGTTGCATGGATAAAGAAAAGGCAATGGATATATCCAGAAACTGTATATTAGCAAAAGTATATAATTCAAGATGGATATTGGAACGTGCATGCCGGGATCACAGTCTGCAGATTGACCTTGAAAAAGTAAAAGAAGCATCTCAAAAACTGAAAAATGCGCTGGATGACATTAAGGTTTGTGAAACAGCGGAACAGTTGCGTGGATTTGAAGGAGAAGCGGCAAGTGTCTACTATGGAGTATTTGATGAGCTGATTCTTCAGCAAAAGAAAGAATTTCAGTTTCAGGGAAGAAACAGAAGGCCGCCGCAGGATCCGATAAATGCATTGTTGTCATTTGCTTATACACTGTTGGCGAATTCAGCAGGCACGGCACTTGAGACAGTAGGTCTGGATCCATATGTGGGATATTTGCATACGGAACGACCAGGGCGTATGTCACTGGCGCTGGATTTAATGGAAGAACTGAGGGCGCCGCTTGCGGATCGGTTTGTATTGTCACTGGTTAATAAAAAAATAGTCAACGGAAAAGATTTTCAAAAGAAAGAAAATGGCGCTGTCTTAATGAAAGAAGAGACGCGGCGGAGCATATTAACAGAGTGGCAGAAGAAAAAGAAAGAAATTATTACACATCCATACCTGAATGAAAAAGTAGAATGGGGAATGGTTCCATACGTCCAGAGTATGCTGCTGGCCAGATTTTTACGTGGAGATTTGGATGGTTATCCTGCATTTCTATGGAAATGAGGTGAAAACAATGTTGCTGTTGGTTACATATGATGTAAATACAGAAACGCAGGCAGGAAAAACCAGATTAAGGAGAGTCGCAAAGCAATGTGTGAACTATGGAAGGCGTGTCCAGAATTCTGTCTTTGAGTGTATCGTAGATAATACTCAGGCAATACAGCTGAAGGAAATCTTAAAGAACATAATAGACGAGAAGCATGACAGCCTCAGATTTTATACTCTTGGTAATAATTACAAGAATAAGGTAGAACATATTGGAGTGGAACGTGGAATTTCAGGAGATGATATTTTAATTTTTTAACTGAGTCAAGCAAGTCCCTTGCTGGGTTGCGAGGAACAATAAGCAGTGGGTAGGGGCTTGCTTGTATCACAAGTAAGGCAGGCTTATTTATGATGGTGGTTATGAAATATCACAGAGAGAGGCTGCGACTGGATTAAAGCGCTGCATTTCGAAAAGAGGATGAATTCCTGCTACTGTACAAACGTTTGGATAACGGTGCCTTTCGGTGGCCGCGTTCGGCAAAAGAGGTATTGGAACTGACGGAAGAACAGTACCAGATGCTGAAAATAAAAAGTGTAAAGGTAAGGGCCATAGGGAAATCATAGAAGCTTCGCGGCTACATACTTATCCACAAGCATATCATTTCAAGGTGTTACCGCTTTGTCCCGGAAAAAGTGGAGGTGGAAGAACAACATATCGGGGTTTATACAAGTAAAACAGATGACCACATGGTAAAAGCACCGCGTCCGAAGAAACTGCTTCCGGGAAGTCTTGTTTCCCCATCTCTGGCAGCTGCAGTCATAAATGGGAAATATGTCAATGCAGTCCCGCTGTATCGGTATCCGGTCATACAGGCAGATGAAACACCGGTCCTGGTGAATAAAGACGGAAGGCTCGCTGGCAGCAAAAGCTGGATGTGGGTCTACCGGTTCGGATGCCTGTATCAGAAAGAGCAGGTCATCCTATACGAATACCAGAAAACATGAAATGCATCCTATCCACGAAAAAAACTGGGAGATGATCAACACGGTGCATGGTGCATCCACCTCGGCAATCATCTACAGCATTTCAGAAACAGCAAAAGCAAATGGCCTGAAGCCGTATGAATATTTCGAATATCTGCTGACCGAAATCCCGAAACATCAGGATGAAAGCAGTACAGATCTTTTAGGGGATCTTCTGCCCTGGTCAGAAAAACTGCCGGAATACATCAGAAAACAAAAGAAAGCCAGTGAAAATTGATCCGGCCGCGAAAGCAGCCGGATATTTGTCAAGGTACTTGTAGTTTAACGTTTAGGCAATACAGCACCGAGGATACAGATTTTTCATCTGTTATTTCAATCCACGCTCCCGCGGAGGGAGCGACGGTATCGGACTGATGAGAAAGTGCAATTTTTCAAATTTCAATTCACGCTCCCGCGGAGGGAGCGACCAATACCGTAGGAGGCGTTATGGCAGATTATAAGTTATTTCAATCCACGCTCCCGTGGAGAGAGCGACGCGATTACCTACAAGGAAATCCGCGAGGCTATAATATTTCAATCCACGCTCCCGCGGAGGGAGCGACTAGAAATCCAGATGCCGTTTTTCTCCGGCTCACCTATTTCAATCCACGCTCCCGCGGAGGGAACGACGAATCCAATCTACAATCGTCTTTTGTTTTAAATTATTTCAATCCACGCTCCCGCGGAGGGAGCGACATCGCTGTGCGGTTCACTTGCACCAGTATTTCAGGATTTCAATCCACGCTCCCGCGGAGGGAGCGACAGATAGACCATGCCGAAAGGCAGTACATAGAAAGATTTCAATCCACGCTCCCGCGGAGGGAGCGACGTCAACTCGTGGCTGGCAGAGCCGTGGGAGGACACATTTCAATCCACGCTCCCGCGGAGGGAGCGACATATGAGACTGGTATTACATACAGCGATCTTTCACATTTCAATCCACGCTCCCGCGGAGGGAGCGACATCGGCTCCTTTTACGAAAATGGAATTAACAACAATTTCAATCCACGCTCCCGCGGAGGGAGCGACTTCCTGGCACAGAAAAAGCATCCGCCACAAAAGATTTCAATCCACGCTCCCGCGGAGGGAGCGACATGGCAGGAACAACCGTTACGACAAGAGCAAAGAAATTTCAATCCACGCTCCCGCGGAGGGAGCGACAGCACAGTGGCTTCCGTTCTTGGCTCGGGCAACCTATTTCAATCCACGCTCCCGCGGAGGGAGCGACGAGCAAGGGACCTTGAACGGAACTCTGATGTGATATTTCAATCCACGCTCCCGCGGAGGGAGCGACACATCGGCGGAAAGAAGGTCGGAACCGGGAAGATATTTCAATCCACGCTCCCGCGGAGGGAGCGACCCAGAATATCTTTCACTTTTGTCTTTAAGAGACGTGATTTCAATCCACGCTCCCGCGGAGGGAGCGACCAGCCACGGAGGTCGATACAATCATCCTTAAGCAAATTTCAATCCACGCTCCCGCGGAGGGAGCGACTATATTCACGGGCTGAAATGGGAGGAAGTGGCAGTATTTCAATCCACGCTCCCGCGGAGGGAGCGACCACAGGACGTTGAGCTGACTGCAGACGATCTCAAAGATTTCAATCCACGCTCCCGCGGAGGGAGCGACCCTGCAATCCAAGTAAAAATGCATATCCGTACTGTATTTCAATCCACGCTCCCGCGGAGGGAGCGACTATACTCTTCCTCTTCGTCTACAATATCCTCAGCATTTCAATCCACGCTCCCGCGGAGGGAGCGACTCAAAGCCCGACACTCCGTTATTAGCGATAAATTGATTTCAATCCACGCTCCCGCGGAGGGAGCGACAATGAGTGTCTGTCTCAATGGCCACTTTTACGGATATTTCAATCCACGCTCCCGCGGAGGGAGCGACAAGATGATCATTGTCAATATCCCATACGATTTTTATTTCAATCCACGCTCCCGCGGAGGGAGCGACGGCCAAGGCACAAAACATTGCCTATTGCAACAACATATTTCAATCCACGCTCCCGCGGAGGGAGCGACTTGCCACGATTACAACAAAGGACCGCTTCGGTTTAGTATTTCAATCCACGCTCCCGCGGAGGGAGCGACGAGTTGCTTCACCAATGCCTCGGCATTCTTCTTTTCAATTTCAATCCACGCTCCCGCGGAGGGAGCGACCAAGAACATGGAAAGCAGTTTTGCTGGAAGTAATATTTCAATCCACGCTCCCGTGGAGGGAGCGACGTTACCGCTGTCTGAATTGCTGTAAAAGCT
Organism: Lachnospiraceae bacterium; assembly: GCA_902363665.1. Taxonomy (GTDB): domain Bacteria; phylum Bacillota; class Clostridia; order Lachnospirales; family Lachnospiraceae; genus Choladousia. The sequence goes on along the minus strand of CABJAW010000001.1, from coordinate 231,734 downwards.
GTTGTATTTCAATCCACGCTCCCGCGGAGGGAGCGACGCAATTTATGAAGCAGACAGGCGGAGACATCGGCATTTCAATCCACGCTCCCGCGGAGGGAGCGACGAGGTAGTAATTGCATAACCACTGGCTCAGGTATATTTCAATCCACGCTCCCGCGGAGGGAGCGACGGCGTCTTTTTCTTTTGGAAGAAAGGAACTTTTAACATATTTCAATCCACGCTCCCGCGGAGGGAGCGACATTAAGCTGGGTTATACCCCTATTATGCCTATCATTTCAATCCACGCTCCCGCGGAGGGAGCGACACTGGAAGCCAGCGGCTACAATTTTACTGACGTACAATTTCAATCCACGCTCCCGCGGAGGGAGCGACAGCAAACATACACAATTTTTTCGGAGTAATTTCCGAACAAAATGTGCATATTTGTATTTTCTCTTACATTATATCTTTTTCACGCAGAATAAACAATCATATAAATAAGGAAATTAATGAATTTTCCGGTGCGAATCGGTTGGGAATTTATGGGTGCTTTATATTCGCACGGATTTTTATGAAGTTTTTGATAACTGCACCACTTTACAACTTTTTCATAAAAAAATATCGTATAGGACTTTCCGATGTATAATGAATTTGACAAAAACATTACAAAGGAAAGTGACCCTGTACGACAAAAGCATTATGCAACGAAAAAACACTGATTGGTAGACTTTATCAATATTTTTTGATTTATTTTGAACGCAGATAAGCATTCCCCCGCTTCAAGTGCGTGGAGCACTAAGCGGTGGGTAAGGGGGATGCTTATGTCAGTGGGAGTTGAAAGCTCCCACTGACAGGTCGCGAAGCGACTGCGTTCATGAGCAAGTAGCAAAGCGGATTGCGAATGTCCGCTTTACACTTTTTCTGTTCCGACAGCAGAGACCTTTTAAGCGAAAACGTTTATAATATGATCATCAAAGGAAAACAAAACAGCGAAGGGTGAAAACTTCGGTCGACAAACGGTCAATTTTTTTCTGAAATAACTGCTTTTATCAAGAAAAAATAGGTTCTCAGAACAACAAAAAGCCCGTAAACACGGGCTTTTTCGATATAATGGAGCATATGAGATTCGAACTCACGGCCTCAACAATGCGAATGTTGCGCGCTCCCAACTGCGCCAATGCCCCATTGCTGTTACTATAGCACAAATTGCCCGGAAATGTAAAGTGGAAATCTGCAAAAAAAGACTTTTCTATATGATGAGCAGGTGCTAAAATAGGACGTGGTTAGAAATGACAAATCACAGAAAGGATAAGGTGCTTTTATGCTGGAATTTCGTTATGACACACAGCTGCTGATCGAGGGCCATGATCTGGATGAGGATGTGATCAGCGATTATTTTACGGAGAATTTTAAGGGGGACTGCCTGCTGGCGGTTGGAGATGAGGATCTGATCAAGATTCATTTCCATACGAATGAGCCGTGGAAGGTTCTGGAGTACTGCTCAACGCTTGGTGAAATCTATGATATTGTGGTAGAGGACATGGATCGTCAGGCGCGCGGCCTGAAGGGCTGAAAATAAAGGTTAAAAACGTCACCGTTTCTTCGTATAGAGTTCAGAAAGAACCTGTGCAAGCTGCTGTGGCGTTTCTTTTTTGCCGCGGACTGCCCAGCTGACGTAGGTGCTGTAAAGAGAGCCAGTGAATGCCTGAAGGACATAGAAGTCCTCGATCGTGTCGCCGGATTCCGGATGATACCAGGTATTTGTGATGTAATCGGAGAGACTGGTCAGGAGCAGGTTGCCAAGGCCGCAGCGGAACAGGCTGTAGATGAAATCCCGGTGCTTCTCAAAATAGGTGAAGCAGTGGAGCAGATTCGCATAATCACCGTAATGGCTGTGTCCGTCGGAGAGCGCCTGAAATTCACGATGGTATTCGTCCAGAATATCAGAGAGTGCCTGGACAAAAATATCTTCCTTACTTTTATAATTGCGGTAATAGGTCATGCATGAGACTCCGGCGCGGCTGGTGATCTTGGAAATACTGAGTGCAGAGAGCGGTTTTTCTTTGAGCAGCTGGAGAAGTGCGGTGACGATGCACTCGCGCGCCAGCTGGTTTGCGGCGTTTTTGGCAGACATAAACAAACCCTCCCGTTTTGTCACAGTTGAAAATTTTTGGTTGATTTTAAAAAATCTGAGTGTTACAATGTGTCACATGTTTTCTGAAAGTATACAGAAAAAAATAGGAAAATGCAAGGATTCATTTGACCAGGGGCAGGCAGGAGGAAGATCGAATTGCAGATCTCCGGGTTGGCAGACCAAAACAAAGAATCGATTTTTCAGAAAACAGGAGCAGAGCAACGATAAAAGCGGTTTCGCAGATCCGAAACCACAGTACAGAAGAAATGACAGGAGAAAATACAATGAAAACAGCCGTGATCACAGACAGCAACAGTGGAATTACAAAGGAAGAAGCGCGAAAACTTGGGCTTTTTCTGATGCCGATGCCGGTGATTATTGATGGAGAGGTTTATTATGAAGGGGAAAATCTGACAGAGGCGGAGTTTTTTGAGGCGCTGAAAGACGGAAGAGATGTGACAACGTCCCAGCCTTCGCCGGGAGAGGTGCTGGATCTGTGGGATCGGGTGCTGGCGCAGGGATACGATGAAATTGTTTATATTCCGATGTCCTCAGGGCTCAGCGAATCGTGCAGTACGGCAAAGAATCTGGCAGAGGATTATGAGGGAAAGGTGTATGTGGTAGACAATCACAGGGTTTCTGTGACACAGAAATCGTCTGCGATGGATGCACTTGCAATGGTGGAAAAAGGGATTCCGGCGGCGGAAATCCAGAAAAAGTTGAATGATTCCGCATATGAATCCAGTATTTATGTGGCTGTGGATACGCTGGAATTTCTGAAAAAGGGCGGCCGGGTGACGGCGGCCGGAGCAGCGCTTGGATCGATGTTTAATATCAAACCGATTCTCTCGATTCAAGGCGACAAGCTGGACGCGTTTGCCAAGGTACGCGGCATGAAAAAGTGCGAGACGAAGATGCTGGAAGCAATCGCAGACGATATTCGGGAGCGTTTTTCACAGGATGGCTGGAAGCTGCGGGTTATGGTAGCCGGAAGCAATCTGGAGCCGGAGCAGGCGGAAGAGTGGAGAAGTGCGGTAGCAGCCGCGTTTCCTGGTTACGATGTGACATATGATCCGCTGTCGCTTTCCGTAAGCTGCCACATCGGGCCAGGAGGTCTCGGAATTGGAGTTAGTAGAATAATATTATAAGGAGGGGCCCACCGCAGGTGGGAAGATGCCTTATAATTCGCAGACGCCGCGGACGAAGTCCGCATAAAAATGCGTCTGCTCCCGTATAAATGGATAATTATAAAATTTTTTTACCCGGAAAAAAACAGCGCACAATAAATGCGCTGTTTTTTCCGGGATTTTTTATGGACTGGTATCTTTACACTGCAATGAGGACAGGTTATAATCGAATATTGTTCAAGCCGTTGTAAGCGGAGGTATCGATCAAATGACGGTGAAAGATATCGCGAAAAATGACCGTCTGGAATATTTTTCAAACATGCTTTGAGAACGGAGAACGGGCAACAGCATGGAGAAGGCGGCGAATGACCCTGCCGCATTGACAGAAGAGGAGGAACAATGGAAATTTATCAGGGAAGACCGGAGACGAATGAGGGTCGGCTGCAAAAAGAGATCGCAGTGTATGATCTGCTGGATGAACTTCAGATTTCGTATGAACGCGTCGATCATCCGGTATTGATGACGATTGCGGACTGCGCGGAAGTGGATCAGACGCTGCATATCACGATCTGCAAGAATCTGTTTCTGTGCAATCATCAGAAAACGGATTTTTATCTTTTGATGATGCCAGGAGAGAAAAAGTTTGTGACGAAGGATGTCTGCAAAAAGATTCCGTCGCCGCGGCTCTCTTTCGCGGATGAATCTTATATGGAAGAGTTTTTAAATATCACGCCGGGATCGGTCAGCATTATGGGGCTGATGAACGACACGCAGAACCGGGTGAAGCTGCTGATTGACCGGGAGATCGCGGAATCGGAGTATCTTGGCTGTCATCCGTGCATTAATACTTCGAGCCTGAAACTGCGGACGAAGGATGTGCTCGAAAAATTTCTTCCTAAGGTCCATCATTCCTATCAGGTGCTGGACCTGTAATGTGAGAAAATAGAAAGGCAGTCTTAAAATCAAAGCGGAGATGTGCAGTCTACAAAATAAACTGCGGATATCCGCAGGAATGAAATAATAGAAAAAGAGGACAAAAAGTATGTGGAAGCTTTTAAAGTATATGAAAGCCTACAAGAAGGAGGCGGTCTGCGCACCGCTGTTCAAGCTGCTCGAAGCACTGTTTGAACTGTTTGTACCGCTTGTCATGGCAAAGATCATTGACATCGGTATCGCGCAGGGCGACCGTCCGTACATTGTGCGGATGTGTCTTCTGATGGCGGCGCTCGGTCTGATCGGCCTGGTGTGCTCGATCACGGCGCAGTATTTTTCAGCAAAAGCAGCGGTCGGATTTGCGGCGCGGCTGCGCCATGAGCTGTTTGCACATATTCAGAGCCTGTCGTTCTCTGAAATGGATGTGCATGGCACGTCAACGCTGATCACAAGAATGACGAGTGATATCAACCAGGTGCAGTCCGGTACAAATCTGTTTTTGCGTCTGTTCATGCGGTCTCCGTTTATCGTGTTCGGTGCGATGATCATGGCGTTTACGATCGATGTAAAAGCGGCTCTCATATTTGTGGTGGTGATCCCGATTTTGTGTGTGATCGTATTTGGCATCATGCTCGCGAGCATTCCGCTGTACAAGAAGGTGCAGGAGCGGCTCGACAATGTAACTGGCATGACGCGTGAAAATCTGCAGGGTGTGCGTGTCATCCGTGCGTTCCGCCAGGAGAAAAAGGAAATCGAGACATTCGATGCAGGAAATGAAGCGCTTGTAAAGATTCAGATGTTTTCCGGAAGAATCTCGGCGCTGATGAATCCGCTGACGTACATTGTCATCAATGGAGGACTCGTTGTGCTGCTCTATACCGGGGCAGTGCGCGTGGACGGCGGAATCATCACGCAGGGTGCGGTCGTAGCGCTGGTCAACTATATGTCGCAGATCCTGGTCGAACTGGTCAAGCTGGCGAACCTGATCATCAACGTGACGAAGGCGATCGCCTGTGGAAACCGTATTCAGAATGTCATGGAACTGAAACCGGGCATTGTATCCGGCATAGCGGGCAGCGTAGAAGCCGGGGCGCAGCGTGCGGCAAAGCCGGAAGATGCCGATGGGAAAATGGACATTCAAAAGCAGAAGGTGAGCACAGAAAAATCCGTTTCTGAGCATGCTCAGATGCCGAAAGTAGAATTTTCCCATGTCAGTTTCCGCTACAAAAATGCCGGAGCCGATTCTCTGACAGACATCAGCTTCCGGGTGGAAAAAGGACAGACGATCGGTATCATCGGAGGTACCGGTTCCGGTAAATCTTCCCTCGTTTCGCTGATTCCGCGGTTCTACGATGTGCGCGAAGGCTGCGTGAAGGTGGACGGTACCGATGTGAGGAACTATGATCTGCAGCAGCTGCGCGGCAAGGTCGGCATTGTACTGCAGAAAGCGGTGCTGTTTGCGGGTACGATCCGTGAAAATCTGCTGTGGGGAAATGAAAATGCCACAGAGGAGGAACTGAAAGAGGCGATCCATGCGGCGCAGGCCGATGAAGTTGTTTTTGATGGAAAAGGCGGACTGGACGCGGCAGTTGAGCAGGAGGGACGCAATTTTTCCGGAGGACAGAAACAGCGTCTGACGATCGCACGTGCGCTGGTGCGTCATCCGGAGATCCTGATCCTCGATGACAGTGCTTCAGCACTTGATTTTGCGACCGATGCAAAGCTGAGAAAGGCGATCCGGGAATTGTCCGGCGAGATGACGGTATTTATCGTTTCACAGAGAGCCTCGACGATCCAGTATGCGGATCAGATCCTTGTGCTGGATGACGGCGAGATCGCGGGCTGCGGGACGCATGAGGAACTGCTGGAGCACTGCAGTGTTTACCAGGAAACATATTATTCTCAGTTTCCGAAGGAGGATGCAGAATGAAAAAGCAAACAGGACAGAAAGAGATCATGAAAAAGGTGCTGGATTATATCCGGCCGCAGTGGCTTCTGGTGATGCTTTCCCTTCTGATGGCGGTAGTTTCTGTGGCGCTGACGCTGTATCTTCCAGTACTGACCGGAAATGTGGTAGATCATATTTTAGGGCCTGGAAAGGTAGAATTTTCCGCAATTTTTGAAATCATGCGCACGATGGCGGCGGCAGTCGTGGTCACAGCAGCGGCGCAGTGGATCATGAATGTGTGCAATAATAAGATCGTCTATACGGTCACGCGTAATATCAGGGAAAAGGCGTTTGCAAAGATCGAGATTCTTCCGCTGAAGTATCTGGATACCCACTCTTCCGGCGATATTGTCAGCCGCATCATCGCGGATGTCGATCAGTTTGCAGATGGACTTTTAATGGGCTTTACGCAGCTGTTTACCGGTATCGTCACGATCGTCGGGACTCTGTTTTTCATGCTTTCGGTAAATGCAGGGATTACTGTGGTCGTTGTAGTATTGACGCCGGTTTCCCTGCTGGTGGCAAATTTTATTGCAAAACGCACGTATTCCATGTTTAAACTGCAGTCGAAGACGCGAGGTGAGCAGACAGCGCTGATCAATGAGATGATCGAGAATCAGAAGGTCGTGCAGGCGTACGGACAGGAAGAAAAGGTGCAGATGCGCTTTGACGAGATCAACGACCGGCTGCAGAAATGCTCTCTGCGGGCGACGTTTTTCTCCTCGATCACGAATCCGTCGACGCGTTTTGTCAACAGCCTTGTGTACACGGCGGTTGGACTGGCCGGTGCATTTGCGGCAGTGCGCGGCGTGATGACGGTTGGACAGCTTTCCGCATTTCTTTCCTATGCAAATCAGTACACGAAACCGTTTAATGAGATTTCCGGTGTGATCACTGAACTTCAGAATGCAGTGGCATGCGCGGGACGTGTGTTTGAACTGATCGACGAGGAGCCGCAGATCCCGGATCCGGAGCCTGCAAAAGAGCTTCCGCAGGAGATCGGACGCGTATCGATTTCTCATATGAATTTCTCCTATACACCGGAGAAGAAGCTGATCCAGGACTTTAACCTGGAGACGGAAAAGGGTCAGATGATTGCAATTGTGGGACCGACCGGCTGCGGAAAGACAACGCTGATCAATCTGCTGATGCGTTTTTATGATGTGGACAGCGGCTCAATCAGGATCGAGGGAACGGATATCCGTGATCTGAAGAGGGAGAGCGTGCGGAGCGCGTTTGGCATGGTGCTTCAGGATACGTGGCTGCGCAGCGGTACGATCCGTGACAATATCCGAACCGGGCGGCCGGATGCTACTGATGAAGAGATCATTCAGGCGGCCAAAGAATCGCATGCGCACAGCTTTATCCGCCGGCTTCCGGAGGGCTATGATACGATGATTACTGAAAACGGTGGAAATCTGTCCCAGGGACAGAAACAGCTGCTTTGCATCGCGCGTGTTATGCTGTGTCTGCCGCCGATGCTGATCTTGGATGAGGCGACATCCTCAATCGATACACGAACAGAGATTAAGATTCAGAAGGCTTTCCACACGATGATGAATGGAAGAACAAGCTTTATCGTGGCTCATCGTCTTTCGACGATCCGCAATGCCGATGTGATTCTTGTGATGCGGGATGGAAATATCGTGGAGCAGGGAACACATAAGGAGCTGCTTGCGAAAAACGGATTTTATGCAGAGATTTACAACAGTCAGTTTGTCAGCACGAGGTAAAGATTATGACGAAGGATATGACGAGCGGGAATCCGCTGAAGCTGATCATCGGATTTGCGATCCCGATGTTTCTAGGAATGCTGTTTCAGCAGTTTTACAGTATGGTGGATACGGTGATCGTGGGCAAGTTTCTTGGCGTTGGGCCGCTTGCTGGCGTCGGTTCGACAAGTTCCTTAAATTTTCTTGTTATCGGCTTCTGTACCGGTGTCTGCAATGGTTTTGCGATACCGGTTTCACAGATGTTCGGTGCAAAAAGAGATTCGGAGCTGCGACGTTTTGTCGCAAACAGCGCATGGCTGTGCGTGATTTTTTCCGTCGTGATCACGACGGCGATCGTAGCCTGCTGTCAGCCGCTGCTGACGCTGATGCATACGCCGGAGGATATTTTTGAGTATGCGTATGTGTACATCGTCATTATTTTTCTTGGAATTCCGACAACGTTTCTGTACAATGTGACTGCGGCGATCATACGGTCACTCGGCGACAGCCGCTCACCGGTCGTTTTTCTGGCGATCGCTTCCGGGATTAACATCGTGCTCGACATCGTGTTTATTGTCGCTTTTCATATGGGGGTAGAGGGACCGGCGCTGGCAACCGTGATCTCACAGGGCATTTCCGGCCTCCTCTCGCTTTTCTATATGAAGAAAAAATTTGAGATCCTGCGTATTTCAAAAGAAGAATGGAAGATGCGGGGTTCTTATATGAAGACGCTGTGCTACATGGGAATTCCAATGGGGCTGCAGTATTCGGTCACAGCGATCGGTACGCTTGTCATTCAGGCGGCGATCAATGGATTTGGTTCCATGACCGTGGCCGGTGTCACGGCGGCACAGCGCATCAATGCATTTATCAGCTGTCCGATCGAGGCGATCGGTGCGACGATGGCACCATACAGCGGTCAGAATATGGGAGCGGGCAAACTGGACCGGGTCGGAAAAGGACTGCGCGATGCGTCACTGCTCGGATTTGTGATCTCGGCAGTGCTGTTCGTTTTTGTGCTTCTGACCGGAAAGCAGCTCTCACTTCTGTTCCTGGATACGGCGGATGCGCAGGTTGTCGCGTATTCGTACCGGTTCCTGGTATTCACGGCAGCGGGTTACTGCCTTCTGGTGCTGGTCAACACCGTGCGTTTTACGATTCAGGGTATGGGTTTTTCGGTATTTGCAATCACATCCGGTGTGCTGGAAATGATTGCACGATCACTGGCCGGTTTGGTAGTGGTACCGCTTATTGGATACACCGGCATTTGTCTGGCACATCCGATGGCATGGATTTTTGCAGATGCCTTTCTGATTCCGGCGTTTTTCTACTGCAAAAAGAAAATTGTGGGGCTGTACAAGTAAAAATGTATATATTTTTCGGTATTATCTGTTTATTTCACCGCTTCATTCGTCTTTTCTACGAATGAAGCGGATTTTTAATAGATTTCTTTCGGCAATTCGTTTATCTTTCTCTTGCTATTTGTCGCAGGTTCCTATATAATAGATTTATCTATATTATTTTAGATTTTTCTAAAATAATAAGCAGAGAACCGATGGCGTCAGATGGGCGTTAATTCTGACGGATACCGGCTGATGGCCGGAAGAAAGGAGTCATTATGTACAACAAATCTATGCGGCGCAGCCGCCTGGCACGGACAATCCTTGCCGGAACACTTGGTGCAGTGCTTGCGGTGACTTCCGCTGTGACTGCTCTTGCGGATGAGATCATCGTCGAAGATGCCGCTCCGGCGGCGGAAGATGAGGGGATCATCGAAGCTTCTTCTGATGCTTCCGGCGTGGCGAAGGACGATCAGCCGACTGCGGCGACGCATGTTTCCGTGCATGACCCGTCGATTGTTCGCGCAAATGAGGATGGTACCTGCTATGTGCTCGGCAGCCACACTGCTTCTGCAAAATCTTCCGATCTGATTCAGTGGACGCAGATCAATTTCGATTACGGCAATCCGGAAAATACGCCATTTTACGGAAATCTGCAGGAGACGTTTCAGGTTCCGTTTCGGTGGGCAGGTTACAATGACGGTGACTGCGTCGGCGGCTATGCGATCTGGGCACCGGATGTGATCTGGAATCCGTACTATGAGTGGGAGGATGGATTCACAGGCGCCTATATGCTGTACTGCTGCACCTCCTCGACATGGCGCAGATCCTGTATCAGCTATCTTGTATCCAAAACGATCGATGGTACCTATACGTATGTGGATACGATTGTCTATTCCGGTTTTACAAAAACGGGGGATCCGGACGGCAACAGCTCCCGCAATACGAAGTGGGACAATGATTATTTAAACCTCACGGCGCTGATTGAAAAAGGCAGCGAGGGCGGCGGAATTGACGAGATCAGCGACAGCTGGTTTGATGCAGCCGGAGGCTGGAACAACCTCTATGCACCGAATGCGATCGATCCGAATCTGTTTTTCGATGCGGACGGAGAAAAGCTTTACATGTCCTACGGCTCCTGGTCCGGCGGTCTTTTCCTGCTGGAGCTTGACCGCACGACGGGAAAAGCGATTTATCCGGGGGTTGATTCCACAGACGAGGTTTCCGGCAATTTTGTGGACCGCTACTTCGGCGTTCACCTTGCGGGCGGCAATCATCAGTCCGGCGAGGCTCCGTACATTCAGTACGATCCGGAGACCGGTTATTACTATCTGTATGAGACGTACGGCGGGCTGACTGCGGAGGGCGGCTATAACATGCGTCTGTTCCGTTCTGAGAATCCGACCGGACCGTATGTGGATGCGGCAGGTCGAAATGCCAGCGAGAATGGCGAAAATAATGACAACTACGGTATCAAGCTGATCGGCAACTACAGCTTCTACAATCAGCTCGGCAAGCGTGCAGCCGGGCACAACTCTGCACTGATTGACGAGGATGGTTCCCGCTATCTTGTGTACCATCAGCGCTTCGATGTTGATCCGCAGCTGGAGGCACATGAGGTCCGTGTGCATCAGCAGTTCTTAAATGAGGATAACTGGCCGGTGGCAGCGGTTTACGAGTACCGCGGTGAGCAGCCGGAAAACTATACGGATGATGAAGTGGTTGGCTCCTATGAATTTATCAATCACGGCACAAAGACGAGTGGCGAGATGCTCGATACACAGATGCTCACCTTAAATGCGGATGGTACGGTATCCGGCGCAGCGACCGGCACCTGGATGAAGGCTGATTCGGGAAAAGGCTATGATTATGTAACATTTGAGATGAACGACGTGGTTTACAGGGGATATTTCTTCCGGCAGCACAAGGAAAATTCCGATACGACGCCGGTCATGACGTTTGCGGCAGCCGGAAATGACAATACCTGCATCTGGGGCAGCATGATCGACATGGATGACGAAGAAATGCTTGCGAACATGGCTGCAATCTCGATCGGCCAGACGATCCCGTCTGCGACGAGGGAAAATCTGGAGCTTCCGACTTCTGTTATGGGCGCGGATGTCACCTGGAGCAGCTCAGATGAATCGGTTATTGCGGCAGACGGTACGGTTACTCCGGCAGAGGGTGAGGATGCACGTGCAAAGCTGACCGCTACAATCACCTACGGCAGCACGACGGTGGAATCGACTTACAAGGTCACGGTTCGCCAGAACGCTTATCTGATCTGCGGTTACGATTTTGAGAATGTCGCAGAGGATGGTACGGTTTCCGCAGTCGGGGGTTCCACGCTTTCCGAGGCAGCGATGCTCGTTGGAAGTGCGGCAGTCACAACAGATGAGACACGCGGAAATGTTCTTTCCATCACAAATGAGGAAGGTGCGCAGAACGTAAATTACTTAAAGCTTCCGGAGGATACGTTTTCCGGCATTAAACCGGCAGGCTATTCTGTCGCAATGTGGGTCAACATTGGAGCAGATACGTTTGAGCACAGTGCGCTGTTTGAGGCGGATGCGGACAATGCTTACCCGCTGACGCGGATCGGCGCAAACCTGATCGCGCGCATCAATGCAAACGCCTACAGCGATGTACAGGGCGCACTGCTTTCCACAAACGGCGGGTGTGATACCTGGGAGCATGTGGCTTACACGGTAGATCCGCAGGGAATCAAGGTTTATTTAAACGGTGAGCTGGTTGGCGAGGAGACGAAAGACCTGACGGACTGCTTCCGCAAAAACAAGACCGGCATTTCGCAGGCAAAGGATGTTATGGTCGGCAGCGGTGCAATCTGGGGGGATGAGGATGTCCGTAGCGCACAGTTTGATGACGTAAAGGTATACTTTGGAGCGCTGACCGCGACTGAGGTGAAGGAACTTTACGAGGATTGCTATTAAGAAGGAAAAACAAAACAGAATAGAATAGATCAGGCCCTTATGATCCAGCAGGCAGTGAAGAGGATTAAGAATATCCGCTTTGACTGTACGCAGAACTCCGGAAGAGTAAATTCTGCCGGAGTTTTTTGCATTGTGGGCAGGAGCAAAAGGTTATGAAAAGTCTATAAACTCACTTGCTATTTTCCGGTCGGATGCTATACTGGGTGAGTATGGAGGGACGGAAGATGATTATTAAAAATGTGAAAGTATATCAGGAAGACCAGACATTCAAAGAGGGAGAAATCTGTATCCGAGACGGTGTTTTTGTCGGAAATGCGGATGCGCAGGAGGGGGAAGAGATTCTGGACGGCGAGGGCTGTTATGCGATTCCGGGTATGATCGATCTCCATTTTCACGGCTGCATGGGATATGATTTCTGTGACGGTACCAAGGAGGCGATTCGAGAAATCGCACGGTATGAGGCATCGATCGGCGTGACGGCGATCGCACCGGCAACGATGACGCTTCCGGTGCCGGAACTGGAGCACATCCTTTCGGTGGCAGCTGCATACCGGAAAAAGACAGAAGCAGAAAAAGCGGCTGCATACGATGAGGCAGATCTGGTCGGTGTCAATATGGAAGGGCCATTTATCAGCAAGGCAAAAAAAGGTGCGCAGGATGAGCGGAATATCATCCCCTGTGATGCGGAAATTTTTCGGAGATTTCAGCGCGCAGCGGACGGACTTGTGAGCTTTATCGGAATTGCACCGGAAGAACCGGGTGCGACCACGTTTGTGCATGAGGTAAAAGATGAAGTGAATGTATCGCTGGCACATACGAATTCAGATTATGCACATGCGATGGCTGCGTTTGAGGCAGGGGCAAATCACGCGGTGCATCTCTACAATGCGATGCCGCCGTTTTCGCACCGTGCGCCTGGCGTGGTCGGGGCTGTGTCAGACAGTGAACAGGTGATGGCAGAGCTGATCTGTGACGGTGTGCATGTGGATCCGGCTGTGGTGCGTGCGACGTTTAAGATGCTGGGTGCAGACCGTATGATTCTGATCAGCGACAGTATGCGTGCGGCAGGCATGCCGGACGGACAGTATACACTTGGAGGACTGGATGTGAAAGTGCGGGGCAACCATGCAACGCTCGTATCCGACGGTGCACTGGCGGGCTCCGTGACGACGCTGCCGGACTGCATGCGGATAGCAGTAAAACAGATGGGGATCCCGCTTGAGACTGCAGTTGCGTGCGCAACGGCAAATCCGGCAAGGAGCCTTGGCATCTATGAACAGTATGGGTCGATCACGCCGGGCAAGCATGGAAATGTCGTGCTGCTGGATGAGGAACTGCGGCTGAAGGGCGTTATGAAGGATGGAAAGAAGATCAGGTAGTGGTACCGGGTGAGCAAAAATAAACAGATAATTCGCAATAATTTACTTGTGAATCTTGTGATGCCGTAGTAAAATAGACAAAAGACAAGTGGACTTATGCAGCGTTTTTTGTCTATTTTAGTGGATTTGTGACGGCCTTACATGAAAAAGAAAGCACATGATTCACAAGAGCAAGAATGGAGTGTTCAAATGGAAAAGCTTTTATTTGTATACAATCCTTGCTCAGGCAAGGGACAGATCAGAGGCAGCCTTTCCCAGGTAATCGAAATTTTATCGAAAAAAGGATATGATGTGACGGTTTATCCTACCAAGCGGGAGATGGATGGCTGTGAGACGGTAGAAAAACGGGCAAAGGAGTTTGACCTGATCGTCTGCAGCGGAGGAGACGGGACCCTGGATGAGGTAGTGACCGGTCTGTTGCGCAGCGGACAGAAACGAGTGCTTGGATACATTCCTGCCGGAAGTACGAATGATTTTGCGAACAGTCTCGGAATACCGAAGCAGATGGAACAGGCAGCCCGGCTGATTACAGACGGAGTGCCTTTTTCCTGTGATATTGGAAAATTTAATGACAATTATTTTGTGTATGTGGCTGCGTTTGGTATGCTGACGGATGTTTCGTATCAGACGAGGCAGGATCTGAAAAATGCGCTTGGCCATGCCGCGTACGTGCTTGAGGCAATGAAGCGGATGGGAACATGGCGCAGCAGTCATCTTCACGTAGAATGTGAAGAATACACCGGCGAGGGAGATTACGTATTCGGAATGGTGACAAATTCCGACTCGGTAGGCGGTTTCAAGGGTCTTCCGGGAAAGAACGTAGCCTTAAATGACGGAATGTTTGAGGTAATGCTGGTGCACACACCGAAAAACCTGATCGAGTGGCAGGAGGCGATCTCCGCGGTACTGTTCCCGGATCAGAAGTCAGAGGTTGTGCAGCGTTTTAAGACAAAGCATATGGTGATCACCTCAGAGACTCCGGTCGCATGGACGCGGGACGGAGAGAATGGCGGCGAGCACACCAGGGTGGAACTCGACAATATGTGTCAGGTACTGGAAATCATGACGCCGGGCGACGATGAGCCGGTACCGCATGGAGCGGCACTATAGGAGCAACTGGCGAAACGGACTGGAAATCTCCGTTTCGATTTTTCAGAGAAAGGAAAAAACTATGTTGTATGCAGGGGTAGACCTCGGTACATCGGCAGTGAAGCTGCTTCTGATGGACAGCGAGGGAAAAATCAGAAAAATTGTTTCAAAAGAATATCCGCTTTATTTCCCGCATCCGGGCTGGTCGGAGCAAAAACCGGAGGATTGGTATGAGCAGACGATCACGGGACTGAAGGAACTGCTTGAGGGCAGCGATAAGAGCGAACTTGCCGGCATCAGCTTTGGCGGGCAGATGCACGGACTTGTTATTTTGGATAAGGACGATCAGGTGATCCGTCCGGCAATTTTGTGGAATGATGGACGCACCTCGGAGGAGACGGATTATCTGAATAATGTGATCGGAAAGGAAAAGCTTTCCGGGTACACGGCAAATATCGCGTTTACCGGATTTACCGCACCGAAGGTGCTGTGGGTAAAGAAGCATGAGCCGGAGAATTTCGCGCGCATCGAGAAGATCATGCTGCCGAAGGATTATCTGGCCTATCGGCTTTCCGGTGTACACTGCACGGATGTTTCTGATGCATCCGGCATGCTGCTCTTTGATGTAAAGAACCGCTGCTGGTCAGAGCCGATGCTGGAGATCTGCGGTATTAAGAAGGAGCAGATGGCACAGATCTTTGAGAGCTATGAGGCGGTTGGTACGCTTCTTCCGGAAGTAGCGAAGGAGCTTGGTGTATCAGAGAATGTAAAGATCGTAGCAGGAGCAGGTGATAATGCTGCAGCTGCAGTCGGCACCGGTACGGTCGGTGATGGCATGTGCAACATTTCTCTTGGCACAAGCGGCACCATCTTTATCTCTTCTGAAAAATTCGGCGTGGACAAATTCAATGCGCTCCACGCGTTTGCACATGCGGATGGCCATTATCATCTCATGGGCTGCATGCTCAGTGCGGCGTCCTGCAACAAATGGTGGATGGATGAGATCATTGGCACGAAGGATTACGCAAAGGAGCAGGCACAGATCACGCAGCTTGGCGAAAATCACGTTTATTTCCTGCCGTATCTGATGGGAGAGCGTTCGCCGCACAACAATCCGAATGCGAGAGCGACGTTCATCGGCATGACGATGGATACGACGCGTGCGGACATGACGCAGGCAGTACTTGAAGGTGTGGCATTTGGACTGCGAGATTCCCTTGAAGTGGCACGCGCACTCGGTATTAGGATCGAGCGTACAAAGATCTGCGGCGGAGGAGCAAAGAGCCCGCTGTGGAAGAAGATCATCGCGAATGTGATGAACCTGAAAGTTGATGTGATCGAGAGCGAGGAAGGTCCGGCACTCGGCGGAGCGATGCTTGCAGCGGTAGCCTGCGGCGAGTTTGCGTCGGTAGAAGATGCAGCTGCGAAGCTGGTACATATCAAAGAGACCATAGATCCGGATCCGGAGCTGGTAGCAAAATACGAGGCGAGATACCAGCAGTTCCGCCAGATCTACCCGGCCTGCAAACCAATATTTGAAATATTATAAGGAGGGACCCGCCGAAGGTGGGAGGATGCCTTATAATCGCACGTCCGGAGTCAGAAATGTCAGGCAGCCAGGAACAGTGCAAAATATTATAAGGAGGGACCCGCCGAAGGTGGGAGGATGCCTTATAATCGCACGTCCGGTAACAGAAATATCAGATAACCGGGATCAGTGCAAAATATTATAAGGAGGGACCCGCCGAAGGTGGGAGGATGCCTTATAATCGCACGTCCGGTAACAGAAATATCAGATAACCGGGATCAGTGCAAAATATTATAAGGAGGGACCCGCCGAAGGTGGGAGGATGCCTTATAATCGCACGTCCGGTAACAGAAATATCAGGCAACCGGGATCAGTGAAAATAGTATAAATGGGGATGTTACAATGGAGATTAAAAAAGTAACGGATGCATCGTTTCGCAAGTACGGACGCGTCCTGACCGGTATTGATTTTACAGAGCTGTTAGCAAAAATGCAGGAGACGCCGTGTCCGGCGGACGTCATCTATGAGCCGTCAGTGGCAGAACTGGAGGCGCTTCCGGTCTATAAGGAGCTTCAGACAGTAAGCTATGGCGAGCTGCCAATTCAGGTCGGCTACTGTAATGGAAACAATTACAAACTTAATGCCGTTGAATATCATCGTTCTTCAGAGCTTGATATCGCGGCAAGCGATGCCGTGCTGCTGCTTGGCTGGCAGCCGGATGTGACGGACGATTTTACCTACGATACCGCAAAGATCGAGGCATTTCTGCTTCCGAAGGGAACGGGCGTAGAGCTGTATGCGACGACGCTTCACTATGCCCCGTGCAACGCGGATAAAAATGGGTTCCGCGTTGTGATTGTGCTTCCAAAGGATACAAACCTTCCGCTTGGCGAAAAGCATGAAGGCGGAGAAGACGGACATCTGACCGCAAAGAACAAATGGCTGATCGGTCACCCGGAGGGAGGGCTTCCGGAGGGATCTCCGCTTGGACTGATCGGAGAGAATATCAGTCTGAAATAAAAGAGAAATGATCCCTGGCTGGAGAGTGCTTTGGCCTGGATGATCACCGGTTTTAAAAAGAAACCGTATAAAGCAGAATACTGCACAAAATAAACAGGAGGACAAAACAATGAACAACATTCCAAAAGTAAAAATTGGTATTGTGGCAGTGAGCCGTGACTGTTTCCCGGAATCCCTTTCCGTAAACAGAAGAAAGGCTTTAGTAGACGCATACAAGGCAAAATATGACGCAGAGGACATCTACGAATGTCCAGTCTGCATCGTTGAGAGCGAAATCCATATGGTACAGGCTCTTGAGGATGTAAAAGCGGCAGGCTGTAATGCACTCGTGGTATACCTTGGAAACTTCGGACCGGAAATTTCTGAGACTCTGCTTGCAAAGCATTTTGACGGACCGGCGATGTTCGTGGCAGCAGCAGAGGAGAGCCAGAATGACTTAAGCGACGGCCGCGGCGATGCATACTGTGGTATGCTGAACGCAAGCTACAACCTGAAGCTGCGCAACATTCATGCTTATATTCCGGAGTATCCGGTAGGTACTGCACAGGAGTGTGCAGATATGATTCATGAGTTCGTGCCGATCGCACGTGCTGTTGTAGGTCTGAAGGACCTTAAGATCATCAGCTTCGGACCGCGTCCGCTGAACTTCCTTGCATGTAATGCACCGATTAAGCAGCTTTACAACCTTGGCGTTGAGATCGAGGAGAATTCAGAGCTTGACCTGTTTGAATCATTCAACAAGCATGCAGATGATCCGCGTATTCCGGATGTAGTAAAGGATATGGAGAATGAGCTTGGAGCAGGCAATAAGAAGCCGGAGGTTCTGGCAAAGCTGGCTCAGTACGAGCTGACCCTTCTTGACTGGGCAGAGGCTCACAAGGGATACCGCAAATACGTTGCAATGACAAGCAAATGCTGGCCGGCATTCCAGACGCAGTTCGGATTCGTACCGTGCTACGTTAACAGCCGTCTGACAGGCAGAGGAATTACCGTATCCTGTGAAGTAGATATCTACGGAACCTTAAGTGAGTTTATCGGAACCTGCGTAAGCAACGATGCAGTAACACTGCTTGACATCAACAATTCCGTACCGGCTGATATGTATGAGGAGTCCATCAAGGGCAAATTCGACTATACACATAAGGATACCTTCATGGGCTTCCACTGCGGCAATACCTGCACATCCAAGCTGGTAAGCTACAGCATGAAGTATCAGAAGATCATGGCAAGAAGCCTTCCGGTAGAAGTTACAAACGGAACTCTCGAGGGCGATATCGTTCCGGGCGACATCACATTCTACCGTCTGCAGAGCACCGCTGATAATATCCTGCGTGCATACGTGGCACAGGGCGAGGTACTTCCGGTAGCAACGAAGTCTTTCGGAGGCATCGGTGTATTCGCAATCAAAGATATGGGACGTTTCTACCGTCATGTACTGATCGAAGGCGGCTTCCCGCATCATGGAGCAGTTGCATTCGGACATTACGGCAAGGCCCTGTATGAGGTATTCAAGCTCATCGGTGTATGCCCGGACGAGATCGGATACAATCATCCGGCAGGAGTACCGTACAGAACAGAGAATCCGTTCGCATAAAGATATAGAAAACGAACAGGGGGCTGTCGCTTTTACAGGCGGCAGCCTCTTTTCAGCTGTAAGGTTGACTGCAAAGATCCGCTCTACCGGAGAATATGCTTCGAAAAGCAGCCTGCAGATGTTCAGTCTGGCTGAAAAAATCAGATTCTCTCAGAAATTTGTGCACACCTGACAAAAAAAATCTTCTCACAAAATCAAGCACAAAAAGATTCCGAGAGTACATAAAATCAGAATGGAGGAAAGAAAGATGGAAAAGAAAAGTTTTGGAACGGCAGCAAATGGAGCAGAGTATTCTCTTTATTCTTTTACTAATAAAAATAATGTGACGATGGTGCTGACTGACCTTGGTGCAACACTTGTGAGCGTTCTTGTGCCGGATAAGGACGGCGTGCTGCGCGATGTAGTGCTTGGCTATGACACACCGCAAGGTTATCTGGATCACACCTGCTTTTTCGGCACGGTGATCGGACGAAGCGGTAATCGCATCGATAAGGGTCATTTTGTGATTGACGGAAAAGAGTATCAGCTGGCGATCAATGATAACGAGAACAATCTGCACAGCGGCCCGGATGGTTATGACAAGCGGAAATGGGAGGTAGTATCACAGGGAGAAAATACCATTTCGTTTGCACTGGAAAGCCCGGACGGCGATCAGGGATACCCGGGAAACTGCAAGGTGAAAGTGACTTACACATTGAAGGATGAAAATACGGTCGAGCTGCATTATGAGGCAGACTGTGATGCAGATACGACTGTAAATCTGACCAACCATACATATTTTAACCTTGGTGGCCATGACAGCGGATCGATCCTTGACCAGAAGCTGATGCTCACAGCGAAGAATTATACACCGGTAAGAGATCACCAGGCAATCCCAACGGGCGAGATCGCACCGGTAGCCGGAACTCCGATGGATTTCACAACGATGAAGCCAATCGGCCAGGATATTGAGGCAGACTTTGAACAGCTGAAATTTGTCGGCGGATACGATCACAACTATGCGATCTGCGAGAAGCCTGGCGAGATGAAGAAGATGGCGGAAGCATACTGCGACAAGACGGGCATTGCGATGGAGGCAGAGACCACGTGCTGCGGCATGCAGTTTTATGCAGGCAACTTCATCACCGATCCGCAGACCGGAAAAGGCGGCGTGATCTACGGCAGGCGCCACGGCTTCTGCCTGGAGTCCCAGTATTATCCGAATGCGATCAATCAGGAAAACTTTGCAAGACCGCTGCTGAAAAAGGGTGAGCATTATGATTCTGTGACGAGATATCGCTTCTCGGTACGCTGAGCATGATCAGGATACGATGATATGAAAAGTCGGAGGTGAGAAGGGTGCAGGACCGCGAAAGAAAGAAACGCAGAAGATACCGTGTGCTGCTGGCAATGTCCGGTTTGACGGCGGTGCTTACATTCGTGTTCTGGCAGTATGTCAGCCGGACGTTCGGAGATGAAGCGTGGAAAGAGCTTCAGTCGGATCAAAAATACGACCGGCATTACGTGATGATCGCGGACGACACCTCTTCTCTGCTCTGGCAGGACATTTATCAAAATGCGAAGGAAGCCGCCGCAAAAAGCGGCGCTTTTCTGGAGCTTTCCGGAAACTGGAATGAGGAAGACTACTCTTTAAGCGATTATATGAACATTGCGATCGCAGCGAAGGTGGACGGAATCATTTTGAAGCCGGACGACACAGTGAAGCTGCGGCAGGCGATTGACCGGGCAGAGGAAGCTGGGATTCCGGTAATTACAGTGCTCGAGGATGACAGTGCGAGCAGCCGGAAAAGCTTTGTCGGTGTCAACAGCTACCAGCTCGGCACGATCTATGGAAGGCAGGTGCTGGAGTGCATTGACAAGGATACGGAGAATATTACGGTGCTTTTAAACCGGGCAGATGCTGGAAAGGATCTTGTTTACAAGCAGCTGCGCGCGACGGTGCAGGAAGGTCTGAAAGAGGGACAGAAAGTGGAGATCGGCTCGCTGACCTTTACGCCAGGTACTCCGTTTGGCTCGGAGGAGCTGATCCGTGATCTGCTGCAAAATGAGAATGGCCGTCCTGATATCCTTGTGTGTATGAGTGAGACGGAGAGCGAGTGCGCTTATTACGCGATGGTCGATTACAACCAGGTTGGCAGTGTGAAGCTGATCGGTTATTATCAGTCCGCGAGCATGCTCAGCGCTGTACAAAAAGGCGTCATTCCGATGGTCGTCACGATCGATACACAGCAGGTCGGAGCGTACAGTATCGAGGCACTGGAGGAATACTACAGCATGGGATACGTCTCCAGCTATTTCAGTGTGGATCTCGATATCATCACAAAAGAAAACGTCGGAACGTATCAGGAGGCGGAGGAGACATGAGCATGAGAGGAAGGAAAAAAAATCCGCTGCAGCAAATGTCGATCCAGACGAAGCTTCTGATGACGTTTGCGCTGATCGCCGTTTTGATATTTGTGATCAATCTGATGCTGTACAGCCAGATCAATCATTCAATGTGCAGGCTGGATGAAGTGTATGCGACGAATGCGAGCCTGAATGAGCTTTCCGAGTGTCTGGAGCAGACGCAGGATGATGTTTATGAATATCTGAATACAAAAAGCTCTGATTCGCTGAAAAATTATTACCGGAATACACAGACGCTGCGGGATATGCTGGAGCAGCTTGACAGTGATATCGTCGACAATGACGGAAAAATTCTCGAGGTTAATATCCGAAATATGGCGGATACATACCTGCGTTATGCGGAGGAGACTGTGCAGGCCAAGCGCGGACGGAATGTGGAAAAATACAATACGGTCTACAGTACAGCACTGCAGAATTACAAGTATGTACAGGCGGCGATCTACCGGCTCAATGATATTCGTTTTCGAAGCAATACAGACAAGTATCGTATGATGATGGATTCTCTGAAATACATGGAAATCGTGTGTTCTGTCATTGTGATCGCGGCTGCTGTATGCAGTCTGATGGTTCTGCTGCTGATGACCCGGACGATCACAGAGCCGCTGCGGGCACTGGCAGGTTCTGCGAATGAAGTGGCGGCCGGAAATTTTGAGATTGAGCTGCCGGATACGGACAGCCGTGATGAAGTCGGTGTTGTGCAGCACGCATTTGTGAAAATGATTGCAAGCATCCGCACTTACATCCGCCAGACAAAAGAGAGCATGGAAAAAGAGCAAAAAATGATGGAGCGGGAGCTTCTGATGGAAACGCACCTGAAGGATGCGCAGCTGAGATATCTTCAGGCGCAGATCAACCCGCATTTTCTGTTTAATTCCTTAAATGCGGGCGCACAGCTTGCGATGATGGAAGATGCAGAGCAAACCAGCATTTTTATCGAGAAAATGGCGGATTTTTTCCGGTACAACGTGCGCAAAAACGGTGGAAGGGCGCTCCTTGAGGAGGAGCTGGAGGCGGTGGATAATTACGTCTACATCCTGAATGTCCGGTTTGCAGGGGATATTCATTTTGAAAAGATGATCGATCCATGCATCGAAACTACAGAACTGCCGAGTATGATCCTGCAGCCGATTGTGGAAAATGCAGTCAACCACGGAATTCGAAATGTGTCGTGGGAGGGCTGGATCTTCCTGCGTGTAGAGCGGATGGCAGACTGCGTGATGATCTCTGTACGGGACAACGGAGAGGGAATGACGCAGGAGCGCATCGCGGCAGTACTTTCCGGAAAAGCAGGTACAGGAGAAGAGAAAAAAGATTCGACGGGAATCGGTGTGGATAATGTCATCAACCGGCTGGAACTGTTTTTCAGGGAGAAAGATCTGCTGACTATCGCAAGTGAGGGCCCGGGACAGGGGACGGAGGTACGGATCCGGATCCCGCTGCCGGAGCATATCTGATAAATCCTTCAACCGAGTCAGGTAAGCCCCCTGCGTGGTTGCGCGGAAATTAGAACGAAGCGATTAGAACGGAAAGTATTCAGAGTGTGAAGCAGAAAAAAGCAGGTACGAAATGGTGTAAAAAGGGTGGAAAGAGAAGAATGTACAGAGTACTGCTGGCAGACGATGAAGGCATTATGCTGGAATCGCTCAAAAAGATTATTACGAAAAATTTCGGAACAGAGTGCGAACTGGCCTGTGCGAAGACCGGGCGGGCAGTTGTGGAGCTGGCGGAGACATTTCGGCCGGACATTGCATTTATGGATATTCAGATGCCTGGCATTAATGGCATTCAGGCAATCCGGGAAATCCGAAAGTTTAACAGCACGATCAAATTTGTGATTATTACAGCGTATGACAAATTTGACTATGCAAAGGAAGCGATCAATCTCGGTGTTGTGGATTATCTCACAAAACCGGTCCGTCAGCAGACTGTTGTGGATGTGCTGGAGCGTGCGATTAGAGAGATCGACAGTGAGCGAAAAAAACGCAGCGATAATCTGCGAATCCAGGAAAAACTGGAGACGGTGATCCCGATCGTCGAAAATGGTTTCGTAAACAGTATGATCCTGCAGGAGGACGGAGCGAACGACCTTGGCTATTATAAGACACTGCTCGATATGAAAAGTGAACGGGCGTTTGTGGTGCTGATCCAGTTCGGTATGCCGGGCGATGAGGGAATTCTGACAACACCGGTTGGTATGAGTGTGAAGGCGCAGGCATTTTACCCGGAATGCCGGAATATCTGCAAAGAATTTTTCCACTGTATCGTCGGTCCGATCATGACGAACCGTATAGTGCTGGTGGTGCCGTGCGGGGCAGATGAGGACACGCAGGAATATGGAGAGCGGATCCAGATCATCGAGCAGGCCAGAAATCTGACGAGAAAGCTTGGAAAGGGATTTGAAGCAAAATTTCGCGCCGGGATCGGCAAAAGCTATCCGCTTGAAGAACTGAAGCTGTCCTATGGGGAAGCTTACCGTGCGCTCAGCCAGAGTACAAGCAGTGTGGCGCATGTGGATGATCTGCCGGTGCGCGGCCAGTATGAGGGCAATTACCCAGACGAGACGGAACGCAGGCTGTTTGCATTGATCGCGAAAGGCGACTGGCCGGGTGCAAGACAGAAGGCAAATGAGTTTTTTGACTGGATGGTGCGCAATTATTATGAAGATAAATCAGACATTCAGCTTAAAGTCCTGGAATTTGTGATCTGGGCGGAGCGGGAAGCATTTATGAATGGCGGAATCGGAACGTATGGTTTTCATTCGCGCAAAGATTACATGGCTGACGTGCTGGCCTGCCCGGATTACACAGCGCTTCGCGAGTGGTTTCTCGGAAAGCTGGAGGCGGCATGCCGGAAAGTGGCGACGCGGCGGGAAGAGCAGTCCGAGAGCGTCATTTCCAAAGCAAAGACGTACATCCGCGAAAATTTTGCAAATGAACTTTCCCTCGATGAGGTGTCACGCTATGTAAACATCAGCCCCTACTATTTCAGCAAGCTGTTCAAAGAAGAAGCCGGAGAAAATTTTATTGAGTATCTGACGAGGATACGGATCGCACATGCGAAGGAGCTTCTGAAAAACCCGGAGCTGAGCATTAAGGAAATCTGTTTGATGTCCGGATACAGCGACCCGAATTACTTCAGCCGTCTTTTCAAAAAACAGGAGGATGTCACGCCAAGCGAGTACCGGGAACAGCTGTGAGCGGATTGCGAATCTCCGCTTTCCAGTGAGAAAAGGCAGATCAGGCAAGCAGAGAAAAAGTAAGGGAGAAAAGTGATGAAAAAAAGAAAAAAGGCAGCAAAATTTAAAACGGGCTGTACAGGAATACTTCTGATTTTCCTTTTTCTGTTTTTACTGACCGGCTGCGGCACTGAAAAATCCGAGGAACGCAGCTCTGAGGCAGATCAGAAGGACCGCCTGCAGATCGGGATGAGTTTCGATTCGTTTGTGATCGAGCGGTGGCTGCGGGACCGGGATCAGTTTGAACTGACTGCGAAGGAGCTTGGCGCAGAGGTGAACGTGCAGGTCGCAAACGGTGATGTGCAGCAGCAGATTTCGCAGATCCGCTATTTTATCAAGAAAAAGATGGATGTGATCGTGGTGATCGCAGTTGACGGAAATGCGCTGGAGAATGTAGTGGAGGAAGCGCAAAGGGAGGGAATCCGCGTGATTTCCTATGACCGTCTTTTGATGAATGCGAAGACGGATCTTTATATTTCATTTGACAATGAAATGGTTGGGACACTGATGGCTGAGGCACTGAAGAAAGCCCTGCCGGACGGCGGAAATATCTTTGCGATTTATGGTTCGCCGACGGACTATAATACTACGATGGTGAAAAAAGGATTTCTGGAAGCGCTAAGTGGAAGCAATCTGAATATTGTCTATTCCAATTACTGCGAAAACTGGCTGGCGGAGCTTGCCTTTGATGCCGTGGAGGAGGGGCTGGCGACTACGCCGCGCAACCTTGTCGGTGTGATGTGCGGAAATGACGATCTGGCAAGCCAGGCGTTCCGTGCGCTGGCGGAGAATCGGCTGGCAGGCAAGGTGGTTCTTGTTGGGCAGGATGCAGATCTGTCCGGCTGCCAGCGGATCGTTGAGGGAACGCAGACGATGACCGTATACAAGTCTGTAGAGCAGCTGGCACAGACAGCAGCAGAATTTGCGGCCGCGCTTGGTTATACGAAAATGGAGGAAGAGGGGCGGATCAGTGAGGCGGAAATTCCGCAGCAGGCGAAAGTACGCGCAAAGGAGATGGAAAGCCTTCGCACGATCAATGATGCGATGACGTACAGCGACGAGCCGACGATTCATGAAGCAGGTGCGGTGGAGCAGTCCGTGGGGGATGATGCGCACGAAGTGCCTTATTATACAATTGATCCGGTGGCAGTGACCGCGGAAAACATCGATGAGGTGATCATCGGGAGTGATTTCCATACACGGGAAGATGTATACCGGAACGTGACGGAGTAATCGATAAAATCAGTTTGTACCCGCCGTTCTCCGGCATATGATTAGCGAGAGCACCGCAGCTGCGGCTTCTGCTATCCAGAATGCATGCCAGACACCGGTCGGACCGATCAGGCGTGAGAGCAGAAATGCAGCCGGCACGATGATGGGAAGGTAACGGCACAGAGAGATCATCAGAGACTGTACGCCTTTTCCGATGCCCTCAAGTGCACTGGATGAAGTGATGGAGATCGAGGAAACTTTTTATCTATGGATAAATTTAGAAGTATATGCTATACTGTGCGTGGCAAAATTTTGGTGAGGGCAGGGAAAATGAATCTTCTGATTTTTACAGCGCTGATTTTGCTCGTATTTGGTCTGATTCTTCAATCAAATCCAAAGATCCGGACAAATCAGTGCTGCTTTGTGGGCGGCTGTATTTTTGCAGGCGGCGTATTAAAGGAGTATCTTTATTATCATATGGGGCCGAAACTGATAGAAAAGGGGATCTGGACGGCTCACTTTTCGGAATTACTGTATGGTGCGCTAAGCACACTGCTGTATTATTTTGCGCTTCCTACGGTGATGGTTTTCTGCTACTATTTCTGCGGCCTGGATCAGAAGATGTCCCGTTTTTTTCGATCTGTCTGTCTGCTGTCGTATCTTCCGGCGGTCATTATGTGTATCATTTATCCGTGGCAGAACATCATAATCTATCAAAAAGACAGGGTGTTCTGCCTCAACGTTGGATTTTACAATGTGGGGTATGCAGCTCTGGCAATCGGACTTCTTGTGGCGTATCTGTGGAAGAACCGCCAGAAGGGGGAATTTTATCAGAGGGTCTGGGCGGCGATGTGCATCATTGCAATGCTGGTGTTCTGGATACTGACGTCATTTCCGTATCAGGCACTTGGAATTGACAACCTTCAGGATCTGTGGCAGTTCAATGTGGTGATGGTTGCAGCGGTGCTTGCTTTTGTGATTTTTCGGCTGTTTCATGGCGGCATCTGGGGAATGCGGCTTCGTCTGGAGCATTACAACTGGACAGACAGTGCAAGGGCGATCTGCCAGAATGCGAGATATGTCAGCCATGCACTGAAAAATGAACTTTCCAAGATTGAATGGAGTCTGCAGCTGCTCGAGAAAAAAGGAATTTCTGCGGAAGAACTGGGAATTATCCGTCATTCGACGGAATACCTGAAGCGCTTTGTCTATGAGACACAGATTTATTCAGACAGTATTACGTTAAATCCTGCGTGGTGTGACGTAAGCACTCTCCTTGAGGAGGCGCAGGAGGATCTGAAGCGCAGGAATAAAAGGACTGCGGAAGTGACGGTCACAGCGTGCGATACCAGGCCGCTTTACTGTGATCGTATCCATACACTTGAAGTGCTGAAAAATCTTCTGATCAATGCGGCGGATGCAGGGGAAAGCAGAGAAACGATTGAACTTTCTTACACGGTTTCCAGGGCAGGGAATGCAGTAATTTCTGTGAAGGACAACGGAAGAGGAATTTCGGAAGCGGATATTCGCCAGATTTTTGAACCTTATTATACAACAAAGCAGACAGAACGAAATATGGGGCTTGGCCTTTACTATTGCTGGAATGTGATGAATGCGCATGGCGGCAGAATTGAAGTAAAGAGCCGTGAGGGCGATGGAAGCGAATTTAAGCTCTGTTTTCCGGCAAAGCGGGAAAGAAAGCATTGTCTGGGAAGAAAGGAAAAAAAGAGATGCAGGTGATGAGACCAATTCGTATACTGGTTGTTGAGGATGATGAAGATTTTCGGCATCTGATCATACAGACGCTGGAATTGGAAGAAGATCTTACGATCGTTGGCCTTTGCAGAACCAGAGAGGATGCTGTCTGCACAGCGCTGCAGACACAGCCGGATATCGCGCTGATGGATCTGAGCCTTTCAAGGAACGGAATGGAAGGAGTCGAGGCGGCAAGGGTGATCCGCAGGCAGACGGATGCGAAGGTCCTGATCCTGAGCGGCTATGAAGATCCGGAGATCGTGCTTGGAGCAAGCCGCAGGGCTTTTGCTTCCGGTTATATCATGAAAAGCCAGTTTTTTATGATGGTACCTACGATCCAGCAGACCATGCAGGGACCGACACCGCAGTCGCATATGATCCGCGCGGCGCTGATGCAGCAGCTTTCGGCAGCGGAGCAGTGTGTCTGCCGGCGGATGCTGGGGGAGGATGTGCTTCTGCGCTCTTCTGAAAAAACGATTGCGAACCAGCAGACGAGCATTTTGAAAAAGCTTGGACTTTCATCAAAGAAAGAACTGTGTCATATTTTTTCCGTGTACTGACGGGGCAAAAACAGGAAAAAGAATAAAATTTAAAGGACAGTGCATACTACTTGCGAGGAAGCAGAAGAAGGACAGGCTGCTTTTGATACAGGTGCATGTGCTGTTTTTGCTTTCGGATGTTTTGAACACTTTTTTTGACAAACTGCCAGATTATGAGAATGGAGTGTGAATGTCCGATCTACGATCTGCTGTGGCGAACCGGGATACAGAATGCGGAAATCTTTGGCGGAAAGCAACAGAAAAAACGGAGGAAATGACATGAAAGACAGAATTTTTGAGGTGCTTCAGCGAATCGGGAAAAGTTTTATGCTGCCGGTCGCGATCCTCCCGGCTGCCGGCCTGCTGCTTGGATTGGGCAGCTCTTTTACAAATAAAACGACGATCACAGCGTATCATCTGGAATGGCTGCTTGGTGCAGGAACACTTCTTCACGCGCTGCTTGTCCTGATGAATGAGGTGGGAAGCGCGATTTTTGACAATCTGCCGCTGATCTTTGCGGTCGGCGTGGCGATCGGCATGGCGAAAAAAGAAAAGGAAGTGGCGGCACTTGCAGCGCTCATCGCATTCTTTGTCATGCATGTTTCCATAAACGGTATGCTGCTGTTAAACGGAATGATTCTGGAGAATGGAAGCATTGCAGCTGAAGTACTGGACGGAACGATTGCGTCCGTCTGTGGGATCCAGACACTGCAGATGGGTGTGTTTGGCGGTATTCTCGTTGGGCTTGGCACTGCAGCACTGCACAACCGTTTTTACCAGATCCGGCTGCCGGATGCACTTTCCTTTTTCGGTGGATCGCGGTTTGTGCCGATTATTGCGACGTTTGTCTACTTGTTTGTCGGAATTGTGATGTATTTTATCTGGCCTGCAGTACAGAACGGAATCTATGCAGTCGGAAGTCTGGTGACCGGCACCGGATATTTCGGTACGCTGATTTTTGGTGTGGTGAAGCGGGCGCTGATTCCATTTGGCCTGCATCACGTTTTTTACATGCCGTTCTGGCAGACGGCCGTCGGCGGTACGATGGAGGTCGGCGGAAAGCTGGTGCAGGGCGGGCAGAATATTTTCTTTGCCCAGCTTGCCGATGCGGCGGATATCACGCATTTCAGTGCCGATGCAACGCGGTATTTTTCCGGTGAATTTCTGTTTATGATCTTTGGACTCCCGGGCGCGGCACTTGCGATGTATCAGACAGCAAGGCCGGAGCGGAAAAAGCAGGCGGGCAGCCTTCTGTTTTCAGCGGCTCTTGCTTCGATGCTGACCGGGATTACGGAACCGCTTGAATTTTCTTTTCTGTTTACGGCACCAGTCCTCTTTGGCGTACAGGTTGTGCTTGCGGGAAGCGCCTATATGGTCGCCCATCTGTTGAATATCGCAGTTGGCCTGACCTTTTCGGGCGGCCTGATCGACCTGATTCTGTTCGGTGTACTGCCGGGCAATCAAAAGACGGGATGGCTGCTTCTGATTCCGGCCGGGATTGTTTATTTCCTGTTATATTATGGGATTTTCCGCGTGCTGATCGTAAAGCTGGATTTAAAGACACCGGGGCGTGAGAGTGGTGAAACACAGCTGTACACAAAAAAAGATGTAGCAGAAAAAAGAGCGGGCGTATCAGAAAAAAAAGGAAGACAGGATGAACGGAAGAATGAAGAAGAGATGTGCCGAAGTGCAGTGATTGTCCAGGGGCTTGGCGGAAAAGAGAATATCGAGGATGTGGACTGCTGTGCCACGCGCTTAAGATGCAGCATTCGGGTGCCGGAGAGGGTACAAAAGGAAGTTTTGCAGTCGACCGGAGCATCAGCTGTGATCGTGCGGGGAAAAGGCGTGCAGGTGATTTACGGACCGCATGTAACGAGGATCAAGTCAGCGCTGGAGGAGTATCTGGAAGGAGAAGATGCTCCGGAAGCGGAGAGGTACGAAAAGATGTTGGAAGAACGGACACGGAGGACGGAAACGAAGAACGGAAAAAGGGAGCAGGGACAGAAAAAAGATGAGGAAGACATGAAGCTGGAAAATGCCGGAGAGGGGGAGTGTGAAGAACAATCACGACAGAAAAAGTCTGCGACTGTGCAGCGGCATACGGTCATAGCAAGTCCCATGTCGGGGCACGTACTTCCTCTGGAACAGGTGAGCGACGAAGTCTTTGCCGAAAAGATGATTGGGGACGGGGCGGCTGTGATACCGGAAGAACCATATGTATATGCGCCTGGGGATGGTGAAATAACGCTGCTCTATCCGACCGGGCATGCGATTGGCATGAAGCTGAAGGACGGAACGGAGCTTCTGATTCATGTCGGGATCGATACAGTAAAGCTGGACGGGGCAGGGTTTGAAACGCTTGTGGCATTGGGGCAGAACGTGCAAAAAGGCGAGGCGATTCTGAAACTGGATCTTCCTTATTTGAATGCGCACGCACGGTCAATGGAGTCACCGGTGCTGTGTGTCAGCATGAAAGAGGGACAGAAGGTCTGGCTGCCTGGGACGGGAGCCGTGAAGGCGGGAGAACCACTGTATGAGGTTTGGTCGTAAAAGTGTCCGTCAAAGCGGATATTCGCAATCCGCTTCGCTACTTGCTCATAACCGAGTAGCTGCTTCGCAGCTTATCAGGAGTGGCTTGTACCACTCCTGATACAAGCAAGTCCCCCACTGCTTATTGCTCCGCGCAATTGAAGCAGGGGACTTGCTTGACTCGGTTAAAACGCAGGTGTTTTATGTTCGCTTTGTAAAAGGCTGCCTGGCGCAGAACAGTAACATTTACTCAGAAATGAAAATGAAATTACTTGACAAAACGGATGGAAACGAGTATATCATAGAGTATTCGCAGTCTGTCCGGATGGGTGTTCCGGGCGGCTCGCAGGAGAGTGTATGTGGCTTTTATTAAGATAGCTGCATGAGAAAGGAGAAAACAAATGCTGATTACAAAACAGACTACTATGGGCGAGATGCTGGAGTATGATATGGGAATCGCTTACGTGCTGATGCAGGCAGGGATGCACTGTGTCGGATGCCCGTCTTCTATCGGTGAATCTCTTGAGGAAGCATGCATGGTACACGGACTGAATGCAGACGAAGTGCTGGCAGATATTCAGGCTTACCTGGCTGACAAGAAGGAAAGCAAATAAAGGGAATAAAGGATGGGCGGCTCTGGCGGATCACTTTGGTGAGAGGCAGAGCCGCTTTTTTGTGGGGGATTCCCGGATGCCGCGTGGTTGTGGATGGAGGAGGGCATTTGGGGCGTAGCCCCTCGCCTGGGCGGCCTCATTAATCACGTAAATTGTTATTAGGGTGGCATCTTGATATCTGGAGACGGATTCACGTAGGTGACTGCACACAGTTTCATCACACTTTCTTACCGGGGTTTTCACAGTTTGGTGGTTTGTTTTTCATATTTGTGGGATATACTGGCATCAGTTCAAGAGAACAGAACAAAAACGAGGCAGAAATTAAGACAGATCATCTGGAAAGGAAAGTGATAGATATGAAACAGAAATATGTGGCGATTTTACTTGGAGCAGCTATGGTGATGTCCACGGCAGGGACTACAGCGGCAGGATTGACTGTTATGGCAGAGGAATCTGTGACGGAGAACAGTACAAAGAGCACCACAGAAGCCGGAAATGCAGCGGCGGCAGATGAGACAGCACAGAAGAATGATAGTGGGCAGGATAAAGAACAGGATAAAAACGGAAGACCGGAAGAGGATGAAAATCAGGTCAGAGGTGAGATTACTGCAGTTGGTGAGAGCAGTGTAACGATAAAGACAGATGTCGGGGATGAGACGGAGATCAGTATCACGGACAATACGGAGATCACACGTCAGAGTATGGGAGCGCCGGGCGGAGCACTGCAGAAACCGGACGGAGAAAATTCCTCCGACGCAAATGGCCAGTCAGGCGAGAACGGCGAAGCGCCGGAGAAACCAGATGGAGAGGGCTCGTCAGACGAGAACGGAGCACCGGGCGAGAATGGCAAAGCGCCGCAGGGCCAGCCGGGCGGCGGCCAGGAAACGATTGAGCTTTCAGATCTTGCCAGGGGCGATCAGATCGTTGTTGCTTTGAATGATGACGGTACGGCAACGTCCATCACCGTAATGTCAATGGACGGCGGCCAGGGCGGTGGAATGGCTCCTGACGGAGCGCCGGGCGGACAGCAGGGAGCACCGGACAGCTACGATGCGGCAAATGAATATAATGAGGATGCGGAGTCAGACGGTGAAAGCTTTGTATCGACCGGAACAGATGAGAATACGGTCCTGGTTGATAGTGGGGCAAAGGTAACGATAAAAAACGCGCAGATTTCAAGGCAGTCCAGTGACAGCACCGGCGGCGATAACTCGAGCTTCTACGGAATTGGAGCGGCGGTTCTCGCAAAAGACGGCGCGGTGAATGTATCAGACAGTGAGATTACGACCGATGCAGCCGGAGCGGCAGGCGTATTCGCATACGGTGACGGCACGGCTTATGTATCTGACACGACGATCACGACGCAGCAGGATACGTCAGGCGGCATCCACGTTGCAGGCGGCGGCACTCTGTATGCCTGGAATGTAAATGCAGAGACATCAGGTGAATCCTCAGCGGCGATTCGCAGTGACAGAGGCGGCGGAACAATCGTGGCAGAGGGCGGAACGTATACCTCAAATGGTGCCGGTTCTCCGGCAATCTACAGCACGGCCGATATCGCAGTAAGCGATGCACAGCTGACGGCAAACGGTTCCGAGGCAGTCTGCATCGAGGGGCTGAATTCGATTCATCTGTTCAATTCTGATCTGACTGGAAATATGGCAGATGATGAGCAGAATGACTGTACCTGGAACGTAATCCTTTACCAGAGTATGTCCGGTGATTCGGAAGTCGGCAACAGCACATTTGAGATGGAGGGCGGAAGCCTGACAGCAAAGAATGGTGGCATGTTCTATACGACAAATACCGAGTCAACCTTCCTTCTTTCCGGGGTGGATATCGCATACGCGGATGACAGTGAATTCTTCCTGCGCTGCACCGGAAATGAGAACCGCCGCGGCTGGGGCAGCGTCGGAAGCAACGGAGCAGACTGCCTGTTTACCGCAAAAGAGCAGGAAATGCAGGGCGATGTGGTCTGGGATTCCGTCAGTGACCTTGATTTCTATATGACAGACGGAAGTACCCTGACCGGAGCAGTTGTGGATGATGAGTCCTGTGCCGGAGAAGGCGGGGACGGTGTCTGCAACTTCTACATCAGCGATGACAGCACCTGGGTGGTAACCGGTGACAGTACTCTGACCGATCTGCAGTGCGCAGGCACGATCACGGACGAAAACGGAAATACTGTTTCAGTAGTCGGAACAGACGGAACCGTCTATGTGGACGGAGACAGCGAGTGGACCGTTACGGTAGAATCCTATGAGGATACGGCAGATTTAAGCGGAGCAGCTGCTTCTACGACCTGGAATGATTACGCAGTAGATCAGCAGGCATAAAAACAAAAAGAAAGCACTTGTGATTTTTCTTCTCCTGTGCTAGAGTGTGTTTGACAGATACTGGGAACCAGCGCATGTATTCCGATACCGGAATACTGCGTTGGTTCCCGTTATGTGTACGCAGAGTAATGGTCCGGCGTTTCGAACAGGTAAAGCACGAAACCGCAGATGCGGCAGAACTTTTGGGCCTGTCAGACTTCGTGAATAGAATCGCTTTTGAACGCAGATAAGCATTCCCCGCTTCAAGTGCGCGGAGCACTAAGCGGTGGGTAAGGGGGATGCTTATGTCAGTGGGAGTTGAAAGCTCCCACTGACAGGTCGCGAAGCGACTGCGTTCATGAAATATCATAAGGGGGGGCCCGCTTGCGGGAGGATTCCTTATGATCTTGCAAGTAGCGAAGCGGATTGCGAATGTCCGCTTTACATGAATCCGGATGGACAGGAAGAGGGAAATCAAAAAAATGAAGGAAAAACATCTATTCAGCAACAAAGATATCTGGAAGCTGCTTCTGCCGATTATGGTAGAGCAGCTTCTTGCGTCGCTTATGGGTATGGTGGACACGATCATGGTCAGCAATGTCGGATCGGCCGCGATCTCAGCTGTATCTTTGGTGGATTCGATCAATATACTGGTGATTCAGCTGTTTTCTGCGCTGGCGGCAGGCGGCGCGATCCTCTGTTCCCAGTATATGGGAGGAAAAAACGTCAGACGGGCGGAAAATGCGGCCAATCAGGTTCTTTTGACAGTAACGGCGCTTTCGACAGCAATGACTGTGATCTGCCTGCTGTTTCGCCGACCGCTCCTGGCGCTGATTTTTGGTGCAGTAGAACCGGCGGTCATGTCGAATTCAGAAGTCTATTTTCTGTATACGTCACTTTCTTTTCCGTTTATTGCGATTTATGATGCGGGCGCATCCATTTTCCGGTCGCAGAGTAATACAAAGTGTCCGATGATAATTTCTGTCATTTCCAATTTCATGAATATCTTTGGAAATGCAGTGTTGATCTGGGGCGTTGGGATCGGGGTTGCCGGTGCAGCAATCTCAACGCTGGTCTCCCGCATTTTCTGCGCAGTCGTGGTGATGATCTGGCTGCACCGACCATGCTATGCGCTGCGTGTTTACAATTACCGGGCAATCCGGCCGGAGTGGAAATACATCCGCCGGATTTTGGCAGTCGGCGTACCATCGGGTATTGAAAATGCAATGTTTCAGTTCGGAAAGCTGGCGATCCAGTCGACGGTATCGACGCTTGGCACGGTTGCGATTGCGGCGCAGGCCATGACGAACATTATGGAAAATTTAAATGGCATCGCAGCGATCGGCGTCGGAATCGGTCTGATGACTGTGGTGGGACAGAGCATTGGCGCCGGAAGAAATGATGAAGCGGTATATTACATAAAGAAATTTACCGGCATTGGTGAGATCGTGATCATCATCAGCTGCGCGGTTGTCTTTGCAGCCGGAAGAATGATTACGGTGCTTGGAGGCATGGAGCCTGAGAGTGCGGAAATGTGTCTGTATATGCTGACTGCGATTACGATCGTGAAGCCAATCGTCTGGACGCTGGCCTTTATCCCGGCTTATGGGATGCGGGCGGCCGGAGATGTAAAATTCTCGATGATCGTCAGCTGCATTTCGATGTGGATGCTGCGTGTGGTGCTGTGTGTCTATCTCTGCCGGGTACAGGGATTCGGACCGATTGCGGTATGGATTGGAATGTTTACTGACTGGACGGCGCGCGGTATTGCATTTCTGTGGCGTTTTCACAGCAGAAAATGGCTGCTGCACAAGGTGACGGCATAGAAAAGAGGAAACGGATATCACGGATATCCTCTGTAACGAGCGCAGAAAAACATCGAAAAAACGCGGTTTCCAAAAAGAAAAAACTGTGATAGAATCAGAACTTGACAGGAAAAAGGCGCTGCAGAAGCAGAACACAAAAACAGAAAGCGCTGCAGACGCTTACCACACAGGAAAAGGAGTGCCTTTCGCAATGGCAGAAATCAGACGGATACTTGCGGACAGTTTTAAGGAGCTTGTGCAGGAAAAAGGATTTCAGAAAATAATTGTAAAAGACATTACAGATCGGGCGAAGGTAAAACGCCCGACCTTTTATACGTACTTTCGAGACAAGTACGATGTCATCGACTGGATTTTCGAGCAGGAGATCTGGCAGCCGGCACGTTCACTGATCTCGGCGGGCTATACAAAAGAAGGCCTGCGTTTTATGCTGGTTTGTATGGAGAAGGACAAAGCATTTTATCGGAGACTGGTCAGCCTGGAGGGACAGAATTCGTTTAAGGAGATCATGGAGCGTTATATGCAGGATGAGGTAAAGGAAGTGCTTACGAAATCCGGATTTCAGAGTAAAAATCGTCTTCTGACTCCGAATACGATCGCGGAGTATCTGGCGAATATGTTCTGGTTTGTCATGCAGAAATGGATGAGTTACGATGGCGAGATCAGCGCAGAGGAACTGCTGGAGATCTATGATCTGCTGGCATCAGATTTGTTGGAGGAGATACTGAAAGAGAAGCTGGACAGGAAGTGATACAAAAAGAAGATTCTGTGCAGAAAAAATGACAAAAATAAGAAAATGTCAGAAAAAGCGGACGACAAAAAAGGATTGAATATTTCAATATTCGATCTTTTTTTTATAATAGGAGCAGTTGGGCAGGCAGGAAGGCAGGAAGGCAGAAAATAACCTGGAAGATTCGAGATTTCAAAAGTCTGTCAGGGAAGAAAAACGTCAGGGAGAAGGGGGCGGGGAAGATCAGTGGCACAGGTATGATATGCCTGGGTGCCGGAGTTGCATTTTATATTTTTGAATATACGCAGAAGATCGGCGCAACACAGGCAGAAATGGGAGGTCGGAAGATCTTTCGAATCACAGGAATCTATTCCGGCGTGCAGCTGCTGATGCTGATTTTTGGAATTTCGATCGTAGAGATCATTCGAATCAGTGGATTTGAGCAGAATGCGGCAAAATGGTACCATGCGCTGGCGACAGCAGTGCTTCTGATCTATGCATTTTCCTGTGTCAGGATGGCATTTTACGGAAAAGGCATGGAGGAGCACCTGGAGCAGGAACCAGGTACAGGCTGGCTGATCAGTCAGTCGGCACGCGCCGGAATCAAAACAACAATCATCAGCATGCTGGCCTGGTATGCGAGCAGCCGGAATTTTGGCGAGACAATAACGATCTGGCTGCTGGCAGTTGCTGCGGCAGTGGCAGGTCTGCTATACGGCTACTGGTATGGCTCAAAATGGAGCAGGCAGATTTGTTTTGCCGGAGGCGGATTTCTTTTGATTTTCGGCATGCTCATGGCGGCGACACCATATGTATAGCTGACAGGAAGCATCACAACAAGAAAGAGGAGGAAAATAACATGGGAGCAGGACACAAGGTAGAACGCGCACTGGTAGGTACCGCAATTGACGGCGTTCTTCGCTATGTAAATAAAAATCCGGAAGATCGCCAGGAGGCACTTTTGAAGCTGGTAGATACGGTACAGAAGATAGCTGGCAATATGTTTCAGGAGAAAAGCTATGACGCGGCGCGCGCAATGCTTCAGGACAAGGACTGCAAATGGGTGCAGTATGTGAACCGTCTTCTGGATGAAGTCGATCCGCACGTTTTGAAGATGACGGCGTTGAATCTTGGATTTGAAGCAGCATATTTTGGCACAAAGACGATCCGTGAGAAGAGAAAAGAGCTGCAGTGCCAGGTACCGTGGCTGATTCTGATGGATCCGACCAGCGCCTGTAACATGCACTGTACCGGCTGCTGGGCTGCTGAGTATGGGCACAAGCTGAACCTTTCCTATGAGGATCTGGACAGCATCATTACACAGGGAAAGAAGCTTGGTATTTACTTTTATATGTATACAGGCGGAGAACCGCTCGTGCGCAAAAAAGATCTGATCCGTCTGTGTGAGAAGCACAACGACTGCGCATTCCATGCGTTCACAAACGGCACGCTGATTGACGAGGAAATGTGCAAAGAGATGGTTCGTGTCGGTAATCTGTCTGTATCGATCAGCCTTGAGGGCTATGAAGAGGTCAACGATTCCCGCCGCGGCGCAGGCTGCTTTGACAAGGTAATGCATGCGATGGATCTGATGAAGCAGTACGGTCTGATCTTCGGTACCTCAATCTGCTATACAAGCAAAAATATCGAAACCGTTACATCGGACGAGTTCCTTGATATGATTATCGACAAGGGCTGCCGTTACACCTGGTATTTCCATTACATGCCGGTTGGAAATGAGGCTGCCGTAGAACTGCTTCCGACGAAAGAGCAGCGTGAGTACATGTATCACCGTGTACGCGAGATCCGCGGCAAAGAAGGTGGAAAACAGATCTTTGCAATGGATTTCCAGAACGACGGAGAATTTGTCGGCGGCTGCATCGCAGGCGGCAGAAACTACATGCATATCAATGCAAACGGCGATGTGGAGCCGTGTGTATTTATCCACTATTCCGGAGCAAACATCCACGAGGTATCTTTGCTCGATGCACTGCGCCAGCCACTGTTCATGGCATACCGTGATGGTCAGCCGTTCAACGACAACCAGTTAAGGCCGTGCCCGATGCTCGAGAATCCGGAGCTGCTGCGCGAGATGGTACATAAGACCGGTGCAAAATCCACAGACCTTCAGTCACCGGAGAGTGTAGATCATCTCTGTGACAAGTGCGAAAACTATGCGGAAAACTGGGCAGGAAAAGCAAAAGAGATCTGGGATGAGAACCCGCATCATGCGGAGAGCTTCCACAATTATAAATCGACGTATCAGGATTGATTCTGACTGAGTCAGGCAAGTCTCTGAAATGAGCGAAAAGAGTGCTGATACAGAAAGAAAAATCCCCGGGACCGAAATGGTTTCCGGGGATTTTTGCGCTTGCCAACTGATGCAAGGCAGAGTACAATAGGCAAAGAATGCAAAAATATGCAAAAACAGAGGGAATGGGCAAAGAACCGTGTCCAGGCTGATTTTGCATGCTTTGATAAGGGAAAGAAACGGAGACAGAAGAATGATATTTGACAGTCATGCACATTATGATGACGAACAGTTTGACGAGGACCGCGACATACTCCTTTCCGGCATGGAGGAGGCTGGGATCGGCGGCATCATCAATATGGGAGCCTCTCTGGAGGGAGTGGCAGCAAGTCAGGCTCTGGCGGAGCAGTATCCGTTTGTTTATGCAGCGGCCGGAGTGCATCCGGATCATACAGGCAGCCTGAACGAGGAGAACATGCAGTGGATGTATGGGCTGTGCCGAAAGCCGAAGACGGTAGCAGTCGGTGAGATCGGGCTTGACTATTACTGGGATAAAGAATCCCGTGACTGCCAGAAAAAGTGGTTTATTACTCAGCTTGATATGGCAAAAGAAACCGGACTGCCGGTGAATATCCACAGCAGGGATGCTGCGCAGGAGACGTTTGAGATCATGAAAAAAGAACATGCCGGCACGACAGGCGGTGTGATCCATTGTTTTTCTTCGTCGGCGCAGATGGCACTCGAATATGTGAAGCTGGGATACTATATTGGAATCGGCGGTGTTGTGACCTTTAAGAACGCACGTGTGATGAAAGAAGTGGCAGCGGCAGTTCCACTTGATCACATCGTGATTGAGACCGACTGTCCGTATCTGGCACCGGCGCCAAACCGCGGAAAAAGAAACTCCTCTTTGTATCTTCCGCTTGTGATCAGGGAGATTGCAGAAATCAAAGGTGTGACACCGAAGGAAGTGGAAGATGCCACTTATGCAAATGTGAAGCGGGTGTATCCGAAAATTCAATAAAAATGCAGGGGGAATCCATGACAGAAAAATTATCCAACCCAAAGAAAACAATAGAAGTGATTCAGAAGCATGGCTTTGATTTTCAGAAAAAATTCGGCCAGAATTTCCTGATCGATCCGCATGTACTGGATAAGATCATCGCAGCGGCAGGCATCACAAAGGACGATTTTGTGCTGGAGATCGGGCCGGGGATCGGTACGATGACACAGTATCTGGCGGAAGCGGCACGGGAAGTGACAGCAGTGGAGATCGACAGGAATCTGATCCCGATCCTGGAGGAGACACTGGCGGAGTATGACAACGTGACCGTGATCAATCAGGATATTTTGAAGCTGGATCTGGAAGCATTGTCACAGGAGAAAAATGGAGGGCGTCCGATCAAGGTCGTAGCGAATCTTCCATATTATATTACGACACCGATCATCATGGGGCTTTATGAGAGTCACGTTCCGGTAAGCAGCATCACCGTTATGGTGCAGAAAGAAGTGGCACAGCGGATGCAGGCAGGCCCCGGCAGCAAGGATTACGGTGCGCTGTCACTGGCTGTCCAGTATTATGCCTCTCCGTACATCGCGGCAAATGTACCGCCGAACTGCTTCATGCCGCGTCCAAATGTGGGAAGCGCAGTAATCCATCTGGAAAGCTATCAGAATCCGCCGGTATCTGTAAAAGATGAGAAGCTGATGTTTGCACTGATCCGTGCATCCTTCAACCAGCGCCGCAAGACACTTTTGAACGGACTGAAAAACGCATCCGATCTTCCCTTTGGAAAAGAAAAATTGATGGAGACTTTTACAAAGCTTGGATGGAAGGAGACCGTGCGCGGCGAGCAGCTGACGCTGGAGCAGTTCGCACAGCTCAGTGATGCGCTGACGGAGCGACACAGGGCATCCTGTTAAGAAGAGAGAAAGGCACCCTGGATTTAACCGAGTCAGGCAACTCCCCTGCGAGGCTGCGCGGAGCAATAAGCAGTGGGTGGGGACTTGACTGTATCAGGAGTGGTACAAGCCACTCCTGATAAGCTGCCCAAACGGCGGATTTTTCAGTACCGGAACACCTCCTGCCTGCGGCATCCGTCCGCAAGATCAAATGAAACCACGAAACCATCTCCGGCCAGATAGAGCGTATCACCAATGTACAGTCCGCGCATGGTATCGTACTGTGCGGTGTCCATCAGGTCATCCTCAAAGAAGTCATAGACCAGCATCCGGTCAAACCCATTTTCACTGTCATAAGAATAAACAAGATAACGTCCATCACAGTAGAAACCGATCAGGTTCTTTTCTGCATCGACAAGAATCGACTTATAATCATCGATCGCCGGTGCCCAGGTGATGCCGGGGATCACGATCCGGTTTACTTCTCTTATCTCATCCGGGTCAGAAAGATCGAACATCGAGAGTTTGATGCCGGTTGTCTCGCCGGTAGTTTCATTCGCTTCGTAGCCGATGCCGAGCAGAAGATTTTCTCCGTAAAAATGCAGGTAGGAGGAAAAGCCGCTGATTTTTAATTCACCGGTGATCTTTGGGGATGCCGGATCGGAGAGATCAACACGGAACAGCGGGTCTGTCTGACGGAATGTTACGAAATATCCGGTGTCGCCGAGAAAACGGGCGGAGCGGATCGTCTCACCGGAAGCAAGACCGTCGATCGTGCCGACCTGCTTCAGGTTTTCATCAAAGATAGTAAGGAGATTTTTTTCTGTCCAGTCCTCAGTGGACGAATCGTAATATGTCGATACAACACGAAGATATCCGTTATATTCGTTTAAGGAGAAAGAATTATTCAGATAGCCGCGTACAGAACCGGCAGCAACGCCTGTGATATGTCCTCCGTCATAGTGGAATTTGGCAAGCTCCGTGAACATATCGTCAGAATTATAGTTTTCAGTTGCAATATAGATGTTTTCGGTGCTGACATAGAAATTATCGGCTCCGGAAACGAGGACCTTCTGGTCGGTGACGGCTGCGGCTGTGCTTAAATCGACCGCCGTGATTACGAGATACTGCTGACTGCTCAGCTGATCCGGAAGATAGAAGCAGGAAGCAGGAACGGCAGTACCGTTGACACGCGGAGCCATGGTACTGGAAGCGTACGTATCGAGGAGCGATGGCGTATATCTGGTAAAGAGATACAGATAGTCTCCGACCTTTCGGGAAGCAGCGTAGCGTCCCTCCTGAGTAAGGCTTCCGGTCAGCTTCGGGGTGTTCGGATCGGAAACATCATACGTACACAAAACCGAGGCCATCGAAGAAGAGGTATAATAGATGTTATCTTCCTGTTCCAGAGAGGACTGGGTGCCCTGAAAAAGAACCGTAAGCTGAGTGCCGTCAAGGTACAGTTCCTTTATTGACGGATTGGAGAGAGCGGACGTATCGAGTGGTGTCGTACTGCATAGCGTCAGATCACTGCCGTCTGCGCGGATGATTGAGAAGGAGAGATCCTGTTTCAGAATATAAAGATACTGTCCGTCTGTTTTTACGATATCACCCTCATCGACGCCTGCTTCCTGCAGATTCGTTTCTGAAAAATCAGATGTGTTTTGTACATCAGAGGAAGCGGCACTGTCAGCAGAAGAAGCAGTCGATACGCCGGTGTCACTGGTACCCTCTGCATGAACATCATAGGCGGAATCACGTCCGTACAGCGAAATGCCAAGCTTATCCTTTAACGTATCGTAGATCTGCTCGTAGGAGTCGGCATAAGTGAATGCATCCTCCTGCGGAGCAGATGCTGCGGCAGAAGATTTTGATACATTGATATTGTTCGATGTTTCAGCGGCGTTCTGCCCGGACTGATTCGTATCCATTATAGTTGCTTTTTCACTGTCTGTGTCTCGTACAGCGTTGGTATCTGCATTCTGGATATCGGTTTCGCTGGCTTCGGTTTCCGTGAATACAGAAACTTTTCCGTTTTCTGGCGGTGCCGCCGCCTGGTTTTCTTTCAGCGAGGAAATCTGATTTGCCTGCCACAGCACGGTGACACCGAGTACAAAAACGGCGGCGAGACTTCCATAGCGCATCGCGCAGCGGTAAAAAGAAGTGTGTTTTTTCATGTTGCTGCCTCCTTTCGTATGTGGGGAACCTGCATCGGAAGAAGCTGCGCTCTGTGCCGAAGCCGGTTCCGTTGGATTTTTGGATTGCGCAGCCTGGTTTTTCTGTGCGGCCAGGAGCATTCGCTCGATTGCTTCCGGTGAGAGTGTTTCCGGCAAGGGGACTGTGTCTGCTTCCCGCTTCAGTCGATCCAGAAGTTGTTTTTCGTTCATATTGATAAGTCATCCTTTCTATCTGTTATGATGATCTACTGTTTTCCGTCAGCCAAGCAGCGTCTGCAGCTTCTGCAGTGCGCGGCTTTGTCTGGAACGGACTGTCCCGGCTGTCATTTCAAGCTGCTCGCCGATCTCCTGGCTTGTATAGCCTCCGAAGAGATGAAGTGAAAGGATCAGGCGGTCCTGCGGCGCAAGAGACTGAAATGCAAGCCGTACAGCGGTCTGTTCACTTAAGCTGCAGTCATTTGCAGCAAGATCCTCGGAAAGCTCGCTGTCAGCATTTTTATACTGCCGTATTTTCTGTTTACATTTGGCGGACAGGATCGCGAACATCCAGCTTTTAAACGCCTCTGGATCGCGAAGCCCTCCAATGCCTGAAAAAGCGTCAAGCACTGCCTCGCTGACCGCATCCTCGGCATCCTGCGGATTTTGCAGGGTATAAAGAGAAAAGCGGTACAGATCTTTATAAATGAAAGAATAGAGCGTGGCAAATGCATGTGCATCGCCGGATGCGGCCCGGCGGACAAGCTCTGTGGTCTGATTCATCTGAAAATCTCCTTTAAATAATATCGTAAGAAAAGCGTTGCCTGCAGGCGGATTTCTTATGATCTTGCGGGTTACGAGAGCGGATTGAAATGTCCGCCTGAAATTTACCGTTCTACTTATAAGTGTGTAAAAAAGAAAGGATTGTTGCATGGAAAATAAAAAATTATCGTAACTGTTCAGAACCACCTCCAAAATGCTGCGCATTTCGTCGGTGTGGCGTATCCGCCAAATAGATTTCCATGTAAAAGTGTTCATTCATGCAAGCATGATTCACACTTTTGCATGAAAATCTGCTTGGCTCTGAACAGTTACAAATTATCGCTGCGGCAGCAGAGCGGATAGAAGAATTGTAAAGAAGAGGGGAATACTCTGTCAAGAAGCAGCATGGCATTTCCGAAACAGCCGCACCATGCAGCTGCCGGGGCGGCCAGACTTTTGGACGGCATATTTTAAAGAACAAACCGATTCAACTTGCAGTCCCCTGCAAAAGAGGCTATAATAGGTCAAACAGACTGCATGGTGATATGGGGGCATTGTGTGTGAAAATGGTGCAGGCCGTTTTTCTTCCAGATGTCAGCAGTCTTCGGAAAGAAAAAGATAGGAGAACAAAGAAATGGAATTTACTACGGTAAGAGAATTGTATCATGATCGCGCGTCCTACGTGGGAAAAGAGATCACAGTAGGAGGTTGGGTGCGTAGCAACCGTGATTCAAAGACCTTTGGATTTATCGTATTGCATGACGGTACTTTTTTTGAGACACTTCAGATCGTATATTCTGATCAGCTCGAAAATTTTGCGGACATCTGCAAAATGAATGTCGGAGCAGCAGTGATCGTCACCGGTATGCTGGTGGAGACACCGAATGCAAAACAGCCGTTTGAGATCCAGACATCGAAAGTAGAGCTTGAGGGTGCTTCGACGCCGGATTATCCGATGCAGAAAAAGCGTCATTCTCTTGAATATCTTCGTACCGTTCCGCATCTGCGTCCGCGTACAAATACGTTTCAGGCAGTGTTCCGTGTACGCTCCCTGATCGCTTATGCGATTCATCAGTTTTTCCAGGAGAGAGGATTTGTATACGTGCATACGCCGATCATCACCGGAAGTGACTGTGAGGGCGCCGGTGAGATGTTCCAGGTTACGACGATGGATCTGAACAATATCCCGAAGGATAAAGAAGGCAAGGTAGATTTTTCTCAGGATTTCTTTGGAAAAATGACAAACCTGACCGTAAGCGGCCAGCTGGATGTTGAGACCTTTGCACAGGCGTTCCGCAACGTTTATACGTTCGGTCCGACGTTCCGTGCAGAAAATTCCAACACGGCGCGTCATGCGGCTGAGTTCTGGATGATCGAGCCGGAAATCTCATTTGCGGATCTGGATGATGACATGCGCCTGGCAGAAGACATGATCAAGTACCTTATCCGTTATGTGCTGGAGCATGCGCCGGAAGAGATGAACTTCTTCAATTCCTTTGTGGATAAAGGACTGATTGACCGTCTGAACCACGTGCTGAACTCTGAGTTCGGACATGTGACCTACACAGAGGCGATTGAGATTCTGGAGAAGCACAACGATAAGTTTGAATATAAGGTATCCTGGGGCTGTGACCTGCAGACCGAGCATGAGCGTTATC
This sequence comes from Lachnospiraceae bacterium, assembly GCA_902363665.1. Classification (GTDB taxonomy): domain Bacteria; phylum Bacillota; class Clostridia; order Lachnospirales; family Lachnospiraceae; genus Choladousia. Next base: position 187,116 of record CABJAW010000001.1, on the reverse strand, counting down.
TGACAGAGCAGATTTACAAACGCCCGCTGTTCGTGACGGACTATCCGAAGGAGATCAAGGCTTTCTATATGAAGATGAATGAGGATGGAAAGACCGTAGCGGCAATGGACTGCCTCGTACCGGGCATCGGTGAGATCATCGGCGGAAGTCAGAGAGAGGATGATTTTGACAAGCTGGCGGCAAGGATCCGTGAGCTGGGCATGCGCGAGGAGGATTACCGCTATTATATGGATCTCAGAAAATACGGTTCCACGAGACATGCAGGTTTTGGGCTTGGATTTGAGCGCTGCGTGATGTATCTGACCGGCATGGCAAACATCCGCGACGTACTTCCGTATCCGCGTACCGTTGGCAACTGCGAGTAAGGATCAGCAAAAGCAGGCACGGAAATCGTGCCTGCAGATAAGGATTTTTTATGAACAATAAAATACTGGTACTCGACGATGAGCGGGAAATCGCCGAGGTGATCGCACTGTATCTGAGAAATGAAGGCTATGAGGTGGAACTTGCGTTTACCGGCCGTGAAGCACTGCGAAAGGTTGAGGCAGAGTCACCGGTGCTGGCACTTCTGGATGTGATGCTTCCTGATATGGACGGTTTTGCCGTCCTGCAGAAGATCCGTGAAAGTTATCGTTTTCCGGTAATCATGCTGACTGCAAAAACAGAGGACACCGACAAGATCACGGGCCTGACCCTGGGTGCAGATGATTACATACCGAAACCATTCAATCCGCTCGAACTTGTGGCGCGCGTCAAGGCACAGCTGCGCCGCTATACAAAATACAACGACAACGTAAAGCAGCAGGAAAATATAATCGATTTTGCCGGACTTGTGATGAACCGTGACACGCATGAGTGTACGTACAACGAAAAGGAACTGGTCCTGACACCGATCGAATTTGATATTCTCTGGCTGCTTTGTTCAAACAGGGGCAGGGTGATCAGCTCTGAGCAGCTTTTTGAGCAGATCTGGAAGGAAAAGTACTTCAAGAACAGCAATAATACGGTGATGGTACACATCCGGCATCTGCGCGAAAAGATGGGAGATGGAACACGCAAGAGTGATTTCATCAAGACTGTCTGGGGAGTAGGATATAAAATTGAAAAATGAGTATCGCAGATTCCGAAAAAAAATTTTGCTTCGTGCGTTTGCTGGGTTTGTGCTGGCATCTGCGGTATGGTATGGCGTGTTTTCCCTGGCAGCACAGAGTGTGCTTGGCACGATGATCGCAGAAACGGCGGTACAGATGCTGGTCTGTGTGAAGGGAATGACGTATAAAGATGCGGAGGAGCTGTTTAAAAGTATGGTCGCAGACAATAAGCTCTGTCTGGGGCTGCTTGGCTGCGTCGTATCTGCCGCTGCACTCTTTGTGATCACCGCAAACCGTATGGCGGCTTATTTAAGCAATATCAGCAGTGCGTTGGATCAGGTGGAGCATGAGCCGGAAGAGCCGGTGGTGCTGCCGGAAGAGCTGCTGCCTCTTACCGGACAGCTTGAAGAATTAAAAGGCGAGCTTTTGCGCAGGGAAAAGGAAGCGGCAGTCAGCGAACAGAAAAAGAATGAGCTGGTTGCATATCTTGCACACGATCTCCGCACTCCGCTGACATCGGTGGTCGCGTATCTGACGATGCTGGAAAATCAGCCGGATATGGAGACATCTGAGCGGGCAAAATATACGCATATCGCACTGGAAAAAGCGCTTCGCCTCGAAGAACTGATCAATGAGTTTTTTGATATCACAAAATTTAACCTTCAGGATTTTGTGCTGGAAAAGCAGGAGATGGATCTTTCCATTTTTCTGGAGCAGATCGCAGATGAGAACTACGCAATGCTGCAGAAAAAAGGAATGACATGTGCAGTTGACGCGCAGGAAGGCCTGATGATCAAGGGCGATCCGGATAAGCTGGCACGTGTGTTTGAAAACCTGCTGCGCAATGCGGTCGCGTATGGAAGTGAAAACACCCGGATCCTGATCCAGGCGCGCGGCGGCCACGGAAGGACGACGATCGTCTTTACGAATGAGGGACCTCAGATCCCGCAGAAAAAGCTGGAGATGATTTTTGAACGTTTTTATCGTGCAGATGATTCGCGTTCCAGCAAAACAGGCGGTTCCGGACTGGGTCTTGCGATCGCAAAACAGGTTGTGGAGCTGCACGGAGGCACGATCACAGCGGCAAGCGACCGGAAAAATACGCGGTTTATTGTGACGTTTCCGGCGGTCGGTCAGGAAAATAAGAATCTTACGGCAGGGCGGTAACAGTTACCATATATCAGAATCTGACAGGGGTGATGAAAAAGTGAATGACAGAGGCAGACGAAACAGCGGCGGTGTGCACGGCGGCGGACAGGATCCGCGCGGCTATGGGAAAAATGACGCTCCTTACGGGAACGGCGAAATCCCATACCGGGAAGTGCACACAAACAGAAAGAAAAAGCGAAAACGGACATTCGGTGATGTTCTGCGTTTTCTTCTGATGATTATTGCACTTGGTGTTTTCCTGTATTCTGGATGGACACTGTATGGATTTTATCAGGATTACAAAAAAGGCTCCGATGAGTACGATAATCTGGAGAGCAGTTATGCAGCGGACGGGCAGGGTACCGGGGATTACGATGCACTCGATGATGACGATACGCTGAAGGATGCATCGGCGGTACAGTCGATTACCGGAAAAACGATGAAAACCATTGAAGAAAACGGAAAAGAGATTACGGTTCCGGTCATGCGCAATCCGATTGATTTTGATCAGCTGAAGGCGGTAAATGAAGATATCGTCGGCTGGCTGCGCATCCGGGCACTGGATATTTCCTATCCGCTTGTGCAGGGCGAGGATAACGACTACTATCTGCACCGGACATTTGAGCGAACCGATAATTTTGCAGGCTGTCTTTTCATGAATTGTGATAACGAAGCAGATTTCACAGACCAGAATACCATCATTTATGGACATAATATGAAAAATGGTTCGATGTTTGGGAAACTGAAAAACTACAATGATCCGGAGGTCTTCAAAAAGAGCAAATATTTCTGGATCTACACACCGGATCTGATTTATCAGTACCGTATCTTTTCTGCAGCTGTGGTCAACAAGGTGGGACTGACCTATCAGGTTACTTTTACAGAGGATGAATTTAATCAGTTTGTAAATCAGGCATTTGCAAACTCTGTTGTGGATAATACGGACGTAGAAGTCACACGGGAGGACCGCGTGGTGACACTTTCTACGTGTACCGGCGATGATTCCACCCGGTTTGTGGTAATGGGCAGGCTGGCACAGGTGTATGCGTCGAAGACGGATGAGACGAAAACACGGACGGAAACGGGAACTGTCCAATAGGTGTAACGAAAATTCAGATCAAAGCAGAAGTGGTGCTGCAAAAGAAAGAATAGCTTATGAAATGGGCAAAACGGATGGCAATAAATATAGGACAAAGATAGTGGGATAACTGGCAGCAGAAAAGAAACAGAAAGGAAGCGACTGGTATGGAAGACAAACTTGCAAAGCTGCAGGAAATCGTGGATACCTGCAGCAACATCGTATTTTTTGGCGGTGCGGGCGTATCAACCGAGAGCGGGATACCGGATTTCCGCAGCGTCGACGGACTTTATCATATGAAATATGATTATCCGCCTGAGACGATTTTAAGCCATACCTTTTTTAAACGAAATCCAAAGGAATTTTACCGGTTTTACCGGGACAAAATGCTGATTTTGGATGTGGAGCCGAATGCAGCGCACAAAAAGCTGGCGGAGATGGAGCAAAAAGGAAGACTGCGGGCAATCGTGACGCAGAATATCGATGGACTGCATCAGAAGGCGGGAAGTAAAACGGTGCTGGAGCTGCATGGAAGCATCCATCGCAACTACTGTCAGCGCTGTGCAAAATTTTATGATGCAGAGTACCTTCTGGCGAATACGGAGGACATCCCGCACTGCACCTGCGGCGGCATCATCAAGCCGGATGTTGTGCTGTATGAGGAGGGACTGGATCAGAAAACGATCCAGGATTCCATCTATCATATCTCAAATGCAGATGCGCTGATCATCGGCGGCACCTCCCTTTCTGTGTATCCTGCTGCCGGACTGATCGATTATTTCCGCGGCAAATACCTTGTCGTGATCAACAAATCACCGACACCGCGTGACGAGCAGGCAGACCTGCTGATCGCGGAGAGCATCGGGAAGGTACTTGGGGCGCTGGAAATCAAGGCAGTAGAGGAATAAAACAGATGATATTTGACGCTAAAAGAAAAAAGTGAGTCAGGCAGATACAGGTGTTGTCTGTGAAGAATAAAAATATCTGACATGTAAGTATGGAAAGTTTTTGACAGACATGGAGACGACCATGAAATATTTGTCCAATGAAGCAGAATGTAACAGAAAGGGGCACGATGCCAATGGAATATGAAGTAGGAGACATCGTCAAACTGAAAAAACAGCACCCGTGCGGAAGCCAGGAGTGGGAAATCCTCCGCGTGGGTGCAGACTTCCGCCTGAAATGCATGGGCTGCGGCCATCAGGTCATGATGCCGCGCCGCCAGGTGGAAAAAAGTACGAGAGAGCTGAAAAACGCAGCGGGAGAGAAGAAGAACTGAGTTATTATGCAGGCATTTTACAGCTGTTTTATGAAATGTTGCCTGGTTCTGAACAGAATAAAAAGAGTGGAAAACAGGAAAAAAAGGCTTGTCTTTCCACTTTTTTTATGGTATAATAACTCCTCGTGATATGATTTTTAATTCCTTGCTCCTTTCACGAAAAGGGGCCAGAGACCACAAGGAGGTGCGAAAGCATGAACAAGTATGAGTTAGCAGTGGTTGTCAGCGCAAAGATTGAAGACGAAGACAGAGCCGCTACAATCGAGAAAGTAAAAGAGTACATTACCCGTTTTGGCGGTACTGTAACAGAGGTAGAAGAGTGGGGCAAGAAGAAGCTCGCTTATGAAATCCAGAAAATGCATGAAGGATTTTACTACTTTGTTCGCTTCGAAGCTGATGCAACATGTCCGGCAGAAGTTGAAAGACGGATCCGTATCATGGAAAATGTCATCAGATATTTATGCGTTAGACAGGATGCATAAATAGAAAAGAGGAGATCAAATGAATAAAGTCATCTTAATGGGACGTTTAACCAGAGACCCTGAAGTTCGTTATTCCGCAGGGGATAACTCCATGGCAATTGCAAGATATACACTGGCTGTTGACCGCAGATTCCGCCGTGACGGCGATTCGGGTTCCAGTGCAGATTTTATCGGCTGCGTGGCATTCGGCAGAAGTGCAGAATTTGCAGAAAAATATCTTCGTCAGGGTACGAAGATCGTAATTACCGGCCGTATCCAGACAGGCAGTTATACGAACCGGGATGGCCAGAAAGTCTATACAACGGATGTAGTAGTGGAAGATCAGGAGTTCGCAGAGAGTAAATCAGCATCCTCAGAAGGCGGCAGTATGATGCGTCAGGCGCCGTCACCGAGTCATGCAGCTCCGATGCCGTCACCGGCGAGTGCATCGTCAGGAGATGGATTCATGAACATCCCGGACGGAATCGACGAAGAGCTTCCGTTCAATTAGATTTAAATTTAATTACTGTTACAGTATAATGCGTAAAAGAAGGAGGGTCATGCAATGGCATTCAATAAAGATAGAGGCGATGCTCCGATGAAGAGAAGGGGCACGATCCGCAGAAGAAAGAAAGTCTGCGTATTCTGTGGCAAAGAGAACAACGAGATCGATTACAAGGACGTAAACAAGCTCAAGAGATACGTATCTGAGAGAGGAAAAATCCTTCCGAGAAGAATCACAGGCAACTGTGCAAAGCATCAGAGAGCGCTTACCGTAGCGATCAAGAGAGCACGCCACGTAGCTCTTATGCCGTACGTACAGGACTAATTATCCTGACAAAAAAGTAAATGTACGAAAAGCCTTTAAATACTGGAATTTCCGGTATTTAAAGGCTTTTTCTTTTGAAAAGTGAAAAAACTGAAACCAATGTTACTGGCGGTTATGTGATTTACGGCTGTTTCGCGTTCACCTGCCGTTTCACGTCCTCTGCCGGAACACGCTTGGTGAAATCCCATAGTAGTTGCGGAACGCCTTGCTGAAGTAGTTGTTGTCGGTATAGCCAATGCGCTGTGCGATATCCTGGATCTTGATGTCGGGGTCGAGGAGAAGCTCTTTGGCGCGCTCCATGCGAACCTGCAGGACGTATTCATAGATGCCGCAGCCGTAGCGTGACTTAAACTGCTTCGAGAGGTATTCGCGGGAGAAAAAGTAGCGGTCAGCGAACATCGAGATTTTGATATTTTCCGTATAATTTTTGTCGATGTAATCGCGGATAATGTCAATCACGGCATCGGAATCCGGCGGTGCGCTGCAGCGGTCCTGCGGCAGCGGAGCAAAGGACGGATCGATGGACTGCATCGCGTGCAGGATTGCCTGATTTAAGTCCTCCTCGATGATCGGTTTTAAGAGGTAATCGACGGCGCCGCAGCGAATGGCCTGCTGCGCGTAGGAAAATTCGTCGTAGCCGCTGATCACGATAAAACGGGTGTCCGGGAATTCTGCAGCGGCCTGCTGCAGAAACTGGGAGCCGTTCATGACCGGCATATTCATGTCGACAAAGGCGAGGTGCGGATGCAGCTCGCGCATCGTGCGGATCGCCTCTTTCCCATTGGCGGCCATGACGGGAGGCTCCTCGATCTGAAAGGCGGCCCAGTGGCCGAGTTTGCTGACAGCGATGCGGACCGGTTTTTCGTCATCGATAATGATTGCGCGGTACATATAAAAATTCCTCCTTTTTGGACAATTATGGTTATGAAATCTCATAAAGCCAGAGCTGCTTGCAGAATTTCATAAGAAAGGATCCGCTCTCGGAAAATCTCCTGGGAATTCTACAGGTAAGCTCTGCAAAGCTGTGCAGAGTAAAATGATAAGTCTGGTTTCGGCGGAATAACAAATACTGAGAGAAATTCTGGTGGATAAAATTGTTTGTTAAGCAGTAGCGCTTCAGTGCGGCAGCTCTGTCAGCACCGTCGTGGCAGGAAGAAGCAGCGTCACGGCAGTTCCATGATGAGGTGAGCTTTCGATCTCAAGCGAAGCCTTTCCCTGATACAGGATCTGCAGGCGGCTGTAGAGGTTGGCGAGACCGATCTTTCCGATGTGGCCGGGTGTGAGGTAATTTTGAAATTCCGATTTCAGCTCCTGCAGGTGCGCTTCATCGATGCCGCAGCCGTCGTCTTTGATCTGAATCTGCAGAAGCTCGTTTTTGCGTGACGCATGGATGCGGATGGAGATCGACTCTGTCGTGTCGCCAAAGCCGTGCAGGATCGAGTTTTCGACGAGGGTCTGAATGCTGATCTTTGGAATCAGGAAATTGTCGTACTCGTCGGAGATTTCGATCTGGACGTGCAGCCGTTCCTCAAAACGCATTTTCTGCAGCATAATGTAATTGTTCACATAGACAATTTCATCTTTTAAACGCACCGGATCGCCGCTCTTGATTGAGTAGCGCAGGTTTGCGGCAAGGGAGGCGAGCATGCGGTTGATCTGCGGCTGATCGTTCAAAAGTGCCTCGGTGCCGATCGCCTGGAGCGTATTGTAAAGAAAGTGCGGGTTGAGCTGGGCTTCAAGCGCAGCGAGGCGGGCGGTCTTTTCGTTGATTTCAGAGACATAATTCTGATTGATCAGCTCATCGATGTGGCTGACCATCTCGTTGAAACTGCGGGAGAGTGCGAGTAGCTCGCGGCTTCCTCCATTTTCTTCGATCGGGGAAAAGTTTCCGTTTCCGACCTCTTTCATGCGACGGCTGAAAGCGGTCAGCGGGGCGGTCGTCAGGCGCACGATCACGAAGGTCGCAAGCGCAGCGAGCAGCCAGGTGACCATGCCGAGCAGCAGGCTGCTTTTCAGAATAAAGGAGATCTGCGTATCGATTTGCTGCATCGGGCAGAAAGAGACAAGCTGCATGCCGAACCGGTCATCCAGGCAGGAGATACACAGCCACTTTTTCCCGCTGATTTCAAGAGAGGCGGACTGGGCGGAGGCGATTCCGCTTATTTTTTTTAAAGTGTCCGAATCGATCTCATCCAATAATTCAGAACCGGAGAAAAGCAGCTGCCCGTTTTGATTCAGAATGCAGAGAAACTCCCCGTTTGCCGCATGGCTCTGATTGAGAGAGGCGGCAAAGGAGCGGTCAATCTCCAGACGGATGACAGCAGCGGGCTGCTTGTTTTTGATGCGGATGATCGACTGGTAATAGTCGAAAAAGCCGTTTTTCTGTTCGGAGGGAAGAATTGCATGAAAATATTTTCCCTTGGAGCTGGTGATGATCGCTTCCTGCGGAAACGCAGTGGTGTCAGGCAGTTTTCGGAAATGCTGCACCTGTCCGCTGCGCCCGTAAATGCTCCCATCCGCGAGACGGCAGATCTGGTAGCCGTTTAAATCGCTGCGCGAGAAAAAGTAGATGCGCATCTGATTTAAGATGTAGGTTTCATCCGAAGCAGCGATGGGATCTTTTTCGGATAAAATGCGGGAAAAGTCGCTGTCATAGAGCGGCTGCAGACAGAAGGACGTGAGCTCTTTTACATACTGATCAAGGTTCTGCAGTTCCAGGTCGAGCAGCCGCCCGGAGGTGGAAATCTGCCGTTCAATGATGCTGCGCCGGTTGTTTTGGTAGTCGCGTACCAGAATAAAAGAGAGCAGTACAGTGGTCACGAAGGTGAGCATGACGACAAGCTGTGCCCAAAGCGGCATCCGGCTGCGGATGCGGGAAAATTTGTGTGTGAAAATCGATTTATTCATTGCTGGAGTTGTTCCTTTCTGAAGCAGTTGCCTGCTCGCTCGCTTCGGTTAAGTACTATGTAATATGATAGAAACATTTCGAAAATCATTATAGCACATGGAATAAATGACGGAAAGATGGGTATATAAAATAAAAGTTTTGTTCATTATTTTCCTGTTCTTCGTTCACAAAATTCCATTTTAATAAAAAGAGACGGAAGATATAATAAAAACATACAGAATTACATGCGAAATAGACATGACATGCAAGGCAGCAGATCTGATGCGACGCTCTGCACAGACACGCATGTACAGAAGACGGGCAGGGAACAGAAGGGAGAGGGCAGTGTGAAATCAAAGCGAAAGAGAAAAGAAGCGCTGGAAACCGTGATCTATACACTTCCGGCAATCGTTCTGGTCACGATAATGATGTACATTCCGTTTGTCATGAGCGGTTATTATTCCCTGACAAAATGGAACGGTATCGCAAAGGACGCAGAATTCATCGGACTGGAAAACTTCAGGACGATTTTTCTGGAGAGCAGCGAGTTTAAGGATGCATTGCTTTTTACCGGAAAATACACTGTATTGTTTATGGTATTTTCCAATGTATTTGCGCTGGCGCTCGCGGTATGTCTGACGAAAAAGCTGAAGATTGCAAATGTGCTCCGCGGCGTATTTTTTATCCCGTATATCATGAGCATGACGATCGTCGGCTTTATCTGGAAATTCATTTTTACACAGGGATTTGCGAAGCTGTACGATATCACGGGCTGGGGCGTATGGAATTTAAGCTGGCTCGGCGATCCGAAGATTGCATTTTTTTCCGTTGTCATGGTCGGCATCTGGCAGTCACTGGGATTTTACATTGTTTTGTATATCGCAGGTCTGCAGGCACTTCCGACGGATGTGCTGGAGGCGGCAGTCGTAGATGGCGCATCGAACCGTCAGCGATTCTTTAAGGTGACACTTCCGCTGCTTGGACCATCGATCACGACCTGCGTGTTTATGTCGCTGACCAACGGACTGAAGGTATTTGATATCATTCTTGCGCTGACAAAAGGCGGGCCGGGAGCATCGACTTACAGTGTGACGCTTCAGATTTATAAGGAAGCATTCCAGAATAACCATTACGGACTCGGTTCTGCAGAATCGATCATTTACTTCCTGGTAGTGCTTGTCGTGACACAGTTCGTGCTGAAGCTGTTCAGCAGCAGGGAGGTAGAGTTATGACGGGACACAAAACCAAAAAACGGATAAAACACATCATTTTTCTGATCGTACTTTTGCTGGTGGCGCTGGTTTATATTTATCCGGTCTACCTGATGTATATGAATTCCTTTAAACCATTCGGAGAGATTGTAAAGGATGCGATCGCGCTTCCGTCCCACGCGGAGCTGGAAAATTATACGTATGTAATCAATAAGATCGATTATTTCCGTCTGTTCGGGAACAACGTGCTGATTACCGTGACCGGTATCGCTGGCATCGTGGTGTTCAGCTCGGCGGCGGCCTACATGCTCGACCGCAGAAGATCGAAGTACACGAAGCTGGCACATTTTCTCATCATCACACCGATGCTGATTCCGTTTCAGACGATCATGATCACGCTGCTTAAGGCAATGAATGTGATTCATCTTTCCGGCAGCAGACTGGGACTCGGCGTTCAGTACTGGGGGTTCGGGATCCCGATGGCGACCTTCATTTTTTACAACTTCATGAAGACGATCCCGCGAGAGCTGGATGAGAGCGCAAAGATTGACGGGGCATCCACGACACGCACGTTCATATCGGTCATTTTCCCTCTGCTCAAGTCCGTGACGGTGACAGTCATTGTGCTTGATATCATGTGGATCTGGAACGACTTCCTGCTTCCGCTTCTGATGGTTAACAGCAGCAATAAGACAAAGACGCTCGTGCTTGCGGCGTATACTTTTATCGGGCAGATGAATACGAAATGGCATTACGCGATGACCGCTATGGTGCTGGCAGTTACGCCGTCCATCATCATTTTCGTCCTGCTGCAGAAATACATTGTGGAGGGTGTTGTGGCAGGAGCGGTGAAGGGATGATGATTTAACCGAGTCAGGCAAGTCCCCTGCTTCAATTGCGAGAAGTAATAAGCGCAATAAGCAGTGGGGAGGGACTTGCTCAGTGAACAGCGGCTGAATAAGGTTCGAAACAAAAATGAACTGGAGCAGAAAACTGAATTATCAGGAAAACGCTACAGGAGAAAAGGAACTAAGGCAGTATCCATACTGCTGAAATAAAGCGAAAACTTATATCATGTAATTAAAAGGAGGAAAAAACATGAAAAGAAGATTACTGAGCCTGGTACTTGGAGCAGCAGTGGCAGCAAGCGCATTCGGAACGATGGGAACGGCAGCACTGGCAGACGAGAACGAGATCTATATGTTTATCAGCCAGCCGGAGTATGCGGATGCGATCAATGAACTGATCGAGGCATACAAAGAGGTAGCTCCGGACGTTACGATCAACTACGAGACGACGCAGAACGATTATCCGACGCTGCTGAAAGCAAAGCTCAATTCAGGCGAGGTTCCGGATATTTTCTCATCGACATCAGGAAAAGAGATCGATGTATACAAAGAGTGGTCGTATGATCTGACCGGACAGCCTCTGACCGAGACGATGCTTCCGTCCGTTGCAGCCGCAATGAAATCTCCGGAAGACGGCAGTGGTGTTTACGGCCTTGCAATCAAGGGCAACTATTTTGGAATCGTATACAATAAGGCAATCTTTGAAGAGTGCGGCATCACAGAGTTCCCAAAGACGACAGAAGAGCTGAAAGCAGCATGCGAGAAGATTTCTGAGGCAGGCTACAAGCCGTTTACAACAGGATTCAGTGAGTGGTGGGTATTCAAACATGTATGGCAGCATTTCCTGGCAGCAGCTGCTGGTGATGCAGGTGTTGAGGTATCCGATCTCGTAGCATCTTTTGAAAAGGGTGAGGCAAAGGTTGCGGATTATCCGGCACTTTACAATAATTTCTTTGACTTTATTGATCTTGCAGTTCAGTACGGCGATGACAAGCCGCTTGAGACCGCACTTGAGAATGAGCTGGCAGCATTCGGAAGCGGAGAGGCAGCAATGGTACTTGGACAGGGCGCATGGATCGAGGCAGATTCCCTTGCGATCGATCCGAATCTTCAGATTGGTTTCAATGGCTATCCGGTAAGTGACAAGGCGGATCAGTGCAAGATCATTTCCGGTTCTGACCAGGCACTCCATGTATACAATGAGTCAGAAGCACTTCAGGCAACGCTTGATTTCGTGAACTGGTGGTATACTTCTGATTACGGCATCAACTGGTTTACAGATGTAGCTGGCGTAGTTCCGCCGGTACAGACTGAGGGAGAGAGCAGCTTCGAAATCATCAAGCAGGGCAGCGAGCTGGAAGCATCGGAAGGTAGTGCCGCACTTGGTATCTGCTACTCGACTGACAGCTGGCATCAGGTATTTGGTGAGCTGATCCAGTCCTATATCACTGGAAGCGCAGATAAAGACGCAACCTGCGCAGCAATCGAAGAACAGTGGGCAGCAATCGACGGAGCAGAATAAACAGAGTCGAAAGCCGGCAGAAAAATAAGAAAGAAAATTGAAACAGGGAAAAGCGCAGGTGTTCCAGAACGGAGCCTGCGCTTTTCATTTATTCGTTTTGAACTGTGTGAAATAATAAGAAGTTTAGAAGAATTTCACAAATAGAATGAAAAAATCAGAGGAAAACAGATTGAGTTTATGGTAAAATAAAAGTAATTGTTCAGAGCCAACCTCCAAAATGCTACGAATTTCGTCGGTGTGGCGTATCCGCCAAATAAAATTTCAAAAACAGGCTTAAAAATGCAAGCATTTTCCGCCTGTTTTATGAAATTTTGCCTGGCTCTGAACAGTTACAAATAAAAGGGATATGGGAGAAAAATGGAAGAAAGACGAAAAAAGAATACGAAAACCAGGAAAGTACCGTATCCCAGGGATTCCCGGAACGGAGGAAAAAGTGGAAAACGAGACAAAAAATCTGGACGAATACGGCATGTATATCAATATGCTGGAGACCGGAAAGCGATATATGGAAATGATGAATAAATATCGGTGTGCGATCATGGAGGTGGAGACGAAGCTCAAAGTGCTCAACACAGAATTTTCGCTTCAGTACGACCGCAATCCGTTTGAGTCGATCAAGAGCAGACTGAAAAGTCCGGTGAGTATCATGGAAAAGCTGCGTCGAAAGGGATTGCCGATTAATGAAGAGGTGCTGGAACAGCAGATTGAAGAGAATCTGTTCGATGTGGCCGGACTCCGGGTTATCTGTGCATTTCAGGAGGATATTTACGCACTTTCCGATCTTCTGGTGCACCAGGACGACATTCAGCTGCTGCGCACGAAGGATTATATCAAAAATCCGAAACCGAACGGCTACCGCAGTTTGCATCAGATTCTGGAGATCCCGGTATTTTTGAAGGAAGGGAAAACGTTTGTGAAGGTAGAAGTGCAGTTTCGGACGATCGCGATGGATTTCTGGGCAAGTGTCGATCATAAGCTGCGCTACAAGAAAAATGTGACAAACGAGGAAGAGATCATGGAAAAACTTCGCATCTGCGCAGATTCGATCACTGCGATCGATGAGGAAATGCAGAAAATCCGTAATATGATTGAAGCTTAGAGCATTTTCAGACACACTTTGGAAAAGCAGTGAATCCGGATCTGACAGCTGCGGCTGCGCTGGAGAAGATTGATTTGACAGTGGTTCGGATGAAAGCGCTCAGAAAAATACTTCCCATCTTCATCCGGATATGGTAAAATGGACGGCAGCAAAGAAACAGGTTATGAGAAAGAAAGGCACAAAATAAAGTTCGTTACACTTCAGAAGAAAGGGCAGTTGAAAAGGCCGGGAAAATACGGTGAGATAAGCACATCATTTACCGGCAGGAAGGCAGAAGCGATGGAAAATGACAAGATAAAAAATAAAATGCAGCTCAAGTACAGCGGCAAGCTGATGCGCCACTGGTACTGGTGCGTGGTCGTTGTACTGCTGCTGCTCGTTTTGACTGCAGTGGTACTGTATGTCAATACACTGGCCGGAGTGATTGTTGGCGGATTTACGCTCCTTTTGTATGTGACGATCACAGGGATTTATCTGTATTACCGACCGCGTGTTTTGAGTGAACTGCTGGATTTTGCAGCGCAGTACAGTGGCGTGGAGCGCATGCTTCTAAAGGACATGTCGATTCCGTACGGTCTGGTACAGACAGATGGAAGGATCCTGCGGATGAATGACCGGCTTGCGGAACTGACCGGAAAGAAAAAGGATTATCACAAGAATATCACGTCGATCTTTCCGCAGATTAATTCGGCACATTTTCCTCTGGATCAGGAAGAACGGATCGTAGATATTGATTATGACGGAAAAAAATACCGCGTGACAATGCGGCGGATCTCGCTGGAAGAGGTTGTACAGGGAAGCGATGCAGTAGAACTTCTGAACGGGGAATGCTGTGCGGTCGCGATGAGTTTTCTCGATACGACAGAGCTTTCCTGGTATATGCAGGAAAATTATGAGCAGACTGCAGTTGTAGGGCTTCTTTATGTGGACAACTATGACGAGGTCATGGAGAGTGTGGAAGATGTACGCCGTTCGATGCTGGAGGCACTGGTGGATCGGCGGATTACGAAGTACATCTGCTCGGCGGATGGTCTGATCAAAAAGCTGGAAAAGGATAAATATCTCCTTGTCATGAACCGCAAGGGGCTGGATCAGCTTGAGGATGACCGTTTTACCGTGCTTGAGGATGTTAAAACAGTCAACATCGGCAACTCGATCGCAGCAACCGTCAGCATCGGCATCGGACTGAATAACGGTGGATATGCACAGAATTTTGAGGCGGCCCGCGTGGCGATGGAGATGGCGCTGGCGCGTGGAGGCGATCAGACTGTTGTAAAAGACAAAGATAAGATGGCGTTTTTCGGAGGGAAAACGCAGCATTCTGAGAAAAATACGCGTGTGCGTGCCCGCGTAAAGGCACAGGCACTTCGGGAAATGATCGCGGCCCGTGAACAGGTGATCGTGATGGGGCACAAAAATACCGACATCGATTCCCTTGGAGCCTGCGTTGGCGTGTGCCGGGCTGCGATGCAGGCGGACAAACCGGCGTACATTGTGCTGGGCGAACTGAACAGCAGCATCCGCGCCTGGGTGAGCATGCTTAAAGAAAAGGACGAATCCTACGCGAAGGTCTTTATCACACATGAGCAGGCAATCGAGATGACGAATCAGAATACGGTGGTGGTTGTCGTGGATACGAACCGGCCGAGTATTACAGAGTGCGAAGAGATCCTGTATCTGACGCGGACGATCGTTGTGCTTGATCATCACAGACAGACGACAGAGAAGATTGAAAATGCATCGCTGTCGTACATCGAGCCGTCGGCTTCTTCAGCGTGTGAGATGATCTCGGAGATCCTGCAGTATTACGATGCCGGCATTAAGTTAAAGCCATATGAAGCAGATACGATTTATGCAGGAATCATCATCGATACGAATAATTTTGTGGCGAAGACCGGCATGCGTACGTTTGAAGCGGCAGCATTCCTGCGCCGCTATGGTGCGGATGTGACGCGGGTGCGAAAGGCATTTCGGAACGATATGGAGACGTACAAGGCGCGCGCGGAGGCAGTTCGCCACGCAGAAGCATTTATGGGCTGTTATGCGATCAGCGTCTGCCCGAGCGAAGGACTTGAGAGCCCAAACGTGGTCGGTGCGCAGGCAGCGAACGAGCTGCTCAATATCATCGGCGTAAAAGCATCGTTTGTACTCACGGATTACAATGGAAAGATCTTTATCAGTGCGCGGTCGATTGATGAAGTCAATGTACAGATCATTATGGAACGGCTTGGCGGAGGCGGGCATATGAATATCGCCGGAGCGCAGCTGACCGGTACGGATCTGGACGGCGCACGGCAGAAATTAAAAGAAGTACTGACACAGATGACGAAAGAAGGAGCGATTTAATTATGAAGGTTATTTTATTACAGGATGTAAAGGCACTTGGCAAAAAAGGTGATGTGGTAAATGTAAGCGATGGCTATGCACGGAATATGCTTTTGAAAAAAGGGCTTGGCAAAGAGGCGAACGGTCAGAACATGAACGACCTCAAGCTTCAGAAGGCAAATGCCGAGAAGGTAGCGCAGGAGAATCTTGACGCAGCACGGGCGCTTGCAGAGGAAATGAAAGACAAGGAAGTAAAGGTCAGCGTAAAGGCAGGCGAGGGCGGAAGAGTGTTCGGTTCCGTTTCCACAAAAGAGATCGCAGAGGAGATCAAAAAGCAGCTCGGCTATGAGATCGACAAGAAAAAGATTCTGCTGGATGCACCGGTGAAGGCACTTGGCTACACAGAGATCGGCATTAAGCTTCATACCAAAGTAACGGCTAAAATGCGTGTTCATGTAGTAGAGGCGTAAGCGGAAGTGCAGGGAGGAAAATGCCGTGGATGAGACCTTGCTGAAACGGGTCATGCCGCACAGCGCTGAGGCGGAGCAGTCTGTCATTGGTGCGATGCTGATGGACCGCGATGCGATCACGATCGCGTCAGAGATCCTGACGACGGAGGATTTTTACCAGAAACAGTATGGAATTCTGTTTGAAGCGATGGTGGAGCTGTACACGGAGAACAGCCCGGTCGACCTTGTGACTTTGCAGAACCGGCTGCGGGAAAAGGATGTGCCGCCGGAAATCAGCAGCCTGGAATTTGCGGGAGAGCTGATCACTGCTGTGCCGACTTCGGTCAATGTAAAATCTTATGCGGAGATCGTGGCGGAAAAAGCTGCGCTGCGCAGGCTCATTAAAGTAAATGAGGAGATCGCCTCCGCGTGTTATGCCGGAAAAGACAGCGTAGATGAGATCATGGAGGATACGGAAAAGAAAATTTTCCAGGTGCTGCAGCGAAAGACAAATGATGATTTCGTACCGATCAAGGATGTCGTGCTCAATGCGCTTGACAAGATCGAGGCGGCGAGCCGTACAAAAGGAAATGTTACCGGACATGCGACCGGCTTTATTGATCTTGATTATAAGACGGCCGGTTTCCAGAATTCGGATCTGATCCTGATCGCGGCACGTCCGTCTATGGGAAAAACGGCATTTGTGCTCAACATCGCAGAATATATGGCATTTCACAGCAATGAGACTGTTGCGATCTTCAGTCTGGAGATGTCAAAGGAGCAGCTGGTAAACCGACTGTTCTCGCTGGAATCACACGTTGAGGCGCAGAATCTGCGTACCGGTAATTTGAGCGACAGCGACTGGTCCAGCCTGATCGAGGCGGCCGGTATCATTGGAAAGTCAAATCTGATTATTGATGATACGCCTGGTATTTCCGTTGCAAATCTGCGCAGCAAGTGCAGAAAGTACAAACTGGAGCACAACCTTGGCATCATCATGATCGACTACCTGCAGCTGATGACGGGAAGCCGAAAGGCAGAGTCACGTCAGCAGGAGATTTCCGATATTTCGCGTTCTTTAAAGGAGATCGCACGAGAACTTCAGGTTCCGGTCGTGGCACTGTCACAGCTGTCCCGTGCTGTAGAGCAGCGGCCGGATCATCGGCCGATGCTGTCTGACCTGCGAGAATCCGGTGCGATTGAGCAGGATGCCGACGTCGTTATGTTTTTGTACCGCGATGACTACTACAATCACGATACAGACAAGAAAAATGTGGCGGAGGTGATTATCGCTAAGCAGAGAAATGGTTCGATCGGTACGGTGGAGCTTGCATGGCTGCCGTCGTTCACGAAATTTGCAAATATGCAGAAGTAAAATCATATATAATAGAAGAAGACAGATAAAAAAGAAGTCCTCCTGTGGGCCGACTTTGCAAAGAAGCGGAAACAGAGAGGACTTTTTTGTGCGATTTCAGGATATTTATAAACAGAAACTGGTTCTAAAACGAGGGAGAGCTTCATAAGATAGGTATAAGAGCTGCTGCGAAGCGTGGGCAGATGCAGAAAAATTGATAAAAAGAGAGAAAAAAGGAAGCTGCGTGTCAGGGAAACAGCAGAAAAACGGCGAAGAAAGAGATCAAAACTTCCGGAAACTGAAAAAAGCCGGAAGTGCGAAAGGGGAGGAGGCTTCATGGAAGAACGAAGTTATCAGGTGCAGGAGGCAGTGCGGCTCATTGGTGTTGAGTCGCATGTTCTGCGCTACTGGGAAGAGGAGCTTGGAATCACGGTCGGCCGGACAAAGCAGGGCTATCGTCTTTATTCGGAGGAAAATATCCGGCTGTTCCGGCAGGTGAAAGAATTAAAAGAACAGGGGATCGGGCTGAAAGCGATCCGCCTGCTGCTTGGCGGGACGGCGGATGGTGGAAGGACCGGGCGGGATCGACTGATGGAAAGCCTGACGCAGACAGGGGCAGCGGAACATGGTGAGAGAGGAGAAAATCAGCAGGAAGCTGGTGGTATGGAAAAAGACTGGAAGCGCGTGGAAAAGAAGACGGACAGATATGACAGAGCAGAAGATGGACAGGCAGTCAGAGAGGAAAACGAGGATCACCTGGAATACGAAGTAATCACGAATGAAAGCGAGACGATGGCTGAGTTTGAACGGATCCTCAAACGAATTATTCGAGAGGCAGTTGCAGACCAGAATGAAAAGCTGGAGCTGGCGGTGACAGAACTGATCCAGGAGGAACTGGAGGTTCAGCTGGATGCCATTTTAGATGCAATGCGGGAGGCGGTAGCAGAGCGGGAAGAGACAAAAGGCGGGCTGTGGAAACGCATCCGGCAGCATTGGGACAGAAAAAAAGGACATCCCTTTTAAAAGGGATGTCCTTTTTGCTCCGGTACGAATTATTCAGCAGAGATTGCGCCAGTCGGGCAAGCTGCTTCACATGTACCGCACTCAAGACAGACATCAGCGTCGATGACGTATTTTCCATCTCCTTCAGAGATAGCGTCTGCCGGGCATTCACTTGCGCATGTTCCGCAAGCTACACACTCATCAGAAATAACATATGCCATGATATTGTCCTCCTTTTATAATGATTGCCTCTCGGAATCTTTTTCTTATTCTAATACAAAAAGGGAAATAATGCAATGTCTTTCTTGTATTTCTGAGAAAACAAGCGGTGAAAAATGACGGAAATGTTACGGAATATTACGAATTCTAAAGAATGTCAAAACTTGGCAGATTCGGGGGACTGTGCCTTGAAACACATTTGAAAACGTACTATAATAAAGCCCAGCTTTGATGAAAAAGAATAAGAGAGAACAGGAGGAACAGCAATGGCATCTACAGTAATCACGAAGGATATGACAATCGGAGAACTGTTGCAGATTAACGAGGGACTCGCCCCGGTACTGGTAGCAGGAGGCATGCATTGCATTGGATGTCCGTCTTCCCAGATGGAGACAGTGGAGGAAGCGGCACAGGTACACGGGATTGAAACAGAACTGCTTCTGGCAAGACTGAATGCATTTCTGGAGGCACTTGAGAGTTGCTGAGATGGCAGACTGTATCGGGCGCTCTACTGTTAAAAGACAATAAACAGTAGACAATTTGCAGAAATCTGTCTGTCGCCTGGCAGTGACAGACAAAGAGAAGACGGTCAGGTAAGAGAAAGCAGACGGATGACCGGGTTGAAAAACAGGGGAAGAAAGTAGTATAAATATGGAAGAAAAAACCGCAAAAACGACCAGAAAAAAGAAACCTGCGCCGCGAAAAACGACACCGGCAGATTTTATAGGGGATCTTATAAAGCAACAGAAAAAACGGATAGAAAAGCAGAAAAAATGGAAGGCGCATCTGAAAGAGACCATGTCCCCGAAGCATTATCAGGAGTATCTGGAGCGTGAGAAGAAGCGAAAAACGGCATTGGCGATCATTGCGGCCGTGGCGGCAGTACTGCTTCTGCTTTTGATCAGTACCGTAGTGCGCGGAATCGGAAAGCTGTTTGCCGGACATCCGGCATCTGCTCCGGCTACAGTTGTGGAGACTGAGACCGAGACAGGATCTGTATATGAGGAAAAGGACATTACGATCGGAAGCACGGGCTGCATGCTGCTGCATTCGCCGTTTATTTCCTCATACGCAGATGCGAACGGTAATTATGATTATTCATCGGTGTATAAATTTATCACACCGTATTACAGTGCACCGGATTTTATGACATGCGAGTTTGAGGGAACACTTGGCGGACCGGAACTTGGCTATTCTGGTTATCCGAATTTTAAATCGCCGGATGTCATCATCGAAAATATCCGTGACAGCGGCGTAGATCTGCAGATGCTCGCAACGAATCATTCCTATGATGGGCTCTCTGCTGCATTTCACCGCACGATGGAAGTTTATGAAAAGGATGGCATCGCTTACACGGGGATGCGTCAGACAACCTCAGATAAGCGGTACTATGTGGCAGATGTGGATGGGGTGAAGATCGGATTTATGGATTATGTCTATGAGACGACCGGAACCGGAGTCAATTTAAATGGAATTCCCCTGGAGCAAAAAGACTGGGATCTCATTAACAGTTTTGATTATGATGATCTGGATACCTTTTATCAGGAAGCCGAACAGAACATAAAAGATATGAAGGCAGATGGTGCCCAGTTTATTGTGGCAAATATGCACTGGGGCCTGGAATATCATCTGACGGAATCGGATGATCAGCGTGAGATTGCGCAGAAGCTCTGTGACCTTGGGGTGGACGCGCTGATCGGAGGCCATCCGCATTGTCTGCAGCCGATCGATGTGTTTGAGAATGTAGCGGACGGACATCAGATGTTCTGCATTTTCTCCGAGGGCAATGCACTGAGCAATCAGAGAACGTATCTGATGACGAATGAGATGCCGACCGGCCATACGGAGGATGGTGTCATGGTGACGCTTTTCCTGCATCAGGATACGGCAGGAAATGTAACAATAAAAGATGTGGATGTTTTGCCGACCTGGGTGTACCGATTCCAGGAGAATGGTTCAAAATATTATATTCTTCCGCTTGACGATGTGGATGGCCTCGCGAAAAAGACCGGGATCACAGATCTGGGAGATGACGCAAAAAATTCTTATGAACGGACGATGGAGGAGCTTGGTGATGGACTCGCGAAAGCAAAGGCAGCGTTCGGAAAAAATGAAAAAGGAGAGTAACGAATGGTAATTCCAGTATTATTATTTCTTGTTGGTTTGCTGTGCCTGATCAAGGGCGGCGACTGGTTTGTGGACGGTGCGACGGGGATTGCGCGGAAATTTCATCTGCCGGAGCTTTTGATCGGAGCAACCGTCGTTTCGATCGGCACAACGCTTCCGGAGGTTATGGTATCGACGACTTCTGCGCTGACCGGGCATGGCGAGATCGCCTATGGAAATGCGATCGGTTCGGTGATCTGCAATACGGCGCTGATTGCGGCGCTGACGGTAGCAATCCGCCCGGGGGTGATCGATAAGAAGACGCTTCGCACGCCGGTGCTGTTCTTTTTCACAGCGGCAGTGATTTATGCAGGTGTTGCCTATTTTACAGGGTATTTCAGCCGGCCGGTCGGTGTTGTGCTGCTTCTGATCTTTGTTGTATACATGATCGTTACGGTAAAACAGATGAAATCAAACCCGGAGCAGGCAGCCGAAGTTGAAGAGGCAGAGGAAAATGGGAATTCGATCGGCAAAAATATCGGTCTTCTGGTCATTGGAGCTGCTTTGATTGCAGTTGGTGCAAATCTGCTGGTAGATAATGGCACGCTGATCGCACAGGCACTCGGCGTACCGGAGTCAGTAATTGCATTGACGTTTGTAGCGCTTGGCACTTCCCTGCCGGAGCTTGTAACGGCGATTACCTCTCTGGCAAAAGGGCATGGAGCACTTTCACTTGGAAATGTCATCGGAGCAAACCTGTTCAATCTGGTGCTTGTGAGCGGAGTATCGGTGACGCTTGCACCGTTTGCGATTCCGTCAGAGTCAATGCTGCTTGGACATCCGGCTTCACTTGTGCTGGACATTCCGGTCATGTTTGCCGTGATGCTGCTGCTCACGGTTCCGACATTGATCCGGGGAAAACTTTCCAGAGTGCAGGGGATATTGCTGCTTGCCATTTATGCAGCATTCTGTGTGATCCAGTTTGTGATGTGACAGATTGGTGATGCAAATGTTTTGGTTAAAACGTCAAAGCGGATATTCACAGTCCGCTTCGCTGCTTGCTTGACCTGGTTAAAAAAGACTTCGGTGGGAGAAGCCGGTTTCAAAGAAATCCGCTGCAGAAAGATTGCAGCGGATTTCTTTTACGATTCAGGCAAAGCTCCTGCGGGCTGCACGGAGCGACAGGCAGTGAGTGGGGACTTGCCTGCAAAACGCTTTTCAGAAAAAAGAAAAAAACACTTGCAATATCGAACATTTGTGCTAAAATAAGAACATGGGTTCAGAACAAGAGTTCTGCGCGAGAATTCAGTATGGAGGCACAAAATGATAATTACACAGGAACTGGATCTGTATCAAAAACTGGAGATTCTTTCAGATGCGGCGAAATATGATGTGGCCTGCACGTCAAGCGGCGTGGATCGAAAGGGCAGCGGAAGTGGCATGGGCAGCTGCATGGCACCGGGAATCTGCCATACATTTTCGGCGGATGGCAGGTGTATTTCTCTTTTAAAGATCCTGTTTACGAATGAATGCATTTTTGATTGTCATTATTGTATTAATCGACGCTCGAATGATACGGTACGAGCATCATTTACGCCAGAAGAGGTCTGTACGCTCACGATGGAATTTTACCGGAGAAACTATATTGAGGGACTGTTTTTAAGTTCCGGGGTGCTGCATACGCCGGAGTATACGATGAATGAGCTGTACAAGACGCTGTATCTGCTGCGCAGGAAGTATCAGTTTGAGGGATATATCCATGTGAAGGTGATTCCGGGCGCACCGCAGGATATGGTGAGCCGGATCGGATTTCTGGCGGACCGTGTCAGTGTCAATCTGGAGCTGCCGACCGCGGAAGGGCTGAAGCTGCTTGCACCGCATAAAACACGCAGGCGGATTTTAGAGCCGATGCGCCAGGTTCAGATGCTGAGGCAGGCAGATCAGGAGCTTTTGGCGGAGGAGGGACGATATGCCCCAAAATGCAGGATTGCAGCAGAAAATGGAGAGCTTCTGATAAGAAAAGACGAAGATAAACAGAGCCGATGTGAGCAGGCAGAGGAGCGCAGAAATGCCGTAGAAATGAAAGAAACCGGAGAGGGCAAAGATGCAGACGGAGGCGCTTCAGGAAGACTTTTATATAAGGGGAATCATGAAACGGAAAGAAAAGCAGGTGGAGATTTCTGGCAGATAAGAAATCAGCATCTGCGCACTGCGGGAGCCTTACATGCACTTCCTCGATTTGTTCCGGCCGGTCAGAGTACACAGATGATCATCGGTGCTACTGCGGAAAGTGATTTTCAGATTATTTCTGTAGCAGAGTCGCTGTACAGAAAATTCGATCTGAAGCGTGTGTTCTATTCGGCTTTTGTCCGGGTAAACGACGATTCTCTGCTGCCGGATCTTCCGGATGGTCCGCCGCTTGGAAGAGAGCATCGTCTGTATCAGGCAGACTGGCTGCTGCGTTTTTATGGATTTGGGGCAGGAGAGCTTCTGGATGAGAATCATCCGAACTTTAATACGCTGCTGGATCCGAAGTGCGACTGGGCACTTGCACATCTGGAACATTTTCCGGTGGAAGTGAACCGTGCAGACTACTATACACTGCTGCGTGTACCAGGGATCGGTCCCAAATCAGCCAGACGGATTGTGCAGGCACGCAGGATGGGACAGCTGAATTTTCCGGATCTGAAAAAGGCAGGTGTTGTACTGAAACGGGCGGTATATTTTATTACGTGTCAGGGGCGTCAGATGTATCCGCTGAAGCTTCACGAAGATTTTATCCTGCGCAGTCTGCTGAGTGCACAGTCCGGAGGCAGAAGCGGACCGGCAGAGACGATCACATACCGCCAGCTTTCACTCTTTGAACGCGAAGCGACTGCGTTCATGAAATATCATAAGGGGGGACGCTGCTATGACCATTTTTCTGTGTGATGATACGATGGAAGGAATCTTTACTGCGGTATATGATGCCTGGGCGAGCCGTCTCGGACATGCAAACGTAAAGCTTCAGGTGCGCGGTGGGACGATGGAACTGTTTGCTGATTACCGGGAAGCAGAGACTGATATGGAGAAAGCAGAGAAGGTAGCGCGCACGATTAAAAGAGAACTGGGGGAAGAGGGATGGGAGCAGATCAGCCGTGCGGCACTGGCGTTTTGCAAAGAACGTGCGGATGCAATCTACCGCGTACTGGTGCTTGCATTGCCCGAAGGCAGAAAGCGAAAGGGAGCAGATATTCTGGCACAGATTCAAAATCCGTCTGTCTGTCTCGTAATGGAGCTGTCGCGCAGTGTCTGGCATGAGACACATCGGTATATGGGCTTTATCCGTTTCCACGAGCTGCAAAGCGGTGTGCTGTTTTCGGAGATTGCGCCGGAGAATCAGGTGCTGCCGCTTTTAGGTGCCCACTTTGCGGATCGCTTTCCGCGGGAACATTTTCTGATTTTTGATCATACACACTGTGATATACTTGCACATGAAGCTGACGGTCCGTGGTGGATCATAAAAGATGTTCCGGCGGAGAACAAAAAGTTTGAAGCGGGAGCGATTTCCGGGCAGGAAGCAGAATTTCAGCGGATGTGGAGAGGTTTCTGCAGCAGCGTTTCTATCAAAGAGCGCGAGAATCCGCAGCTGCAGCGCCAGTTATGGCCGTATAAGTTTAGAAAATGGATGACAGAAGGGCAGAAGGATTGGTAAAATTGATAGGAACAGTGAAAAAAGTTTGAACATGGGAGGCGGAAAGCGGATGCAGCACTGCTTATGTCCCGTCAAAACTTTGGTTAAACTGACAAAAATTGCAGAATCAGAAAAAACAGAGAAAAAATCCCTTCATTGACGGATTGCGTCAAGTATGCAATACTATACCGGATTCTAAGCGAATCAGAACCGGCAGAATGAACAGGAGGGATCGGCAATGTTGGAGAAAAAAATTCAACTGAAAGCTTTTTCAGACGTGAAGGAATTTGTGAAGGCAGCTGAGAAATGCGAGTATGATGTGGATGTTTTTTATAATCGCGTTGTGGTTGATGCAAAATCCATTCTGGGTGTGATGAGTATGGATCTGACGAGACCGCTTACGGTAAAGTATCATGTGGAAGATCAGGATTGTTTTGAACAGACACTGAATAAATTCGCAATGTAATGCGTTCCTTTTAGCGAAAGTATTTGTTGTGCAGGAGGACGGGCAGCTGCAGATGAGAAATCATCTGTGGCTGCTTTTTGCATATGGTGTATAATAGAGCAGAGGCTGGCCGGAAAACAGATCCGGCAGAGTAAAGACAAAAATATTAGGGCGGAAAATGGTATGACCGGGCAAAAGTCGAAAAGGCAGATGATAAGCGCCACGGAACAGGAAAGAAGAAAATCTGCGTCAGAGTACGAAAAGCAGAAAACGGAAGAAAGTGCAGCTGCAGAAGAGGGTACAGTGGCAGAAAAAAATACAGTTTCAAAGAGGCAGGAACAAAAAGAAGCGGCAGAGATAAAAAAACAAAACAGAGAAAAAAAGAAGGAAGAGACACACCGGGAAAATGAAAAAAAAGATAAAATCCGGGAAATTCGGATTTCGGTTCGTCAGCTGGTAGAATTTATTCTGCGGTCTGGTGATATCGATGACCGCACAGGAGGCAATCTTCCGGATTATGATGCGATGCAGGAAGGAAGCCGCCTGCACCGGAAAATCCAGGGAAGGATGGGCGCTGGATACCGTGCGGAGGTTTCGCTTTCGGTCAGCCTTCCAGGAAACGGGTATATTCTGATCATGGAGGGCCGTGCGGACGGTATTTTCCCGGAGGACATCTGGTATATCGATGAAATTAAGACGATGTACCGGGAGGTGGAAACTCTGGAAGATCCGTATGAACTGCACCTGGCACAGGCAAAATGCTATGCATATATTTATCTGCTGCAAAATGACCTGGAGAAAATCGGCGTGCAGATGACGTACTGTACACAGGAAACAGAGGAAGTGCGGCGGTTCCGCAGCAGATTCGAAAAAGAAGAACTGACGGAATGGTTTGAGAATCTGATCAGCCGCTATCACAAATGGGCAGAACTTCAGAAACGCTGGGAGGAAGTGCGCGGCGCATCCCTCAAAACACTGGAGTTTCCATTCCCGTGGCGCAGGGGACAGAGAAAGCTGGCCGGTGACGTGTACCGGACGATCCTTCGGAAAAAGACACTCTTCATTCAGGCACCGACCGGGACAGGAAAGACGCTGTCGACGGTATATCCGGCAGTAAAAGCAATGGGAGAAGGGCTGACGGAGCGGATTTTTTATGCGACGGCAAAGACCGTGACGCGTACGGTGGCAGAGGAAGCGTTCACAATTCTTCGGGACGGAGGCATGCACTTAAAGACTGTGACACTGACGGCAAAGGAGAAAATCTGTTTCATGGATGAGACAGAGTGTAATCCGGAGGCCTGTCCGTATGCGAAAGGGCATTATGACCGTGTCAATGATGCAGTGTTTGAACTGATCTCTGCGAAAGAAGCATTTGACCGGGCGGCGATTCTGGAGCAGGCGGAAAAGTGGCGGGTCTGCCCATTTGAGATGAGCCTTGATACCGCACTGTGGTCGGATGCAGTGATCTGCGATTACAATTACCTGTTTGATCCGCGGGCAAAGCTGAAGCGGTTTTTTAGTGATAATAATAAAGGGGAGTACCTTTTTCTGATTGACGAGGCGCATAATCTTGTGGACCGGGCAAGGGAAATGTTTTCGGCCTCTCTATATAAGGAAGATTTTCTTTCCCTGAAAAAAGAAGTGAAGGAGCAAAGCAGGAAGCTGACGCGTGCGCTGGAACGGTGCAATGCATGGCTGCTGGAGAAAAAAAGGGGGCAGGGAGAGCTTGCAGTACTGGAAGATATCGGAATATTTCCGGTGTATCTGATGAATCTGTGCGGTGTGATGGAAGAATTTCTGGAGAACAGTCACAATGCTGTGCTTAGAAAACAGGTGAAAGAGCTTTATTTCCAGGTGAGAAGCTTCCTTGAGGTGAGCGATCGGCTGGATGAAAATTATGTGATTTATTCACAGCTGTGCGGGGATGGGAGATTTCTTTTGCGTCTGTACTGTGTGGATACGTCGGCAAATCTGCAGGAATGCCTGAACCGCGGGCGGAGTACCGTCTTTTTTTCAGCAACGTTTCTGCCGATCGGTTATTATAAAAGTCTGCTGAGCACCAGAGATGACAATTACGCTGTTTACGCGGAACCGGTCTTTTCGCCGGATAAACGCCAGATCCTGATCGGAACTGATACGAGCAGCCGTTATCAGAATCGGACAGAGCAGCAGTATGTGCGCATAGCGGCCTATATCATGCGGGCGATTTGTGCAAAGAGGGGAAACTATATGGTGTTTTTCTCTTCCTATCAGATGCTGGAGGATGTGGCTGTACAGTTTCAGGCGCTCTGTGAAAAGGAGAGGGAGGAGATAGAACTGCTCTGCCAGACACCGGGG
This sequence comes from Lachnospiraceae bacterium, assembly GCA_902363665.1. Lineage (GTDB taxonomy): Bacteria > Bacillota > Clostridia > Lachnospirales > Lachnospiraceae > Choladousia. The sequence goes on along the minus strand of CABJAW010000001.1, from coordinate 159,752 downwards.
ATGACAGAAACGCAAAGGGAAGAATTCCTGGAAAGGTTTGAGGCGGTACATCCGCAGGGGCTGGCCGGATTCTGTGTGATGGGCGGGATCTTTGGAGAGGGAATTGATTTAAAGAAAGAACGGCTCATCGGTGCGGTGGTCGTCGGTACTGGAATTCCACAGGTCTGCCGGGAGAGGGAACTGTTGAAAACATTTTTTGATAAGCGGGGAGAGGATGGATTTTTTTATGCCTATCTTTGCCCGGGAATGAACAAGGTGCTTCAGTCAGCGGGCCGGGTGATCCGCACCGACGAGGACGAGGGAGTGATTCTTCTGCTTGACGAACGGTTCGGGAAGGCAGGATATCAAAGAATGTTCCCGGAAGAATGGGGGAATCCGCCCGGCTGCACACTGCAGACGGTACAGAAAAAGCTGGAAATGTTCTGGGCGGGCCGGGAACGGGACACCGGTAAAATGCGCGGCATTACGGAAGGCGACTCGGAACAGTAGCTAAAAATAAGACGTTAAAACTTGTCAGATACACATATGTGTGTTAAAATTCGCGTAGAAGTGACACGCCGCTGGCAGAAAAACGCTTTCACCGGGCTGGATAGTTTCCCAGTGAAGCGCAAAAAGCAGATGTATGGTAATGAGCAGGCAGAAAACGGACCGGAAAGCTCCGTTTTGGCGGCGGCAGATGTTGCGAAAAAGAACTGAACAATTACAGCGAGGAGCAGGGAGGAACAAATGAGCAAGGTCAGAAGAATTTATGTCGAGAAGAAAGATCAGTTTGCAGTGGCAGCCAGAGGACTGGAACATGAAGTGAAAAGCTATCTTGGAATCAAGGATCTGGAGAAAGTCCGCATTCTGATTCGGTACGATGTAGAAAATATTTCCGATGAAGTGTATGAAAGAGCATGCCGCAGTGTATTTTCTGAGCCGCCGGTTGATCAGCTTTATGAAGAAAGTTTCCCTATGGCGGAAGATGAGAAGGCATTTGCGGTGGAATTTCTCCCGGGACAGTTTGATCAGCGTGCAGACTCCGCTGTTCAGTGTGTGAAGTTTCTCAAAGAGGATGAGGAGCCGATTATCCGTTCCGCGACGGTCTATGTGGTAAAGGGAGCTGTATCAGGGGAAGAGTTTGAGGCGGTCAAAAACCACTGTATCAACCCGGTAGATTCCCGGGAGACCGGATTTGTAAAGCCGGAGACACTTGTGACCGAGTTTCAGGAGCCGGCAGATGTGATCACATTTGATGGTTTTATCGACATGGACGAAGCGCCGCTGAAAGAGCTCTATAATTCGCTGAACCTTGCGATGACATTCAAAGATTTCCTGCATATTCAGAATTATTTTAAAAACGAAGAAAAAAGAAATCCTTCTATGACAGAGATCCGTGTGCTGGATACCTACTGGTCCGATCATTGCCGCCATACAACATTTTCGACGGAGCTGAAGGAGGTCGTATTTGATGATGGCTATTATAAAAAGCCGATCGTGGATACGTACCGCCAGTATCTGGCGGATCACAGCGAGATTTTCAAAGGCCGTGAGGACAAGTTTGTCTGCCTGATGGATCTTGCTCTGATGGCAATGCGCAAGCTGAAAAAAGAAGGGAAGCTTCAGGATCAGGAAGAGTCCGACGAGATCAATGCATGTTCCATCGTTGTACCGGTAGAGGTTGACGGCGTGACAGAGGAGTGGCTTGTCAACTTTAAAAATGAGACGCACAACCATCCGACCGAGATCGAACCGTTCGGTGGCGCGGCAACCTGCCTTGGCGGAGCGATCCGTGACCCGCTTTCCGGCCGTACCTATGTCTATCAGGCAATGCGTGTGACAGGAGCAGCAGACCCGACCGTTTCAGTAAAGAAGACCTTAAAGGGCAAGCTTCCGCAGAAGAAACTGGTAAGAGATGCAGCACACGGTTACAGCTCCTACGGAAATCAGATCGGACTTGCGACCGGATACGTAAAAGAAATTTATCATCCGGATTACGTGGCAAAGCGTATGGAGATCGGAGCTGTCATGGGTGCTGCTCCGCGCAGAGCAGTCATCCGTGAAAATTCTGATCCGGGTGATATCATTATCCTGCTTGGAGGACGGACCGGAAGAGACGGAATCGGAGGTGCAACCGGTTCCTCGAAGGTACATACGGAGGCTTCCATCGAAGTGTGCGGCGCAGAGGTGCAGAAGGGAAATGCGCCGACCGAGCGTAAGATCCAGAGACTGTTCCGCAGGGAAGAAGTCAGCCGCCTGATCAAGAAGTGCAACGACTTCGGTGCAGGTGGAGTATCGGTAGCGATCGGAGAGCTGGCAGAGGGCCTTCATATTTATCTTGATAAGGTGCCGAAAAAATACGCAGGTCTGGACGGAACGGAGCTTGCAATCTCCGAGTCCCAGGAGCGTATGGCGGTTGTTGTAGATCCGAAAGATGTAGACGAGTTTATGAAGTATGCATCCGAGGAAAACCTGGAGGCAGTACAGGTGGCGGTTGTCACGAAGGAGCCGCGTCTTGTCCTGATCTGGAGAGACAAAGAGATCGTAAATATTTCCAGAGCATTTTTGGATACAAACGGCGCGCATCAGGAGACTTCGGTAGAAGTAGAGATGCCGTCCGAGACAGAAAAATATTTTGTAAGAGAAGAAGTAGCGGATGTACGGAAAAAATGGCTGGAGACGCTTGCTGACCTGAACTGCTGCTCACAGAAGGGGCTTGTGGAGATGTTCGACAGCTCGATCGGAGCAGGTTCCGTGCTGATGCCGTACGGTGGAAAATATCAGCTGACTGAGACACAGGCGATGGTAGCGAAGCTTCCGGTACTCGAAGGAAAATGCGATACAGTGACGATGATGAGCTACGGCTTTGATCCGTATCTGTCGAGCTGGAGCCCGTATCACGGAGCAGTTTATGCTGTCCTGGAGTCTGTGGCACGTATTGTGGCAAATGGAGGAGATTACAGCAGGATCCGCTTTACGTTCCAGGAATACTTCCGACGCATGACAGAGGATCCGAAGCGCTGGAGCCAGCCGTTTGCGGCACTGCTCGGCGCATATTCCGCACAGCTTGGATTTGGACTTCCGTCGATCGGCGGAAAAGACAGTATGTCCGGTACCTTCAATGAGATCGACGTGCCGCCGACACTCGTTTCCTTTGCAGTGGACATTGCAAAAGAGCAGGATATTGTGACACCGGAGCTGAAGAAGGCAGGAAGCAAACTGGTGCTTCTGAAGGTGGAAAAGGATGCTTACGATCTTCCGGTATACAGTCAGGTGATGGATCTGTACGGAAAATTCCACGAAGATATTCTGGCAGGCAGGGTTCTTTCCGCGTATGCGCTTGATGGAAAGGGACTTGTGGCCGCACTTTCAAAGATGGCATTCGGAAACGGACTTGGATTTAAGATCGAGCATAACGTGGATGAGAGAGATCTCTTTACTGCTGGTTTTGGAGATATCGTAGCTGAAGTTCCGGCAGAGGCAGTTGGAGCTCTGGCAAGCACCTATACTGTGATCGGTGAGGTGACAGAGGATGCGTTTACATACCGTGACGTGAAGATCGGTGCGGAAGAAGCACTGGAGGCATGGAAAGGTACGCTGGAGCGTGTTTTCAAGACCGAGTCCGGTATGCCGACCGTTGGCGGCGGACTGGATCTGGACGGAAAGAAAACAGACGGTGCGTCTGCTTACTTCTTCGCACTGCAGGACGGTGCAAAGAGTGAAAACGGCGTTTATCACACCGATAAGATTTATGTGTGCAAAAATAAAGTGGCAAAACCGCATGTATTTATTCCGGTATTCCCGGGTACCAACTGTGAGTATGACAGCACAAAGGCGTTTGAGAGAGCAGGCGCTGAGGTAGAAGTAAAAGTATTCCGCAACCTGACGGCAGAAAATATCCGTGAGTCTGTAGATGAATTTGAGAAAGCGATCGGCCAGGCACAGATCATCATGTTCCCGGGCGGATTCTCCGCAGGCGATGAGCCGGATGGATCTGCGAAATTCTTCGCGACCGCATTCCAGAATGCGAAGCTCAAAGAGGCTGTGATGAAGCTGCTGAATGAGCGGGACGGACTGGCGCTTGGTATCTGCAACGGATTCCAGGCACTGATCAAGCTTGGTCTGGTACCGGGCGGTGAGATCACCGGACAGAAGGAGAATTCTCCGACACTGACCTTTAATACGATTGGCCGTCACATTTCGAAGATGGTCTACACGAAAGTAGTCAGCAACAAATCACCGTGGCTGGCGGGCGCACAGCCTGGAGGCGTTTACGTTAATCCGGCTTCTCACGGTGAGGGACGTTTTGTCGCAGATAAAGAGTGGCTTGCAAAGCTCTTTGCAAACGGACAGGTAGCGACACAGTACTGTGATCCGGAAGGAAATGTTCTGGCAGGAGACGAGGAATGGAATGTGAACGGTTCCTACCTTGCAATTGAGGGAATCACAAGCCCGGATGGAAGAGTGCTTGGAAAGATGGCACATTCCGAGCGTCGCGGCGACAGCGTGGCGATCAATATTTACGGAGAGCAGGATATGAAGATCTTCGAGTCGGGAGTAGCATATTTTAAATAATGAGCAGAACAAAGTTAAAGGCAGATAATGCCGAACAATTAGCAGAAATCATAAAAGCAATCCAGCGCGGTGAAGAACCGACGCAGGAGAGCATCCGGAGAAATACGGAGAGTGCGCCTTTGGCGGACTCTCCGATGTCAGGTTCGGAGGAAGACGGGGATACAGGGTTTGCAGTGCGGTGGCCCTCTGTGCAAAATGTAAAAAGAGATTTAGCGGAAACGCAGCCGCAAAAGAAAGCCGAAAGATCAGAGCAGCCGGATCGGCCGGCCAGAATCGTACAGCCGGAAGAAGAGCCGCAGGATGAGGAAGAAGAGCCGCAGGATGAGGAAGAAGACGGGGAGGAAGACTGGGAAGGTTTTTCACCGAAAGAATTTGTGCAGGATGTGACAGCCCGTGCACAGGGAGTTCTGGGCTTTTTCCGGCGAAGGAAAGAACCGGCAGGAGGAAAAGCAGACACTGTGGATCGCCTTTCCCGTTCAGACAGCGGTCTGGAAAAACAGACGGAGAGTGCTTCAAAAACAAGTGCTGAAAATGATTCTGCGGCTGTTATGGAAGATGAGACCGGAAAAAAAGCCGGGAATGACTGGAAGGAGACCACTGCACAGCGTGACTGGCCGGAACCAGGCGAAGATTCCTGGGATGAAGACGAGTCTGATTTTGGACTTCTGGGACGAAAAAGAGTCCGCCTGACGGATACAATGGAAGAGAATGAGCGTTTCCGTCCGTCAAAATGGGGGCTTCGGAAATCGGAGCATATGGATGATGAATTAGAGGCACCAGAGGCCGAAAATGTGCTGCACGCAGAAGACGTATCGGAATCAGCAGAAAAACCGAAAAGCGGTACTGGAGAGATACCTGACAATACGGAGAGCGATGCAGAATCAGAAAGAAAATCTGCTGAGGAAAAGAAAAGCGGGATTGGAAGTCTGGTTGTACGGCTTTTGGCGAAAAGGAAACCATCAAAGACAGAAACAGCAGAGACGGAAAAACAGCCTGAATCAGAATCCACGGAAAAATCGGAGGATGAAGCAGAGAAATCTTCGGAAGAATCCGAAGACGAACCGGAAGATTTCAGCCAGAGCCAGAAACTGGAAAAACTGCCGGAGTCTGGCAGAAATGCAGAAATGAAGGAAATACCGGAAACAGAAGAAACGATGGCTGACGAAAATTTACCGGATAAAATACAGAAACGCAAGATTGGAAGCCTGCAGAAATCGGAACAGGAACCAGAAGAAGGACAGGAAGAAACAGCAGAGAAAAGAAAAAAACGAACGCAGTCAGAAAAAAACAGGAACGTTAAAAGTCCTGGTATGAATTTCCGGGATCGTCTCCGGGAGCATGGGATTGGCGGACGTGAAATCGGAATGCTCGTCATTGGAGTGATTCTTGCCGTCCTGATTGTGGTACTGGTTGGAAAAGCGATTACCGGTATGATCGCAGATTCAAAAAAAAGCGAAAATGTGATGGCAGACAAGGGGCTGCGGGTTCTGGTGGAAAAGGAACCGGCCAGCTGGAGCAATACGTATCCTGTGAAACTGAAATTTAAAGTTTCCGGTGCCGCGATTACGGAGATTCGGATCAATGGCACGGCCTGCACTGCAGACGCTCAGGGAATCGTGACGTATGAAGCAGACAGCGGAGAGCTGGAAGCAGAAGTGGATACGGATCAAAGCCAGACACTGAAGGCATCCATCGAGATTCCGATGCTGGATGGAGAGGCTCCGGTCGTTCATGCGGTAAGAAAACAGGATCAGATCGAGCTGACTGCTTCGGATACGCGGTCAACGGTGACCGGCATCTATTACGCGGCGGTAGATGACACAGCGATTATGGATCTCCCGGAGTACCAGAAATACAGCAAACCAATCACTTATGCGGAAAATACGATGTATTATTTTTATGCGGAGGATGCTGCAGGAAACTGCAGTGTGCCGATCGCTACAAACATGGAGACAGCTACAAAGCTTGTGCTGGAGCAGGAAAACATTCATCTGTATCCGGGCGGAAGCACCGAGCTGATGGCGGAAGCGGAACCGGGCGGCGCACTGCTTGACAATCTGCAGTATGAAAGCCTGAATCCGGAAATCCTTTCCGTCAGCAAAAGCGGGACCGTGACTGCGCTGGGGGAGGGAACCGGAAGCATCAAGATCAGTGCAGACGGTGTGGAGGCTGTAGTGTGCACCGTGACGGTATCTGATACGAAGACAATAACAATCAGTACGCTTGGTGACTGTACGCTTGGCACAGATGCCAATTTCAGTACGGCAAACAGTTTTAATGCATACGACGAAACGAACGGACATGACTATTTCTTCAAAAATGTGAAATCCATCCTGGAGGAGGATGATGTGACGTTTGCAAATCTCGAGGGAACGTTTACGACTTCAAATGACAGGCAGGATAAGCAGTATGCGTTTAAGGGCGATCCGGATTACACGGAGATTCTGACAGACGGTTCGGTAGAGGTTGTAACGCTTGCAAATAATCACAGCGGTGATTACGGAGAGCAGGGACTTGCTGATACAGAGACTGCACTTGAGGAAGCGGGGATCGATTACTGCATTGGAGATACGATTACCGTCAAAGAGGTCAATGGTGTAAGAATTGCATTTATCGGAATTTTTGTAAATTATGGAACCGATGACAGTGAAAAACAGCTTCGTTCCGATATCGAGAATGCGAAGAAGCAGGGCGCAGAACTGATCATTACAGCATTCCACTGGGGAAGTGAGAAGGCAACACAGCCGGATGAGACGCAGCAGTCTCTGGCCCATACTGCGATTGACTGCGGAGCAGATCTGGTTGTCGGCCACCATCCGCATGTGCTGCAGGGCATTGAAAAATATAACGGAAAGTATATAGCGTACAGCCTGGGCAATTTCTGCTTTGGCGGCAACAGCAATCCGTCTGATATGGACACTATGATTTTCCGCCAGACCTTCACGGTCTCAGGAGCTGGTGCAGCAGAAGACGATGACGTAACGGTCATTCCGTGCAGTATCTCGTCAGATCAAGGTTACAATAATTATCAGCCGACTCCGGCCAAAGGAGAAGCGGCAGCATCGATTATCGCGCGGCTCAATGAGTACAGTGCAGCGTATGGTGTGACAGTTGCGGATGATGGCAGTGTGAGCAGCGGTACAGCAGGTGAATATCCGCTTTGACAAGTGAAGGCAAAGCAGATGCCGCAGCTTATCAGGATTGACACGTCACATATGCACAGGTCAGCAGTGCCGGAAAATATAACCGGAGCCTGTCTGGAAAATCATTCAGGCAAATTGTGGCGGACATCTTGTAGAAAGCATACGCTGGAGGATTTGCAATAAAAAACAGAGGATATGACACAGAACGTGTCGAATCCTCTGTTTTTTTGGCGAATAAGGGAGAAATGATACGAAAACAGGAGAATCAGAAATACACAAAGAAGCCTCGTCTTTTATGAAAATAAACGACACTTATTGTTTCAATATGTTGAAAAAGAGATGTAGATATGATACACTCTTAAAACGCGGCTGTGCACAAAAAGAGGCCGCAAAAAGGGAGAAGAGTATGTCATATATTTGCTGCTATGAGCTAAAGGGGACAAAATGCCTGCTCGCGGACGAGCGGAACAAAAAGCATCTGCTGGATGAGCTTCTTCAGATGCATGGGGAAAAGAACTGGCCGGTATATGTGTTCTGCGTGACCGATGAGAATGCATATGTAATTACAGATACAGGCGGAGATACGCTGGAAAAGGAAGTGCAGCGGACAATCGGCCTTTTTTATGGGAGGTATGAGGGGTATCTGCGCCCCGAAAAGGATAATTTCCTGCATCTGGAGCGGATTCGCACGATCAGCAGGAAAGAAGAACTGATTGAGGTCTGTCTGGAACTCCACTGCCTTCCGGTACAGATGGGATACGCACACAGGCCGGGAGATTACTGGTGGAGCAGCTACCGCACTTATTTTGGCGGATATGCCTGGCCGATGCTGGACTGCAGTGTGCTGCTGCAGCTTCTTTCAGAGGATACGGAAAAGGCGCTTTCGGAGTTTCGCAGGCTGCATAAAAGCAAAAAAAGGATCCACTGCAGACAATAACGAAGAAAAAATAAAAATATAACGGGAAAAGGATAAATTTCTTAAAAAAATCGAAAGCCTGTGACAAAGTAAAAAAAACATGCTAGAATGAACGCGCAAAACGGAAGGCAGAAAAACGTACGAAAAAAGAAAAACGAAAGTGCAATGTATGCCGGAAGAACGATACAAAGAAGAAACGAAAGAGACAAAAGAGACAAAAGAGACAAATAAAAGCTGCCGGAAAGAAGGACGGTACAGACGGTGAAAGGAGTGTAAAAGAAAAGATGAAAAAGTCAATCGCAGCGGTTATGGGAATTGCGGTTTCGGCGGCTCTGCTGCTTGGCGGATGTGCATCGAATACCACAGATGAAACAAAAACCGAAAGCAGCGCAGACACCAGCGATGTTACATCTGCTTCAGATTTGGATAGTTTGCAGACTTCCGATCCCCCAAAAGAGCAGACTGCAGGCGCACAGGATTCAGATGCCCAGGACACGGAAGCATCCGCCGGACAGGCAGAATTCGCACCTGGCACCTACATCGGAGACGGAGAGAGCATCACACTCACGGAGGCGGATGGTGTGCTCACATTTTCTTTTGCACAGGCGGGAATTACCGGGACAGCCGCGATTGAAAAAGACACAGCGGTATATTCCGGGGATGATGACCATCAGATCAGGTTTCTGCAGGATGGTACGATCCTTACCGTCACGGTAACCGGAGCCCAGGGGGAAGAAAGTGACTCGCCGCTGGCCGGCACGTATGTGAAAGAGGCCGACTGAAAAAACAAAACCGTCATTTCGACGGGAGAAGCAGAAAAAAGTCAGACCTTTTTCAACGAAAATAGCGTTGCGGGCCGAAACGAAAAATGCTATGATAGCAAGCGGCAAAATAAAGAAAACGTTGTACTGATTGGAGAGGACAGTATGAGCGAAAAAGTGGAAAGTATAAAAAAGTGGTTTAAAAAGTATCCGTATGCGATTGCGATTTTTTATCTGATCTTTTATCTGAGCGTATTTTCCTGGCTGGAAAAAAATGTCGTACCGAAATATATCATACACTGTAAGCTGGACGAGATTATTCCATTCTGCGAGGTGTTCATTATTCCATATGTGAGCTGGTTTGTTTATGTGCCGGCAGCATTTATCTGGTTTAAGCACAGAGGATGGGAAGATTACAAAAAGCTCTGCCTGATGGTATTTACCGGGCTTACGATTTGCCTTTGCATCTATTATGCATTTCCGACAGGACTGAATCTGAGACTTGCACAGAAACCGCACGACACCGGTTTCCTTTATAATATGGTACATTTGCTTCGTGCCATTGATACACCGACGAATGTCTGCCCGTCCATCCATGTGATGAATACGGTCATGATTTTCCAGGCAGTGTGCAGTCTGGATCATTTGAAGCACAGGAAGCTGACGATCGCAGCACATTTTGTGATCATGGTGCTGATCTGTGCATCGACAGTGCTGCTCGACCAGCATTCTGTTATCGATGTCATCTGCGGTATAATGATGAGTTTTGTGATCCACGGATGCGTCTATAAAGTCGAGTGGAAAGAGGCTCTTGCACTGAAAAAAACAGTTCAAAAAAAATTTTCGGAAAATGCTTGACAATTGCTACAATTCATACTATAATGATGAAGCAAGTTGAGGGAAACAAAAAATGAAACGAACAACTTGCTTCACATGGGGTCTTAGCTCAGCTGGGAGAGCATCTGCCTTACAAGCAGAGGGTCATAGGTTCGAGCCCTATAGGCCCCATGAAAAACCAAATATGGCGGAATAGCTCAGTTGGCTAGAGCATACGGTTCATACCCGTAGTGTCGAGAGTTCGAATCTCCCTTCCGCTACTGCAAAGCCCGCAATTCAATTTGCGGGCTTTTGTGTTACCTGAAAAAATAAAATAAGAAAGGCGGCAGAAAATGCGAATCGGAATGGGATACGACGTACACCGGCTGGTAGAAGGAAGAAAATTAATTCTCTGCGGAGTGGAAATACCATATGAAAAGGGACTGCTTGGCCATTCGGATGCAGATGTAGCGCTGCATGCGATCATGGATGCACTGCTCGGTGCGGCGGCGCTTGGCGATATCGGAAAACATTTTCCGGATACCGACCCGGCATATGAGGGGGCATCGAGTATGAAGCTGCTCAAAGAAGTAAAAAAACTTCTGGACGAGCACTGTTTTGTTATTGAAAATATTGATGCAACGATCATCGCACAGCGGCCGAAGCTGCTTCCTTATATGGAAGAGATGAAAAAAAATGTGGCATCAGCACTTGGGTTGACCGGAGACCGTGTCAATATCAAGGCAACGACGGAAGAAGGACTTGGATTTACCGGAAGCGGAGAGGGAATCTCGGCGCAGGCAGTGTGTCTGCTGCAGCCGCTGATGGATGCGGTGGCAGACTCCAGGATGTATACAGACACCGGCTGCCCGGGCTGCGGCGGCTGTGCGCGCAGCGGGGGAGAAGCGTAAAGTGCCGTAAAGCACTGTTCAGAGCCTGCCTCCAAAATACTGCGCATTTCGTCGGTGTGGCGTATCCGCCAAATAAAATGCGACAAGCGCCATTAAAAACGCAGGCATTTTACGGCCGTCTTGTAAAATTTTACCTGGATCTGAACGAGAACAAAAAGGATTGACAAAGACAGGGGTTTTGCTTAGACTAGACGTGTATTGGCGGCATACGCCAAAAGGAAAGGACTGTAAGTAAGAAGATGAGAATTTTTAATACAGAGACAAAACGGAAAGAAGAATTTGTCCCGCTTGAGCCGGGAAAGGTACGGATGTATGTGTGCGGTCCGACCGTTTACAATTTTATCCATATCGGAAATGCCCGTCCGATGATCGTATTTGATACGGTGCGCCGTTATATGGAATATAGTGGCTATGAGGTCAATTACGTATCCAACTTTACGGATGTGGATGACAAGATCATTGCAAAGGCAAATGAAGAAGGTGTGAGCGCACAGGAGATCTCCGAGCGCTACATCAAAGAATGCAAAAAAGACATGGAGGGCATGAATGTAAAACCGGCGACGACGCATCCGCTGGCGACGCAGGAGATCGACGGCATGATTGATATGATCGAGACGCTGATCGAAAAAGGTTATGCCTACAACGTAAATGGCACCGTTTATTTCCGTACCCGTCGTTTCAGGGATTACGGAAAACTTTCCCACAAAAATCTGGATGACCTGAGAGCAGGCAACCGTTCTCTGCTTGTAACCGGAGAGGATCAGAAGGAAGATCCGCTTGATTTCGTGCTCTGGAAACCGAAAAAAGAGGGGGAGCCGTCCTGGCCGTCACCGTGGAGTGATGGACGTCCGGGCTGGCATATTGAGTGCTCTGTGATGTCGAAAAAATATCTTGGGGAGCAGATTGATATCCATGCAGGAGGAGAAGATCTGATCTTCCCGCATCATGAAAATGAGATTGCACAGAGCGAGTGCTGCAACGGAAAGATTTTTTCGAAATACTGGATGCACAATGCATTCCTGAACATTGACAACCGCAAGATGTCCAAGTCTCTCGGCAATTTCTTTACCGTGCGCGAGATCTCTGAGAAATACGATCTTCAGGTGCTTCGTTTCTTCATGCTGAATGCCCATTACAGAAGTCCGCTGAATTTCAGTGCAGAGCTGATGGAGTCTTCTAAAAATGCGCTGGAGCGTATCCGCAATGCGGTTTCCAATTTAAGCTTCCTGATGGAGAGTGCGCCGGAGGGTGAAATGACCGGGCAGGAAAAGCAGGATGTACAGGCAGTGACCGAGTACCGGAAGAAATTTGAAGAGGCAATGGACGATGATTTCAATACAGCCGATGCGATCGCGGCAGTGTTTGAGCTGGTAAAATTTGCAAACAGTCATGCGGCCGGTGCGACAAAAGCATTTATTGCCCTTCTTCATGATGAGATTGTGCGTCTGTGCGATGTACTTGGCATCATTGCAGAAGTGAAAGAAGAGCTTCTGGATACGGAGATTGAGAAGCTGATCGAGGAGCGCCAGGCGGCGCGCAAGGCAAAGAACTTTGCACGCGCGGACGAGATCCGAAATGAACTTCTCGAAAAAGGAATCACACTTCTCGACACGAGAGAAGGAGTAAAATGGAAAAGAGCATAAGATCCTTTGAAGACAGCGTGGATGAGGCATTTCACCTGCCGGAGAAGGACTGGAAGCTGTATTCCCCGCTGACGCTTGCGTATATCGGGGATGCAGCGTATGAAATGGTCGTGCGCTCGATCTATGTGAAACGGTCAAATATGCAGACGCAGAAGCTTCATCAGAAGGTGACCGCCTGTGTAAAAGCACAGACTCAGGCGAAGATGATTCAGCTGCTTCTTCCGGAGCTTACTGAAGAGGAAGCGGCGGTCTACCGCAGAGGACGAAATTCCAAGCCGCATACCAAAGCGAAAAATGCAAGCCTCGGCGAATATCTGGAAGCAACCGGATTTGAAGCGGTGATGGGCTATCTGTATCTGAACCGGGAATTTGACAGGATGCAGAAGCTGATCCGCAGAGGCATGGAGCAGGTCTGTGGGCTGAAAGTGCCAAATCAGGCATAGCATGGTGGAACTGAACCGCGCCGGACAGAGAAGGACGCTGCGGGAGATTCCTTATAAGCTGACAAATGGTGAGGCGGATTGTGGATATTCGCTTTGATTCAGATGCGCAGGAAACGAAAAACAGATGGTGCAGAGCAAAAAGAAGTAAACAGGCAGCGCCAGGGCGTGAATGGCTGATTTACTATGATACAGGCTCTGAAATGAGAGGGACAGAAAAAAATGAGAAGAAATGACAGAGAAAATTCGGCGCGAGGCGACGGAGCAAATCGTCGGCGCGGTATAGAGAGTGGATATGGCCGTGGAGAGCGCCGCAGTGGAAACCGCGGAAGGCAGAGCGGATACAGAGAAGAAAACGGCAGAAGCTACAGTGCCACGGACCGCCGCCGGGATGATCGTGGCAGAGGCTACGGCGCCACAGACCGCCGCCGCGAAGAGCGCCGTCCATACGCACGTCAGGAAAGAGCAGAGACTGCCGGTTATGCACAGACTGAAGAGCAACAGGAGGATAGCCGTATCGTAGAGGGAAGAAACGCAGTGCTTGAGGCATTCCGTTCCGGAAAAACGATCGACCGGCTGCTGATCCAGGATGGAAGCCAGGACGGACCAATGCAGACGATCCGCCGTGAAGCGAAGAAGCATGGCACGGTAGTTGATTTTGTGAGCCGTGACCGTCTGGATCAGATTTCACCGACCGGCGTGCATCAGGGTGTCATTGCCTATACGGCTGCTTATGAGTATGCGGAAGTAGAAGACATTCTGGCAAAGGCAAAGGAAAAGGGTGAACCGCCGTTTTTGATTTTGCTTGATGATATTGAGGATCCGCATAACCTGGGTGCCATCATCCGTACGGCAAATCTTGCAGGGGCGCACGGCGTGATCATTCCGAAGCGCAGGGCAGTCGGACTTACGGCAACGGTGGCACGTACCTCAGCCGGAGCGCTGAACTATACGCCGGTGGCACGTGTGACGAACATCAGTGCAACGATCGAGGAACTGAAAAAAGAGGGGATCTGGTTTGTTTGTGCAGATATGGATGGAGATGTGATGTACCGCCAGAATCTGACCGGACCGATCGGACTTGTGATTGGAAACGAAGGAGAGGGCGTAAGTCGTCTGGTAAAGGAAAAATGTGATTTTACGGCTTCGATTCCGATGAAAGGAGACATCGATTCACTGAATGCGTCGGTTGCGGCAGGTGTGCTTGCATACGAGATCGTGCGTCAGCGGATGAATCTGTGATAAGGAAACAAAAATGAAAATAAGAAGAGAAGCATGGAAACGGGCAACAGACCGGATCAGTACGCATATGACGGCTTCGCAGATCATGGTGGCAGGCTTTGCTATTCTGATCTTTGCGGGCGGCCTGTTGCTTTCCATGCCGTTTTGCAACGCGGATGGAAAATGGCTGAATTTTTTGGATGCGCTGTTTACGGCATGTTCGGCGGTCTGTGTGACCGGTCTTGTGACAATTACTCCAGCGGTGCAGTTCACGCTGGCCGGAAAGCTGATCCTGCTTCTTCTGATTCAGCTTGGCGGCCTCGGCATCATAGCATGCACGATGGGCGCCTTTCTTATTCTGAAGAAACAGATCACGATCCGCAGCCGGGTCATGATCCAGGACAGCTATGATCTGCATACGATGAGCGGCGTGGTGGCCATGCTGCGTTATGTCCTGCACGGGACATTTGCGGTGGAGGGGATCGGCGCGGTGCTGTACGCAATTGCATTTATTCCAAAGTACGGCGTACTGCGCGGCCTGTGGTATGGCGTGTTTCACTCGGTTTCTGCATTTTGCAATGCGGGGATTGATATCCTCGGTGCAAACAGCCTGGAGGGATATCAGGCAGATCCCTATATCAACCTGGTCACTATATTGCTGATCATCGTCAGTGGTCTTGGTTTTCTGGTATGGAGGGATCTGACGCTGACGGCAAAGCGCATATGGAAAAAAGAGTATCCGGTTGGACGTGCTTTGCAGAAGATGCGTCTGCACACGAAACTGGCACTTTCAATGACCGGCTTTTTGCTGATTATTGGAACAGTCGCAATTTTTGCTATGGAATACACAAATCCGAGGACACTCGGGACGATGACGACGGGGCAGAAATGGATCGCGTCGCTGTTTCAGGCGGTGACGACACGTACGGCTGGATTTTTTACGATTCCGCAGGATCATTTTCTCCCGCAGTCACAGCTGCTTTCCTGTATGCTGATGTTTATCGGCGGCAGTCCGGGTGGTACGGCGGGCGGAGTGAAGACAACGACGATCGCAATTTTAGCTGCGACCTGCTGGTCGGTACTGAAGGGTTCGGAGGATACCGAGTGCTTCCGCAGAAAAATTCTTCCGGTCAATATCCGGACGGGATTTTCGGTGGCGGCGGTTTCATTTTCGGCGGTGCTGCTTGGCACAATGGCGCTCCTGATCATGGAGCACACCGGGCTGATTGAGGCGCTGTATGAAGTTGTTTCCGCGGTAGGGACGGTCGGACTGACGGCAGGACTGACGCCGTCTCTGTCATCTGCCGGAAAGTGTGTGATTATTCTGTTAATGTACATGGGACGTTTAAGTCCGGTGACGCTTGCATTTCTGTTTGCCGGAAAGATGGGCAGACGAGGCAAAGGTCGAAAGCTGCCGGAGGAGCGGATCATGGTTGGATAATAACGGAAGCAGGATTGCTCCGGAACAGGCAAGCTGCAAAGCGGAGTGCGGATATTTGCTTTGGCCTGAGCAGGAAAATAGAGTGCAGGAGGGGTGAAAATGAAAAAACAATATGTAGTTTTTGGTGCCGGCCGCTTCGGAAAAAGCGTGGCAGTGACGCTGCAGAGCCGCGGCTGTGAGGTCGTGGTGGTGGATAAGGATCCGGAAGTGATCGAGGACATCGCGGATGATGTCAGCTATGCGATCTGTGCGAATGTGGAAGATCCGGATGTTTTTAAAGATCTTGGTATGAAGAACCTTGACGGCGCGATCGTGGCGGTGACAGAAAGTCTGGAAGCGAGCATTGTGACGACGATGATGTGCCATGAGATGGGGATTCCGCGGATTTTCGCGAAAGCGAAAAATGAGATGCATGAAAAAATCCTGCGCAGTGTAGGCGCGACGAAGGTGATCTATCCGGAGGCTGAGATGGGCAAACGGGTGGCGCAGTACATTGTGGCGGATAACTTTGCGGACTGGATTGAACTTTCCTCAAAATACAGTCTCGTCGAGATGCAGGTGCCCGCGGCATGGAAAAACCATACACTGCAGGAGCTGCAGATCCGTGAAAAGTATAGATTGAATGTGATCGGCATCCGTAAAAAGGATGTGCTGGAAGTAACGATCGATCCGAAGCGCAGGCTGGACGGGGATGCCGTACTGATCGTGGTCGGTGAGAATGAAGCATTAAAACAGTTTCAGGACTGAAGGTGACGGGTATGAAATCAAACCTGATGAATTATCTGAGGGAATATAGGAACAAAAGTTTCAAAGAGCATCCATTTTCTGAGGTGGATGCTCTGCTGCTTTCTAATCTTTCTTATCTGAAGATGGATGGGATCGTTCCGGGTTTTGAGAGGGGCGGGACGATCGGTTTTGCGGAGCTTCTTTCGTATCCGGCGGCAGAGCATCTGTTTTCCGACCCGGTTTACGGAGAAGATTATCGGAAGATCATTGCGCTGATGTCTGGAAGCAGGCGCTATGGAAAACTGCGGTTTGGATATTTTACGCAGTACCACGATGCAGATCGGGAGACGCAGTTTGCTGCGGTAACATTTTTCCTTGGCGTGACCAGTATCTTTTTGTCATTTCGGGGGACGGATGAAACACTTGTGGGCTGGAAAGAAGATTTCAATATGGCGTATATGAAATCGGTTCCTTCCCAGCGGCTGGCGCTTGCCTATCTCAAAGGAGTTGCGCGCTACGTGAAGCGTGATCTGGCAGCTTCGGGAAAAACACCGCATTTTCTGCTTGGGGGCCATTCAAAAGGGGGGACGCTGGCATTGTATGCGGCGGCGAACGCACCGGAAGCGGTACAGCAGTATATTCGGAGAATTTATAGTTTTGATGGTCCGGGCATGCAGAAGAGCTTCTACCAGAAAGCAGGATTTCACAGGATTGAAGGACGGTTCTGCAAAATTGTGCCGGAGCAGTCCCTGATCGGCATGCTGTTTTCGAATGACCGGAGTTACCGCGTCGTCTGCAGCTATCGCTCGGGAATTGTACAGCATGATCTGATGCAGTGGAAAATCCGAAATGGAAAATTTGTGTATCGAAAGGAGGTCTGCCGCGGAAGCAGCCAGAAATCGCGGGAACTGAATGGATGGATCGAATCTCTGCCGCGCGAACAGGTAGTGACATTTGTTGAGACGCTGTACCGCCTGATCAAAAGCGCGAGGATCGAGACCGTTTATGAACTCGTGAAAACGCCGGTCAAAGTCCTGCATGTGGCGATGCGGGAACTTTACCGGCTGGATAAGCAGTCACGGAAGGCATTTCTGCGGCTCTTCCGGCAGCTGCTGCGGTGTGTGCGGAGATGAACGGAATCTGTCCTGCGTGTGCAATTCATAAGAAAAACATTACCTGTGAGCAGGATTCTTTATGAGCCAGCCAGATTGCAGGAATGTAAAGCGGACATTCGCAGTCGCTTCGCGATCTGTGTTCAAATATACGCCAGGATGCGCCATACAAATCAGGGCGTTAGATGAAATACTCGATCGTTTTCTCCTCAGTAAGTCGTGTGGTGGTATTGTATAAAATGACTGCTTCCCGCCCGGCAGTGGGGCCAAGCGCGTAAATCGTTGTTCCCTCGCAGTTAAAATAATGTGAGGGAACGATGCGGTTGTATTGTTTCAGATGATCGGGGCACAGCTGGATATCCGGAGCGAAATCAAAGGACTTCTCGACGTAATACGGGTCGAAAGCGAGAATGTTGTCTCCGTCCTGTCCAGTGAGCAGAATGTAATGAGGCTCATCAAAATAGAGGCGGACGATGACAGCACCGCCACAGGCAAGCGCGTGATTCAGGCGGCTTCCGTCGCCCAGGTAAACCTGTTCGGCGGTCAGATGCTGGGCACTTACCGGTAACCGCCCGATCTTGTTTAAAGAATTGAGCCAGTTGGTCAGAAACGTCATGGCAGCGCAGGAGGTGCCGCTTTTTCCCTGGATGCCTTCGCTGTTGTAGCAGTCAAGGCTGTAAAGCATGATGTTGCGGATGACTTCCGGTGGGATTTCCTCGCGCTCAAACAGAAAACTGATCGCGTTGAGCATGGAGGTAGGGCCGCAGTCGTATTCGGAAAGCTGATAGTGAAGCGGGTTTTTCATAGAGGGAGCTCCTTTGTAAAAGAATGTGAGCGCAGGTCTCGAAATGGCTGCATTTATGAGCAGGCAGCAGAAGCGGATTGCTCATAATCAGGACTTAAAGGTCACGATACGCGCACTGACAGAATTTGTCAAGAAAAGAAATGGTAGCGTATTCGAGAAAACAGCAGTAAAAGAATAAAAGCAAATGGGAAATTTTGAAAATTTTATAATACAAAGTAACTGTTCAGAGCCAACCTCCAAAATGCTACGCATTTCGTCGGTGTGGCGTATCCGCCAAATAAAATTTCAAAAACAGGCTTAAAAATGCAAGCATTTTCCGCCTGTTTTATGAAATTTTGCTTGTCTCTGAACAGTTGCATACAAATAGAAATAGCGGAGGACGCAGGAAGTAATAAGGTTTCGTGATAGTGTTATAAAACTGGTTGTGAATAGGTGCCTTGAGAAGAAAGGAATAAACATGAGGAATTACGGAAAAGATTATAAGAAAAACGGGGACGGCTATGAATACGTCGGGGCGTGGTATGAGACGTCGCTTCCGGCAGCAGAACTGAAGCAGGAGGCAAAGTTCTTTGGCGGAAAGCTTCTGGCAGCATCGCTTCTGCTGGCCTGCGGCCTGTCTGTCAATAATATAGGAAGCCACACGTTCTGGGTGTTGATTCCGTATGCGGGGATGATCCTGCCGGTGATTTATGGCTGGATGGGCTGCCATGCGATGATGCGAACTGCAAAGAAACGCTCAGAGCAGGAGCCAATTGTTCATCTGGATCGTGCTGAGCACGCATCACATCTTCGCCGCTCCGAGTATGAGCAGGCGTTCCGCCGTCCGTTGCGCTGCGGGATTGCGACTGCAGTACTGGCATGGACTTCCTTTGCGGCAGATCTTGTGATTGTGACTGCGTACCGGGAGCAGGCGGTGTGGCCGGTCGAAATCTTTTTTGCAGCGGATGCGTTTCTTCTGTGCATCTTGGGCGTGTGGATGGCAGTGTGCGCATGGAAGGTGCACCGGAGTGCGCACCGTCTTGAAGAGAATGTATAAAAACATAAAATACGCAGGTGCGCACTCCTGATTTTTGACGCCAGTGGCGGATAGTGCCTGGATAGAATGGTGAATGAAGAAAAAACCGAAAATGTACGATTCGCACAAAACAGATTCTTCCATAATGCGCAAATCAGACAACGTGCAGGAAAAAACCGGAAAACGTGGCAGATTTCTGGAAAAAGTTGCACGATTTCTGCCGGATTTTTTAGAAAAAAAGAATAAAATCTGATAAATTGGTGATATTGCCAATTGAAAAAATAAAAATAAATGGTAACATGGAATAACTGCTGTGTTTATTTCACAGGAATCGAACTAAAGGAGGATATTTCATGAAGATGAAAAAGATTCTGGCGCTTGTGATAACGGGCGCTATGGTATTAGGCACCATGAGCATGAGTGCATTTGCCGAAGAGACAGAAGCGGCCACAGAGGCGGCTTCCGCAGAGACGACCGGTGACGGAAGTACTCCGCTTGTAGTAGGAAGTCTCGATATGTCGGAAAAGTTCAGCGGATTTTTCGCTGAGTCTGTTCCAGATCAGACGATTGTAAACCTGACCGGTCTGTATCTGATCGAGAATGACCGTGCAGGAAGCGTTATTTTCAACGGTGCAGGTGATGAGGGCGAGACGATCGCATACAACGGCACGGATTATACGTATCATACACTGGCAAATGTTACAGTGACCGAAAATGATGACAATACCGTTTACAACATCAAAATGCGGGATGATGCCGTATTTTCAGACGGCACACCGGTGACCGCAGATGATGTGATCTTTTCCATTTATGTATATGCAGATACAGATTACGACGGATATGGCACATTAAATTCCACGAATATCAAAGGACTGCAGAACTACCGTCTGAATTCCACAGCGGCAGATTCCGTATCTGATGAAGATGTGGCAAAGGCGATTGAGGAGATGCCGGACGAGCTTGCAGCAGGAGTCAAAGAGCTGATGAAAGGCCTGCTGGATTCTGAGTATGACTGGGCAGATTCTGCGTGGGAAGATTATAAAGATGCTTACGGCGTATCAAGCGGAGCAGAGTTTTTCGCAATGCTTTACGGAGCAGAGGATTATGATGCGACAGGCAAAGACCGCGATACCATGATTAATGAGATCGCAGAGAGCTATGGCACGGATTACGTGGCACTTGCAACTGCTTATGGCGATGAGACCTACTTTGATGACAGTGTAAAAGAGCTGGCACAGGAATACCTCGTAGCACAGAAGACCGCTGCAGGTGAGGGCGAGGAAGTTCCGAACATCGAGGGCGTGAAGAAGCTGGGCGATTATGAAGTGGAAGTGACAACAGACGGCTTTGATGCAAATATGATCTATCAGCTGGGATTTATCGTGCAGCCGCTCAATTACTACGGAGATCCGTCTCTGTACGATTATGACAACAACCAGTTCGGCTTTACAAGAGGAGACCTCTCCATCGTGCGCGAGAAGACGACTTCTCCGATGGGGGCAGGCGCATACAAGTTTGTAAAGTATGAGAACAAGACGGTATACCTTGAGGCAAATGAAAACTACTTCAAGGGCGAGCCGAAGATCAAAAATATGCAGGTACGTGTCAGCGCGGACGCAGATTACATCCCGGGTGTTGAGCAGGGTACCATCGATCTGGCAGATCCGAGCGGAACAAAATCCGCATTTGAGCAGATCAAGAGCATCAACTCCAACGGTGAGCTGAACGGTGACCGCATCAATACCAATCTGGTAGACAATCTGGGATACGGCTACATCGGAATCAATGCAAATACTGTAAACGTAGGCGGGGAGGCAGGCTCTGATGCATCCAAGAACCTGCGAAAAGCAATCGCAACGGTACTTTCCGTATATCGTGACGTGGCGATTGATTCTTACTACGGAGATGCAGCATCGGTTATCAACTACCCGATCTCCAATACTTCCTGGGCAGCACCGCAGAAATCCGATGCAGATTATGAGGTGGCATACTCAAAGGATGTAGACGGCAACCCGATCTATACGGATGACATGACAGACGATGAGAAATTTGCAGCAGCTCTGGAAGCGGCAAAGGGATACTTTGAGGCAGCAGGCTACACATTTGGCGATGACGGAAAGCTTTCCGCAGCTCCGGAAGGTGCAAAGCTTTCTTATGAGGCAATGATCGGCGGCGACGGTACTGGAGACCACCCGACCTTCGCAGTCCTGACCGACGCAAAAGAAGCACTTGCATCCATCGGCTTCGATCTTGAGATCAACGATATTACGGATTCAAATATCATGTGGGATGCAAACAATGCAGGAACAAGTGAAATCTGGTGTGCAGCATGGCAGGCAACGCTTGATCCGGACATGTACCAGATTTACCATAGTACAGGTGGAAATTCCAATTACTATCATATTGCAGATGAGACGCTGGATGCCGATATTGTAGATGCAAGAACAAGTGCAGACCAGGCATACCGTAAATCCGTTTATAAGCAGTGTCTGGATATCATCCTTGACTGGGGTGTAGAGATTCCGGTATATCAGAGACAGAACTGTGTAATTTACAGCACGGAGCGTGTGAACGCAGATACCTTTACACCGGATGTTACGACTTACTATAACTGGTACGGTGATATTGAAAATATGGAAATGAACTAGATTTAAGAGCATTCCAAAAAGCAGGGTGGGGCTGCTGCAAATGTGTTTGCAGCAGCCCTGCGTACGCCTGCGGTGCGGTGAAAATCCGGGATTTACACGAAGCGGAAAAGACAACAGTTCTGCATTTGACTCTGGCGGAACAGATTTCAGGCAGAGGTCAATAAGCAGTGGATTGCCGTTACTGCTCTGTGTGGTCTGAAAAAACGGACGGATGGAGGTCGTACTGCCTCAGGACGGAACCACTCCGCTTTGAGGCAGTATGGCCGCCGGCGTTCTTACGGGAACGGTCCGGTTAAATACGCACCGGAAAAGAAAGGAAAGAAAAGCATGAAGAAATTTATAGTCAAACGGCTTCTGCTCGGAGTCGTGATCTTATTTTTCGTTTCGCTGATTATTTATTCGATCGAGCGCAGCCTGCCAACTTCCTATGTCAAGGGAAAGGCGATGGCGATGTCCCAGAAGCAGGGCGCGAAGCCGTATGAGGAGCTGCTCGATGACCTGAATGCAGCGTACGGGCTGGACAAACCGGTGCTCCAGGGCTATTTTGTATGGCTTGGAGACGCGATTCACGGTGATTTCGGCGAGTCCTGGGTATGGACCCAGCCGGTAACAGAAAAGTTTGCGAGTGTGATCTGGTATTCGTTTGCGCTTGCGGCGGTCTCATTTATCCTTGAAATTCTGATTGCGATTCCGCTCGGTATCATTTCGGCGACGAAGCAGTACAGCAGGGTTGATTATGCGGTGACAGTGTTTGCCCTGATCGGCATTTCCCTGCCGACCTTCTTTTTCGCGACGATCCTGAAATGGATCTTCTCGATCAACCTCGGCTGGTTTGACCTGTACGGAATCGTCGGACGAATGCATGAGACGTACGGCAGCGTCGGCAAAGTACTTGACATGGCAAAGCATATGGTGCTTCCGGTCATTACGCTTACGATCGTGAGTATCGGTTCCCTGATGCGCTACACAAGAACGAATATGCTCGAGGTACTCAATGCGGACTACATCCGTACGGCACGTGCCAAGGGACTGCCGGAGAAAAAGGTCATTTACCGCCATGCATTCCGCAATACGCTGATCCCGATCATTACGATCCTGGGCGGCTCTCTGCCGGGACTGTTCGGCGGAGCCATGATCACCGAGACGCTGTTTCAGATTCCGGGAATCGGATATACTTCTTATCAGTGTCTGATCCAGGGTGATATTCCGTTTACAATGTTTTATATGACGTTTCTGGCAGTGCTGACCTTACTTGGCAACCTGCTGGCAGATATTCTGTAT
Organism: Lachnospiraceae bacterium; assembly: GCA_902363665.1. GTDB lineage: Bacteria > Bacillota > Clostridia > Lachnospirales > Lachnospiraceae > Choladousia. The sequence goes on along the minus strand of CABJAW010000001.1, from coordinate 136,319 downwards.
GCGGTCGCTGACCCGCGTGTCAGAATCAATTAGGGAGGAGAGAGCAGATGAGCGATGATGCAAATAAGACGGTCACGGCGCTGGATGACGAGCGGCGTGTAAAAGTGCTTTCTCCGGGACAGCTCGTGGCAAAGCGCTTTTTCCGAAATAAACTGGCAATGGCAGGATTGATCATTCTGATTGTGATGTTTATTTTTTCATTTATCGGAGGCATGGTAAGTCCATACCAGGAAAGCCAGGTATTCAGAAAGACAGAAGCGGCCTGGAAGGATTATGCGGGAGCGGCTTACAATGACAGCTACCAGTTTCGCGCTGCGGACGGTGTGACATTTCCGGTCTCTGCGCAGCAGAAATTCATCCTTGCAGTAAATAAAGGAAAGGAAAGCTTTGAGGCAGACGGCGTGACCTACATGCTGGAGCAGCGCGGCGAAGAATATTATGCGGTCCTGGCACAGACGCCGGTGGCAACTGTGCTGACCTTAAAAGGAAAATCCACATTCAAAGAAATGGATGGGGCGACCCTGTCGGATGCAGCAAAGAAAGCCTTCGAGACGGCGGTCAAAGCAGAGAAAGATTCTTTTGAGGCGGACGGTACGACGTATTTTATCGCGAAATCCGGACGTGAGCAGACGATCTCCTGCGGAGGTGAGGTTGCGCTTGCATCCAAGGTGGCGTTTAATGCGCCGACAGCAGAAAATGAACTCACCTATTCCTTTGAAGCGGCGGCACTTACTGCACTGGCGGATGGAAAGACTTCATTCACAGAAGATGGAAAGACCTATGATCTGAATCTTCTTGAGAGCGGAGCGGCGGAGATTTCTGAAAATGGAACACTTGTTGCGACAGTGTCCCGCCTGATCGTATCTCCGCAGGTATTCGGCACGTTCCTGCCGCTGGAATTTAAAGAGGCGGTGGAGCAGGCGATCGAAGAGAAGGCGGACAGCTTTACGGTAGAAGATAGCTCCGGTGAGGTGACATATCAGCTTCAGAATAAGAATCAGCAGTATGTGGTCCGTGTTCAGAAAGAAACAACGGTAAACGACACGTATCATGCACCGACCCGCGCGCACTGGCTTGGCACGGACGGAAACGGCATGGATATGCTGACCCGCCTGATGTACGGCGGAAGGATTTCTCTGATGATCGGTTTTGTTGTTATCATCATTGAGATCGTACTCGGTGTGATCGTGGGCGGATGTTCCGGTTACTTCGGCGGATGGGTCGATACGATCCTGATGCGTGTGGTCGATGTCGTGATCTGTATTCCGGCGATGCCGCTGTATATCATCATCGGTTCGATCATGGATTATTATAAGGTAGATCCGCGTCTTCGTATTTACGCGCTGTGTGCGATCCTTGGTCTCATTGGCTGGCCGGGCATTGCACGAATGGTGCGCGGACAGATCCTCTCCCTGCGGGAGCAGGAGTTCATGATCGCGACAGAGGCGACCGGTGTGCGCGTTTCCAGAAGAATTTTCCGCCATCTGATCCCAAATGTCATTCCGCAGCTGATCGTCATTGCGACGATGGGACTTGGCGATGTTATCCTGATGGAGGCGACCTTAAGCTTCCTCGGCATCGGTGTAAAATTCCCGTATGCGTCCTGGGGAAATATTGTAAATGCGGTTAACGACGTCTATGTACTGACGAACTTCTGGTTTGTATGGATTCCGGCCGGATTCCTGATCCTGATCACGGTACTCGGCTTTAATTTCGTGGGCGACGGTCTCCGTGATGCGTTTGACCCGAAAATGAAACGGTAGGTGGCGATATGGCATTGTTTGGAAAGAAAAATTCAAATTATATCTCTTCAAAAGAGACGAAGCGGATCTCAAAAGAGAACCGCCGGATCACCGGGGAGATCGAGAAAAAGAGAAACCGGAAACATATTCCGGAGTCGGAATATTTAAGCACGATGAAAAATCCGGATAACGTAGTGGAATTCGACAACGTGCACACCTACTTTTTTACAGATATCGGAGTGGTAAAAGCGGTGGACGGCGTGTCATTTGAGGTGCCGCAGGGCAAGACGGTCGGCATTGTCGGCGAGTCTGGCTGTGGCAAATCCGTGACGAGCCTTTCTCTGATGCAGCTCGTGCAGCGGCCGCAGGGACAGACTGTGGAGGGTGAGATCCGCTTCAATACAGGAGAGAAGGTCTACAACATCGTAAATACGCCAACCTCTGTGATGCAGACACTGCGCGGAAATGAGATGTCAATGATTTTCCAGGAGCCGATGACCTCCTTAAATCCGGTTTTCCGGATCGGAGAGCAGGTGGACGAGATCGTCGCGCTGCACAATCCTTCGATGTCGAAGGAGGATGTCAAGCGCCGCACGATTGAGATGCTGGAATTAGTCGGTATCGCAAACAGCGAGGGCGTTTACCGGATGTATCCGCATGAGCTGTCCGGCGGTATGCGTCAGCGAATCTGTATCGCGATCGGACTTGCATGCAGCCCACGCCTGATCATCGCGGATGAGCCGACGACGGCGCTCGATGTGACGATTCAGGCACAGATCCTTGACCTGATGCGTTCTCTGAAAGACAAGATTAATTCCTCGATTATGTTGATTACACATGACCTCGGCGTCATCGCGGAGATGGCGGATTATGTGGTTGTCATGTATGCGGGCCGCGTGGTGGAAAAAGGTACGGCGCAGGAGATCTTCAAGACACCGTCACATCCGTACACGATCGGACTGATGCGCTCCAAGCCGGTAGTCGGCAAACAGGTTGACCGGCTCTACAGCATTCCGGGCAAGGTGCCAAATCCGATCAACATGCCGGATTACTGCTATTTCAAGGATCGCTGCGAGTTAAGCTGTGACAAATGTAACGGCTCTTATCCGGGCGTGGTCAAATTAAGCCCGACGCACGAGGTCAGCTGCTACCGCTACCAGGATCGAAAAGAGGCAGGATGGCTGATGGAGGAGCATCTTGGAAAGGAGGGAGCTTCCGAACGGGAGAGCGAAGCATGATGGAAAATAAGAAAAATGACAATATTCTGGAAGTATCCCATCTGAAAAAATACTTCCCGATCAAGGGAGGCATGTTCGGTCGCCAGGTGGGTGCAGTCAAGGCTGTAGATGACATATCGTTTACCTTAAAGCGCGGCACCACGATGGGACTTGTCGGTGAGTCCGGCTGCGGCAAATCGACGACGGGACGGACGATCCTGCGTCTGATCGAGAAGACGGACGGCAGCGTGCTGTTCAACGGAAAGGATGTTTACAGTCTTTCCCATAAGGAAATGCGGGAGATGCGCACGAAAATGCAGATTATCTTCCAGGATCCGTATTCTTCCCTTTCACCGCGTCTTCCGGTCGGTGAGATCATCGGTGAGGCAGTAAAGGAACACAATCTGGTGCCGAAAAATGAATATCAGGATTATATCACAAAGATCATGAATGACTGCGGGCTGCAGTCGTACCACAAAGACCGGTACCCGCACGAGTTTTCCGGCGGACAGCGTCAGCGAATCTGCATTGCGAGGGCGCTGGCATTGAATCCGGAGTTCGTTGTCTGTGATGAGCCGGTATCGGCGCTGGATGTATCGGTACAGGCGCAGATTATCAACCTGTTAAAAACACTGCAGGAGGAGCGAAACCTGACCTACCTCTTTATTTCACATGACTTATCCGTCGTGGAGCATATTTCTGATACGATCGGTGTCATGTATCTGGGGGGACTTGTAGAGACAGGAGAGACAGCAGACATCTTTTCAAATCCGCTTCATCCTTACACCCAGGCGCTGTTTTCGGCGATCCCGATGCCAGATCCGGATCTGAAGCGCAGCCGCATCATCCTGGAGGGAAGCATCCCATCCCCGGCAAATCCGCCGAAGGGCTGTAAATTCCATACGCGCTGCAATCGCTGCATGGAGTGCTGCAAGACGGAGGAACCGCAGCCAAAGGATATGGGTAATGGGCATATGGTGAAGTGCCACCTGTATGATTGACTTTCATCAGAAAGGAGCACCTGCCATGAAAAAGAAACTATCCGATGACCTGCCGGACTATACCGTAGCAGATATGAATGTGGACGGAATGCCGTGGAATACAAGGCGGCCGTGGCAGCTGCTTCCTGGCGACCCGTCAGCTGCAAAGAAAAAGAATGACCTGCAGCACGCCGGGCCGCGCAGAGACGATACGGACGGATCGGAAAATCCGTTTCTGGCCGGGCAGGAGCAGCCGTTTGAAAAAGAAGAACGGCGTGCGCTTGTGTGGATTGCGTTAAAAGCGGCGCTGCTGCTTGGCGGTGTGTTTGTGCTGGCGGCATTTCTGTTTCTGCTGTTTTGTGTGAATGTGTGGTTTAAGTAGAAGAAAAAGAGAATATTCGCTTTGAGTCAAAGCGGATATTCGCAATCAGCTTCGCTACTTGCTTGACTCGGTTAAAAAATCCTGCGCAGCTGCAGAAAGGAAAAATCCACTGTAAGCTGTGCAGGATTTTTTATGGAAGTTTATGAAAATCAGAACGTTGTCAGAGTGTTTTACCAGAAGCGGGCAAGTCTGCGATATGCTTCGGATACTCCAGACTGGTGCGGTACATGATGAGTGCCTCGCGGTTTGAAAACTCTCCCATCTGATAATAATCGAGTGCGGTGCGGTTCAGCCGGCAGACGGAAATCGAGCGGTTGGCGCGCTTTGGCATATGATGAAGAAATTCAATCTCTTCCGTTTTGTATTCGTCGTCGAGCTCCGGATCATCGATCTCTTCATAATATGGATCAAAAAGAAGAACACGGTCCTCTCCGTCCAGACCGGTGAGTAGCACGTAATGCCAGCAGTCCAGGCTGAGGCGCAGGACAACGGCACCGCCGTTTTTGAGGGTGTTCCAGATCTCTGTGCCGGGTGCGATCACGACTTCTTCTTTTTTGATGTAATCACAGTGAATCGGAAAATTTCTGGTCTCGGAAAAGTGATTCAGCCAGTTTGACATATAATGGACAGCGGCAGCAGAAGTGCCGCGTTTGCACAGCTCGCCATGTTCGTTGTAAGTGTCCATGCAGTAGAGCATGATGAATTTTACGATATCCGGGTAAATTTCCTCCCGTTCAAACAGATAGCGGATCCCGTTTAAGATGGAGACCGGTCCGCAGTCATACTCGCTCGTCTGGTAATTCAGCAGATTTTTCATAGTAAGTTTCCCCTTTGTTTTGCCCCAAATTGGTAATGGATCAGCACTGCCAATTTTTTATACAGGCAAATTGCCTTTACTCTACCGCGCATTGGGGAATTTGTCAAGATTTTGGGAGAAATGTAGTATTATTGTTCAGAGCCAAATAAAATTTCAAAAATTAATTTTGGATAATATTCAAAATGTATTTGACAAGAAAAGTATGTTATAATAAAATAAATGCAGCCAAATCATATATTTCATATAGATATGGTGGGAAAAGTGGTGTATCCTAAACAGATTCAGGGGATTCATCCAGAAGGAGGGACTATTATGAAAAGAGGTACACGCACCCTGCTTGGCACAGTGCTTGCAGCATCCATGACGGTTTCACTTGCATCCGTCGGCGCGGCAGCGGAAAGTGATGCAGCAGACAAGATCGTAAACATTGGTGTTACGGATTCACTTGGCGGAGTCAATCCGCTGGCGGTAGATCAGACTGAGATCAACAAGTACAGTATTGATCTGGAATTTCTGCCGCTTGTAGAGCTGGATTCAAACCTGAATTTTCAGGGAATGCTGGCAGATTCCGTGACGACGGAGGATAATCAGAATTTCACGGTACATCTCGATGAGAATGCCACCTGGTCAGACGGTACGCCGGTGACGGCAGAGGACGTAGAGTTTACCGTACTTCGCCTTGCAAGCCCGATCATTAACAATACGACAATGATGCTTTATGCATTTGAAGGCGTCGGAGATGACGGCTTTGTGGAGGAAGGCGCAACGAGCATCGACGGAGTGCAGGTGATCGACGACAAGACAGTTCAGTTCACTTCCAAGGAGCCGATGGCACTTACCACCTTTGAAAATACGTACGGAAGATATCTTCACACGCTGCCGAAGCACGTGCTGGAAGGCTACAGCGATGAAGAACTTCAGACACTGGACTGGTTCAATCATCCGGATGTAGTAAGTGGCCCGTATTTCCTGACCGATTACGATACCGAGCATTATGTGACGTATGAGGCAAATGAAAGCTACTGGAAGGGCGCACCGAAGATCGGTAAGCTGAACCTCAAGATCGTGGAAGGCAGCCAGATTTATGCAGGACTTCAGTCCGGTGAGATCGACATCACACATCACACGATGACCGCAATTCCGCAGGAAGATTACGAGAGCATTGAGAGCCTTGAAAATGTGGACGTAGTATATGGTATTCCGATTACCAACCAGTCCGCGTTTATCCAGACAGCAAATATTCCGGATGCAAGAGTGCGTGAGGCGCTTGTCTATGCGATCGACCGCAGTCAGCTGGTAGAGCAGCTCTTAAAGGGACATGGTGAGGTAGTGGACGGATTCCTTTCTTCCGCAAGCCCGTTCTATGATGATTCGATCACACCGATGACCTACGATCCGGAAAAAGCGAAAGAGCTTCTTGACGAAGCTGGCTGGGACGGATCCCAGACACTGCGCTTCTATGTGAACTCCGGCGACAGCACATTTGTCAACGGTGCGCAGGTACTTGCAGCACAGTGGGCTGCAGTCGGCATCAACGTAGAGGTGACGACAGTAGATCTGGCAACACTGATGACAGTTGCAGGTACGAATGATTACGATATCATGGCAGTACAGTATACGTACGCACCGGTTGATCCGTATCCGGACGTAAGCTGGCTGCTTGGCGGTGAGGGAAGCTGGACCGGATATGCGGACGATTCCATCAGCGAGGCGCTGGCAGGTACACAGCAGACGAGCGATATCGATGAGATCAAAGGTCTGTACTCGATCGTAGATAAAAAAGTACAGGAGGATGTTCCAATGTTCTCCGTCTACGTGATCAGCGCACAGGGCGCAGTCAGCAAACGTCTGACCGGTGCACAGCCGAGCGCATATGGTTTCTTTAATGACGTACAGAACTGGGATATCGCACAGTAAAAAGAGCGTCCGGCATTCCGAAGCAGAAAAAAATGCCGCGTTTGCAGAAAAACTGCGAAAAGCAGTAATGTAATAAGGAAACATCGGATAACACAGCATAAAAAAGTCAGTATGAGAAATACTGCAAAACAGAGAAATACAGAATTTGTTACAGACAGCCGGTGACGGAATCGGCTGTCTGTTTTCGTAGATTTATAGCAATCTTCTAAAATAATGTATCTTAATTCAGCCTATCAGAGTGTGAAATCGTGCGTCAGATATCTTTGCCGTGCGTCAGCACGCCTGCAGATATCTTCCTTGTCTTCCGCACTATGCTGAACTGCCTTAAATGCATTATTTACGAGGATTGCTATAGAAAGGAACCGGTATGTCACATTTACTTGAAGTAAAAAATCTGACGACTGCCTTTACCGGAGATTATGGCAGGAACATCAGTGTGGATCACGTGAGCTTTCATGTGGATCCGGGAGAAGTGGTCTGTATTGTCGGGGAATCCGGTTGCGGCAAAAGTGTGACCTCGCTATCAATTATGGGGCTGCTCGGAAGAGGCGGAGAAGTCACGGACGGCTCCGTCTGGTTCGATGGAAAAGAGCTGCTTACGATGTCGGAAAAAGAGCTGGATCAGATCCGTGGAAATGAGATGACGATGATCTTTCAGGATCCGCTGACTTCTCTGAATCCGGTCTTTACGATCGGCAGTCAGATGATGGAGAGCATCCGCATCCATATGAAACTCTCAAAAGCGGAGGCAGCAGCGAGGGCGGAGGCACTGCTGAAACGTGTGGGGATGCCGGATCCGAAAGCGGTTATGAAAAAATATCCGCATACACTTTCCGGCGGAATGAGGCAGAGAGTCATGATTGCGATGGCTCTGTGCTGTGATCCGCGTCTTTTGATCGCGGACGAACCAACCACGGCACTCGATGTGACGATTCAGGCACAGATCATGCAGCTGCTTGTAGAGCTGCAGAAAGAAACGCACATGGCGATGATACTGATCACACATGATATCGGAGTGGTGGCGAACATGGCAGACCGCGTACTCGTCATGTATGCAGGTCAGCTGATCGAGGCTGCTCCGTCGGAAAAGCTGTTTGCGCACCCGGAGCATCCGTATACAAGAGCGCTGCTCAACACCGTTCCGACGATCCGCGATGATGGATCGCGCCGCCTGGTGTCGATCCCGGGAATCGTGCCGGAGCATTACGACGATATCACCGGCTGCCGCTTCGCGGACCGCTGCGCGTTTGCCTGCGAATCGTGCAGAGAAGTGCAGGAGCTGTATGCGTTCGGAAAAGCACATACGGCACGGTGCGTGGTCGCGCATCGTACGTGGGAAGAGAAGGAAATATCAAAAAAAAATAACGAAACTGAACGATCAGACCAGGCTGGCTCCGCAGACAGAGAAAAAATAAAAGTATCAGAAGGCAGAGGCGCGGCAGCTTCGCTTCAAGCAGGAAATCCTGCAAAAAAATGTGAAAATTCCCGCCGTGTCCTTGTAGAAGTCGATCACCTGAAAAAATATTATCCGATCAAAGGCGGAATCATCACCCACACGGTCGGAAATATCCATGCAGTTGACGACGTGTCTCTCTCTATTTTTGAGGGGGAAACCCTTGGGCTTGTAGGGGAGTCCGGCTGCGGAAAATCAACGATCGGCAGACAGCTCGTTGGCCTGGAGACACCGACCTCCGGTGTGATCCGCTATGAGGGACAGGATCTGGCAGCGAAGAAGAAAAGCGAGATGAAGCAGATCCGCACACAGCTGCAGATGGTGTTTCAGGATCCGTATTCTTCCCTGAATCCACGGAAACATATTTATGAGATTCTGGCACAGCCGATGCTCTATCATCACATTTCGACGAAGGACACGATCGACCGCGATTTAAGCCGTCTTCTGGATATGGTCGGACTGCCGCGTCATATTTTGGGCCGCTATCCGCATGAGTTTTCCGGTGGACAGCGCCAGAGGATCGGGATTGCAAGAGCACTGTCCTTAAACCCGAAATTCATCGTTTGCGATGAACCGGTCAGCGCACTCGATGTTTCGATTCAGGCACAGATTTTAAACCTGCTCAAAGGTCTGCAAAAAGAACTGAATCTGACACTGCTTTTTGTCGGACACGGTCTGGGAGCGGTCAATTACGTCAGCGACCGGATTGCAGTCATGTATCTTGGCAGGATTGTAGAGATCGGTGATGCGAAAGAAGTCTTCCATCATCCGCTGCACCCGTATACGCAGGCGCTTCTGGAAGCCGTTCCGGTGCCTGATCCGGCAGAGAAAGAGAAACAGCGTTCGCTTTTGTCAGGCGAGATCGGAAACGGTGCAAATCCACCGCAGGGATGCCGTTTCCATCCGCGGTGTCCGTATGCGACGAAGGAATGTGCACAGGCAGAACCGGTGCTTCGTCAGATCACGGAAAGCGGACATTATGCGGCGTGCCCGGCAGCAGAAAAATACGGAAAGAAAGAGGAGGGAGCGGTTCATGTATAAATATATTTTAAAACGGATCCTGATCGCGATCCCGGTGCTGATCGGAATTACGATCATTGACTATGCGATCATGTGCATGGCGGGCAGCCCTCTTGCGATGATGCAGGGACCGCGTGTCTCTGAGGCGGCGCTGGAAGCAAAAAAGATTGCGCTTGGCCTGGATCAACCGGTATACATGCAGTATTTTGTCTGGCTTGGACAGCTGCTGCACGGCAACCTCGGATATTCGATCAAATCATATCAGCCGGTCAGCGAGATGATCGCTTCGCATCTTGGACCGACCCTTCTTCTGATGGGTGTATCCCTGATCGTCAGCTTGGTGTTTGCGGTGCCGGCCGGTATCTACAGTGCGATCCATCAGTATGAAAAAGGCGACTATGCGGTTGTGACGATGTCGTTTCTTGGAAGCAGTATTCCAGGCTTCTTTCTGTCCCTTCTGCTGATCTATGTATTTACCGTCAAGCTGGGCTGGCTTCCATCGAGCGGAATGACGACGCTTGGAGCGGTGAGCGGAGCAGGAGATGTGGCCGCTCATATGGTGATGCCGGTGCTCGTTCTGGCGTTTTCGATGGCAGGCAGCAACATCCGTTATATTCGAAGTGCAGTGCTTGAGATCCTGCAGCAGGATTACCTGCGTACAGCGTGGGCAAAAGGCATCGGCCGTTTTCGGGTGATCAACAAGCATGCGCTGCGCAATGCGCTTGTCCCGATCGTCACGGTGATCGGTATGGAAATTCCGACGCTTTTTGGCGGTGCGGTCATCATCGAGCAGGTGTTTTCCTGGCCGGGTCTGGGACTGATGACGATGAGTGCGATTTCAAGCCGCGATTATCCGGTGATCATGGGCGTCTGCCTGCTGTCGGCAGTCGTGGTGCTGGTGGCAAACCTCGTGACAGATATTCTGTATGCGCTGGTGGACCCGACCATCTCGCTGAATTAGGAGGATGCCATGAAACAGAAAAAAGATACTGTAAAAAAAGATATTACAAACGAAAGCTATCTGCAGACCGTGTTCAGGCGCTTTCGAAGGCATCGTCTGGCTATGGTCAGCCTGGTAGTCCTGATTATACTTGTCGGAGCGGCGCTTCTGGCACCGTGGATCGCACCGTATGATCCGGATGCGATCGTCGGAACGTTCAGCGGTGCACCGTGCCTGGAGCACTGGCTTGGCACCGATCAGATCGGAAGAGATGTGCTGAGCCGCCTGCTGTATGCGATGCGGATTTCCCTGCTGGTTGGCGTGCTTGCCACACTGATCTCGACGGTGATCGGTGTGATCCTGGGGCTGATCGCCGGATATTTTGGCGGGATTGCAGATATGGTCATCATGCGTTTTACCGATATGGTCATGTCGTTTCCGTACATTCTGCTGGTGCTGGTGGCGGCTGCCATTTTCCGTCCGGGACTCTGGAACATCATTTTGATCCTGGGATTTGTTGACTGGCCAGGCATCGCGCGGCTTGTGCGCGGAAATGTGCTGAACCTGCGCGAAACCAATTTCGTCAAGGGCAGTATTGTTTCTGGCATGCCGGTGCGCCACATCCTGTTTTCGGAGATTCTGCCGAACACGGTGGCTCCGATTCTCGTCTATGCGACCTCTGTTCTGGCACTCTCGATGCTGGATGAGGCGGCGCTTAGCTTTTTGGGACAGGGCGTGCAGCCTCCGACCGCGAGTCTTGGAAACATGTTAAACGGAGCGCAGTCGCTGACCGTACTGACGAAGCAGCCGTGGCTGTGGATTCCAGCCGGACTGCTGATCGTGATCCTTGTTATGTCGATCAATTTTATCGGAGACGCGCTGCGGGATGCGCTCGATCCCAACAGCCGTTAGGAGGATATTTTTTATATTTTTTATATTTTTTGAAAAATTCTATTTGACAAGCAACTGATTCTATGGTAATATCCTTAACTGTAGCGAGCAGTTGTGCTGATGTGGCACAGTCGGTAGCGCACCTCATTGGTAGTGAGGAGGTCACGGGTCCGATTCCCGTCATCAGCTCTTGTCAAGCTACGGGAAAGCCTCGATTTCATATGAAGTCGGGGCTTTTTTCTACCTTGCAGCAGGGTTCCTGCGTGCTTGCCGTTTGCGGAACGCTGTACAGGGTACGAGACGAAATAAGCGAGAAAGAATAAAAAAGAGAGATACGAAAAACAGGAATTGCAAGTTACGCAGTTCGTAGGAGAAATAATAATGGAAATCAGAAAATCGACAACAGAAGACCTGCAGGAGATCATGGAAATTTATGGAATCGCCCGCACTTTTATGAAGAATACCGGCAATCCGACACAGTGGAGAAATGGTTATCCGTCTGAATCCCTGGTGCGTTCGGATATAGAGTCCGGGATCAGCTATGTGGCAGTGGAAAACGGAGAGATTGAGGCGGTGTTTGTTTTCCGGATGGGGGAAGACCCGACTTATAAGGTGATTGAGGATGGAGCATGGCGAAATGATGCGCCGTATGGCGTGCTGCACCGGATCGCATCGCGAGGCAGGGTAAAAGGCATCGGTTCAGAATGCATCCAGTGGTGTTTTGCGCAGTGCGGAAACCTGCGTGGTGACACACATGCGGACAATCATGTCATGCAGCGTGTGATGGAGAAGAACGGATCTGTAAAATGCGGGAGAATCTACATTGCGGATGGTTCTCCGCGGATCGCATATCAGAAGCTTGACTGACGGAGAAAAAATGGAACGAAAAGAACTTTTTGAATTATTGAAAAAGGTTGAATCAGGGCAGATGACGGCGGAGCAGGGAATGCAGGATATGAGCCTGCAGCCGGATATGCTGGTCGGAAATTATGCGGACATCGACCTGCACCGTCATATCCGCCAGGGTATGCCGGAAGTGATCTACGGGGAAGGCAAGACAGCGGAGCAGATCCTTGGGATCGCAGCTGCGATGAAGAAAAAAGACATCGCAAATATCATGATCACGCGCCTCTCAAAAGAGAAGGCAGAGAAGATCAGCAGCGAACTGGAACTGGATTACCGGGAAATCTGCCGGATCGGCATTGTGAATCCGCAGGAGACAGAGAAAAAGGGAAAGATCGCACTTGTTGCTGCAGGGACGAGCGATCTGCCGGTGGCAGAGGAAGCGGCAGTTACGGCTGAGCTGTATGGCAATCATGTAGTGCGGGTCTATGACGTTGGCGTGGCCGGGATTCACCGCCTGCTGCACCGATTGCCAGATTTTGAGGATGCAAACGCAGTCGTGGCGGTGGCCGGAATGGAGGGCGCACTGGTCAGTGTGATCGGTGGCCTCGTGTCGTGTCCGGTGGTCGGTGTACCGACAAGTGTTGGCTACGGCGCAAACTTCGGCGGTCTGGCAGCACTGCTCTCGATGCTCAATTCGTGCGCGAGCGGCGTGAGCGTTGTAAATATTGACAATGGATTTGGAGCAGGGGTACTCGCCTCGAAGATGAATCACCAGGCGTGCAGGAAGTGACAGAAGGCAGAGTTCCTCAAAAAACGACAGGCATCATGCAGAATATATCGGGCGTTTTTGCCTGTGTGAGTGGATTTGCAGATAAAAATGGGGATAACAGGTCCGACAAAGGCGTCGGGGAAAGTGGAGTGGGAGAAGGAATGGAACAGCAGGGAAGCAAAAAAAACGGGATCACGGAGGGAGTCATCTGGAAACAGATTCTGATCTTTTTCTTTCCGATCCTTGTGGGAACTTTTTTTCAGCAGCTGTATAATACGGTAGATGCAGTTGTGGTGGGACGGTTTGCGGGGAAAGAGGCACTTTCAAGTGTCGGCGGTTCCTCAAGTCAGATTATCAATTTTGTCGTTGGATTTTTTACCGGTCTGTCAGCAGGCAGTACGGTTATCATTTCACAGTTTTACGGAGCACGCAACAAGGAGCGGATGCATCGGGCACTGCATACGGCGTATGGATTTTCCATTGCCTTTGGCATTATTTTCGGTGTAATTGGTGTGGTATTTACGCCGCAGATCTTAAGAGCCATGAATACGCCGGAAAATCTGCTGGCAGATTCCACCTTATACGTGCGGATTTATTTTGCGGGACTGATCTTTATTCTGATTTACAACATCGGTTCGGCAATTCTGCGCGCGATCGGTGATTCAAAGCGGCCGCTGTATTATCTGATGATCTGCTGCGGAATCAATATTGTGCTGGATCTTGTTTTTGTGCTCGTCATGCGGCTTGGTGTACTTGGCGTGGCGGTCGGTACACTGGTCTCTCAGGGCGTCAGCGCCGTGCTGGTGACAAGGACACTGATGTACCACACGGAGGATCTGAAGCTGGAACTGAAAAAAATCCGAATCGAAAAGGAACTGATGGTGACGATGCTGCAGATCGGCCTGCCGACCGGAATTCAGTCGTGCATGTACAATCTCTCCAATATCATCGTGCAGACCTCGTTAAATGCGCTTGGTGTGGATACGATGGCGGCGTGGACGGCCTTTGGAAAGATCGACAGCATGTTCTGGATGATGAATGGCGCATACGGCATCGCAGTGACGACGTTTGTCGGCCAGAATTTCGGTGCTGGAAAGTATGACCGTGTCAAAAAGGGAACGCAGATCTGTCTGGCGATGTCGGCGGGCTGTGCTCTGCTTTTCAGTGCCCTGATCATGCCGTTTGGAACAGAGCTGTTCGGCATTTTTACAACGGATGCGGCGGTGGTGAAGACCGGCCTGCGAATGATGCATGTGATCTCACCGACGTATTTCCTGTTTACGTTTATTGAGATTTATTCCGGATCGCTGCGCGCACAGGGACATGTTCTGATATCGACGATCATGACGATGACAGGAGTATGTCTGCTGCGGATTGTCTGGACGACGTGCATCGTGCCGAATGGAACGCTGGAGCAGATCATTGCCTGCTACCCGATCACGTGGGTTGTGACAGCAGTGTGCATGATCGTTTATTACTTCTATAAACAGAAGCGGATTCTGGCAGAACACCATGCAGTGTGAACGCAGATAAGCATTCCCCCGCTTCAAGTGCGCGGAGCACTAAGCGGTGGGTAAGGGGGATGCTTATGTCAGTGGGAGTTGAAAGCTCCCACTGACAGGTCGCGAAGCGACTGCGTTCATGAGCAAGTAGCGAAGCGGATTGCGAATGTCCGCTTTACTCACAGCGAATATTTGAGTTGGTTCTTATGAAACCATTGTAAAAAAGCACCAAAAATAATTACGGATTTTTGGAGAATAGAGCAAAAAGAAAAAAGCCGCTTGATTCGCAGGTAATTTCGCACATTTGCCGCAGTCTGTATGGGCTGCGGCTTTTTGTCACACAAAAACAGGAGATGACGATTTTGTGCAGCAAAAAACAGCCTGACAGACACGGCGCACTTTGGAGTCATTCCAGGTGCGCTGTGTTTGTCAGGCTGGAAGGGATTGCGAATATCCATTTTTGCATGTGAGGAAAAAGTGAGGAGAAGGAAAGGAGAAGGTATGAAAAAACTGAGAACGTATCTGATGCGCTACTGGTATCTGTATCTGTTCGGCATGATTTGTATGATCGCAGCGATCGTGCTGGACATGATTACGCCGCAGATCACCAGACGCATTATTGACGAGGTCATCGTCGGAGGCCAGATGCAGCTTCTGATGAAGTTTCTGATGGGAGTGCTTGGGATCGGTCTTGCGCGGGCCGTGCTGCAGTATGTAAAAGAATTTACATGGGATAGCGTAGGCGTGAAGATCGGAAATGAAATGCGGATCGATCTGTTCCGCCATATTCAGACATTGTCGATGAACTTTTTTGACCGGCACAACACCGGTGAGCTGATGACGAGAGTCAAGGACGATGTGGACAAAGTGTGGGTGGTACTCGGATTTGTGGGAAGCCTTGCGATAGAAGCGCTGATCCATACAGTGTTTGTATTGACATGCATGTATCGGATCAACCCGTGGCTGACGCTGATCCCGCTGTGTGTGCTTCCGGTCATTGGTTTTCTGGCGGTGCGGATGGAAAATCGGCTTGGCACTGTTTATGACCAGATCAGTGAGGAGACTGCCAGGCTCAATACCGTGGCGCAGGAGTGCATCGCCGGTGTGCGCACGGTGAAGGCATTTGCGCGGGAGGAATATGAGATCAAAAAATTCAGCCGTCACAACCGCCGATTCTACGATCTGAATATGAAGCAGGCGAAGCTGCTTGCCGACCATCAGCCGGCGATTTCCTTTTTCGGGAAAATGATGCTGCTTGCCGTTGTGATCGTCGGAGGCTTCCTTGTGATCGGAGAGAAAATGTCGCTTGGGGATCTCGGTGCCTTTTCGGAGTACGCCAACAACGTCATCTGGCCGATGGAAATCCTTGGCTGGCTGAGCAACGATATCGCGTCTGCATTTGCTTCCTGGAAGAAAATCCGGAAAGTGGCAAAGAGCGAGCCGCAGATCAAAGACGCGGAGGATGCGAAGGCGCTTCCACAGATAGAAGGAAGGATCACATTCGATCACGTCAGCCTGACGCGCGGCGGGCAGGAGATCTTGCATGATGTAAGTTTTGAGGTGAAGCCGGGGCATACGCTTGGCATCATGGGCATGACCGGTACCGGAAAAACGACGATCGTCAGCCTGCTGCAGCGGTTTTATGATGTGACAGACGGAAGAATCCTGCTGGATGGAACGGATATCCGGAAGATTCCGCTTGCACAGCTGCGTGCGTCGCTGGCTGTCGTGATGCAGGAGGTATTCCTGTTTTCTGATTCTGTATCAGAAAATGTCCGCACGGGACAGCGAGAGGCCATAACGCAGGAAACCGTGGAGTGGGCGGCAGAACGCGCCGGAGCGGGAGCGTTTATCGGCGAGCTTGCGGAAAAGTATGACACGGTGATCGGTGAGCGGGGTGTCGGACTTTCCGGTGGTCAGAAACAGCGAATCAGCATTGCGCGGGCACTCGCGAAAAAGGCACCGGTACTGATCCTGGACGACGCGACATCTGCGCTTGATATGGAGACAGAAAAACAGATCCAGCACAACCTGAAACAGTCTGAGGATATGACGCGGATCATCATTGCGCATCGAATCTCCGCTGTGCGCGATGCGGACGAGATCATTGTGCTGGAGGGCGGTACGATCGCGGAACGCGGAACGCATGAGGCGCTGATGCAGGGGCCGACGCGCTACCATGACACCTGGAATGTACAATATGAAGAGAACCGCAGTGAAAGCGGGAATGACATAGAAAAAGGACAGATAAAGCCTGAAAGGATGTACGCAAGAGAAGAAAACAGCGCAAAATCAGGGCAGGCAAACAGAAATCATGTGAAAACTGAAAAGCAGGAAGAAAAGGAAACAGGAGGTGAGAAGTCATGGCAGTAAATTCCGCAAAACAGGACGAACTGCAAAAAGAAGTCCCCAAAAGAGTAACTCTGGTGCGGATGTACAGTTATCTGCTCGGTTATAAAAAGACTCTGCTGTACGTGGCGGTACTGATTTTGATTACGCTGGCGGCAACGCTTGCCGGTCCGCTGATGATTGAGCGGGCGGTGGATGTCTATGTGGCGAATGCGGATACGGAAGGCCTGATCCGTCTTGGCATCGCGGCACTTGTGCTTTTTTCAGCCTACTGGCTGTGCACAAGAAAATATATGATCGTAATGGAAGATGTCACCAATCAGATCCTGCTCACGATCCGCCAGCAGCTGTATGAGCACATCCAGACCCTGAGTTTCCATTTCTTTGACAGCAGGCCAACCGGAAAGATCCTGGCGCGTGTGGTCGGGGATGTCAATTCCCTGAAAGAAGTGCTTTCAGACAGTGTGACGAAGCTCCTGCCTGATATGCTGACCCTGATCGGCGTGGCAGTGATCATGCTGTGGAAAAACTGGCAGCTGGCACTCGCAACGCTTCTGATGCTTCCGGTCCTTGCGTTCTTTATGTTTCTGATCCAGTTTCGGGCACATAAGCTGTGGCAGATCCACCGGAAGAAAAATTCAAACCTGAATGCATTTATCCACGAAGATTTTTCCGGAATCCGCATCGTGCAGAGCTTTGCGGCGGAGCGGGAGAAGCAGGCCGAGTTTGATGTGTGTTCCGAGGCGCATCGGGACAGCTTTATTGATGCCGTGCGTATTTCCGATCTGTTCAGTTCTCTGGTAGAAGTCACCTGGGGACTTGGCGGCTTTCTGCTTTACTTTATCGGAATTAAGATCGTCGGCGTGGATAAGATCGGAGTCGGTACGTTTCTGGCGTTTTCTTCCTATCTTGGCATGTTCTGGAACCCGATCCGGAATCTGGCGAGCTTCTATAATAAGATCATCACGAATATTTCCGCGGCGGAGCGTATTTTTGATATCATGGACACACCGTCAGAAATCACAGACCGGGAGGGCGCGAAGCCGCTTCCGACTGTCAGCGGAGAGGTTATGTTTGACCATGTGAGCTTCGCGTACACAGACGAACCGGACCGTCTGGTGCTCCATGATGTGAGCTTTACGGCAAAGCCCGGCGAAACGATCGCACTGGTCGGACCGACCGGAGCAGGAAAGACGACGATCGTCAACCTGATCAGCCGTTTTTACGATGCAACACGCGGACAGGTTCTGATTGACGGATACAACCTGCAGGATGTAACATTAAAGAGTCTTCGAAGCCAGATGGGCGTCATGACACAGGATACGTTTTTGTTTACGGGAACGATCCGGGAAAATATCTGTTACGGGCGGGAAGGTGCGACGGAAGCGGAAATGATCGCTGCGGCGAAGGCAGTGAATGCGCATGATTTCATCATGAAGCTGGAAAACGGCTATGATACGAAGATCAGTGAGCGTGGCGGCCAGCTTTCCATCGGACAGCGCCAGCTTCTTGCGTTTGCTCGGACGATCGTGTCAGATCCGAGAATCCTGATTCTGGATGAGGCAACTTCGAGCATTGACACGCATACCGAGCGTATCGTGCAGCACGGCATTGCGGAAATGATCAAAGGGCGGACCTCGTTTATCATCGCGCACCGCCTTTCGACGATTCGAAATGCAGACCGGATCTTTTACATCGGGGACGGAAAGATCCTGGAGCAGGGAAATCATGAAGAGCTGATGGAGAAATGCGGGCTGTATTATCGGCTGTATGAGAGTCAGTTTGAACGCAGATAAGCATTCCCCCGCTTCAAGTGCGCGGAGCACTAAGCGGTGGGTAAGGGGGATGCTTATGTCAGTGGGAGTTGAAAGCTCCCACTGACAGGTCGCGAAGCGACTGCGTTCATGAGCAAGTAGCGAAGCGGATTGCGAATGTCCGCTTTACCGCAGATAAGCATTCCCCCGCTTCAAGTGCGCGGAGCACTAAGCGGTGAAGTGGCCAGAAAAGACCTGACGGAAAGGAAAAAAGGATGAGCAAATATAACTATATTTTATTTGACCTGGATGGTACATTGACAGATTCCGGCGAGGGAATCATCAATTCAGTTGTACACGCACTGGAAAAGAGAGACATTGCGGTGCCGGACCGCGCAGCGCTGCGCGTGTTTGTCGGACCGCCGCTGCTCGATTCCTTCGCGCAGTATTACGGAATGGACCGGGAAGAGGGCATGAAGGCGATTGCAGATTATCGCGAATATTTTACAGATCGGGGCTGGAAGGAAAACAGTGTTTATCCGGGCATCCCGCAGGTACTGGAACAGCTGAAAAATGCCGGGGCACATCTGTACATTGCGACCTCCAAACCGGAGCCGTTTGCAAAGAAGATCGCTGAATACTTTGACCTCGCAAAATATTTTGATGGAATTGTGGGCAGTACACTTGACGAAAAGATCACAAAAAAGAGTCAGGTGATCGATCTGGTACTCGCACAGATCGGAGAAGATTACCGTGGAAAGACCGTTATGGTCGGCGACCGGGAGCATGATGTGAATGGTGCAAAAGAAAATGGGCTTCCATGTATCGGCGTTCTGTATGGTTACGGAAGCCGGGAAGAGCTGGAAGAGGCCGGAGCCGCAGGAATTTCTGAGACTGTGGAGGGACTTCTCACAGAACTGTTGTAAATGCAGGTGAGGATAAGTACTCACAGCGAAGTCATGGACATTCATTTTGCCGAATCATTAATGTCAGGCATCAGGAAGATACGAACCATGCATTGAAACGCATGGTACATAAATTCATCAACCCTCTCATAAGATAGAGAGAACGCAGGCAGCCATCCGCCGCAAAGCGGGGTGGCTGCCTTTTGTGTCTGATGAACCGAGTTAGACGGGCTTTCTGTTTCTATTGCGCGGAGTGAGGAAGCAGAGGGGATGTGATGCATGAGTTCTGACAGCGCTGTAAAAGGAATGGACATGGCAGGGAAAGGGGAGGATGAGCGATGAATGACAGAGGATTGAAGGTGCTGGAGCAGTATGACCTTGAAGTGACGGCAATGCGCAGGGGGCGTGGATCGTATATTCTCGATACGACGGACGGTATTCGGATTCTGAGTGACTGCACGTATTCCGAGCATAAGGCGCAGTTTCAGAACCGGGTCATGGAGCAGATCTGCGTGGGAGGTTATGAAAAAGTAGACAGGATCATGGCAAATAAAGAAGGAAATCTGATCTCAAAAGACTGGGAGGAAAATAAATACGTAGTCCGTAACTGGTATGTAGGGAGGGAGTGCGATACGGAGAACGAGCAGGAAATTCTGGCAGTGGTGGAAAATCTTGCGAGGCTCCATCGAGTGATGCATCTTCCGGATGCCGAAGAATTTGAACACAGTTTTACCGCACCGCCGCCGCTTCATACGATGCAGGCACAGAATGCAGAGCTGAAAAAGGTGCGCTCTTTTATAAGGAAGAAAAATACAAAGGGAGAATTTGAACGGCAGTTCCTGCAGGACTTTTCGTTTTATTTTGAGCAGGCGCAGGAGGCACAGCGGCAGATGGAGCAGATATTCGGAGAAAAAGGGGCACAGGAGGGCAGATGGAAAGGAAGCGTCTGTCACGGAGATTACGATCACCATCACGTGCTGATCACAGGCAGTGATATGGCTACAACAGATTTTGCGTGCTGCCGCTTTGATTTTCAGGTGACCGACCTGTATCGTTTTATGCGTAAGATCCTGGAAAAGCAGGACTGGAATCCGCGGCTTGGCATGCGGATGCTGGAGCGTTATGAAAAACTCCGGTCGCTTGGAGACGAAGAGCGCCGCCTTTTGTATCTGCGCATGCTTTACCCGGAAAAGTTCCGCAAACTTGCGAATTATTATTATGGAGGAAACAAGGCGTGGATCTCGCGCCGGTTTTATGACAAGCTGATGATGCAAAATCGCCAGAGAGAGAAGAAGGAGCGGTTTGTGCGGATGCTGGAGGGGTGAGAAAAGGATCAAAACAGCAGGTGACCGGTCAGGAGCAGGTAGCGAAGAGGATTGTGAACGCAGATAAGCATTCCCCCGCTTCAAGTGCGCGGAGCACTAAGCGGTGGGTAAGGGGGATGCTTATGTCAGTGGGAGTTGAAAGCTCCCACTGACAGGTCGCGAAGCGACTGCGTTCATGAGCAAGTAGCGAAGCGGATTGCGAATGTCCGCTTTACTCGAAAAGAAAGGTGGGCTGACTGCATAAACAAGGATAGCAAATGAAGTGGAACTATGGTATAGTGAATGGGAGCAGCCAATCCATATAAAACAGGAGAACCAAACAAATGAGTGAAATCAGAATTCAGAAGAACGAAACAGAAGAACTTCAGAAAAAAGATGCCGGAGCCGATTTTGAATCTTTCCGGCAGATCATCGAGACCCTGCGCAGTGAGAATGGCTGTCCGTGGGACCGCGCACAGACGCTTGAGAGTCTGAAGCCGTGTATGGTCAATGAGATGACGGAGGCGATTGCAGGCATTGATCTTTATCGGAAGAGCGGAAATGCGGAGAATCTCTGTGAGGAGCTTGGCGATGTGCTGCTGCAGGTCGTGCTGCTGTCCCAGATCGCAAAGGAAGAAGGGCTGTTTGATATCGATGATGTGATCCGAAAGATTTCAAAGAAGATGGTACATCGTCATCCACATGTATTCGGGACGCCGGAAGAACGGGAAAAGAAACGAAGCTGGGAAGAACTGAAACGGGAGGAAAAAGGGAATCGCTCCAAAGAAGAGGAGGACGCGCAGAGGACAGCGTTTCATGAAGCGGCCGGCTTTGTGATCTGTCATCTGGCGGAAAAATAAATGCGGAAAAACGCTCTTTCGTTTTTTGCCGGAACGCAAGGAAAACCTTGACAAACACAGTATTCCAGTATATAAATATTAGAGCGTGCATTTTTCAAACACGTTCTGGCAGGGCTTATTCAAGATTCCGAAATATTCGCAGGCGTCGCGCAGGTTTGCACAGTCAGACGCCAACGGAAGCGAAGTACTGTTTCATTCCGGCATCAGAAAAAGAGAAGAATAAGTTCAGAATAAGGCAGACTTATATGCAGACGAAAAGGAAGCTGCAGATAACATTCAGAGGAGGACTTACAATGAATAAGACAGAATTGATCGCTGCAATCGCAGAGAAAACAGAATTATCCAAGAAGGACGCAGAGAAAGCTCTGAAGGCTTTTACAGACGTTGTTGCTGAGCAGCTTAAGAATGGTGAGAAAGTACAGCTCGTAGGCTTTGGTACCTTCGAGACATCTGAGCGTGCAGCAAGAGAGGGAAGAAATCCGCAGACCGGCGAGACTATGACGATCAAGGCTTCCAAGACTCCGAAGTTCAAAGCAGGAAAAGCTTTAAAGGATATGATGAACTAATCGTTTCCATTCAGGAGAAGGACAGACGGCTCAGGCCGTCTTTGGAAATGCAGATTGGCTGCTGCCAGATATGCCCGGGTTTCCGCGCACTCTGGCAGCAGTTTTTGTTTTAGGAGGAATAAAAATGCGTTTGGATAAATATTTAAAAGTATCAAGACTGATCAAACGCCGCACCGTTGCAAACGAGGCGTGCGATGCAGGTCGTGTACTGCTCAACGACAAGGTGGCGCGTGCGTCGGCTGATGTGAAGATCGGTGATGTGATCGAGATCCAGTTTGGAACAAGAAACGTGAAGGTTGAAGTGCTGTCCATCCAGGATTCTGAGAAGAAGGAAGCTGCGGCGGAAATGTATAAGTATCTGTAAGAAATCACGATTCTCGCGCATAGTTCCATTTTGCTTTGCATACACATAAAGCAGAGCGATAGGGAAAAGGACCGGGGCGCATGGAGGAAAAGAAAACCGTCCTGCCGCATGGCATCTCGTGGCAGGATCGAAAAAAGGGCAGCATTACCGGGGTGACGGATGTGCATTCATTTGATGAAAATCTGGTCGTGCTGGAGACTTCGCAGGGGCTTCTGACTTTAAAGGGAAAAAATCTCCACGTCAGCCGCCTGATGTTAGAGCAGGGCGAGGTCGAGCTGGACGGAATGATTGAGAGCATGATCTATTCCGGACGGAGACCGGAGACAAAGGGCAGCCTGTTGCGGAGAATGCTGCGATGATCAGCCCGGCGATCCGGCAGGAAACGGTTATTTTTCTTCTGGCGGCATTGCATGGAATCTTTCTCGCACTGTGGTACGATGTACTCCGCGGTCTGCGCAGTGCGGTTCCGCATGACGGGTTGGCCGTATCCATCGAGGATTTCTTCTATTGGATTATCGCCGGTTTTCTGACCTTTCTTATGGCATTTTCCGTTTCGGAGGGAGTACTGCGCGGCTACGCAGCTGCTGCGATGGCGCTTGGTGCCCTGCTTTATCTTGAAACGGTAAGCCGTGTGGTGCAAAAGCTTGCTGCCCGCTTTTTTTGTTTCTTTTATTTTCTGCTGCGAAAAGCCGCCCGGCTTACGGTCCGGGTTCTGCTGGCAGTGAAACATTTGCTGATTCGCTGCGCAGGGAAGAGCAGAAATCGATTTGCCGCTAAAATCCATGGAAAAGCACAGAAAAGGATTGAAATAAAAAAGAAAAAAAGGTACAATAAAAAGAGTATAAAAAAAAGTGCCCAAAAACAAAAAAGGCGCGTTATGAGAAAAAAGCAGCAGGACAAAGAGGGGTCATAAATGGCAGAAAAAAAAAGAACCGGAAAAAAGAAGCCGAACAGAAGTAATCTGGCAGGCGTTATCACGATTGCCGGAATTGTAGCCGTATTGCTGGTTGTACTGCTCAGTGGAAGTCAGAAGCTTTCTGTGCGGAATGAACAGTATGAATCGCAGAAAGAAGAACTGAGTCAGCAGATTCAGGATGAGGAAGTCCGCAGCGGTGAGATTGAGAAGCTGAAGGATTACGTCAATTCAAAAGAATTTATCGAGAAGATGGCCAGAGAAAAACTGGGACTCGTTTATCGGAACGAAATTATTTTCAAGGCCGCACAGTGACAGGTGATACATAGGGGAAGTGCCGGGCGCGGGAGGATCCTGCGCCCGGTCTTTATGTTGGAGGCACCAGAATTCGTCAGACATTGCGCCGGAACCATGGTAGAATGACAGGGGAGAGTCCCCAACCATTGCTTATTGCTTCGCGCAACCACGCAGGGGACTTGCCCGATTCGGTTAAAGTGTGGCCATGGGAGGAATGGAAATGAAGGAATGGCTTGCGGCAATTTGTGGAGAAACATGGTGGAGAAAAAAACGTGAGAGAAAAATGCGCTGGCAGGCAGCGTCGCGTTATCCGCTGCCGGAACGGGAACAGCTGGAACAGTACGCGGCGGCATTTTTTTCACTGGCAGATCTGTTTCAGAAGCTGCCATGTCAGAAGGAACGGTTTGGAGACGCAGAACTGGAGCAGCTGCTCTGGCAGATCCAGGAGACCGCGTGTACCGGATGTGCCAGAGGCATGGAATGCTGGAGGACAAACTATTATAAAAACTGGGATGTGATTTTTGCCCTGATGGATCAGCTGGAGGCGGAGGGTGAGATCACAGCGGAGGGGATTGCGCAGCTGGAGCAGGTCTGCACACTTCCGGAAGATACCGCGAAGGCACTCACACAGGCCTATATGAAACAGCGCAGTATCCTTCTGTGGAACAACCGGATGATGGAACAGCGAATGGCGGCAGGCGAAGAAATTTATCAGACGGCAGTTTTGTGGCGTGCCATGGCGCAGGGAATGGCAGGCAGTCCGAGAAAAGAGGAAAAGCTTTCCGCCAGAATCTGGCCGGAGCTGCGCGGACTTGGGATGGAGCTTGGCAGCCTGCGGATCACGCAGAGGGGAGAGGACGGAGCAGAGGTGTTTCTTGTACTGCGTGCGAGAAAGAAGATGCCGGTCTCTGCGAAGACGATCGCAGAGCTTCTTTCCGACTGCATGGGGGAAAAAATGCGTCCAGCTTGGAACTGTACGGCAGTTCCGGGTGAATCGTTTGAGACGTTTCATTTTGTGCCGGAGACAAACTATCAGATGCTGTGCGGCATTTCCAGAATTACGAAAGACGGAGAACTGGTCTCAGGAGACAACTATGCGTTTTTGCAGAAGGATACCGGGCGGATCGTGATGAGCCTGGCGGATGGAATGGGATCCGGAGTAGGAGCGTGCCGGGAAAGTGAAAAAGTGATCGAGCTGCTGGAGCAGTTTTTTCAGGCCGGGTTTCCGCAGGAGACGGCAGTGCGCATGATCAATTCCTGTATGCTGCTGCAAAATCAGGATCAGATGTTTTCGACGCTTGACCTTTGCATGATCGACCTCTACAATGCAAAGTGTGATCTCGTAAAATCAGGGGCTGCGGCGACGTTTCTGATGCATGACGATGAGCTGGAGGTGATCCGTGGGCGCGGTCTTCCGGCCGGGATCCTGCAACAGTCCGACTATGAGAGCCTGCACCGGCAGCTCGGGGAAGGCGATACCGTCGTGATGATGACAGATGGTGTGCTGGATGCGCTGACCGGGGAGAACGGTGAGGAACAGATGAAAGAGCTGATTCGCCGCACCACTACGCCGAATGCAAAGGAGCACGCCAGACGCCTTATGGAACGCGTCTACCTTCTGCAGAAGCTGCAGGCCCACGATGACATGACAATACTGATAGGAAAACTATGGAAGAAAGGATAAAATAATGAACCGCATCTACCAAACCATCTGTCAATATCACATGATCTCCCCTGGTGACCGCGTGATCGCCGGGGTATCTGGCGGTGCAGATTCCGTCTGCCTGCTGCGTGCGCTGGCAGGCTACCGCGAACAGGTTCCGTTTACCCTTTTTGTGGTGCATGTGGAGCATGGCATCCGCGGAGCGGAAAGCCTGGCGGATGCGGCTTTTGTAAAGGGGCTGTGCGAAGCGCTTGCAGTTCCCTTTTATATGGAAGCAGTGGATGTAACTGCGTATGCAAGGGAGCATCGGATGACGGTGGAAGAGGCCGGGCGCAGTGTGCGCTATGATTGCTTTGAAAAGCTGCGCAAAGAACTCGGAGCAGAAAAGATCGCGGTGGCGCACAACCAGAACGATCAGGCAGAGACGGTGCTATGGAATCTTGTGCGTGGTTCCGGGCTGAAGGGGCTTGGCGGCATCCGGCCGGTGCGTGACCGCATCATAAGGCCGCTTTTATTTCTTGGCAGGCCGGAGATTGAAAAGATCCTGAAGGATCTCGGCCAGCCGTGGCGGACAGACCGGACGAACCTGGAGAACGATTATACGCGAAACCGCTTGCGCCGCGAGATCCTTCCGCAGCTGGAAAAAAACCTGAACCATCAGGCGCTGCAGCATATTGCACAGGCAGCCATACGGCTGCAGGAGGCGCAGCAGTACATTGAAAAACAGGCAGAAAAGTCCGCACGGGGCAGCATCGAGATCAGAAAAGACGGAAGCGTCCGGATTTTGCTTGATGCGTATGAGTGCCAGGAAGAACTGCTTCAAAAGGAACTTTTGAAGCGTGCGCTGGAAGAAGTGTCCGGAGGGAACGGCAGAAAAGATATCGGAAGCGTCCATCTGCAGCAGCTCGCAGAACTTGCAGAAAAGGACTGCGGAAGGGAGACGCAGCTGCCTGGCGGGATTCGGGCAGTGCGGGAAAAAGGCTGCATTCATTTTTGGAAGTGCGCCGCGCCGCGGCAGAAAGGAAAGGAAAAGAACGCGGGGGACGAAATCTGCAGCGTGGAACCTGGAATGGATGCCGTACTGGAAGGCAGGAGGATAAAAACCGCTGTTTTGGAAAATTCTCCCCGTTTTTTGAGCGAAATTCAGCAAGAAAATAAGTGTACGAAATGGATTTCTTATGATACAATATATAGCAATGTCTGCCTGCGGACGCGCCGCAGCGGAGATTATCTGATTGTGAATGCACAGGGCGGTCGTAAAAAGCTGAAGGATTATCTGATTGATCAGAAAATTCCGAAAGAGGAGCGTGAAAAGCTCTGGCTGCTGGCGGACGGCTCACATATCCTGTGGGTAGTCGGGTGGCGCATCAGCGAGGCGGCAAAGGTAAAGCAGGATACCCGGAAAGTTTTGAAAATACAGATAGAGGAGGAAGACCATGAAAGAGAAGATTAAAATTTTTCTGCCGGAGCAGAAAGTAAACGCAAGGATCGCAGAAGTCGCAAAAAAAATCAGTGAAGATTATGCAGGGGAAGAAGTGCATCTGATCTGTGTCCTGAAAGGAAGCGTATTTTTTACGTGTGAGCTTGCGAAGCGCATTACTGTGCCGGTAACGATGGACTTTATGTCCTGCAGCAGCTATGGAAACGACATAAAATCAAGCGGAGTTGTAAAGATCGTGAAGGATCTCGACGAGCCGCTGGAGGGAAAGAACGTCCTCGTAGTGGAGGATATCATCGATTCCGGACGCACCTTAAGCTATCTGCTTGATATTTTAGAAAAGCGCAATCCGAAGTCCATGCGTCTTTGCACGCTGCTTGATAAGCCGGATCGCAGAGTGAAAGACGTTGCGGTAGACTATACCTGTTTTGAGATACCGGATGAATTTGTAGTAGGATACGGACTGGATTACGCTCAGAAATACCGCAACCTCCCATTTATCGGCGTTGTAGAGTTTGTAGATGAATAATCGAATCTTGTAAGGAGGAATCCGCTTGCGGGAGGATCCCTTATGAGCGCTTACTGCCGCATTTTGGCAGTGACCGGAAAGGAGAACAAAATTGAACAGAAATTTAAAAGGACCGTGGTTTTATATGGTCGTTGTGCTTCTGATCCTGCTGCTGTTCCAGACGTTCCGTGGCGGAATGGAGGCAAGCCAGACCTGGAATTACCGCGAGTTTGAGGAAGCGGTGGACAGCGGAGACGTCGTGCGGGTTGAGATTACACAGAATCAGGAGGTGCCGACTGGAAGCCTGAAGGTGACGCTTAATGACGGCGACGTACGATACGTCAACGTAACCGATGTAAAGGAAGTACAGTCCGAGCTGGAGCAGCAGGATGCGATTACGCTTGATGTGAAAGATGTGCCGAAGCAGAGCGTATGGCTGTCGATTCTCCCGACGATCATGATCGCAGCTGTCCTGCTTTTGATCTTCTCGATGATGAACCGCCAGGCAGGCGGCGGCAACAACAAAATGATGAACTTCGGCAAGAGCCGGGCGCGGATGATCACGCCAGATGCAAAGCGCGTGACATTCCAGGATGTGGCCGGTCTGAAGGAGGAAAAAGAAGAGCTGGAGGAGATCGTCGACTTCTTAAAAGAACCGGGTAAATTTACGCAGGTCGGTGCGCGGATTCCGAAGGGTGTTATTTTGGTAGGCCCTCCGGGTACCGGAAAAACACTTCTTGCCAAGGCAATCGCAGGTGAGGCGGGCGTGCCGTTTTTCAGCATTTCCGGTTCAGATTTTGTGGAAATGTTTGTCGGCGTCGGAGCCTCCCGTGTGCGTGATCTGTTTGAGGAAGCCAAGAAGCATCAGCCGTGTATCGTGTTCATCGATGAGATTGACGCGGTGGCAAGACGCAGAGGCACCGGCATGGGCGGCGGCCACGATGAGCGTGAGCAGACCTTAAACCAGCTGCTTGTAGAGATGGATGGTTTTGGAGTCAACGAAGGCATCATTGTGATGGCGGCGACGAACCGCGTGGATATCCTTGATCCGGCGATCCTGCGTCCGGGCCGTTTTGACCGTCAGGTCGCAGTCGGCCGTCCGGATGTAAAAGGAAGAGAAGAAATTCTGCAGGTGCATGTAAAGGGCAAGCCGCTCGGTGATGATGTGGATCTTACGGAAGTGGCGCGTACGACAGCAGGATTTACCGGCGCAGATCTGGAGAACCTGATGAATGAATCCGCAATCCTTGCAGCCAAAGAAAAGAGAGCCTACATCCGGCAGGAAGATATTAACCGGGCCTTTGTCAAAATAGGCATTGGGGCAGAGAAAAAGAGCCGTGTAATCTCTGAAAAAGAAAAAAAGATTACGGCATATCATGAGGCAGGCCATGCAATTTTGTTCCATCTGCTTCCGGATGTGGGACCGGTGCATACGATTTCGATTATTCCGACGGGGCGCGGAGCGGCAGGTTATACCATGCCGCTGCCGGAAAAGGATGAGATGTTCCGCACAAAAGGAAGGATGACGCAGGAGCTGATCGTAGATCTCGGCGGCCGCGTGGCAGAGGAGCTGATCTTCGGTGACGTGACAACGGGAGCCTCCCAGGATATCAAGCAGGCGACGGCACTTGCAAGAGCAATGGTGACACGTTATGGCATGTCGGACCGCATCGGGCTGATCAACTATGATAACGATGACGATGAAGTCTTTATTGGCCGCGATCTGGCACATACCCGTTCCTACGGTGAGGACATTGCGTGTGCGATCGATGAGGAAGTAAAGCGGATGATCGAGGAGGCGCATCAGAAAGCGCACGAGATGATCAAAGCACATGAGGATGTGCTGCATTCCTGCGCGGCACTTCTGATCGAGAAGGAAAAGATTGGAAGAGATGAATTCGAAGCGCTGTTCGGGGCAAAGATCGATCAGGAGACACAGGGGCAGGCATAAAAGGCCCTGAAGAACAAAAAACGCAGGAAAACGACTGCTTCGTACATTCTGACAGCAAAAAAGAACGGGGGAACGCAGAAATAAAATAAAAATGCACAAAAACGGACACTCATTTTTGTGAACTTTGTGCACACTTAATTGGACAGCGATGCTATAATAACACTCGTAAAACCCCCCAATACATTATATAGTTTTTGCTACACCCCATTAGAAGAAATACCTTCTCCAAAGAGAGCAGCCAGCGATGGCTGCTCTCTTTCGTTTCCGGGCAAAGGATGCGGTACAGGCGAAAAGGTAAGCGATAGTAGGTTGCATCCATGAAAACAGCGGTTGTACAAAAGCGGAAATTAGTATAAAATGATATCTGTTCAGGGCTGTAAAATGCAGGCAGCAAACGCGGATTGCGAATGTCCGCTTTAAGGCTGGCTCTGAACGGTTATGTAAAATGATAAACAGAGGTAGATGATATGGATCAGCAGTTTCAGTCAGTGATGCAGACATTGAATTATATCATGTGGATGCGTCCTGTTTTTAAGGTAGATGCATTATTCAGTGACGAGACGGAAAATTATGTCTGTCCGATGGAGCCAAAACCGGGCGATACGGTGAAGATCCGCTTCCGCACGGGCAAGGACAATGTCGACCAGGTATATTTCATCAGCGGCGCGATCAAAAAAGAGATGGAGCATGAATTCAGCGAGGGCGTGTTTGATTATTACGCGACGGAGCTGACCGTGAGCGAGGAGCCGGTTTACTATTATTTTGAGATCAGGGCCGGACAGACCCGCTGCTTTTACAATAAACTGGGTGTTTCCAGAGATCTTCAGCAGAGCCGCTCGTTCTGCGTGACACCTGGCTTTTCGACGCCGGACTGGGCGAAGGGGGCGGTCATGTATCAGATTTTTACGGATCGCTTTTATAACGGTGATCCGACGAATGATGTGCAGGACCGAGAGTACGTTTATATCGGTGAGGGCACATCGCAGGTGCGCGACTGGAATCAGATGCCGGCAGTCACGATGGGAATCCGTGAATTTTATGGCGGAGATCTTGAAGGTGTGCGGAAAAAGCTGGATTACCTGCAGGATCTTGGTGTGGAGGTGATTTACTTTAATCCGCTGTTTGTCTCACCGTCCAATCATAAATACGATATTCAGGACTATGATTATATTGATCCGCATTTTGGAAAAATCGTTCATGAGGAAGGACGGCTGCTTGAGGGCTGGGAGAGCGAGAACCGTTATGCGACACGCTATATTTCACGTGTGACGGATCTGGCAAATCTGGAGGCGGGCAATGCGCTGTTTGCTGAGCTGGTGGAGGAGATGCACCAAAGAGGCATGCGTGTGATTCTTGATGGCGTGTTTAACCACTGCGGTTCGTTCAACAAATGGATGGATCGGGAGCGGATCTATGAGCGGCAGCCGGGCTATGAGCCGGGGGCGTTTATTTCTGCCGACAGTCCATACCGCAGCTTTTTCAAGTTCCACAATGAACATGAGTGGCCGTACAATCCGTTTTATGACGGCTGGTGGGGACATGACACACTGCCGAAGCTGAATTATGAAGATTCTCCGAAGCTGGAAGAATACATTTTAAAAATTGCTGCAAAGTGGGTATCACCGCCTTACAATATCGATGGATGGCGGCTGGATGTGGCGGCGGATCTTGGATTCAGTCAGGAGTACAATCATGAATTCTGGCGCAAATTCCGCAGGACCGTAAAGGAGGCAAATCCGAACGCGATCATTCTTGCGGAGCATTACGGGGATGCATCGAGCTGGCTGCATGGCGATCAGTGGGATACGGTCATGAACTACGATGCGTTCATGGAACCGCTGACCTGGTTCTTTACAGGTATGGAGAAGCACAGCGACGATTATCAGCCGGGTATGCTGGGAAATGCGAGAAGCTTTGTGGATGCGATGCGGTACCACATGGTATCGTTCCTCGCTCCGTCACTGCAGGTGGCGATGAATGAACTTTCAAACCACGATCATTCGCGTTTCCTGACAAGGACGAACCATCACGTCGGAAGAGTCAACCATCTTGGCAGTGATGCGGCATCGCGTGATATTCATCCGGAGGTCATGCGGGAGGCTGTGGTCATGCAGATGACGTGGCCGGGTGCGCCGACGCTGTACTACGGCGATGAGGCGGGCGTGTGCGGATTCACGGATCCGGACAACCGCAGGACTTATCCGTGGGGACGGGAGGATCAGCAGATGCTTGCGTTCCACAAGGCGGCGATCGCAATGCACAAAAAGTATCCGGTATTAACCGGCGGTTCTCTGAAATTCCTGTATGAGGATTACAATATCCTTTCATACGGGCGTTTCAGCCGCAGGCAGCAGATCGTAGTAGTGTTCAACAACAATGATTCAGAGCGCACGACCAGCCTTCCGGTGTGGATGGCAGGCGTTTCCGACCATCAGGTACTGCAGAGAGTCTTTTATACGGACCGGAATGGATTTTCCGCGGACGGAAGCGCAGTGCCAGGTGAGCAGGGCGGGTGTCAGGCATATCGGAGCAGACAGAGTGATTCGGTCTGCCAGGGCTGTGCAGCCGGTAAATTCTGCGCAGGGACGGAGAAGATTGTGCTGCAGCCGGAGGTGACGGCGTGGCCTGTACTTGCAGATGAGAACGCTGCAAAGGGCGAGCTGCCGAAGGAGTATCAGATGGAGCCGCAGGAGGAGTCGTTCTGGAATTCCCGGGAACTGCATACAGAGGTGCTTCCGCATGCAGGTGCAAAAGAAATGCTGCAGCCGGAATGGACAAAGGAACGGATTGAAGCGTCCGAATGGACGGCTGAGCTGAGTGGCGGAAGTGATGAGGATAAAATGATCTATCCGGTGGATGCGGGACGTACGGTACTGCGGCTGTCTGCATTTTCCGGATCGGTATTTCTGGCGTGCGAGGTGAAAAAATAAAGGATGGCGTACATGAGAAAACGAACAGCGATCATAGCAGGATGTGCCGGGGTGCTGCTTGTGGCAGCGGCCGGTGTGTATACCGGGATCAGCATGTATTACCGGACTCATTTTTTTGAACATACAGCGATCAATGGAATCGATGTTTCGGATCTGACAGCAAAAGAGGCAGAAGCACTTATTGCGCGTCAGGCGGAAACATACAGCCTGACGGTAGAGACGAGAGGCGGAGGTCAGGAAGTGCTGGATGGCGCGGCGCTCGGCTATCATTTCGTATCTGACGGGGAAGTGCAGAAGCTTTTAAGCGAACAGCAATCGTTTTTGTGGCTTCCGGCATATTTCGGAGCGGTAAAACATTATACAATGTCTGTTTCTGTTGCAGCAGAAACGGAAACGCTGGAGCAATCGGTGCGTACGCTGAAGTGTATGCAGGAAGACGCGATGGTAAAGCCGGAGAATGCATATGTGGCACTGCAGGACGGGACGTATCAGATCGTGCCGGAAACAGAAGGAAGCTATCTGGATGAGGCAGGCGTCATAGCTGCAGTTGAGACGGCGGTAGATAATGGCGAAGTGACGGTAAATCTGGAAGAGAGCGGCTGCTACGAGGAGCCAAAGGTGCGAAGCGACAGCAGTGCACTGAAGGCGGAAGCAGCTGTAAAAAATAAATACAGCAGCATTTCTGTGACGTACCAGATGGGTTGCGGCATCACAGAGACGCTGGATGCACAGACGACAGCAGGATGGTTTACCTTCGATGAAAATATCCAGCCGGTGCTCGATGAAACGGCAGCATCTGCGTGGGTGGACGCACTGGCGGACCGGTACGATACGCTCGGGACGCAGGAACCGTTCCGAACGACAAACGGGGAAACGGTTTATGTGGAGGCACGCACGTACGGCTGGCAGATGGATCGCGAGATGGAAAAAGCGGCCTTAATTGACATTCTGAAAAATGGAGAGTCGACGGAACATACGGTGACCTGGCTGGAGGGTGCATGGACGAGAGGCGAAAACGATATCGGAGATACCTATGTGGAGATCGATTACACAAACCAGCACATGTGGTTTTACAAGGACGGTGCACTGCTGGTGGATACAGCGGTCGTGACCGGAAACGTCAGTGCCGGAAACGCCTCACCGGAAGGCATCTTCTGCCTCGTTGGAAAATCGGAGCATGAGACGTTAAAGGGCGAGGGTTACAGCACGCCGGTGGATTACTGGATGCCATTTTATGGCGGTGTCGGAATTCACGACGCTGATTCGTGGAGAAGCGTTTACGGCGGAACGATCTATCAGAATTCCGGTTCACATGGCTGTATCAATACACCGACCGCAAAGGTTGCGGTGATTTATGAGAATATCGAGGCTGGTACCCCGATCGTCTGCTACAGCTCAGGAATAAACTATGGATATCCGGAGGAGAGCGGCGGCGGACAGAGCCAGACCGAGACACCGGCGCAGTCAGAATCGCAAAGCCAGACTGACGGACAGGGCGGGACGAATTCTGATATCATCATTATCGGCGGAACTGAGCAGGGCGTAACGCAGGACGGAGTGCCGTATACCGGCCAGGACCTGCAGAACATAGTGATCCAGTAAAAACGAGGAGGAGATTATTATGAATATAGCAGTACTGGCAGGTGGAATCAGTACCGAGCGGGAGGTTTCCATCGTATCCGGAACCGGCGTGTGCAAAGCGCTGCGGGAAAAAGGACACAGGGCAATCCTGATCGATGTGTTCTGTGGAGATGAGAGAATCGATATCACAGATAAAGAGGAAGTATTTCCGGCGCAGTATGATGTGGATGCATCGGCAGCTTACATGCGGTCCATGAATGGTTCGATTGAGGCAGCCAAAGCGTCCGGGCGCGAATTTTTCGGACCGAACGTACTTGCTGTCTGCAAGATGGCGGATGTGGTATTCCTTGCACTGCATGGTGCAGACGGTGAAGGTGGAACGGTGCAGGCGGCGTTTGATCTGTTTCGTATCCCGTATACAGGATCCGGTCCGCTTGGAAGCGCGATGGCGATGGATAAAGGCATTTCCAGAAAGCTCTTCCGGGAGTGCGGCGTGCCGACGGCAGCCGGCCTGTCGCTTAAGCGGGAAGAAAAGAGGCTTTCGGCCTCTGAGAATGGCGTGGGACTTCCGTGTATCGTAAAGCCGTGCTGCGGCGGTTCAAGCGTTGGCGTGGCGATCGCGCACACGCAGGAGGAGTATGAGGATGCACTTACCCTTGCTTTTGGTTATGAAGAAGAAGTCGTGGTGGAGCAGTTCATTGAGGGAAGAGAGTTTTCTGCCGGTGTCATCGATGGAAAGCCGTATCCGGTCATCGAGATTGCTCCGGTGGAAGGTTTCTACGATTATAAAAATAAATATACCGCAGGTTCGACAATCGAGACGTGCCCGGCGGTTTTAAGCGAGGAAAAGACCCGGGAGATGCAGCAGTATGCAGTGAAGGCGTATGAGGCGCTGCACCTGGAGGGTTACGGAAGAATGGATTTCATGATGGATGGTGACGAAAATCTGTACTGCCTCGAGGCAAACACGCTGCCGGGCATGACGCCGACCAGCCTTCTTCCGCAGGAAGCGGCGGCAGTCGGGATTGATTTCGGATCGTTGTGTGAACTGCTGATCGAAGTGTCGAAAAAACGGTGGCAGTAACGGGGGGAAAAAGAGAATCAGCAGCTGACATGAGGCAGGCTGTGGATGGAGTATATTTGACTGGCCGAACACGCTCTTGAAAAATACCGATGGCGGACAGAAAAAATAAAATCGGTGTAAGGCCTGAGCGGTCAGAAACATTGAATGGAAAGGACAGGTATCACTATGAAAAATATGACACCGAACCGCATGGCACAGGCCTGCGGCGGTACGTATATCGGCCGGACGGAGGACGCGGACCGGGAGATCACTTCGATCACGGCTGACAGCCGCAAAGCGGAGCCGGGTGGGGCGTTCGCGGCGATCAAAGGCGAGCGTGTGGATGGCCATGATTTTATTCCGGGTGTATTTGAAAAAGGAGCGCTAGTGGTCATTTCCGAGAAACGTCTGCCGGAGGGCAGCGGCAACTATATTCTCGTGGAGCATACGATCAGAGCGCTCGGCGCGATCGCGGCGTACTACCTGGAACAGCTGGATATTCCGGTTGTCGGCATTACGGGAAGCGTCGGAAAGACGAGCACGAAAGAGATGATCGCAGCGGTGCTTGAGCAGAAATACCGCACTTTAAAGACGGCAGGAAACTTTAATAATGATCTCGGACTTCCGCTGACTATCTTCCGGCTGCGGGACGAGGACGAGATCGCAGTGCTGGAGATGGGGATCAGCCATTTCGGAGAAATGCACGAGCTGGCAAAGATTGCAAAGCCGGATACATGCGTGATCACAAACATTGGCCAGTGCCATCTGGAATTTTTGGGAGACCGTGACGGCGTGCTGCACGCAAAATCCGAAATTTTTGATTTTCTGCGTCCGGACGGGCATATTATTTTAAATGGAGAAGATGATAAACTCGAGACGATTCACGAAGTAAAAGGCATTCAGCCGACCTTCTTCGGATTCGGAAAGGAAAATGCGGTCTACGCCGATCATGTGGAAGCACAGGGGCTTTCCGGTATCGCCTGCCGCATCCATACACCGCAGGGGGAGTTTGAAGTGACCGTTCCGATCCCGGGACTTCACATGGTATTGAATGCGCTGGCGGGTACGGCAGTCGGACTGCAGTACGGCCTGACTTTACAGGAGATTAAAAAAGGAATCGAGAGCCTGCAGCCGGTGAGTGGAAGATTCCACATCGTAAAGACCGAGCGATACACAATCATTGATGACTGCTACAATGCAAACCCGATGTCGATGAAATCTTCCCTTGGTGTGCTGAAGGACGCGCTCGGAAGAAAGGTAGCGATCCTGGGCGATATGGGTGAACTTGGTCCGCAGGAAAACGAGCTGCACCGCGAGGTCGGAATGTATGCGGGGACTCTTGATATTGACCGTTTCCTGCTCGCAGGGTCTCTTTGCAAAAATCTGGCGGATGGTATTCTGGAGCAGAATCCGCAGGCAGATGTGATCTGGTATGAGAACCTGTTTGCTCTTTTGCGGGACCTGGAAAAACAGGTGCGGGATGGCGATACGGTGCTGGTAAAGGCATCTCATTTCATGCATTTTGAGAAGATCGTGGATGCGCTGGCAGCCGAAGCGGAATGATCAGTCAAAGCAGAGACAGGAAAGCAGCAAAGAGGATTCTGAATATCTGTTTTGATATATGATCCGGGAAAAAGAAGAAACGAAACACAGAATTTGGAGAAAATACATGTATTTAATAGCAGGACTTGGAAATCCGGGGCGGGAGTATGAAAATACACGGCATAACGCCGGGTTTGCATCAATCGACCGCCTTGCGGAGAAGAACCATATTTCCATTGACATGAAAAAATTTCAGGCGCTGTGCGGTACAGGCTATATCGGAGGGCAGAAAGTGCTGCTTTTAAAGCCGCAGACGTATATGAATTTAAGCGGTGAAAGCCTGCGCGCAGCATGCGACTTTTTCAAGATCGATCCGGAGCAGGAGCTGATCGTGATCTACGACGACATCAGCCTTGCGCCGGGTCAGCTGCGCATCCGGGCAAAGGGAAGCGCAGGCGGACACAACGGGATCAAAAGCATCATCTCGCACCTTGGCACGCAGGTGTTTTTGCGGGTGAAGGTGGGCGTCGGAGAGAAGCCGCAGGGCTGGGATCTGGCAGACTACGTGCTTGGCCATTTTTCAAAGGAAGAGCAGCAGGTGATGCAGGAGTCGTTTGACCGGGCGGCAGACGCGGCAGCTGCGCTTCTTTCAGAGGAAGTACAGCAGGTCATGAACGAGTATAACACCCACAAGGCGAAAGCGTGAGCGTATGAAAGCATTAAGTTCTCCAATGCAGCAGCTGGAGGAATTTGCAGAGATTCGGCGGAAGATACAGAAAAACCGCGGCGTGATCCAGGTCACGGGCTGTATCGATCCGCAGAAGCCGCATTTTATCAGCTGCAGTGCACAGGGATATTCCCACAGAGTAATCATCACCTACAGTGACCTTCGGGCGAAGGAGCTGTACGAAAATTATCGGTTTTTCGACCGGGATGTACTGTATTTTCCGGCAAAAGACCTGATCTTTTTCCAGGCGGACATCCACAGCAACCTTCTGGAGCAGCAGCGGATTGCGGTATTAAAAGCGCTTGTGGAAAAAGAAGAGGTAACGGTCATCACGACGATGGCGGCCTGCATGAACCACCTCGTTCCGTTTGAACACTGGAAAAAACGGATCCTTGAGATCGAATCCGGAAGCGTGCTTGATACAGACTGGCTGAAAAAAGAGCTGGTTGAGATGGGCTATGAGCGCACGGCGCAGACCGAGGGACCGGGGCAGTTTGCAATCCGCGGCGGCATTATTGACATCTATCCGCTGACGGAGGAAAATCCGGTCCGCATCGAGCTGTGGGGCGACGAGGTGGATTCCATCCGCTGCTTCGATGCCGAGAGCCAGAGGTCGATTGAAAATCAGGAACGGGTACGCATTTACCCGGCGGCAGAACTTGTCCCGGATGCAGCGGAGCGGGAAAAGGCACTGGAGCACCTTGCGCGCGAGGCAAAGAAGGCAGAGTCGCTTTTCCGGGGCGAAGGAAAGCCGGAGGAAGCGACGCGGATCAAAAATCTTCTGCAGGAATACAAAGACCAGCTGGAAGAGTTTGGCGAGCCGCTTTCCATGGAGGGCTGCATCGACTATTTTACCGGGACACGCGAGACGTTCCCGGATTATTTTGATGCCGGGAATACGCTCTTTTTCCTCGATGAGCCGAACCGTCTTTTAGAGAGCGGGGATGCGGTGGAACAGGAGTTCCGGGAGAGCATGGAGCACAGGCTGGAGAAAGGTTATGTGCTGCCGGGCATGACAAAGATTTTGTTTTCCTGTCAGGAGATCGCAGGTTTCCTTTCTGGACGCAACAGCATTGGCCTTTGTACCCTGGAAAATGCCCGCGCACCGTTTAGCGTTTCCGGCAGATACAGTCTGACGGTGCGCTCGGTCAATCCGTACAACAACAGCTTTGAGCTGCTCGTAAAAGATCTGCAGCGCTGGAAAAAGGAAGGCTATCGTGTCGTGCTGCTTTCCGCTTCGCGTACGCGCGGACAGCGTCTCGCGAACGATCTTTTACAGGAGGGACTGACGAGTTATTATACCGAGGACGAAGAGCGGGAGGTGGCTCCGGGTGAGATTCTGATCACACACGGCAGCGCCGCAAGAGGCTACGAGTATCCGCTGATCAAATTTGTTGTGATCGCGGAGAGCGATATTTTCGGACAGGAGCGCAAAAAGAAAAAGAAGCGCAAGCGGTATGAGGGCAGTAAGATTTCAAGCTTTACCGAGCTTTCGGTCGGAGATTTTGTTGTCCATGAAAACCACGGACTCGGTGTTTACAGGGGAATTGAGAAAGTAGAAGTCGACAAGGTCACAAAGGATTACATGAAGATCGAGTATGCGGGGGGCAGCAGTCTGTACGTGCCGGCGACGCAGCTTGATGTGATCCAGAAATATGCGGATTCCGACGCGGCGAAGGCGCCGAAGCTCAACAGGCTCGGCACGCAGGAGTGGAACCGTACAAAGACGCGGGTGCGCACGGCAGTGCGTGCGATCGCAGAAGATCTGGTAAAGCTGTATGCGGAGCGTGAGCGGAAAGAAGGCTTTACGTACAGTGAGGATACGGTCTGGCAGCGGGAGTTTGAGGAGATGTTCCCGTTTGATGAGACCGATGACCAGCTGACGGCGATTGAGGCCGTAAAAAAGGACATGCAGAGCCGGAAGATCATGGACCGCCTCGTCTGCGGTGATGTGGGCTACGGCAAGACAGAGATCGCGATCCGTGCAGCCTTTAAGGCAGTACAGGACGGCAAGCAGGTGGCCTATCTGGTGCCGACGACAATTCTGGCGCAGCAGCATTACAATACATTTGTGCAGCGAATGAAGGATTTTCCGGTGCGCGTCGATCTGATGTGCCGTTTCCGGACACCGGCGGAACAGAAAAAGACCATTACTGATCTGAAAAAAGGACTGGTTGATATCGTGATCGGAACGCACCGCCTTCTTTCAAAGGATGTGCAGTACAAAGATCTGGGTCTTCTGATCATTGATGAGGAGCAACGGTTCGGAGTCACACACAAAGAAAAAATCAAACAGTTAAAGACTGATGTGGATGTCCTGACACTGACCGCGACGCCGATCCCACGGACGCTGCACATGAGCCTCGTCGGAATCCGTGACATGAGCGTGCTGGAAGAAGCGCCGCAGGAGCGTGTGCCGATCCAGACATACGTGATGGAATATAATGAAGAGATGGTGCGCGAAGCGATCAGCCGGGAGCTGGCGCGGGGCGGGCAGGTTTACTACGTTTATAACCGGGTCAATTCCATTGTGGAGATGGCAAATAAGGTCGCAGAACTGGTGCCGCAGGCACAGGTAGCGTTTGCACATGGCCAGATGAAAGAGCATGAACTGGAAAAAATCATGTTTGAATTTATCAACGGGGAGATCGACGTGCTTGTCACGACGACGATCATTGAGACGGGGCTTGATATTTCAAATGCCAATACAATGATCATTCACGACGCGGAAAATCTCGGTCTCTCTCAGCTCTACCAGCTGCGTGGACGCGTCGGCCGCTCAAACCGCACGTCGTATGCGTTTCTGATGTACCGCCGCAACAAGATGCTCAAAGAGATTGCAGAAAAACGACTTTCTGCGATCCGGGAATTTACAGAGCTTGGCAGTGGATTTAAGATTGCAATGCGCGATCTGGAGCTGCGCGGGGCCGGAAATCTGCTTGGAAGCGAGCAGCATGGCCACATGGAAGCGGTCGGCTATGATCTGTACTGCAAGCTGCTGAATGAGTCCGTGCGGGAGATCCAGGGAGAGACTTTGGTAACGGAAGACTTTGAGACAGAGATCGACCTTGATATCGACGCATATATTCCGGAGCGCTACATCCGCAATGAGATGCAGAAGCTTGACATTTACAAGCGGATCTCCGGAATCCAGAATGAGGAAGAGTACGACGATATGCTGGAAGAACTGATGGACCGCTTCGGAGAGCTTCCGCGTGCCGTGCAGAATCTTTTGGTTGTTGCAAGGCTGAAGGCGCAGGCACATCAGTGTTATGTGACAGAGCTGAAGCAAAAGGGCGATGAGATCCGCATGACACTGTATGAGAAAGCGCTGATCGATCCGGCCGGCATTGACGCAATGGTAAAGAGCTACAAGGGCAGACTGAAATTCAGGCTGGATAAGAATCCGTATTTCCTCTATGAGCGCCCGAAAAAAGGCGGCAAGGAGACGGATCAGGTACTCGATTCCGTGCGGATGCTGCTGGATGATCTCCAGAAAATCACAGGAAAACCGAAAAATGCATTTGGAAAGTGACGGTCTGCGCGGCAGGGAAACACCGGCTGCTTCACCGGGAAAAGAGATTCCTGCCGGAAGTATGAACGGTGTGTGAATTTCGCAGAAAGTGATTGCGGGATCGGGGAAAAAAGCTTATAATGAGACAATGATGTTTGGAGACTGTTCAGAAAAAGAAAACTGCGCTGGCAACTGTTTTTTGATTGTTTTTCAGTTTTCAGAGGAATGGAACAGTTAAAAAGGAGGACAATTGAAAATGCATAACAGACTGAAAAAAGCAGTCGTATTCGGATTGAGCGCATGCCTGATGCTTGGTTCGCTTTCTGGCTGTTCAAAAAAAGAAGCGGAATTTGATCCGGAAGCGACAGCTGTCACGGTAAACGGAGATGAGATCTCCGCAGGCCTCGTAAAATTTGCTACGCATTACACGCAGGCGCTGACCGAGGATCTTTATAAAAACTATATGGGTGTCAGTGATCCGATGAGCCAGGATATCTACGGCAACGGTTCGACGATGGGAGACATGATCAAGTCCCAGACCGTGACGACACTGGAAAACATGGTGCTCGCAGAGCAGAAGATGGAAGAGTATGGCGTTGAGCTGACAGATGACGAAAAGTCCACGATCAGTGAGACGGCGAAGAAGTTCCTGGATGACAATGGCGAAGAAGTTCTCGAGAAGATGGGAGCGACGCAGGAGACGGTAGAGCGTTACCTGACGCTTCGTCTGATCCAGAACAAGATGGAGCCGGCGATGTCCGCCGATGTAGATACGGAGGTATCCGACGACGAGGCAGCGCAGCGGAAAGTACAGTATGCAATGTTCCGTGCGGAGACCGAGGCGGAGAGCGAAAGCGAGACTGAGACCGGAAGCGAAGCGGAGTCAGAGACAGGTTCTGAAGCAGCCACAGAGGTCGTTGAAGAGACAACATTAGTTGAGACAGATGGAGCTACAGAGGTATCCGCGGCTGCAGAAAACAGCACAGATGCAAAAGCTGAGGCTGCGACTGAGAAAGCAACTGAGGCAGAGACCGCAGCACTGACAGGTGAGACCGATACAAAGACACAGTCTGCAGCGCAGACAGAAACAGAAAGCGCTTCCGAAGCAGTGACTGATGCGGCAGCTGAGGCGGATGGAACAGAGGCATCTACAGAAGCTGTAACCGAGGCAGCATCCACAGAAGCCGAGA
The DNA here is from genome assembly GCA_902363665.1 of Lachnospiraceae bacterium. Lineage (GTDB taxonomy): Bacteria > Bacillota > Clostridia > Lachnospirales > Lachnospiraceae > Choladousia. The sequence continues at coordinate 94,424 of CABJAW010000001.1, read as the reverse complement.
CAGAAGCAGTAAGCGGTAGCGCACAGGAGACAGAAACGGAAACTGAGACAGAGACAGAAGATCCGGCAATGGTGGAAGCAAAGGCAAAAGCACTTGCGAAGGCAGAAGAGCTGATCGCAAAGGTAAAAGCCGGAGAAGATTTTGAGACGGCAGCAAATGAGGTCGATCCGGATGCAGCCTGCTCGACAATGACGTTCGGTTCTGACAGTACCTCCGTAGTAGAAGGACTGATCACAGCGACCGAAGGACTGGATGACGGCACACTGGTAGAGACACCGATCGAGACCGACAGCGGCTATTACGTAGCACAGGTGGTTTCAAAGCTTGACCGTGATGCTACCGATCAGAAGAAAGAAGAAATCGTAGATCAGCGCAAGTCGGACTGCATCAGCGAGCTGTATACCCAGTGGAAGGATGACGGCGAGATCAGTGAGAACGAGGATGTGCTGGCACAGATCACATTTGATTTTTCCCTGTCACAGGAGACAGAGGCTTCCACAGAAGCAGCGACTGAGGCAGTAAGTGAAGCGGCTGAGAGTGAGACCGGAAGTGAGGCAGCCACCGAGGCCGTCGAGAGCGAGGCTGGCACTGAGGCGACAACGGAGGCAGCCAGCGAAGCAGCAGCTGAGGCAGCCACAGAAGCGGCAGCCGAGGATCAGACCGAGGCAGCGACAGACGCGGCTGAGGCAGTCACCGAAGCAGTCACAGAGGCGGAGACGAAATAACAGAAAGAACTGCGTGATTTACAGCAGGCAGTCAGATATAAGACAGATATAAGATAAGAAGAACACCGGGAAGAGTCAGAAGAAGGCTTTTTCCGGTGTTTTTTTATGGACTTAAACGAGCCGCGTAGAATGAGATACTCAGCCCAGCTGGCTTTACTTACTTTTATGCACTTCTTGCATGCGGGAAAGCCATGCATTTTATAAGGGAAAAAAGTATTAATTATAGCAATTCTGCAAAATAATGCATCCCCTCCGATCTGTCAGAGCGTGAAATACTGCGTCAGAAATCTTTGCCGTGCGTCAGCACGCCTGCAGATTTCATCCTTGTCTTTCGCACTCTGCCAAATTGTCTTGCCTGCATTATTTTATTGAACGCAGATAAGCATTCCCCCGCTTCAAGTGCGCGGAGCACTAAGCGGTGGGTAAGGGGGATGCTTATGTCAGTGGGAGTTGAAAGCTCCCACTGACAGGTCGCGAAGCGACTGCGTTCATGAGCAAGTAGCGAAGCGGATTGCGAATGTCCGCTTTACTTGCTATAATTGGAACGGAAACCATTTAAATACAACTTATAAATACAACTAACACAATCTTTCCATACAACACAAAAAACACGTATTTCATCTTGACAAATCAAAACTGTCTAACGTATAATATGCTTGCAGATAAGAAGAAAACAAAACGGTTCTTCGTCAAACTGCATAAAATCAACCACTTGAAATTGTATGTTTTTTAAACTACAATAAGTACAACTTATATGTACAACTAATAAAATAACCGGATCGATCACGGAAAGCCATGTAAAGCCGGAGTCCGGTCTGATACGTACATATAAAATGGAGTGACAATGAGCAGAGCGGCAAAATACCAGAAAGTGACAGAGTGGATTTACAACAGAATAGTGTCCGGGGAGCTTTCGGGCGGTGACCGTCTTGAGTCGGAAAATGAAATCAGCGAGTTGTTCCAGATCAGCCGCCAGACCGTGCGCCATGCATTTGCGATCCTTGAGAAAGAGGGCTCGATCATCCGCGTACAGGGCAGCGGCACGTATGTAAAGGAGCAGGAGGGCAGCAGAGAGTATCCACCGCTTTCCCGCACGGTTACGATCATCACGACGTACGCGGACGATTATATTTTTCCGCGCATCCTGCAGGCGATGGTGCGTACGCTTGGCAGAGGCGGTTACAGTTCGCGGATCATGTTTACGAACAATCAGGTCGAGACGGAACGAAGCCTGCTGGAAGGACTGCTTCAGTCAGGAAGCCGTGATCCGCTGATCGTGGAGCCGGTCATGAGTGCCCTTCCAAATCCCAACCTTTCCTGTTACAGACGTCTGCAAAAGGCCGGGATTCCGATCCTGTTCTTTCACAGCTACTATCCGGAGCTTGACATTCCGCATGTCGGCATGGACGACGAGCAGGTCGGGAGAGCGGCGACCGAATATCTGATCGCGCAGGGACATACGCGGATCGGCGGCATTTTCAAGGCGGACGACGGACAGGGCAGACGGCGCTATGCAGGATACCTGCAGGCCATGCGGAAAGCAGGCCTTAAGGTGGAAGGAAAACGAATCTGTTGGATTGATACACAGGAGATGCGCGAGTCGCTGACATTCAGCCAGCGCATTCTGGAGCGGATGAAAGACTGCAGTGCCTGTGTCTGTTACAACGATGAGCTGGCACATCTGCTGACCACGCGTGCTCAGGCAGCAGGGATCCGGATTCCACAGGATCTCTCCCTGGTGAGCGTCGACAATTCCGAGCTGGCTCGTTTAAATGCGGTGCCGCTGACCTCGGTGGCACATCCGCACGACGTGCTTGGCGTAAAGGCCGCAGAAAATATGCTTGGGTTGATCACAGACCCGGGAGGCGATGCAACCTTCGAATTTGAAGGGGAGATCGAAAGCCGGAGGTCTGTCGTACCATACAATACTACACAAAAAGAAAAGGAGAGCAAGACATGAAAGCAGCAAAGAATTACAAATTCTGGTTTGCAACCGGTTCTCAGGATCTTTACGGAGATGAGTGCCTCAGAAAAGTAGCAGAGCATTCCAGGATCATCGTAGACAAATTGAACGCATCCGGAGTACTTCCGTATGAGGTCGTATGGAAACCGACCCTGATCACGAATGAAGTAATCCGCAAAACATTCAACGAGGCAAATGCGGACGAAGAGTGCGCAGGTGTAATCACCTGGATGCACACCTTCTCACCGGCAAAATCTTGGATCCTTGGCCTTCAGGAGTACCGCAAACCGCTGCTTCATCTTCATACACAGTTCAACGAAGAGATTCCGTACGATACGATCGATATGGACTTCATGAACGAGAACCAGTCCGCACACGGTGACCGTGAGTACGGCCACATCGTGACCCGTATGGGCATCGAGCGCAAGGTAATCGTCGGCCACTGGAATGACCGCAGGGTGCAGGAGCGCATTGCATCCTGGATGCGCACCGCTATCGGTATCATGGAGAGCAGCCACATCCGCGTAATGCGTATCGCTGACAACATGAGAAACGTAGCCGTTACCGAGGGCGACAAGGTGGAGGCACAGATCAAATTCGGCTGGGAAGTAGACGCATATCCGGTCAATGAGATCGCAGAGGCAGTTGCAGCAGTCGGCAAGGCTGATGTCGACACCCTGGTAGAAGAGTACTATGACAAATATCAGATCCTGCTTGAGGGAAGAGACGAAGCAGAGTTCCGCAGGCATGTAGCAGTACAGGCACAGATCGAGATCGGCTTCGAGCGTTTCCTGGAGGAGAAGAACTATCAGGCAATCGTTACACACTTCGGTGATCTCGGTGCACTGCAGCAGCTGCCGGGCCTTGCAATCCAGCGTCTGATGGAGAAGGGCTACGGCTTCGGCGGCGAGGGCGACTGGAAGACAGCAGCCATGGTTCGCCTGATGAAGATCATGAGCCAGAACGTTCCGAACGCAAAGGGTACTTCCTTTATGGAGGATTACACCTACAACCTCGTACCGGGCAAGGAAGGCGTGTTGGAAGCACATATGCTTGAGGTTTGCCCGACCATCGCAGACGGCCCGATCAGCATCAAGGTAAATCCGCTTTCCATGGGCGACCGTGAGGATCCGGCACGTCTCGTATTTACCTCTAAAGAGGGACCGGCAATCGCCACATCCCTGATCGATCTTGGCAACCGCTTCCGCCTCATCATCAACGATGTAGACTGCAAGAAGCCGGAGAAGCCGATGCCGAAGCTTCCGGTAGCAACCGCATTCTGGACTCCGCAGCCGGATCTGGCAACAGGTGCAGAGGCGTGGATCCTTGCAGGCGGTGCACACCACACTGCATTCTCCTACGACCTGACTGCAGAGCAGATGGGCGACTGGGCAGCAGCGATGGGCATCGAGGCCGTTTACATCGACAAAGATACCAATATCCGCAATCTCAAGAATGAGCTGAAGTGGAATTCTGTATACTACAGATAAGCTGAAACAGAAAATTTTAGATAAAATGTAACTGTTCAGAGCCAAGCAGATTTTCATGCAAAAGTGTGAATCATGCTTGCATGAATGAACACTTTTACATGGAAATCTATTTGGCGGATACGCCACACCGACGAAATGCGCAGCATTTTGGAGGTGGTTCTGAACAGTTACGATAAAATAAGATAAGACCAGCAGGTTCCGCACATTGAGACAGGCGGAATCTGCTGGTCTTTTAACCGAGTCAGGCAAGTAGCGAAGCGGATTGCGAATATCCGCTTTGACTATCAGAGCAGTTCTCTGATGCAGACAAAGAATCCCGGGTAAATTCCAGATGGAATCGGATCGTCAAAGGAATAGAGATTGCAATCTTCCTCCGCTTCAAAATTGTAAGCATTTACAATCTCTTTTGCCGGATTTACAATCCAGTATTCGCGGACACCTGCTGCGCGGTATTTAAAAAGCTTGATGCTGTAATCTCTTTTCTGAGTTGCAGGAGAAACGATTTCGATTACGAAATCAGGTGCTCCCTCGCAGCCGCGATCAGAAAGTTTGTCTTTCTCACAGATGATGCTGATATCCGGTTCTACGTACGTTTTGTCATCTTTGTTCAGAAAAACGGCGAACAGGGCCGGATATACTTCGCAGGAGCCATGATTCGATTCAATGTAATTCCAGAAAAATTATAATTATTCTGTCTTGTCAAAGGTATTAAAAACAACTATTTCATTGTGAAAAATAAAGATTTCGTTGTAAAAAACAAAGATTTCTTTGTTTCATGGTAAGCGGAGGAAGGCAAAAAAGCAAGGGAAAAAGAGAGCTTAAGAAAAATTTAATCAGACCGCCCGTGCCGCCTCTTGTAAATACCTGGAAAAGTGCTTATAATCGAAGAGATAGTGCCGAAAAACGAAAGTATTTGGTATATTGAACGCAGATAAGCATTCATCCGCTTCAAGTGCGCGGAGCACTAAGCAGTGAGATGGGATGCTTATGTCGGTGGGAGTTGAAAGCTCCCACCGACAGGCAGGTAGCGAAGCGGATTGCGAATGTCCGCTTTACTTTCAGGAAGATTTTTTGTGATTTTGTAAATCGCGAAAGTGGAACTGGAACCTCCGCTTTGAGATAGGAAAAAGAGAAAAAAACGGGAGAGAAACATGGGAGAAGAAAAGCAGCAGGGGGAGAATCGCGCAGGAAATGGAAGTGCCCAGGGCAGGCGTCCGGTGAGTGGACGGAGCAGCATTTACGGCTCAAAAGAAAGTCAGCAGATGATGAAGCGCTCTGCACAGCATTCCGCGCAGGCAAGGCGGCGGGTGCAGACGGGCGAAGAAAAAAGGGCTGTGTCAGGGTATGAGAAGCGCACAAAAAAGGAAGGCGTGCAAAGCGGGAATGTAAAAGCCGGAGTGGAGAAACGAAGATCCGAACAGACGGCATCTGGAGTACCGGCAGAGAGAAATATAAAAAAAGCAGTTACCAGGTCTGAAACTGAGAATCGAAGAACAAAGGGAACAACGCCGCAGGAACAGAAAGAGCAGACAAAAAGCCAAAATACGAAAAAAGCAGAGCGGACATCCGAACAGAAAATCGAAAAAGGGAAAAACGAATCCTCAGAAGCCCGCCGTACCTCTCTGACAGAATCAGAGGGAGTGAGCGTACGGCCGGAGCGAAAGAAAGTCTCTGGAAGTCTTTCAATATCAGAGAACGGCAATGCGCCAAAAAAGAGCAGAAAGTCTGCGTCAGAAGAACAGAAAGCAGGAAGCAGTAAAAAAACAGAAAGCGAAGCATCCACACCGCACCCTCACATCGACAGCCACAAGTTCCTCAGCCGCTGTCTCTGGGGATTTGGCGGCGTTATGCTTGTGGTGTACATTGCAGTAGCCGTCTACTTCAGTTCTCATTTTTATGAAGATACCGAGATCTACGGAATCGACTGTAGCCAGAAGAGTGTTGAGGAAGTAAAGAAACTTGTGGCGGAGAAGCTGGATGAGTACCGACTGGAGGTAAAGGAGCGCGGCGGCGCGAGTGAGTACTTAAGTGCGGATCAGATTGATCTGAAATTTGTCGACAACAGCAGCATTGACCGGATGGCTAGGGCACAGCGTTCATATATCTGGCCGGTCATGCTGTTGATGGAGCGAAACGATGTGGCAGGCGTTGCCTTTACTTACGATCAGAAAAAAGCTCTGACTGCATTTAAAGACCTGGAATGTATGAACCCAATCTATACGAAGGCGCCGACGGATGCCTATGTTCAGGTGACGGACAGTGGCTTTGAGGTGGTAAAGGAGACAGAGGGAAATACCCTGAATCCGGAAACTACCGCGAAAGCATTGTATGCGGCTCTTGACGGAGGAAAATCGGTTCTTGATCTTGATAAGGAAGACTGCTATTTGAAGCCGGATCTCTACAGTAACAATGAGGCGCTTGTGGAGGAGGTAGAGGCAAAGGATGCCCTGGTACAGGCCGACATCACGTACGAGTTCGGCAGCAGGCAGGAGCGGGTCAACGCGCCGGTGATTGCGCAGTGGATCACGCAGGCGGCGGACGGCAGCTATGTCATCGACGATGTGGAAGTGACGGAGTACGTGGAAGCGCTTGCAGCAAAGTATGATACATTTGGACTGCCACGGCAGTTTTATACCTCGCTTGGCACGACAGTCACACTGACAGACGGGGATTACGGCTGGTGTATGGATCAGGATGCGACGGTTGTCGATTTGCTCAATGCGCTGGAATCTGGCTATCAGGGCACAATGGAACCGCAGTACACGTACACGGCGATGAGCCGCGAGGAAAATGACATCGGGGATACGTATGTGGAAATCTGCATTTCACAGCAGGTGATGTGGTGCTATAAGGACGGTGTCTGCATTGTGTATACACCGGTTGTCACAGGCAATCCAAACAAGGGAAATGCAACACCGTCAAACGGTGTGTGGTCGATTGACGCGAAGATGCAGAACTATACGCTGGTCGGCGAGGGTTACCGTTCGCCGGTGGATTTCTGGATGCCGTTCAACGGAAACGTCGGAATCCATGACATGCAGACAAGAGCATATTTTGGCGGCACAATCTACCTCACGAACGGTTCGCACGGCTGTATCAATACGCCGTATGAAAATGCAAAAATGATTTATGAGAATGTCTCAATCGGGACACCGGTTATCGTGTACGACTGAATTAAAGCGGACATTCGCAAATTGCTTCGCTGCTTGCAGAAGCATAAGGAATCCCAGCTCGTAAGGGATCCTCCCGTAAACGGGTCCCTCCTTACGAGATTCCGTAAGCGGATCCCGCTTTGTGATATTTCATGAAAGAATGGATTTTCTGTGAATGATAATAAAAATTTGCCACTGTGTCTTGCTAAAGTGTCCGATAGCTGTTATAATGATACAAATTTGCGGTTGCTGCCGGAATGTATTTTGATGCAGTTTGCAAATGGCTGCTGTGATCATTCTGCGATCTTACAGAAAGCATTTTTTGACTGTGCTTTGGCGTGATGGTTTCCAGCAGTTACAGAGACGCATGAGCAGTGACTGACTGCGAAAGAAAACGCCCTCGCGTAAGACATGCAGGGCAGAAAAGAGGAATTGTGATGAATCAGCTTGAAATATTACGAGAGAGTCTTGGACAGTGTGATGAGATCCTGCTGGATGCGCTTCTGATGCGTAACCGTATCGTGGAAGATATCATGGCGTACAAGGAGGAGAATGATATTCCGATCCTTCAGCCGGAGCAAGAGGCAAAGCAGAGAGAATGGCTGAAAAAGCGGATGGAAGGAAAGCGCCATACCGAGGAAGTAGCGGCTGTATTTGATGAGATTACAAGAAACAGCAAGCGGATTCAGGCGCGCAAGCTCTTTGATTACAACATCGTCCTGATTGGTTTCATGGGAGCAGGTAAATCGACGATCTCAGATTTTCTGCGCACCGTATTTGCGATGGAAGTCGTAGAAATGGATCAGATCATTGCAGAGCGGCAGGGCATGTCGATCTCTGATATCTTTGAGACGTACGGCGAGGAATATTTCCGCGATCTGGAAACGAACCTTTTGATCGAGATGCAGTCACGGACAAACGTGGTGATATCCTGTGGCGGCGGTGTGCCGATGCGCGAGCGCAACGTAGTCGAGATGAAGAAAAACGGCCGAGTGGTACTTCTGACCGCAAAGCCGGAGACGATCTTAAACCGCGTCAAGGATAATCACGACCGTCCGCTGCTTGAGGGCAACAAGACCGTGCCGTATATCGCAGAGCTGATGGAGAAGCGCCGTGAGAAATACGAAGCAGCAGCAGACATTGTGATCGAGACAGATGGCAAGGACAAGCTGCAGATCTGCGAGGAGCTGGTGCAGAGACTGCGAGCGGTGGATACGGAGGCATAAGTACAGGAAACTTGTGCCAGTCAGTTGAGAAAAAGAGGCATTGTGCTGTAAGAATACCAATGTCAGAGTGACAGGAAAGTAAAAGAAAAGCGCCTGCAAACAGAACAAAATTTGTTTGTAGGCGCTTTTTACGGCTGCTTTTATAAGATATAACGAATCAGGCATGGAACGAATCAGACTTAAAATATGCGCTTTGATTTTTTTAGGGAAAACCTGACGGATTATTTAGAGACATATGCCTCATAAATCGTCTCATCAATGCTATCTTGAATGGCAACATATACCGACGCTGCTGCGTCACGCATTGCATCCCGTGTCTCATCTGAGAGTGTCACGATCTGGGTGCCGCTCGCTTCAATCGTTGCGATACGGTCTGCGATACGTGCATCCGACTGTTCTCTCGCGTAGGCGGTAGCCGTTTCGGCAGCCTGTGTGAGGATGTCTTGATCCTCCCTGGAGAGATTCTGGAAGAAGTCATCATTTACAATCAGGGAGATGAGGTGCGGAAGATGATTCGTTTCCACGACGTAATCCTGCTGTTCGTAAAGACGGTTGGACACGATAACCTCGTAGGAATTTTCCTGAGCATCAATTGTGTGCTGCTGCAGTCCGATGTAGACTTCGCTGAATGACATTGGCGTCGGATTGGCGCCGAGCGCTTTCCAGAAGGCGAGGTGATAGCTGTTTTCCATGGTACGGATCTTCTGACCTTTGAAATCAGCAAACTCAGTGACATTTTTGTTGGTGCTCATGACACGGAAGCCCTGGTCAGCCATGCCGAGCAGATGGTAGCCGCTTTCGGTATAGATGTCGCTGATCAGCTGCCAGAACTGCGGGTCATCGATTTTTTCCCGGCAGTCATCGAGCGAATCGAACGCACACGGAAGATCAAATACGGCCAGATCATGCATAAAGGAAACCTGTGGTGCAGTGTTCTGTACAACAAATGGAATATCGCCGTCGGAACACGTCTCGAGCAGATCACGGTCGCCGCCGAGCGAACTGTTTGCATAGACTTGTATTTTCATGCGTCCGCCGCTTAAGCCAGAAACCTCCTCCGCAAATTTTTCGGAGAAAATCTGGGTCACGGTATCTTCCGGGCTTGCCGTTGCGAGCGGCCAGGCATAGCGCTGTACGCCGTCCTCACTGCGGCCGCAGCCGCCAAGCAGCAGCGTGGACAGTGTAAGAAGTCCGGCGCAGGCAGCAAGCGTAAAGCGACGCATGGAAGAAATTTTTGGAGCATTTTTTTTAACAAAAAGATTGTTTTTTCGAAACATAGACGGTTCCTTTCTGCTACAGAATTCCAATGGAAAGCGCCGGGATGAACGTGATCAGAAGCAATGCGACGAGAAAGAGAGCGATCATCGGCATTGCTTTTTTGGCGATACTCATAACCGGTACTTCCGTCAGCGAGCTTGCAACAAACAGGTTGACTCCGATCGGCGGTGTGACAAATCCGATTGCGAGGTTGACAACCATAATGACGCCGAACTGAACCGGATCGACTCCGATGGCTTTCACAATTGGAAGCAGGATCGGCGTGAGAATCAAAATGGCAGGCGTGGTATCCATGACCATGCCGACCAGCAGAAGGAATGCATTGATTACGAGCAGAATTGCCACCGGACTGTGGAAATTTTCCAGAATGAACGTGCTCACGGTCTGAGGTACCTGCATCAGCGTCAGCACACGTGAGAATGCAGTTGATGCTGCCAGAATGAACAGAATCGGTGTGAACGTACGGATTGCTTCCACAAAGATGCCCCAGATATCACGCAGATGAATGCTCCGATAGACAAGCAGGCTGATCAGGAATGCGTAAAATACGGAGATAACAGCTGCTTCAGTCGGTGAAGCAATACCGGTGTAAATACAGCCAAGGATAATAACCGGGCTGAGCAGTGCAAAAAAACTTTCTTTTAATACACGGAGCAGTCCTTTTTCATGAAGCTGAGATACTTCGGCATGAATTTTTTCTTTGTCTTCGCCAAAGCGTTTGCAGTGGTAGATGGCGTAGAGCATCAGCAGAAACCCGATCATCAGTCCAGGAATGATACCGGCGAGAAACAGATTGCTCACAGAAGCGCCGGAGGCCATGCCGTACATGATAAACGGAATGCTCGGCGGAATGATGACACCAAGACCGCCTGCCACTGCGACAATCGCGGTGGAAAAGGTTAGATTGTATCCAAGTGAAGTCAGAATCGGAATCGTCATGCTTCCGACCGCGGCCACGGTAGCCGGTGCGGAACCGGAAATTGCGCCGTAAAACAGGCAGGTGACAATCACGGCACATGGCATACCGGCGGTAAAACGGCCGAGAAAGTAAGCAAAAACATTAAAGAGTTTTTTGGAAATTCCTCCCTTTGCCATGATGATGCCGGATAAGACAAACATCGGTACGGCAAGCAGCGGAAACGAGTCCAGACCGCCGAACATGGCGCGGATCAGATATTTGGCGCCGACGGTAAACGACGGGTCAAAGATCGACGGAAGCACGGAGGTGATTCCAAGCGTAATGGATACCGGGATTGCAATTACGAGTAAGAGTACAAAAATCAGAAATAATACGGCAGCAGGCATCAGTGTTCCTCCTCATTTGCATTTGTGATCGTTTCGATCCGGTTGTCAATTCCTGACTCGATAGCATGTTCGATTCCAGTCTCCGCATTTGCGGCGATGAAGGATTCCGGTGTGTTGCGCTCCGGATGAGCCGGATCGATGACATGCTCTCCGCGCGCGATGCGAAACTCGATGATCCAGCGTTGAAGGACACGGAAAGCGACAAGTACGAAGGAAACAAGCGGAGCTGCCTGTATATAGTACATTGGAATCCGGCAGGCCGGGGAGAGCTGGCCGCTTTGTACGGCGGACATCAGATAAGACCAGGCAAACGGGATCATGTACAGGAAAAAGATCAGCTCAAAGGTGTGGTTGACAAGCTTGAAAATCGCTTTTCCCTTGCGCGGGAAGATCGCGACAAATTGTTCAATTTTAATGGAGAGGCATTTTTTACTGCAGTAACTGACGCTTAAAAAGCCAGACCAGATAAAAAGATAGCGGGTGATCTCCTCCGACCAGGAGAGAGACTGTCCGAGCACGTAACGGCAAAAGACCTGAATGCCCATAATCAGGGTCATAGCGATCAGAAAGAAGACGAGAAGAAATTCTTCCAGATTTTCGTCAAGCCAGTGGAGTATTTTTTTCATGTGGAACCTCCGAAGGGAAAAAGTAGGGGACTGTCACAGAAAAGGCCGGAGCACTTCAGGTATTTCTTCCGGACAGTCGGAAGACCGATATCACCAAAGTGCCGGAGTATACCTTGAACGCAGATAAGCATTCCCCCGCTTCAAGTGCGTGGAGCACTAAGCGGTGGGTAAGGGGGATGCTTATGTCAGTGGGAGTTGAAAGCTCCCACTGACAGGTCGCGAAGCGACTGCGTTCATGAGCAAGTAGCAAAGCGGATTGCGAATGTCCGCTTTACTGTACTCAGGAGTATGGAGATATCGGTCGCAGATCCGGGCGGCTGCATGGCGGCTTTCCGGTGGGAAAGACAAAACTCTGTCTTATATCAAAGTAGACAGTTGCAAATCGATTTACTGCGTGAACATAGCCGGATGGCTGCTTCAGACAGCGGGATGAATTTGCGGCGAAACGCTGCAGCATCAGTCCTCAGGATGTTACTTACAGGGAACTTTGCAGCATCATCAGTTTTCAGAGCGTTACTTACAGGGAACTATGCAGCAGCGTAAGCACGGAGTTCAGGTCACTGACACCAATCTGTCCCGGCGCGGATGCTTTCTTTGCTGCACCGAAGGTCATGGAAGAACCGAAGACTTCACCGCACAGACGGCTGATGACACCGGTGCCTGCCATGGACATCGTGATAATCGGACGGTCTGCATAGTCCGTTACCATCTCTTCAGTAGCGGAAAGCAGTGTGAGCACGTCGCGCCTGCTCTGTGGCATGACTGCGATCTTCGGAATATCAGCGCCCATATCCTGCATCTTGCGCAGACGGTAGATGATGTCTGATTTTGCAGGTGTCTTGTCAAAATCGTGGTTGGAAGCGATGACTTTGACACCGGCAGCGTGAGCACCGTCGATGATCCTGCGGACCACTGCATCACCGGTAAAGATCTCGACATCGATCAGATCCACGTAACCGCTCTTTGCAGCCTTTAAGTTCAGTTCCGCATAGGCTTCCGGTGTGATGGCTTTCTCTCCGCCTTCTTTGGAGGTGCGAAAGGTCATAAGGATGGGGGTATCTCCGAGCACTTCGCGCAGATCTTTCAGTACATCGATGACCTGCTCCGTCTCAAAAACGTGCTCAAACCAGTCCACACGCCACTCGACGACATGGATCGGAAGTGTATCAAAGGTCTTTGCCTCAGAGAGGATCTCCTCTTTTGTAACACCGACGATCGGAACAATGATTTTCGGTGCTCCGGTGCCGATTTCAAGGTTTCTTACTTTTACGGTATTCATGGCAGAATTTCCTTTCTTTGATTGGTAACTGTTCAGAGCTGCATTTTACAGCTGTTTTATGAAATATCACAAGGAGGGACCCGCTTGCGGAATCTCGTAAGGAGGGACCCGTTTACGGGAGGATCCCTTACGAGCTGGGATTCCTTATGATTCTACAAGTAGCGAAGCGGATTGCGAATATCCGCTTTGATTTGGCGGATACGCCACACCGACGAAATGCGTAGCATTTTGGAGGTTGGCTCTGAACAGTTACTTTAATTTTAATATGAAACAGATGATTTTTCTACAGAGAAATGAAACCATTTAACGAGTGTTTTTGAATGTGGCCGATGATTTTACTCGTTTACAAGTTCGGTCATTTTTTTATAGCGAACATTTACGAAAAGTCCGAGCGCTACGCCGATTGCAGTGAGCACGATGTTCATCGTCATAACCTGAGATGGAGTCATTTTAGACGCTGCGGAGAGGATCGTGTAGTTGCAAAGGGAGGATGCGATCATGACGAGCGCGGTAACGGTTCCCTTGATCTTCGGGAAAAGCATGTTGCACACGGAAGTTACGATCTGAAGCAGTCCGCCTGCACCGGCCCAACCAATGAGGAATGCACCTGCAATCATCAGTGTCTGGTTCTGTCCCATGAGCACGGCGATCAGTGTGAGCAGGCATACAACCGGGTAGATCAGGATGAAACGAACATCTTTGATCTTTCTGGTGAGCAGCGCGGTGACAACAAGCGCGATCAGAGTACCTGCGGAATACCAGGACTGCATGATCGACGGATCTGCCCAGCCGACATTTTCTTTTGCAAAGTTCTGAGCACAGTTCAGCCACAGCTGGAAAGTACCGGTGCAGGTGAATCCGATCAGGATCATAGCGATGGATTCAAAGGAAAAATGCGTATGTTTCAGTCCTTCGATCAGACCCTCTTTTTTGCCGCCTGCTTTCTGGTCAGAATCAGGAAGCGGGAAGAGAAGAACAAGCACAAACAGTGCGAGGTAAATGATACCGCAGCCGATGAAAAGCGGATTGTAGGAATTCAGTCCGGAATCGGTGGTAGTTACTGCAACGCCAAGTACGAACGGCAGGAGCATCTGGGCGATCGCGATAAAAAATTTGATGCCCATGGTAGCAACACCGGGTGCTTTGTAAATGATCTCGGCAACTGCCGGGTAGATACCGGTGTCAAGGAAGGAATTGGCGATACCGCCGATGATTGCGCATACGTAGGCGATCATGTAGCCGCCGTTTGTGCCGGCGCCGAATGCGAGGGCAAGGCCGATCAGATAGATCGCGTAGGAGGCACTTCCGATTGCTGTGGAAATGCGGCGCCCCAGCTTATCAGAGAGCGGTCCGGCGAACGGAAGGGCAATCAGACGTCCAAGTCCGAGTGCTGCGGAAATAGCTGTGATGGCCATTGCTTCCACGCCCCAGGCAGCAGCCAGAGATTCTTTAATGACGGCCTGTCCGAGGATGGAGCAGCCTATGCCGTGGATGAAATAATTCAGGTACAGGATCAGTGCACTTGGCAGATATTTCTTGTTCATGGTATTCTCCTTTTTTGTCACCATTTTCCGGTAAAAACCGGTGTCCTTTTGTCCTGTCACAAACGAAGGAACACCGTTTCTCCGGTTTCGCTGAAAGCGGGTATTTGCAATCCGCTTCGCTGCTCTGTTAAAAAAATAACATAACGTTTGATACAATTTTAACAATTCTTTCGCGGACGGTCTAATACTTTTAAAGTAAAAAAACAATGCGTTGAATGTATTGATATGTTACAATAAAAAAAGCGGATATCCGTGACTGCGGAAACAGAAAGGAGAAACGGATATGACATTAAATCAGATCATTTATTTTCAGAAGGTGGCCAGACTGGAAAACTACCATCTGGCGGCGGAAGAACTGTATGTCTCACAGCCTTCTCTGAGCCGTTCCATGGCATCACTGGAACAGGAACTCGGTGTACCATTGTTTGAAAAACGCGGCAGAGGCGTAAACCTGACGAAGGCCGGAAAGCTTTTTCTGGAGTACGCAGACCGGATTGTGGAGGACTGCCGGGTGGCAATGGAAAAGATGAGTGAGCTTGCGTCGGACGGTGGAAGAATTGAGATCGGCTACGTCTTTCCTCTGGCCGGACAGTACATTCCGTGTAAGGTAAAAGAATTTCTGGAACGGCCGGAAAACAGGCGTGTCGTGTTTGGATTCTGGCAGAATCATACGTCTGCGATTGCAGAAAAAGTAAAAAGCGGTGAGCTTGATATTGGGTTTGGCGGGTGTATTGAGAAGGAAGGAATGGAACATTTTCCTATTTTAAACCAGGAAGTGCTGATCGTCACACCAAAGGGGCATGAACTGGAGGGGCAGGAGGAAGTGCCGCTTCAGATTCTGGACCGTTATCCGGTGATCGGCTATGATCAGGCTTCGTGGATGGGAACCCATACGAAATATCTCTACCGGAAATATGGAGTGCATCCGGATATCATCGCCGAATGCCCGGATGAGTATTCAATTCTTGCGATGGTGAAGCGGAATTTCGGGATTGCGCTGATGCCGGAGACCGATTTTCTTGCCGGGGAAGATCAGGTAAATGTACACAGGCTGAAAGATCTGAGCATTTATCATCAGGTTTTTATGTTCTGGATGAAGGAGCGTTACCGTCTTCCGGCGGTGGAGCGGTTTATCCGGTATATTAAGGAAGAAGCACGGAAAGAGGAAATGGAGAAGAAAAACGATAGATTGAATGCATCAAAAATTTACCTGAAAGATATTGTTAATTTTTAATCAAACGCGATATGATAAGGGTGTCACAAACGAAGGAATGCCTCTCATGTAACGAACGATGTAGTGTAAGGAGATCAATCATGAAGAGTAAATATCCCAAAATTTTTGAACCGATTACCATTAAGCGTACGACAATCAAAAACCGCATCGCGATGACCCCGATGGGCACCAATTACGGTGAGACGAGCGGTGAGATGAGCAGCCGTCACATGAATTATTATTCCCAGCGTGCAAAGGGCGGCACAGGCCTTATTATTCTGGAAAATGCAAATGTAGAGTACCCGGTCGGATCAAACGGCACGAGTCAGATCCGGATCGACCATGACAGCTTTATGCCGCGCTATTATCAGCTCGTGGAGAACCTGCACAAGAACGGTGCGACCGTTGCGATCCAGATCAACCACGCAGGTGCGTCGGCATCTTCGGCACGTACGGGAATGGAGACCGTTTCTTCTTCCAACGTACCGACGAAAGCGGGCGGCGAGATCCCGCGGCCGATGACAAAGGAAGAGATCCTTACCACAGTGAAAAAATACGGAGAGGCTGCAAAGCGCGTGCAGACGATCGGATTTGATGCAGTGGAAATCCACTGCGGACATTCTTACCTGATCAGCCAGTTTATTTCTCCTTATTATAATAAGAGAGAAGACGAATTCGGCGGAAGCGTCGAGAACCGTCTTCGTTTCCCGCGCATGGTACTTGAGGAAGTAAGAAAGCAGGTCGGACCATGGTTCCCGATTATTATCCGTATTTCCGCTGAAGAGCGTGTGCCGGGCGGCAATACCCTCGAGGATACGCTGGAATATCTGAAGTACCTTGATGAATTTGTAGATATGTACGATGTTTCCTGTGGACTGAACCCGTCTTTGCAGTATCAGATCGATTCAAATTTTCTGCCGGACGGATGGCGTTCCTACATGGCAAGAGCGGTCAAGGATGCATTTGGCAAACCGGTCATCAACGCAGGTAACTACCGTGACCCGGAGATCGTAGAGAAGATTCTGGAGAGCGGAGATGTGGATATCGTTGGCATGGGCCGCGGACTGATCGCAGAGCCGAACTGGGTAAAGAAAGTCCAGGAAGGCGAGGAAGTGCTGCTGCGCAAATGTATTTCCTGCAACGTCGGCTGCGCAGGCAACCGGATCGGCGTCAACCGTCCGATCCGCTGTACCGTCAACCCGGCAGTACCGGAGGGCGATATCTATAAGAATCTGAAAATCAAAAAGCAGTGCAATGTGGTCGTAGTCGGCGGCGGTACCGCAGGCCTTGAGGCAGCCTGTACAGCAGCGGAGGTCGGCTGCAATGTCTTTGTTCTGGAGAAAAAGGATCATCTGGGTGGACTTTCCACCTTTATTTCCGATCTTCCGAGCAAGACCCGTATGAAAGATTTCCCGAAATACCTGGAGGCACGTGCAGCAAGGCTGAAAAATCTGTACGTTTTCCTGAACACAGAAGCGACCATCGAGAAGGTACAGGAATTCAAGCCAGATATTGTAGTCAACGCAACCGGTTCCGTTCCGCTCGTTCCGCCGATCAAGGGCCTGAAGGAAAATATTGCGGCAGGCAATGTCGCAACGATCTTTGATATGATCAACAACTTAAATGCTGGCAAGTATCCGGATGAATCCTGCAGGGACAAGAAGGTTGTTGTAGTCGGCGGCGGTTCTGTCGGACTTGACGTGATCGAATACTTCGCACCGCACGGCGCAAAGTGCACGATCATCGATATGCTTCCGCAGATCGGTATGCTCGCAGACCCGATCACCAAATGCTCAATGCGCGAGACACACGACAAGTACGGTGTAAAAGAGTATGTCAACACAGCGCTGCAGGAAGTAAAAGAGAATGCATTTACCGTGAAGCTTCCGGACGGCACGGTGACCGATCTGGAGTTTGACCTCGGATTTAACTGCCTTGGCATGCGGAGCAACAATCCGCTGCTTCCGCAGCTTGAGGAAGCGTTCGCGGATACAGATACGTACATCTATACGATTGGGGATTCTGTACGTGCCCGCCGTATCATGGAAGGTACGATGGAAGGACGTGCGATCCTGAATGTACTGGAAAACAGAGGATATATCGATCTGGCTCCGTTGGAGTAAAGGCAGATGCTGCATGCAGATAACGGATTGTAAAGATCCGTTTTACAAAAGATTATAATCAAAAGGTTGCCCGGGAATCAGGAGGATTCCCGGGCAAAAAGAGAGGATATCCAGGGAGGAAATTATCATGCCGAATATTACAGGACATACCGAGTTAGTAGGACTGATGGCTTATCCAATCCGTCATTCCCAGTCACCGATGACTCACAACCTTGCATACGACAAAAACGGAGATGACGTCATTCAGCTGGCATTCGAAGTAGACAACAGCACACTGGAGGCTGCTGTGGAGAGCATTCGTGCGCTGAAGATGCTCGGCTCCAACATTTCCATGCCGAATAAGACAGTCGTACATAAATATCTGGACGACGTGGATGAGGCTGCAAAGCTGTGCGGGGCAATCAACACCGTCGTCAATGAGCGCGATGAGAACGGCGCAGTGACCGGACATCTGAAGGGCTACAACACAGATGGAATGGGCTACTGGCAGGCAATTAAAGAAGAAGGCATTGATTTCAGGGGCATGAAGATGGTTCTGATCGGTACCGGCGGAGCAGCGACGGCAATCGCAGTGCGCGGCGCTCTGGACGGAATCGGACAGCTTGATATTTTCAACATTAAAGATAAATTCTACAGCCGCGGCGAGGAGATCGTTGACATTATCAACAAGAACACCGGCTGTAAGGCAGAAATGCATGATCTGGCAGACCTTGCGCTTCTGAAAGAGAAGATGCAGGCAGCAGATATCTTCTGTGATGCGACAGGTGTCGGCATGCATCCGCTGGAGGATCTCACTAACATTCCGGACACCTCCTGTTTTCGCAAAGATCTGATCGTGACAGACACGGTTTACGCACCGCGTGAGACGGTCATGATGAAGCAGGCGAAGGAAGCAGGCTGTGAACGCATTTATAACGGCATGGGCATGATGCTCTTCCAGGCGCTGATCGCAATCGAGCTGTACACCGGCAAGAAGACCCCGGTTGATTACATGAAGGAAAAGCTGGGAATCTGAGAAATAACGGCCATTTGTTTTGCGCAGGGGTTCTTATGGGCTTCTGCGTTTGTCAAAGCGGATATTCGCAATCCGCTTCGCTACTTGCTCATAACCGAGTAGCTGCTTCGCAGCTTATCAGGAGTGGCTTGTACCACTCCTGATACAAGCAAGTCCCCACCCACTGCTTATTGCTCAGCGCAATTGAAGCAGGGGACTTGCCTGACTCGGTTAAATTCCCTTGTTTTTGGGTTGCGTTCCAGGTGCGGTTCATGTATAATACAACACAAACACAAATCATTGCTTTAAAGGGGCAAAGAAACAGAGAGGATAAGCTTATGTCAAAACACATTACAGGTCATACTGGATTATTATGTTTACTTGGAAGTCCGGTTGCACACAGCGTTTCACCGGAAATGCACAACGAAGCGTGTGACCAGCTGGGACTTGATTATACATATCTTGCATTTGATGTTCCGGAGGAGAAGATGCCGCAGGCAGTGGAGGGTCTTCGCACGATGGGAGCAAGGGGCTGGAATATCACAATGCCGGGCAAGAATATCATGTGCAGGCTTGCTGACAAGGTTTCACCGGCCTCTGAAATTTCAGGCGCATGCAATACGATCGTGAACGATAATGGCGTTCTGACAGCTTATACGACCGATGGTGTTGGATTTATGAGAGCTGTAGCAGAAAAAGGTGTAGACATCATCGGAAAGAAGATGACACTGCTCGGTGCAGGCGGAGCAGCAACGGCGATTCTGGTGCAGGCGGCACTGGATGGTGTGGCTGAGATCAATGTGTTTAACGTAAAAGATGCATTTTACGGAAGAGCAGAAGAGATCGTTGCAAAGCTGAATGAGCGTACAAACTGCAAAGTAACACTGCATGATTTCTCTGATCCGGAAGTGCTGCGTGCTTCAATCGCAGACAGCGCAATTCTGGTAAACGGAACCTCCGTCGGAATGGCCCCGAAGACAGAAAATACGATCATTACCGACACGACCATGTTCCACAAGGATCTGTTTGTATTTGATGTAATCTACAATCCGCAGGAGACACGGCTTCTGCGCGAGGCAAAAGAAGCAGGATGTAAGACCGGAAACGGCATGTATATGCTTCTGTACCAGGGAGCAGCGTCCTTCAAGCTCTGGACCGGAATGGATATGCCGGTGGAGATTATCAAGGAAAAATATTTCTCAAAGGGCTGATTGGTTCTGAAAAATAAGACAGGTTCCTCCGAGGCGGCCTAGATGACTGCCGGGCGGGAACCTGTTGTATTATCATGATGATATCAGGGGCAAAAAGTGATTGCCATTTTTTGCATAAAAGGAAATGACTTTACGGAAAATCACTGTCGTGATATAATACAAATGTTTGCTTTTGCTGAAAAGATAAAATGAATGTAACTGTTCAGAGCCAACCTCCAAAATGCTACGCATTTCGTCGGTGTGGCGTATCCGCCAAATAAAATTTCAAAAACAGGCTTAAAAATGCGAGCATTT
The DNA here is from genome assembly GCA_902363665.1 of Lachnospiraceae bacterium. GTDB lineage: Bacteria > Bacillota > Clostridia > Lachnospirales > Lachnospiraceae > Choladousia. The sequence goes on along the minus strand of CABJAW010000001.1, from coordinate 74,001 downwards.
TACGCCTGTTTTATGAAATTTTGCTTGGCTCTGAACAGTTACAAATGAATATTTATGCATATAAGCATATAAACATATAAAACAGCGAAAAAAGATGAGGGCAGCGATAAGGGGAACGATAAGAACCATGAGAAACGCTCATGCTCAAAAAAGAAACAGGAAATGATAAAGGGGATATCATGAAAGACAAAAAGAAGAAAAAACAGAAATCAGAAGAAAAGCTGAAAAAGAAGAAACTGGCGCTTCTGACGGATGAAAAGATAGAAAAAGGGGACAAGAAAAAGAAGAAAAAGAAGCAGCTTCAGGGAGCAGAGGACCTGGAAAGAAAAGAATCAGCAAAAGTGGTTCCGGAAGGTGGGACATCGCAGGGTGTCTGGAAGACAGAGGAGATGGAAGAGGCCTTTACCGCTTTGAATCAGACTGAAAAAGCAGAAAAATCAGCAGGAAAGACGATTGGACGCAAAGCAGACAAAACCGGAAAATCAGTAAAAACAGCAAATCGGAAAAAAACAGCCGGCGAGGTGTCAGAGGATGAGGCAGCCCTTATTTTCCGGGCACTCGGTGATGAGACGAGGCTTCGAATTGTTGGGATGCTCGAGGAGCATGAGCTGTGTGCAGCAGATTTGCTGAAATCCGTGAGCATTGTACAGTCGACACTGTCTCATCACATGAAGATTCTGTGCGATTCAGGTACGGTGAACTGCAGACGCGAGGGGCGCTGGTCTTACTATTCAATCAATGCAGAAGTGATGGAGAAGGCAGCGGACTACCTGAAGAAATACAGAAAAGCGTGAGGTAGGATATGGGAAACATTTGGTATTGCCGGCAGTGCGGTCATGCGCTGTCAGATGAAAGCCGATTTTGTGAATACTGCGGCGCAAAGGTTGAGCGGGAAGCTCCGCGTACACAGCGCCCGCAGGAATCTGGTGTGTTTTCACCTCGTGGAGACGGCAGTGCGCAGAGACAGAGCACACGCCGCGAGCCGGGAACTGATGAGCAGGGCAGCAGGCGCGTACCAGTGTCAAATGCTCAAACGCGTATAGATGCAGAAAATACACGTCGCCCATCTGGAGTCGGTGATGCGGGAAGTCGGCGAACACCGGTGCAGAGTGCTCAGCCACGGAGGGATGCAGAAAATACACGTCGCCCGTCTGAAGTCGGCGATGCAGGAAGTCGGCGAACACCGGTGCAGAGTGCTCAGCCACGGACGAACGGAGAAAACGTACGTCGCCAGACGGGCGCCGGAGAGCAGCAGCGCCGCATGCCGCAGGATACCGGAGAACGCCGCACACGTTACCAGCAGGAACGGCTGCAGGGCAGCTGGGAGGAGTCATGGAACCGGGAGCTTCCAGAGGAGAACGAACGCAGGATTACGCCGGTGCAGTATCTGCTACTCGGATTGATAGCGATTCTGATTGTGGCACTCGTCGCGCTTGGCCTGTTCTGGATGAAAGGGCGAAGCGGAAAACGTAATGCGCAAGACGGAGGAAATGTGCAGGTCACACAGACCGAGACAGTGAAAACGACTGCAGGAGAAGACAGCGGTGGAGACAGCGTAATCACAATTCTGGATGGAGACGGACAGGCGCAAAGCGGGACTACGAAGCAGACGGCCGCGGCCGAAACTCCAAAGGATCAAAATGCGGCGACAGAGAAAAAGGCGGAACGGGTGACAGAAAAACAGACCACAAGGGCATCCAAAAAGCAGACGGAAAAAATAACAGAAAAGCAGACCGAAGCAGTCGAGGATCCAACTAAGCAGACTCAGGCACAGAGCGGTTCCTACATTCTGTCGCAGAGTTCTGAGCGGCTTTTGGCAGACAGCGATGTGGATGGAATGAGTTATGAAGAACTGCAGATGGCGATCAATGAAATATATGCAAGACATGGAAGAAAGTTTTCCTCACAGTCAGTACAAAACTATTTTGACGGGCAGTCCTGGTATCAGGGCACGGTAGAGCCGGATGATTTCAGCGACAGCGTGTTCAGCCAGATTGAAGGCCAGAACGTTTTGTTTCTTTTGAAAAAAATGGGAATAGAATAAAAGGGCTGCTTCATCAGAGATGGAACGGTTCGTCATATAAAGCTTTGTCTGGCTGATGTGACAGAAAAGGGAGGAGTATACAATGTTACGTAGTGAAACGGATAGAAAAACAAGGGATGAGAGACTGGGACAGCTGGTAAAATACTGTATGATTTCCGGTGCGCTCGACCTGAATCTGTATCAGGAATACGATGTAAAGCGCGGACTGCGTGAATCAGACGGAAAAGGTGTCCTGACCGGTCTGACCGAGATCTCCGATGTCGTGGCATTTAAGACGGTGCACGGCGAAAAGGTGCCATGTCCTGGTGAACTGTATTTCCAGGGATATAATGTCATGGATCTGAAAAACGGATTTGCAACGAGAAAGTTCAATTACGAAGAGATTACTTACCTCCTTTTGTTCGGTGCTTTGCCGAATAAGACACAGCTTCAGGAGTTTATTGAGATCCTAAGCCAGTATCGTGAGCTGCCGAACAAATTCGTGCGGGACGTGATCATGAAAGCGCCGAGCATGGATATCATGAATGCGCTGCAGCGAAGTGTGCTGACGTTATATTCCTATGATGACAATGCAGACGACATTTCCATTCCAAATGTTCTGCGTCAGGCACTTTCCCTGATCGCGACGATGCCGCTGATCTCTGTCTATGCGTACCATGCCTACCAGCATTACCATAACGACCAGAGCCTTGTGATCCGTTATCCGGATCCGGAACTTTCGACAGCAGAAAATATTCTGCGGATTCTGCGAAGCGACGGGCAGTATACGGAGCTGGAGGCAAGGGTACTCGATATCGCGCTCGTCATTCATGCGGAGCACGGCGGTGGAAATAACTCGACCTTTACGACTCACGTCGTTTCCTCTACCGGTACAGATACGTATTCTGCGATCGCTGCATCGCTCGGTTCTCTGAAAGGGCCGAAGCACGGCGGTGCAAACCTGAAAGTAGAGAATATGTTTTCCGATATCAAGGAACATGTGCATAACTGGGAGAGCGAGGATGAGATCTGCGATTACCTGACAAAGATCATCAACAAAGAGGCGTTTGATCGCAGCGGACTGATCTATGGTATGGGACATGCGGTCTATACACTGTCCGATCCTCGAGCTGTCATCCTGAAGGAGTATGCGAGAAGCCTTTCCGAGGAAAAGGGGCTCACCGATGAGTTTGCATTCTATGCGAGAGTGGAGCGGATCGCTTCCGAACTGCTGACGAGCCGCAAAAAGCTGCATAAGCCGATTTGCTGCAATGTCGATTTTTACAGTGGATTTGTGTATTCGATGCTTGGAATCCCGAAACAGCTTTACACCCCGATCTTTGCAATTTCCCGTATTGCAGGCTGGTCAGCACACCGGATCGAGGAACTGGTAAACGAAGGAAAGATCATCCGTCCGGCGTACAAGTATGTGGGGCATCACATGCCGTATGTGGCGCTGGAGGATCGGAAATAAGAATAAAACACAGGAAAAAAAATATCAGGAGCGGCTGCCAGAAGCACCGCTCCTTTTTCAAACGCGCTCTGGAGCCTGCAGATAAGCATTTTTCTAAAATTTTTATAAAATGGTTGCGTGAGCATAATCGGGTTAGTAAAATAAAATTGAAGCGGACGACAAGCGTAATGGTAAGAGCACATAAAAATGTTTCAAAAGTATGAGGTGACGCACGGCAAAGATTTCTGACGCAGTATTTCACGCTCTGACAGATCGGAGGGGATGCATTATTTTGCAGAATTGCTATCATGAAATGCAGTGACAACAAATCTGCAAAAAAGCAAATGAGATAAAGTGTCAGAAAAAATTAAGACAGACAATAATCAGGAAATACATAACATATAAGACATAAAAGAAGATACAAAAGTAAGAACAGAAGGAGCAGATGCCATGCAGGAAGCGTATGTGAAGCTGGAGCAGGTCACAAAAGTATACAAGATGGGCGAAGTTGAGATCCGCGCGGTTGACGGAATCAATTTTGAGGTAAAAAAAGGAGAATTTGTCGTTATTGTCGGGCCGAGCGGCGCCGGAAAGACTACTGTTTTGAATATTCTTGGCGGCATGGACACAGCGAGCAGCGGGCATGTGTTTGTCGATGGAAAGAATATCGCAAAATACAGCCAGCGAAAACTGACCGGATACCGCAGGGATGATATCGGGTTTGTATTTCAGTTTTACAATTTGATTCCAAACCTGACGGCGCTGGAAAATGTTGAGCTTGCACTTCAGATCTGCAAAAATCCTCTTGATTCGAAAACAGTGTTAAAAGAGGTAGGCCTTGGAGAGCGAATGGGAAACTTTCCGGCGCAGCTTTCCGGTGGTGAGCAGCAGAGAGTGTCGATTGCGCGTGCGCTTGCGAAGAATCCAAAGCTGCTGCTTTGCGATGAGCCGACTGGAGCGCTCGACTACCAGACTGGTAAAGCAATCCTGAAGCTTTTGCAGGATATGTGCCGCCAGAAGGGGATGACGGTGATCGTGATCACGCACAATACGGCGATTACACCGATGGCAGACCGCGTGATCCGCATTAAAAACGGACAGGTTTCGGATATGAACCTGAACCCGCAGCCAACTCCGGTAGAGCAGATCGAGTGGTAGAAAGCAGGGGAAGAAAAGAATAAAAGTAAGAGATAAAGAGACAGCAGAATCGGAATGAGAAATGGCAGGTAGGAGCATTTGAAGAAGAAAGCACTGAAAAAAGAATTTCGCGTGGAGGTCAGAAAGAGCCTGAACCGCTTTTTGTCGATTTTTTTTATCGTGGCGATGGGCGTTGCTTTTTTTTCCGGTATTCAGGCGTCTGCACCGGATATGCGTGCGACAGGCGATTACTACTTTGACAGCACAAAACTGATGGACATCAGGGTGCTTGGCACACTCGGACTTTCAGAGGATGATCTGGAGGCGGTCCGGGCAGTGGAGGGCGTCGCGGATGCGAAGGGCGTATATATGGAAGATGTTTACTGCGGCGAGGAGGTGCAGCAGGTACTCCATGTGGAATCGATTCCGGAGGATATGAACCTTCTCACACCAAAAGACGGTGCGGTTCCGGCAAAGGCGGGGGAATGTTTTCTGGATGCGTCGTATGCGGAGGCACACGGATATCACGTAGGAGATATGCTGCAGGTGACGGTTCCTTCCAGTGATGATACGCAGCTGAAGCGGACGAAATTTCAGATTGCCGGAATCGGCTACAGCCCAAGCTATATCGCATTTGAGCGCGGCAGCACGACACTTGGAAATGGTGCGGTTTCCGGTTTTCTCTATCTTGTCCCGGAGGATTTTGACTCGGAGGTTTACAGCACAATCTACGTCCGCGTGGATGGTGCACAGGATGAGATTGCCTATACCGACGGGTATGATACGCTGGTGGCAGACGTACAGGACCGGATCGAAGCGATTGAGGACATCCGCTGCCAGACACGCTATGATGCGGTCATGGAAGAGGCGAACGGCAAGTTAGATGATGCGCGTCAGCAGGTTGAGGACGGAAAACAGCAGGTTGCCGAAGCACAGTCCGAGCTGGAAAGCGGCAGAAATGAAGCAGAATCTGAACTGGCACAGGCACAGTCCGAGCTGACAGAGGGCGAATCAGAGCTGGAAAAAGGAAAAGAGACACTGGAAGATTCCAGAAAAGAACTTGCGGATGGGGAAGCGGAGCTTTCAGATGGAGAAGCGGAAATCGCAGAAAATGAACAGAAACTGCAGGACGGCGAGGCAGAACTCGCCAGTGGCGAAGAGCAGCTGCAAAGCGGTGAGGAAAGTTATCGTACCGGCCTGACGGCTTATCAGAAAGAGTCGGAGGCAGCTGCAAAGAAGTTTAAACAGGGTGAGGAGCAGATCCGTGACGGAGAAACGCAGCTGAAAGAAGGCTGGGCAGAGTATGAAAAGCAAAGTGAAGCCCTGAAAGCAGGAAGCGAACAGCTTGCGGCAGCAGAAACCAGGCTGGAAGAATCACAGAAACAATACGAGGATGGAGCCGCGCAGCTTGCTGCGGCGAAAAAGCAATATGAGGATGGCATGACGCAGCTGGAGTCTGGTGAGGCGCAGTACGAATCCGGAGCACAGCAGCTGGCCCAGGGCTGGAAAGAGTATGAAGCTGGAGCTGCGCAGTTGACGGAGGCAAAAAAAGAGTATGAATCCGGGGCATCACAGCTGGCCGCGGCAGAAGAACAGTATGCATCCGGCATGACACAGGTAAAAGAAGGGCGCACGTCGATCAAAGAAGGAAAAAACCAGATCGCAGCAACGAAAAAGACCCTTGCCAGACAGGAAGAGCAGCTTTCCGGGCAGGAAAAGCAGCTTGCCGGCACGGAGGAGGAACTGACGCAGGCGGAAAAAGCCTTGAGTGCCTCGGATGCGGCACTGACACCGGTGCGTGAGGCGTATGCGTCGGCAGAACAATCGGTGCAGGCACGAAAGACATCATATGACACGGCGGTTCAGATGCTTGAAAGTCTGCAGGCAGACGCAGATCAGAGACAAAAAGAAGCAGCAGCACTTCGGCAGAGCTATGAGGATCAGCAGACACAGGCGAAGGATCTGCGCACGCAGGAGCAGGCGGAAGAGCAGAAGCGGAGCACGGCTGAGGAAAAAGCACAGGAACTTCGTGCCAGGATCGGTGAGAAGCAGTCTGCGCTTACTGCCAAACAGTCGGAACTTGCACAGGCACAGGCATCTTATGAACAGCTGCAAAAAGAGACAGGAGTGACGGAAGAAGAACTTCAAAATGCGGCTGCATCTGTGGAAGCGCGCCGAAACGAGGCAGATGCACTTCAGGCAGAGATTACGTCACTGGAGAGCGAAGCAAATGCACAGGAGCAGGCAGCCGCGGAGGCGAAAAACCGTGCCCAGACAGCCGCATCGCAGGCATCCACGATAGAGAATGCGCTTCCGCAGGCAGAAGCGGCAGCAAAAGCAGCAGAACAGGCAGCCGCGCAGGCACAGGAAAAAGCGGAGGCACAGGCTGACGCAGTTCAAAAAGCCAAAAATCAGTATGAGACGGCGAACACATCACTTGCGGTACAGAAGCAGGAGCTGGACGCGAAAGAAGAGGAACTGTCGAAGCAGAAGCAGACACTTGCGGCAAACCGTCAGGTTCTGGATGAGAGCAAAAAGCAGCTGGAAGCGGCTCAGGACGCCCTTGCAAAAGGAAAAGAAGAGCTGGCTGCAAAAGAGCAGGAACTGGCTGACCGGGAGCAGGAGCTGGATGCGACAGAGCAGCAGCTTGCGGCAGCCCGCACGGAACTTGACAGACGGCAGAAAGAACTTGCAAAAGGAAAACAGGAGCTGGATGCGAATGAGCAGGCGCTAAAAGAGGCAAAAAAGACGCTGGAAGCAAAGGAAAAAGAGCTTCAGCAGGCAAAGACAAAGCTGACGAAGACGAGAGCCACACTGGAAGCGGCGGGTAAACAGCTGAAGGAAAAGGCGGAAGAACTTTCAAAGGCAAAAAAGCAGCTGAGCGAGGGCTGGAGAGAACTGAAACAAAAGAAAAAAGAACTTGAATCCGGTGAAAAACAGCTTGCAAATGCAAAGACGCAGCTTGAGGCAAATGAAGAGAAGCTAAAGAGCGCAAAAGAGGAAATCGCGAAAGGAAAACAGCAGCTTGCAGATGCAAAAGTACAGCTGGATGCGGCAAGAGCGCAGCTGGATACAGGCTGGGCGCAGCTGAATGTGTCGAGAAAACAGCTTTCAGACGGCTGGCAGCAGCTTTCCGATGCGAAGACGCAGCTGGAGGAAGCAAGAGAAAAACTTGCGGACGGCAGAAAACAGATCGCAGATGGCGAGAAGGAACTTACAGAAAACGAGCAGAAGATTGCGGACGGCTGGAAAGATTACGAGGAAGGCAAAAAAGAGGCGCAGGAGAAGATTGCAGACGGTGAACAGAAGATCGCGGATGCAAAAAAGGAACTGGCGGATGCCGAGGCAGAGATCTCGGATGCTGAGCAGAAGCTTTCCGAGATTAAATATCCGTCGTGGTACGTCTATGACCGAAGTGAACTGCCGGATAATACTGGTTTTGGCGAGAATGCGGAGCGTCTGACGAACATCGCGCGGGTATTTCCGCTGATCTTTTTCCTGGTGGCGGCGCTGATCAGCCTGACCACGATGACACGAATGGTAGAGGAGGAGCGTACCCAGATCGGCACGATGAAGGCACTTGGCTACAGCAAAAAGGATATCGCGGGAAAATATCTGAAATATGCATTTCTGGCGACCGTAGGAGGAAGTATCGTCGGGGTACTTGCAGGAGAAAAGATCTTACCGTGGATCATCGTGGACGCGTACGGCATTATGTATCAGTATCTTCCGAAGATCCTGATTCCATATGAGTGGAAGTTCGGCGGACTTGCAGCAGGTGCGGCGCTGATCTGTACGATGGCAGCGACATGTTCCGCCTGCATCCGGGAGCTTCAGGCCGTGCCGGCTCAGCTGATGCGTCCGCCGGCACCGAAAGAAGGAAGGAGGGTGTTTCTTGAGTATCTGCCGTTTTTGTGGAGAAGACTTGGATTTACGTGGAAATCCACAATCCGCAACCTGATGCGCTACAAAAAGCGTTTTCTGATGACGGTGATCGGCATCGGCGGCTGTATGGGATTGCTGCTCGTCGGCTTTGGCCTGCGGGATTCGATCATGGATGTGGCGATCCTCCAGTTTGAGCAGCTGCAGCTTTATGATGAGATGGTGATCCTCGATACGGATGCGAAAGAAACGGAGCAGGAAGCAGTCTGGACAACTGTGCAGGAAAATGACAGCGTGCAGGCCGAGAAACGCTTTTATATGCAGAAAATTCAGACAAAGGGCGCAAAAGCGGCGAAAAAGGAATGGACCGTTTATCTGTACGTGCCGGAGGATACACAGGATCTTGATGAATTTTTCTGCTTCCGCAACCGGGAGAACCGTGAAGAAACATACACACTCGGCGATGACGGAGCGATCATTACAGAAAAGATCGCAAAAGAATTCGGCGTCAGTGCAGGCGATACGATCATCTTAAAGACCTCTGAGAAAGACATCGGGATCCCGGTCGCAGCGGTCTGCGAAAACTATCTGTCACACTACATTTATCTGACACCGGCGCTGTACCGCACCGTATTTGAGGAAGAGCCTGAGTACAACAGTATTTTCGTGAAGACAGAAAACGGTCTGACAGAGGCGGAAACACTCGGTGAGCAGCTGCTGAAAAACGATGCGGTGCTCAATGTGACGTACACGAAAACGCTTGAGGAACAGCTGGATCATATGCTTGGCGCACTCGATATCGTGATCGTAGTGCTTATCGTGTCGGCCGGAATGCTTGCATTCGTTGTCCTTTATAATCTGAACAATATCAATATCAATGAACGGCGCAGAGAACTGGCAACCATCAAGGTACTCGGTTTCTACGATGGAGAGGTAGCGGCTTACGTATACCGCGAGAACATCCTGCTCACAGTAATCGGAGCGATTGCAGGAATCTTTATCGGAAAATTCCTGCACGCGTTTATCATCACGACCGTGGAGGTGGACGCCTGCATGTTCGGACGCAGCCTCAAACTGGCAAGTTATATTTACGGAACACTCTTTACGTTTGGATTTTCGATCCTTGTCAATATGGTGATGTACTTTAAGCTGAAGAAGATCGACATGGTCGAATCCCTGAAGAGCGTGGAGTAAAAAAAGCGTGGGATTTCATCCGAAAACCATACAACTCACAATAAAATTCGTGAAGTTGTACAGTTTCATGGAAAAATCCCCGCTTTTTTTCGTGTAGATTAGTGCAGAATTTCGAATAAACGCAAAAATTGACTGGACGAATACTGCAAAGAAGTGTATGATAAAGGAAGCAGAATGCATATTGTCGGATGGAGAAAATTCCTCCGGAAGGCAGTGAAAAGTAAGGAGGAAGCAGTTATGCTGGAAGAACTGAAAAAGCAGGTGTATGAAGCCAATATGGAGCTTCCACGCCGCGGACTTGTTACGTATACATGGGGCAATGTCAGCGGAATTGATCGTGAAGCCGGGCTGTTCGTGATCAAGCCAAGCGGTGTGGATTACGAGCTGCTCACACCGGATGACATGGTAGTGATCGATATGGAAGGCAATCGTGTGGAAGGAAAATATAATCCGTCTTCTGACACGGCCACACATCTGGAACTTTACAAGGCATTTCCGGAGCTTGGCGGTGTTGTACATACCCATTCTCCGTGGGCAACATCCTGGGCACAGGCAGGAAGAGACATCCCGTGCTACGGAACCACACACGCAGACTATATGTATGGACCGATCCCGTGTGCGAGAAACCTCACACCGGAAGAGATCAACGGCGAATATGAGAAGAATACCGGTCTTGTAATCATCGAGACATTCAAAAACAGAAATATTAACCCGGTATACGTTCCGGCCGTGCTGTGCACGAACCACGGACCGTTTACATGGGGCAAAAATGCAGCAGAGGCAGTGCACAACGCAGTCGTACTCGAAGAAGTGGCAAAGATGGCTACACTCACCGAGCTGAACAACCCAAAGGTACAGCCGGCACCGGACTGCATCAAGGAAAAGCACTTCATGAGAAAGCACGGACCGAACGCTTACTACGGACAGCCGGGCAAATAAAAGCGCGGGTATCCGAAACAATAAATCAATCGAATCAGGCCATGGTGCGGGGCATCAGGATCCGCGCGGCCGGAATTTCAGCAGAAAGGAAAGGTAATATCCATTATGACGACATTGGAATTACAGAAAATGGCGAATGAAGTTCGCAAGGGCATTGTGACTGCAGTACACAGTGCAAAAGCCGGTCATCCGGGCGGATCACTTTCCGCAGCAGACGTATTTACATATCTGTATTTTGAAGAGATGAACATCGATCCGAAGGATCCGAAGAATCCGGACAGAGACCGTTTCGTTCTCTCAAAAGGACATACCGCTCCGGGTTACTATTCTGCAATGGCACACAGAGGATACTTTCCGGTGGAGGACCTTGTGACACTGCGTCATCTTGGTTCTCATCTGCAGGGCCATCCGTGCATGCAGCACGTTCCGGGCATTGACATGTCATCAGGATCCCTTGGACAGGGCATCTCCGCAGCAGTCGGCATGGCACTTGCAGGAAAGATGGACAAGAAGGATTACCGTGTTTACACACTGCTTGGAGACGGCGAGATCCAGGAGGGTCAGGTATGGGAGGCTTCCATGTTCGCAGGCCACAGAAAGCTGGACAACCTCGTAGTGATCGTTGACAACAACGGGCTGCAGATCGACGGAAATATCGCGGATGTATGCTCTCCGTATCCGATCGACAAAAAATTTGAAGCATTCAACTTCCATGTAATCAACGTGGCAGACGGCAACGATATGGATCAGCTTCGCGCAGCATTTAAAGAAGCACGCGAGACAAAGGGCATGCCGACCGCGATCATCATGAAGACCGTAAAGGGCAAAGGCGTATCTTACATGGAGAATCAGGCATCCTGGCACGGCACCGCTCCGAATGATGAGCAGTATGCAGTAGCTATGGCAGACTTAGAGAAAGTGGGGGAAGCATTATGTCAGAAGTAAAGAAGATCGCAACGAGAGAGAGCTACGGTAAGGCACTTGCTGAGCTCGGCGCAGAGCATGAGGATCTTGTTGTTCTGGATGCAGACCTCGCAGGCGCAACCAAAACAGGTATTTTCAAGAAAGCATTTCCGGACCGTCACATCGACTGCGGTATCGCAGAGTGCAACATGATGGGCATCGCAGCAGGACTTTCCACAACCGGAAAGGTTCCGTTTGCAAGTACGTTTGCAATGTTTGCATCCGGAAGAGCATTTGAGCAGGTAAGAAACTCCATCGGATATCCGCATATGAACGTAAAGATCGGAGCTACCCATGCAGGTATTTCCGTTGGTGAGGACGGCGCTTCCCACCAGTGCAACGAGGATCTTGCTCTGATGCGTATGATTCCGGGCATGGTAGTCATCAATCCGTCTGACGATATCGAGGCAAGAGCAGCAGTAAGAGCCGCTTATGAGTACGTAGGACCGGTTTACCTGCGTTTCGGCCGTCTGGCTGTTCCGGTGATCAATGACAATCCGGATTACAAATTTGAGATCGGAAAAGGTGTTACCTTAAGAGAAGGTACCGATGTGACAATCATCGCAACTGGACTTTGCGTAAACAGCTCTCTGGAAGCAGCTGAGATGCTCGCAAAGGATGGCATTTCCGCAAAGGTCATCAACATCCACACGATCAAACCGCTCGATGAAGAGCTTGTCGTAGCTGCAGCAAAGGCAACCGGAAAAGTCGTAACCGTAGAGGAGCATTCCATCATCGGCGGACTTGGCGGAGCAGTTTGCGAGACACTTTCTGAGAAAGCACCGACTCCGGTACTGCGCATCGGCGTAAAGGATGTATTCGGAGAGTCCGGCCCGGCAGTTGCACTGCTGCACAAGTATCAGCTGGATGGCGAGGGCGTTTACGCCCAGATCAAAGAGTGGCTGTAAGAAAATGAATGCAGGATCAGAGAAGAATCCATCGGAAAAGACGATCTGAGGGATAATTTCGTGGATTCAAAAATAAAGAGATTCTGCAAAAAGTACGGAAAGTAAAGCAGGACACAAAAAAATTCAGAAACATAAATACCCGGGAGCAGGTGAATCATCACAGCTTCCGGGTATTTTTCATTTCTTATCTGTTTTTTGCGGCATATCAAGCGTGAAAATAAACTCCGTTCCGACGCCTTCCGTGCTGACAACATTGATGTTCTGGCCGTGCGCATAAATGATCTCACGCACAATGGAGAGACCAAGTCCGATTCCTTTTTTATCTTTTCCGCGTGAACTGTCGGTCTTGTAAAAACGATCCCAGATCCGGGAAAGGTTTTCTCTTGAAATCCCGACACCGAAATCTTTGATGGAGACAAAAACACTTTTCTTTCTGGTCGTGACGGTGATCCAGATCTCTTTTTCCGCAGGGCTGAACTTGATCGCATTGTCGAGCAGATTGTAGAGTACCTGCTGGATGCGGCTCATATCGGCATAGACAGGTACAAATTCCTGCGCAGAGATAATCACAGACAGATTTTTCTTTTTGCATGTCCCTTCAAAAGAATCCACTGTATGGCGGATCACATCAACAATGTTAAATTCGCTCATTTCCAGATAAATCGCATTGTCGTCAAAGGTGTTGAGCAGCAGCAGGCCTTCGGTCAGCTTGTTCAGCCGGTTCGTCTCATCAAGGACGATGTGAAGGTAACGATCCTGCAGCTCCGGCGGAATTGTGCCATCCAGGATCGCCTCGACGTATCCTTTGATTGAAGTCAGAGGAGAACGGAAGTCATGGGAAATGTTGGAAATAAACTTCCGCTGGTACTCACTGGAATTATCAGCCGCCTCGACCAGGTATTTCAGGCTTGCGTTGAGGCGGCCGAGTTCATCGTCCCTGTCATAGACCGTGTGCGGAGGTCTTGTACCGTGTGCCATCCGGTCTTCCGTGTAGCGGGCAGCCGCCTCGGAAATCTGATTCATCGGGCGGTACAGCCGCAGATAAAAGACGGCGAGAGGAAAGAGCGAGAGCAGGAAGATAACGGCGATCAGCAGATAGCAGACATTCTGGATCGCGATCGACTGGCTGTGCAGATACTGCAGATACTGCGGATCATCGGAAATCTGATACAGGTAATGCTGCAGAAAGCGTGGTACGAGCACAAGAGCCAGAATGAAACTGACCAGAAGAAAGCCAAGGTAAGCGGCAAGCACAGTGTTTAAAAGCTTATGTTTCATAATAGGTCCATCCTTATGATTTTAGCTCAAATTTATAACCGATGCCCCAGACTGTTGAGATTGCCCAGCTCTCATGGTCCTTGATCTTTTCTCGCAGCCGCTTGATATGGACATCGACCGTACGGGTGTCTCCGAGGTACTCATATCCCCAGATGTGGTCGAGCAGCTGCTCACGTGTAAAGACCTGATTTGGTGAGGAAGCGAGAAAATACAGCAGCTCAAGCTCCTTTGGCGGCATGTCCACGGTATGATTTTTGTAGAGAACCGAATAATTGGTCAGATTGATCACAAGATCCGGGTACTCAACGTACTTGCCGGTCGGTTTTGGGGCGGCAGTCTGGGCAGGCTGGTAGCGGCGCAGTACGGCTTTTACGCGCGCTACCAGTTCCTTGGTATCAAATGGTTTGATAATATAGTCGTCTGCACCGAGCTCCAGGCCGAGCACTTTGTCAAAGACTTCGCCTTTGGCTGAGAGCATGATGATCGGAACGGAAGACTGCTGGCGGATCTCACGGCAGACCTGATAGCCGTCGATGCCGGGGAGCATCAGGTCAAGCAGGATCAGATTTGGAGAAAAAAGCCGGAACTGACGCAGCGCTTCCTCGCCGTCGTGCACGATCTTTGTATCATAAAATTCTTTGGTCAGGTACAGAGAAATCAGTTCGGAAATATTTTCATCGTCGTCGACGATCAGAATTTTCTGTCTGGCAGCCATAAAAAGCCTCCTTTATTTAAATGTCACGATGGTAACGCCGGCATCGCCTTCGCCGTATTCGCCGAGACGATACGTATCTACGTGCTTCTGGCGGCGGAGAAACTGGTGAACAGCTTTGCGCAGTGCGCCCGTTCCTTTTCCGTGCACAATGCGCACCGGCGAGAGATGCGCAAGGTAGGCATCATCAAGATATTTGTCAAGTTCTACGATTGCTTCGTCGGTCGTCATGCCGAGCAGATTCAGTTCGGAGCTGATGGATGCAGATTTTGACATCTTAATCTTTCCGGAACCGGTGCCCTTTGTGGCAGGTGATTTTTTCGATGCGTAAGCCGGAAGATCATCGTCAAGCTTTTCAAGATCACGCAGGTTGACCTGGGAGCGCAGAATTCCCATCTGAACGAAAAGATTTCCTTTAGCATCCGGAAGCGTGCTCACGGTACCGCGCAGGTTCATGCTCAGTACTTTTACGCTGTCGCCAAGGCGCAGATCCTTTGCCTGGAGCGTCTTTTTCGGCTTTTTATCGGTTTTGACCGCGTTGTCCTTCTGAAGGGAAGCCATTTTTTCACGCAGCTTTGTGCGTTCTTTTTCCATCTCTTTTGCGGAGCCGGAAGCGTTTCCCAGCTTATTATATTTGCGGATGGATTCGTCGGCGTATTCCTTTGCCTCGCGCAGGATCGCCTGTGCTTCCTCACGCGCTTTGCGCAGGATTTCGTCGCGGCTTGATTCGAGGCGGTCTTCCTTGCGGGAGAGACGTTTTTTCAGCTCTTCCGCTTCCTCACGGTAGCGGTTGGTCTCTTCACGCTCACGCTCGATCAGGACACGGCTCTGCTCCAGGTCGGAAATGACATCCTCAAAGCTTTCGTCTTCTTTGGAGAGATACGTTTTAGCTTCTTCAATGACGTAATTCGGAAGACCAATCTTTTCGGAGATCGCAAAGGCATTACTTTTTCCCGGTACGCCGATCAGCAGGCGGTAGGTTGGGCGGAGCGTCTCGACGCTGAACTCACAGCAGCCGTTTTCAACGCCCGGTGTGGAGAGGGCAAAGACCTTCAGCTCACTGTAATGGGTCGTTGCGATTGTGCGGATATCCCTGCGGTGCAGATTTGAGAGAATCGCCATAGCCAGTGCCGCGCCCTCGGTCGGATCGGTACCGGCGCCCAGCTCGTCAAAGAGAACGAGAGAGCGTTCATCCGCCTGCTCCCAGAAGGAGACGATGTTGGTCATATGCGAGGAGAAGGTACTCAGGCTCTGCTCAATGCTCTGCTCATCGCCGATGTCCGCATAGACTTCGTCAAAGACGGAGAGCTCGGAATGGTCAGATGCCGGAATGTGCAGGCCGCTCTGGCCGAGCAGGGTAAAAAGTCCGACGGTTTTCAGGGAAACTGTCTTACCGCCGGTGTTCGGACCGGAGATGACGAGCATTGTAAAGTCCTCGCCGATGCGGATATCGACCGGAACCACTTTTTTCGGGTCAATGAGCGGGTGGCGTCCTTTTTTGATGCGGATGCGGCCCTCCTCATTGAAATCCGGTTCAGAACCGCGGTAAAACAAAGAGAGCTGTGCGCGTGCAAAGATAAAATCGAGTTCGGTTAAGAGCAGAATGTTGTCATTTAAGGCATCTGTTTCTGCGGCAACCAGGGAACTTAAGTTTGCAAGGACGATCTCGATTTCCTTTTCTTCTTTGATCTCAAGCTCGCGCAGATCATTGTTGAGCTTGACGACCGACATCGGCTCAATAAAAAGCGTCGAACCGGTGGAGGACTGATCGTGGATCATGCCAGGCACCTGACCGCGGTACTCTGCCTTAACCGGCAGGCAGAAGCGCCCGTTTCGCTGTGTGACGACGGCATCCTGCAGATACGTCCTGGCGGAACCGTTGACGAGCGAGTTCAGCTGTACACGGATGCGGTCGTTTGTCTGATGAATCTGACGGCGCACCTGGCGAAGTCCCGGACTTGCATCGTCGGCGATCTCATCCTCAGAGAGAATGCAGCGCGAGATCTCGGCGGAAAGAGGCGAGAGCGGCTGCAGGCCGGAAAACATGGATTCCAGGGAATCTTCCGGTGCATTTTCGGCTTCGTTTCTTGCGCTTCTGGACCAGGATTTGACACGCAGCGTCGTCTCAAGAAGACGGCAGACACGAAGCAGTTCTTCGATATTTAAAGAACTGCCGATCTCAAGGCGGCGCAGTGAGCCACGGATATCGGTCAGGCCGGAAAAAGAGATATTTCCTTTTCTGAGAAGGCGGCTGACTGCGTCACTTGTCTCCGTCTGCATCCGGCGGATCGTGCCAGGATCCGAGGATGGCGTGAGGTCGCGGCAGAGCTGCTTGCCCGGCTGGGAAGCGGCGTAGTCGGTGAGTTTCTGTATGATTTTCGGGTACTCAAGTACCTTTAAAGCTTTTTCGTTCATGTGTTACCTCATTTTCTTAAAATCAGTCACTTAACCGGACGGCCGCGTGAGCTTCTGTATAACGGCTGCCCGGGTAAAACATGCGATACTTGTACATTGTACCGCAAAAAGAGGAATTTGAAAACAGAATCTTACAAGATACTGTTTTCTCAGCGCAAAACACTTACTGCGTAAGAATGTGATTCAGGTGTGAAAGAAAAATCCAGAAAAGAGAGTATTGAGATTTACAGGCAAATCCAGTATACTTGACCTGTCTTATACTCTGCGGAAAAACAGAGACGCTGCAGTGACCGCGAATATCCGCTTTGACTTTCATGCAGCAGAAGCGAAAGGTTACGCTGTGCGCAGTGAAAAATGACAGGATTATGCAGGAAAACAGGAAGATCAGAAGGGAAAATATGTATAACGAAGAAGACATCAGGCATCTGTGTACACAGGATATCACATACCTGCGGGCGCAGAAGGTGC
Organism: Lachnospiraceae bacterium; assembly: GCA_902363665.1. Lineage (GTDB taxonomy): Bacteria > Bacillota > Clostridia > Lachnospirales > Lachnospiraceae > Choladousia. The sequence continues at coordinate 56,629 of CABJAW010000001.1, read as the reverse complement.
TGGCAGAAGGAAAGGTTTCCAGAATCCGGACCGAGGAGAGCGAGGACGGAGCGGAAGCCTTTTATATAGAAGCAAATGTTGAAGGAAGCAGTGGTGAAAATTATTACGTATGGCTCCGCTTTAATCTGGAAGAGGACGCCATCGAAGATTATGAGTGTGAGTGCGAAGCCTACCATAACTATGATGGGATGTGCAAGCACTGTGGCGCTGTGGCACTGAAATATCTGCGCCAGGTACGTGCAAATACCAGAATGAGCAGCTATCGCCAGAGTGTACAGCAGACGGCGAAAGTCCATTCGGATCCGCAGATTCTGGAACTTATGCGGGAGTACGACATGCGCCGCCGCCAAAGTGCGCAGGAAGCGAGCGGAAATATTGAGCTGGAAGCAACCCTGCATGAAAACGGCTGGAACTATTATTATGGAAGAAAGAGTTACACGCTGACGTTTACGGTCGGACCGGCAGACGGAAAAAAGTATGTTCTCAAAAATATGGACACATTTTGCGAGGCGGTGAAAGAAGAAAAAGAGCTGGCTTATGGAAAGAAGCTGGCATTCGTGCACTGCAAGAGTATGTTCAGCGCGAGGGGCTGGGAGTATGTGAAGCTGATCCGCGCAGCAAATGAAATGAATGCTCAGAGAAACGGTGGTCAGCTGAAAGAACTTCTGCTCAATACGGTGACGATGGAACAGTTCCTGAATCTGAATCTCGGACGGGAAGTAAATTATACGGCGGTGGGATATCGTTATGATACATTAAAAATTCTGGATAAAAATCCACCATTAAAAATTACGCTGCGGGAACTGGAAAACGTATTCCGGCTTGTGCTTCCGCCGCTTACGCTCTGGAAAGGAAGTGAGCATCTGTTTGTGCGGATAGGGCAGACGGTCTATCGCTGCAGCAATGCCTATCGGATCAGGATGGAAAAGCTGCTCGATTATGCGAACGCGGACCGGGAGACAGTGCTTCGTGTTGCGAAAAATGATATGATGTCATTTTGCAGTGCAGTACTTCCGGAACTGGATGAGCTTGGGGTACTTGACAAAGGAAAGCTTTCCCTGAAAGAATATCAGCCGCCAAAAGCGGAGATCACCTATTATCTTGATGAAGAAAACGGGAAAATGACGGCGCGGGCACAGTGCAGCTATGGAGAGACAAAGATCGAGCTGACCGACCGGGAAGCATTTAAGCAGGAGGGTGCGTTTCGCGACCGGATGCGGGAGAGACGGGCACTTGGCATGCTCAGAGGCTATTACCCCTATGAGGATGAAACCATGCGTCAGCTGTTTTTCGATACAGCGGATGATGCACGGATGTATCAGCTGATGGATACAGGGCTTGCGCAGCTGGAAACGGAAGGAAAGGTTTATGCGACGGACCGTGTAAAGGCACACAAAATTGTGCGTGCGCCGAAAGCACAGGTAGGTGTCAGTATCAAAAGTGATCTGCTGGCGCTCGACATTTCCTCGGAAGCATTTTCCAGTGAAGAACTCTCGGAAATTCTCGGTGCGTACCAGAAAAAGAAAACGTATTACCGACTGAAAAGCGGAGAGCTGCTGAATCTGAAGGATTCTTCGGTGGCAGCGCTTGCCGAGCTGTTTGCGGGGCTGGATCTTTCAGAAAAGAAACTGCTCGACGGAACGATTGAGGTGCCGTTATACAGCGCGTACTATGTGGACAGTGCACTGAAAAACCAGAATGGACAGCTGCAGGTCGATCGCGGGGAATCATACCGCGCGATGGTGCGCGAGATGAAAAATGTGGAGGACAGCGATTACCAGATTCCACCGCAGCTTTTAAAAATTCTGCGGGAGTATCAGAAAACAGGGTACCGTTGGCTGCGGACACTCGCGCATCTGCGTTTCGGTGGAATTCTGGCGGATGACATGGGACTTGGAAAGACGCTGCAGACGATCGCGGCCCTGCTGGCAAGGCGTCAGGAGGGAGAGAGCACCTTCCCGGATCTGATCATCTGTCCGACCTCACTTCTTTACAACTGGAAAAAGGAATTTGAACGCTTTGCACCGGAACTGTCGGTCTGTCTTGTGACAGGGACGGCTGCTCAGCGGGAGGCGATTTTGCAGCAGCAAAAAGAAAGCGGGGAGGCGCAGGTGTTTATCACCTCCTATGATATGGTGAAGCGTGACCTTACGTTTTACCGTGATCTGCAGTTCTCCACTGAAGTCATCGACGAGGCGCAGAATATCAAAAATCAGGGAACTGCGGCTGCGAAGGCGGTCAAAAAAATTCATGCCGGGGTGCGGTTTGCGCTGACCGGTACACCGATCGAGAACCGCCTTGGTGAGCTGTGGAGCATTTTTGATTATCTGATGCCTGGGTATCTTGGAAGCTACGAGAAATTCCGGAAAAATTACGAAAAGCCGATCATGCTGGAGAACGACGAGACGGTGACGCAGCGGCTGAAACGAAAAGTGACACCGTTTATCCTGCGCCGTCTCAAGCAGGATGTCTTAAAGGAGCTTCCGGAAAAGCTGGAGCAGGTCGTTTACGCGCGGATGGAAGGGGAACAAGAGCAGCTGTATCAGGCACATGTGCAGCAGCTGAGGCAGAGTCTGGAGACACAGAGTGACGAGGAAGTACGCAAAGGAAAAATCCAGATCCTGGCGCAGCTGACGAGACTGCGGCAGATCTGCTGCAATCCGGCGCTTCTGTATGAGAATTATAAGGAAAATTCCTGCAAGGTGGATGCCTGCATGGAGCTGGTGCGAGACGCAGTGGATGGAAAGCATAAGGTGCTTATCTTTTCTCAGTTTACGAGTCTGTTTCCGGTACTGAAGCAGAAGCTGGAAGCATACGAAATTCCATGCTATGAGCTGACCGGCAGTACACCGAAGGAGGAGCGCCAGCGCCTGACAGAAGCGTTTAATGAGGACGATGTCCCGGTTTTTCTGATCTCCTTAAAAGCAGGCGGTACCGGACTGAATCTGACGGCAGCCAGCGTCGTGATCCATTTTGACCCGTGGTGGAACGTTGCCGCGCAAAACCAGGCGACGGACCGTGCACACCGCATCGGCCAGAAAAATCAGGTAGTTGTTTTCCGGCTTATTGCCCAGAATACGATCGAAGAGAAGATTCTCCATCTTCAGGAGAAAAAGCAGGAGATGGCGAGCCAGATCTTGAGCGGAGAGGGCATTTCCGCGACGGCGATGACGAGGGAAGAGCTGTTGGAGATTCTGGCGGAAGAGTAGAAGAGACGGTGTGCGCAGAAATCCAGGTTGCAGATGCCTGGAAAATCTTCTATAATAGCACGTGGCTGTGGATATCACAGGGATGGACACGATTGTGGAAAGAGAAAATGGTGAACTAAAACAGTGAAATGAGAGGAAAAAGAATATGAAATATATCGAGGCATTTCGTGAGGGAGACAAGATCAGCGAGGTCTACCTCTGCAAATACAGACAGTCGGCGACGGCAAAAAATGGAAAAGCATATGAAAATGTCGTGCTTCAGGACAAGACCGGCACGATCGACGCAAAAATCTGGGATCCGAATTCCTCAGGAATCGGTGAATTTGAGGCACTGGATTACGTCTTTATTACCGGTGATGTGACAAATTTTCAGGGCACCCTGCAGATGAGTATCAAGCGGGCGCGCAAGGCAGATGAGAGTGAATATATTCCGGCAGATTATCTTCCGGTCAGTGACCGCGACCTTGATGAGATGTATGAGGAACTGATGAAGCTGATGAAGCAGGTAGAAAATCCATATCTGCAGAAGCTCATCACTATGTACTTTATCGAAAATGAAGCGTTTATCGATGCATTTAAGCATCATTCCGCTGCAAAGACCGTGCACCACAGCTTCGTGGGCGGACTTCTCGAGCATACGCTTGGTGTCGTAAAGCTGTGTGATTATTACACAAAACAGTATCCGTACCTCAAAAAAGATTTGCTTCTGACGGCGGCCCTGTTTCACGATGTCGGAAAACTCAAGGAGATTTCAAATTTCCCGGAGAACGATTATACGGACGATGGCCAGCTGCTCGGCCATATCGTGATGGGCTGTGAGCTCGTAGGTTTTGGCTGCCGCCATATCAAAAATTTCCCGAAGCGTCTGATGAGCGAGCTGCAGCACTGCATTTTGGCACATCACGGCGAGCTGGAGTACGGTTCTCCGAAAAAACCGGCACTTGCCGAGGCGCTGGCGCTGAACCTCGCCGATAACACCGACGCAAAGCTGGAAACAATGAAAGAAATCTTCAAGGGAGCAGGCGATTCAAAGGACTGGCTTGGGTATAATCGGCTGTTTGAATCAAATCTGAGACGGAGCTCGGATCTGTAGAAAAAATTGAACGCAGACAGGCATTCCGACGTTTTAAGCGAGGGGAAGATCCTTATGATTCTACAGGCAGCGAAAGCAGATTACGAATATTTTTTTGACGTATAAACGAAACAGGACAGGAGAAGACAGAATGCAGAAAGACGATCTGATCAGGGTAACAATAGAAGATCTCAGCAGTGACGGCCTGGGCGTGGGCCACAGCGACGGCATGGCTTTTTTTATCAAGGATACGGTGATCGGTGATGAAGTGGAAGCCAAAATTATGAAGATGAAGAAGACGTATGGCTATGCGCGGATGACGAAGCTGCTTGTGCCAAGTCCGGACCGCATCGAAGCATGCTGCCCGGTAGCGCGCCAGTGCGGTGGCTGTCAGATCCAGTCCATGAGCTATCCGGCGCAGCTGCGTTTTAAGGAAAACAAGGTGCGGAATAATCTGATGCGCATCGGCAAGTTTGAAAATCCTCCGATGGAACCAATCATCGGCATGGACACCCCGTTTCGCTACCGCAACAAGGCACAGTTCCCAATCGGGTATTCCAGAGACGGACGCAGGATCGCCGGATTTTACGCCGGCCGTACCCACGCGATTATCGAGTGCGAGGACTGCCTGCTTGGAGCAGAGGTAAATCAGGAAATTCTGGAGACGGTACTTTCTCATATGGAGCAGTTTCAGATCGAGCCGTACGAGGAGCAGACCGGAAAGGGCCTGCTGCGCCACGTCATGACGCGCGTCGGCCATTCGACCGGAGAGATCATGGTCTGTCTCATCGTAAATGGCACAAAGCTGCCACACGAGGAAGCGCTGATCACCGCACTGACCAGGATTCCGGGAATGGCAAGCATCACGTTAAATACAAACACCGAAAAAACAAATGTCATTATGGGGCGCAAGCAGCGCCTGCTGTGGGGCCGTCCTTATATTGAGGATACGATCGGTGCGGTTCGTTTCAGGATCTCGTCGCTTTCTTTCTTCCAGGTGAATCCGCTCCAGACGGAAAAGCTGTACGGAAAAGCACTGGAATACGCCGGACTGACTGGGGAAGAAACCGTATGGGATCTCTACTGCGGCATCGGTACAATCTCCCTCTTCCTCGCGCAGAGAGCAAAGAAAGTCTGCGGCGTCGAGATCGTCCCCGCCGCGATCGAGGATGCCAGAAAAAATGCCGCCTTAAACGGCTTTACAAATGCAGAATTTTTCGTCGGCAAAGCAGAAGAAGTCCTGCCGGAAAAATATAAAACCGAAGGCATCACAGCCGACGTGATCGTTGTCGATCCGCCGCGCAAAGGCTGCGAGGAGAGCGTTCTCACCACCATGATCCAGATGCAGCCCAAGCGCATCGTCTATGTCAGCTGCGACAGCGCGACCCTGGCCAGGGATCTGAAGTACTTGTGCGAGAACGGATATGCGTTACAAAAATGCTGCCCGGTTGATATGTTTGGGAATAGCGTGCATGTGGAAACAGTCTGTTTATTATCACGTAAATAAGCGGTTTTACAGGCTTTTATGAGTGTGGTTCAGTCGATTTGCCACCCATTTGCCACCGTAATTTTTAAAATCATCACTGAACAAAGAAAAGGGAGTGAACACGCTGAACAATCAGCGGATTCACTCCCAATATTTTTATTTATGACGTTTTTGCTTGTGTGATTTTTTCAAAGAGATCAACAGAACGTTCAGCCATTTTTTCTGTATCATGCACATAGGTCTGCAATGTAGTTTCTATATTGGTGTGTCCCAATCGTGTTTGAACATTCTTAACATCAGCACCGGATTCAATTAACAGTGTTGCGTGGGTGTGCCTTAAGCTGTGATAATCAAAGGCAAGATGCATTTCATGGTGTATAACCCTACTGCAATACTTAAATGAATCAGTGGAAGTATACTGACCGTTTTCATCAATACACACCAACCTGATACGCTGTAGTGGACTTTCAACACATTTTTGAATTGGTACAATCCTGATCATGTCATTACCCTTTTCATCAGTTTCAATCTTTTTAACATGAATCGTGTAATATTCACCATACTTCATTTCATTCCTAAGTTGTTCAGCTTTTTCCTGTTTCAATGCCTGATATAGTGTTTCACCAAAAGGGACTTCACGAATGGAAGTAAATGTTTTTGGTGTAGTAAAGTACCAAGATGAACGCTGTTCTTTCTTACCTTTCTTTTCAACAACCTTTCTTACATCTGCCCCAAAGTTACGTTTTACAATCTGCTTATTTACAGATATTTTTCTTTTATCAAAATCAATATCATCCCAAGTAAGACCAAAGGTTTCTGATATTCGTAAGCCTGTATAAAATCCGATCATTAAAGGTATGTAGTACCGGGTGTTTTGAAATCTGTCACGAATTTTGCACCATTCATCTAATGTCAGTACAATTCGTTCACGTGGTTTTCTTTCAACCTTTGGAAATTTCACATACTGCATAGGGTTTGATTGTAAATAGTGCATTGGTTCAACTGCATAATTCAGTGCTGCACTGAATACAGACAAAATACCAACTAAATGACTTTTTGAATTACCGTTCATTTTTAATTCAACAGCATACTCTTGTAATACTGCCGGGGTGATTGCTTTTAGACGGTATACACCGAACTTTGGAATTAGATGCCCTTGAATGATTCTTAAATATCCCACTTGGGTGTTATATTTCAGGTTGGTCTTACAGTACAGATCAAACCACTGATTCAGGTAATCAGCAACCGTTATTTCTGTCGGTTCAAATACAGTCCCGGCATTATTGTATTCATTCATAGCAGCAGTCAATGCCTGTTCAGCTTCCTTCTTAGTTCTGAACCCACCTTTTTCTTTTTTCTTTCTTTTACCGTCAATTTTTCCAAGGTCAAAATAATATGACCATGTTGTACCTCTTTTTCTTACTCCACCTTGCATAAATAGCACTTCCTTTCATTGAAACCATAAGGAATGAATGCTATAATGGTTTTTGCATAGTCCAAATCATTTCATTCCTTTGGTTTGGTTTTGCTGACCCTGACCGCTGCAACGGTTGGGGTCTTTTATTTACTGGTTACACTTGGTTACGCTTTAGTTACGGTCGAGGTTACAGTTATATTACCTTGATTTACAAGGCGGTTACACTTGTCTACGGTTCGTTACAAGTTCTTTATATAACGCTTATATGAATAAAAAAATAAAGTACATTAAAAAGTAAAATATATAAGATATAGATTTTAAGTGTAACCGTAACCAACCGTAACCGTTAAAGCTGAACGTCACCTGTAGGTGCTGATTCTATATGTGCAAGCTCTTTCAGCTTTTTGGATAGCTTAAGACCTTTGTACATTCTAGTATCTTCAAACTGTATATATTTATCTTCACCGTCTGAACTGGTGTAACTGATGATAAAATACAGGTGTGTTTTCTTTTCGGTTTTTGTACCTGTACCGGATGCAGCACCAACTATTGCACCAACACCGCCAAATATTACACCACCGACTACAGCCCTACCAATCACAGACTTTGGTTTTTGAACAAGTTCAGTCTTTCCACCATAGAACACATCTGTGATCTGATCATAATTAAGTAACAGCTTGCGTTTCTGCATTGAGGTAATTTCTAAATGATCATTATACAACGCAACGTCATACATATAACCTTTTGAAAAACCTGCAATATCTTCCTGTAACTGGAAATAGTCACTAATGATAGAGCCTTTTGTACTTCTTAAAAATCCCATGATTAACCATCCTTTCTAAAATCTACAATTATAATATTTTCCTGATGTTTCCAAACTTGGTACATTATGCCATTTTTTGAGCATCCCTTTTTACAGGTTCGGTGTATTTTTCTAGTGCAGCAGTATCATGAAGTTCTTCCATGATCTTCTTTTTACCTGCTTCATTCAGTTTTAAATATAACTGAACAAGTTCATACACGTCTGAACCATATTGATTTTTAATAAGATCAGTAACATCATGCTTTTCTTTTGGTTCATCATTTTTCTTTTCAGACCAACCCATAATATAATCTGTCGTAGTTTCAAGTGCATCTGCAATCTGCTTAATCTTAGATTGTCTTAATTGCTGTATGTCAAGTTCAATCTTATTTATGGATGATTTACTTTTATAACCAATCCGATGTGCAAGATCTTCCTGTGACATTCCCAATTCTTCACGTCTACTTTTTATACGTTGACCTATACTCATTAAGATTACCTTCCTTTCCTTGTTTATAAGTAAAGAATACCATGAAATAGATTAAATATCAACTTTTTTCAAGTTTTTTCAAAATAACTGTTGACATTCTATCTACCATCATGTATTATGATGTCAGTAGATAAAACATCTACTTCAAAAACAAAGAAAGCAGGAAAGATCGGGTGAAGCGATAGGGCTGCACACAAGTAACATGGTAGTTATGCTGACAAATGTATCAGACAGAGTGTGTGAAGAATAAACATGACCCGGCAAAACAGTTGAAGAAAGTAGGAACTGTAGGACAAGAAAGCAAAGTGAACTGTACTAATTGAAGAAAACATTTCAGCACTAGCCAATAGTGACTTTACTCCTTAAACAAGAAGCAGTTAAACGGAAGAATCAACAAGCGAGAGGACACAGCACTTTGTTTTTTGAATCCGTTCCCGGTTACTCACCCCATCCATGATGACCGGGAACGAATAAAAGAACCTGTTGCAGCAGGTAAAACCAAAGGAATGAAAGGACGGTTTGGACTATGAATTTAATGAAGTACGGTTATAAGAAAGAAGAAATTAAGATCAGAAAATGACAATGGCTGAATTAAGACTTGGCATTGTTCAGGAACTTCTTAAGAAAAATTACAGATATGTGAACGTTAGACTGGTAAATACAACTTGTGGTGAGGTGGATTCATTCAGATCAACAGAAGATTTTCTTATGGCAGAATACAACGAATGTTATGAGGTTGAACTGATTTCAGTAAAAGAAGTTCTGTATTATGAAGAATCAGAAAAGTGTTCAAAAATCAGAGTTATTATATTGATCAGGGATTTAATAGAGGGGTAAAATAAATGAAAATTAGTGTAGAAGAGAAAATGAAAGAAGCTGAACAAATGAGTTTGCACCACCCTGATATTTTCTACATGGTAATGGATAAGACAGGAAAACGTGCAATCGTTACTGGTGATTTTTGTGTATATCGTGAACGAATAAGTGACGGATATTTTACAGTAGCAACCTTTAAGGGTGGAAAACAGATATAAGCCGAAACGGTCAGTAATGACCGTCTACCGGAAATGACCACCCGGTACTGATGATGGTAGGTCAAAAATAAGATAGCAGTTCTTTTATAAGTGTTGTCTGTTATGTAGTGGTTGACAGGTTTTGTTCAGTTTTAATGTGAAACTGTTCAGCGGTTCATAGAAAAACACGCTATAAAAATTCTATAGTAGGACAGCAAGTTTACAGGTTTTAGTGTGAAATCTGATAAGGGTTTCTTGGTGTGTGATTCCCTGAAAAATAAAACCACCCCATAACAGGCAACATTTATAAAAGGGCTGCTGATCGGAAAGGAAGGTTGTGCAAATGAAGAAAGTAATTGCAGGTTGTATTGATCTGATGCTTGAATTTGATTCTGCATCTGAACTTGATCGTTACATTGCTGATATTGAAGCAAAGAAACAGGAATACAGTATTGTTGACCGCAAGGAATTACCGGGTGACAGAATCGGTATCAGAATACACAGACAGTACAACAAAAGCCCATTCCCAACAACAGAAGGTGGTGAGAAGTAATGACAAACACAACATTGTTAAGACAAAAGATTGATGAATCCGGCTATAAGTTACAGTTCTTAGCTGAAAAATGCGGTTTAACTTATTATGGATTGATGAAGAAAGTCAACAATGAAACAGAGTTCAAAGCGTCTGAAATTAAAGTGTTGAAAGAACTTTTGAAGTTGACGAATGAAGAAGCAAACAAGATTTTTTTTGCTTAAAAAGTAGATAAAATATCTACCAAACAAAGGAGTGAAGCAAAATGACATTCAGTGAAAAGTTAAAACAGGCTATGCAAGAATTACATCTGAATCAACGTCAGGTGTGCGGTATGACTGGAAAAAGTAAAGGTTCTGTCAGTCAGTACCTTTCAGGTAAACAGATACCGTCAGAAGATGTTCAGAGTGCTATTGCAGTAGCACTTGGACTTGAATCAGATTACTTTTCAAAATCTGATGAACAGGTGGTTGTACTTCCAACTGCTGAATTAAGAAATGGGGTAATTCCCCGGTTAGATGTGGAAAAGGCTGCAAAGCTGTTACAAATGAACCACAACACAGTTCGTAAGGGGTTACAGCAAGGGGTTTTCCCTTGGGGTTACGGTATTCATACATCTGATAACAGATGGGTGTACTTCATCAACGCAAAACGTTTTGCAGAGATCGAAGGAATTACAGTATAGAGAGGTGAAAGAAAATGAGTGAAGTTAAAGGTTATAAGGTATTCAACCCTGACTGGACTTGCAGAGGTTTCCAGTATGAAGTAGGAAAAATCTTTGAAGAAGATGTTAAGCCAAGATGTTGTGATAGAGGTTTTCATTTTTGTGAAAAAGCTGCTGACTGTTTCAGCTATTACAGTTTTAATTCTGAAAACAAGGTTGCAGAGGTAGTTGCACTTGGTGAAGTAGATACAGACGGTAAGAAATCATGCACCAATAAAATTCAGATCGTGCGTGAAATTCCTTGGCAGGAACTTTTGACAATCGTAAATACTGGAAAGGATTGCACAGGATTCTGCAACACCGGGGACTGGAACACCGGGAACAGGAACACCGGGGACTGGAACACCGGGGACTGCAACAAATCTTCTTTCAATACTGGTTGTTTTAATACAGAAGAACAGAAGATCACGCTGTTCAATAAACCGTCAGATATAACCTATAACGATTGGTTGAGATCAGATGCAAGATATTTACTGAATCAGATACCAAAAGACGTTGTTGAATGGGTGTATGAAGAAGATATGACTGATGAAGAAAAGGCAGCAAATCCGACCTATGAAACAACAGGCGGTTATCTCAAAGTGCTTAATGAATCTGAATGTGGTCAGTTATGGTGGGGCAGCTTATCAGACTTTCAGAGGAATTACATTAAGTCAATACCAAACTTTGATGCTGAAATCTTTGAACAGTGTACAGGCATTAAGGTAGATGAATGATCTTCAATTCATGCCCCATCAGGAAGAAGTGCTGAACCTGACTGATGATAAAAACAGGTGTGCTTATTACTTAGATATGGGACTTGGTAAAACTTTTGTAGGGGCTGAAAAAATGTACTTGCTGAACAATACGGTAAATCTGATCGTATGCCAAAAGTCAAAGGTTGATGATTGGGTTGATCACATGAAAACGTATTACCCGGAATACAGAGTTATGGACTTGACCAAGAAAAGTGAAGGTGTGAACTTCCGTACACTGGTTGAAACCAAAGACCTGTATGATCAGAACATTCAGATTGTCGGTGTAATCAATTATGATTTGGTATTCAGACGTAAGTATATAGCCCATATAACCGACTTTACATTGTTACTTGATGAATCAAGCCTTATATGTAATGAAAACGCTAAACGGTCAAAATTCATATTGAAGTTACAACCGGAAAGCGTGATCTTGCTGTCAGGTACACCAACAGCAGGAAAGTATGAACGGTTGTGGTCACAGCTTAAGTTGTTAGGTTGGGATATTAACAAGAAAGCCTTTTATGCTTCCTATGTTCAGACAGAATGGATTGAAAATGGTGATGGGTACAAGAAAGAAGTAATCACAGGATATAAGCACGTTGAGCATTTGAAGAAAAGACTTACACAGTTTGGTGCAGTGTTTATGAAAACAGAAGAAGTGATTGAACTGCCTGAACAGACTGAACAGAAAATTTTCTTGAAGATTACAAATGAATATAAGTTTTTCATCAAACACAATTACTTGGAACTTGATACAAGGAACTTAGTCAGATTCAAAGATGATTCAGATTTTGAAGGTGAAGATGTGACACCAAGGGTTGAGTTGATCGGTGATAATAGCCTGACCAAAACATTATATTGCAGACAACTGTGCGGTCAATGGCATAAGGAAAAACTGGAAGCATTCAGGGACTTACTGGAATCAACTGAAGATCGGTTGATTGTGTTTTATAACTTCAATGAAGAACTGACAAGACTTAGAAAAATATGTGAATCACTTAACAGGGAAGTCAGTTTTGTAAATGGTTCAGGACGTTCAATGTATGCATATGAATGTGTAGATAACAGTGTCACATTTGTTCAGTACCAAGCAGGGGCAATGGGTGGTAACTATCAGAAAGCAAATAAGATTGTGTATTTTACACTGCCCCTCGGAAAAGGGTCTTGTGATCTTTGGGAACAATCAAAGAAACGTATACACAGAATCGGTCAGAACAGACCATGTTTCTACTATTACCTACTGGTAAAGGGAAGTTTTGAAGAAAGGAATCTTGCAGCATTGCAGGAAGGAAAGGAACTAACTGATGAATTGTTCAATACTTGATAAGGTATTCGGAATTATGGCAATTATTGGATTTTTCTTAATTGTTGGTGCGGTCGGTGCATCTGATTATGCTGTTGAAATGCATATATATGAACCGGTGACAGCTCACATGAAAGAAATTGTAATAGGTGTGATTTTAATGATACCGGGAATGATTTGTTTAGGTGATTAAATGGTTGGACTTATGATACTGAAATTAGGTGGTTAATGTGGCAGCAGAAAAGAATTTTGAAAACCGGGTTAAAAAATACTTAGATGAATACGGTTGTTGGTGGCTCAAATACTGGGGTGGTGCAGCTTACACAAAAAGCGGTATTCCTGATTTACTGGTAAGTTCAGACGGTTGCTTTCTTGGTATTGAAGTCAAGGCAGACAACGGTGAACCGTCACTGATACAGCTTTATCACTTAAGGAAAATAAGAGAATCCGGTGGATATGGGATTTTACTTTTCCCAAAGGACTTTGAACTTTTCAAAGGGTTCAATGAACACAAATCAAAATCTAACGCTTGGTATCTTTCCAATATTGAAGAACAGAAGCGGTGGAAAATAAAGTTAGAAGAAAAGGAGATTTAACAATGACAAGAGAAAAACAGATTGAGTATTTCAAAGGTTGTCTGATGGCAACAGGTCGTGAGGGTATAGAAGATTTACTTGACTTCATCGAAGAACTTGGTTTTTATGATGCCCCTGCATCCGGTGGAAATCACTGCTGTAAAGATGGTGGACTGTTAGAGCATACAGTAAACGTCATGCAGTACGCTGAAAAGATTGGTCTTACACTGCTTGGAAGTGAAGCATATAACAAGATTCACAGCAGCGTGATTATTGCATCAGCTTTACACGATCTTGGCAAGTGCGGACGTTATGGAAGCCCATATTATGTTGCAAACATGGTACAGGATGGCAGACCAACAAAGAAAAACACTGAACAGAAGTATAAGAGATCAGAAAGTAAACCGTACAAGATCAGTTCTGATTTGTGCCATATTGACCACCCTTTAAGATCGGTTGAACTGGCAGCACGTTACATTGATCTGACAGAGGAAGAAGAACACGCTATTTTCTATCATGATGGTGCTTATGGTAGTCTTGCGTATGATCTGAAAGGTCATGAAGAACCATTGCAGGTGATCATTCATTTTGCAGATTTTTGGTCAGCACAGTTTCTTGAGGTCGGAAAACTTGACAGATTCAATGATCAGGTGAAGTCGGAAGAAACAACCGATGAAGTAAAAGAGGAAGGTGAAAATAATGAAGAAGAATAAAAACAGTTATGAAGTTCTTGAAGCAGAAGTTGCAAAGCTGAAAGAAGAAAATAGACATTTGAAAGACGAGCGTGATGAACTGAAATATATGCTGAATGATATGCATAGTGTTGTTGATGCTGCAAATGATGACTTTTTCAATGAAATGTCAAGATTGTGCGGTTGTATTGAAATCGAAGGTACAAGAATCACAGCAGCATATCAGGATTTAGTAGGAATCCTGTTGGCAAACGGTTATACAGTAGAGGTTACACCACTGCATAATAATACAAAATTACAGGTTGTTATCAAAGAAAGTGAGGATGAAATCAATGAGTAGTGCAAAGAAACACAAACAGAGAAGTCACAGAAGTTACAGAAACAATGTTGCAACCGCTGAACATTTTCAGAACAGACAGATTTTGAAAGTATCACAGCAGAAAGCAATGAAAGAGAAAAGCAATCTTTTCACTAAGTTAATGGGCTTATTCAAGAAAGGAGATAAATAAACATGGCACAGAAAGTTTTAATTATGGGTGAATCCGGTACAGGTAAAAGTACAAGCCTTAGAAATTGTGACCCGGCAACAACAGCGGTTATCAATCCAGTAGGTAAACCGTTACCGTTCAAGAATCACTTTGAAATGCTGAACAATGAAACAGATGCAAGAAAAATTGTGAAGTACATGAAAGAACAGTGTACAGCAGGTAAGAAGCTGTTGGTGGTTGATGACTTCCAGTACATTCTTGCAGTACCGTACATGAACCGTATCAAAGAAACTGGGTGGGACAAGTACAATGATTTTGGTGCGAACTACTTTGAAATCATTGACTGTTGCAAAGACTTACCTGATGATGTTGTAGTCGTTTATATGACCCATTTGGAAACTTTAGATAACGGTCTTACAACTGTTAAGCTGATTGGTAAACTGTTGCGTGAGAAGATCACCATTGAAGGACTGTTTACCGTTGTACTTAGAACTGGTGTGAATGAAGCCAAGTATTACTTTTACACACAGAACAGCGGAAAAGATACAGTAAAATCACCGCTTGGAATGTTCACCGCATACGCTATTGACAATGATCTGAATTATGTTGTTGACAAGATCAGAAATTATTATGAACTTGGTGATTACAAGTCAGATGATGAAATGAATGCTGCTGATCAGGCGGTTGCATCTGATCTTGAAAAACCTGACAGCAAAGGCAGAAGAACAAGAGGTAAAAAAGCTGAATCTGCAACACCAACAGATGCAAAGGAAGAAAAGACTGGAAGAACACGTAAGAGTAGGGCAGAAGTTCAGGCAGAAAATGAACAGAAGATTGCTGATCACATGGATGAAGTTGACAAGGCTATTGATCAGGCTTTTCCGGGACAGGAAGAAGTACCATTTGATGAAGCAATGGATGTTGCCGATAAAGTACCGAAACCGGATTTACAGAAACCACCAAGAAGAACACGTAAGGAAAGAAATGCTGAAAAGTCTGAACCTGTTCAGGACGGTACAACGAACACTGATTCTGAATCTGTCACACTGAAAGCAGATGCATATTTCTATGTTCCGGCTGATGATAACTATGTGATGAAGCATAAGGGTGATACGGTTGACCTGATCGTTGATGGTGTTGAGGTTATGAAGGTAATCACAAGAGAAGAATTTAATGCAGGAATCAAAAGACTTGCACAGGAAAACAACCCTGTACCTGCTGACGCACAGACCCCGGCTGAACCTTTAGACGGTGCTATGAACCCACCTGAACAGCACGTCAGAGGTCAAAGACGAAGAAGAACAAGATCATGATTGCATTAAATATTTTTCTTGCAGTCATGGCAGCATTCTTTGGATTCGGTTCAGTGGGTGACAGGATTCAGAAAAATAGGGATAATTATACAAGGGTTTGTATTGCTTGTATCATAGCAATTATAATCATAAATTTATTTTAAGAAAGGTTAAATGGTGAAAAATTATGGCAGTAGATTTTAGTGCATTCGATGAACAGGTTGATCTTAACGCATTACAGAAAGAGGTTCAGGAAGCAGACGATTCACAGTTTGAAGATGTACCGGATGGGGATTATGATGTAAGTTTTGATAAAATGGAGATCAAGCCAACAAAGAAAGGTGACAAGCTGATGTTTTCTGTACAGTGTAGCATCTTGGAAGGTAATCAGAAAGGTAGAAAGATTTTCTTCAACCGTACTATTTCCGGCAATACTTCACAGAAGTGGACTAATGGCATGGCAATCAAATCTGTTTGCACATGGCTTGATAAACTTGAAACAGATACAGTACCGGAATTTATCAACTACAGTGATTTTGCTGATTGCGTACTTGATATTTTTCAGGAAGTACAGGGTAAAGTTGGTGCAGCAGTTACCTATAAGGCTGATGACTTCAATCCAATTACTATCAATGAAGCATTCGATATGTAAAAATTTTTAATTTAAAAGTAGATAAAACATCTACTTTGCAGTAAGATAACACTTAAGGCGGTGTGTAAAACGCACACCGCTTTTTCAAAAAAAGTGGGTGATTTAGTAAATGATATTCTACGATTTTGAGGTTTTTGAAAAGGATTGGCTTGCTGTATTCATTGATGTGACGAAGAAGAAAGAACACGTGATAATAAATAGCCCTGATAAGCTAAAAGCCTTATATGAAGCAAATAGAAAAGATATATGGGTAGGATTTAACAACCGTCACTACGATCAGTACATCATGAAAGGTATTCTGCTTGGTATGAATCCTAAAAAGATCAATGACTGGATTATCGTTGACAATAAAGAAGGTTGGCAATATTCAAGAGCATTCAATAAATTACCCATGATCAACTATGATGTAATGCCAAGCAACGATGAAACCATGAAAACAGTCGGATTGAAAACAATGGAAGGTTTTCTTGGTTCAAATATTAAAGAAACAGATGTTGATTTCCGTATCAAAAGGAAACTGACACAGGAAGAAATAGAACAGACGGTTAAATACTGTAGGCATGACGTAGAACAGACGATCAAGGTATTTCTTGAAAAGGTCAGTGAGTTCAATGCAGTTCATGGAATTATACAGGCATTTCCAAAAGAAACTTCATTGTATGACATTGGAGATAGCGAAGCCCGGATAACAGCAAAGGTTCTTGGGTGTTCAAAAACTCATTTTGGTGATGAATTTGATTTCTTTTTTCTGCCATGCCTGAAATTGAAAAAATATAAATATGTTCAGGAATGGTTTGCAGAGAAAAGAAAAGAAGCCCTTGAAATGGGGTTACAGGATTTTGACAAGAAAGATAAAAAGACTTGGTATAAGTCACAGAACTTTGAAACGATTGTTGCAGGAATACCGCACACATTTGGTTTTGGCGGTCTGCATGGTGCATCTGATAAGCCGATACATCGGAAAGGTCAGATTCTTCATGTAGACGTAAATAATTACTATCCGTCAATGCTGATTGCGTGGGGACTTGTAACAAGGGCAGCAACCAATAACAACTTCAAACTGGTGTATGACACAAGAAAAGCTATGAAAAAGAAACAGGTTGCAGCAGCTAAAGCCGGAAGAAAGGCAGAAGCAAAGCAATGGAAAAAAGCACAGTTGCCATATAAGAAGATGCTGAATGCACTTTCAGGGG
Source organism: Lachnospiraceae bacterium (assembly GCA_902363665.1). Taxonomy (GTDB): domain Bacteria; phylum Bacillota; class Clostridia; order Lachnospirales; family Lachnospiraceae; genus Choladousia. The sequence goes on along the minus strand of CABJAW010000001.1, from coordinate 38,952 downwards.
CAATGAAAGATGAAACCAATGCTGCATACGATCCACGTAATAACAACTGTATGTGTATCAACGGTCAGTTGATGTTGCTTGATCTGATTGAGCATTTGGAAGTTGTGCCGGGACTTGAACTGATTCAGTCAAACACTGATGGTCTGATAATTTGGATTCCTGACACTGATGAAGCCTTTGAAATGGTTGATGATATTTGTTGGGAGTGGGAACAGCGTTGTTCAACTGAACAATGTTCAATATTACTTGAACTTGACAATATATCAGAAATCTATCAGAAGGACGTAAACAATTACCTTTGGATTGGTACTGATGGCGGTGTTGAAAGAATTGGTGCTTACGTCAAAGAACTTTCTGCTATTGATAATGACTTACCAATACTGAATAAAGCGTTGGTTGACTACATGGTGAAAAAGATACCTGTTGAACAGACAATCAATCAGTGTGATGACTTGATTATGTTCCAAAAAATAGTGAAGCTGTCAAACAATTATAACTGGGTTGAGCATGAACATGGAACTGGTCAGATCATTAAGACAACAAAACACCGGGACGGTACACGAACAGAAGTGTGGTCATATCCTACCACACAAAAATATACTTATAAATCTTATCGTGTGTTTGCTTCCAATCGTGTTACAGACGGTAGGTTGTTAAGACGTAAGGTTGTAAAACCAAAGGGTGAAAAATTTGGAAACACACCTGATCACAGTTTCATTTATAACGATTCTGTAATTGGGGTTAAAGTACCACCTGAATTAGATAAGCAGTGGTACATAGATTTAGCAAGAAAAAGACTGAAACAATTTGGTATTGCAGCATAATACCGGAAAGGTGGGAACATGACAGACATTACAATCAAATATGATCATGGTCAGATGCTTATTCATCTTGAAGAATTTCTTTCATGTAGAAGTATCTCAAAGGTTCGTAAGCTGATTAAGTTAATCAATCGAAGTGATAACCCTGACATTGTGAATCAGATCAAAGATCACATTCAGTACAGAATGGAAGGGTTGGACAATATTACAATGATTACCGAAAACAGGATTGACCGGAATAAGGCAGAAGTGAAAGATGCTGAAATGAACATGCAGCACTGGTTATATTTGCGGTCACAGCATAAGAAAGGTAGTAACGGTTACAAGCATTACATGACAAATGTAAAAGAAAGCCGGGACACATTGAAAGAGAAAAAGGCAGATTTGAGATCAGCCGAAAAGGAATATAAGGACAGCATCAGGGACAAAGAATTTTTCAGTAAATTGCTGTCAGAAGTATTTAGTTAAAGGATGGTGAAACAGGATGTTGTACAAAGGGTACATAAAGACAAAAGGCAAGAAAGCAATCGAAGCATTCAAAGACCGGACAAAATACCGCACTTATGACGAAGTGAAGAATCTTGAAGGGTTCGGTGGTGTTCTTGCTGATGATACCATCCTGATAGATATTGACGATGCTGAACAGTCTGAAATTTTAATGAACATTGTGGAAGAATATCAGCTTGATTGCCGGGTGTATTGTACAAGCCGGGGCAGACATTTTTTATTTAAGAATCATAGTATTACAAGGAACAGGACACACGTACCGCTTGCGGTTGGTCTGACAGCAGATATAAAACTTGGTACACGTTCATCATATGAAGTAATCAAGATTGACGGTGAAGAACGCTTTATTGAGTGGGACATTGAAGAAGGTGGAACATATCAGGAAGTTCCAAAATGGTTGTTCCCGGTTCGTACAGCGGTTGACTTTCTTGATATGGATGCAGGTGACGGACGCAATCAGGCATTATTCAATTATATCCTGACACTTACATCAAATGATTTTAGTGTTGATGATACAAGAGAATGTATCAGGATTCTGAACAGATTTGTTCTGAAAGAGCCGTTATCTGATGATGAACTGGAAGTGATTCTTAGGGATGAAGCATTTCAAAAACCTGTATTCTTTTGTGATAAGACATTCCTGTTTGACCGTTTTGCAACATGGCTTAAGAACAATGAAAATGTAGTCAGTATAAGTAATCAGTTACATATCTATCAAGATGGGATTTATCAGGTTGGGTACAAGGCTATTGAAACAGCTATGATCAATCAGATACCTAACCTGAAAAAGACACAACGAAGAGAAGTATTAGAGTATATGGAACTTATAGCTGATGAAAAAGCACAGGCAGATGCACGTTATATAGCATTCAGGAACGGTGTGTTGGATATTGTGACCGGACAAATGCAACCATTCAGCCCTGATTTGGTAATAACCAATCAAATACCTTGGGATTATAACCCGAAAGCCTACAGTGAACTTGCTGATGATACACTGAACAAATTAGCTTGCGGTGATCAACCGATCAGGGCATTACTGGAAGAATGCATTGGCTATTGCTTTTATCGCAGGAATGAACTTGGTAAGGCATTCATCCTGACAGGTGACAAGTCCAATGGTAAGAGTACATTCCTTGATTGTGTCAAAGCAATTCTTGGTGATGGGAATATATCAGCACTTGACCTTAAGGAATTAGGGGACAGGTTCAGCACATCAATGATGTTCGGAAAACTGGCAAATATCGGTGATGATATTGGTGATGACTTCCTGCAAGGTTCACAGGTAGCAACATTTAAGAAAGTAGTTACAGGTAACAGAATCAAAGCAGAAAGAAAAGGGCAAGACCCTTTTGAGTTTAACCCTTATGTAAAGCTGCTGTTTTCAGCAAATGATATACCAAGAATGAAAGATAAGACAGGGGCAGTTCTTAGACGTTTGGTAATTATTCCATTCAACGCAAGATTTACAAAGTATTTACCAAGTGGTGAGATTGACCCGGATTACAACCCTTATATCAAGTATCAGTTGGTTGAACAAAGTTCAGTTGAATATCTGATCAGGGTAGGTGTAGAAGGACTGAAAAGAATCATTGAAAACAATGAGTTCACAAAGTCTGAAAAAGTGGCTGAACAGATTGATGAATATGAAAATGAAAACAACCCAATCAAGGCATTTATTGATGATTGCGGTGTTGAAATGATTGAGGATGAACCGACAGGTGACGTATACAGCCGGTATCAGGTGTTTTGTGCTGATTGTGGTATGCAACCAATGTCAAACATCGTGTTCAGTAAGCAGATCAATAAGCGGTTGGGATTTGAAACAGTAGTGACTAAGGTAGGCGGTAAGTCTATCAGGATATTCAGAAAGGTGTGACGGTATGGAAAAGTTAGTATTAACAGGTACGGTTTGTTTTTGCGTTGGTCTTACGGTTGGGTTAATCCTTGGTGCTGTAGTAATGGCATTAGCTGCAACAGCTAAGAAGTATAAACCAAAGACAAAAGAAATTGATGATTGTTGGGGGTGTTTTGGTGCTGCAAATGGTGATTGTGATCACTGCCCGGTAAAGGATGGTGATGAAGATGAAAAAGATACAAATTATTGAATTATTCGGTGGAATCGGTTCACCAAGGGTTGCGTTAAGAAATATGGGTATACCTGTAAAGGCAATAGATTATGTTGAAATAGATGAAAAAGCGGTCAGATCGTACAATGCAATGTTTGCTGATGAACTGTCATATGAAACACAGTCAGTTGTTAATTGGAATTTAAAACCTGACATTTTAATTCATGGTTCACCCTGTCAAGATTTTAGTATTGCCGGACATCAAGGGAAGGCAACAGCAGCCGATGGAAGAATTAACAAGGGTAAAGGTGCTGATGAAGGTTCAGGAACAAGATCATCATTGATGTGGGAAACAGTACACATTATCGAACAGATGGGAGAATGGAAACCGACTGTTGTTGTGTGGGAAAATGTAAAGAATGTTTTATCAAAACACATGATTCACAATTTCAACCGATACCTGTCGTATATGGAAAAGCTTGGATATTCCAATAACTACAAAGTCTTAGATGCACGTGATTATGGTATACCGCAAGCAAGACAAAGATGTTTTACTGTTTCTGTTTTAGGTGATCACCCTTTTGATTTTGAGTTGATGCAGAAAAGACCAATGCGTGATATTTCAAATTTTCTTGAATCAGGAAATATATCTGATTGTTACATGGTGACACAACCAAGCGTATACAATTCGATAGGCAAAAAAGGAATCAGAAGGGCAAAGGTTATTGAAGATTATGCAAATACAATAACTACAAGACAGGACAGAACCCCGGCACAGGTCATTGATTTAGGGGATGGAAAATATAGGTATTTAACAGAATTGGAATGTTGGCGGTTGATGGGGTATTCTGACGAAGATTATTATGCAGCAGAGTCAACCTGCAAAGTTGAACCGGGAAAAATGAACAGAACACTGTACCACCAATCAGGAAATTCAATAGTAGTACCTATTTTTGAAGAAATGTTTAGAGTGATCATAAGTGATATTTTGGAAAGGAAAGATGTAAATGTACAAAAATAGTGAAGGATATGTTGACCCAACAGCAGGTGCAGCAATGGCAACAGTTAAAAGGGAAGAAAATGCAGAACTAAATGACCGTAACCACAGACTGATTCAAGTAATCAGGAACATTGTTGACATTGCCGGGTTTGAAATTGTTGGAAGGGTGACATTGAAACATAAAAAATCAGGTAAGGTGTTTCATTAGTTCGATACACCAATCAGTGCTGTTGTGGTAGTGGTTACGGTAAAGTTACAGTTGGTTACGGTTAAGGGTTACGGTTGAAACCCTTGTAAATACTGGCGGTTACGGTTGTCTACGGTTAAAAGTACATTCTTTAATAATTAGTATTTTATGATAGTATAGAATTTAGTAAAAATAAGAATATATAGAGAATAGAGTTTTAACCGTAACCGTAGAAACCGTAACTTCCTTGATTTATAAGGGTTTGAAGCAATTTTTATGCTATTTTTAACCGTAACCGAAGTGTAACCAACCGTAGAAAGTGAGGTAAAAATGAGTGATCAGAAGAAATTAAGTGCAAGGGAATATCTGAAACAGCTTGAAGTGTTAGATATGCAGATAAACGATGATATTGCCACGTTGTCAGATATGAAAATGAATGTATGCAGTGCAGGCGGTATTGATTACAGCCGGGACAAAGTGCAGACTTCACCTGTAGGTGATAAGTTATGTAAGGATGTAGTAAGGTATACCATGTTTGACCAACACATCAATGAAGAAATAGATCAGTTTGTTGATGCAAAGAAGCAGATCATTAAGGAAATCCGGGGATTGCGTGACAAGAATATGATTCAGATTCTTACAAAAGTGTATGTGCAGTTTAAAACAGTCAAGGTTGCTTCACAGGAAATGAAAAAATCTTATTCATATACCGTAGAACTGCATAATAAGGCACTTTCAGCGTTTGAAGATACCTATAAAAACCTTACATATCTGACATAAAACCAACTATTTCATATTTGACAAATACAAGCTGACCTTTTATAGTGTATGCTGTACAAAAATTTTTGCAGGTAATTTATTATTACCTGCAAATTTTTTATGCAAAATTATATTGATTATTGTCTTATGTACTGCAAGGGTGCTAAAACTTCCTACCTTGCAGCACTTTTTGTTATAAAAATGATAGAAAGGCGGTGTTGTTATGGCAAAAAAAGGCAAATTAACTGAAAAGCAGCAACGTTTTGTTGATGAATACCTGATTGACCTGAATGCAACACAGGCAGCTATTAGGGCAGGTTATTCAGTAAAAACAGCGGATGCAATCGGATGTGAAAACTTGACAAAACCTAATATTCAACAGGCTATTGCTGAACACATGGCAGAACGGTCACGAAGAACCGGAGTGAATCAGGATAGGGTTGTCTTAGAACTTGCCAAGATTGCATTTGTCAGAATGACAGACGTTGTTGACAGTAACGGAAGAATCAAACAAGATGCATCTGCTGATGATCTGTCTTGTATTGAATCAATCAAATATAAGGAATCTGATAATGAGTTTGGTGGAAGTGTTGAGAGAGAAGTCAAGATTGCTTCCAAGATGAAAGCCCTTGAACTGCTTGGTAAACATTTAGGTATGTGGAATGATAAGTTAGATGTGAATGTGACAGCCCCTATTGTTATTTCAGGAGCAGACGCACTTGAGGACTAAATACAGGCAGCCATCAAGTCAATATGTATTTGGTTATCAGAAGTTCATTCTGATGCCGGAAGATTACAAGGCTACAAAGTCCGGTAAGGTTAATGTGAAATTACCGGAAGTAGTCGGTAAGGGTTACGGTACATTTTGGCGGTGGAAAGGTAGATACCGGGCAGTCAAAGGTTCACGTGCATCTAAGAAGTCAAAAACTACAGCATTATGGTACATCACCAATATGATGAAGTACCCTAATGCGAATACCTTAGTTGTCAGAAAAACTTACAGAACACTAAAGGATTCCTGTTTTACTGAACTGAAATGGGCTATACATCGACTTGGTGTTGATGCTTTTTGGGATATAAAAGAATCACCACTTGAAATGACGTATAAGCCAACAGGTCAAAAGATTTATTTCAGAGGACTGGATGACCCACTGAAAGTAACATCAATCACCGTTGATCAGGGTGTATTGTGTTGGATGTGGATTGAAGAAGCCTATGAGATCAGCAGTGAAGATGATTTCAATATGCTTGATGAATCTATTCGTGGTGCAATCCCGGAAGGTTCAGACCTGTTCAAGCAGATTACCGTTACTTTCAACCCTTGGAATGAACACCATTGGTTGAAGAAACGGTTTTTTGATAACCCTGATGATGAAACACTTGCACTTACAACCAATTACAAGTGCAATGAATGGTTAGATAAAGCCGATCTTAAGGTTTTTGAAACCATGCGGAAACAGAACCCAAGACGTTATGCAGTGGCAGGTCTTGGTGATTGGGGTATTGTTGACGGTCTTGTATATGAGAACTGGCATGAAGAAGCCTTTACACTGGAACAGATCAGGCAGCAATACAGTATTGATTCAGCCTTTGGTCTTGACTTTGGTTATACAAATGACCCATCTGCATTATTTTGTGGATTCATTGACACGAAGAACAAAAAGATATTCGTGTATGATGAAATGTATGCAGCAGGTCTTTCCAATGAGCGAATATATCAGAATATCACTGATATGGGCTATGCGAAGGAAAGAATCACAGCAGATTCAGCAGAACCAAAGTCTATTGATCAGTTGAAAGGCTATGGTCTTAGGGTCAAAGGTGCTGAAAAAGGCAAGGACAGCATTAACAGTGGTATTCAGTTCATTCAGGATTTTGAAATCATCATACATCCAAGGTGTGTGAACTTCCTGACGGAGATCAGCAACTACACTTGGGACAAGGACAAGTTCGGTAATAAACTGAACCGCCCTATTGATGACTTCAATCATCTTATGGACGCAATGCGATATGCATTAGAAAAATATATCAAGAAAGGCAGCGGTTGGTTATACAAATAGCTGTATGGTTAAAATCATGAAAATAAAGATTCACAATGATGTATGGAAGGTCAAACTGGTGGATGCAAATGCAAAAAAAATGAACCCTGACCCAAACAGCTATAATTTTGGGCTGACCGAATATAAGGAACTTCTGATCAGCATTATGGACGGACGTTCTGAATCAGTAACACGTTCAACACTGATTCATGAATTGGTTCATGCATTTATGTTTTCATACGGTCACACTGTTGAAGGTGAAGAAGCAATGTGTGACTTTTTCGGGGTTCATGGGGATGAAATCATTGACCTTACAAATCAGATTATAGAAAGGTGGGGTGATAGGTGCTTACAGTCGAAGAAATAAAAATGTTCATTGATGAAGATGCTGCATCAGTGAAAAAGCATTTTGCAAGAGTAGGTGAACGCTATTTTGACGGTGATCACGACATTAAAAATTACAGAATGTTTTACTTCAATTCTGATGGTCAGCTTGTGGAAGATACAAGCCGGGCAAATGTGAGAATACCACACCCATTCTTTAAGGAACTGACAGAACAGGGTACACAGTATACCCTTTCAGGTTCAGATGGTTTTGTATTCAGTGATGTGCCTGAACTACAGAGTGAACTTGATGCAAGATTCAATAATAACGATGATTTTATTGATGAACTGTCAGAAACACTTACAGACTGTCAGACAAAAGGTTTTGCTTATATGTACGCTATGAAAGACAGCACTGACAAGCTGAAATTCACGTGTGCTGACAGTATTGGTGTTGTAGAAGTAGAAGCACGATTTGCAGAGGACGGAAAAGACCATGTAATTTATTGGTACGTTGACCGGGTTGACAAGGAAGGTCACAGAATCAAGAAAATCATGGATTGGGATGATGAACAGGTTGTTTATTATGTTCAGACAGATGAAGGGGAAATACAGCTTGACGATAAAGCCAAGGTGAATCCAAGACCACATATACTGTATCAGGTTGATGGTGATGATAATACTTATATTGATTCACTTGGTTTCTTGCCATTCTTCCGGTTGGATAATAACAAGAAACAGATCAGCAATCTGAAAGCAGTAAAAGACCTGATTGATGATTATGACCTTATGGCATCCAGTCTTTCCAACAACCTGATTGACTTTGATCATCCATTATATGCGGTCAAAGGGTTTGAAGGTGATAACCTTGATGAATTGCAGCAGAATCTTAAGACAAAAAAGATTGTCGGTGTCGGTTCAGATGGTGGTATTGAAGTACATACAGTAGATGTACCGTATGAAGCCCGGAAGGTTAAGTTGGAACTGGATGAAAAGAACATATACCGTTTTGGTATGGGTCTGAACTTGTCAGGTCTGAAAGATACATCAGCAACAACCAATATTGCAATCAAGGCAGCCTATTCACTGCTTGATCTTAGATGTAAACACCTTGAAAGGAATATCAAGCGGTTCTTGCGTAAGATCGTGGCGGTGTGCATTGATGAAATCAATCAGCAGAACGGTACAGATTATCAGATCACAGATGTTTATTTTGAGTTCACCCACGAAGTAATGAGTAATGAACAGGAAAATGAACAGAATGAACTTACAGAAGCACAGAAACAACAGGTACAAATCAACACCCTGTTATCACTGGCACAGATTTTTGGTGATGATCTGACGATTCAGTATATTTGTGATGTACTTGATATTGACTATGAAGATGTAAAGGACAAGTTGCCGGATAATGAAGCTGATAAGGTGCAGCAGGTGCAAGATGATCTTGATTCTATTATACCGGATGATGAAGGTGGTGGAATAGGTGAACAAGGCACAGAAGGAAGTACAACAGACACAGCTTAACGATGAAAAGAAAGTAATCAAGCTGTTAGAACTGGTATATGAACAGGCGAAAAAGGATTGTGAACAGAAAATCAGGGAACTGTCTGCAAGGACAGACCTTGAAAATCTGCAAAGCATCATATACCAAAAAGAATATCAGCAAATTATGGTTGATCAGATTGAATCAATCCTGTATGACTTGCATGAAGGGCAGTTTACAACAATAGCTGATTATCTACAGCAGTCATATATCAATGGTTATGTTGGTATGTATTATGACCTGCATCTTAGCGGTATACCTTTGGTTGTGCCAATCAATCAAGATCAGGTTGTTAAGGCAGTTCGTACAGATAGTAAATTGTCAAGCGGTTTGTATACAAAACTTGGTGAAGATGTTGGTTACCTTAAGCGGTCAATTCGTGCTGAACTTTCAAGAGGGATTGCAAGCGGTTCAACATGGAATGAAATGGCATTAAGAATTGCCAAGGGTATGAACAGCCCTTTTCGTAAAGCATATAACAATGCAATACGGATTGCCCGGACAGAAGGACATAGAATACAGAATGAAGCAACCCTTGACGGTCAGCATGAGGCAAAGAAAAAGGGTGCTGACATTGTAAAACAATGGGATGCTACACTTGATAGTAGGACAAGACCGGAACACAGAGAAGCAGATGGGCAGATCATGGAACTTGATGAACCGTTTGATGTTGGCGGTGAGAAAATGCAAGCACCTGGTGTTGGCGGTTCTGCAAAGAACGTTTGTAACTGTCGGTGCTGTCTGCTGCAACGTGCAAAATGGGCTTTAGATGATGATGAACTAAAGACCTTACAAGAACGTGCAGCATTCTTTGGGTTGGATAAAACACAGTCGTTCAACGACTTCAAACAGAAATATTTGAAGTTACCTGACAATGCTGATACAATGAATGTGAAAGAATATGATGTATTGGCACATACCCAAAAGCTAAAGGGTGCAATGAGTAGTTCAGATTATGATGAATACATGAAGATTCTGACTGAACATAGTAATACATCACTTCAAAAATTGTATGCAAAGTATGCCGATCAGATCAATGGTGTAGCGTATGGGAAAAGTGGTTATTATTCACCGAGTGGTAATAATCTTGTTTTTTCATATCCACTACAAAGACACCTTGACGGTGGTAGAAGTAAATACAGTACATTAGCACATGAATATGGTCATTATTTTGATAAAAAAGCAGAATACGAAGGGCTTCATTTCAAAGAAATAGAACTTATACACAGCAAAACAAAGTGGTTAGAAAAGATGTTTGATAAGGTTGCAAGTTCTTCTGATGAATTTCTTGCAGCAGTCAGAAAGGACAGGGAACTGTTAAAAGAAACACTTACTGATGAGAGCAAGAAAGACCTTAGAGATCATGACGCAAGTGCAGGTGTACAAGACGCTATTGACGGACTTCTTGCAGAAAGGATTAGTTGGGGTCATGGTGACAAATACTATAACCGTAAATATCATTCTGCAAAGCAAATGAAAGATCATAAGGGAATACAGGCAGCATATAAAGAACTTGGTATTGATGCAAGTAATTTAGGTAAGACTGCTTTTGAGTGTAGGGTTTATGAATCTGCATCTGAAATGTGGGCTAATATCATGGGTGCAGAAGTAAACGGTGGTTCTGAATTGGAATATGTGAAGAAGTACTTGCCAAACAGCTATGAAGCATTCATTGAAATTCTGAAAGGGGTAAAATAATATGAATGAGAAATTACAGAAAGCACTTGAACGGTATAAGGAAAAATTCAATGACGATTTTCCAACTATTCCGTTTGAAAGTCAGGAAGATGAAGAAATTATTGACATTATTGATGAATGTATTGAAGAAAACAAAGACGTTTATGATCTTGGGTACTTGTCACTTGATGATATAATGTATTAAAAAGCAAAGGTATACAATTCTGCACCTTTGCTTTTTTATTACCTATATGACCGCTATATAAGGTCAGAAAGGGGGATAAAAGGAACATGAAAGCGTTGCACACTCACTTGGTATTGTAGAAAGGTATGGTGATCCTGATTATCTCCCAACTATGGGTTAAATAGTATTTTAAGGCATCCGCAAGGGTGTCTTTTCTTTTGTCCGAAAAAGGCTTATGACGTTTAAACTGCTGCTGAAATGACCCCTGCAACATGGGATATAAACTGTTGACCGTTCCCGGTGACACCGGATATAAAAACATGACGGAGAAAGGAAGAAGAACATGGAATTTTTAAAAGCATTTTTTGGTGATAAGGCTATCACCTATGATGAACTGGTACAGGCTATCAATGCCTATAACGGTGATGAAAAGAACAAAGAGAAGCTGATCAAGATGGTCAACCTTACTGATGGTGGTTATGTGTCTAAGGACAAATACACCAACCTTGAAACTGACCTTTCCGGTAAGACTACAGAACTGACCAAGGCAAACAACCTGATTGAAGAACTGAAAAAGTCAGCCGGGAAAGACGAAGAAACACAGCAGAAAATCACTGCATATGAAACAGAGATTGCAGACCTTAAGAAAGAGAATGCAGAACTGAAAACAGAAAATGCATTGAAATTTGCGTTGGTTGCAGCAGGTGCGGTTGATGTTGATTATCTTGTATTCAAGGCAAAGGAAAAAGGTGAAATCAAACTTGGTGATGATGGAAAAATCAAGGGTGAAGATGATCTGATTTCAGGTCTTAAAACACAGCATCCTACCATGTTTGAAGCATCCAATGGCAATCAGCAGCAGAGTGGTAACAGAAAAATTCTTGAAAACAACCTGCCGGGTGGGGATAAAGACAAGACAGTTACCAAAGAACAGTTCCTTAAGATGGGTTACAACGAAAGAATGAAACTCAAAGAGGAAAACCCGGAGTTATTCAAACAGTTAAATGTACACTAAGAAAGGTTAAAATGGTGAATTAAATGGCAAGAACAGGAAATTTTGGCGGTTTTGCTTTTGATGAAGAAGTATTTACCGGAATGATGCAGGAAGCCGACTATTGGACTACACCAATCATTGCTTCCGGTATCGTGCAGCAGGACAGTTCTATTATGGACTTAATCGGTGAGCATGGAAACGTGGCAACAATTCCAATTTATAAACCGATTGACGCAAATGAAAGCGGTATGGAAGCACTGAACAACGATGGTGAAACAAACAACACACCTGTTGAAATCAGCGGTGACAAACAGACTTGTATGCTTATTCAGAGAATGAAAGCATTCAAGGCTAAAGACTTCACAAAGGAATTAACTGGTGCTGACCCTATGACACTGATCAGAAATAAGATTGCAGGTTATTATGGTCAGGTTTGGGAAAAAGAACTGATGAACATTGCACAGGCAGTGTTAGCAGTTGCAGCACTTAGTGATCATGTACTTGATCTTACTAAAGGTACTAAGACAAACATTGAAGCAGGTACAATTTACGATGCAGAACAGGCAGCACTTGGTGATATGGCAGGTGGTCTTGGTCTGATGGTTATGCATTCCATGATCTTCAAAGAGTACAAGAAAATGGAAATGGTTGACTATGATAAGTATGTTGTCAACGGTGTAATTCAGAAAGAAATTACATTGCCGACTATCGCAGGTAAACACGTACTTGTAACTGATAGATTTACAGCTACAGGGGTAGGTACAGATGCGGTTTACAGCACATATCTGTTTGGTGAAGGTGCATTTTTATCTTGCGATAAGAACAACTATGAGAATCAGTATACAACCAACTATGACCCGGAAGCATCCGCAGGTATTGACAAGTTCTATACAAAGCAGGGTAAGGTGCTGCATCCGAATGGTCTTTCTTTAGCAGTTGATCAGATTGCAAAAGAATCACCGACTTATGCAGAACTTGGTAAGTCTGCAAACTACAGCCTTAAGTTCAATACAAAGAACGTTAAGATGGGTCTTATCAAGTCCAAGGTTGGTACAGCAGTTGTCTAAGAAAGGGTGATCTGATGATATTAGCAGTTGATGATGTAATGAAATTACCTGAATTTGCTGTGCAAAATGAAAAGGTGATTGAAGAAAAACTGAACGCTGCTGAACTTATGATCAGAGCATACACTAATAACAATTTTCAGAATCGGTTTGTTCGTTTTACCGCTGATAGTTTGGGTAATCGTTTGCTTAGAACATCAGATTTCTTAAAAGTGGGTGATACAGTTCAGATTTCACAGTCAATGGTGAATGATGGACTGTATACCATTACTGAAATTGGTGATGATTTCATCAGAGTTAATCAGGAGTTGTATAAAAGTATAAACCTGATCACTAAGGTGGAATATCCGGCTGATATTCGTGCAGGTGTGCTTGAACTGCTTAAGTGGGATATTAAGAACAGACCGAAAACCGGGGTCAAGTCTGAAACGCTGTCAAGATACAGTGCAACTTACTTTGATCAGGATGCTAACAATCAGGTTATGGGCTATCCTGTTGCCCTACTTGGATTCTTAAAGCCTTATATAAAGGCTAGATTCTGATTATATGAGCGTTGGCGGTAACATTCAAGCATTGTTACAGGTAAAAAAGAACGGTGCTAAAAATGCCATAGGTGAGCGTGTAAACACATGGGTTGATTGTACATCAATCTTAGGTTGGTTGGACTTATCAACAGGTGATTCAAAGCATACAACTTTTTATGCCAAGGTTCAGGAAAGTACACACATTTTCTTGTGTGACTTTACCAACCTTAAGAATCTGTCAACTGATTGGGTTTGGAATCCATTCAGTTTTCTGACAGGTGTGATCAATAAGACGGATGAACAGGAAACCGTTAATGTGACAAGTGACAATGCAAGAATGGTTGTAAATGGTGAAGTGTATGAAATCCTTCTGATTGATGACCCTATGAATATGCATGATCATTTAGAAATCTATTTAAGATTTATAGGGGGTCAGTAGTATGTCAGTTGAGTTTACAGATAACACAGCAAAAATTAAAGCTGCATTATCGGAAGGGGTTATTGGATTCCTTCACGAAGCAGGTGGTGAAATACAGGCACAGACCCAAAGAAACAGCCGGGTTGATACCGGACAAACAAAAGGGTCTTACAAATATATGGTTGATGAAGGAAAAGATGAATCAACTGTTGCTGTAGGTTCAGACCTTGAAAATGCGATTTGGGAAGAATTTGGTACTGGTGAATATGCACTGCATGGTGATGGAAGAAAAGGCGGTTGGGTTTATAAGAGTAAGAAAGACGGTAAATTTTACCATACTTACGGAAAAACACCACGACAACCACTCACGAAAGCATTTCAGAGTGTAGCCCCAAAGATAAAAAAACAGCTTGTAAATGTCATTAAACAGAATTTAGGGGGTTAATTATGGTTGATATGCTTGGTTTTATTTCTGATCAGCTTGATCAACTTGGTATTCCCTATGAATTTGGTGAATGGACAGGTGAAATTAGCTATCCTTACTTTGTCGGTTCGTTCAATGAAACTGAACACAGATTAGAGGACGGATATACAGGCGGTGTGTTTACACTTGACGGTTGGTCAAGGGGGTCAAAATTACCGCTTGCAGAAATAAATGACAAATTAAAAAAAGTATTTGAAGATTTAAGGGCAGTTCAGGAAGGAACTGCTTTTTTTATTACCTATTGGAACGGTTTAATGATTCCAACAGGTGAAGAAGACCTTTTTAGAATTACGATAACACTTAACACAAATGAGTGGAAAGGAGCATAAAAGAATGGGCTTAAAAAAGCATGGTATTACATCTGAAACTATCAAGAATATGATCTTGGGTGCAGGTGTCATTTACAAAAATCTTAAGTATGAGAAACCAAGCAATGGTTGGACTGGTACACCACTTGGTGCAACTTCCGGGGGTCTTAAGTTCAACTATGAGGCACAGTGGCTTGATGTTGAGGTGGACGGTGCAACGGTGCTGATCAAAGGTGTCAGTAAACAGAAGGTTGGTGAATCTGCCACACTTGAAGGTCAGATGACAGAACTTACAGAAGATATTCTTGTAAGTGCATTACACCTTGTAAAATCCACTTCCGAAGATACAACCTATGTCAAATATGTATCTAAGGAAAACATCACAGAAGCAGATTATCTTGAAAATGTTGCATATGTTGGAACACTTTCAAGCGGTAAAAATGTAATTATTATTTTACCGAACGCACTCTGCACAGAAGCGTTTGAACTGGAAACAAAGAACGCTGAACAGACAACATTTGCTGTCAAGTTTGAGTGTACAGCTGATCTTGAAAACGACAGCTTAAACAAGTTGGATATTGCTATTTACTATCCAAACGCTGTTGTGTAGGGGGGGTGTGAATTATGCGAGTTGTAGTAGTAAGAGAATATACAGACAAGTACACAGGTGAAGGTCATGTGATCGGTGAAAAACTGGATATGACAGAAGAGAGATTTGCAGAAATTCAGGACAAAGGAATGTTTGTGGTTGATATTTCTGATGAAGTAGTGCAGCAGGAAACACCTGCTGTATCTGCTGAACAGGTAGAAGATCAGGAACAGGAAACAGCAAGTGAACAGACTGAACCTGTTGAACATGAAGAAACATCTGCACAAAAACAGGATAAACCTGCAAAAGGTGGTAGAAGAAACAGATCGAAAAAAGAAAGTGAGGATAAATAATCATGGCAGATTTCAGATTTAAGGATTTAACAGTTGATAACGCATTTGACTTTTGTGAGGTTCTTGCAGTTATCGGAGTAGAACAGGTCATTGGTGCATTTGACAAAGACGAGATTCAGCAGTTGCAGGAATCCGGTACAGATATGAAAGAAGTTGGTATTGTCATTGCTATGAAGGTGTGTGGCATTCTGATCAAGAACATTTCAAAGGCAAGAAATGAAATCTGTAAGTTTTTTGCTAACTGTATGGAGTGGGACAACGGTACAGCGGTTACTGCTGATGATGTGAAGAAATTCAAGCTGAAACAGTTTGTTGTCATGGTGAAAGATTTTGCTAAGAAAGATGATCTTATGGATTTTTTCGAGGGTGTTGCCGAATTAGTGGGTACGGAACAGAACGATTCGATGAATGCTGCAACCGTAGATATGGTAACCCCTACAGCTATTTAGATAAAGCAATCAGCCGGGGGAAATTAGACGCTACTGTTAGAACAGTCCTGAAACAGGACAATGAAGATAAACAGTGGGACTTATACTGTGCAATCACAGCAAACCCACTTGCTGATGATGTTGGAAATTTTGAAGAATTTAAACAGCGGTTTATGAGTACAGCACCGAAAGTTGAAAAGACTGAACAAACTGAACCGACAATGAACAATGCACAGATTAAGTTACAGGTGGAAAAGGCAAATAAAATTCTGAATGGATTCGTGCCACCGTTGAAAGGGGGTGGCTAATCGTTGGATATTTTTTCGTTGGTCGGAAAAATAACGATCAATTACGCTGATGCGGTGAACAACATTGAAAAGGTTTCAAAGTCTGCAAAGGACACAGCTGAAACACTGGAAGATGTTGATAAAAAGGCAGATGGTGCAGGTGATTCAGTAGAAGATGCCGGACAAGCTGCCAAGAATGCAGACAGTGGATTTACGACATGGAAAGCCACGCTTGCGAATTTAGCATCTACAGCAATCACAAAAGTAATTTCAGGATGTACACAGTTAGCTGAAAAAATGGCAGATGTGACAAAATCAGCGGTTGGTCACTATGCTGAATATGAACAGTTGGTTGGTGGTGTTGAAACACTATTCAAAGACAGTTCCGGTAAACTGATTGATTATGCTGAAAAGGCATATAAGACAGCCGGGATGAGTTCAAATCAGTACATGAATACAGCAACGTCATTTGCTGCTTCACTGATTCAGGGTCTTGGCGGTGATACTGCAAAAGCGGTTGAACTGACCAACCTTGCTATCACAGATATGTCAGATAACGCTAACAAGATGGGTACTGACATAGGTTCTATACAGGACGCTTATCAGGGTTTTGCAAAGCAAAATTACACGATGTTGGATAACCTGAAACTTGGTTATGGTGGTACACAGTCTGAAATGATCAGATTGATAAATGATTCAGGTGTACTTGGTGAAAAGATTGAAAGTTTGGATAACGTAACGTTTGACCAAATGATTGAAGCTATTCACAAGATTCAGGATAACTTAGGTATAACCGGAACAACAGCACTTGAAGCAGGTACTACAATATCAGGTTCATGGAGTTCAGTACAGGCATTGTTTGAAAATATCCTTACAAAAGTAGGTTCAAAACTTGCACCTACTGTTATGGGATTTTTACAGCAGTTGTCAGACTGGATGGAAACAATAGACTGGGATGCGTTTGCAACGTCTGTCGGTGATGCCCTACAAAGGGTATTTGACTGGATTCAAAAAATTGATTTTACAACATTCTTTGAAAAAGGAATGGACGGTGTTGAAAACTTCCTTGAAAAACTAGGTGGTCTTATTGAAGATGTGCCTAAGATTATTCAAACGTTCAAGGATTGGTCACCACTTATAGCCGGAGTTGCTGCCGGGTTCGTAACCTTAAAGGTTGCAATGGCAATATCATCATTGATTAGTGCCATAACAACAGCATGGACAGCATACAAAACAGCAAACGAAGGTGCTACTATTGCACAGTGGCTTTTCAATGCTGCATTAAATGCTAACCCTATAGTTCTTATAGTCACGCTTGTGGCAGGGCTTGTGGTTGCACTGATCACACTATGGAATACCAATGATGGATTCAGAGAAGCAGTCACAAATGCTTGGGAAAAAATAAAGGAAGTCTTTGGTACGGTTATTGACGCTATCAAAGGCTTTTTTAGTGGATTGGTGGAGAAAGTACAGACTGCATGGGAATCTGTAAAAGAAGCAGTAAGTACTGCCATTGAAGCAATCAAAGGATTCTTCACAGGTTTAGTTGATTCAATCAAACAGGCTTGGGAGAACATCAAAACGGCAATATCTGAAAAAATAGATGCCATAAAAGAAACAGTAACCAATGTGTTTACTGCAATAGCTGATACTGTAAGTGCAGTGTGGGAAACAATCAAGAATGCGGTACAGGTCGCCATCATGTTTATTGGTGAAATCATCAGTGCTGCATTTCAGATCATCACAATGCCTTGGATGTTTATATGGGAAAACTGCAAGGAATATATCATTGCAGCTTGGGAGTTTATCAAGAACGCTGTATCAACAGCCCTTGATGCAATCTCAACCACCATCAGCAATATTTGGAATGCTATTGTTGGATTCCTGACCCCTATATTGGACGGTATTAAAAATACATTTACAACAATATGGGAAGCAATAAAAACAGCGGTATCAACCGCAATCAACAACATTCAGATGGTTATTACAACCGTATGGAATGCCATTGTTTCATTCCTTAAGCCAATACTGGAAGGTATCAAGAATACATTTACAACTGTATGGAATGCGATAAAATCAACCATTTCTACAGTGCTGAATGCAATTCAGACTACGATTACAAATATTTGGAATGCAATCAAAACGACTGTGACCAATGTGATCAATTCGATTAAGTCAGTAATCAGCAGTGTGTTCAATGCAATTAAGTCTACTATTTCAAGTATACTGAACAGCATTAAATCAACCTTTACAAGTGTTTGGAACAGTATCAAGTCAACGGTATCTAATGTGATCAACGGTGTGAAGTCCACTATTTCAAGTGGTCTGAATGCTGCAAAATCCACAATATCAAATATACTTGGTGCAATTAAGGAAAAGTTCAGCAGCATCTTTGAAGGTGCAAAGAACATTGTAAGTAACGCTATAAACAGAATTAAAAGTTTCTTCAATTTTTCGTGGTCATTGCCACATTTGAAATTACCACACATTTCAATCAGTGGTTCTTTCAGCTTGACACCGCCAAGTGTACCGCACTTTGGTATTGACTGGTATAAGAAAGCAATGGACGATGGTATGATCATGAATCAGCCGACTATTTTCGGTTACAATGCTAAGTCAAATCAGTTCTTGGCAGGTGGTGAAGCTGGAAGTGAAACGGTTGTCGGAACACAAAGCCTTATGGATATGATCAGGGTAGCGGTTAATGAGGAAAACGCTTCATTACTGGAAAAACTTGACCGGATTCTTACAATCCTTGAAAGTTATATGCCTTTCATTCCACAGCTTGCGAACCTGAAACTGGTAACAGATACAGGAGTGCTTGCAGGTGA
This sequence comes from Lachnospiraceae bacterium, assembly GCA_902363665.1. GTDB lineage: Bacteria > Bacillota > Clostridia > Lachnospirales > Lachnospiraceae > Choladousia. The sequence goes on along the minus strand of CABJAW010000001.1, from coordinate 19,565 downwards.
ACTTGCCCCGGCAATGGATGAAGAACTTGGTAAGATTTTTGATAAGGAAGGGAGAAGATAAGCCTTGATTCAGGGTGTTACATTTGGAATTAAACACAGTTATGAAGATTTTGGGCTTATCCTTTCTTCAAAAGAAATCGGATTGCCTACACCTAAAACAGAATCAGTCAGTGTAATTGGTCGCAATGGTGACCTTGATCTGACTGATGCGTTGGGTGATGATGTGAAGTTTGAAAACAGGAAGTTATCATTTACTTTTTCCCTGTTAAATGGTGCAAGAGATTGGACTGCAACACTTTCCAATCTTTCCAACTATCTGCATGGTAAGAAGATGCGTATTGTTATGGACGCTGATAAAACTTTTTATTACTGGGGACGGTGTACAATCAATAAATTCAAAACAGATCGTACACTTGCCATTATCACAGTTGATTGTGATGTTGAACCGTACAAGATTGAAACAAATTCAGCAAGTGAACCGTGGCTGTGGGATGTATTCAGTTTTGTCAATGGTATTATCCATGTAAATGAAGTGAAAGTAAGCGGAAGTAAAAAAGTAAATCTGATTAATCGTGTCAAGATTGTATCACCGACATTTACCTGTTCAACAGCTATGAAGGTGACACACGAAGGTAATACTTATAGTTTACCTGCCGGGGAAACAACAGTTTATGACATTCGTTTACAGGAAGGTGATAATTATGTGACATTTACCGGAAACGGTACAGTCAAGATCAGTTACAGAGGGGGTTCATTGTAATGTACAGAGTATTATGTGATGGACTGCCTATTTATGATTTACGTGATGAAAACCTTGTTTTGATTGACCCTAAACTTGATTTAGAGGTCAACAAAGCAGGGGCTTTTAGTTTTAAGATGCCACCACAGCACCCACAATATGAATTACCACAAAAAATGCTGTCATGCATTCAGGTATTTCAGGATGAAGAAGAAGTGTTTAATGGCAGAATTACAGAATGCAAAATTGATTTTTATAACCGTAAACATTTTACTTGTGAGGGTCAGCTTGCATATCTGAATGACAGTATACAAAGACCTGCTGAATATCATGATATGACAGTCAGGGGTTATTTAGAATCATTGATTACATCACACAATGAGCAGGTAAAAAAAGATAGGCAGTTCAAGGTTGGTATTGTCACGGTAACAGATAATAATGATTCATTGTACAGGTACACGAATTACAACAGTACCATGAAAGAAATCAAGGAAGATTTGGTTGACGATCTTGGTGGTTATTTACGTGTAAGGAATGTCAATGGAACAGCTTATTTGGACTATATAAGTGATTATGACAATGTAAGTACACAAAGTATCGAGTTTGGTGAAAATCTACTTGATTTCAGCAGAAATACAGATGTGTCAGATATTGCAACGGTATTTATTCCACTTGGTGCAAAACTGGAAGAAAGTCCAATAGCTGCACTTGAACAGCGGTTGACTATTGAAAGTGTAAATAATGGGTCTGATTCACTTGTAAATTTGGACGCTGTAAAGAAATTTGGTTATATAACCAAAACTATTACTTGGGATGAAGTTACAACACCAAAAATGTTGTTATATAAAGCAAATAAGTACATTGCTGATTATCAGTGGGATAGTATGACACTGGAAGTAAACGCTGTTGATATGCACTGGACTGATGCAGATATAGAACAGTTTAAACTTGGTGATAAGATCAAGGCACATTCTTCACTGCATGGACTTGATCGGTATTTCCCATTGTCGAAAATGTCAATACAGCTTAACAATCTATCAAGTAGTAAATTCACACTCGGTACAGTAGTTAATACAAAACTTACTGCAAAATCACAGACTATTTCAAATACTGCATCAAAGGCAGTTGAAACAATACCTGTACCGTCTGCTATAGTAAAACAGGCGGTTGATCAGGCAACAGCACTGATTACAGCAGCAACACATGGTCATGTGGTAACCACAGCCAACGAACAGTTAATCATGGACACTAACGATGTAAACACAGCCCGGAAGGTGTGGCGGTGGAATCTGAACGGTCTTGGTTATTCGTCAACCGGGTACAATGGAACGTATAAGACCGCTATCACAATGGATGGTCAGATTGTTGGTGAAAGATTGGTTGGTGGTTCGGTATCTGCTGAAAAACTTGATATTACTTACAGGAATCAGGTTATAAAAGAAATAGCAGATGCAAAAGAATCAGCAAGATCAGATGCAGAAGATTACACTGACGGTGAGTTGAAAAAGTACTATACAAAAAGTGAAGTTGAAACAAGTATCAAAAACACTAAAGATTCTATACTGTTGTCTGCCAAAGAAACAGCTGAACAGTATGTTGATGGTAAACTAAAAAATTATTCAACGTCAGCACAGATTAAAGTCAAGACCGATTCGATTGAATCAGAAGTTAAGAAGAAGCTGAACAGTTCAGAGTTATCAACCAAGATTCAGCAAAATTCTTATGCAGTTAAAATTGCATGGAATAGTATCAGTAAATATATTCAATTTGAATATGGTGAAATGCGTATTTATGAGAGTACGACACAAAACAGTAACACACTGTTAATGTCAATGACCTCAACAGGTGCATGGTACTACTATAAAGGTGCAACCATCGGTAAAATCGGTACTAACGGTTGGTCAGGTGATTCAACTTTCAGAGGTCTGATGTTCGACTTACAGAACGGTGCTGACTATATGGGGTGGGGTTATCAGAATTCACCCGGAAGTAACTATTATGTAAAACTCATATATTACGCAAATAACCGAAAAGAAAAACAAGGCTTACACGTAGGTGCAAACACTTATGTGTGGGGGTATTTGAGATTTAATGAAAGTGCAGGATTTTATAATTATTCTGATAAAAGTATTAAACTATGGTCTGATAAAGATGTAAGCATTGGTAGTTCATCATCAACTTGCTGTACATTCACAGGTACATCTTTTCAGATTTACAACAACAGAAGTATTGATTTCTACAGTCCATTAAACTTACATGGTTGGGGCTACACCAATAATTCAGATGTTCGATTGAAAACTAATATCAAGGACACGGCAATCAGAGGTTTGGAAGTGGTGAATGCTATTGACCTTAAGGAATTTGACTGGATTCAGTCCGGTGAACATCAGGCTATAGGAATCATTGCACAGCAGATTCAAAGTTTTGCACCTGAACTTATTTCAGAAGATGCATCTGACGGACACTTGAAACTTAACACAGATAAACTTGTATACTACTGTATTAAAGCTATACAGGAATTATGTGAAAAAGAGGGAATGCGATACAGCAAACCTATTTATAAAGACCCTTACACTTATTTAGAAAAAAAGACGTTCATTGCAAAGATGCCAAGTCAAAAATATTTGGAATCTGAACCTTATGAGCGTGAACCTATTATTTTACCGAAAAGAAGGGAGTAATTACCATGAATGAAAATAATATGCCTTTGTCACTTATGATGGAGAACGCAAAAGGTGCAATGACGGATGCATTTAATCAGATCGTTGAGCAGTCAAACCTTCCGGCTTATTTGTTGGAAGGTATCGTTGCTGATCTTCTGTCTGAAATCCGAAAACAGAAAAACCTTGAATTGGTTTCTGATATGAATAGAATGAAACAGACTGAACACAGTGAACAGGAAGAAAAGAAAGAAGGTGCTGAATAATGGCAAACATACAGCCTTATATTGATCAGATTTTAAATGCAGTATATGGTGAAGAGGTAAGATCGTCTATTGTCAATGCACTTGAAAAAGTAAATGATGATAATAACTCTTACGCTGATCTGAAAAAAGAAGTAATTGCTGCAAAGGATGCGGTTGATAAAGATGTTGATGCAGTACAGCAGAAACTTAATGCTGCAAGTACTGCATTAACTAATTTGCAAAATGCTACAAGTGCAGCCAATACAGCGAAAACCAATTTGCAGAACGCTACGAATACAGCCAATACCGCAAAATCAAATCTGACCAATGCAACAAGTACAGCGAATACCGCAAAAAGTAATGTTGAAGCAGCAACTAATGCTGCAAAAACAGCAATCAGCAATGCCAATGCAGCAAAAACAAATCTTGAAAAAGTAATTACAAGTGCAACAACCACACAGAGTAATTTACAGGGTGTAATTGATAATGCAAATCAGATTAAGGGTCAGTTGGATAGTTCCAACGCTACAGCGGTAACATCAAAGAAAAATCTTGATTCTGCAATTTCTGATGCAAGTGTAGCAAAAAGTCAGCTTCAGGAAGTAATTAACAGTGCAAGTTCAGTTAAAACGTCATTGTCTAATGTCATAAGTACAGCCAATACCGCAAAGTCAAACCTTGATGCATCTGTTGCAACAGCTAATAATGTATTACAGTCACTAAGTGCGGAAAACGCAAGTGCTGCAAGTAATATTGATGAACTGAAAAGTGAAAACTTCAACAGTCAAGAAATTCTTTCAGGTGTGGCAGATATTCGTGCCTATTTGGGTATCACTGCTGATGATATTGTTGGTATTCAGGTCGATTACAAAAATAAAACATTCAAAAGACTTGCCGGAGCAGCCAACCTTACAAAAGGTTCTGATTTTGACAAGTTCACAATGTTTGGTGGTCGTAAACGCTGTAATGTTGCTGATGATGGTTCTATCGTAGCATGGTACGGTGATGCAGATTACAAAGAAGATGGTTCAATGGGTCAGGTAATGGTATATCAGCCAAAGTTCTATTATTTGGTGTGTCCTGTAGAGTATGACCCTATTGATACAGGCATTGGTTACCACTTAAGAAAGGCAAACTATTATGTGTCAGAAAAGCCACGTGCAGGTTTCAGACTTCACCCGGCATTCTACGATGCATCAGGAAATGAAATTGATTATTTCCTTACAAGTGCTTACGAAGGTAGTATTTACGATGCATCAGCAAGTGCATATCTGTTGAATGATGAACAGGTTATGAACACTGGTGAAGATAAGTTTTCATCAATCGCAGGTGCAAGACCTGCATCCGGTTCTTCACAGAACCTTACAAGACCGAATATTGAAGCAATGGCACAGAATCGTGGAACAAACTGGCATGGTGATCTGATTAAACAGGTATCTGCTGAACAGATGCTTATGCTCATTGAAATGGGTATGATGAACTTACAGACCGCTATTGCACAGGGTATTGTTTCCTTACCTTGGACTACAGGAAGTGACACAACAAGTTCATATGCAGCTGCAACCGGAAGTACAGCAAGCCTTGGAAATGGTACAGGTAGGGCAGAGAAAACAACTACTTATGAGGGTGGTGTTGCTAAAGAGTACACTGTTGACGGTAAGACTTCTGTATGTTGGAGAGGCAAAGAAAACTTTTGGGGCAACATTTGGAAATTTGTCTATGGTATCAATATTTGGGGCAATGGAAAAATGGGCGGCGGTCAGCCTTATATTTGTTCTGATTTCAGTTTTGCAGAATCAAAGAACAGTGGAAACTATGAACCTGCCGGATTCACAGTAACAAACGCAAACGGTTATATTTCAGCAATGGGATATTCAACAGCTTGCGACTGGTTATTTATTGCGTCAGAATGCCTTGGTAACAGTTCATTACCTGTTGGTGATTACACATATGTCACTGTCAACTTGAACGGTTACCGTATTGCTCGATTGGGCGGTGGTTGGGCTGATTGGGCTGATGCGGGCGGTTTCGGTTGGCGTCTGTATAACGGTGTTGGTACTCGTGATCGGGATATCGGGGGTCGCTTGGTATATATTCCAACACGTGATTCTGCTACTTATACCGCTGCAATCGAAGCATGGAAGCAGAAAATGGCAGCTTAAAATGTAACTTGTAAATTTAATTCATTAGGTTGAAAGAATCTCTGATATTGTTTGTTATTACCTGTAATGAACACCATGAAAAAACAAATATATTGCTCAATTAGGCAGTAATTGGAATAATTGGGATAATGCAGGCAGTTTCTATTGGAATCTGAATAACAGTGTTGGTAATCGTAATCGGAATATCAGGGGTCACTTAATAATTGCAAAATATAGCCGGGTGGAAACATCCGGCTATTTCTATAATACTGTGCGGTTCTTTCAACCATGCCACTAGGCAAAACAGAAAAATAGACGGTGCAGACAACCCAACCGGGAATACCGTCTTACTTACGAACAATAAGGAAAGGTCAACCGTATTTACCGGGCAGTAATGCCGACTGAAATTCGGATAATGCAAATACCAAGGAATGAAACGCTATGATCACTTATATGAAAAGATTTATGACCTTGAAAATTTAAGAAAAGCACACCAACACGCAAAGAAAGGAAAAGGTTGGTACGGAGAGGTTCAGGAGATTGACAAAGACCCTGACAAGTACCTGAAACAGATTCAGGAAATGCTTATCAACCACACTTACAAAACATCTGACTATGAGGTGTTTTATAAACAGGACGGTAAGAAGTTAAGGAAAATTTACAAACTGCCTTATTTCCCTGACAGAATTTGTCAGTGGGCTATCTTACAGGTTATTGAACCTTGTATCATCAATAACTTAACTGCTGACACCTATTCAGCAATACCAAACAGAGGTATACACAAGGGTCTGACAAAATTACAATCTGCAATGTGGAATGACCCGGAAGAATGCAGATATTGCTTAAAATTGGACGCAAGACACTATTATCAGTCAATCAACCACGATCTTCTGAAAGAGAAGTATTCAAGAATGTTCAATGATAATGAACTATTGTGGTTGTTAAATGAAATCATTGACAGTATTGAAACAGCAGAGATTGAGGACTTAACAGCAATCTATCTGTTGGAAGAAGATATTGACCCTGAAACTGGTATACCGATAGGCAACTACTTATCACAGTATTCAGGTAACTATTATTTTTCAAGTTTTGATCACTGGATAAAAGAACAGAAGCACGTTAAATACTACTTCCGTTATATGGATGATATGGTTATCTTTGGCAAGACAAAAGAAGAACTGTTTGCCTTGAAGAAAGAGATTGATATTTATTTCAGGAATGAACTGAAATTGAACATAAAAGAAAACTGGCAGGTGTTCCCATCATACATAAGAGGTGTTGACTTCTTAGGTTACAGAACATTTTACAAGTATACATTACTTAGAAAAAGCACCTGTTTGGAAATGGAAAAGAAAATGACCGCTATCAGGAACAAAGTGGAAGCCGGGAACATGATGAACTATTCAGAGTGGTGTTCAATCAATTCTTACAAAGGTTGGTTGAAATATGCTGACACCTTCCGGCTATATCAAAAGTATGTTGTACCGCTGTTACCTTATGCGGATGATTATTATATACGCAACATAAAACCAAACACAAAGAAAGGATTGAAAGCATCATGATTGATTATGGAAAACAGAAAAGCACCGTCAGACCGGAAGAACTGGAACTGACGGAAACAAAAGTATTTGTCAGTTCCAACGTCACAGAAGTGAATGAAGATGAAACTGACGGACAGCCGGGATTTACCGGATATGAATTTGACCTTATCGAGTATGACAAGGACGAATACATTAAAATTCAGGCAGAAAAGAATGCTGATCTTGAAAATGAAATTACACAGGCACAGATTGCTATGTGTGAAATCTATGAAATGATGGGATAAGAAAGAAGGTGTGAAGTATGGCAAAGATTTATGCATCACTAATCATTAAAGGTGTTAAAACACTGGACGATGTACCGGACAGACTGAAAGAAGCTGTCAAGGCTATTTTAGAGGGTGATAACTGATGATACGTCAGTTGATCATAAAAATTCTATTCAGAAAGGATGTGCAGACTATGGCAATTATCTATGCAACCCTGATCATTAAGGGTAAGAAAACATTTGCTGATGTTCCTGATCGTATCAAGGACAAAGTAAAGGAAGTTTTGGTTGATCTTGATTGTCCTGAATTAGCAGAATAATCAACAGACAAGGAAATTATCACAGGAACAAAAACAACCGCTATATGACCATTATATGAGGTCACAAGCGGTTGTTTTTATGTTCAGAAAGGACAGAGAAAATGAAACAGACTATTTGCAGTGTATTAGGTGTGATTGGTTCAGTGATTGCATCGTTTTTTGGTGGTTGGGATGCAGGACTTGCAACCCTTTTAATTTTTATGGGGCTTGATTACATTTCAGGCTTACTTGTTGCCGGAGTGTTCAAGAACAGTCCGAAAACAGATACAGGTTCACTTGAAAGCAAAGCAGGTTGGAAAGGTCTTTGCAGGAAATGCATGACACTTGTTTTTGTATTAGTCGCATACCGTCTTGATTTGGTTATTGGAACAAATTACATCAGAGATGCAGTTATTATTGCATTTATTGCCAATGAAACAATTTCACTTGTAGAGAATGCCGGACTGATGGGGTTACCGCTACCGGAAGTAATCAGTAAAGCTATTGATATTTTACAGAAAAATACAGGAAGTGGTGAATAATGACAAATCAGGAATTTATTGATCAGATTGCAGTGTACGTTAAAAAGTACGCTGCAATTTTTGGTATATGCGTACACAGTCCAATCATTGCACAGGCAATCTTAGAAAGTGGGTGGGGCAAGTCAAAACTTGCTGCCACCTATCACAACTATTTTGGTCTTAAGTGCGGTACAAAGTGGACTGGTAAAAGTGTGAACATGAACACACAGGAAGAATATGAACCGGGAACATTGACAACGATTGCTGATAATTTCAGGGTCTTTGATTCAATGGAAGAAGGGGTTAAGGGTTACTTTGAATTTATCCAGTTATCCCGGTATCAGAATCTTAAGGGAATCACAGACCCTAAGACATACCTTGAAACAATCAAGGCAGACGGTTATGCAACAAGTTCAACATACGTTCAGAACAATATGAACTTGGTTGAACAGTACGAACTTACAAAGTATGACAGCGGAAAGAGTGATAATATGAGTGACAGACAGAAGCCGGGAAACTGGCTTGCACAGTATGAAGGTATTGCAGAAGGTAGTGAACAGCACAAAGCTATTCTGAAAGTATTCAATGATTCAGGACTTTGTACAAGGTATAAAATGACGGTCAATGACGCTTGGTGTGCAACGTCTGTATCAGCAGCATTCATTGCAGTTGGTCTTTCCAGCATTTTCCCTTGTGTTGAATGCTCTTGTGAAAACATGATCAACCTTGCAATCAGTGCAGGAATTTGGGTTGAAAATGATGCTTATGTACCTGACGTTGGTGACGTCATCCTGTATGACTGGGATGATAACGGTGTTGGAGATTGTACAGGTTGGAGTGATCATGTTGGTATCGTAGTATCTTGTGACGGTTCTACGATCAGAGTTATTGAAGGTAATAAGAGTAATACGGTTGGTTATCGTGACATTGCTGTGAACGGTAAACACATCAGAGGATTCATCACACCGCATTATGCAGCAGGTGGTTCTACTACACCGCAGCCTTCCGGTAAGAAATCAGTTCAGGAAGTAGCCAAAGAAGTATATGCAGGTGAATGGGGTAACAACCCGGAAAGAAAGGAAGCACTGGAAAAAGCCGGGTATGATTATCAGGAAGTTCAGGACGCTGTAAATGAACTGGTAAATGGAAGTACACCGACACCTTCAAAATCTGTACAGGACGTTGCAAAAGAAGTTATCAATGGTCAGTGGGGAAATAACCCTGATCGTCAGAAAAAACTTGAAGCAGCAGGTTACAACTATCAGGAAGTGCAGAATGCAGTTAATGCGATCTTAAAAGGAAATGCTGCAACAGACTTGACCGCTATCGCAAAAGAAGTTATTCTTGGTAAGTGGGGTAATGGTCAAGAACGAATTGACCGCCTGAAAGCAGCAGGTTACAGTCCTACAGCTGTACAGAAAAGGGTCAACGAATTAGTATAACAGATGGTTCAGCGGTGGCATTGCCACCGACTTGCCACCATTGCAGACATACAACACAAGGATGAACAAGGCGGTAAAGTCTGAACTATTAAAAAATACTTGATTTTATAGGCTATTTGAGAATGTACAAAGCTGTACAAGGATTTAAAAACAGAACACTTAACAGAGTACGCATGTTGAGACGGTTGTTCTTTTGTCCCAACTGAAACAAAAGCCAGATGATTACATTAATGTAACGATATGAGCTTGATGATATGGATGTAACATCAGCGGATATTAAGGCGACATATGATGAGATATAGAAGTATGTGGCTGAACATAATGCCGGCATGAAGGCAGTTAACAGATAAATATAAATTATAAAATTATATAATTACATGTTGAGTTTTATAGGATATTAGGGTAGAATAGTATTGAAAGGAGTTGATGCTTTGAGTAAATATTATTCTATACATGAATTTTCAAAAATTATAGGCGTATCTGCCCAGACATTACGAAATTGGGATGCCAATGGAAAACTTCATCCGCATCATACTACAGTAAGTGGTTATAGATATTACTCTGATGAGCAACTGAACCAGGTATTAAATGTAAAGCCTAAAAACCGCATTACAATTGGATATTGCCGTGTTTCCAGTCATAAACAAAAAGATGATCTGGAACGACAGATCGATAATGTTAAGACATATCTTCTGGCAAAAGGACAGCCGTTTGAGATAATATATGATATTGGTTCCGGTATCAATTACAAGAAAAAAGGGCTTCAGGAACTGATCAAACGGATCTCTCAAAATCAGGTTGAGAAGGTTGTTGTTTTATATAAAGACCGGCTTTTACGGTTTGGTTTCGAGTTAGTAGAATATATAGCTTCGCTTTATAATTGTGAGATAGAAATTATTGATAATACTGAAAAATCCGAACAGCAGGAACTTGTTGAAGATCTGATTCAGATAATTACAGTATTTAGCTGTAAATTACAAGGAAAGCGAGCAAATAAAGCTAAGAAACTTATTCGGGAATTGATTCAGGGGGATACAGATGGTAAAAGCCATAAAAGTAATGCTGATACCAAACAATGTACAGAAAACTAAGATGTTTCAGTACGCAGGTGCTTCAAGATTTGCTTATAACTGGGCTTTGGCAATGGAAAAAGAAAACTATGAAAAAGGCGGCAGGTTCCTTTCAGATTCAGAACTCAGAAAGGAATTTACAAAGCTTAGACATTCTAATGAATATGCATGGTTATTGAATATTTCAAATAATGTCACCAAGCAGGCAATTAAAGATGTTTGCACTGCTTATAAGAATTTTTTCAAGGGTTTGCAAAAATTTCCAAGATTCAAGTCCAAAAAGAGATCAATGCCGAAGTTCTATCAGGACAATGTTAAGATACGATTCAGTAATACCCACGTTAAATTTGAAGGCTTTTCTTCTGGCAGGAAAGCAAATAAACAAAAAATGAACTGGGTAAGACTTGCAGAACATGGACGTATTCCGACCGATGCTAAATATATGAATCCGAGAATATCCTTTGACGGATTGAACTGGTGGATCAGTGTATGTGTGGAATTTCCGGACTGCAGGGAAACGCTTAATGATGACGGAGTCGGCATAGATTTGGGAATCAAAGACCTGGCTGTCTGCTCTGATGCCGTGAAGTATAAGAACATCAATAAGAGCCAGAAAGTAAAAAAATCAGAAAAACAGAAACGCAGATTACAGCGTAGTATTTCTCGTTCTTACGGGAAAAATAAGAAAGGGGAAAGTTACTGTAAAACAAATAATGTAATCAAAAAGGAAAAGCTTTTATTGAAACGAAATCACAGATTAACAAACATCCGTAAAAATTATTTGAATCAGGCCATATCGGAAATCGTAAATCGAAAACCAAGATTTATATGTATTGAAGATCTGAAGGTCAGTGGAATGATGAAAAACAGACATTTATCCAAAGCAGTCCAGGAACAGGGATTTTTTTGTTTCGGAAACAGCTTGAATATAAGTGCAATGATAAAGGGATTCCGCTTATTGTGGCTGACCGGTTTTATCCATCATCAAAGCTTTGCAGCTGTTGTGGGAACATCAAAAAAGATTTGAAGTTATCAGACAGAATTTATAGATGTGGGTGTGGGAATATAATAGACAGAGATTTCCAGGCATCTATAAATCTCAAGGCTTATGGAGAAAGATTTGCAAGTTAACACTGAAACGTTGATGCAAATAGGTACGGATACGTTAGTCCGGAATTTACGCCTATGGAGAGTACAGGAACTTGTGAGTAGATTGATATTTATATCATCAAAAGCATACTCGTTGAAGTAGGAATGAAACATAGAGGTTTATAACTTTTTATAAGTTTTCAGTAACGGCATTGAAGCATTTTAAGATGAATAGTTAATAAAGAGAGGTGCAGATGCTATGCCAGGTATACTCGTGGTTGAAGATGATGAAAATTTAAATCGTGGAATTACATTCTCACTGAAAAAATCCGGATATGAGGTTTTTTCAGCAGAATCAGTGAAAAAAGCGAAAAGAATTGCAAGTGATAATAATGTGGATGTTACCATTTGTGATGTGAATCTTCCGGATGGGAATGGACTGGAATTTGTAAGGTGGATGAGATGCAATTATAATACATACATTATTTGTCTTACAGCACTAGATCAGGAGATGGATCAGGTCATGGGATATGAAGCAGGGGCAGATGATTATATTACAAAGCCGTTTAGTCTTTCGGTACTTCTTTTGAAAATAGAAGCACATTTCCGACGCAGACAGGAGAAAACGGAAGCCGGAAAGATGATTTCGGGAGATATCGTATTTATCGCAGGAGAAATGAAAGTCCTGATAAAGAGTCGTGAAATCAGTCTGACAAAAACGGAGTTGAAAATGCTGACTTTTTTTCTTCAGAATCCGAAACAGATTCTTTCAAAAACACAAATATTGGAAAATGTGTTTGATCTGGAAGGGGATTTTGTGGATGAAAATACAATCGCTGTCAATATCAGAAGACTCCGTGAGAAAATCGAAGACAATCCGGCTGCACCGGTCTATATAAAGAATATCAGAGGTCTTGGGTATATATGGAATCAGGAGGTAAGGCAGTGACAAAGAGATATCGCAAGAAGATTACAGTAGTGCTCTCCTTGGTATTACCTGTCATATTATTGTTTGCAATATTAAATTGCTTTACCACGTATGTGTTTTATGAAGATTATAAATATAAAATGAATCTTATGACAGAGATTGCTGCAAAGGAAGAATTTTCCGGGCTGGATGCTGTTTCGGAATTGCTTAAGGATAAGGATATTGAAACTAACGAACAGGGAAGGCGATTATTGGAGCAATATGGATACTGGGGGAATAAAGGGAATGCATTTTATTCGCAATTCCGGCATCAGGTTATGGTGACCGGTGCTGTAAGCACTGTGATATGCGTGCTTCTTTTGACTTTTTTACTTTATTGGAAGAAAAAAGAAGATGCGTGTCATCAGAAAATTTTAGACCAGTTGGAAGAAATTCTGATCAGATTCCGTGAAAATAAATTTGATGATTTACTGAAAACGGAAAATCATGCAGAACTGGAAAAATTGAATGACCAGCTTGAAGCAATCGGACATCATATTCAGTTGATAAAGGAAGAAGCAAGGGCAGAAAAGGAGAACACGAAAGAAATGGTTTCTGATATTTCTCACCAGTTAAAGACACCGGTTGCAGCTTTGGATACATGTTTTAGTGTGCTGATGCAGAATGACTTAAGTGCCACAGAACAGGAGGAGTTTCGTATCCGTTGTCGGAGTGCTCTGGATGGACTGGAGACATTATTGCAGTCGCTTCTTGAAATATCCAAGATGGAAACTGGACTGATTCAGATTAATAAGAAAAAACTTCCGCTTATGGATACTGTCATATCTGCTGTGAACCGCACTTATCCTAAAGCGGATGAGAAAGAAATTGAATTCGTTTTTGACTATGAAAAAGAGCTGGAAACATGCACGATTATGCAGGATAAAAGGTGGCTTGGTGAAGCTGTGATCAACGTTCTGGATAATGCGGTCAAGTACAGTCCGTGTGGTTCAAAAATATTTATCCGGTTACAAAAAAGAAACGATCTTGTAAGAATGGAAATTGAGGATCAGGGAATTGGTATTCCGCAGAATGAGTATCACAAAATTTTTCAACGATTTTACAGAGGAAGTTCCAAGGAGGTCATGGAAAAGAGTGGTACAGGAATCGGACTTTTTCTATCGAGAGAAATTATCGAAAAACACGCAGGTACGATTACGGTAACCTCCGGCAAAAAGAAAAAAGGAAGCACGTTTGTGATTCAATTACCATATGTTGGTTAAATTTTAAGTGAGCAGAAATCTTACAATTCTGTAAGATTTCTGCTCGTTTTTTGAAAGTGAAATGAAAGATTGTCCTGATACAATTTGGATGTAGGTTGAAAAATGACCAAATATATAAACAGGCAAAGAAAGCGTGCTGAAAAGGTACGCTTTACAGAATTGAAAAGGAGGCAACACATGAGTGTGATATTAGAAACCAAGCAGCTTTGTAAGTTTTATGGCGCAGGTGAGAATCAGGTCAAAGCGGTCAATCAGGTGGACATTCAGATTGAGCAGGGAGAATTTGTCGCAATTGTTGGAAAGTCAGGTTCCGGTAAAAGTACATTACTTCATATGCTTGGAGGGCTTGACACCCCTACAAAAGGCAGTGTTACTTTAGCCGGGAAAGATTTATACAGGATGAAGGAAGATGCCCTTGCTGTTTTCCGCAGAAGAAAAATCGGATTTGTTTTTCAGGCATTTAATCTGGTTTCATCTGTTAATGTCTGGGAAAATATTGTACTGCCACTGGGGCTGGATGGAAGAAAAGTGGATGAAGCGTATGTAAATGATATCATTGCAACTCTGGGGATTGAAAACCGGATTTATAATCTGCCAAATCAGTTATCCGGAGGACAGCAGCAGAGAGTAGCAATTGCAAGAGCACTGGTGAATCGTCCGGAAATTATATTTGCAGATGAGCCGACAGGAAATCTTGATTCTAAGACCAGTGATGAGGTAATCGCTCTGCTTAAGATGACAGCAAAAAAATATGGACAGACAATTGTAATGATTACCCATGATGACGAAATTGCACAGGTCGCTGACCGTATTCTGGTGATTGAGGACGGACAGGTGGTGGATTTCAGATGAAGACAATAAGCAGGATTGCATATAGCAATGACAAAAGGAACAGGACAAGAAGTATACTGATCATGATGGCAATCTGTCTGACCACGATGCTGCTTGTTATCATCAGTACTGTGGGAAATGGGGTAATTCATTTACAGAAAAGTCAGGCGGCAGGATCATATGGAAGCAATTATGGTCTGTTTGTTTCCGCAGACGGATCGCAGTTAAAAGAAGTAAACCGCCGTGCGGAAATAGATGCTACAGGCACTATGTGCACCGAAGGTATCATAAAAGGCAATGAAAAAGGTGGTTTTGTCTGCATGGATGAGACTGCAAGAAAAATGCTTCCCTATAATAAGGAATATGAGTTAAAGGAAGGAAAGTATCCGGGGGGAACGCAGGAAATTGCCGCAGGAAGAGCATTTTTTCGTGCAATGGGATATGATGATGTAAAGGTCGGAGATACGGTTACACTGGATTACCGCGCAGGGATGCAGTCAGAATATAAGCCGGAAGAATTTGTTGTCAGCGGAATCCTATATGATCGGGATGAGTATACCATCGAGGCATCTTATGTTGCTTTCGGGTCACAGGAGTTTTATGATGAGCACGTCGCAGAGAATGACAGACAGTATAATATTTCTTTTACTTTAAATGATTCTGCAAATGTATCTATGAATAATATTGATTCGGTTATAAAGCAGATTGCAGCAGTTTGTGGGATCGAAGAAAAAAACGTTATAGTCAATGATCTCTATTTGCGATGGGTCTTGCAGCCGAGTTATGAAACGATTGCGGTATGCGGGGTTTTGATTCTTGCAATTGTACTTTTCTCTGTTGTGGTCATTTATAATATTTTTCAGGTCGGTATTGCCAACAAGATACAGGAGTATGGAAAAATCAAGGCTCTGGGAGCGACAAAAAAGCAGATGAAACAACTGATCTTCAGAGAGGGTATGTTTTTGACATTTTTTTCAATACCAGTTGGATTGCTTCTTGGTTTTCTGATTGCAAAATGCGGTTTTAACTGGCTGGTAGAACAGGGAAACCTTGTATCAACCGGAACTGGCTCTATGGGAGTCCAAAATCAGCAGGTGATTCTGTTTTCCCTGCCTGTTATGCTTCTCTGTATTTTCGTATCATTTCTTACCGTTGCTTTGGCACTGCGTAAACCAATGAAAATTGTTTCACGGATTTCACCTATCGAAGCAACACGGTATTTAGAAAATGCAGAAACACACAAAAAAGGAAAACGAAATGGCAGAAAAAATGTCACCGTGTTTTCTATGGCAATGGCAAATGTAACGGGTAATCCCAAAAGAACTATTGGTACTATCCTCACAATGGGTTTTTCTTGCGTATTGTTTGTGATTATCTCTAATTATGTGGGAAATATTGACACGGAGCATGAAGCACGTCTTTCCGTTAATCATGGACAATTTGAACTGCAGCTTGACTATTCTGCTGAGTATGATGAAAGATATCCGGAAAATAATCTGGATACGATTCTGACGGATGACCCATTGAATGATTCGCTGATTGAAGAAATCAAAAGCATTCCGGGAGTAACAGATGTCATGACGAGAGAGATTGTCTCTGTAAATCTGAACGGAACAAGATTTCCGGCTACTATTGTGAGTAAAAAGGATTTTGATTTTATGTGCCAAGAAGGGGATATTGGCTCTATGGACTATGATCAGGCGGTAAAGAATGGTGATATTTTCTTTGGCTGGTCAACGTGGATGGAACAAGATGGATATGCTCCGGGTGAATCCATTGCATTTGACTTTGAGAATGGAAGTGGAACCTATACCTATCAGGGAAAGATTGCAGGATCTTTTGTAAGTGCGGACACTTATCTTGTCATTCCGGAAGGTGTATATCGTTCCATGAATCCGAGAGGAACAGCCTATGGCTATCTGTGGGTGGACTGTGATAAAAAAGATGTGGCATCTGTAGAACAAAGTCTGAATACTTTGATTTCTAATACTTCGCATATAAAAATGGATACTTATCATGCGCAGTTACAATCTGCCGAATTTGCAAGCAGCATGATGAAGCTTGGCTGTTATCTGTTTATGGCTATTGTAGGACTCATCGGGTTTATGAATATGGCGAATACCATGATCATGAATATTACGACAAAAAAGCAGGAATATGGTATATTACAGGCTGTGGGTATGACAAATAAACAATTAAATTTATGCCTGCAGTTACAGGGACTGATTTTTACGGTTGGTACCATATGCGTAGCTTTGATCATTGGTCTGCCGCTCGGCTATGCACTTTTTTCCTATGCAAAACATAATGGAATATTTGGAATGAATATCTATCATGTTCCAATCGTACCAATTTTTATTATGATTTTTTTGGTCGGTCTGTTGCAGATTGTACTTTCCTGCGTTTTAAGCAGTAATCTGAAAAAGGAAACGCTGGTAGAAAGAATAAGGTATCAGGGATAGCAAGGCAGATTAACATAACATCTGAATGCTGTGGACGATGAAGCACAGGAGAGGATGGGTATTCTGGTGCGTCAGATGATGGAGAAGCAAGGCGTTACGGAAGAATTGAAAGCTCGTGATCAGATGGTGTGGGTTGGAACTGTAAATAATATCCAAAATGTAGCAGAAGAGATTGTGTAAAACATTCCCAACATTTCGGACTATAGCAAGATAGTCCAAAAATACGGTTTTCTTTGATTTATGCCAGATTTTTGCTTTTCATCAGGAGAAGAATCCCCATTTTAAGCTATTCTTGGCGGGTTACATCGTTTCTGCAGGCATATTTCTTTGCAAAATTTGTCATAAAAATATTTATTATATAGTCCAAATATGTTATAATAGGACTATATACAGGGGGTATTTTTATGGCAGTCCCGGCAGAAATAAGAGCAGTCCCAAGACCTGTCAATACGATTGTTGATGACAGTGGAACCAACAGCCCGAAGCGTTATGCAGTCCGCCAGCGGGCATCTTCAAAATATATTCCGGGTGGTAACCCGCAACCAAAAAACGGAAAAGTCATCGGACATATCATTGATTACAAATATGTGTCCTTGACTGACAGCACAGCCCCAGATGGACCAGATATGCTTTCTTACGGAGCTTCGGCCCTCGTAAAATCAGTTTCGGCTGATCTGCTCTCAGATCTTTTGAAGATCTATCCGGCAAACGAAGCATACAGCATCATGTCCATTGCGACTCTTCGTGTCATCAAGCCCAAGATCACTCTTGGGAGAATGGCTGCCCATTACCGTAGGACATTCGTGTGCAAGGATTATCCCGGCGCTGCCATGTCAAAGAATACCCTGGGAAATCTGCTTCAGCGTATCGGACAGGACGGAAACAAGCGGAAGGACTTCTATCAGCTGCGTATTTCATCTGTTGCCGAAGACCATCATATCGCCATCGATGGAACGTTAAAACAGAATACCAGTACCGTGAATGATCTTTCTGCGTATTCTTACAAGGCCAGGACCAGGGGCTGCAGTGAAGTATCCGTATTGTATGCTTATGACATAGAACGGATGGAACCTGTGTGTGCCGAAGTCTTTCCGGGTAACAGCATCGATGCAAGTTCGTATTCTGCATTTATCCGTGATAATGACATCCGAAAAGGAATCATCGTTGCCGATAAGGGATTTCCACCCAGCAAGATCAAAGAGGAACTGGCCGAACGGCCGGAACTCCACTTCCTGACACCGATCAAAAGAAATGACCTTCAGATCTCCGATAATGACATGTTGTCTTTCGCTGGTGTTCTTGAAGGCATTGAAGGCCATGTCGTTTATAAGAAAAAACAGATCAGGGGCGGGCGTTTTCTCTACTCCTACAGAGATGCCAGAAAAGCAGCCATCGAAGAAGCTGATTACCTGACAAAGGCTGAAAACAAAAAAACCTTTGAACCCGAGAAATACAGCAAAAAGTCTTCCTTATTCGGCGTGATCGTTTTTGAGAGTGATCAGGATCTTGATCCTAAAACGGCATACCAGTGTTACGATGACAGATGGCTGCTTGAACTTGTATTTAACCGATACAAAAGTGATGACTGCCTTGACAGGACAAATGTCCAGGGTGATTTCTCTGTTATCGGGTCAGAATTCGTAAATTTCATCACTACAGTAATGACGTGCCGGATTATCCGTAAAGCCACCAGGGCCGGTCTTCTAAATAAGATGAGCTACGGCGATCTGATGGATGATCTGTCAAGTGCATGGCGAAAGGCCGATGCACCTCAGAAGCCCAAAACAGATGATGGCTGCTGGGTTCATACACTGCAGATCGTTTTTGAAGAACTCGAGGCACTCGGTCTTTCAGAACCCGTCCCTAAGCCGGAACCAAAGAAGCGGGGACGCAAGAAAAAAGAACCTGAAGTGTCAAAAACCAAACGCCCAAGAGGGCGTCCAAGAAAGGATACTAATCAGTCTGCAATGTCATTTAGTTAAGTTACAGGGTTAGCCCCTAATTATGGGTCTAACCCAAATTTTTTCAAAAAGGCTACCCAAAGGGTTGACATAGGGAGCAAAATGTGCG